>NZ_APHW01000014.1 GCF_002741985.1 Vibrio rotiferianus CAIM 577 = LMG 21460
CTAGAGATGATTCATATTGCTCAAGACGCCGATGTAAGCCCAACTAGAGTTAGCTTTACAGCGGCAATAAACTTAATAGATACCCAGTTACGTTGGTTGGCACTTAGTCCTGATGGAACTCTACCGAGCAAACTCAAGCAAATGAGGGAAAGCATAAGTCACTTCATTTTACCGGATAAAAGAAAGGACCGAACGTATCCACGTTCAGTCCTTTTTGTCCCTACAAAATATCCATTTAGATATAAGCATTAATGCTTATCCGAACGGCATTACAGCGATTTGCTGGGCTTTTTTGAGAACTGGTCGGCGGCTGGTTAAGCTGCCTTAGCGAACTTTGCTAAAAAAGCGTCTTTGCGTTCGTGGAAGCGTTGAACTAAATCGTCTACCGCCTCTTGGTCGTATGGCTTAAGGCCACTAGCTACCATGCGCTTAATGCCTTTACCAACAACTTCACCATCTTCTTTGAAAGCGAAGTTTAGCGTCACTAAGCCTCGTTTGCCTTCAACGTCAAACGTTGCACCCGTAAAGTCCACTTCTGGATGAGTTAGGTCCAGACGGCTGAATTCCACTTCCATACTCTCGTAGATTACTAGAGGTCGTTGGCAGTTGATCATCATTTGTTTCTCTTCCATTAGAGGAACCATGATGTGAGGGAAGTTCATGCCAGAGAATTGAACGTAGTTTGTTACGACATGCTCAATGAACGCAGGGTTGTGGTTAGTTTCACCTTCACGCGACATGTGCAGGTATTCTTTGCCCGCATCATCGACTACCGCACTCTCTTTTTCACACTTATTTTCAATGTGAAGTGCAACACCATCATTTACCATTCCGGAGAAATCGAAACGCATCTTTTGGCTTACGCCTTCTTTGCTCAGCAAAACAGCAAAAAGCAGATCGCCAGGCACACAAAAGCGTTTGTTGTCTTCATCATGGATAGGGTTGTAATCACCAGCTACGCGTTTTGCGAAGTGACTTGCTTGCTCACGAGTGAACTGAAATTGGTGATTAGTATTTGAAAAATAAGGTGTTAGAAACATAATTTTTACGTAGTAACCAAAACTGTCAGGGATTATATGCGAATATCTGCGTAGCAATGGTCCATCCAGTGAAAACTTCACTGTATCTTAACAATGAAACGATAACTCAGCGGAATAAAGCACCAAAAATGGCGCTTTTGTATTGCACTATTCAGTATGGCTATAAATCAGTAATTTACCATATCATTGAAGGACGCGATGCGTATAAATACAATAAAGGCTCCACGAAGGAGCCTTTAGGTCATCAGCAATAATGATTAATGCACGCTAGGGAGCAAGCTCTCTGGCATCAATGCGTTATGAAGAGCAAGCTTGAGTAGTGCGTTGGCTTGCTCAATATCTGGTGCGAAGTAGCGGTCTTTGTCGTAGAACGACACTTTTTCACGCAGCATTTGTTTTGCAATCTCGATACGTTCAGAAGATTTGTTTGGCGCGCGGAAATCCAACCCTTGCGCTGCTGACAAGTATTCAACCGCCAAAATACCACGCGTGTTTTCACCCATCTCTTTCAGACGACGAGCTGCGAAGGTCGCCATTGATACGTGGTCTTCTTGGTTTGCGGATGTTGGCAAGCTATCGACAGAAGCTGGGTGAGCCAGTGTTTTGTTTTCACTCGCAAGCGCTGCTGACGTTACCTGCGCAATCATAAAGCCCGAGTTGACGCCGCCATTGTCGACCAAGAATGGAGGAAGTTTAGACAGAGCACTATCAATAAGCAGTGCCATGCGACGCTCTGACAAACTACCAATCTCTGCAATCGCAAGAGCAAGGTTATCCGCGGCCATAGCAACGGGCTCAGCATGGAAGTTACCACCAGAGATGACGTCGTCGTCTTCTGCGAACACAAGCGGGTTATCCGATACCGAGTTCGCCTCTACTTGCAGAGTGTCTGCCGCATTGCGAATTTGTTGTAAACAAGCACCCATAACTTGAGGCTGACAGCGCAGTGAATAAGGGTCTTGAACCTTTTCACAGTTGGTATGGGATTCACCAATCTCACTGGTTGCTTCTAACATATGTCGATACGCTAACGCCGCATCCATTTGGCTGCGATGGCCACGAACACGGTGGATACGTGGGTCGAACGGGCGACGGCTGCCCAGTGCTGCTTCTACTGACATCGCGCCACAAACGGTAGCAGATGAGAACAAATCTTCGGCAATGAACAAGCCTTCTAACGCAAACGCCGTTGATGCTTGAGTACCGTTAAGCAGTGCAAGGCCTTCTTTAGGTGCCAGTGTGATTGGTTCTAGACCAGCAATTTGCAGAGCTTCTAAGCCAGAAATGACTTTGCCATTGTGACGCGCTTGGCCTTCACCAAGAAGTACCGTACTCATGTGAGCCAGCGGCGCTAAGTCACCCGATGCGCCTACTGAGCCTTTTTGTGGCACGCATGGATAAACTTGTGCGTTCACCAAATCAATCAGCATGTTGATCACTTTCAAACGCAAGCCTGAGAAACCACGCGCAAGGCTGTTGATTTTCAGCACCATCATCAAACGAACGGTCTCGTCGGACATGAATTTACCGATACCAGCAGCGTGTGAAAGCACAATACTGCGTTGCAGCGTTTCTAGATCTTCCGGCGCAATACGAGTGTTTGCGAGTAGACCGAAACCCGTATTGATGCCATAAACGGTGCGATCTTCTGCAATCACTCGGTCGACAACTTGAGTGCTTTCCTCAATGGCCGGAATGGCTTCTTGGTCGAGAGTAAGGTTGACAGGTGAGCGGCTCACCTGACGCAATTCGTTTAAGCTAATATGGCCTGGCTTTAGCGTTAAATTGAGCATGTCTTTCATCCTTACTTCAGCTTTTTCAGTTCTTCATTAAGCATTGGCAAATCCAGTTTTTGCTCGGCTGCACATTGTTTTGCGATGTCATATCCCGCATCGGCATGACGCATAACGCCCGTCGCTGGGTCATTGTGAAGTACGCGAGCAATACGCTCAGACGCATCATCACTGCCGTCACAACAAACCACCATACCTGAGTGTTGAGAGAAGCCCATGCCAACGCCGCCACCATGGTGAAGTGATACCCAAGTTGCGCCGCCTGCGGTGTTCAATAGAGCATTAAGTAGTGGCCAATCCGATACCGCATCAGAGCCATCCATCATGCCTTCAGTTTCACGATTCGGGCTAGCTACCGAGCCAGAGTCTAAGTGGTCACGGCCAATAACAACCGGTGCTTTCAGTTCACCGTTTTTCACCATTTCATTAAAGGCTTGGCCAAGGCGCTCACGGTCTTTCAGACCTACCCAACAGATACGTGCAGGCAGACCTTGGAACTGAATGCGTTCACGTGCCATGTCTAGCCAGTTGTGTAGATGAGGGTTATCTGGGATCAGCTCTTTTACTTTTTGGTCGGTTTTGTAGATGTCCTCTGGATCGCCAGACAACGCTGCCCAACGGAATGGCCCAATACCTTCACAGAATAAAGGACGAATGTAAGCCGGTACGAAACCTGGGAAATCAAACGCATTTTCGACGCCTTCTTCCAACGCCATTTGACGGATATTGTTTCCGTAATCCAGTGTTGCAGCGCCGCGGTTTTGCAGTTCTAGCATGGCTTGAACTTGCACAGCCATTGATTGTTTTGCCGCTTTAACTACGCCAGCTTCGTCTTGTAAGCGCATTTCTGCTGCATGAGACATGCTCCAACCTTGAGGCAGGTAGCCGTTCAATGGGTCGTGCGCGGAGGTTTGGTCTGTTACTACGTCTGGCGTGATGTTACGTTCCACTAGCTCAGGGAAGATGTCTGCTGCGTTACCTAGTAGACCGACTGAAATAGGCGTGTCGGATTCTTTGATCATCGCTAGGGCTTCATCTAGCGATGTGGCTTTCTTGTCGACGTAGCCTGTGCGCAGACGGTAATCGATGCGTGACTCGTCACACTCAACAGCAATCATTGAGAAACCTGCCATTGTGCCAGCTAGAGGTTGAGCGCCCCCCCCATACCGCCAAGGCCGCCAGTTAAAATCCAACGACCTTTCGCGTCGCCGTTAAAGTGCTTTTTAGCTACTGAGACAAAGGTTTCGTAAGTGCCTTGAACAATGCCTTGTGAACCGATGTAAATCCAGCTACCTGCAGTCATCTGTCCGTACATCATCAAGCCTTGTTTATCGAGCTCATTGAAGTGCTCCCAGTTGGCCCAATGTGGTACTAGGTTTGAGTTCGCAATCAGAACGCGTGGCGCATTTTTATGAGTCGGGAAAACGCCAACTGGTTTGCCTGATTGGACGAGAAGAGTTTGGTCATCGTCGAGTCTTTCTAACACTTCAACAATCTTATCGAAGCATTCCCAATTTCGTGCTGCTCGACCAATACCACCGTATACAACAAGCGAGTGAGGGTGCTCGGCTACATCTGGATCAAGGTTGTTCATCAGCATACGAAGCGGGGCTTCCGTCAGCCAAGATTTGGCGCGCAGTTGTGTACCGTGTGGAGCACGAATTGTTCTGCTTGTATCAAGTCGTGGATCTTGTCCCTGGCGCTGTGTCATTTTAAGACTCCTTTAGTTTCACGTGTGTACCAAGTCTGTGCTTGGCTATTTCTACTCGAGTAAAGTGCTGTTCGAGTTGATTCTTATTGGGTTAGGTTATTTTGGTTTATGGTCTTTCTCTGCCATGGCATTGGCAATGTCCCAACATAGGCGGGCTGCCAATCGAGCGGTTTGGCTATCGACGTCATAAGTGGGGTTATACTCGGCAATGTCTGCCAGCATGAGCTTGTTTTTGTAATGTAGGATTCGGTCGAGAAACGGCGAAATGATGTCGTAGCTGACCCCTCTTGCCGCTGGAGCGCTTACACCCGGTGCTGTTGCCGCAGGGAACACGTCCAAATCAATCGTTAGATAGAGGTAGTCGCAGTCATCGATAAAGTGCTGTAGTTGCGTTAAATGGTAGCTGTGGTTCATGTAGCAAAGCTGTTTGTCTTCCACATACCAAACATTGAGTTCGTCCGCTTTGTGGAATAGCGCTTTGGTATTGCTGCTGCGACTGACGCCAATGCAAGCGTAATGAAACTTCCAATCATTGCGTTGGCAGAAGTGATGAATTTGATTAAATGGTGTGCCTGAGCTCGGTTTTACCTCTGCCAGAGAGCTTTCAAAAGCGCGCAGGTCGAAGTGTGCGTCGAAGTTGATAATGCCAATCTTCGGCTGCTTGTCTGGGTGATGGGTTTTGAAGTACTCGGCCAACCCGGAAAATGATGCCCAAGCGATCTCATGCCCGCCCCCTAATACTACGACAGGTGAATGGGGCAGCGCTTGAGCAACCGTAGCTGCGCATTGCGATTGGCTGCTCTCTAGTAGGTCGTCTTCGCAAACGACGGTGCCGAGATCGTAAAGTGGTGCATCTTGGTGCCAAGCGAGATTTGCTAGGGCACGACGGATTAAATCCGGTGACTTTTTCGCACCAATACGGCCTTTATTTCTGGCAACACCCGCGTCGGTCGCAAAACCAAGGATTGAGATACCTTCGCTTCTGCTCGGTAACTCTTCAACAGAAATATTTTTAATCACGTGGTGAACGCGCTTACCCAGTTCTCCATCTTCTGCATCGTGGCGACCTTGCCAGTGAAATGGAGCGGTATTTGGATCTGATTGAGCCATGTTACAGTCCTCCGTGAGAGACATATTCACCATTTACTATACGACCTACTAAACGTTTTGCGCCGACTTGGTAACTAAGGTCTGCTGGGTGTTCGATATCCCAAATTGAGAAATCCGCGTCATAACCGATTTCAATCACGCCACGAGACTTCCCATAACCCAGTGCTCTTGCTGCGTTTTGAGTGACGCCACGCAGTGCTTCTTGAGGGGTTAGGCGGAACAGAGTGCAAGCCATGTTCATCATCAGGGTTAAATCTGCGAACGGTGACGTGCCAGGGTTGATATCTGTCGCTATCGCCATTGGCACCTTGTGCGTTCTAAGTAATTCGATAGGTGGTAATTGGGTTTCACGTAAAAAGTAAAACGCACCAGGGAGCAAGGTTGCCACAGTCGGGGAATTGGCAAGCGCCCGCACACCAATTTCATCGAGATATTCAATATGATCGGCAGAAAGGCCATTGTATTTTGCTGTTAGCGTAGTGCCGCCTAAATCAGAAAGCTGTTCAGTATGGCCTTTGACATGCAAACCGTGTTTTTTTGCTGTCTCAAAGACACGCTCGGTTTGAGCTAAGTTAAAACCTATCGATTCACAAAACACATCGACGCTGGTGGCGAGCTTTTCCTCTGCCACGAGGGGAATGATGTCGTCACAAATATGCTGGATATAATCGTCAGCGCGGTCTTTAAATTCTGGTGGAAGTGCATGAGCGGCGAGTAGGGTTGTGGTGATTTTTACTTTGCGCTCTTGTTCTAAGGCTTTCGCTGCGCGCAGCATCTTGATTTCATCTCGCAGTGTCAGTCCGTAACCAGACTTAACTTCGACTGAGGTAACACCGCTTGCAAGCAATCCATCTAAACGTGGTAGAGCGAGTTCAATAAGTTGCTCTTCGCTTGCTTCGCGGGTTGCACGAACGGTAGAAAGAATACCGCCGCCTTGTTTGGCGATCTCTTCATAAGGCACACCGTTAAGGCGCATTTCAAACTCGTTGGCACGATTCCCGGCGTACACAAGATGAGTGTGGCAATCAATCAAACCTGGTAGCAACAGCTTGCTTTGAAGATCAATGGTTTGTTCGTAGTGGTCTGGATTCAGGATGGATTCGGTTTCTGCGCTGTCTTCGCCTCTTGCTGCGGTACTGAGTGCAACAATTTTTCCTGACCGAATGCCGACGCGAGCAAGGGGAGAGGGTAGGTAGCCTTGCTCTCCTTCTTGCATAGTGACGAGGCGTGCATTTTCAATCAGCAAATCCATTCTGATACTTCCCTTTGATTTGTACTTTTAAATGTATATACAAATAAATAGGAGAAAAAAGCATCACTGGCAAGGCTAATGTTGCTGAAATGTGATCAAAACGAAGAAGTAACGCCTAGTTTATAGCAGGATCTTAGAGCTTAATTTGTACTTATTGCCCGGATGGTAAAGTAGCGCAGTACTCACCAGTTTATCTTGACTCCACGTTCGGCGGTTGAGCAGTAAACAAGGCTCGTTAGCTTGCATTTTCAAGTCTTGTTTAACGCGTCCCTCTGGCACTATCGCCTCAACAGTGTGCTCTATTGCACTGAGAGGACAGTTATCAGAAAGGTACTGGTTTGGTGTCATGCAAGTAAAGTCTTGTCGTAGGTAACTAGGTGCGTACTGGCTGTTGACCCAACGCAGCTCAAGCTGGATTGGATTACCGTCTTCAAAGTGGATGATCTCGCTGTAAAACACTGTGGTACCTAGCATCACGCCAAGTTTTGTCGCAATACTGTCATCGGCTTTGATAGCGATTTGCTGTAGCACTTCACTGTGATGAGCGCGGCCCCGATTCGTTATTTCATCGGCAATGTTGCGTATGTCTAATAGGGGGGATTCAGACTTCTCAGCCGGATCACAAACAAAGGTACCGAGGCGAGGGCGGCGTTGCAGTTTGCCTTCATTGACTAAGTCTCGAATCGCTTTGTTAACGGTCATTCGGCTGACACCAAACTGTTCCGTCAATTCGATTTCAGTTGCGATACGATGTCCAACCATCCACTCACCCGAATCAATTTTATCGAGGATAAACTGTTTGATTTGCATGTAGAGGGGCGCAGACATAATGACTTCCTTTTAATTGACTATACAAATAGTGCGTAATCTATGCACAAATTGCAAACAGATAGAGTCATTTTGTGCGCTGATAAAAGGAATTACTCCGCATTCTTATCGTCTATTACTTGCAGGATTTTGATCAGTTGTGTAAACAGAGACTTATCAAAATAACGAAAACAGACAGTCACAAAGGAATCGTATGTTTAAGAAACTAAAAGCGTCACTTGGTATCGGCTCAGCAAAAGTGGATACGATTTTAGATGAAATGAGCGTATATCAAGGCGCAACTTTACGTGGTCACGTTCACATCAAAGGTGGTGATGTCGAACAACAAATTGATGCCATCACCATCAAACTGAACACGGAAATGAAAGTCGAAGCAGACGACAGCGTTAGTTACCAAACTTTCACTATTGATCAATTGAAGGCGGTTGAACCGTTTGTCATTCAGCCGAATGAAGAAAAGCAGGTGCCATTTGAGCTTAAGCTGCATGATGAAACGCCTATTACCGCGGTTAGTGCGCTAAAAAATCAGTGCCATGTGTGGGTAGAAACGACATTGGATATCGGTTTTGCGATTGACCCGCGCGACCGAGATTACATTGAAGTTAAGCCTTTACCAGTAGCCTCTCGCGTGATTCAAGCGATTGAACAAGCGGGCTTTACTATGGTGAAAGCAGATGTAGAGAAAGGTTTCTTACGTGGCAATACCTTCTCTTCTCGCTCTGGCATTTACCAAGAACTAGAGTTTCGGAATAACGGTTTTGTTTCTACTAAAGAGATTGAGCTTTCCTTTATCTTGGACGGTGGAACGATCCATTGCTTAGCGGAGATCGACCGCTCATTTAGCATGTCTGGCGACCAATACCGTTCTTTCTCGCTACCGATCGGAGCGTCTGATTCACAAGTTGCGGCAGCAGTCGCGCCAACGTTAAATCTGTAATACTCCTAACTCTCCGTTTCTGGAGAGAACAAGTACCGATATCCAAACGTAAAGGCGATATCGGTACTGTTGTCCATATTTCTCGCATTCTCAATCGCCATTATCTCAATAGCTGAGTTCTCCATTAAATAGCGATATCCAATCACAAACTCATTTGATGCATCGGCAAACTCGCTAGGTCCTTCTGTCGAACCTTGATACCAATGATATTCGAGAATGAAGTGATGGTTTTCTTTGAGTGCATACCGATAGCCGAAGGCAAATGCAGCGGTGTTGTGGCGGTAGGGGAAGTCTTTTAGAGCACGATCGCCAGAGCGGAATGTCATTCCAACCATCGAATAGAACACATTGGCTGAATTCAATTGGTAGGTGTAATTAATTTGTAGGCCTTGCTCAAAGCTTGTACCTTTGAAGGTACCGTGTGGCACATCGTTGTAATAGAGACTCCCGCCAATAGACAGACCATGATGCTCATTTTGTAATAGCTGATATTGAAGGTAGGTAGAGAGATTATTCGCTAGCGTTTCGCCTTCGAAATCTTCTATTAATATGTCGTATTCAGGCATCGACATATAGAAACGGTTCTTATCGACCTCATCACGTCCATTCTGTCCAATACCAAAAAAGTCGTGAAAGCTTTCGGTCAGTCCATCTAAATGGTTATCTGCTGCAAAAACCCAGCGATAGTTCAACTCCCATTGCCACTTTTCATTGATTTGCCACTTGCCGCCTAACTCGAGTTGGTTGTGGTAATAGTCGAGTGAATAGTCGCTGGTATGAGCCCAGACGCTAGCAATTGTGCCTGACGTATACGCTTCAACATAACCGGAGGGGAGGCTATATCCAGAGCGAAGGACATTGGTGTGGCTGACAACCTGGATAGGAGATTGAGCATATGAACGAAGCGGGCCGTAAAGGTCGCTAGTAGCATATGTAATAGAAGGATAAGCAGTGAGTAAGGAAATAAGACTTAGTCTCAATCTAAAATGCATAAGATGCTTTCTTAACTATATCTTTATCAATAAAATTAATTATAGTTTCATTGAATATCGAACGCTGTTCAATTTAATTAGTTCATCAATCCTCAGCTTCTGATGAATATGAAATAACTTAGCTCAATTTAATTCCACCTTTGCATTCTAAATGTGAGCTATGTACAATCCTCGTTCCGATGAAGGTCCGGTATTCGTGTTACTGAGCGACCGTCATCGACTCTCGAAATATCTTCTAATTTGAATAACATGTGTTGCTTGGTGTGCAACACCACTGTAAAGGACATAGCATGCCTATTATTACTCTTCCTGACGGCAGTCAGCGTCAATTTGACAACCCAGTTTCTACTATGGAAGTTGCGCAATCGATCGGTCCTGGTCTTGCAAAAGCAACTATCGCTGGTCGTGTAAACGGTAACCGCGTTGATGCGTACGATCTAATTGAAGAAGACGCAAGTCTTGAGATCATCACAGTAAAAGATGAAGTAGACGGTCTAGAAATCGTTCGCCACTCTTGTGCTCACCTTCTTGGTCACGCTCTTAAGCAGCTTTACCCTCAAGCTAAAATGGCGATCGGTCCAACCATCGACAACGGCTTCTACTACGACATCGACTTAGATGAGTCTCTAACGCAAGACGATCTTGAAAAGATTGAAAAGCGTATGAAAGAGCTAGCGAAAACCAAGTACGAAGTTGTTAAGAAAAAAGTTAGCTGGCAGGAAGCACGTGATACGTTTGAATCACGTGGCGAACCATACAAAGTGGAAATCCTAGACGAAAACGTATCTCGTGATGATCGTCCAGGTCTTTACCACCATGAAGAATACATCGACATGTGTCGTGGTCCTCACGTTCCTAACATGAGCTTCTGTCAACATTTCACTCTATTGAATGTTGCAGGTGCTTACTGGCGTGGTAACAGCGACAACAAAATGCTTCAACGTATCTACGGTACCGCTTTCCACGATAAGAAAGCATTGAAAGCGCACCTAACTCGTTTAGAAGAAGCAGCTAAGCGTGACCACCGTAAGATTGGTAAGCAACTAGACCTATTCCACATGCAGCAAGAAGCACCAGGCATGGTGTTCTGGCATCACAACGGTTGGTCTATCTTCCGTGATCTAGAAGTATTCATCCGCGCTAAGTTAGATGAGTACGGTTACCAAGAAGTAAAAGGTCCTCTAATGATGGACCGTGTTCTTTGGGAACGCTCTGGTCACTGGGACAAATACGCAGACGCGATGTTCACAACTTCTTCTGAGAACCGTGAATACGCGATCAAGCCAATGAACTGTCCAGGTCACGTACAGATCTTTAACCAAGGTCTAAAATCGTACCGCGACCTACCACTACGTATGGCTGAGTTCGGCTCATGTCACCGTAATGAACCATCTGGTGCACTACACGGTATTATGCGTGTACGTGGCTTCACTCAGGATGACGCTCACATTTTCTGTACTGAGAGCCAAATTCAAGAAGAAGTAACAAATTGTATCAAGATGGTGTACGATACGTACCAAACATTTGGTTTCGACAACATCGTAGTGAAACTGTCTACTCGTCCAGAAAAACGCGTAGGTTCAGATGAAATCTGGGATCAATCTGAAGAAGCATTGAAACAGTCTCTAGAATCAATGGAAATTCCATACGAGATTCAAGAAGGTGAGGGTGCATTCTACGGTCCTAAGATCGAATTCACACTATACGACTGTCTAGACCGTGCATGGCAGTGTGGTACTGTTCAGCTAGACTTCAACCTACCAGGTCGCCTAGGTGCAACTTATGTAGGTGAAAACAATGAACGTCTTGTTCCGGTGATGATTCACCGTGCGATTCTAGGTTCACTAGAGCGTTTCATTGGTATTCTTATCGAAGATTATGCAGGTTTCTTCCCAACTTGGTTGGCGCCGGAACAGGCAATTCTTATGAACATTACTGATAAACAGTCAGATTATGTTCAGGAAGTAGTACAAAAACTACAAAAAAGTGGAATTAGAGCTAAAGCGGACTTGAGAAATGAGAAGATTGGCTTTAAAATCCGCGAACACACTTTGAAGCGTGTACCGTATATGCTTGTTGTCGGTGACCAAGAGATGGAAGCTGGCGAAATCGCAGTACGTACTCGTAAAGGTAAAGATCTCGGCAAATTTAAAGTGGATGATTTCATTTCATACATCCAAGACGAGATTTCAAGCCGTAAGCTCAATCTGGAGGAATAAGCTATTAAAGGCGGAAGACGCGGCCAACAGCCGGTAAAACAAAACCCACACCGTATGAACGGTGAAATTCGTGGCGTTCGTGAAGTTCGACTAACAGGCGCTGACGGTGAATCAGTTGGTGTTGTATCGATTCAAGAAGCGATCGCAGCTGCTGAAGAAGCAGGCATGGATCTTGTGGAGATCAGTCCTAACGCTGAGCCGCCAGTATGTCGTGTTATGGACTACGGCAAATTCCTCTTTGAGAAGAGCAAATCTGCTAAAGAGCAGAAGAAAAAGCAAAAGCAGGTTCAGATTAAGGAAGTAAAATTCCGTCCTGGAACTGATATTGGAGACTATCAGGTAAAACTACGCAACCTGACGCGTTTCCTTGAAGAAGGCAACAAAGTGAAGGTAACAATTCGCTTCCGTGGCCGAGAAATGGCACACCAAGACATCGGTGTTGACGTTCTAAATCGCTTGAAAGAAGACACTGTAGACTTTGCTGTAGTGGAATCTTTCCCAAGTAAGATTGAAGGTCGTCAGATGATCATGGTTCTTGCCCCTAAAAAGAAGTAATTAACGGCTCATCAAGTAATTAAGACCTAGCCGCCTTTCCTTCTAATAAAAGGTATAGCGGCTGGGTTTTGTTCGCCCTAATTACGTTGTTTATTAAACCTACTCAATGCGGAGTTATTCATCATGCCTAAGATGAAAACCAACAAAGGTGCTGCTAAGCGTTTTAAGAAAACTGCTGGTGGTATTAAGTACAAGCACGCTACTAAACGTCACATCCTGACTAAGCGTACTACTAAGAACAAGCGTCAACTACGTCCAAATGCAATTCTTCCACGTTGTGAAGTTGCTGCAGTTGTTCGTATGATGCCATACGCTTAATTCTTTTTAGTTATCAATCGTTTAGTTTAGGAGAAGCATAATGCCTCGCGTAAAACGTGGTGTACAAGCTCGTGCACGTCATAAGAAAGTTCTAAAACAAGCTAAAGGTTACTACGGTGCACGTTCACGTGTTTACCGCGTAGCTTTCCAAGCAGTTACTAAAGCTGGTCAATACGCTTACCGTGACCGTCGCGCTAAGAAACGTCAATTCCGTCAACTATGGATTGCACGTATCAACGCAGCATCTCGTCAAAATGGTCTATCTTACAGCCGTTTCATCAACGGTCTTAAGAAAGCATCTATCGAGATCGACCGTAAGATCCTAGCGGACATCGCAGTATTCGACAAAGCAGCATTTGCTGTTCTAGTTGAAAAAGCGAAAGCTGCTCTTTAATTAGCAGTTTAGGATTAAGAGAAGGAGAGCATTAGCTCTCCTTTTTTATTGCCTTCAGCTTTCGCTGGCGTAAACTTTCCCGTTTCCCGTTTCCCGTTTCCCGTTTCCCGTTTCCCGTTTCCCGTTTCCCTGCTTACATCCCAACTCTGACCAAATCAGTTGCTCTGATGACTGGATTTGTTATTTTGCCCCGACTCATCACATCATGGATAAGGAGTATCTGTGTTACCGAGCTATTGGGAATCAAAGAACTTAATTTTTTCTACTTTCGACACCACGCAGGCCGAATTGGCTAAGTCTCTATTCGCCTCTAATCATCCAAAAGTGGCTCAAGACCATACCTTTCGTGACTGGCCGATTTGCGAGTATGAAGCGCTAATTTCAAAGAGTGCTTTGCTGAAAAGGCCGGAAGATCTAGAAGCCTTCTACCTCAGGAAAATCTTGACAAAAGAGGGGGATGCTATAGGTCATATCCAACTCGAACTAAATTTTCCTGAGAAAGAATGCTTATGGATACCAATGTTGTGCTTGACTCCTAAGTATCAAGGCAGAGGTTTAGGAAAGGAAATCGTTGATAGCACACTGGCAGTTGCTCTTGAGTATGCGCCTTTCGATAAAGCTATGCTGAACGTGTACGTTGAGAATATCGACGCTTTTCGTTTTTGGTTTAAGCAAGGCTTCAATCAGATAGAGCAATTTGATGATACTGAGCATGAGTTAGGGCGCGACTATCACTGCATTGTTTTAAGCAAAGGAATATCACGTTAAATCATTCTGTTATCTACTTATGGTAGGGTGGATTCGGACAACAAGCAAAAGGACTAGGAATGAAAATCCGTGAACTGCAAGCGCATATAAAAGAGTTTGATCACGACCCGGAACAGAAGCACCATTACTTTCTCAAACTGATTGAAGAAGTAGGTGAACTGTCTGAATCGATTAGGAAAGGCGCTACAGGTCAGCCGACAGAGGACACAATTAAAGGAACAATCGCGGAAGAGCTCTATGACGCACTCTATTATATTTGTGCGCTGGCCAATGTTTATGAGATAGATTTAGAAAAAACGCACCAAGTGAAAGAGATACTGAACAAACGAAAATACAACCGCTAGGGAAGGGGAAGTCAAAATGGTTCAACGAATCAGTTACGAATTTTTGCCGCAAATTTCTGGTCCTTATGTTCATGCGACAAGACATAGCGAGACCTTGTATGTGTCAGGGCTGACAGCTATGGGTTCACCAAGCCAAAGTGGAAGTCTAATCGAGCAAACAAAAACGATTCTGTCTTACTTGTCGCAAATACTCGCCGAAGAACAAAGAGAGAAACGCGATTTGGTCAAGCTGACCATATTTGTAACCGACATGAACCAATTGCCAGAGATTCGTTCGGTGTTATTCGACTTCTATGAAGGTTATTTGCCAGCTTGTTCATTAGTCGAGGTGAGCCGTTTGATTCACCCCGACTTATCTATTGAGATTGAGGCAGTCATCTCATCTGAAGCATTGTAGAGAGGCTTTAATGAAAATAAATCGCTTGGATCACCTTGTACTGACTGTTAAAGACATTCAAACCACACTGGAGTTCTATACACAAGTTCTAGGTATGGAAAGTGTTACTTTTGGGGAAGGTCGTGTTGCTTTGGTATATGGGCGGCAGAAGATAAATCTTCATCAGCTTGGCAATGAATTTGAACCTAAGGCGAGTCAGGTGGCCTCTGGGAGTGCCGACTTGTGTTTTGTATGTGATACGCCAATTGCAAACGTGCTTTCCCATTTAAACTTCCATTCTATCGAGGTTATTGATGGCCCCGTCCAACGGACAGGTGCAATTGGTAACATCCTATCGGTTTACATCAGAGACCCAGATGGTAACTTAATTGAGTTATCTAACTATCTTACTGAGGTATAACATGATTTATTCAACAACCGAGACGATTCCTGGGCGAGAGATTGCCGAGATAAAAGGTGTCGTGACGGGCAATGTGGTTCAGTCAAAGCACATTGGGCGTGACTTCATGGCCGGTTTAAAAAGCATTGTTGGCGGAGAGATTCGAGGCTATACCGAAATGATGACTGAAGCCCGTAATATTGCTATTCAAAGAATGGTTGAAGATGCAGCGAACCTAGGAGCAGATGCCGTCGTCGGCATCCGTTTTACCACCAGTTCGATAGTGGATGGCTCTTCGGAAATTCTTGCATTTGGTACCGCAGTAAAGCTCGTTTAGAAATAGATAGCACTGTACGGTGTGTTGCAAAGTCATGATTAATAAGATGGATTTGTAAACTTTCCCTCGACTAACCCTCTTAAGCAAAATGCAGATGGTCGATTGTGATTCATAATCCGCCCCCTGAAAAGGGAGGTGTATTTATGCGTGATACGGTGTTGAACAATACGATTGTGACTTTCTGCGTTTGCTTGCTCGTTGCGACGTTAGCAGCTAAAGGTAATCTACTTGCCACCATGTTGTCTTTTCCTATCGACTTCTTGGGTTTGCTTGCTTTATTACTATTGTCTTGGCTTGTTTCCATTGTGGCTATTCTTCACTTGGAGAGAGGGCAGTGGAAAGAATCTATCTTGATGTATCTAATGTTGTATTATCTTGCTTTTGGTATTTTTGCTGATGGCAATATCAAAGGAATTGAGCATTCGGTTGGAGCAATTGAAAAGCTCAAAATGACTTTGGTTCACATCGCGGTATCAGTGCCGAGCATCTACATTCCTATCATTATTTTTGGAATCTCTGTTATACACTTACTGTTTTTACGTGCTCACTTGGTTGATGTCGATCGTAGTGTTTGCAAAAAAGCAATTCACCGAAAATAAACATTACGATTTTGCATAAAGATGCAATTTTGCCAATATGCTTTTTAGGGTGAATATTCTAAATTAGGGTTGTGCTTTGAGTAGGAAACACTCAAATTTCCGCTTAAAAATAGCATTAAATGCGACGAATGGCATGTTGTTTACAGTGTTTATAATCTAAATGATTTGTAATTTATAATGAAACTGAATGCATTACGTGGGCAGGTATCGGGTTGATAAATGTGATCAATGATATATTAATTCACGTTTTTCTTATAAAAATATGAACTTATGTCTTGCTACTTGGTTCTAAATTGTTACAAATATAATATAAACGTAACAGAGAACTAGGAACTTTTAATGAGAGAACTCACTCCCGAGTACTTGTTGGCAGCGTTAAGGCAGGCGATAAAAACAAAAGGGCTAACGTATCGAGAGCTATCAGAAAAAATGGGGATGCCGCTGTCAACCTTCAAGCGCCATCTTACTAGTACGAACCTAGCTTTAGATAAACTACTAGAGTACTGCCGAGCAGTAGATTGCACATTAGATGAGTTACAAAAGCTGGCTAACCAACTTCAAGCTGAGGATCAGGACTACTTTAGCCACACGCAAGACGAAGTCTTTTTCCAATTTCCCCACCTTTACGATTTCTACCGTGAACTACGTATGCTACGAGGAAAAGACGGCTATACCATTCTCATGAAAAAGTATGATCTTTCAAAACAAAGCATGTCAGATTATCTGGGAGCGCTTGAACTGCTCGATCTGGTTTATGTCGACGAGGAAAACAACATCACGTTGCATGGTCCTCTCTATTATAGTTATGCCGACAACTCAAAGCTTAATGACAAATATACAGAGATCATAAAGGAACAAACAACGAAACAGGAAAAGTGTGTTCGTGTTGCATTATCGAGAATGAAAATAACAGAGGAGCAACTACTCGTACTTGAAGAGAAAGTTGCTAAAATCGTGTTAGATTTTCATTCAAAGAACGTGGTGGCAGAGAACTTTAATGTATCAGATTTTACCAACGTACTTTTGATTGCCGGACCTCATGAACCCGTTACCTTTTCAGACGGTATAATCGAGACTCAGCAGCATTTTATTGATGACATTCGCTATGCAATAGCATCGGCAGGTGATAAACCTAGCTTATCTATATAGGAGTTTTCCGGAGTGTTAGGGAGAGTTTGAATGCTAAGTTTTTAACTCAACCATACACAGTTGGCGTTGACACTTAGCTTTTCGTGAAGGAAATGCTTATCGGCTTCTAGCATCTTGTTCATGGAGGGGAGTTTATTTAGCTCTATTCAATACGACTTTAGATTAAATTTGAGGGTTAAGTCAAAAGTCGTACGGTATGGAGATCTACGTCATTATTTTGACTGACTATTAAAGCAATTACTGATATATATCGTTACTATTCCTTATATTAATTGTGGTATTGGTTGCTGCACATAAGCAACTGAATATGCCAGTTCGTTGGTTAGGAGTTGTAACGGTGAATTCATTTCGTTGGGATAAGTATTTTGAAACTGGAATAGAGCTAGTCGATGAGCAGCACCAGTATCTCGTGGAATTCATCAATAAATATGGTGAACTCCTAGCGAACAACAATATATCACTTCAAGACATTCAATTGGCTTTATTCGAGTTGTCTCGTTATGCAGAGTTCCACTTCAAGGAAGAAGAAAATCTAATGCGTGAAGTTGGGGTGCATTACGATCATATCCAAAAGCACATACAAGTTCATCGCTCTTTCATGACAGACATTGTTAGCATGCAAAGCTTTATTAGCGAAGAGAATAAAAAAGCAGCAGAACAGCTTCTTGATTTTCTAATTCACTGGTTGGCTTACCATATTCTAGGTATTGATCAAAATATGGCTCGTCAAGTTGAAGCTATTAAAAATGGTAGCTCGCCCTTGGACGCCTATGAAACCGAAGAGCGCAAAGCAGACAACTCCACCGAGCCTTTGCTTGAGGCATTAAGCGCACTTTTTCTTCAAGTATCAGAGCGGAATCGTGAGTTATTGAAGCTTAACTTGGTTCTAGAGGAAAAAGTCGCAGAGCGAACGAAACAGCTATCTCAAGCAAATAAGCAACTTGAAGAGCTGTCACTCACTGACTCTCTGACAGGATTACCCAACCGCCGTAGTGCAATTCGCACTTTAAAAAACTGTTGGCAAGAACAGGACATGCAGCTCGAGCCTTTAGTTTGTATCATGATTGATGCTGACTACTTTAAACAGGTTAACGACACTTGTGGTCATGACGCTGGAGATGTTGTACTCAGCGAGTTGGCCAAGGCGTTAAGACATTATTTCAGAAGTGATGATATTGTCTGCCGTCTAGGTGGGGATGAATTCTTGGTAATTTGTCCAGAGACTCAACTTAAAGGCGGTTTACATGTCGCTGAAGCGGTAAGAAAGCAAATTTCTCATATCCTCATACCAACAGGTCTAGAGCCTTGGCGAGGCAGTATAAGTGTCGGTGTCGCTGAACGTCGCAACGAGATGAAAACGTATACTGATCTCATCAAAGCTGCCGATGAATCTGTCTATTTAGCCAAACAAAACGGTAAAAACACAGTGTGTTCGGTCCAAGCGCCATCGCTGTGATTAAGTAAGTAAAAACACAATCATAGTGCATCCAAATCGCACTTGAGCTGATTGAGTGCGGTTGAACGTTTGTATGGTTAGTTGTTTTTTTTACGTTTTTGCCTTCTTTTTATTCAATAACCTCTTCTTTTCGTAATTCAATTTGGCATTGGTGGCTGGTTTGGCTACTATGTACAGCTATCAAAAAACCAATCACTCCTTTATGGACACTACCAATAGGTAGATGAGGAAACGATGCAACATCTAGAAGAGATCATTGCTAACGCGAGTGCAGCAATTGAAGCTGCAGAATCGCTAGTCGTACTTGATGAAGTGCGTGTTCAGTATCTAGGTAAAAAAGGTGAGCTAACTGCTCAACTTCAAAGCCTAGGTAAACTACCACCGGAAGAACGCCGTGAAGCTGGTCAAGAGATCAACAAAGCGAAAGGCGCAGTTCAGCAAGCTATCGCAGCTCGTAAAGACGCACTACAACGTGCAGAACTAGAAGCGAAGCTAGCAGCAGAAACGATCGACGTAACACTACCTGGTCGTCGTATTGAGAACGGTGGTCTACACCCAGTTACTCGTACTGTTGAGCGTATTGAGAAGTTCTTCGGCGAACTTGGCTTTAACACAGAGTCTGGTCCAGAAATCGAAGATGCATTCCACAACTTTGATGCACTAAACATCGCAGCTGATCACCCAGCGCGTACTGACCACGATACTTTCTTCTTCAACCCAGATTTGATGCTTCGTACTCACACGTCAGGCGTACAGATCCGTACGATGGAAAATGGTAAACCACCATTCCGTTTCATCGCACCAGGTCGTGTATACCGTAATGACTACGACCAAACGCACACGCCAATGTTCCACCAAGTGGAAGGCATGCTGGTTGATGAGAACGTAAACTTCGCACAGCTGAAAGGCATCCTGCACGACTTCCTATGTAACTTCTTCGAAGAGGAAGTAGAAGTACGTTTCCGTCCATCATACTTCCCGTTCACTGAGCCTTCAGCAGAAGTTGACGTGAAAGGCAAAAACGGTAAATGGCTAGAAGTACTAGGCTGCGGTATGGTTCACCCGAACGTACTACGTAGTGTAGGCATCGACCCTGAAAAATACTCTGGTTTCGCATTCGGTATGGGTGTTGAGCGTCTAACAATGCTTCGTTACGGCGTAAACGACCTACGTGCGTTCTTCGAGAACGATCTTCGTTTCCTAAAACAGTTCAAGTAATCCAGGGGATAAATCACTATGAAATTCAGCGAATCATGGCTTCGTGAGTGGGTTAGTCCTTCGATTACCACTGACGAACTAACTCACCAAATTACAATGGCGGGTCTAGAAGTTGATGACGTGCTACCTGTAGCAGGTACGTTCAACGGCGTTAAAGTTGGTCACGTTGTTGAATGTGGTCAACACCCAGATGCAGACAAACTGCGCGTGACAAAAGTTGACGTGGGTGAAGAAGAGCTTCTAGACATCGTTTGTGGCGCACCTAACTGTCGTCAAGGTCTGAAAGTAGCAGTAGCAACTGTTGGTGCTGTTCTTCCAGGCGATTTCAAAATCAAAAAAGCGAAACTACGTGGTCAACCATCTCACGGCATGCTTTGTTCATTCACTGAACTAGGTATAGACGTTGAGTCAGATGGCATCATGGAACTAGCAGAAGACGCAGTAATCGGTACCGATTTCCGTGAATTCCTAGGCCTAGACGACGTAACGGTAGACGTAGACCTAACAGCAAACCGCGCTGACTGTTTCAGCATTCGTGGTCTAGCTCGTGAAGTTGGCGTACTTAACCGTGCTGACGTGACTGAGCCATCAGTAGAAGCAGTAGCAGCTTCAATCGAAGACAAAGTGTCTATCGAAGTAAAAGCACCTGCTGCGTGTCCACGTTACCTAGGTCGTGTGGTTAAGAACGTAAACGTTCAAGCTGAAACACCACTATGGATGCAAGAGAAATTGCGCCGTTGTGGTATCCGCTCTATTGACCCAGTAGTAGACATCACTAACTACGTTCTTCTAGAGCAAGGCCAACCAATGCACGCGTTCGATCTAGCGAAGATCGAAGGTGGCATCGTAGTTCGTATGGCTGAGCAAGGTGAGAAGCTAACACTTCTTGACGGCAGCGAAGCAGAACTAAACGCAGATACATTAGTTGTAGCTGACCACAACAAAGCACTTGCAATCGCAGGTATCTTTGGTGGTGAAGAGTCTGGTGTAACAACTGAGACTAAAGACGTTCTACTAGAGTGTGCATTCTTTGCACCTGACCACATCCGCGGTCGCGCTCGTAGCTATGGTCTGCACACTGATTCTTCAATGCGTTTCGAGCGTGGTGTGGATTACGCACTACAAGTGAGCGCAATGGAGCGTGCAACTCAGCTTCTTGTTGAAATCTGTGGCGGTGAAGTAGCACCTGTTGTTGCAGTAGAGTCTGAAGCGGACCTACCTAAGCCAAACAAAGTTGCTCTACGTCGCACTAAACTAGACAACCTTCTAGGTCACCACATCGCTGATGCTGACGTAGTAGAAATCCTAGAGCGCCTAGGTTTGACTGTTGAAGCTTCTGAAGAAGGTTGGGTGGCAGTAGCGCCAACATGGCGTTTCGATATCGCTATCGAGCAAGACCTGATTGAAGAAGTTGGCCGTATCTACGGTTACGACAACATCCCTAACCAACATCCAGCAGCAGCACTTAAGATGCACAACCACGTTGAAGCGGATCTTCCACTGAAACGCGTTCGTGATCTTCTTGTTGACCGTGGTTACCACGAAGCAATCACATACAGCTTCGTTGAGCCTGAGCAACAAAAGCTAGTGGTACCTGGTGTTGAGCCTCTAGTGCTTCCAAACCCAATTTCTGCAGACATGTCAGCAATGCGTCTTGGTCTTATCCAAGGTCTGCTGAATACGGTTGTTCACAACCAGAAGCGTCAACAGCCACGCGTTCGTCTATTCGAATACGGCCTACGTTTCATCCCATGTGAATCTGCAGAAAACGGCATGCGCCAAGAGCCAATGCTTGCAGGTGTTATCGCTGGTACTCGCGGTGAAGAGCACTGGGATATCGAAACTAACACTGTTGATTTCTTCGACCTTAAGGGCGATCTAGAAGCAATTCTAGAGCTATCTGCGAACGAAAAAGCATACTCTTTCGCTGCAGCTAAGCACCCAGCACTTCACCCAGGTCAATCTGCGGCAATCATCGTAGATGGCAAAGAAGTGGGCGTGATCGGTACAGTTCACCCTGAGCTTGAGCGTAAGTTCGGTCTAAACGGTCGTACTATCGTATTCGAAATCGAATGGTCTGCAATCAACAGCAAAGTGATCCCAGAAGCGGTAGCACTTTCTAAGTTCCCTTCAAACCGTCGTGATATCGCGGTAGTCGTGGATGAAGCTGTCGCATCTGGTGACATCGTTAACGCTTGTCTAGAGCAAGGTGGCGAGTTCCTTAAAGATGCGAAACTGTTTGACGTTTACGTAGGTAAAGGCGTTGAAGAAGGTAAGAAGAGCCTAGCAATCGCTCTGACTCTACAGTCACTTGAGCGTACGCTTGAAGATGCAGATATCGCTGGTGCGGTTGACGCTATCGTTGCTCACGTTTCTGAGAAGTTTGGTGCGTCTCTACGTGACTAATCTCGCGTAACGTATCTTCTTAAGAAATGAAAACCCTGCCAAACTGGCAGGGTTTTTTTATATCTAGAGAATAGAGAATAGAGAATAGAGAATAGCTACAGCCAAATTGTTTCGACGGTAATTCCATCCTCCTCAAAGCAAAGCTTACTCACGCCAATCTTCTCACGTCGATTATATTCATTAATGTCGTGGTCAAACCCGTAGGCCGTCGCCGGTGCCATGTGTTGGGTGATGCCTTGCTGTGTGACCGTTAATGCATCATGACCATGCCCGCAAATTACATCTTGAACTTGATGCTTCGCCAGAAGCGCAAGTAAGCTTGCATCGTTTTCCAAACAAATGGCTTTCATCCATTCTGAACCGATGGGAATAATAGGGTGGTGGACTACAACAATCGGGTTGGTTGTATGGCGAAGCTGTTTATTCAAACGTGCTATTCCGCGGTTATCGATACGGCCAGAGCCTAAAGGATGGCGCTTATCTAAAGGTTTGGTGCTGGAATCTAAGAACAAGACTTCACGGTTGTGGATTCTCGCTCTATCTGTGACTTTGATACCACTGCCGCGCAGCTCTTGCTTCATCAACTTCGCATCATCGTGGTTGCCCGCAATCGCGAAGATCGACTTATCTTGGATGTGTTCTTCTACAACATTTAGTAGAGTACGATAGTCACCCGCTTTGGGGTTGCAACAAAGATCACCAGTAAGCAAAAGGGTATTGCAGGAAGCATCTTTTTGGGCAAGGAGCAGGGCTTTACGCAGGTTTTCAAAGCTGGGCTCATCACTTAAGTGGCAATCGCTGATCTGGATAATTGACTTCATAAGGTCTAGTCGCCCCGGGGGGGAGTGGGTATTTTTATGCCAGTCTAACATTCAACTCTCCGGTTTTAATAGTAAAGTTGATGGTAGAGAGTAATTAAGAAAGCGATAGGGTGAACATCAGCAATAGCGGTAATGTGAGTATACTGAAGAAGTTGCCAAACAAGACCATTGAAGCGACTGTCATTGGCTCAATGTTCAGCCGCTCAGCAAACAAGTAGTTCATCACGGCTGGTGGAAGCATAGTGAACAGTACCATCATTTGCAGTTGCATTGTCGGTAGTGGGATTAGCCAATAAATGAGTGCAAATGCAATTGCGCCTGTCCCAAGTGATTGTGCTGTACACACTAGGCCTACCTTTAAGCCATCCAACCTCAGATTTAACATCTGTGCGCCCAATGAAAGAAGCATAACTGGGACGGCAGCTTGACCAAGTAATGCCGTCGCCTCATACAGTGGATTCCAAATGCTAACCCCAGAAAGATTCATAGCCAATGCGAGTGAAGCGGATAAAAAAATCGGCATTTTGATGATTTGTTTAAGCGGGTTACCACTACTAAGAAGCATCACGCCTAAACTGATATGTAAACACGCGGAGACAACAAACAGCAGCACCGCAGAAGGGAGAGCGAGCTCTCCGAAAGTATAAGTGAACAGCGGGATCGCAAGGTTTCCGCTATTTCTGAACATATGCGGTGGCGCCCATGCTTTGAAGGATAGACCTGTCAACTTTGTAATTGGCACCATCACAATACCAGGTACGATTACCGCAATAATAGCGGCAAGCAAAAGAGGAGCTTGACCCATGTCGATCGGCATACTTACTAGAGACGAAAATACGAGTGCAGGCGTGAATGCATCCATATTGATGCGATTTATTGGGCGAAAGTCAGGCTTGATAAAGCGACCAACTAAATAACCAACAAAAACCAAAGCAAAGACTGGGAATAGAATGCTGACGACTTGGTGAAGCATATTGGTACTCTGATGGTGAGATGGAATATGAAAACAGTATCAACCTTTCCTTTCACCGTCATGATACAACGTGCAGAATTTTGCTTTTGTTCAAGGTTTCATTTTTCTACCAGATCAGTAGAAACTGAATAAAAACTCCAATGAATACAACTGGTCAGATCTATTTTCAGAGTGACTCAAACTACTGAAAAACTGAGAAGTTTTATGTCAATTGTTTGTAAAGTGACCAGTATCTGACATTTTTATTAAATAGTGAATAATCTTGTTTTGATGTTAAAAACCAGTAATTTGGTCTGGATAGCTTCCTAACTTTAGAAGGAATTAAAGTAAAATCTGGAAATGCTGGTGAGTAAAGTACTTCGGTGGTGAAATATTCGGTATATTAGCAAAGAAAAAAGTTGGCGAAAATCATAAGCTTGGCATACACTTCCTGATGTAACCCCGATATGTTGTTGAATTGGTAGGGTAAAACTGCTCTGGCGCTACACTAAGGTAGCATTGTTTAACATAGCTTTGAGGAAAGTTTTATGGCGCTCACAAAAGCCGAACTTGCAGAAAACCTGTTTGATAAATTGGGATTTAGTAAACGGGACGCCAAGGAAACGGTGGAAGTGTTTTTTGAAGAAATTCGTAAGGCACTCGAAAGTGGCGAACAGGTAAAACTGTCAGGTTTTGGTAATTTTGACCTTCGTGACAAAAACGAACGACCTGGTCGTAACCCGAAAACTGGTGAAGATATTCCAATTACTGCTCGACGAGTCGTTACGTTCCGCCCGGGTCAGAAGTTAAAAGCTCGCGTAGAGAACATAAAGATTGACCAGTAAGCCATGTGACATGGAATGAGACCACGCTTTGTCGTGGTCTTTTTGTTTGTGTTTTTCAGTAGTGGCTAAAGAACAAATAAAACCACCGCAATAGCGGTGGTTTTTAGTATTGGGTAGGTTAGCTTAGCTGTTTGTAAGACTTCTACTTTAAGCAGCTTCTAAGTGTGTTGTTAGGTATGGATGCCAAGCGCCCTGGTACAAGTTTTTCGATTGAGTGCGCATGCTTTTTATCGATGCCATTTCGATATCGTTTAGGTTACGGCCCTCTACTAGCGCTTGACGCTCTAGCTTCTGAATTTGTTCGTACAAATCGTGTTCAGGGCCGTTCTTTACATCAGCGATTGCTTTTAGGTGCAATTGAACTTCGGCAATAAGGTTAGTTTTAGGAAGGCGAACCAACAGGTTCAAGTCACGGTACCCAGATACAGTTGGCTTTTTGAAGCGGTTTTTGACTTTTACGATAGTTGTCTCACGCTCCAATGCTTCATACACAGATACTAGGCTCGCTACATCATCAGCGACGATGGTCGCACGTGCTAAGTCAGTAATACGCTCGACTTGGCCGTCAAGTTCGAGGGCAATCTTTTCTTCGGCACGATGTTGAGATTTAACGCCTGCGAAGTATGGCTGAGCGTCAGTTAGAAGGGCTGTACTCTTACAGATGGTTTCAAGCTCGAACTGTGCTTGGTGAGCTTTACTGTAAAGGACGTCGAAATCTGAATAAGGTTGAGTTGGTCTAGAGTCGATTGACTGAATGCCATATAGACCACTAAGGCTATGCTTGAACAATTTTGAGCAAACTTCGTTTTGGCTAGCAGAACGATCTTGCTCGTTACTCGGGACATTTGGAAGTGCGGCGAATGCCGGCGCACGGCTTAGTACTAAAAGCATCAATGCTGTAGTACGTAAAAATAAGCTCATTCACTCTCCTTAACTTGTTTGCACTTAGAAAATGGGTAACGAAAAGGTCACTAAGATTAACAAATCAGGTTCTACCTAATTAATGGGGCCTCTATGAACGATCCCAAGGTCGACTTTTATCCTTATAGTAGAATCGTGTTCTAGATCACCATTTTTCCTTCCTTTATTCTGACAACCAGAAAAAGCAAGGGTTCCTTCTTGAACGATAGTCATCCTACCATCGCAGTATTAACCAAAGATGAACGCCATAGACAAATTTGGAAAAATCATTAGTCTTAGTCCACAAAGTTGCGCTAAGCGCTCATTACAATTATCAGCCGACAAGTAGAAGTAAAATGAGAGATCAAGAATTTTGGCACACTAAGTGGGCCAGTAATCAAATTGGGTTTCACCTTGAAGATGTGAATCCACTGTTACCTGCATTTTGGCAGCACACGAACCCAAAACGTGAAGATACAGTGTTGGTTCCATTATGCGGCAAGTCAGAAGACCTAATCTGGCTTGCGACGAAACACAATGAAGTGCAGGGTGTGGAACTGAGCCAAATTGCCGTGCGTGCATTTTTTGCTGAGCATTTTTACACACCTACCGTAACACCGGTTAACGGTATGCATGAGCTGTATCAGTTCGATGAGCTATCCATTTATACTGGCGACTTTTTTACCGCCCCAGTTTCAAAAGCGGATATCATTTATGATCGTGCTGCACTCGTTGCATTGCCGCTAGAGATGCGAGAAGAATACGCCGCACGCGTTAAGCAGATACTAAACCCTGGTGGACGTATTTTATTAGTGACGCTCAACTATCCTCAGGATGAGATGTCAGGCCCTCCGTTCAGTGTGCCAGTCGAGGAGATCGAACAGTTGTTTGCGGGTTACAAAATTACTTGTTTGCACGTAGACAAGGCTGACGAGAACCATCCGAAAATCGCTAAGAAAGGGCTCAGCCGTTTCTCTGAAGAAGTGTATTTAATCGAGAGCAAGTAACGGTTTGTTCGAGTCTACACAAAGAAAAAGCGCAGCCAATTGAGCTGCGCTTTTGTTTTTCTTGTGTGGATTCGCGGAATTAGTAAACGATCTGTACTTTAGAAGCGTTGTTCACTGCATCTTCAATCGAATTTTCAATGGTCTTGCGACGGGTTAAAACGACACCCAAGCGGCGGCGGCCGTCGATTTCAGGCTTACCA
This sequence comes from Vibrio rotiferianus CAIM 577 = LMG 21460, assembly GCF_002741985.1. Lineage (GTDB taxonomy): Bacteria > Pseudomonadota > Gammaproteobacteria > Enterobacterales > Vibrionaceae > Vibrio > Vibrio rotiferianus. Next base: position 26,928 of record NZ_APHW01000014.1, read on the forward strand.
AACAAACGAACTTGAGTTTGTGGCTGAGCCAGTGCTTTGGCAAGATTGTCAAAGCGGATATCAGTTGATGTACCTTGGCCTAAAACAACCGCGGATGCAGATGGCCCATACTGAACGATGCTGTTAATCGGCATGCCAGTAAACGCGCGTACGTGAAGCGCGAACTCAGACATATCTTGAGAAATCATCGTCACCATGCCGGTATCGTGCGGGCGAGGGGAGACTTCGTTGAAAATAACTTTGTCTCCTTTAACAAATAGCTCCACACCAAAGATACCGTAGCCACCTAGCGCATTAACAACTTTCTCAGCCGTGTATTCTGCTGCTTTGATTGCATTCTCTGACATGGCTTGTGGCTGCCATGACTCACGGTAGTCACCGTCTTCTTGTCGGTGTCCGATCGGTGCACAGAAATGTACACCATCGATTGCACGTACCGTTAGCAACGTGATTTCGTAATCGAAATCGATAAAGCCTTCTACAATGACACGGCCAGCACCAGTACGGCCACCTTCTTGTGCGTATTCCCAAGCGGTTTGAACGTCTTCTTCCGTTTTAATCACGCTCTGACCTTTGCCCGAAGAGCTCATCACTGGTTTAACAACACATGGGATACCTACATGTTCAACCGCCGCTTTAAAGTCTTCAAAGTTGTCTGCAAACTGGTAAGGAGAGGTGGTTAAGCCCAATTCTTCAGAAGCGAGCCTACGGATACCTTCTCGGTTCATTGTTAACTTGGTCGCTTTTGCAGTAGGAACAACGTTCAAGCCTTTTTCTTCTAACTCAACCAATTTGTCAGTCGCGATAGCTTCAATCTCAGGCACTACATACGCAGGCTGCTCTTTGCTGATGATTTCTTCTAGTGCTTGGCCGTCAAGCATATCGATGACGTAGCTGCGATGCGCCACTTGCATTGCTGGAGCATCGGCGTAACGGTCACATGCGATCACTTCCAAGCCAAGACGTTGGCATTCAATTGCCACTTCTTTACCAAGCTCGCCTGAGCCCAAAAGTAATACACGGGTAGCATGAGTGCTAGTAGCAGTACCGAACATAGTGTTCCCTTACAAAATAAAGTGATGAAACAGAAATTGCAGGGGATCATACTGAATTTTTAGTTCGAAGCAAACGTTTGCGTAGGTTTTTTGATAATAAAAAAGCCCTACACAGAGTAGAGCTTATTACTTGAGGCCTGAATGAGTTAAACGTTCACAAAACTCACTGGAATATCAGGGTTTAGTGCCTCTAGCGTCGATTGAGTATCAGCTAGGTGGCTGATCTTGCCTTGCGAGTTCTCGACTAGTGCCGCTGCTTTGATGTTTTCAAACTGCTCTCCTGCCATCAGGATTTGAATTAGTGCAACCTGAAGTGGAGGTAGGCTAGGGTTGAATGCAGCGTTTTCTGCATAAGCCCCTTGGAATACGCGACCACTGTTCATCTCAAGAGCAATACCACTGAGGTTGTTCGTGTAAGGCGCGTGGCTGATGTTCATTGCGTTAACAGCTTCTTGAATCAGAGTATCGTCTTCATCGTAAACAAACTCGTGTTTCACTTCCGCCATCAAACCTGACTCAATACCTAAGTCTGCAGGGCCAAACGCCTCAGGAAGGTAGTGATGCAGTGATTTTTCTTCGCGTTCTGGTAATTGGATCTTAAGCTCTTTCGCAGTGCTTAGCTCATTCATGAACTGTCGACAGTGTCCGCATGGGCTGTAGTTGATGGTGATGTCTTTTACACCACGTTCACCTTTCATCCATGCATGGCTAATTGCACATTGCTCTGCGTGAACGGTTTGCCCTAGCTGAACGCCAAAGAATTCCATGTTTGCACCGAAGTAAAGGCGACCAGAGAGGCCACGAACGATCGCGCCAACATAAAATTCAGAAATAGGAGCGTAAGAGAACGCTGCGGCAAAAGGAAGTAGAGCAACACGAAGCTCTTTATCAGAAAGATTGGTAGCGTTTAGCAGCTCATCAAACTGTTGCTCAGAAATAGTAGCATCAAAATCGTCTGCTTGGACGATAGGAGCAAGATGTTTTGAAAGTGCTTCAGGAGCGCTTGCTAGCGCCTGTTCAATGCGACTTTTCATGTTGAATCCTTGTTAGTGCATGGACAGTTATTCTATGTGAAGGATGAAAATGTTCCGTGCTTTAGATCACGTTAATTGATGTAATTGAACTTTACGTTACATAATTAGAGTGAGGTCACACATGTATTCGATTTCATCACGATTTAACGTTATCTCTGTCCCACTAATAACTATATCAACTGATATTCATACTGCGAGTTTTTTAGGAGAGGCTATGACCCGCTCGCTTTAGAGGAGAGTAAAGCAAGGCAGGTCATTGAGGTTCTTTATTGGTACAACCAAACAGCTAAAGCAAAGAAGCTAGGCGCAAGGATAGAAGTGATGATGCCGCAAAGCACTAATGCAAGGGACGAGAAGGCAGCATCGCCTGGTTGTTTTTCTGCACAGGTGGCAGTGCCCAAAGCATGCGATACCGTACCCATCGTTAAGCCGCGTGCAATAGGGTGTTTGATGCCAATGAGGTTAAAGATAGGGTACGCGAGAATGGCACCGAATAAGCCCACAATAAGCACTAGAATAGCGGCAACAGCAGCTTCACCACCCAGGTGGCTAGAAATCTCCATTGCGATAGGTGTCGTTACCGACTTGCCCACTAAGCTTGCAATCAAGCTGATGTCTGCTTTAAACGCTACCGCGATGAGCGTCGCTGTTAGCATTGACATTACACTACCTAACGTACAGGCCAGAGCGATAATGCGCCAGTTTGATTTGATCTGTGGCAGTTGCTCGTACAGCGGGTACGCCAGTGCAACAACGGCTGGTTGCAGCAAGAAGCTGATGTATTCGTTGTCTGCGTAGTACGTTTCAAATGGCACTTTTAAAAAGGTAAGTAACGGGATTAACACCGCGATGCTGATCAAAAGGGGGTTCGCAATAGGGTTATTTACCTTAATAGCAATTTGGCGTGCGGCAAGGAAAACCACAATAGTGACGAGTAACCACATATCAATGTTTCTCCTTTAATAAGTAGTCTAAGAACCACGCTAAGGTGACCAACACAATTAGAGAGCCACCAACTGCACTAGCAATAATAGGAAGCGCATTCGCTAGTAACATATCAAAGTGCTGCATTAGCCCAACACTGATAGGGACAAAGAGTAGAATCATGTAGCGAATGAAAAGTGTCGCGCCGGGCTTAACCCATTCGACTTTGACTAAGCCAAGAGTCATGGAGAAAAACAGCACAAGCATGCCTAGGACACTTCCAGGAACCGAAATGCCAGCGAACTTTTGAATGGTGTTGCCGATACCAAGTGCTCCCAAGATGAGTGCGAGGGAAATGAGCAAATGGATCAGCTGTAATAATCGATCTTTTATCATTTTGACAGCATATAAAACAACAAACACACCCGAAGGTGCGCTTGAACAAGGTAAGAAATTAGGAGGCTAGGCTCTCTACATAACGATAGACAGATTTTAGTATTGCTATCTTTTTTTCGTCACTTTCATGTTCGTGAACTAAGTTCTCTAAATTAAGCATATACTCTTCAATCTGGCTTTCAAAGACTTCACGACAGTGCTGTGCCCAGCGTCTTTGCTCTTGGTCATCTAGTGTGCTTGAGTAGTGACGAGCACGGTAACGAAACAGCAACGGTTTGATGCGCTTGTCATCAAATTCAATATCCAGTGCAGCTAGGTTAGTTGGGTCCGTTTCACGAATGATGTCCATCGCCGCGCGATCAGCTGGCGAGAAAAAACCATCGTAAAGTTGCGTATCTACATCATCACTCTTTTCGTACTCACGCTCAATAGAGAATAGGTTAATGAGTTTCTCACGAATTTCTGGGTGTTGACGTAACAAAGCGAGGTTAGTTAGACATTGCTGACGGTCAATACCAATAGATTCTGCATTCTCAGCAGTGAGTGTTTTCGCTGGCGCTAGAATAGGGCACTTGTTCAGGTGCACGAGCTTAACGGGTACAGGCGGCAGGTCGCCCAATTCGTCACGCTTGGTGTACAAACGTTCTTTCAACTCTTCTGCTGAAAGTTCTAAGATCGGCTGAGGATCCTTCGCCAAGTCAATCGTAATAACAGCGTTATTGTTGGTTGGGTGCCAAGCAACAGGCACAATCCAGCTGGTGTATTGGCATTCACGTCCCAACATTCCGGATACGTGCATCAATGGCGTCATGTTAACGATATCGACCAATTCGTTAAGCTTGCGCTTATTACGCATAGAGAAGAAGTAATCAAACAACTTAGGTTGAGCGGCTTTGATTTTTTTCGCCATCTCAATTGTTGCAATCACGTCTGCCATCGCATCGTGGGCGTTGCTGTGTTCGATGCCATTTGCCACAGATAAATGTTCAAGTTTGAAACTCGGGAAACCTTCATCATTTTCTGGCCATTCCACGCCTTCAGGACGGAGGGCGTGACACGCGCGCATGACGTCAAGTAAATCCCAACGTGAGTTGCCGTTTTGCCAGCTCCACGCATAAGGATCGATAAAGTTGCGGTAACAGGTGTAACGTGTGACTTCATCATCGAATCGAATACTGTTGTAGCCAAGGCTAGTAGTATTCGGTTTAGAAAGCTCTGCGTGGATCTTAGCGATAAATTCAGGTTCAGGTAGACCTTCTTGCATCGCTTTTTGTGGTGTAATGCCAGTGATCAAAGCTGCTTCGGGTGAAGGAAGATAATCAGCGGGTGGGCGACAGTACATCACCAAAGGTTCACCAATGATATTGAAGTTTTCATCAGTGCGGACGCCGGCGAATTGGCTTGGGCGATCTTTGGCTGGACTTGTTCCCCAAGTCTCGTAATCAAAAAAGAAAAAAGTGGGCTGATTATCTTGGTGCATTCTGCTTACCGTTTACGGAACCGATAGGAGTATTAGACCATTCAAAGCTTTGACTCGCAACGAAAGATGCAACGTGACGTTGTGAAAATGAAAAAGCCAAAGCTGAAGAATTCACTTGATTTGAGTTTGATTAGCCAAAGTGTTTAATTAAGTCCAACATTTCCCTTCTATGCAAATAGACAGTGGGCTCTTCTTGGTAGCTGAAAAGTTGATAAATCATCGCCTTAGCGACATCTCTAGCCTGAATCGGTACAAAGTCGGCGAGTTTTCCCCACATTAATGGTCGAGTGACCTTAGAAAGTGATTGAATGAGCCTCTCGTCGGTACGGGGTGTATCACGTTGGCCGACTAAGGGACCAGGTCTAGCAAAGACGACTTCTTCGAACCCCATTTTCTCAATGTTCTTTTCCATCTGCCCCTTACAGGCGAGATAATGAGAGAATGATGAAGCTTTCGCTCCCAAGCTTGAAACTATCGCGATTCGTTTCACTCCTATCATTTTCATTTGTTGGGCAACCTTACAGACCAGTTCTACGTCGACTTTTCGTAGCGCTTCCTTGCTGCCAGCTTGCTTAAGTGTCGTACCTAAGCAGATTACTCCGATACTAGGAGTTGGCTGTTGTTCATCCCAATTGTGAATGGAAAGCTCGGCATCAATAATAGGCACTATCTTGCTTTCAGTATCGGCAATGTCAGAAAGCGCTCTTCGAGAAAGAGAGTATACGGTTTCTATGCTGGGTTGTGACAGGAGGTTAGCGATGACTTCTTTGCCAACAAGCCCAGTTGCGCCTGCGATTATGACGCAGGTATTTGAATCATTGCTCATCATATCCTTCCTCTTAGAGAACAAGTGCTTAGGCTATTGTAGCTTATTTGTTCAACTAGGTTTTATGTGCAGTTCGAATGTTTGAAGCTTAACGAGCAAGCAAAAGTGAAGTCGATGACATAAATAAAAAGACCCGTAGGGCAAACGGGTCTTTTTCGTTAGGAGAATGATAGGGGTATTTTTCGTCGAGGTGGGCTTCCCGACTTCGCTTTTCCCCTCTGTTTAGGTCGGCGGCTCTGATTGGCAAACATGGCGCCTCGCTGCGTTTATTGGGACACGTTTACAATTGCATCAGTCATGCCAAAACCTGTCAGCGCTATAAAAAGAAAGCTTCTGGTATTGAAATCTAAAATCAAGAAAAACGGGATTTTCATTTAAAACAGTCAGTTAATTTGTTGTGGGCCTAGGTTCTATACAGCGATGATTTGATCCTCTCGCTTCTATATGAAGGGTTTATTCTGAAATTCGACCATTTCATTGATGAAATTAGGTTTCTGAAGCAATGGTTTTGTCAATATGGAAGTCAGATTGGTAAAAGTTGCTGTCAAAATGAGAAAACTAGGTGAAATTGCATGTGAGAGGGGTACACTGATTCTTTCAGAAAATTGAGCTGCTGGCTCATTTGAGATTTTCAAAGACCAAGGACGTCGTATGAACATAGATCTCAGTACACTTGCACCAACGCAGGTGTACCATTTGATGACTCAAACCGTCATTCCTCGCCCAATCGCTTGGGTGCTTACTGACTCAGGTGAGCAGAATTTCAACTTAGCGCCATTTTCCTATTTTACCGCGGTTTCCAGTCGTCCACCTTTATTGATGATTTCTGTGGGGAAAAAGCCCAATGGAGATATCAAAGACACCACGCGAAATGCATTAGAAACCGGTAAGTTGGTTATCCACATCGCACCGAGCGACCTAGCAGAGCAGGTCACCAAGTCTTCAGCAACGTTAGAGTATGGAGAATCCGAACTGGAAGTTACTCAACTCGAAACAACAGATTTTAAAGGGTTCGAATTACCACGCCTAGAGGGCGCGCCAATTGCATTCGGCTGTAAGTTACATGAAGTCATTGAGATGGGTGAGACGCCACAAAGTTTAATCTTTGCTGAAATTGAACACATTTATGTTGATGAACGGGTCATATCCATGGAAGGTGATCGTTTAAAAGTCGACGCTCTAGCAGTGGATCCATTAGCTCGCCTCGGTGGAAATGATTATTCCACGCTAGACAAAACGTTTTCTGTCGCTCGCCCAAAATAATTAATAAGGAACCATCATCATGGATCGCTCTTTTGCGCCAGAAATTCAAGCACGTATTGATAATAAAACGAAACCGCTTGGATCACTTGGCCTGCTAGAAAAAGTAGCATTAGAACTGGCGTTGATTCAAAGCCAAGATAAACCTCAAGCTGCGGAAACCATTGAAATTCGCAAACCGACCATGTTGGTATTTGCTGGTGACCATGGTATCGCTGAAGAAGGGGTTAGCATTGCACCAAGTGCAGTTACACAGCAAATGGTGGCTAATTTCCTTTCAGGAGGTGCGGCTATCAACTGTTTTTGTGAGACTAACCAAATCGATTTTAAAGTTATTGACTGCGGTATGTTGTCGCCAATCGATACATTAATCCCAAACTTCAAAGATCATCCCAACTTAATCGAAAAGCGTCTTGGTAACGGTACGGCCAATCTTTCAAAGCAATCTGCGATGTCATTAGAGCAAGTCGCATTGGGCTTGGAGTATGGTGCGAAAGTTGCCGAGCAAAGTATTTACGGCGGTTCTAACTTTCTAATGTTTGGCGAAATGGGCATTGGGAACACAAGCTCGGCGTCTGCGCTATTAACAGCACTTAGCCCGTTAGAGGTCGATCACTGTGTTGGTTTGGGGACGGGAATTACTCATGAGCAGTTTGGCCGTAAGATTAAACTCGTCGCACAAGGTGTTGGGCGTTGCTATGAACTCGATGTGAAAGGTGTTCTCGCGCAAGTCGGTGGGTTTGAAATCGTGCAAATGGTCGGTGCATTCCTAGAAGCAAAACGCCATAAAACGCCAGTTTTAGTAGATGGGTTTATCGTATCTGTTGCCGCTTACGTGGTGACTCTATTGGATGAAGAGACGCGAGATTACATGTTGTTCGCACATAACTCGGAAGAGAATGGGCACAAGTTCGTACTTGAATGCTTACAAGCTGAGCCTCTCTTGGATCTTGGGTTGCGTTTGGGTGAAGGTACTGGAGCAGCACTTGCCTTACCATTAGTGAAAGCGGCGGCTCAGTTTTACAACAACATGGCAAGTTTTGAGAGTGCAGGAGTAACGGTGTAGTGTCTGCGCTTGATAATACTATCCCTTCAGAGACTCGTTCTTTGCGCTATCAGAGCGAGCTTTTCTTGCTTGCAGTAAGCTTTTTTAGCCGTATACCTGTACCTGCTGATTTACCTTACAGTGAAACGCGCATGAACCAAGCGGGGCGGTACTTTGCTTTGGTCGGTGTGTTGCTTGGGTTGTTGTGCGCAGCTGTGTTTTCACTGGCAAGTTTGTTGTTCCCCAACTCAGTTTCCATCGTGTTAACCATGGCTTTCAGCCTACTGCTTACCGGTGCATTCCATGAAGACGGCTTGACCGATATGGCGGATGGCATTGGCGGTGGTATGACGTTAGAGCGCCGCTTAACCATCATGAAAGACAGCCGCATCGGGACGTACGGCGCGGCAACACTAATGATGGCGCTGCTGGCGAAGTTTGTATTTTGGATCGAGTTAGCTAATGGGTCTCAGTTTTGGCTGATGATCGTCGTGGCGTATACCGTGAGCCGAGCGTTGGCGGCCACTCTCATATATGACATGCCTTACGTTAGTGACGCGGATACCTCGAAAAGTAAACCGTTAGCGAATAAGCAATCGAGCTTAGAAGTCGCGATACTGCTCTTCACTGGTGGAGTCACAGCATTGTTACTAGGCGTGACTCAGGCAGTGGTTATCCTATTGGTATTGGCACTGTTTCGTGTTGGCTTCAAACGCTGGCTGACCAAACGTATCGGCGGATTTACTGGCGATTGCCTTGGTGCCGCGCAGCAGCTTTCAGAGTTGCTTGTTTATCTTACTTTTATCGCATTTAGTCATTCATCATGAAACAGCTTATTTTAGGTGGTGCGCGCTCAGGAAAATCGAGTTTAGCAGAGTGCAGGGCGCAACAGTGGGCACAAAATAAAAACGGAACGCTTCACTATGTGGCGACGGCATTGCCTTTTGATGAGGAAATGAGGCAACGTATTGCTCACCATAAACTGCAGCGAGGGGCTGGGTGGATTGAACATGAATGTCCGCTTAACTTGCCTGAGCTCATTTGTGAGTTTTCGTCTCAAGATGTCGTGTTAGTTGACTGCCTTACGCTTTGGCTCAACAACTGGATCTTTGAACTCGGTGATGACTGCTGTAATGAGCGGTTAGAGGAAAAAATTGAGCGGTTGGTAAATGCGATAGCACAATCAGAAGCGACGCTGATTTTTGTCTCTAACGAAGTCGGCATGGGCATTGTGCCGCTCGGCACTGTTAGTCGCTACTTTGTGGATAATGCGGGTCGGATGAATCAAAAACTGGCGACGGTGTGTGAACGTGTCACGTTTGTAGCCGCTGGCTTGCCGCTTGAATTGAAATCTTAGGATGTGAAGAGATGCAAACGCTGAATATTTATCTGCTTCGACATGGCAAAGTAAATGCAGCTCCAGGGTTGCATGGACAAACGGATTTAAAAGTGGATGAAGAGGCGCAACGTAAAATTGCGCTAGCATGGCGGCAAAATGGCAAGGAAGTAGGCGGTATTATTAGCTCCCCATTGTTACGCTGTCACGACGCTGCTCAAATGATAGCTGAACAGGATTTGCTGCCTTTGAGCGTGGAACCCCTGCTTCAAGAGTTGGATTTTGGTGATTTCGATGGTGTCCCATTTGACATGCTTTCTGAGCACTGGCATAAGCTTGAAGCGTTTTGGAAAGCGCCCGCCCAACACACATTGCCCAAAGCGGAAAGTTTGGATGTATTTGCAAATCGCGTAACTTGTGCTTGGTCTCAAATCATTAATGATATCAATGACAACTTGCTTATTGTCACGCATGGTGGCGTAATAAGAATGATTCTTGCCCATGTTTTGGGTGTAGATTGGCGCAATCCACGATGGTATTCGACATTAGCGATAGGAAATGCGTCAGTAACACATATAACGATTACCATCGATGATCAGATTTACGCCTCAGTTCGTTCGATAGGCGTACCACTATTTGAAAATTAGTCACGGAAGTAGCCAACGCTTGGATCTCTACCGAGTTTAAGAGAGAAAAGGGCTGGCTCGATTACATCAAAAGGAACCATAAATGACCGCTCCTAGCTGGGATTTATCCATCGTTTATAACGATCTCGCTGACCCTCGTATTCAAGATGACATTGCGCTTGTAGAGCAATGCATTGACCTACTCAATAAACAGTCTGCCGATTGTGACTCGGTTGAAGTGATGCAAAACGCAATCTTAACCAGTGAGGCGGCAAGCCGTTTGGCTGGCACTATTGCTAACTTCGCAAACTGTTACGCATCAGTGGATGCGACAAATGCAGAGGCTAAAGCGCTGCTGGGTCGTATGACGCGTATTTTCTCTGAGCTTTCTCAAGCTTATAGTGCCTTTGAGCTTCAATTGACTCACGCTGATGACGAGTTCATTAGCCACGTTTTAGATCATGAAAACCCAGATATCAATGGGCAGGCCTTTTCTATTCTCAATTCACGCAAACTGGCTGACACACGCTTAAGCACCGAAGAAGAAAAGCTATTAGCGGCAATGAGCGTGGATGGAAAATCTGCGTGGGGTAAGTTATACAACAACCTCACGGGCTCTTTGAAAGTGAAGCTTGACTACGCTGATGGTGAAAGTGAAGAGCTTGGCTTCTCGCAAGCAGCAAGCATTCTTTATGGCTCTGAATTTGATCGCCAAGAAGCCGCATGGCGTGGCGTTCAAAAGGCGATGGCAACACATCAAGAGTCTTTTGCTTCTATCCTTAACGCGCTTTCAGGTTGGCGTTTAACAGAGAACAAAAAGCGTTCTACCAAACGTGATGTCCATTTCCTTGATCCAAGCTTGCATGGCAGCCGAATCAAAGCGGAAACGCTCGACGCGATGATGACTGTAGCAAAAGAAAGTCGAGACATTGGTCAAAAAGCCGGTTTGTTGATGGCGAAGGTCCACGGTCTGGATGAGATGAAACCGTGGAATCATCTTGCTGCGATGCCTGCTTTGAGTGGCGAAGCGAAAGTTTATCCCTTCGATGAAGCAATCGACGTCATTTGTGAAGCGTTCGAAACCGTGAACCCAGATATGTCGGAGTTTGTCCGCATGATGGTACAAAACGGTTGGATTGATGCCGCGCCTAATGCCAATAAACGCCTTGGCGCATACTGTACTAAGCTGCCGGCGACGCGTACGCCGCTCGTGTTTATGACTTGGAGTGGTAGCCGCTCAGACCTGATGACGCTTGCTCATGAGCTTGGTCACGCATTCCACAACTGGGTGATTCGTGACTTACCGCTTTGCCAAACGTACTACCCAATGACGTTGGCAGAAACCGCCTCAATTTTCGCTGAAAACATCGTTCGTGATCATCTGATTTCAAAAGCAGAAAGTGTGGATGATAAGCTCGAAATGCTGTGGGAAGAGCTCTCTTCGGCGTTAGCGCTGATGATCAATATTCCAGTTCGTTACGAGTTCGAGAAAGCTTTCTACGAGCGTCGCCAAGAGGGTGAACTGACAGCAGATGATTTCTGTGGGCTAATGTCAGAAACGTGGAAGGATTGGTATGGCGATGTGATGAGCGAAGCTGACCCTTATTTCTGGGCGAGCAAACTGCACTTCTCAATTTCTGGGGTGAGCTTCTACAACTACCCATATTTGTTCGGCTTCTTGTTCAGTAAAGGTATCTACGCTCAACGTGATGCCAAAGGGGAGCGTTTCTACGACGATTACGTAGATCTGTTGCGCGATACTGGCAACATGATGGCTGAAGAGGTTGTAGACAAGCATCTTTCAATGGATCTGACGCAACCAGAATTCTGGCAACAGAGCGTGGAGCTAGTTCGTGACAAAGTAGACGAATTTGAACGTTTACTCGCACAACGTGGTGAATAAACGCTAAAAGTTGATCAAATCATAATGATCTTCTTTAGGGCTGTGGTAAAGTTCACAGCCCTAACACTTTGTAATTGTTTAAAAAATAAACGCCTCAATGCTTGATTTGAGTGCATGGCGCGAAAAGGTATGGGATTTTAAATAAATTTGGTGGCTTCTACTCATAAGTGGGATCGCAACAACAAAAATCCTTTGTACAATTTATTAACATACCCGCCGTGCTATTAAGGAGTAACGCATGACGAAGTCTCTCTTTCGCCAATCGTTTTTAACTGACACGTTAGATGTTCATATTGATGTCGCGCCGGCGGAGCAGGTGCTGTCTAATGGTGTAAAACTTAAACTCTATCAGCGTGGTGTGCTAGAAGTGATTCCTGATGAATACACTCAGGAAACGAAGAACGTCATCCTCTCTTGTGGTGTCCACGGGGATGAAACCGCACCGATGGAGCTGGTGGATTCAATTATCAAAGACATCGAATCTGGCTTCCAGAAAGTCGAGGCTCGATGCTTATTCATTATCGCTCATCCAGAAGCCACGCTGGCACATACGCGATTTTTAGAAGAAAACCTTAACCGACTGTTTGATGAGAAAGAGCACGAGCCGACCAAAGAGCTTGCGATTGCTGATACTCTCAAATTGTTAGTCAGAGATTTCTATCAAGATACGGCAGCGGAAACACGCTGGCACTTAGATTTGCACTGTGCGATCCGTGATTCAAAGCACTACACCTTTGCGGTGAGTCCGAAAACGCGTCATCCTGTTCGTAGCAAAGCTCTGATTGATTTTCTCGACAGTGCACATATTGAAGCGGTGCTGCTTTCTAACTCGCCAACCAGCACATTCAGCTGGTTCAGTGCAGAGAACTACGGCGCTCAAGCTTTGACGATGGAACTGGGTCGTGTGGCTCGCATTGGTGAAAACGACTTAGACAAACTGACTGCGTTCGATTTGTCACTGCGTAACCTAATTGCAGAGGCGAAAGCGGAGCATTTGTCTAAGCCATGTATCAAGTACCGTGTTAGTCGTACGATTGTGCGTTTGCACGAAGATTTCGATTTCATGTTTGATGACAACGTCGAGAACTTTACCTCATTCGTTCACGGCGAAGTGTTTGGTCACGATGGTGACAAACCATTGATGGCGAAGAACGATAACGAAGCCGTTGTTTTCCCAAATCGCCACGTCGCGATTGGTCAACGCGCAGCATTAATGGTGTGTGAAGTGAAAACGCGCTACGAAGATGGCGAGTTAGTCTACGATTAATGCCATATCGCTTTAATTTCGGCGAATAAAGCGTACGAACACATTTGCAATTTACCGAGGCTTAACTGTAAGGTTAAGCCTCGTTTGTATTTATCGGCTACTATGGATTTTCAACAACTTATCCTGAACAAGGAACGACGCTGGCAACGCAATCTTTTGATTATGTCAGTGATTCTCGTGCTGCTCTCTGCTATTCACTTGATGGTCGGAGAGGTATTCCTTTCTCCTTTTCAGTCTCTCTCTGCATTTGAACAAAAACTCTTGTTGGATTTGCGTCTGCCACGTTTGGTTTCTGCCGCTATTATTGGTGCTGCTCTGGCGGTCTCTGGTGCGACCTTACAAGTTCTGCTTGGCAACGTATTAGCCGAACCCGGCGTTCTAGGGATCTCCGGTGGCGCGAGCTTGGCAATGGTGCTCGTCATGTTTGCCTTGCCGGTTTTACCTTCACCGATGATCTTTATGTTGGCTGCCATTGCCGGTTCGATGCTGTTTACCGTCATATTGGTTGGTATCGCAAGGGCAATGCATCTCACTACCGCAAGGCTACTGCTCGTCGGTGTAGCTCTGGGTATTTTGTCGAGCGCAATTGTGACGTGGGCATTCTATTTTAGCGATGACTTGAGCTTACGTCAGTTAATGTACTGGTTGATGGGCAGCATTGGTGGTGCAAGTTGGTATCAGCACACCGTCACTTTGGTCATGCTACCTGTGTTGATTTGGCTCTGCTGCAAGGGCAAACCGCTTGATAAGTTGATGCTAGGGGAAATCCATGCCACTCAACTGGGTATTGATGTTCATCTGATGCGCTGGAAACTCATTTTGGCAATTTCCATTCTCGTTGGTGGTTCCGTTGCATTGGGGGGGGATCATTAGCTTTGTGGGCTTAGTCGTACCGCACCTGCTTCGATTAGCATTTGGTACAGAAAACCGTTACCTGTTGCCTCTTTCTGCAATATCTGGCGCAGCCTTATTGGTGTTTGCTGATATCGGCGCACGTTTGTTGCTCGATTCCGCTGAGCTGCCGCTGGGAGTGATGACCACTTCTATCGGCGCACCTATCTTCATTTGGATGCTGGTGAAAAGTCATGATGCACGTTAAGCACATCGCAGTGGGAAGTCGACTGCTACCGCTCTCCTTTGAATGTAAGCCGGGTGAGGTTGTCCATGTCGTGGGTCCAAACGGCTCAGGAAAGAGTACATTACTTGGCGCGATATCTGGCACTTTAACTCAGCGTGAAGGCGTGAGTGGGGAAGTACTTGTCGATAATAACGACCTGCTCACAATGCCACTTTCAGAACAAGCGCATATCCGTGGGTATTTGTGTCAGCAATCAAGACCTGCATTCAATGTTGATGTCTTTCAATACTTAGCACTTTCATTGCCAACTGGTGCCAATATCAGCGACGCGAAAGTACGAGATGCCGTTAATATTGTTATTGAGCTAGTACAACTGCAAGACAAGCTTCATCGAAGTATTCAGACATTATCCGGCGGTGAATGGCAGCGTGTCCGTTTAGCCGGAGTGTGTTTGCAAGTGTGGCGCACAATTAACCCTTACTCTCAGCTATTGATTTTGGATGAACCCGCAGCGCCGCTGGATATTGCCCAAGAAGGACTGCTATATCAGCTCATTAATGCCGTCGCTGCGCAGGGGATTGGGGTGTTGGTCGCAAACCACGACTTAAACCGAACGCTTAAACACGCTGATAAAGTCTTGCTGCTCAATAACGGCGTATTGCATTCTTTAGGTCATGCAGATGAAGTACTCACGGAAGAGGGCTTGGCAGAAGTTTTCCAAACTCAAGTTAAGAAGGTCTTGGTAGAAGAAAGGCCGTATTTGATTTTTGATTAGGATCCCAAGGAGATACAGTACATCCAGATGGCAAGCTGTTTATTCGTAGTGAGACTAAAACAGAGGCATCTGATGTGGATGGGACTTCTTGATATCTAATGGGTTATCGACACTCTGAAAATACTCCACCCAAGCTTTATTACTTCTCGGGAACTCTCGTCTGAGGGCTTTTTTAACGTGTTTACGCGTACTGATCAAATCTCCCGTCAACGTTTGGTTGTGATATCCCATTTCAACAACTTGGAACTGGCTATCTGTTAGACAGTAAATCAGAAAACCGCGATCTCTTTTGTAAGTCTTAAACTCTACCGCTTCTTTAGGCTGCAATTCTTTGAGCTGTTTTTCGACTAACGGCAACACTTGAGATATATGAATCATAGGTAATCCACGATATGGTAACTGAGATTAGGTTATCAGAGAGATAGACCTCAGAAATATCAATAAATACTGAACAGGTGTTTAGTTTTAGCATAACAATGTAGTTGGGGATGCAACATGCAGATTCAATTTGGATGAGTAGAGCTTTATCAGGGAGTGATAGCAGAAAGGATATGAAAACCAACTATCTAGTTCATGAAGAAATGTATGTTCAAGCGCGCCAAGCCGGGTGGGAAGGCTGGGGTGGTGAATGAAAGAATGTCTAAGCCGATTTTGGTGGAACGTTTTCTCGCGCCGGAAGGGTGTCCAACACGAGGAAGATTGCTTGAGTTAGGTTGCGGAGAAGGACATCACTGCAGGGCATTTTATCTACATGGTTTTGAGGTGACTGGTGTCGATATCTCAGAAACAGCAATAGCATGGGCAAGGGAAAAAGCACAATTAGCTGATATAGCTGGGGAGTATGTTGTCGCTGACTTAACTGCAGCATCATTGGAACTTACTGAACGTTATGATGTTGTCATCGATGGTAACTGCCTACACTGTATTATCGGGAATGACCGAACCACATTTCTCAATCATGTGTATCGCTTGTTGTCTGAAAATGGGGTGTTTTTCGTGAGCAGTTTGTGCTCGAAAGATGGCAACAGTCATCACACGTACAAAGATGGGTACACTTATCGCTGTATTCCATCAAAAGAAAACCTCGTTTCTGAACTTGAAGAAGCTGGCTTTGAAGTTCGTAATGTAGAGGTATATGAACGAAATGCGTCAAACCATATTACGGTGTATGCTGTGAAAGCTTGAATTCTCGAAAGTCGTCCAATAAAGCTCGGAATAAAAAAGCGCCCACAATATCGAGTATTGTGGGCGCTGAATTTTATCTGTAGTGCCTAATCGACGACTTACCGTGTAAGTGGCTTAAGGTCTGCAGGGCGGTAGTAAACTGATTTTAGGACCTTGCCTTTACGTACCGTTTTGCCTTCAGATACAAAATCTTCTGCGCATTTCGCAATGATGTATTCGCCTTTTTGAACCGCCATCAGCTTGATGCCTTGTTCAGCGTAGAACGCTTCTGTTTCTGCGTATTCTTGTTCGTTGCGACACACTTTGCTCATGTTGCTTGAGTGCACTTCGTCCCAGCAAGGGATAAAGTCGATACCACGGTTCACCGCTACGTTAAGCAGTAGATCGATCAGGTAGCTGATCGCTAGGTTATCTTCAACTTTGCTGTCACCAAGGTGTACTAGACGACCCATTAGAACGTAAACGCTGTCAATGATTGCGTCTGCTTGCTCTGTTTTGCAATCCGCTTCCGCTAGTTCAGTAAGCTCTTCGATCGCCAGAGAAGTGTGTAGCGTGTCTGCTTGTGCATCTAGGCTTGCAACATCCGCCACTGGTAGGTCGAAAGTGCTACGGAACTCGGTGATGTCACGGTATAGGTGATCAAAAATCTCTTGGGTTAGCTTTGACAGTTGCATTCTAATGTCCATTGAATCGATTGAAGTCGCAATCATATCAAACCGAACTTTAATCCCCAAGCGATCCCATTCTAACTGGTCAGAATTCTGTCTCTTGGGGAGTGAGTTTTAGCGGAATAGGTAAGGGAAGAGCTTCTTACGTTCTTCCTCTGAAAGCGCTGAGACACGTGCGATATTGGTATCTGGAATGGACTCGGGATCAGGGTAGTGCTTAAGTACCTTTTCCATGCTCTCTTCACGGATCAAATGAAACACTGGGTAAGGAGAGCGATTTGTCAGGTTTTCATCATCTTCTGGTTCCGCACCTCCAAAGCAGTAATCAGGATGGAAGGTGGCAACTTGGAAAATGCCTTCCCAATCTTGCTGTTTGATCAAGCCTTCAACCCAATCAATGAAGAAGTTGTAATCCCAGAAATCTTGCAGCATGTTTGGAACCACAACCAAGGTTGTCTCCAGTTTTTCTGGCTCGGTATTACTCAGTTCGATCAGCTGCAGCAAAATGTCTTCAAGTAGTGCTTCTTCTTGCGAGGCTTCACTCACGAAGATTTTGATTTGTTTATTGCGCTGTGGCTTAGCGGCGAACGGGCAAAGATTTAACCCGATCACGACATCATTGAGCCATTGATCGACTTGCTCTGTGATCGCATTGATATCGGTGTTTGATGATTCTTGTGTTGAGCGCGTTGGCATACGACTTTCTTGCTTTTATGAATGTGGCGCAAGCATAGCAGACCGGCGCCACAACATAAAACCAATAAGGTTTAACGCTTCATTAAGCCGTTATGTCTGCGTTATCGCCAGCGTCGATTCGCTCTGTGATGCGTTTTAAGAATGCGATAGCAGCGAACATGGCAATGTACAGTGCACTGCCGCCGATGAGTACGCTCGACCAACCGCCGTTTTGCCAGCAATAGAGCAATAGGAATCCACCTAAACTGCCGCCAATGTAGTAATGCACGAGATACAATGCGGTCGCCGTCGCTTTTGCTTGTGTCGCGTTTTGTCCAACCCAGCCGTAAGCAAGTGTGTGAGTGAAGAACGCGCCGAAGCTGATCAATAACAAACCTGTCAACATTGCAGGTATGCTTTCAATTACTGCGATCCACATGCCAGCCATACTGACGATAGAGCCTAAAAACATGCCAAGTATCGGTGAAAAGCGTTTACTCCAATGTCCGGCGCAACGGGAAGAAAACGTACCACCTAGGTAGCAAACAAATATGAGAGAAGCTAACCCGACAGGCACATTATGTGGCGCACTGACCAAGCGGAACCCCATTACTGAATAGAGGTTTACGAACAATGCAAAGTTCAAACCGCCAATCAGCATTGCGAACCACACACGTTGATTTTTGAAGTGTCCGATAATAGCTTTGTTGTGGTGCCTTAAACTGCTTGAAGAAGGGGTGAAGTTTTTCTGCTTTGGCAGCAAGTAGTGCACGCTGACCACGCCGATAAGGGTTACTAGCATCATGACTTCGATTGCAACGTCGATGCTGAAGTTGTCTGCCAACAAACCTCCGCTGATACGTCCAGCGATCCCTCCCAATGAATTGGCTGCGATATAAGTACCGATCGCCATTGAAAATGCGTGTTTATCTAGCTCTTCCGCCATATAAGCAACGGCAACAGCAGCAAACGCAGCAAGCGCAATACCGATCAAAGCGCGACAAACCACTAAGAACAAAAACGAATCGCCAAGAAGCATTAATGCGGAGATAGCAGGGATCGAAAACAGACCAAACATCATTACAGGTTTGCGCCCAATCGATTCGGAGAGCACAGCCATCGGAACCAAGCTAAAGGAGAGAGCCAGTGTGGTGGCAGCGAATAACCAGTTGACTTGAGTTTCCGAGATCTGAAAGTGCACCGCAAAGCTTGGCAGCATCGGCTGAAGGAGATAAAGGTTTGAGAAAACCAAAAACGAGCCTAGCGCCAGAGATAGCGTAATGCGTTTGTATTCCGGAGTGCCGAAACTGACCATGAGTCCTGCCTAATGTGAGCGAGCAAATATAAAGAAACTGTGATCAATCTATCAGTTAGTTCTGGATTGAAAAAATATATTAAAAATATGGTTGGTATATATTTTTGATCTAATGGAATCGAAGCAACTCAAACACTTCTTGGCGGTCGCGGAACACGGCAACATTACTCATGCAGCTAAGGCTTTGCACATTGCTCAGCCAGCGTTAAGTATTTCGATTAAGAAGTTCGAACAGTCTCTTGGCGTGACGTTGTTTCGCCGAGAAGAGAAGAAAATCAGCTTAACCAAAGAAGGGGAAACACTGTTGGTTCACGCTAAACGAGTGATCCAGCAACTACACGATGCGCAGCTAGCGATTGATGAGCTCAAAGGTTTAGCCAAAGGGGAAGTGCGCCTTGGTACGCCTTCAATGATGGGCAGCTATTTCTTCCCTCGAATTGTCATGGCGTTTAAAAGTCAGTACCCAGAGTTAAAGCTGACGCTGGTGGAGGCGGGGACACAGTCTATTCGTAGAATGTTACTTAATGGCCAGCTCGATATTGGCGTGATTAGCTGTGACGATGTACCAGACGACTTAGAAACGGATCATCTGTTTACTAGCCAAATGGTCGCCGTCGTGGCTCCGGAACATGACTTAGCTCACCATAACGCCATCACGTTTGATCAGTTTTTTGAGCATGACTTGGTGATGTTCCAACATGGCTACTTCCACCGAGAATTCTTAGACAACGTCAGCGAAGAGCATGGCTTTACAATGAAGTCTTCATTCGAAACTAACTTGTTGCCGCTTATTCTGAGTATCGTCAAACAAGAATTTGCTATTACTGCGCTTCTTGAATTGGTGACACAACATGAGCAGGGAGTGGTGGGTATCCCATTTGAACCGAGCGTTAAGCTCGACCTTGCACTCGCTTGGCGAAAGCAAGGCTATTTGTCCATCGCCGACCGAACTTTTATCGACTTTATTAAGCGGTATGTTTGATGGAAAACACTGACTTGCGTTGTTGTCACCCAGTGGGGAAAGAACGTGAACCAGAATCTACTATCGGAGTTTTTTGGTAAGCTTTTTACTGTTCTGCACTTTGACAATAGAGAAAACATCTGACAAAGATCCACTGTAATAAGACTCTTTGGCTAGTGCGCTTTTAGCTTTCCACGAGATTCGAAAAAGTACGTCATGAATACCATGTAGGCAACGACGAACAGCAGCTGCAATATCCGTACGTAGAACTTATCATCTAGAGCTCCGTTACTCATGGAAGTTCCCATCAGCACCATAAAGCCTGTAAACGCAGTAGCGTATATGGGCGCTTTAGCTGGGTCAGTATAAATTTTGGTGCCAAGTAATGCGATGACCACCATAGTGACAAGCATATAAATATACAGATTTGGTACAAGTGAAATCGTTACAAAAGCGGTAAAGGCAAGAAGACCGCCGAGCATGTTGCTAGCGACGAAAAACATTGATGTTTTACCTGCTTTGTCACTTGTCGCCATTAGAGATAGCAACATGACAAAGGCAACGGTCAGCAGTATTTGTGATAATTGAAAATAGAAGTATAAACACACCAAAGGGAATGACATCATCCACGCTCGGGTGGCAGCATTCCAGCGTGCTTCTTTACTCAATGGAGAAGGGGGGGGAAGCCCTCAAATGTATGTTCCTCCTGTTCGGGGAAATAGACGTGTGAGAGGCCGTAAAGAGCCACAGCAACAATGCCAGAAAAGGCGAAGCCGACGCCCACATCTAACGCTGCTTGTTGGTCAATGATGGTTACTGACGGGATAAGAATCAGAGCTATCATCAAGAATGTTGCGAACATTACCCATTTGGGGTCAGTGAATAGATAGTAGCCCCACAGCATGCCCAATGAGAACACGGTAAGGAAAGCGATTTTATATTCCGGTAATCCCGTTGAGACCAAAAAACCAATCACTGCGGTTGAAATCAGCGCATAGCCAAGTTGTTTTACATGCAGAACATGGAATTGCGGCTTATCGACGATGAACTTAGCCGTCAGCAGTGGAGTACAGAATGCCAATGGCCAGTTGAACCATAGGGCAATGAAAGCGGCACACCCCACAGTGACAATGTAGCGTAGGATGCGTCTCTCTTGCGTTTGAGTGATGTTAGCGTACATAAGAAAAAACACTCACTAGATTAATCCACACCTTGCCAAGGAAGTTAAACAGTGTGTTGTTTCCGGTATAAACCACGACGTCAGCTTGGCCACCGATGCGCATTAGGTCGATGGCTTGTTCATCATCAAGTTTTATGGTCACAGGCATGCGTTGTGTATCGCGTAGCCAACCATTCTGGTTCTTAACCGTTGCCAAGGTGCCTGGTTGGTTGTTCGCCTCCCATGCAACACCTAAATCCACCGAAGATACCGTACCACTGAAAGTTCGACCTGGGGCGTAATCAAGTGCGATTTCAACTTTGTCACCAGCATGGATGTTACCTAAGCTGTTTTCACGAAAGAATGCCTCAAGCCATAATCCATCGTTTTCTACAAACGTCATTAGTGGCGCACCCGCGGATGCATATGCTCCCTGTGACAAATTGAAATTGGTGACAGCGCCATCAGAGGGGGCACGCATCGTGGTACGAGATAAGTTCAGTTGCGCTTGTTGAAGTTCAAGTAAGGCGGATTGAATTTGCGCATTTTCTTCACCAGTAGCACCGACTTGAAGTTTGGCTTTCTCAAGGTTTGCTCTAGCATTTTCTACATCAGCGTTGGCTCGATCAATCGTTGCTCGAGTGGTGTCGGCATCTGACTTTGATACTACCCCTTTTTCCGCCATTGCCAGTATGCGCTGCCCCTGGCGTTTAGCATTTTCTTGCGCGACGAGAGCGGTCGTAAGTTGAGCTTGCGCTGACATGACTCCGGCCATTTGTGAGCCGACATTTTGTCCTGCTATCTTGAGCTCTGCTTCAGCCTGTTTGACCGCGATTTGGTAATCGAGGGTGTTGATCTTAAGTAGCACATCACCTTTCTTCACCTCTGAATTTGGCTTGATACTGATACTCTCGACTTGCCCTGAAACTTGGGGGATAAGTGAAACTACGTTGCCTTCCACACGCACATTGTCGGTTGTTGGAATGATCCGGTCAGAGATGATAGCCGTCCCAATCGATACAAGGGTTAATGCGAGCAGCGCATTTGTGGTGCGTTTTACCTTATTTACTTTCTTCGGTTCTTGGGCGGTTGGGTTTTCTTTTGCTGTATCTGACATATTCGAGCTCACAAATAATGGGACAGGCAATGGCTGAGTTCTTTATCGGCTTGAGATTTAGGCCGTTATCAAACTCAAAGCTGTTTAGTTGAGAGACAAAATACACCCTAGTAAATACTAGAAATTGCCATTATGCGACAACGAGAAATTTTGATGGAGAGAGCGGGGCTACAGAAAGAAAGGGGAGGTGGCAAAGAGCTTCTACTAGAAAAGCTCTTAAAAATCTGAATTAGTTGCTGTTGTACATCTTTTCAAAGTTCTTAGGATTCCAACCAATCATTACACGGTCACCAATCTTCAGAACGGGAACTGATCGCGCTCCTAGCGCGTCGAGCTCTTTACGTCCGCGTTGCATTTTGGCGTTGCACAAACGGTAATTAATGTTTTTTGAATCGAGATAACGCTGAGCATCTTTGCAGTGAGGGCATTTGTCTTTGATGTAAAGAACGACACGTTTCATTCAGTTTCTCTCCATTATCGTGGGAGCCGAAGTCTACTATAACCGTTTCTATCCCGCTAGTTGTTGTCTTAGTGAAGAAAAGAATGACGATTACCCCTAATCGCTCATTAATCTTTCATACCGTAATTCTACTGGCGGTGGGGAAAAAGTACCAAAGCAGCGCTTTGCTCACTCAAACAATAGAACTCATTTCGCGCATTATTTAGTATCCGTTTGCCATTTATTTCACTGATATGGCGAATTTCTGAACCTTTTGCGAAGGGTTCAATTAGTGCATGGATGATTATTTAAGGTTTGGGAAACATGTCAGGGAAGCGGGTCGCGAAAAATACGCTTTTTCAGATAATGAAAATGCTGATCACAACGATAGTTAACCTGTATATGGTTCGCATACTTCTGCAAGAGTTAGGTGTCGAAGGTTACGGTGTATTCAATCTAATCGCTGGTGTGTTGGCGTTAATGATGTTCCTAAATGGCGCGATGACCACTTCAAGTCAGCGCTACCTTTCCTATTATTGCACTAAGGTCTTGTCAGAGAGAAAAAGAGTATTTTCGACAACCAAGCATCTTCACTTATTTGTTGCCTTATTAATCGCTTCCGTTTTGTGGATAGCGCAAGACTTCGTATTCAATTCACTTATCAATGTACCAGCAGGGCTGCTTGTGTCTTCACACAGCTTGTACCAAGTGATGGTTATTGGCGTATTTGCCTCTGTTCTCTCCGTACCATTTAACGCGCAAATCAACGCCTATGAAGACCTGGGGGTTGATGCGTTTCTTAGCGTGGTTGAATCAGTTTTAAAACTAGCTTCCGCTTTTATTATTGGATTCGTTGACAACCCACTGACCGCGCTCGGGGTATTGTTTGTTTCTGTTTCATTTTTAATGCTTTTGGTTAAAGCCCTGTACTGTACAGCTCGTTATCGCGAGTGTGTTTTATGGAGCTCAACGCTCGACGTTGCGCTGCTGAAAGAAATGGTTGGATTTACTAGTTGGAACTCGTTTGGAGCGGTATGCGGTGTTGCCAGAGTTCAGGGGCTTGCTATTGTCCTCAATAATTTCTTTGGGGTGACTATTAATGCGGTTTATGCCATTGCGATGCAAGTTAATGGGAAGTTGAAAGAATTTAGTATCAACATAATGAAGGCGATCAACCCTAAAATCGTCAAGGCTGAAAGTAATGGCCAACGTTCAGAGATGCTCAACCTTTCAATGCAAGCAAGTCGGTTTAGTTTGTTGCTTTATTCAGTAATCGCTCTTCCTATCTACTTCGAAGCCAAGTTTATATTGTCACTATGGTTAGGAGAGTATCCGCAAGAAGCCGTGCCTTTTGTGAAGCTGTTTTTAATCTTGTCTTTGGTCAACCTGACGACAATTGGTCTTCAAACGGCGATTCAGGCTATTGGCGATGTTAAGGCGTACCAATCAACCATTGGTTCGGTATTACTGCTGACGATTCCTTTTGCTTATGCAGTATTGACGTTAGGTTATCCCGCTTACTCGGTAATCGTTGTTTCTATCGTAATGGAAGTGGTTTCTTGCTTGATGAGATTTGGCTTTTTGCGCAAGAAAGCGGGGCTGTCCATCAAACGATATGTATTTTATGTTTTGACTAAAGCACTACAAGTTCTCACACCCACTTGCTTAGTGCTATTCGCATTCACTAGTAGCTATGAGCCTAGCTATCTTCGCGTTATCTCATCCGGATTCATTTCATTTGGCATGATTGTAGGGCTGACATATTGGCTTGTGCTAAGCACAGAAGAAAAAAATTTAATTCGATTAAAGGTATAAGGATATGACTCCAAAGAAGTTGGTTATGGTTGGGTATACACATGATACCAACCTCGGTGACCAAGTAATTGCCGATAGTGCAGAGTATCTAATTAGGAAAAATGCCCTTGAAGAACAACTTGTTGTTGAACGATTTAACCTTAATTATTCCAATGAGTTTAATAGTGCAAAAAAAATTAAGAGAAAATCGATAAACAAAATCCTTAGCAAACTATCACCACGTTCTTCCTTTAATTACAAAATTGGCTGCTACAAACGTGATTATAAAAATAAGTTTGATGATGCAGCGGCCATTGTTTTCGCCGGTGGTGGCATGATCAAATATAAGTATCAAGATTGTTGGGCTCATATTTCAGCACTCGTTGATACTGTTCAAGTTAAGCCATGCCCGATATTTTTTAATGCAGTTGGTGTTGAAGGATATGATCAAGCTGATTATAAGTGCCGTTTGCTAAAAGCGAGTTTAAACAACCCATCTGTCAAAATGATCACCACCCGAGATGACTTGAACGTATTGAATGACGGATACATTGAGACAGACCATATTGAAACTGCACAAGTTGCTGATTCTGCAGTGTTTAGTTCGGAAGTTTATGGTGTAAAGAAAAACTCGACTGATCGAGTTGGCGTCGGCTTGGTTCGTTCAAAAATATTCAAAGACAATGGTCTTGACTTTAATAGGGAGCAAGTGATTGCTTTCTACGCGTCTTTGCTTTCTGAACTGGAATCGAGAGGACAAGAGTATCAACTATTTACCAATGGGCTAAAAAGCGATGTCGATATTCTCATTGACTTAGAAAATTATATGGGTAAGCCCCTTCACATTATCGAACCTCAAACTCCTCAAGAACTGGTGGAGCTGATCGCCACGTTTAAATGTACGGTTGCTGCTAGGTTACATGCATGCATTATTTCATACTCACTCAAAGTACCTGTGGCTGGGTTGGTATGGAATAACAAAGTCAAGATGTTTGGTGATTGTATTGGTTACCCAGATCGATTTTTTACCTACGAGCAATTTGATGCCAAGTCGATTGTCGACCGTTTGATGCAGTCTGTTGAGGAGGGTTATGAGCCTAAACGCTATGAACAATATAGACAGACTGTGAACGCTAGCATCAACAAAATGATATCTATGATTTAGGAGCGAATTATGAATGTTGCATTGATTTTTGCTGGTGGTGTGGGAACCCGTATGCAAAATAGTACCAAACCCAAGCAGTTTTTAGAGCTATATAATAAGCCGGTCATTGTTTATACATTGGAAAAATTTGAAGAGAACCCAAACATTGATGCCATTGTTGTTGTTTGCGTCGAACCATGGATTGACTATTTAAGGAAGTTACTTTTCAAGTTTGATATTCAAAAAGTGAAATTTATTATTCCGGGCGGTGAAAGTGGCCAAGAATCCATATTTAATGGGTTGTGTAAAATAGAAGAAGAATTTGACCATAACTCCGTTGTATTAATACATGATGGAGTGAGACCTCTGATTAATGATGACATCATCAATCGTAATATTGAGGCGGTGAAAAGCCATGGCAGTGCCATCACGACGTGTCCACCAGTAGAAACATTTGTCTTGGTTGATAATGATGATGTTGTTCAGAATGTTCATGACCGCTCTTTATCACGCTTAGCAAAAGCGCCACAAAGTTTCTATTTAAAGGACATTCTTCAAGTACATAGGCAGGCGAGGGAAGAAGGTTATATTGACGCAATCGATTCTTGCTCACTGATGACCACATACGGACACGATGTACGCTTGGTATCCGGCATATCTGAAAATATTAAAATAACGTCTCCAATCGATTTCTTTATATTTAAAGCGATCATTGATACTCAAGAAAACTTACAGGTGTTTGGTTAATGTTATGATTGAACAGAAGCAAAGTATCTTAACTGACGATAATAAAGATATTTATACTGCATTATCTGATTGGGACGTGCTTAGAGATAAAACGGTATTAATTACTGGGGCAACTGGCATGCTGGCAGCCTGTGTTGTTCGCTTTTTGGTTTACTTAAATAAAGTCGACAATTTAAATATCAATATCTTAATCTTGGCTCGAAATAAGCAGCGAGTGATGGACACCTTTGGTGAAACCGCAAATGAGTTTACTTGTTTCTATCAGGACGTTTGTGAGCCACTAGACTATCAAGGCCACATAGACTTTGTGATCCATGCGGCGAGTAGTGCAAGCCCATACCATATAAAAAACGATCCTGTGGGTATCATCAAAGCAAATGTTCAAGGCACTTCAAATCTATTGGAGCTTGTCAAAGACATGCACGTAAGCAACTTCTTGTTTCTTTCCACCCGTGAAGTCTATGGAGAGGTATTGGACGTTGAATACATAGAAGAGACGGATTTTGGTCACTTCGACCCTCTTGATGCAAGATCGTGCTACCCAGAAAGCAAGCGCCTTGCGGAGACAATGCTCCAGAGTTATGCCGTCCAGTATGGATTAACGTTTAATTCGGTTCGCATTGCTCATTCTTATGGGCCTGGCATGTTTCTCAATGATGGCAGAGTAATGTCAGATTTGCTTGGGGATGTGGTTAACGATAAGCCTATTGTATTAAAAAGTGATGGCAGTGCGATTCGTTCATTTTGCTATGTCACCGATGCCGTTTCTGCTCTGTTACTAGTGATGCTAAAGGGAGAAAAGAACACGGCTTACAACATTGCCAATGAGAACGATGAGGTATCGATTCTTCAGCTTTCAACATTGCTAACCAAGCTTAGTGGAGATAAACACTCTGTAGTCCATGAGATCGCCACTGACAGCGCGTATTGCCAATACAAGAGAACGAAGCTATCTACCAACAAGCTAGAAGCATTGCAATGGCGGCCACATGTTGCGTTAAACGATGGCTTGCAGAAGACGATTTCATACTATAGGTAAATCAATTTGAAACAACTAACTTTCGAGCAGCTCCGCAGTGTCCAGATGTCGATACTTGATAAGGTGCATGATTTTTGCAAACAGCATCAACTTGACTACTCGTTGGCGGGGGGGGCTCACTTCTTGGAGCTATTCGACATAAAGGTTACATACCTTGGGACGATGATATAGACATCATGATGCCTCGGGATGACTACGAATATTTACTCGACAATTTTACACGCGAGAATCCAGACTTTACCTTTTTTAACCTAAATTCGGAGCCAAACCCTTATCCTTTTTTGTTTAGTAAGTTATCGCTTAATGGCTCAGAGATCTCTAATGGGCGCATTAAGGGCGTAGGGATAAACATTGATATATTCCCAATAGATAGTTTAGGAAAAAACCAAGCAACGGCGAAGTTTCGCTTCTCTTTGATGAAAGTGTTGAATCTCTTTCCTAGGGTACAGCGTTCAAGAAAGAAACGATCTAACCCACTCGCTGAGAGGGTGCTTCGCTTGTCTCAGAAATTAGTTCGGGTAATTCCAACACATTGGTTTTTGCGTGCTATTGAGAGTTTGTGCTCACACCGATTGGTGAGGCAATCTGGTTTCGCAGTCAGTATCGGAAGTAGCTATTTGTCTAAGGAGTTGTGTGAAGCCTCTCTGTATCATGAATACACGACCGTTGAGTTTGAAGATCGGCATTACCAAAGCATTGTGCGCTACGAAGATTATTTATCGATGATCTATGGAGACTATATGCAAATGCCTAAAAAACAAGATCGTGAGAATCACGATAATGTCGGCTATATTCAAGAACACTTGCTACCGATGTAGTGATAAATAGCCTGGTGTTTATTTGTGTACGCATAGGTCACTGGGCTAGTCATTCTGATCTTCAAGGTGCATTACTGTTTGAGACAAGATAGAATTCTTTTCTTTTTTATAGCAGACCTAACACGCATGCATCCTTCACTTCGATACATTCAAGGTTACCCTCAGAACATCGTTGAGCAAGTTAGCTCACTGGTAGACAGTGGCAAGCTGGTACCTTGGTTCGAAAAACGCTACCCAGATAGACACCAAATCAAAAGTGAGAAGGCGCTTTATGAGTACGCAATAGCGATCAAGAACCGCTACATGAAGAAGGCGGCGCCAATCAGTAAAGTCATTTACGATAAGAAAATTCATGTGGTGAACAACGCACTTGGGTTGCACAGTGTGATTAGCCGCAACCACGGTGGTAAACTGAAATCGAAGAATGAAATTCGCATTGCAAACGTGTTTAAAGATGCACCAGAAGCACTATTACGTATGCTGGTGGTGCATGAGTTGGCTCATACTCGTGAGAAAAATCATGATAAAGCATTTTATCAACTGTGCTGCTACATGGAGCCGGAGTATCACCAGCTCGAATTTGATGCTCGTCTGTTTATGATGTACCTCGATTTAAAAGCGGATTCGAATGAAGAACAATAATCACAACGCGAAACAAGCTCAGCCGAAAACGACGCCCCAGAAAACGGGCAAAGATGCAACTAAGGTTAAGTCAAAGCGAGTGAAAAACAAACCCGCAGCGAAAGTAAATGCTTCGGCAAAAAAGAGTGATGTCGAGTTTATTAAAATCGCCAAGAGTGGTCTGCATGAGCGTAATGCTCATAACGGCCGCTACGATTTTAAAAAACTGGTGATAGCCGAACCTCAGCTCAAACCATTTGTAATCAAGAACCCGAAAGGGGAAGACTCAATTAACTTCTCCGATCCAAAAGCGGTCAAGATGCTAAACAAAGCATTGTTAGCGGCGTACTACGATATAGAGTTTTGGGACATTCCTGATACTTACTTGTGTCCGCCGATCCCAGGACGCGCTGACTATGTCCATCGTGTTGCAGAATTGCTCGATGGTGAAGCCAAAGGAAAATATCTGCACCAAAATGTGCGAGCGCTTGATGTCGGTGTTGGTGCAAACTGCATTTATCCAATTGTAGGTGTAACCCAATATGGTTGGCACTATACAGGTAGCGATGTTGATCCAAAGTCGATTGAATCAGCTCAAGCAATCGTCACTCGTAACGCATCATTAAACGGGAAGATTGGACTGGTGCAGCAAGGCGATGAGTCGAATATTTATCGTGGTATCATCCAGCCGAACGATCGTTATGATGTTACTACCTGTAACCCTCCATTTCACCGCTCAGCAGAAGAAGCTGCGATGGGTAGCCAGCGTAAGCTTGATAACTTAAAAGCTAACCAACGTAAGAAGGGTGTGAAGGTTCAAGCCAATCAAGGAAAAGCGAATAAACCAGCGCTTAACTTTGGTGGGCAAAATGCCGAGCTTTGGTGTGAAGGTGGAGAAGCTGCCTTCATTCGTAAAATGGCGAATGAAAGCCAAGCTTTCAGTGCACAGGTTCTTTGGTTTACTACCTTAATCTCAAAGAAAGACAACGTTCGACCGATGCGAAAACAATTAGAGAAGCTGGGCGTTAAAGCGATTAGAGTGGTTGAAATGAGTCAAGGCCAAAAGATCAGTCGTTTTATGGCTTGGTCTTATATGGATAAGCAGCAAAGAAAAGAGTGGATTGCATTGAAGTAGTTCAAACAATAAGAAAAGTTAAAAGCCCGCTGAGAATATCAGCGGGCTTTTCTTTATGGCGTTGTATAAGGGATACAATCAATAGATTCTAAGGGAACGAATACATCCAGCTTCGCATAGTACAAACCACAGCTGTCGCCTCGGACTTGCAATGTGTATTGATCAGGCAAATCCGTGTAGCTACCGTCAAGTAGCAAGTTGTCTTTGCCTTTCACTCTCCCTTTCTCTATCAGTAAGTGAGGTGACGTTTCAAAGACATTTCCTGCAACTCTAGGGGCCGGTGTGTTTTGAATTTCTGCGATCGCACTCTGCACTTCGATAACAGCTTGGGGTGTTGTATTTACACTTAGTGCTTCGATAGGAGAGTCAGCAACTGCTTGGCATCCGGTTACCGCGAGTGATGAACCTAGTACTAATGCAAGTGTAAGGCCTTTGCTTGGGAAGTTATTGGATATCAACATGAATCGCCTCTGTTTTCAAAGGAGAACGCAAGTCCATGATTGCTGGTGAAGACGAATCTAATGGCATTGAGTTGAAGCTTACTGGTGAAACTTGCGGGCATACACCAGTGTCCATGTAGTTTAACGCAGCCGCAAGCATGCCTTCCGACGTGTCACCAAGTGGTTTAGAGAGATCATCCCCAACCAAGCAACCTTCCACCTTGTTATCTAAACCAAGCGTACTGTTTGCCATGTTTTTAGAGGTTGGGATGAATCCATCTGCGAAATCTCCAAAGCCTTTCTCATTCGCTGATTTAAACTGGATCGTATAGTAGTTTGTGCCACAATTTTGCTCAGGTGCGAACCCATATGGCTTACCCGTCGTGGTTGAACCGATTTGAATGACGTCTACATCTATCCCACGCAGTGCGTTTATCAGTAACTCACTCGAAGAGGCCGTTCCGCCAGAGGTTAATACATAGACTTTAGTGGCTGACAGTGTAGGCAGAGGTTCATCAGAGTAACGACCTGCTGCCCAGTCAATAGCGACGTTGGTGAACTTGTAAGTGTTTGCACCTGCTTGTGTGTTCTTCATGACTTTATCATTGTGAATGAGCTCGCTAAATACGCGGTTTTGGCCTGCGCCACTGAGCATGTAACCGACTTGAGATGACTGTAGTACCAAGCCACCACCGTTGTAACGGAGGTCAACAACGACCTCATCAACTTGCGCTTCTGATAGTTTAATAAACGCATTGATCAGTGGGGTCTGCGCACTAGGTTCAAATGAGTTGTACTGAAGGTAACCGACTTTTTTGCCATTATAGTTAATGACTTTCGCATTGCGGACTGGGGATGTCACAACATCTGTAGCAGTTAATGTGACGGTTTTAGTTTGTCCGCTGACACTCTCAAACGTAAAAGTATAGTCTTGGTTCAGGTTCGGATTGAATAAGGTCGCATTAATAAAGTCTATGTCGGACTGGCTACCAGTATTGACAACATCAATGGAATTAATCGCAATTAGTTTATCACCACGAGCGATGCCATTTAGCGAAGCGGGTGAAGCATCCTCAGTGTAAGAGATTCTGACATCTCTTGGCTGAGTGCCTCGAATGAAGGACCAATTGAATCCAAACCCAGCAACAAGGCCAGACTGTGATGATTTCATGTCCTCTTCATAAGGTACCGTGAAATGGAAACGATCTTTCGGCTTGCCAGTTTGTGTCACTTCAGGTGTCACTAAGGTGTTGAAATAATCAACCACTGTGCGGTAGTTACTTGGATTGTTATCTGGTACTTCGTCATACCAAAGATAAGTTTCATTGGTAAATGCACGTAAGAACATCTTTTCTTGTAAAGAGGAACCGGCTTGGTCTGGGTATGCTGTGTTTCCTGCATACGGGTCTAAACCTGTTCGCGGATTTTCGCATTTATTCGCGAAGTCGCTAGAAGACTGACTAAAATCTCCTGCCTTCCAAACGGAATTGGTCGTCGTATTGGTGTTAGAAGATGAATCGCCACCTCCACAACCTTGAAGTAATGCAAGGGTCACTGCCGTTATCAATGAATACTTAAACTGCATGAAATTATTTCCTTATAAATTATGTAGTTATAATTGTTGTTTATGTTGATTTTTCTTTTCTAGGGTTGATGAATGTATAAATTTATCCAGTTTTTGCGCAAGTTTATATTTTGATTGTGTGACATGGTATGCATAAAGGTTGGAGTAAGGTATTGATATTCAGACATTAGGAGCGACTAATTATCTTTAAGTAATAGGCGTAAGCGGTATTCTCGACGAGTTTGCTCAAAAGATATGCTCTGGAGCAAGTTCAAAGTGGGAGTTTAGGGATATGATTGAGAGGTCAATGATCTAATCAGTCTATGACGAGTGTTACTAACACTGATAAGGGAGGGCGTTATGGAGTTTGAATTTTTTGTCCCATGCCAACCAGATTGGTTATGTCAGCCATTCATGACCGTGTTTACGATACTGCTTGTCATCGGGCTCATTGCTTTCATACGTATTGTTTATTTAGAGTACCTAAGCATTCAAAAAAGAACCAAAGTGAGACGCTTGCGGAAACTGACCAAGCAGCAGCGTGAGCAACTACGCCGCCGCTACCCAAGAAAAAATACCAACAAGTTAAGATAAGTTATCTAGTTTCTGCTGATATTTCTCTTTCAGAGCGTCATTGCCAGCGGCTCGCTCTAGTTCCACCATGAGTTGTAATGAGGTTTTCTTTAACCCGTAGGTCTGATGAAAACGCATGAGTCGAATACGGGCGTCCGTGTACTCTCCATCGTCAATTTCCAATTTTGCCAGTTGTAGGATGGATTTTGGTCGATGAGGGTCATGATCGATGGCTCTTTCAAAGTAATATTTTGCTCGCTTTGGTTGTTGAGACTTAAGAGCACAGAAAGCGGCATTTTCGTAGCTGGCGGGAATCAGATAGTAGTATGGCTGCTCGATCGCCCGAGTGAACATTTTATCGGCTTGTTCGTATTTCCCTTGTTTACACAGAAATGTCCCATAATTGTTCAATACGTTTCCGTTCTTAGTATGCTGGCGAAGTGAGCGTTTATACATACTTTCTGCTTTATCGACTTCACCTACTGTTTCGTAATAGTGCGCCATAGAGAGCTGGGTTCGGTAATATTGAGGTGCGTGAGAAAGCGCTTGTTGCAAATTATCGTGTGCACGAATCATGTTTCCATTTTCGAGGTACCCTAGACCCAGCGCAATGCGAGACTCAGCCATGGCGATGGGATCTGCTTTCTGGGTGGGCTCTCCTTCATTGACGGTTACACAGCCGTTTAACATCACCAGCGCACAAATTGAAAGTGAATTCTTTAAGCTCATCTACATCACCTAATTACCATTGAGTAAAGGCATGATATGAGTTCACGTGGAAATGACTAATAGCGCCAAATTACAATGCGACAAGGTTTGCAAATAACGATGAAATAGCCGGATTTAGCCGGCTATTTAAATAGGGCCTGTTGCTCTTTCGAGCTGATTTTTGCAGCGAATTGTTGGGTATTTATACAAGGCAGAGACTTTAATGTGTAGTTAGCCTACATGAGAAGTCGATAACGAGGTAGAAATGGCCAACAAACGCTGCCCAGAGGGTTCGGCTAGGCGCCCCCGACTAAAATCGTTTCATGCTTTGTTAAGAAGTATTTGCTTAGAATGACTAGGCTACGCACTTCTTGCCTCGCCTAAAACGATTTTACCTCGAACAAAATTTAACCGCGAAAGAGCAACAGACCCTAGTATTCTCAATCATCTTTAGTAAATGCAGACTCGCTGAAATGGTCTAAATCGTATGGTGTTTGTTGGTATACGCAGTAGTTTAGCCAATTTGAAAACAACAGATGGCCGTGGCTGCGCCAGCTCGCTCGTGGTGGGTTGTCCGGGTTGTTATTAGGGTAATAATTTACCGGTATTGCTGGCTCCATACCTTCTCCCAAATCGCGGATGTACTCATTGTGTAATGTATGCGAGTCATATTCGGGGTGGCCAGTTACAAACACATTGCGCTTATCTTTCGTTGCAGCAAGATAAACACCAGCCACATCTGATGTAGCGAGGATATCTAGATCGGTGTGCTCATTGAGATACTCAGGAGAGAAATCGGCGTACCGAGAATGAGGAGCAAGAAACGAGTCATCAAATCCTCGTAATATTGGATGGTATAGGTGATGAATGTCGTGATGATAAACCCCGGAAAGCTTCTCTTTACGAGTTTTCTTCGGCAAATCATAAAGTAGTTTTAACCCTGCTTGGGCAGCCCAGCACACAAATAGAGTTGATGTTACATGTTCCTTTGCCCAATTCATTATGGTCTTGAGGTGATCCCAGTAAATAACATCTTCGAATTGCACTAGACCTAATGGCGCGCCTGTGATGATCAAACCATCGAAATTTCGGTTCTTAACCATTTCGAACTGACGATAAAAGGTATCTAAGTGCTCTGTTGGTGTATTTTTACTCGGCCTATCGTCAATACGTAATAGTTCGACATCTACTTGCAGTGGGCTGTTTGAAAGTAATCGCAGGAACTGGGTTTCTGTTTCGATTTTTTTGGGCATTAAGTTCAGTATGAGAACGCGCAGAGGGCGGATTTCCTGACTAGCGGCACGTGTCTCATTCATCACAAAGATGTTCTCTGTTCTAAGAATATCTGACGCGGGTAATTGATCTGGAATTCGTATTGGCACAGCTTTCTCCCTAAGCTTCTAGACGTCTATACATCTAAAGCTAACTTAAATCAGGCCATATGTCGATACAGAATGTGAGATTGAAAGATTTTTATTGGCGTCGTCGAGTATGGCATCTTCCAATATGCAATGTAGTTGTGCGATCTGTGGTTGCTTTTTAGTTTAGCGAAAACCCTATAACTTAATCGTACTCTCATAGACGCGATGAAATTTGTTATGCCATTAATGGTATATGTTGATTTTGGTCAAGAAAACAACACTTTGGTACGTTGGCTGTTAATTCCCTGCTTACTATTGATAGAGGACAACGCATTAGCTCATTATGGCTGAAAGGGGAATTAACGTGCGTTACATAGTGATTTGTTTACCTTTGCTACTGATGGGGTGTGACTTCGGTAAAGATATTTCTGTTAAAGGTCGTACTTTGTATTTTTATGAGGAAATAACACCACAGACGGTTCAGTTTGCTCAGACGTTAATAAAGCAATCGAAAGAGCCGATTTCAACGATAATGGTAGATAGCAAGGGAGGGGAGCATCAAGCTGCGATGGAGCTAGGGCGCTGGATGCATACTAGCAATGTACACCTTATCATCAGTGGTGACTGTCAAGCTGAATGCGCAAACTATGTTCTCCCTGCGGCATCGTCAGTACTAATTACTGGTGGGGCATCAGTACTATGGGTTGATCATCTTGAGTATGCTTCTTTTAAGTTAACAAATGATAAAGAAGCAATGGAGCGTTGGAATCGCGCACTGCAGCTACTTAAAAACCATGAGAAGACCTTTTATTCTATGATTTCGGTTAACCCAAAAATCAGTCAGTTTGGGTATCTGAATAATCAAGAAAAATGGCAAAGCCAAGGGTGCAACTCAGACATGAAGGGCTGGAGCTATAATATCGATAGCCTCAAGAAATTAGGAATAAAAGACATCACTTACGTTGACTTGAAACGAACGCAATCGAACGACATCTGCATTCTTAATATAAACGAAAGTGAACTCTAGCCAATTTAAATCGATGAGTTCGGAAGATGCCCCATGATTCCCTTGATTATTGCTAGTACGTAAAATTGCTTTTCTAAAACTAGGCTAGATAAGCGGTAAAGAATCTCTATAATGCCGCGCTTGAGTTAATCTTCTTGCGTGGTAATTATACTCAAGTGACTTCAAGATGCAGGGTTCAGAGCGTTGTCACTGATTCAAGTTCAAGGAAAGCAACGAAGTGGAATAGCTCGCTCTTTCCAAGTTGTTTGACGAAGAAATTGCTTCAGTGACACGCTCCCGAAGGGCGAGTTGCCTTGGTTCGTATGCTTCGTTAACAATTTTCGATTTAGAACCACTAGATATTTAAATTGTTGCCTCGCCTTCAAACCAAGTCATTCTCGCTGAACTAAGCATCTCGAGGTTACTTGAGTATATGTTCAAGCTTTTAGTTTCTTTACCGCCATTGGTCGCGTTAAGTATTGCTATTGTTTGTGAAGTCATAGCAACATCCTATATCCCTAAAACCGAACAGTTCACGAAATGGTTGCCGAGTTCGATTGTACTGGTTGGCTATGCTATTGCTTTTTTCCTTTTGTCGGTGACGGTAAAAACAATGCCAGTTGGTGTTGTATACGCGATATGGAGTGGGGCGGGCATAGTATTGGTCGCTGGGGTTGGTTACGTCTTGTACGGCCAGAAACTCGATCTCGCTGCTCTAATAGGTATTGGCTTCATTATAATTGGCGTATTGATCGTTAATTTGGTGTCTAAAACAGCAGCACATTAGAGTGACAAAGGTAGGCAAGTGCCTACCTTGATTGCTCAACTTCTGTGTTGCATCAGTATTCAACCCCGTTTCTCAAGGCAAATTGCACGAGCTCCGCGTGTGAATCGAGTTCTAACAGGTCTAATAGCCGATACTTGTGTGACTCGATGGTTCTTGGGCTTAAATTCAGCTCTTTGGCACATTCCTTGGCTGACTTCCCTGTCGTTAGCAGTGCTAACACATCATACTGCCTCTGGCTTAGGCGTAGCATCTTTGTATTTTCATTATGTGTCGATACATCGGTCTTATATAAGGTTCGATGTAACTTAGAGTGCTGCCAAAACGACAGCCACATATGTGAAAGGTAAGTATACTCGTTGAGTTCTTTCTCGCTTAACGCTGCTCTTTGGTTGTTGAAGAGCGTAAAAGACATGCCCCCCCCAACGCTGTCCGAATTGAACCAATGGAATGGTATAGTGATGGCTACCGCCTTGCGCGGCGATCATTCTCAGCACTGTGACGTCGCTTGACTCCATCTCTTTCGTTGAAAACAGTTGTGTCTTAGATGAGTTGCCAATCAAGCGAAGGTACTTTTCTCCATCTACCGGAGATACCTGCTTTGCGGTTAAGATTTGATGAGGGGGACGAGCAACACTTATTGTTTTGCCATGACTAAAAAATAACATTGAGTTGGGGAACATCGTTGTTCGATCAATGTTGAACCAATCCATCGCCTCAAGAATACATTGCTTAAGGGTTTCTTCACAATTTTGGGCTTGGGTGTTGGCAAGTAGCATGGTTTGCTTTGTTGCGAGTGCCTCAAAGCTATCAACGATTATCGATGTATGTATCTCGCTTTCCATAAAAATTAATTAGCCTCACTGATTTTTATAAATGCAGTATTTTTACTCTACATTCTAATCATATCATTTTGCAGAATGTGTGCGGTGTTATTTCGAAAACTATGGAATAACTAATTACACCCAAGGTTAGCATTCTGATTGCACCATAACCAAAACAATGACTTCGATTGTTTATGGTGTTTTAGTTGATAACTCGGGTGTCTGTGCGTAAACAACAAGATGTAAAATTTATGAAAATGATGAAACTTCGCTACCGAATCGGAATGAGTGACCAATGGACAGAAGTTGTAGTATCCATGTTTGTGGCTCAAAGTTTAGCGAAAGAGTATCTTGGTTACGGATGGCAGGCTGAAGTTCTTTCAGTATAAAAATGGATTAGGGCAGTTGAGTCTTTTGACACTGCCCTTTATAACATCAACTAAGCGGATGCCTCATGATGACGGCTTTCCCATCAGGTTCGTAAATCGTTTTTTGGGTGTTCTCAAAACCAGCCGATTCAAAAAGTGTAATCCCCACTTTGTTTGAACAGGAAACGGTTGCACAAATAGAATTACTCTCCGCATCGATGGCGTAACCATAAACCATCAACTTTTGAAGCGTCGCTTTCCCAACGCCTTTCTGTTGAAACTGCTTGCCAATTACCATGTAGCTCAGCTTAAGTTCATGCCGTTTTGCAAACGGTGCATACTGAGCAAATGCCTTATCTATAACTAAGTAGCCTACCGCCAAGCTGTCTTGGAATATGGTATAAAACACTTCTGACTTACTTCGGTTTTGGTAAGCTTGCTCAAACGGTTTAAGAAATCCTTTTTGATCGTCATGCACTTCCAATTGCATCAAGCTCGCAAAATCTTTCAACTTTGCCGGTTTAATCGCGATCATATCTATCTGGATCTATTCAGAGGTGGTACACAGCATACCGCTATTATAGTGAGGGATGCGATAAAAGCGCAATTACGCTCATGAAGGTTTGAAGAAAAAGCCCCTGTCAACGCAGGAGCGGGTAATAGTAGCCTTGATGGATATAGGCACCAAGAGTAGTAAGTAGATGAGCGCACTCGGCACTTTCCACACCCTCAACGATAACAGTGCAATGGTAGGTACGTCCCATGGCGATTAGCTGACGAAGCATTTCTGACTTTTTATCATCCTGTTTGAGATCCATAACGAACAATCTATCGATCTTTAGGTAGTTGGGTGTGATATTACCAATAAGCTCAACATTGTTGTTACCAGTGCCGAAGTCATCAATGCTGACTTTGCAACCCAGGCCTTTCAGCTTGTTGACGTTCGAATATATCTCTTCGGTGTAGTACATGGACGCGTTTTCTGTAATCTCTATCGTTAGGAGCGAACAGTCCAACTTACTGAGTTGGCGATAGAGCTTGAGAAAGTTGCGCCCTTCAAGCAATGAAGGGCATACATTGATACTAAGTGGCGCGATTAGCGACCTAGATGAGCCGTAAATAAGCCGAATTAGTAGCATTGTATGAGTGAGCAAAAGCCCATTACTAATAAGACTCTCAATGAACTTTTGGGTGTTTTTCACTTGAAAGCGCGAAAGTACCTCATAGTGAATGTTCACTTTATTGGCCGTGTTGTAAATGGGCTCAAGCTTTAATTTGAAGTGACGGATGGCCCACATATAAGTCAGAAGTGAACGTAGTAGCTTGTGATTAACCAACACGATAAGAAGTAAGCTCAGCGCCAGAATACTACTCACAGGGCCAGTGACGTAATAGACTTCTCTATAGCCACTGCCATTGACGTTGTAAAGAAACGACTGACCTTTTGTATCGCCGATCTCCAAAGCAGGCCCCGTGTTTGTGCATACTTTCATTCCTGATAGGAACATCCGTGACATGTGATTTTCTATGTTATTTGTAATGTTGATGTTTTTGACTCGCACCATTGCCGTGGCGCCAGCAAGCTCGAATGTGTGGGTTGTATAACTGTCATTATCTAACCACTTGGTTATGTCGTTGTTGTTTACCGGGACCACAGCCTCAGGTGTGATAAGACAGCGGATATTATGTCGGTCAGTCAACAACGCTGATTCAACCAACCTTACATTGTCGAAAAAACCTTTCAAGCGGTCTTCATTTTCAAAACAGCTTTTAAGTGCAATGTCTTGAGCTAATGATGACGCGCTATCGAAATAATTCTGTCTTACGATGTTGCTTATCGCATAAAAACAGATCGCAAGATAAAGCAACCCAGTGAGTACAAGAAAGAACAAAATGTTCAAGTAGAGCAGTCGATTTCTTAAACAAATCTCTATAAAAGTCCTAATACTATGAGCAGTTCGCTTGTCGATACTCTCTTGCTGACGTAAGCCGTCCTTTTGTGCGTGTTGATTGTGGAAGGGAACAAAATACCCCTTGCGGTGAATATTTTCGATGAGTGATTACTGCATAGAAACATGGTTCTGCGTGAGGTGTCTGAATTTCTTTCTAAGTGAGGCGATTGAGTTTTTAAATCCATTTTCAGGCAGTACCAGCTGATACTGCGCTAATAACTTCTTTTCGATATTCCTCTGACTAATCGGTGCATTTAAGTTCCCAAAAGCCGCGATGGTGCTCAAAAGTAAATATTCAATTCTACTGATAGGAATAGAAGAGTGGGTGGAATTGTTGAGCTCAAGTGAAAGTTGTTTGTCGGACAAGCAAACGCAGATTTGGTTTCCTAGTTCAAACCTAATCATGTGTTAAAGCGCTCCAAATGTAATGTTTTGAATACGGTATCAATATTGAATTGGAAGGTATGTGATGTTCTACGGGCATATCCTAAATTTCTGGATATAGTGGACATTTTAGATTTTTTTATAAAGCTCAATCTAGAGGGAATTTTTCCTAGGTGGATATAGGAATGAAAAAAGCCCGAGCAATGCTCGGGCTTTTCAATTCAGAGAGAAGAGGGGGATTAGCAGATAACTTTAACTGCTAGACCACCTTGAGATGTCTCACGGTATTTCGCGTTCATGTCCTTACCAGTCTCTAGCATGGTCTCGATAACCTTATCTAGAGAAACTGTCGGAGCTGAAGAGCGACGTAGTGCCATACGAGTCGAGTTGATCGCTTTTACTGCCGCGATACCGTTACGCTCGATACATGGAACCTGTACCTGACCTGCAACTGGGTCACACGTTAGGCCTAGGTTGTGCTCCATTGCGATTTCCGCCGCCATACATACTTGCTCAGGGCTACCACCCATAAGCTCAGCAAGGCCCGCTGCCGCCATAGAACACGCTACGCCAACTTCACCCTGACAGCCAACCTCTGCACCAGAGATAGACGCGTTTCGCTTGTAAAGACCACCGATTGCGCCAGAAGCCGCGAAGTAACGGATGTAATCTTTTTCAGTTACGGTTTGGATGAACTTATCGTAGTAAGCCAGTACCGCAGGGATGATGCCACACGCACCGTTAGTTGGTGCTGTCACAACACGGCCACCTGCTGCGTTCTCTTCGTTTACTGCGAAAGCGAACATGTTTACCCAATCAACAACCGACATTGGATCGTTCGTTGTTTTTTCAGAAGTAAGCAGTTGCTGACGAAGTGCTGCTGCACGACGAGGTACACGTAGTGGACCAGGCAGAATACCTTCTTCGTTCATACCACGATCCATACACTCGCGCATTGTGCGCCAGATGTTTGCGAAGTATGTACGAGTCTCTTCATCAGAGTGCAGAGAGTGTTCGTTCTTCATTACCAATGCGCTAATAGAAAGACCGCTTTCTTTACACTGGTGAACAAGCTCTTCTGCTGTTGTGTATTCGTAAGGAACCTTGATTGGGTTCTCTACTTCTTTACCGAAGTTCTCTTCATCAACGATGAAACCGCCGCCGATAGAGTAGTAAGTCTTTGAGTACACTTTTTCGTCTTCGATCCACGCGTGGATCTGCATGCCGTTTTCGTGAAGCTCAAGGTTAGTAGTATGGAAGTTCATACCACCATCTTTCGGGAACGATACTGTGTGACAGTGCATGCCAACAGGAAGGCGTTCAGTTTCTTCTACGCGAGCGATAAAGCCCGGAATAGAGTCGATATCTACTTTCTCAGGGGAGTTGCCAGCAAGACCCATGATGATTGCGATATCCGTGTGGTGACCTTTCCCTGTCAGTGATAGTGAACCATAAACGTCAACGGTGATTTTAGTGATGTCGCGCAGCTTTCCCATTGCACGGAGATCATCAATAAACTCTTTACCCGCTTTCATTGGACCTACAGTATGTGAGCTTGAAGGACCAACACCGATTTTATAGATATCAAAAACACTAATCATATCGATTACCTCAGAACAAAGCCTCCCAAGGGGAGTTGGGAGGCTTTTTATTATCGTTATATTCTTGAATTAATCACGCTTTATAGAGAGCGGTGATTAAAGAGCGCCGTAGATTACAGAACTAATTGCTGCAAGACCACAGATTGCTGTGAAAATCTGTACAGGTGCTGAAGTTTTGTACTTCGCCATTGCAGGAACTTTGTTCATAGCGAATACAGGCATCAAGAATAGGATAGCTGCAATCATTGGAGCACCCATCGTTTCAATCATACCTAGGATGCTTGGGTTAACGATAGCAACGATCCAAGTAGTCACAACGATGAAGATTAGTGATGCTTTTTCAATCTTGCTCTTAGGTGATTCAGAGCGAGATTTGATTAGACCAACTAGACCTTCGTGTGCGCCTAGGAAATGACCGAAGTAGCTAGAAGTGATTGCTGCGAACGCCACTAGAGGACCCATGTAAGAGATAAGTGGAGACTCGTGAACGTTAGCTAGGTAAGACAATACTGAGATGTTTTGTTCTTGCGCAGTTGCTAGTTGCTCTGGAGATAGAGAAAGTACTACAGAGAATACGAAGAACATTACAAAGCCCATAAGCATCATCGCTGCACCGCCAGTGATCGCGTCAGTTTTCTTAACTGCGTCATCACCGTATACACGACGTTGTTCTTTAGAGAACTGAGAGATGATTGGGCTGTGGTTGAATGAAAATACGATGATTGGAATTGCTAGCCAAACGATTGAAGGCATTTCGCCCCAGTTTGGAGACACTTCCATCATTGATGTATTCCAATCAGGAATTAGGTAGAAAGACAGTGCTAGTAGGATGAATACTAGAGGGTAGACCATCGCTGATGTTGCTTTCAGCATTAGCTCTTTACCGAACACTACGCCTGCTGTCATAGCAGCGATTAACGCGCCAGAAAGTAGCCAGCGAGGGATAGATTCCATACCCATTTGGTTAACTAGGAAAGAGTCAACCGTGTTTGTGATACCAACACCGTAGATAAGTACGATTGGGTAGATAGCGAAGAAGTATGCAAAAGTAATAAGGTTTGCGCCA
Organism: Vibrio rotiferianus CAIM 577 = LMG 21460; assembly: GCF_002741985.1. Taxonomy (GTDB): domain Bacteria; phylum Pseudomonadota; class Gammaproteobacteria; order Enterobacterales; family Vibrionaceae; genus Vibrio; species Vibrio rotiferianus. Next base: position 69,381 of record NZ_APHW01000014.1, read on the forward strand.
GTCTTACCGAAGTGCTCTTCTACTGTGTCAGTGATATCAGCTTCAGGGTTTTTCGCAGAAAGTACGAAACGAGCTAGAGATTTGTGTGCGAACCAAGTCATTGGTGCTGCGATTAGAGCAAGGATAACTAATGGCCAGAAACCGCCAGCACCCGCTTTAATTGGAAGGAATAGTACACCAGCACCTACTGCTGTGCCGAATAGAGACAAACACCAGGTGAAGTCTTTGTAAGAAAACTTACTAGACGATTGTGCGGTTGAAACCGCAGAAGTAGTTGTATTCATTTTTGAGTTACTCATTTTGGGAACAGGAAATAAGTCGGGAGCAATTTTGCAAGATTTTGCACTAGGAAAATTAGATCTAAATCATGTATTGCTCGAGCTTATTGAATGATATGTCAAAAACCTGCTTTTTATCACGAAAATGGCGTGCTACACGTGATTATTGCTAATGAGTGTGATTAGAAAAAGTTATCCGATGCATTAGTTGTATGAATTTATCTTTGCGCAAGCGTTTGCTTTATGAAAATTAAATTAAACTAATGTGAAGTGATGTTTGATAAATAACTTTTTATTAATATTGATGCACATGATGATTGACGTCATGCTGCGAAATTAATTGATAGAGCAATCAATTTGAAGTGATGTGTTTTTGCATCGATTCGATGATCTGTGCAGTCATGCCCCAAATGAAATGTTGTTGAAAAGGAATGGCAAATACGCGATGGCTGGTGTTTTTTAATTTGAACTGATTGCTGAATAGCTTGCTAGGATTCAAAATGTGGTTAGCTGGCACTTCAAATACTTCGGCCACTTCATTGGGATCGATTCGCGTCGTGTATTCAGGTGAAACGAAAGCCAAAAATGGTGTGACATTAAATTGGCTAATGGTTGGTAGTGTAGGGAGCTGTCCAAACACCCTAATATGAGACGATTCGATTCCGATCTCCTCTTCGACTTCCCTCAACGCGGTGTTTACTAATTGGCCATCTTCAGGTTCATACTTACCACCAGGGAAACTAATTTGCCCAGGATGGTGGCGCAAATGCATTGCACGCTTAGTAAAAATAACCTGTAAGCCTTGCTCTCTTTCTACAAAGCCGATCAATACTGCCGCTTCACGTAACTCCGCATTTTTTAAATGCGCTAAACGAACCAGAGACTCTTTATGGTATCCGGTTGGAAGCTGTAGTTGAAAGTTTTGTAAAAGCGTTGATTTGTTGATGACCAAAGTTCAATCCCTATTTTCGGCACTCTATGAGCAAAGCGTTGTTACCAACACATTTATTTGAAAGTTATAACGTTATACACCATTCTTTATTTTAAAGCCTCACTATAAGGTTAGTAGAAGAAGATGAAAGGGATTATTTTCACTGAGTTCATGGAGTTAGTTGAAGACAAGTTTGGTCTAGAAACATTAGACCAGGTTCTCGAACTTTCTAACGACGAAGGCATCTACACCGCAGTTGGTAGCTATGATCATCGTGATCTAGTTAAGCTGATTGTCAGTTTAAGCAAAATATCTAATATTCCTCCGGAGCAGTTGCAGGAAGTTTTTGGTGAATGTGTGTTCCAAAACCTGCTCGCTTCCATTCCTAACCATGCAAGCTTGCAGCAATGCCAAACAACTTTTCAGTTCGTGCGCCATGTTGAGGATTTTATTCATGTTGAAGTAAAAAAACTCTACCCAGAAGCCAGCCCGCCGCAATTTGACTTTATTAGTGAAACGGAAACAGAGATGGTTTTTGATTATCGAAGCGCCCGTTGTATGGCTCATGTTTGTGTCGGTTTGGTTAAAGGGTGCGCGAGTCATTTCGGTCAGTCTGTGAATGTACGTCATCAGAATCAATCGGCAGATGGAAGCCAAGTTCGTTTTTGGCTAGAGGTAGTATAACAGTTCATGACAAACCACTCTCCAATAGAACGAAAGCTAAAAAGAGAGATCGCCTCACGCAAAGCGGCTGAGCAGTTGTTGGAACAAAAGAGTCTCGAACTCTATGAATCTAATCAGCGACTTAGTATTGCGTTGAAGAAGCTTGAAATGAAATCAGAAAAGGATCTGTGCAAGTTTGAGTTCGAAGAGCAGATCGATGCGACTCTTATTAAGTTCGGACGTTCATTCTTATCGAGTGTTTTTGATGAAACGCTTGTGGCAAGTTTTCTAGAGCAACTGACTGCGAGCTCAGTCGTTAGAGGCGCTTTTTTGATTTTGGATGACGTGCATTTTTCATCTCTCAAACGACATCAATTTGGGCATTTGACTTTATTGGCCAATACAGTGAAACCAACACACCCAGTGTGGAATGGAGAGTTTCTCAATTTACCAGTTACTCTGCATAACCAGGTTCTTGGTGAACTTGTTTTTGATATTGCTCTAGAGCAGATGGATAAGGCATTTATCAGTAAACAGATGGCTTTGGTGTCTGACCTTGTGCATGGCGTGATCAGCCGTCACCTTAGTATGGAGCGAGAAATTGCTTCTCGTAAACGAGCAGAAGAGTCTGAACGTGCAACAAAAGAGTTTGTGGCGATGATCAACCATGAGCTAAGGACACCACTCAATGGCGTGTTAGGTAGTGCTGAGTTGCTAGGCCGAACCGAGTTAGAAACGGAACAACACCAATACCTCACGAACTTGATGCAATCAGGTGAGCTGCTGAGAGTCATCATTAATGATCTGCTTGATTTCAGCAAGATGAATGCGGGGATGATGGAAATTATCCGCAAAGATTTTGCGTGGCCAGAACTGGAAAGTTCATTAATGGGAGTCTTCGCAGCGAAAGCGGCGGAAAAGCGCATTCATTTCTCAATTGATAAGAAGCTAGGCATACCTAACTATCTCAATGGGGATGCTGAGAGGATAACGCAGATACTGGTAAATCTGGTTGGAAACGCCATTAAATTTACCAAATTGGGCGGAGTAGTCCTAAGGGTAGAGTGGCTAGATGGACACCTTTGCTTTGATGTTGAAGATACTGGTATTGGTATCCCACTAGACGCTCAGGCGACGTTATTCGATCCGTTTGTGCAAGTTGATCGTTCGAGTAAACGTAATTTTGAAGGTTCTGGGCTGGGTTTGGCAATCACCAAGAACTTAGTGGAATTAATGGACGGAGAAATTAGTTTTGTCAGTAAAGAAAAGCAAGGAACGATATTCAAAGTATCTATCCCTTTAGCGCTAGGGAAAGAGCAAACACTCATGTCCGTTGGTGGGGTCAGCACTAAGAAGGGGATTCGTCTTGCGAACAGGAACGTTCTCGTCGTCGATGATATCCGAATGAATCAGGTCATTGTCACGCAGATGCTTAAAAAATTAGACGTTGTTCCTGATTTAAGAAACAACGGAATGGAAGCTCTTGCTGCGGTCGATGAAAAGGACTACGAGTTGATCTTTATGGATTGTAGAATGCCCGAAATGGATGGGTATGAAGCGACAATGTTCTTGAGACAGCGTGGTTATAAAAAGCCAATTATCGCACTCACTGCTGGTACGACGTTAGAAGAAAGGCAAAAGTGTATCAAGTCAGGAATGAACGACATTCTTACTAAGCCTTACACCGCCGCTGATATTGAGCAGGTTATGTGTAAATGGTTAGAAGAATGACGAGTCACGAATAATTGCTACAAGTAAAAACGGCTCTGTTATAACAACAGAGCCGCTTTTCTTAGGACTGTGTAGCGTTGAAAGTTACTTCAGTGCCGGTAAGATCTTCGACAGTTTATCCAGCGTCTCTTGATACTCTGCTGCACAGTCACTGTCTGCAACGACACCTCCGCCTGCCCAAGCGTAGAGCTTGTTATCTTCCGCAACTAACGTACGAATCGTAATACTGGTGTCCATTCTGCCATGGCGTGAAATGTAGCCAATACTACCGCAGTAAGCGCTACGGCGGTGCGGTTCTAGCTCTTCAATAATTTGCATCGCTCGAACTTTTGGCGCACCAGTAATGGACCCCCCCCGGGGAAGCAAGCTCGAAGCAAGTCTGCTGCGTTGTACTGCGTATCTAAGTTCGCTCGAATAGTGCTTACTAAGTGATGCACTGCTGGGAAGCTCTCGATATCAAACAGCTTAGGCACGTGAACACTACCCGGTGAAGCAACACGGCCAATATCGTTACGCAGCAAATCGACGATCATCAGATTCTCGGCTTGATCTTTTTCCGCCGTCTGTAAGTCGTGTGCGTTGGCTTGGTCTAGCTTGTTGTCTTGGCTACGAGGGCGAGTACCTTTGATTGGCTTGGTTTCAATGACGTTGTCTTTCAGCTCTAAAAAACGCTCTGGTGACACGCTCACAATTGCCGAATGAGGCATACGAATGAACGCAGAAAAAGGAGCTTGGTTAGCCGCTTCTAACTTGGTGTAAGCTTGCCACTCACTCCCTTGGTACGAAGCGTTAAAACGTTGAGCCAAGTTGATTTGATAACAGTCGCCGCTTAATAGGTATTCTTGAACGCGATCAAAACGTGAAGCGTAAGAGTCTGGCGTCATGTTTGATTGCCAATCTCCAATCAGCTTGAAGTCTTCAACATCAGCTGGAGATTGTGAATTAAGCCATTGCCACGCTTGCTCAATGTTTTGGCCTACCATGCACGCTTTCTTCAACTTGTGATCGATCACTAATGCCCATTCATACAGCCCAACCGCCATGTCTGGCGTTTGAAGGTCTTTGGTCGCCAGTTCTGGCATAGATTCAACACGGCGCCCTAAATCGTAACTGAAATAGCCGAGCGCACCACCGACAAATGGCAGCTCCAAGTTTGCTTCCAAATCAAGGTTTGGTAAAAGCTGCTGTTGAAGTTCATCCAGTAGCGAGAACGGATCTTCTTTAGACACGTATTGTCGCGACTCTGTTTTAATGTGCGTATCGTCGGCAACGGTCTCTAGTGTTGCGATTGGATTGGCAACCAGAACATCAAATCGGCTGTCGATATGTGTATTGGAAGCCGAGCGCAAAAGCATGGCCCAAGGTTGGCTTTCAATACGAGAAAATAGGGAGGTAGCTAGGTCGTTGGCGTAATCCAATGCCTTAAAATCAAGCAATTGCGTATCCATGTTGTTCATTTGTTTAAATTGTGACAAAGAGTTCGTTCACTGCATGGCATGTCATGGGCAGCAAGAGTATCATAAACGCCTGTATAGCCAAACTACCTCTATACAAAGGCTTGGAGGTGGTTTTACTATATGAGAAGGCGACTTCAATTACTCGTGTGTCGATATCAGCCATTCGACAATTGTTTATAAAACATGGTTTAAAAATAAACGTTTATAAAAACAAAGCTCATTTAAGAGCAATAAGCTCAACAAACACGATAGAAGCCAAGCCAATAATGGAAGCAAAGCATAACAATAATGAGGCATGCAATGACGGTAATACGCACGCAGGATGTCATCAGCAGCGTTGCTGATGCGCTACAGTATATTTCTTACTACCACCCGCTAGACTTTGTTCAGGCCCTTGAAAAAGCCTACCACCGCGAGGAGAGCCAAGCGGCAAAAGACGCCATCGCTCAGATCCTAATTAACTCCCGTATGTCGGCAGAAGGTCATCGACCGATTTGTCAGGATACTGGCATCGTAACTTGTTTCGTGAACATCGGTATGGGTGTTCAATGGGACTCGACGGACATGACAGTTCAACAGATGGTGGATGAGGGCGTTCGACAGGCTTACACAAATCCGGACAACCCATTGCGTGCCTCGGTTCTAATGGACCCTGCTGGCAAGCGAATCAATACTAAAGACAACACGCCAGCGGTCGTACACATCAATATGGTGCCAGGCGATAAAGTTGAAATTCAAATTGCGGCGAAAGGCGGCGGCTCTGAAAACAAAACCAAGATGGTGATGCTAAACCCGTCTGACGACATTGCTGAATGGGTAGAGAAAACGCTGCCAGCGATGGGTGCAGGTTGGTGTCCACCGGGCATGCTTGGTATTGGTATCGGCGGTACCGCTGAAAAAGCTGCGGTATTAGCAAAAGAATCTCTGATGGAGCACATCGACATTCAGGAACTGATTGATCGTGGTCCTCAAAATGCTGAAGAAGAGCTTCGTCTTGACATCTTCAACCGTGTAAACAAGCTGGGTATTGGTGCTCAAGGTTTGGGTGGTTTAACAACAGTTGTTGACGTAAAAATCAAAACTGCACCAACGCATGCAGCTTCTAAACCAGTGTGCTTAATCCCGAACTGCGCAGCGACTCGTCACGTGCATTTCACGCTAGATGGCAACGGTCCTGCTGAGCTAACGCCACCGAAGCTAGAAGATTGGCCAGATATCACTTGGGAAGCGGGCGAGAACACACGTCGCGTGAACTTAGATACCGTGACCAAAGAAGAAGTTCAAGAGTGGAAAACCGGTGAAACGGTTCTGCTGTCGGGCAAAATTCTTACTGGCCGTGATGCTGCGCATAAACGCATTCAAGGCATGCTAGAAGCGGGCGAGGGCCTACCTGAAGGTGTCGATCTAAAAGGTAAGTTCATCTACTACGTTGGCCCAGTTGATGCGGTTGGTGATGAGGTTGTGGGTCCAGCAGGCCCTACCACATCAACACGTATGGATAAGTTCACGGACATGATGTTAGAAGAAACCGGCATCATGGGCATGATCGGTAAAGCAGAGCGTGGCCCTGCAACGGTTGAATCGATCAAAAACCACAAAGCGGTTTACCTCATGGCAGTCGGCGGTGCGGCTTACCTAGTAGCGAAAGCGATCAAGAAAGCACGCGTGGTTGCGTTTGAGGATCTTGGTATGGAAGCGATTTACGAGTTTGAAGTCGAAGACATGCCAGTGACGGTCGCAGTGGATTCAAATGGCGCGAACGCTCACCAAATTGGTCCAGATACTTGGAAAGTGAAAATCCAAGAGATGGAAGCGTAATTGCTGTGGGCACTCATCACGCGTCTCACTTCAGAGAATGTGACAAAGTGCTGATTTAACTAGCAAACATTTGACAAAAGTGCAGCGAAACCTGCACTTTTTGTCTATATAATCAGATATAAACTTATAGGCATAGCAAATTACATTGTTGTGCGGACTATGATTAGGAGAAAGCATGCCTCGTTTTATACAAATTCTACAGATCATTCTTGCAGTAGTGGTGGGCGGCTTTGTTGGCTACGACTTGATTCTTCATGGCATCAGTATCTTTGATGAAAAATACGTCACCATCACTTGCGTATTGTGGTTAATGCTGGAAATTGCTTTGTTTGTTATCTACAAATTGATTGAAGATGATTAGAATTTCCAACCGCAGTTAGAACCTCCAAGCCTCTGAAATTCTCAGAGGCTTTTGCGTTTTTAGGGATCATATATTGCAGTGAATACTTTGTTCATCTTTGATTAAGGTTGGTAAAATTACACTGCGTAGCAAGAATTGATGAGATAAATAAAAAGTATGAAAAGAATAACGCAAGAAGTTAATGACTTTATCAACCGTGGTATGGACGCAAACGTCCGCATCGCCGTAACGGGGCTATCGCGTGCCGGTAAGACGGCTTTTATTACTTCTCTGGTTAATCAATTATTGCATACCGCCACTCACGACAATTTGCCGCTACTTAATGCCGCCCGTGACAAACGCTTAATTGGCGCCAAACGTGAGCCGCAAACTAACATGATGGTGCCACGTTTTGCCTACGACGATGCGATGAGCCAAATTCATGCTATGCCACCTCAGTGGCCAGTGCCTACGCGTGATGTCAGTGAAATTCGCTTAGCGCTAAAATATAAGCCAAACAAAGCCACTAAAAAGCTGTTGAGTAAAACTGCCGTACTGAACGTCGATATCATCGACTATCCGGGCGAATGGCTATTGGACCTACCTTTACTTGATATGAACTTTGCGACTTGGTCTCAGACTCAGTTTGAGGCCTTGAAAGGGCAGCGCAGTGAACTTGCCGCTAGTTGGTTGACTGAACTTGAAGCGTTAGATTTGAATGCAGATCTGAATGAAAAGCAGCTTGAGAAAGTCGCAAAAACTTACACCGACTATTTGCATGCATGCAAAGAAAGCGGCTTACATTGGGTTCAACCTGGTCGTTTCGTTCTGCCTGGTGAGCTTGAAGGTGCGCCAGTATTGCAGTTCTTCCCATGTCGATTTGACGCAGATACGAAGCCAGCCAAAGGTAGCAACTTAGCGATGCTAGAAGCGCGTTATCACGAGTATCAGCAAAAGGTCGTAAAGGCATTTTACAAGCATCACTTTGCAACGTTTGATCGACAGATTGTGCTGGTGGATTGCTTACAGCCACTCAATGCGGGTGATGAAGCCTTTTACGATATGCGCCAAGCGCTTGAGCAGATCATGCACAGCTTCCGATATGGGCGCAGCAGCTTTTTGCGCCGTTTGTTTTCGCCAAAAATCGACAGAGTACTGTTTGCCGCGACGAAAGCGGACCACGTGACCCCGGATCAACATCCCCACTTGGTTTCATTGCTGCAACAGATGGTACATCCGGCTTGGCAAACCGCTTCGTATGAGAACATTGAAATGAGCTGCATGAGTATTGCCTCGATTCAAGCGACGACCTCAGGCTTTATTGCTTCTGGTGATAAGACCGTGCCAGCTTTGCAAGGTACAACACTAGATGGCGATCCAATGACGATGTTCCCCGGAGAAGTGCCGAAGAAGTTACCTAATGCGGCATATTGGCAAAACAGTGGCTTTGATTTTACTTCTTTCCGTCCAATGCCTTCAGAAACCGACGAGCCGATGAAACATATTCGACTCGATAAAGCATTGGAATACCTATTGGGAGACAAATTGAAATGAGCGAGCTAAAACAAAAACAGGTCTTCTCAGAAAGAGCGATGCACAGTGATGAAGAGAGAGTTTCACCTGAGTTGACGGCTCAAAAGACGTTTTCAGAAAAAGAAACCTTCGTTCCCGTGGCGATCGAGGAGCAACAGGAAGAAACCGAGCAAGAGTTGCAGCTCGAACAAGTCATTCGCCCTAAATCTGGCCGCAAATGGCTGACAACGGGTCTCTTTGCCACCTTTGCCGGTTTAGTTGGTTGGCAAGCGGTCGATTCTGTTATTACCGCAGTACAAACTGCCGATTGGCTTGCGCTTGGTTGGGCGGGCTTTACCACTACCATCGCTTCTTTTGGTTTAGGCGCGTTAGGCAAAGAGTTATGGAAGCTGCGCAAACTGCGTAATCACTTTAGTGTGCAAGAAGAAAGTGAAGCGCTTATCGATAGCCAAAGCGTTGGCAAGGGTAAAGCGTTCTGTGAAAAAGTCGCGGAGCAAAGTGGTGTACTGGCAGAGAACCCAGGTTTTGACCGTTGGCAGAACAGTGTGAATCCCGCTCACAGCGATGCTGAAATTCTAGAGATGTACGACTCCATGGTCGTTAGCCAGCAAGACAAGCTCGCAACCAAAATTGTTTCTCAGCACGCAACTGAGTCTGCGGCTTTAGTGGCGGTGAGTCCATTGGCTGCTGCTGATATGCTGCTGGTAGCGTGGCGCAATTTCAAAATGATCGACAACCTTTCTAAGGTGTACGGCGTTGAACTTGGCTACGCTTCTCGCATCAAACTGCTCCGTGCGGTGTTTGTGAACATGGCTGCGGCTGGTGCTAGTGAGCTTGCAATAGATGCCAGTATGGACCTGATGTCTATGGATCTAGCAGGGAAGATCTCAGCGCGTGCGGGGCAGGGGCTTGGTGTGGGGATTTTGACAGCCCGTCTTGGCCTGAAATCCATGGCACTGCTTCGACCTTTGCCTTGGTATCCAGAGCGTCAAGTCAAATTAGGGGCGATTCGTAAGGAAGTGGTGGCGAAAGTTGCATCAATCACGGTCAAACCGTAAGCAATGTCACCTTTAGCATAGAGGATTGCTTGACGGCATACCAAGCTTAGGAGAAACTACTGTCAACTTTTCCTGACAGTTGTGAATTGGGATTTTTTCAGTGCGTCTTGAAGTCTTATGTGAAGATAGGCTCGGTCTTACCCGAGAACTGCTCGATATTTTAGCATCTAAAAGCATCGATTTGCGTGGTATCGAAATCGATATTAGTGGCATCATCTACTTAAACTGCCCGGATATTGATTTTGATACTTTTAGTGAGCTGATGGCTGAAATTCGTCGTATTTCCGGCGTCAAAGACGTTAGAAAGATTCAATTTATGCCAATGGAGCGCCACAATACAGAGCTACTATCATTGGTAGATAACCTTCCAGATCCTGTATTTGCGATTGACCTTAAAGGCGCTGTCGATATGGCAAATATGGCAGCACTATCATTACTTGGTCAGCACAAACAAGATGTGATCGGTACGCAAATTGGCACATTGCTACCAAGCGTGCGTTTTTCTCGTTGGTCTGAAGGTGTTAACGCGCGTACTCGTGAAAGTTTGGTGATCGACGGCTTAGACTACATCCTTGAGTTGATGCCCGTTTACATTAAAGACGAAGCGCAGAACTCGACATTAGCCAGTACACTGATGACAATTCGTTCAAGCCAGCAAGGCTCACAAATCGAAGAGACACTGCCGTTACACAATCAATTAGGGTTCGAGCACTTTGTTGGTTTGTCTAACCGTCATAGGGCATTGATAAACCAAGCGAAAAAACTGTCAGTTCTCGATCAACCTCTATTGATTGAAGGTGAAACCGGCACTGGTAAAGAGATGTTAGCAAAAGCGTGTCACAGCCGTTCTGGCCGTGCGAGCAAACCGTTTCTCGTCTTGAGCTGTGCATCGATGCCTGATGATGTGGCTGAAACTGAACTCTTTGGCCACGCGCCAGGCTCGTTTAATCATGAGCAAGGTCATAAAGGCATTTTTGAACAAGCAAACGGCGGTACGGTTTTCCTCGATGAAATCGGTGAAATGAGCTCGCATCTGCAAATCAAACTTCTACGTTTCTTACAGGACGGTAACTTCCGTCGTGTGGGCGCAGAAGACGAAATGCACGTTGATGTTCGTATTATTGCTTCGACTAAACACAACTTGGCTGAGCTTGCTGAAGCTGGCAAGTTCCGTGAAGATTTATACTATCGTCTGAATGTCCTAACATTGAACATTCCACCTCTACGCAAGCGCTCGAATGATGTGGCACCGCTACTCGACTTGTTTGTAACGAAACACGCTCAACAACTTGGTATCGATAAGCCAGAGCTGGATGAGGAGTTGGTAGATGCGTTAGCTAATTACCAATGGCCGGGCAACATGCGACAGCTCGATAACATGGTTCTGCGCGCATTGACTGAAATGGATGGGCACGTCCTAAAAGCAGAAAACTTTAATCTGCCACAACCACAAGCAATGGGTGGCACGAGTACGACACTGAACCTTGATGGCTCGCTTGATGAGATAATGCGTGACTATGAGTCGCAGATCTTAGAGCGTCTGTACCAATCGTTCCCATCAAGCCGTAAGCTCGCCAAGCGATTGAACGTTTCGCACACCTCTATCGCGAACAAACTTCGAGATTATGGTATTCGTAAAAGCTAGGATATTCGTAAAAAACGGGCTATCCGCAAAACTCATCCGAAATCAAATGGAAGTTGTCATTCATAATGGAAGATAAAAGCTCCTCTATCGCCGTTCACAAGTTGGACGGCGACTTGCTTCTGCGTACTGCAGAAATTGGCGATGCCGATATGATTGCGGCGTATTTTCAGACTAACCGAGAGTATTTGGCACCATTTGAGCCGCGACGTGAAGAAGCATTCTACTCCGTGAATGGTTGGCTTCAAAAGCTCATTAAGCTGAATGAACTGCATCGGCTGGGGCTTGGTTACTATTGTCTGCTTGTTCATGCAGAATCTGGTAAAATGCTTGGTACGCTCTCTTTTAGCAATTTGACTCGCTTTCCGCTATACGCCTGTAACGTAGGCTATTCCCTTGCGGAAGACGCACAGGGCAATGGTTATATGTGCCGCGCGCTTAAAATGGCCTGTGATTACATGTTCGACGTGCAAAAGTTACACCGTATTCAAGCTGGCTACATGCCGCATAACAAGCGCAGCGAAGCGGTGTTACAGCATGTCGGTTTTGAGAGAGAAGGGTACGCAAAGGACTATTTGTTGATCAATGGTCAATGGCAAGATCACGTACTGACATCGTTGACCAACCCAAACTGGACAGCAGAGGCATGATAAATGGAAAGATTGGAAAAGCAACTAGCACTTCTCATTGAACTGGATCAGCTAAAAAGTGTACTTCGTCGTACTCGGATAAAGAGTGCCGACCGACGCTTAGAGAATAGCGGTGAGCACAGTTGGCACGTTGCATTGATGGCGGTATTAATGCAGGAACATGCGAATGCACCAGTCGATATTGCTCGAGTGATGAAAATGTTGCTTATCCATGATGTCGTAGAGATCGACGCAGGCGATACCTTTGTTTATGATGTCGCAGCCTCAAAAGAGCAAGAAGAGAAAGAACTGAAAGCAGCAGAGCGTTTGTTTGGAATGTTACCAAGTGATCAAGGTGATGAACTGTTCGCCCTGTGGAAAGAGTTTGAAGCTGTACAAAGTGATGATGCGAAATACGCTAAAGCGTTAGATCGCCTTATCCCGATGCTGCTCAACTGCCACAACGATGGTCAAAGTTGGAAAGAACATGGTGTCACGCGCGAGCAAGCGTTAACCATCAATAAAAGAATTGAATTTGGCTCTGTCACCCTATGGGACAAAGCTAAAGAACTGATTGAAGAAGCCACCGAGAAAGGTTGGCTGAAGTCGTAAGAAAGGAGACTGAATGTCTTATTTGCCTTTGGATGAATACCAAAGAAAATGGATTTTTACTCACCAGTCAATGCCAGTGCCTGAAGAGGACCTCGAGTTTATCAAGCCGATGAGTCAAGCTCGCGCCGCGCAGTTCTGGAAAGAGAACATTAGTGCACAAAGTCCCGATATGGATCGTTTGAGCTCGTCCGATTGGCCAATGAAAGATTCTAATTGGTCAGAAGAAGTCGATTGGATGACCGCTTGGGAAGCCGATGAACCTGAGTTACCAGAAGAAATCGCGGCGTTTATCGATTGGCAAGATGATGTCACGGTGTACTTCTGTTATGAGAAATACAACGTAATAGAGACGAAGTGGTCAACGTTCAAAAAATATTGGAAGAACTTCCTGTTTTATGATGATGGTCCGATCTTGCTCGGCCGCCGCCGTGCTCAAGCGCTTTGGTTTGATTCCAAAGGCAACGTCAAATTGGGCGAGCGTCACTAGGACATTATATTGCTGAAGCCACCGAGTTATGTCTAATAACTCGGTGGCTTTTGTGTCTCTATAGGTTTGATAAGGGACTTAACACTCCTCCTGCGCCACGTTCGATCACGTGGGTGTAGATCTGAGTCGTTTTCACATCGGTATGTCCAAGTTGCTCTTGGACGGTTCGTATGTCGGCACCTGACTCAAGAAGGTGGGTAGCAAAGCTGTGCCTAAGGGTATGGCAAGTCACCGACTTTTCTATTCCCGCATCTTTTGCCGCTCGTTTTACAGCCCTTTGTATTGCGCTTTCATTGACATGATGCCGTCTAAATTCACCGGTATCTGTATCTATGCTTAATTTGGTTGATGGGAAGAGAAAGTGCCAATTAAAATCCAATTCTGCGCCGAGGTACTTCTTTCGTAACCCATCGGAGATATAAACACCGGCATACCCACCCATATGACGGTCTTTCTGATAATAATCTCTCGCTAGATTGACCTGCGCTTTTAGTGGGTCGTGTAACTCTTTGGCTAATGTGACCGTTCTATTCTTACCACCTTTTCCTTGCCAGACTCTAAGCGCACCGTAGTCGTAATCAATATCTTGAATTCTTAGCCGTAAGCACTCCATGATTCTCAGGCCAGATCCATACAAAAGTTGGATATGGAGCTTGTATTTGGGGTCAATATGCTGAACAAAGCGTCGCACTTCGTCTCTTGTTAAGACAACGGGCAGTTTTTTCTCAGTGAGTGATTTTTGAAACCTCATATTCAATGAAAGTGGCATCTGGAAGTACTCTCGATACAAAAAAGAGATGGCGTTTAACGCAAGTGCCTGCGTTTTGACCGCTACTTTTTCATCAATAGCGAGGTGACTAAGAAAACGTTCAACATCGTCTTCAGAAAGTTTAGAGGGGTGAGCTAGCTGGTGGAAGACAATGTAACGTTTTATCCAAAATAGGTAGGTTTCAATGGTCTTCTTTGCATAGTGACGCGAGATCATATGTTCTTTGACGCTGAGTAAAAACTGACTTTTCATTTCCTAATTTAACTGGTTATTTATACAGTTTTGTTAACTTAGCTCCTCATTAAGAATTAGGCGCCACTACGCTGTCTAATTGCGTGTGTGAGCACACAGATTCATACTGATTTTCTATTTGTTTCATAAAGATAAGTGCTAGCATGCATACTTTCTTTTGGAATGAAAGAAGGCGGTAGCGTGCCTGAAAGACGGCGACAGGCCGTATAGAAAGCGTTATGTGCTTTGGGAGAAAATGGACATGGATATTCCCGACAGATTCAAAAATGTAAGATACGTTTCATCCCGCATACCAGGTTGTAAAGATGATTCAGACTTAACGCTTGGCGCTAACTGTCAGGTCTTTGCTTATAATCTGCTCAGAGACTTCGGTCTAAATCCACCTAACTACCGTTCTAGTGAACTGTGGGATGACTCAGAGTTTAGTGAGGTGGTCACTGAGTTTAAGCCGCTAGATATCATGATGTACAACGATTCTACTGACTCATACGGAGCGCATGTTGGAGTGTACGTCGGTAATGGACTCGTCTACCATCTGTCTTTATCCAATGGCTTACCCAAGTTTGAGCGCCATTTAGACTTACTTCAACAAAGTAAGTATCGGTTTTTTATTGGTGCCAAGCGTGTTAAGCAGTTTGGTGCATAACGTAAGCACGCACATAACAAACTGTTCAAGAGGGATTCGCAACGCGTGGCATTTTCACAATGCGTTGGTTTTAGTGTTTAAGGTGGAATGCGGTGACTTCGGTATTGCGTTGCTCACCCCTTAACAGGGCGTTATGTTTAAGAGGCAAATTTGAGCGGTATAAAGATAACTTTTGCTTATGATAGCAATGGAGTTCGAGTGAATGCGGACTCTTATGGGGCTTTTCCAATAGCCCATCCTCTTACGTGTCCAGATAAAAACTGTGAAGCCTTTTTGGAGCACGTAAATGGATATAAGCGCGAAAGCTATGGTAAACAGCAGTTCATTCCTGCTTTTTACCGATTAGAAAAAGGCTTCGATCATAGTGAATATTGCAGTTACAAGTCTTCTGGCAGAGCAACCATAGTAGCTGGAGAATCTGACCATGAAGTTAAGGATGCTCTTGCTAAAGGCGACTTTTTGTTTCGTGTCCATGTTATGGATGCAGAGGAAAGAAAAAAGTTAAAAGACAAGTCAGGCACCTTTCAACAATTTCCGCCGAATGATACGACTGAGCGGAAGTATCGAAACCGAGGGCGCAGGTCTACCTATGTCCGTACGATGAATAGCCTATTAGAAATATATAACCATGGACGTCTTAACCCACAAGACAGAGCTAAAATTAAGCTCATAATCGGTGGTAAGGTAGTAAAGTGGACAGAGTTCTTTTACTCGACTAACCATCTAGGTAGCTTAAAATCCCGTCTACATCGAGAGGGGATAGTTCAGGCAGCAGTAGTGGTCAAAATAAATGTTGTTGGGTTACCGAATCAAAAGCTGGGTGGCTTTCGCTTTATAGAGTGCAGTCCTAAGACTACGGGGTTGGGTAGACACATATACACTACGTTGAAGCTAGCTAAAGGTTTACCAAATAACAGCTTTACTTTGAATCAAAGTGTGATGGTTTTGGGTAAGTTTAGTATTCCAGACCCGAATGATCGTGTCACTCCTACATACTTGGGTAATGAAATCAGGACACTAGTAACTCACACACAGCAAGTAGTGGAAATTTAAACATAACAAACAATTTAAGAGTGATTCAGCACGCTTGGCATTTTTGGTTTGGGTTGAGTAATGTGTTTACGGTGGTCAAATTAAGTGTCGTGGTCGCGTGCTTCACACCTTAATTGGGCGTTAGTCGCCAGAAAAAGCTAGCAGTCAAAATCATGTTTCTAAGCTCAAAACTTGGCTACTGGTTGTTTGATTCATAGTTCCATCTTCGACGGTCAAAGCTCAGTTTCATCGGTTCTAAATCAATGCATTACTATTTTCCAAGCGGTTGTTTCGTTCTTTGGTGGTGATAGAGCGGGGTAATCGAAAATCTGTTTTTGGTTGCAAATCTGCTCGGTGAGTTTGTTGGTTTAAAAGCTTATTTACTTGCTGAAAGGACGTTTTCTCTGGTGTGGTAAGTTCCACGTAGTTTCAGTGACTTTGTTGAAAGTCCGCACTGTGAGATTGGTTTTCCAAAAGCGCTTTTTTGGTGTTGCCAGTCCGTTTTCTGCGGCGTTGGCTGTTCCAAGTGGTTTCATTGAATAGCCGCTTTGAGACTACGCCTGACTTAAGTGCATCAAAACACATAAAGTTTGTTGTTCGCAAAGTTTAGTTTGGCTTAAAATTGTCGCTCGGTGCCTCGCGACTAACAAACTGTTCAAGAGTGATTCGCAACGCGTGGCATTTTTACTATGCGTTGGTTTTAGTGATTAAGGTGGTATGCGGCGGCTTAGGTATTGCGTTGCTCACACCTTAACAGGGCGTTATGCTTCAGGAGGAAGAGTTGGATAATCAGTTTAAAGATTTAGCAAAGGAACATCCGGAAGCCGGTAGCAAACTAGGAATTGCACTCTCTACCTTAAGTCAGGTTCCTATTAATGGTATGAGAGTCGCTCCCGAAAATGGTACTAATGGCGGGTATATCTGGTGCGGTGAAGAGTTATCTTCAAACTCAGACTTCTTTGACCCGCTACATGTTGAGCATATAGTTAAATACCTACCTCAAGTGCAAGCTTATCTTGGTTTGCCTCCTGGCTACCGCTTCCTAATAGATAACAATGGCTACGAAGATATCTGGTATGACAGCAGCTTGTTGGAAGGAAACGCATAACAAATTGTTCAAGAGGGATTCGCAACGCGTGGCATTTTTACTATGCGTTGGTTTTAGTGATTAAGGTGGTATGCGGCGGCTTTGGTATTGCGTTGCTCACCCCTTAACAAGGCGTTATGTGCTTTGGTGGAAATGAATATGGAAATCACAATCAGGCGTATCGAAACAGAAAGCATTGAGGACAAAAGTATATTGGAGACTCTGTTCAAAGAGTATCTATCTGGATTCTCAGTTGAACTAGATCTCTCAGTAATTGCTCGGCTATTTACGTTGCCTTATTTCCACGGGTTTATCAGTTTTGTCGACAATAAGCCTGCTGGCTTTGCGGTTTGCTTTGAATCATTCTCAACTTATCGTGCGCAAAGAGTGATGAATATCCATGATTTTATGGTGTCGGACAGCTTTCGTGGTAAAGGTGTTGGCAAGGCGCAATTGAATGGTATCGAACAATATTGTCGTGATAATGATTACCTCAAAATCACACTAGAAGTCGGTGATGATAATGTTGCAGCTAAAAAGCTCTACAGTTCATTGGACTACAAAGATTACAGAGTAGTTTTGAAAGGTCAGCAACATTGGCAAAAGTACCTCAGTTAGCACGCACATAACAAACTGTTCAAGAGGGATTCGCAACGCGTGGCATTTTCACTATGCGTTGATTTTAGTGATTAAGGTGGTTTGCGGTGACTTCGGTATTGCGTTGCTCACCCCTTAACAGGGCGTTAGCTGAATAGAGGCAACTTTGATTATGTTTGTAATTCCAGATACTGATAAGAAAATACGGGCGAAGATCTCTAGCTACAAATCGGCGTTTAACCGTGAACTGAGAGATTATGGCTATATCTCTGATGGTTATGGCAAGAGATACTTAATGTTTCCGTTGTTGCTTGTTCTAAATGATCTAAAGAAAGCAGAAGAATATGTAAGGTGGCATGATTCACAGTTTCCTGATGATATGGGAGAGCCTATTCAGATGCTGTGTCGTTCTATACTAACGTATCGTATAGGCAATATTGATCAAGCTTCTTACGAATTAGCTGAAACCATGCTTTCAAATGTGTACTTATTGCCATGGCTACTAAATGAAAAAGTAGAGCCTTTTGATATGTGGTATACATCTAACTTTCAAATGGTTGAGCACTGTGAGTATGTACCAGATAGGGTTCTAGAAAGCATATCAGAGCAAGAGTTTGAATGGATTTCCCGTTGCTATAATTCAGAGGCTTTTATAAAAGCGCGGACACGTTACATTGAAATCCACATGCTCTTAAATCTTGTATCAGACATTGATGAACGCGCTAAATTATTAGGTGAGTCCTATAAGTTACTAGAACCCCTTGAAAAATTCAGCTAACAAACAATTTAAGAGGGATTCACAACGCTCGGCATTTTTGCTTCTACTTCAAGTTTAGTGTTTATGGCACAATGTTTTAGGTTTGGGTGGAGGCGTTGTTCACCCCTTAATTGGGCGTTATGTGTTAATCGGATTTCAATGGCTTAAATGCCTTTGAGTCGTTCTTTTCCCCTTTAGCCATTCGTTGGGAGTAGACTCAGCAAATCACGATTGTCGTTCCATTCTTAAATCACTTAACCCGTAAAACATGCCAAGGTTCGCGGGTTGCTTCATTCGAGTTTTAGGTGGTTTGTTCGTCTTGTTTCTCTGGCTCAAAGTCGCTTTGGGCGTATTTCTCAATCAGCCAATAACCTTGGCAGTTGAGTCGGCAAATCGCCATTGTTCTGCGCTGTTGTTGCAAAGAAAGGGCGCTTGTTGAGGCTTGATCGAGTTGCCTCATTGTCAGGGAAGTGGGCTTACTCGTTTCTGGCTTGGCGCATCTGGTGGTCAAGTGTGTTCGAGCTTGTGATTTGGTTCAGAAATCTAGGTCTACATTGTAGTTCTTTGCCAAATAAATCAGTCGTTTGTGTTAAAACATAACAAAGCATTTAAGACGGATTCTCAACGCTTGGCAATTTCAGTTTGGGTCAGCTTTAGTGCTAAATGTGGCAAGGTTTAAGGTTGGGTGGTCGCGTTGTTCACCACTTAATGCGGCGTTATGGCTCCGAGTACCCCACGTTTAGTAGACACTTTACTAAGTTAGATCTAGGGTCTAATTGAGAGGTGATTTATGGCTAAACATCGTAATCCAGCGTACACCGAAGAGTTCCGTAAAGAAGCAGTCCGCTTGGCCAGTCTTCCTGGCCGAACAGCCGTCTCCGTTGCCAAGGAGCTGGGCATCAGTGCCCAGCAGATCCGGAACTGGAAGCGCCAGTTCACACGCCTATCTGATAAACAGTTTAACACCTTAGATGGTGTCGATTATTCGAAGAAAGAGTCCGAAGAGCTTCGAGCGCTAAGGCGCGAGAACAAGCGACTCAAAGATGAAATGGAATTCCTAAAAAAGGTCTCGGCGTACTTCGCGAAGCAGCAAGAGTGAAGTACGAGTTCATTGAAAGCTATACCGGCGAGTACTCGATTAGCTTAATGTGTCGTACGTTAGAGGTGAGTCGAGGTGGTTACTACAAGTGGTGTCATCATACGCCGAGTGAGCGTTCAAAGCGGCGAGAGCGCTTTGAACAGCTCGTCATGTGTACCTTTGCCCAATATCGGGCACGTTACGGTTCAGTGCGAATAGCCGAAGAGCTCAACGAAGCAGGCCATGCCTGCTGTGTGAATTATGTGGCTGATATTATGAAGGAAAAAGGTATCAGGGCACGTAATGGCAAAGGGTTTAAATACAGCAAGGATGTGGCTGCGATGACGAATGTTGCTGACAACTTACTGCGTAGAGACTTTGTATCTGAGACACCGAATCAGAAATGGGTCACGGACATCACGTATATCTGGGTGAAGAGCCGTTGGCTCTTCTTGGCGACAGTGATGGACCTGCATTCAAGGCGCATTGTGGGTTGGTCTCTAGGGACAACGATGACCGTCGAGCTCATCACCAATGCGCTAAAAATGGCGCTTGAGTCACGTAAGCCGCCTAAGGGCGTCATTATCCACTCGGACCGTGGTGTACAATACAGAGCATATAAATATCAAGACTTCATGCGCAAGCATGGAGGTGTACCGAGCATGAGTCGGCAGGGTAACTGCTGGGATAATGCGGTGATGGAGTCGTTCTACAGTCGACTGAAAGTCGAACTGATATACGCAGAAGACTATCAAACAGTCGAAGAAGCCCGAATGGGCATCTTCGAGTACATCGAGGTATTTTACAATCGCAGAAGAAGACACTCAGCGTTGGGGCACGTTAGCTCAGTTGAGTACGAAAGTATGTAGTTATGTAGTGTCTACTTTTTGTGGGATACACCAATTTTTAGGAGGATAGGGTGCAAGTAAATAATACCTTTCGGCTTCAAATTGAAGAGGCCCTTTGTAAAACACAGTTCAGCTTAGAGGATGTGGAAATAACATATCCTTCTTATGGTGAATTGGTCTCCATTAAGTTTAAGCATCATGACGGATTCAAGATCTCGCTTGAAGAGATTGAATACCAAGAAACGTTACAGCTTCACAGGGATATGGAAGACGAAATGCTTGCTCCTATGCGCGGTACGCATTATGGTGAGCCTGATACTAAAACCGTCACAAAGAATAAGTATGTCTCGACGGAATCTCCGGGTTCTGTAAAAGCTACAGATACGATTTCTTTTCTTAACTTAACTAGCTTTATCCAGCGATTGCCTGTTTGGGCTAATAATATAGAAGCTGAGTTGTTATCAATCTACAACCAACCAGAATACAGCGATGCGGAACTAGAAAAACAAGTAGAAGCGATTTTTCCGCATGATATTGACAAACCTAATCAGAAGTTCACAGAGAATGAAGTGACCTCGTTAAAGGAGAACCTTGAAAGGTTGTACCAACGTGTTGAAGAGCTTCAAGAACAGTGCGATATTTCTCAGGCAAAAATTGAAGCACTGCGTTCAGCCATAGATAAAGCCAGTGAAAATGCACCTAAGTATCCTAAATCAATGTGGTTAAAACTTAATAAAGGAAAGATTAAGGAGACCTTGATCAATATATTTAAGTCCGAGGAAGGGCGTAAATTCCTTCTAAAGGTAGTTGAAAAGATTGCGTTGAATTAAAAATATAACAAAGCATTTAAGAGTGATTCGCAACGCTTGGCAGTTTCGCTTCGCTCAAGTATAGCCAAGCGCTGCTCACACCTTAATGCGGCGTTACGTATCCGAGTATCCCACGTTTAGTAGACACTTTACTAAGTTAGATCTAGGGTCTAATTGAGAGGTGATTTATGGCTAAACATCGTAATCCAGCGTACACCGAAGAGTTCCGTAAAGAAGCAGTCCGCTTGGCCAGTCTTCCTGGCCGAACAGCCGTCTCCGTTGCCAAGGAACTGGGCATCAGTGCCCAGCAGATCCGGAACTGGAAGCGCCAGTTCACACGCCTATCTGATAAACAGCTTAATACCTTAGATGGTGTCGATTATTCGAAGAAAGAGTCCGAAGAGCTTCGAGCGCTAAGGCGCGAGAACAAGCGACTCAAAGATGAAATGGAATTCCTAAAAAAGGTCTCGACGTACTTCGCGAAGCAGCAAGAGTGAAGTACGAGTTCATTGAAAGCTATACCGGCTAGTGCTCGATTAGCTTAATGTGTCGTACGTTAGAGGTGAGTCGAGGTGGTTACTACAAGTGGTGTCATCATACGCCGAGCGAGCGTTCAAAGCGGCGAGAGCGCTTTGAACAGCTCGTCATGTGTACCTTTCCCCAATATCGGGCACGTTACGGTTCAGTGCGAATAGCCGAAGAGCTCAACGAAGCAGGCCATGCCTGCTGCGTGAATTATGTGGCTGATATTATGAAGGAAAAAGGTATCAGGGCACGTAATGGCAAAGGGTTTAAATACAGCAAGGATGTGGCTGCGATGACGAATGTTGCTGACAACTTACTGCGTAGAGACTTTGTATCTGAGACACCAAATCAGAAGTGGGTCACGGACATCACGTATATCTGGGTGAAGAGCCGTTGGCTCTTCTTAGCGACAGTGATGGACTTGCATTCAAGGCGTATTGTGGGTTGGTCGCTGGGGACAACGATGACCGTCGAGCTCATCACCAATGCCCTAAAAATGGCGCTTGAGTCACGTAAGCCGCCTAAGGGCGTCATTATCCACTCGGACCGTGGTGTACAATACAGAGCATATAAATATCAAGACTTCATGCGCAAGCATGGAGGTGTACCGAGCATGAGTCGGCAGGGTAACTGCTGGGATAATGCGGTGATGGAGTCGTTCTACAGTCGACTGAAAGTCGAACTGATATACGCAGAAGACTATCAAACTGTCGAAGAAGCCCGAATGGGCATCTTCGAATACATTGAGGTATTTTACAATCGTAGAAGAAGACACTCAGCGTTGGGGCATGTCAGCCCAGTTGAGTAAAAAAGTATGTAGTTATGTACTGTCTACTTTTTGTGGGGTACACCACTTGTGACGCCCTAGCTCTTTAGCGATGTTGACGACACTAATGCCTTGCTTTCTAAGTGCGGACATCATATACCTTTCATTCTCAGTGAGGTGTGTGTAATTCATGGTTTTTCACTTCTTGGCGGGAGTAAAACTTATGAATAGCACATCTCACTGTTTTAATTTTCTGGGGTGTCGCACTTCGTACTTGAATCTAAGATTTGGCAGTGCCTCTCACAATGACCTTAAAGAATTTAGGCTTAAGCCTCTAGCGGCGGTGAAACCGGATACAGTTACAATAGACTACGCTATCAAAAAGAAGTGGCATGTCGTTTACTGTCCTAGTTTGGTTTATGGTGGTGAAAAGTGTCAGCTAAAGCGTATTGTAGATTCCTTATCTGACCAAACTCTCCAAGTAGCGATACCATCTCAAGGATACAACCAATATATCCATGTTTATGATATTGCGCGATTTTATTTGGCACTGGTTCGAGGTAAACGTCCAGCTACACAACACTTTATTGCTGAGACTAAGGGGTATAGCCCCGAAGCATTCTCTCAATTGCTACTCGACTTTCAAGTCGTAAAGCAGGTTCACGAGAGCAGTTGGAGTGACTTTGAGAAATGCCATGGTTCTTCGGCAGTCGAAATTGAAAAGCTAAATCTTAATCTTCCAATTAGTCCTTTGTTTGAACCGACAGAGTCCTTAATGAAGTATATAGAAAATTACACATAGCAGTCTGTTTAAGAATGAATCGTAACGTGTGTCATTTTTACTATGCGTTGGGCTTCGTGTTTATGGCGCAGTGGCGCTGTACATTAGTAGCTTTTTTACGCTTTAACTCATAGGGTATGCCAGCTAGTTTGAGTGAGAAAATGCATAGCTGTGTACTGAGCATAAACCAAGATCTTCAAAAATAGGGCTAAACCTGAATTCATGAGCTTTAATATAAGCACTGACTGACAAGAAAGGTGGCCAAATGTTAAGTGAACTCAATGATCGTCTTGCTACTGTTTCGGAAAATATCGCTCAACTCGAAGGGCAGTTTGGCGAGTACTTCAAACCAGACCGTTGCCAGTGCACAGTGAATAATCATGAGGTTTTCCTCGAGTATCAGCATGATTTAGTATTTGAGGAAGCTTCGGAGCAAGCGCAAGTGTTGTTGCGTTTGTTAGACATTCCCACCATTGGTGGTGGTCGACGAAATTTACTGCGTGATGTTTCTGGGAAGGGCGACACTACCAAGCTTCACTTGGACTTATCCTGTACTGAAGAGGACCTATTACTCCAGTATGTTTGTTCTGAGCTCTTGTTATTTTTCCAGAAAATTGCCAATAACCCTTAACTCAACATATGAGTTGAGTATTTTGGGTGTATTGGTTTTCACCTAGAAATCTCTCCTATTTGTTGTACGAGCGTACAGAGGTAAGACTGGTCGTGAGCTGACAGACAAAGAGTTACCTATATAGTCATCCTGAATGAATTGAATCAATTAATCTGCACTTGGTCATATAGGCTTTCTAAACAAGGAGAGTTCTATGAGACTGTTATTAAAAGGAATATTGTCATTAACCACGCTCCTGGGGTACGTATCAGTTCCAATTACAAGTATCTACAAGTTGATGACACTTGATGTTCTTGGCGTGGTCCCCAGCGAAGTCAAGGTCGTAACAAAGACACCGAAATACTTTGAAGTTACAGAAGAGGATCTCAAGATCACATCATCTGACAATGGCGGGAAAGCACAGGAAATATTTCCACTAGTTTTGGACGTAGCTTCTACCCCAAGTGAAGAGGTGTTGGAAGACTTACGTATAAATGAGCGTTTGTACACGTTGTTATTATCCGACCAAGATTTATCTCGCTTGACCGCTAGTCTCAATAAAATTCGCACTGAAAGGGCTGAAGGACAAAGTGATAAAGAATATAGCTTAGGGATTACCATCGTTAATGGGTGTGTCCGCTATGAGCAACCCATAAAATCTGCCCCTGTTTCTCTTTATCTTCAGCCTAGTGAAAACATAGGTATGTTTAAAGTATTAGATGATTTTAACTTAGCCTCGCAGGACTTAAGTTCATATAAAAATGTTCAAGATTGGAATGATTGTTGAGCTAATCAGACAACAACTGCTTCACAAGGTATTACGAGAAGGATAGGCTGCGTAAGCATATTGATACGCAGCCTACTATAGATAGGGCTGGCTAGTTTTGTCTTCTTGATCTCCTAGTTACAACTTTCGTAACCTGAAGCTAAAAGCAGTTCACGCTCATGCTTAATCAACTTGGCACGATCTTCAATTAGTTCATTCAACGCTTGAGAGGGCTTACCCGCTAATGCTTTGAATGCGTCAAACGACTCTGCACTGTCAATCTCGTCGATCATGCTGCTGATGACGTTACGCGCTTCGCATGGGTTATCATCGGTAGTGAAGTATTCTACTTGCTTCGCTGCCGATTTCATTTCAGTCAACAGTTCTAATGGGCTAGTTTCTTTTGCCACAGCCATGTAATTATCAAGTACACGCTTCGCATACAACAATTCTTTTAGTGGGATATCACGGCCACTTTCAATCAGCGATTCATTAAGGATCATACTTGAGCTCATTGGCATTCCTTTTTTATCAATAATTCAAACTTCTTGGGCGTTTGATTGAGTCTAATTTATTGAAGTCTGAATGGGAATGCCTAAAAAGCACATTATTAAACGATTTTTCTGATTATTTACGCTTTGTTAGTGAGTAAATACGCGAATGGTGAGTCTGGTAGAATCTTCAGATAATAGGACTGTCAGGACCTCGGAGTATCCAAAAGCTCAAACTCTGCATCAAATGCGGGCTTTATTCGTCCTCAATATTCAATATTAATTGATAAAGAAGCGACCCGGTGTCACCCCAAAGCTTTGTTTGAATAGATGATTAAAAGCACTTACGCTGGTAAAGCCGCACTCTAATGCCACGGTAGTGACAGGGTGAGTTTGCGCCAACAAAGTCAGAGAGTGGAACAACCTTACTTGTTGACGATACTCGATGAAAGACATGCTAACTTCATTACGAAACAAGCGGCTCAAAGTACGACTGCTGACGTTAATTTCTTCGGCCCATTGCTTTAATGAACGATTGTCCGCAGGCTTGTCCAATAGCGAGTTACAAACCAATCCGAGCTTGGCGTCGTTGGGAAGAGGGACCTGAATGGATGCTTGCTCAGAAAGATGAATGATCATCTCACGCAGCATTGGTGACACATTTAGAACATCACTCTGATTTGGCAGCTCAGTATCGATGCTTGGCAACAAGTAGACATTTTTCATCGCCGCATCGCCATACATGTACACCTTGTGGCTCTCATGCGCTGGGATCCACACCGCTCTCTGAGGCGGAACGACCCATAACTTGGATTCTGTCTCGACCGCCATCACACCACTGCTGGCGTACACCAATTGGTTGTGCCGATGGCAATGCCAATCAATGACGTGTCCATTGGCGTAGTGCTTGGGAATGACCACCGCCTCTAAGCAATTGATGTTGGTATCCAAACTGATGGCTTTGACGTCTTGGCTCATTTGAGCAATAACCTGTCTCAATAGAATCTATACGCCAAATGCTAGCCAGATAAACTGAGCTTGTCATTAATTAGCTTTCCTTTATTTGGTTTGGAGTCGAGATGAACCGTTCCTTTCACGCTGGTGTCCTCAATGTGGGGCATGCGCTCAATCATTACTTCTTGCTCATTTTTCCTTCTGTCGTACTAACGCTGCATAAAGAATGGAACATGAGTTACGCCACACTACTTCAAGTAGGAAGTGCAGCCATGTTGGTTTATGGCGTGATGTCGCTACCGGCTGGTTGGCTAGCGGATCGTTGGAGCCGAAAAGGCATGATGCTCGTTTTCTACTTTGGGATGGGCACCTCTGCGTTATTTACTGCTCTTGCGCAAACGCCATGGCAAATGGGATTGGGGCTTTGTGCCATAGCCTTGTTTGCAGCGATTTATCATCCCGTCGGTATCGCACTTATATTCAGTTCTGCAAACAAAACAGGCAGGGCTATCGCAGTAAATGGACTAGCAGGTAACTTAGGTTTGGCGTTTGCGGCAATTGGAACCGCTTTGTTGTGTCAATGGTTCGCTTGGCAAGCCGCATTTTATATTCCAGGTCTTGTGTGTTTATTAACTGGCGTCGTGTACTGGTTTGCATCGAAAGGTGTTACTGATATAGAGCATGCGAAAAATATAAGTGACAACGTAACAATGCCTTCGCGACAACTCAACGTGTTGTTCGCTTGTGCTGCGGTGATTGTCTTCTTCGGTGGTTTGGTCTTTCAATCTACTACGACCTCGTTGCCTAAAATTATGGATGCACAATTTAGCCAATCATTGAGCCTTTCAAGCACGTTAACCACATCGATTTTTGTTTGTGCCGCGTTTATTCAGCTTGTTGTTGGTGAACTAATAGATCGCGTTGATATCAAGAAGCTGCTCGCCTGCATTGCTGGTGGACAGTTGTTATTCCTGCTATTGGCGACGGTTACTCATGAGTGGTCATTGGTTTTCGTGTTTGTTGGTTTGATGCTGTGCACATACGCGCAAATACCAGTGAACGATTGGCTTATTGGCCGTTATTCCGATGCGAAATGGCGCTCAAGAATCTATGCCGTTAAGTACACATTGAGCTTTAGTACTGGACCTATCGCGTATTGGCTTATCGCAGCGACTTATGCCCATACACAAGAGTTTGTATTGATGTATTTCATCCTTGCTGGTGGGATGGGGCTTGCATCACTGAGCGCATTGATGATGCCTTCTTCAAGCAAAAGAAAAACGGATAGCACCACATTAGTGAAACAAAAAGGAGCGCAGGTTGCGCTCCTTATTCTTATCTAATTAGTTACTTTAGAAGAATACCAGTTATTTTGATACGCCTTTGAAGCAAATAGAGCGTTGGCCTTAGCGCGCTCTATCACGGCAGGGTCAACTTGAATTGGCTTCATAGTTTGGTTAACAAAGTCATATTCCATTGTGGAGACTTTCTTACCCGGTGAGAACACCACTAGATTATCTCGGGTTAAGTAACCAAAGTTCTTATCGTACTGCATCATTGCTCGCTCATCTTCACGTGCCAGAGGCTTAGTCAAGTCACGACCAATCATCGGTGTTTTGGCATCAATACCGATAAGTGACAATAGTGTTGGCGGCATATCGATGTTGTTCGCAATACGGTCATCTTTACGCGGTTGGATGTCTTTACCAATGATCAACGCAGGAATGTGGAAGTGCTTCACGGGCACCAAGTCAGCGCCAAATACACGAGCATCATGGTCAGCAATGACGATGAACACTGTATTATTCCAGTATGAAGACTGCTTTGCTTTGTCAAAGAATGTCCCCAGAGCATAGTCAGAATATTTAACCGCGTTATTTCGCGTCATGTACTCATCATCGTGCTGCTCAATTTTACCCTGTGGGTACTCATAAGGGCTATGATTACTTGAGGTGAATACCAAGCTGAAGAAAGGCTTGTCAGTTTTAGATAAGCGCTCAAACTCTTGGTCTGCTTTAGTGTAAAGATCTTCGTCACTTACACCCCAAGAGCCAACAAATTCAGGGTTCTCATAGTCCTTTTCTTCCACAACCTGGTCGAAACCGTTACCGAAGAAGAAGGTTTTCATGTTATCGAAGTTTGCTTCACCACCATAAATGAACTCAGTGTGGTAACCGCGGTTTTTCAGTAAACCGGCAATAGTAAAGAAACCTGTTTGGCTTTTGCTTAGTTTTACAACTGCTCGCGATGGTGATGGCGGGAAACCTGTTGTTACCGCTTCGATACCACGAACAGAGCGCGTTCCGGTTGCGTACATTTCCGTAAACTGCCAACCTTCAGCCATCAGTTTATCGAAGTTAGGAGTTAGTGGAAGGCCACCTAGTGAGCCTACGAACTGTGCTCCCAAACTTTCTTGTAGCAAGATAACCAAGTTTTTTGGCTTCCCCTGGTAAGTCGCTTTATTCGTGTTCATTGTTGGAAGAGCTGATGGGTCAAAATCAGACTTCGCAGAAGAGGTGCGAACGATGTCGAGCATCTTTTGATCGTCCATCTTGCCGTAGAACTGTTCTGCGTTCTTTTCTGATTTCATATTGTTCACAGCAAACAATAATGAGTAAGAAGAGTTAAGTGCTAAATCGTTCATCAGCGGGTCATTAGAAAACGCGACCATTGCAGGGTTTAGTGGACGGTGGCCTAGAGATGAACGAGCGCCAGCAACACCAATCAAAACCACCAAAATCGCAAGCACAGGGCGCCACTTCCAATTAACTTGTTGGGCGTTATCAGTGAGCTTTTTACTCCACTTCCAGCCAAAGAAAAGTGTAATTACAGTACCAAGAGTACCAATAAATAGTTCTAACTTGTAACCAGTCCAAAGCATGCTGAAGACCTCTTTTGGATAAATGAGGTATTCAACAAACAAGCGGTTAGGGCGTAGATCGTACTCTTGAATAAATGGTGCGGTTGCGAGCTCCATGTAAACCAAGATCCATAGCCCTGCAACCATCCAGCAACGTAATACCCACTTCCAGCAATCGCCAACTTTTCCTTTTACGGGCAATAGGGCAGATAGCAAGCCAGGAAGGATGAACAGCCAACAAATGGTTGCAAAATCAACACGGAGCCCTTGACCAAGAATGTAGATTAAGTCGTTAAAAGATTCGATTCGGTCAGAAAGCCAAACGGCAAGTAAAATCCGCGAAACGGAAAGAAAAGCAAGCGAAAATAGCGCAAATACAGCGATAGGCTGCAAAGGCCCAAATGTGGGCTTTCTCATAAATATTCCCTAATTTACTGATGTGTCTAATTTTTATGGTGCGTTTTGTACCAAACAAAACGTGAAGCAAACGTGAAATATAAGGCTTATTTATAGATTTAATTGTAATGATTGGTATGACTTTGTAAGGGAGAGTATGTGAAGGCTACTTGCCGCGAATTATTGTCATTTAAGAGGCAAATTAGCACTTGGTTGATTTTTATCTTTTTCTTTTTTAATGTGGGGACTATGAAACGCTTAACTATTTCTATCTCGACTGATTGTTGCTGCTGCACCTCCCAAGACGTGCGGCGGCTTTCGCGTAGCTATTAGTTAGCAAAAAACCATAAAGACATACCAAAGGCCGCAGGTGTTTTCATCCGCGGCCTTTTTGCATTTAAAGGAATAACAATATGAGCCAGCCGAAATTACAACTCTTTAATACAATGGGGCGCACCCTTGAGCCGTTCCATACCATCGAATCAGGTAAAGTTGGTTTGTACGCATGTGGTCCGACGGTGTACGACTATGCGCATGCAGGGAACTTGAGAACCTACCTTTTTGTTGATGTGCTAAGGCGCACGTTAGAGCTCAACGGCTACGACATAAACCACGTTATGAACATCACGGATGTTGGCCACTTGGTGTCTGACGCCGATACCGGTGAAGATAAAATGGAAAAGGGCGCGAGAAAACAGAACAAGTCTGCTTGGGAAATTGCAAAGTACTTTGAAGACGCGTTTTTGGATGACCTTAATCGCTTGAATATCATCAAACCATCAATCATTTGTCGCGCTACTGAGCACATTCAAGAACAGATTGAATTCGTCCTAGAGCTTGAACAAAAGGGCTTCACCTATCAAACCTCTGATGGCGTTTATTTTGATTCAGCGAAGCTTCCGGATTATGGAAAACTTGCCAAATTGGACCGCGAGGGGTTAGAAGCGGGCATTCGTGTCGAAATGGCAGAGAAAAAGAGTCCAACTGATTTCGCACTCTGGAAGTTTAGCGGCGATACACCAAGACAAATGGAATGGGAAAGCCCTTGGGGAGTGGGCTTTCCGGGGTGGCACATTGAATGTTCTGCGATGGCAGAGAAGTACCTTGGGGAAGTGTTCGATATTCATGTCGGTGGGGAAGACCATATCCCTGTTCACCACACTAACGAAATTGCCCAATGCCAAGCAAAGAATGGGCACGTACAAGCGAATTACTGGCTGCATGGCTTCTTCCTTCAACTTAATAAAGAGAAGATCTCCAAATCCGGTACGTCACTTCGTCTTGAAGCATTAATCGAGAAAGGCTATGACCCTTTAGCTTACCGCTATCTGGTGCTGACCGGTCATTATCGCAATCATTTGAGCTTTACTTGGGAGAGCTTGGACGCGGCACAAACGGCTTTGAAGCGCCTGAAAGCGAGAGTATCGGCATTACCAGAAGGTGGCAAAGTCGACCAAACGTATGTTGAGCGTTTTATGTCACTCATCAACAACGATTTAGCCATGCCACAAGCGATGGCACTAATGTGGGAGTTGCTTGGAAGTGCATTAAACGATGCAGATAAAAAGGCAACGGCGCGCTATTTTGACCGTGTGTTTGGTTTGGAGCTTGATAAAGTAGAAGAAGAGGAAGTCCCTCGCGAGATCTTGGAGCTGGTCGAATTGCGACTGCAAATGAAAAAGCAGAAGGAGTATCAACAAGCCGACGAAATCCGCCAGCAAGTCGCTGAGCTCGGCTATAGAATCAACGATGCCGGCAATAGCTCAACGGTGAGCAAACAAGGTTAGCAAGCCAGAAAACAAAAAGGCTCACTGCGATAGTGAGCCTTTCTAATTGAAAACGATCAACGCTCTCGTCGCTATTGAATCGCTAACTCAGGTTGCGAAGCCGTATTCACTTCTGCGGTTTGATTGTACTTCTTGATCACCAGCGTCAAGCGAATTAGCATTGCCATCGCAGCGGTGGTTAAGCCGGTCACGATACCAATCCAGAAGCCTTCTTCGCCCATTGCAGGAACGATTTCATCGGTGATACCCAGTAACATACCCAGTGGAAGCGCTAAGCCCCAGTAGGCAAGAATCGCCAGAATCATCGGGATCTTAGTATCTTTGTAGCCACGCAGAGCGCCGTTCGCAGAGGTCTGTAGTGCATCGCTGAATTGGTACATCGCAGTAAACATCAGCAGAGTAGCCGCTGTTGCTGAAACCACAGGATCTGTTGTGTACAAACGAATGATCCACTCAGGGAACAGCAAGAAGAAGCCGACTGAAACCAACGACAGTAGCGCAGCGGTAATAATGCCAACCAAACTACGGTGAGAGGCCGTTTCAAGCTTTTGTTCACCCAATGCATGACCAACGCGAATCGTGATACCAAATGAAAGGCTCATTGGGATCATGTACGTCATGCTAGAAATGTTCAGTGCAATCTGCGCCGCAGCAACGTTTTCTGCACCAATACGACCAATCAATAGGGCAATAACCGCGAAGATGCTGCCACAAACCGCAATGTTCAAACCAATCGGCATACCGAGTTTGAAGAGTTGTTTGATCTCTTGCCATATCGGCTTTAGCTCAGCGAAGTGCAGAATGTTTTTGTAGTGATGATGGCGTTTGATGTAGCTAAACAGTAGGGCAGACATCAGCCAGTAAACCAAGCTCGTTGCCCAGCCACAACCAACCGCACCCAGAGCCGGCATGCCGAATTTGCCGTAAATCAGAATGTAGTTAACAGGGATGTTTACCAACAAACCAATCACCGAAATCAGCATGGGTGCGCGAGTGTTGTTCATCCCTTCGCAAAAGCCATTCAAAGTGTAGAAAAGCGCAATGCCGGGAACACCAAATGCCAACGCAACAACATAATCACTCGCGATAGGAATGATCTCAGGTGCAACGCCTAGGCCAACGAGAATGGTTTCACCAAGTAGCAAGTAAACAATCAAAATTGCGCTAACGAACGCCGACAACCAAAGCATTTGAATAAACGCGATACGCACGTTATCCAAACTTTGTGCGCCGCGATGGTAAGCCACGACAGGTGTTAATGCCATGATGATGCCGCGAAGCAATAGCGAAACGGGTAGCCATAAACTGGTGCCAAGTGCGATCGCAGCGAGGTCGGCAGCACTCACTTGTCCTGCCATTGTGGTATCGATAAAGCCCATCGACTGAGTGGCAAGTTGCATCAGAATGATAGGGATCGATAGGTGTAACAAAGCGCCCGATTCTTTAAAAAAACGAGAAAAAGAGGAAGGTGTGTTTTGCATGGATGTAGTTAAACACCAATATCAATGCACCAGTGGAAGCAGGATGGCGTTGTGCATTGTAGGGTGTGCCGCGTAGGCAGGCGCAATATACGGACTTTTGTTCTGCCATTCAATATGTAATTTGGATCACAGAGAAACGATTGCGAAATGAGTTTCGGATAAAAAAGCGCCAGCAGTTTTGGTTGCTGGCGCTTGGTCTTATTTAGGAAGGAATTCGATAGTTAATTACAGTGACGCTTTTTTAGCTTCTGCAACCCAAGAGTCAAACAATTGTTGGTTTGCTTTGATCCAGCCATTAACGTGAGACTCGATATCCGCCGCGCTGTTTTTTCCTTGACTCATCATCATGTTTTGCGCGCTGACATCGTTGATGTTCAGCTTAACGATTTCGAACAGTTTTGCAGCAGAGGGGTTTTTCTCGGTAAAATCTTTGTTCGCCACGATGCGCATTGAGTTCATTTCAAACCCATAGTTTTTACCATTCTCAAGAGTGGTATCCACATCTTTACGTTCACCAGGTAGGGCAGAGAATGGGACTTCTAGCCAAACCACATCTTTACCCGGAACGAGTACGCCACTTACCCAATAAGGTGTCCACGTGTAGTACAAAATCGGGTCGCCTTTCTTATAACGAGAAATGGTATCCGCAATGATTGCCGCGTAGTTACCTTGGTTGTGTGTGACCGTGTCACGAAGTTGGTAAGCGTTAAGCTGCTCTTCAATTACCATTTCGCAGCCCCAACCTGGGTTACAACCAGTGAGGTCAGCTTTGCCATCGCCATTGGCGTCAAACAGTTTTGCTAGCTCAGGATCTTTCAGCTGACCAATGTTGGTGATATTGTACTTTTCTGCGGTTTTTTTATCGATTAAGTAGCCTTGAGCCGCACCACTAACGTACTGCCCTCGGCGGTAGAATTTATCATCACCACCTGACATCGTGTATTTGTCTGCGTGCAAAGGGAACCAACCCACAGCTAAGAACGTCGCATCGCCTTTTGCGATCGAAGTGTAGCCAACGTTGTAATCGACTTCCTTAGTTGGTTGAACATCGTAGCCCAACGCTTCAAGCGCGCGGTTAACAATAAGAGTTTGAAACGTTTCTTCGGCAACCGTTGATTGAACTGGTTGGACTGAAATGCCTTTACCCGGTAAGTCATTCGCTAAAGCTTGAGTAGAAAACGCCATCGTTGCTAACGTTCCTGCTGTTAGCGCTTTCTTCCATGAATTATTCATTTGTGTTTCTCCTAAGTTTGAGATCAGGTTGGTTCGATTTGTTGGTCAGCTTTAAAAGGTAAGAAACTGGACCGGTGTGGTACCAACGTAACTTCGTGTTACCCGCGTTAGCGCCTAAAACTTGTGTGATACGGTCGAGTAGAATAGCAAGGATTACGATGCCTAAACCGCCCACCGCTGCTAGCCCCATATCCAAACGTCCGATGCCACGTAATACCATTTGTCCCAACCCACCAACTGCGATCATAGAGGCAATAACCACCATAGAAAGGGAGAGCATCAGGGTTTGGTTTACGCCCGCCATAATGGTGGGTAAGGCAAGAGGAAGCTGAATGCGGTACAGCATTTGCTTTTTGCTGGCTCCAAATGAGTGTCCGGCTTCAATCAGCTCTTCTGGGACCTGTTGAATACCAAGAATGGTCAAGCGAACCACGGGAGGCAATGCAAAAATAATGGTGACCACCACGCCCGGTACATTCCCTATACCAAATAACATGACGATAGGTACTAAGTAGACAAAGGCCGGAGTGGTTTGCATCGCGTCGAGTATGGGACGTATGAACTTCGCGGCGGTGTTGTTTCTTGCTAGCCAGATACCAAGTGGTAATCCAATGATCAGACAGAAGAAGACGGATGTCAGTACTAATGCCAAGGTCGTCATTGCTTGGGACCAAGCGCCTATCAGCCCAATGAAGACTAATGAAGCGAATGTCGACATCCCCAAGCGTAAATTAGAAAATTGCCACGCAAATAAAAATAGAATGATGAGCATGAAAGGAGCGGGTGTAGAGACGAGCGCCGTTTCAAATGAGGAGAGAATGAAATCAATGGGAACGCGAATTGCCTGAAAGACCGGACGTCCATGTTCGACTAGCCAATCTAACCCAGATTCTACCCAAGTATCCAAAGGAAGGACCGCATTTTGAAAGGGATTCATGATATCAAAAGGGGCTGTTTCAACGGTTTCAGAATTCAACCAGTCCATACTTGACGTCGTTTCACCGCCTTGTGACCAAGGATCACTTTGTTCTGTCGTGGTTGTTGACCACGGGTCGGTTTGTTCCGTTTCTGTCGTTGACCACGGATCGTTAGTGGTTTGTTCAGTTGACATGATGACTAATCCTTATCCAACGTTTGCAGAAGACGTGATTTTGTAACGACACCATAGTAGTGGCCTTGCTCGTCGACAACTGGGACGGCATAAGGGACACCTGCGACGACACCAAGAATGTCGTTGATCGCTTGGTCTGGCAGGAGGGTGACTTCGTCGATCAATTGTGCGCTGGCTAGTGAGCGATTTTCTTTGTGGGCAACGCGTAACGAATCAAGAGAAACAATGCCAGAATAGTGGCTAGATTTATCAATGACGATGCCGTAATCGCGGTCGTGATCCATTAATATCTGCATTGCGGAACCGGGACCATCATGTTCGGACTTCTTGAAAACAGCGGCTGGCTTTTTTCGAGCGATGTCTTTCACGGTCAGTACGTTTGCAACGTTGACACCTCGGAAAAAGGCTTCCACATAATCATTGGCAGGTTTATGAAGAATTTCATCTGGTGTACCGACTTGAACCACATCGCCATTTTGCATGATGGCAATACGATCGCCGATTCGCATAGCTTCATCCAAATCGTGAGAGATGAAAACAATCGTACGTTTATCGTCATTTTGCAGTCGAATAAGTTCATCCTGCATTTCGGTTCGGATTAGTGGATCGAGCGCTGAAAAAGCCTCATCCATCAGAAGGATATCAGGGTCGCACGCGAGAGCTCGAGCGAGGCCAACTCGTTGCTTCATACCTCCAGACAGCTCATCCGGATAGGATTCTGCGTAGGCATCGAGGCCAACACGTTGCAAGGCTGATAACGCACTTTCTTGCCTGTCTTTGAGGCTCACACCAGCGAGTTCAAGGCCAAAAGCGGCGTTTTCGATCACCGTCATGTGAGGCATGAGCGCGAAGTTTTGAAAAACCATGGAAATGTTATTTCGGCGAACTTCTCTAAGTTCATCTTCAGAAATGTGGGCAATATCTTTACCTTTGAGGTAAACGCTGCCTTTGGTTGGTTCAATTAAACGATTGAGAAGACGAACGAGGGTGGATTTTCCTGAGCCAGATAGGCCCATAATGACAAAAATCTCACCTTCATTGATGGAAAGAGAGACATCGTTAACGCCAACCGTTAAACCTGTTTGTTCAAAAATACGATCTTTATCGATGCCTTTCTCAATCAGTGAGAATGCGCGGTCAGGATCGTCACCAAAAACCTTATACAGTCCCTTAACTTCCAGTATGGGATCCATGTAAATCATCCTTAATTTTGAATATTTTGTAGTAAAACGTTTCGTACTCTAAGTAATTTGTGGTCGGATTTCAATGTTCGACAAAAGGTTTATGTCGTGACATTACACAAATTGGACATAAATGGGTTAATCAATGACTTGGTTTTAAATGATTTAAAAACAGCGTCTTATGTTGATTTGTGGTGCGTCGCAAAAGGAGCTGAAATTGGTTATGAAATATTTTTGAATTTATTGTGGTTGATAAGTGACATTTTTAACCTAACTGAATCTTTCGCCAAGGGGACGCTTTAGAATGTTTTAAATTAGAGTTCAAATTAATGTATTGGTGGCATGTTCTGCTATTTGAGTCGATTCATACCAACTCTGGATTTATTTATTGCCTGATTGAATGCTTGGTGATATTTATCGCTGAAGTTTAGTCAATGCATGGAATAAAGAATGGAAGCCGAGCAATTAGAAGTACTCAATTTCATTAGCCAATACCCACCTTTTGATGACTTACCGGAAGAGCATCTAAGAAACATCGCAATGAATGCTGAAGTCGCGTATTACCGCGCAGGGACGGGCATTCTCAAGAAAGGCGATGACATTCGCGATTTGTACATGATCCGCAGTGGTGTGGTGGAAATCTTCCGCCGCAAAGGCGAGTTGTACAACCGTATCGATGCTGGTGGCTTGTTTGGACAAATGGGGTTGTTGATGAACAACCGTGTCCGTATGCCAGCCAAAGCGATAGAAGACACCTTGGTTTACTGCATTCCAGAGAAGATCTTCACTGAGCTATGTGACGAGTTTGAGAACTTCGCCGATTTCATGGAGTTGGAAGACAGCGCGAGGCTGCGCACTGCGGTATCAAACCACTCAGATGGGAATGACTTTACTACTGCGAAAGCGCGCAAGATTTTAAGCCGTGAGCCAGTGACACTAGAAGCCACTGCAACGGTGCGTGAGGCGGCAATCTTGATGGCGGAAGAGGGCGTTACTGCGCTTTTGATTGTCCGCGCACAAGAAGACATTACTGAAGACGACGATGATCAATTGCTTGGTATCTTGACCGAGAAAGATCTGTGCGTTCGCGTTTTAGCTGAAGGACGAGACAGCGACATTCCTGTGAGTGAAGTGATGAGCTACGACGTTGTGTCGCTTGATTACAGCGCTTACGTGTTTGAAGCCATGCTGACAATGCTGCGTTACAACGTTCATCACCTACCAATCTTAAAAGAGAAAAAGCCGATTGGCGTGATCAGCATGACGGATATCGTCCGTTATGAATCGCAAAACAGTTTGTTGCTTGTGAGCTCTATCTTCCAACAAAACTCGGTAGAAGATCTCAAAGCGGTATCTAAACAAGTGAAAGACTGCTTTGTGCGAATGGTAAGTGAAGACGCAAATGCCCACATGGTTGGACGAGCAATGTCGGTCATTGGCAGCAGCTTTAAACAAAGACTTGCAGAGTTAGCAGAACAAGAATTAGGTCCTGCGCCAATCCCTTATTGCTTATTAGCGATGGGTTCTATGGCGCGTGATGAACAGCTTATCGTCACAGACCAAGACAACGCGCTGATTCTGAATAACAGCTACGATCCAGCACTGCATGGTGAGTACTTTGCTCAACTCGCAAAATTCATTTGTGATGGACTAGCCGAATGCGGTTACACCTACTGTACTGGCGACATAATGGCGACCAACCCAGAATGGCGCAAAACGCGTTCAGAATGGGAAGAGTGCTTTGCGAACTGGATTGATGATCCTACGCCAGAGCGACTTCTGAACAGCAGTATTTTCTTTGACCTACTTGGTGTACATGGACGCGTGAAATGGGCAGAGCAATTGAGCGGCTTCATTGTGCGTCGTGCTAAGAAGAACAATCGATTCTTAGCTTGTATGGCTTACAACGCGATTCGTCGCACACCGCCGCTTGGTTTCTTCAAAGACTTTGTGATGGAGAAAGATGGTCGTCACCGCAATTCCATCAACTTGAAACGCCGAGGCACTGCGCCAATGGCGGATCTGATTCGTGTGCACGCCTTGGCAATTGGTTCACGTTCACAAAACTCGTTTGAACGCCTAGATGACATCAACAATGCGGGCATCTTACCGAAAGGCCGTGGCATGGACTTAAAAGATGCGATGGAGTTGATCTACATGGTGCGAATCCGACACCAAGCACTGGATATCGAAAATGGGGAAGAGCCGGATAACAACATCGAGCCAGAAGAGATGTCGGAGTTTGAGCGTCGCAACTTAAAAGCCGCTTTCCAAATCCTAAGCAACGCGCAGAACTACATTAAGTTCCGTTACCAGAGAAGTGGCAAATGATGTGGTTTTCAAAACAAAAGCAAGATATCACTGATTTGCTTGATACCAGCCAGACACCTGATTGGCCAATCTTCTTCGAGCAACTCGCCGAGCAAGCGAACGATACTCGATTAAAACGTTATTACTCTACGCCTATTGTGAATGGTGATATGCCATTAAAAGAGGTACCGTTTATCTCCGTTGATTTTGAGACCACGGGTTTAAACGCCGAGGAAGACGCCATTCTCACCATAGGTTTGGTGCCATTTACGCTAGGGCGAGTACAGTGCAGCGGATCTCGTCATTGGGTGGTGAATCCAAATCGAGAACTGAATGAAGAATCAGTGGTGATCCACGGTATTACCGACTCTGAAGTGAAGAATGCGCCGCAACTTGAACAAATTCTGGAGGCCATTCTTGATGCGTTAGCCGGAAAGATTGTGGTGGTGCACTACAAAAATATTGAGCGTCAATTCTTCAATAATGCGTTGTTAAACAGTGTGGGTGAGGGGATTCAATTTCCAGTCGTTGATACATTGGACATTGAGTACGCGATTCAACGTCGTGAGTGTGAAGGTTGGTTAAACAAGCTCAAGGGTAAAAAGCCGGGTTCTGTGCGACTTGGCCACGCGCGTGAGCGCTACCATTTGCCAGCTTATCAGCCACACCATGCGCTGACTGACGCTCTTG
This sequence comes from Vibrio rotiferianus CAIM 577 = LMG 21460, assembly GCF_002741985.1. GTDB lineage: Bacteria > Pseudomonadota > Gammaproteobacteria > Enterobacterales > Vibrionaceae > Vibrio > Vibrio rotiferianus. The sequence goes on from NZ_APHW01000014.1 coordinate 108,377, forward strand.
CTACCGCTGAGTTGCTTCAAGCCCAGTTACAGTATCACTTTGATGGTGACATGCCACTGTCCGTGATATGGCAATAACTCATCCATATCGTCTATGAATTGGCGATAAATTTTATTAGTCGTCCTGATAACAAAATGCAATGCGATATCAGGACGATTAACGCTAAAATTACAAAGTAGAGCAACCCTTCTAAAAGCGACGTAACGATCGCAAATAAGCTTTGCAGCAAGTGACGCAAGAAAGCCATCACTCAAAGTCCTACACAGATTTTAATTTGGTCACGTATTTTAAGGAGATAAATCGTGAGCACCGACAACAATGGCGGTATCCAACGCCCCGACGGTAAAGTGAACCCGATCGATACTGATTACCAGATCGGTCAGGATAACGTCGCGCTAAAAGTAGGTCCTTTTGGACTTGATATTCACAACCGTGTGTTCGCTATTTCAGGTATGTCGATCATCCTGTTCGTAGTGTTAACACTGACATTCAGACAACAAGTTGAGCCGTTCTTCGCGGGTCTGCGTGGTTGGCTTGTTTCTAACCTTGATTGGTTCTTCCTATCTGCAGGCAACGTGTTTGTCGTAGTATGTTTGATCCTGATCGTAACACCACTTGGTCGCGTTCGTATCGGTGGTACAGAAGCAACTCCGGATTATACGTACGCAGGTTGGCTAGCGATGCTGTTCGCGGCTGGTATGGGTATCGGTCTGGTATTCTTCGGCGTATCTGAGCCGATGTCTCACTTCAGTGCTGCTCTTGGCGGTGTGAACGTTGAGAATGGTGTTCGTACTGACTGGGCTCCACTAGGCGCAGCAGAAGGTGATACATCAGCGGCGTCTGCACTTGGTATGGCAGCAACGATTTACCACTGGGCACTTCACCCTTGGTCAATCTACGCACTGTTGGCACTTGGTTTGGCGATCTTCTCGTTCAACAAGGGCTTACCTCTAACGATGCGTTCTATTTTCTACCCTCTTTTTGGCGAGCGCGTTTGGGGTTGGGTTGGTCACATTATTGATATCTTAGCGGTAGTCGCGACGGTATTTGGTCTTGCGACTTCTCTTGGTTACGGCGCATCACAAGCAGCTACAGGTCTAAACTTCCTGTTCGGTATTCCGATGACAGAGACAACGCAAGTTGTGCTTATCGTGATCATCACAGCACTTGCTTTGATTTCGGTAGTCGCTGGCTTGGATAGCGGTGTAAAACGTCTGTCTGAAATCAACATGGGCTTAGCGGCACTATTGCTATTGTTCGTGATCATCGTGGGCCCGACAGTAGCAATCATGACTGGTTTCTTCGAGAACATCATGTCATACCTTGCGAACGTTCCAGCGCTTTCAATGCCATTTGGTCGTGAAGACGTGAACTACTCACAAGGTTGGACGGCGTTCTACTGGGCGTGGTGGATTTCATGGTCACCATTCGTCGGTATGTTTATTGCGCGTGTATCTCGTGGCCGCTCAGTTCGTGAGTTCATCGTGTGTGTTATCCTGATCCCATCAACCGTGTGTGTATTATGGATGACGGCATTTGGTGGTACGGCGATCAGCCAATACGTGAACGATGGTTACCAGGCGGTATTTGACGCAGAGCTTCCACTTAAGCTGTTCGCGATGCTAGATGTGATGCCACTGTCTCAAATCACCTCTATCGTAGGTATTATTCTGGTTGTGGTGTTCTTCATCACTTCTGCGGACTCTGGCTCGCTTGTGATCGATACGATTGCCGCGGGTGGTAAAGTAGATGCACCAACACCTCAACGTGTATTCTGGTGTACATTTGAAGGCTTAGTTGCAATTGCGCTAATGCTTGGTGGTGGTCTCGCGGCTGCACAAGCGATGGCGGTAACAACTGGTCTGCCATTCACTATCGTATTGTTGGTTGCAACGGTATCTCTAGTGAAAGGTTTGATGGATGAGCCTCGCCCAACATCAAAATCAATGAAGAAGGCGAAAGCGTAATTTAAGCTTCTTTCATAACAACGAAAAAACGGCATGCTTCGGCGTGCCGTTTTCTTATCTAAATTCTTCATCTTTAGCCATCAATCGGCTGCCATTCTCTTCCTGCTCGAAACAATTCCTCAGTGCGAAACTCACGATGTTTTGCTCATTTGGCTTCGTATAATTTTTTACCCCATAAATACATTAGAGCTCAAACTATTTTTAAAGTCATGCTCATTTGGTCTTAATGCGATCTAGATCAAATAAGTAGGTATTTAGAGCGGCTTTGTTTGATTTTCATGCACTATCAGTGTGCATAATAAAAAGGAAATTTAATTAGTGTACGAAGGATATGTATCTACACATGATTACCTCAGCCCCTTGGGTGATGTATCCAGAGATTGGAGAAGGCCCAAGCAAAAAATGGATTTTTCGTGAACCTGTCGTTTCTGACGGCGACGATATTTATGGTTTGATCGCAGATTGTCCACCGCTCGATATGAACTCTTCATATTGTAATTTCCTCCAATCTAGCCATTTCAGCAAAACCTGTGTTTTAGTTGAACACAAAGGTGAGATCGCCGGTTTCACCTCTGGCTATCAGAAGCCGGATGAACCTAATGTGCTGTTCATTTGGCAAGTTGCGGTTGCCCCACGTTTCAGAGGAAATGGCTTGGCGTCTCAAATGCTTGAACGCTTACTAAAGCGGGAAGGGCTCGAAGACATCAACGCTATCGAAACCACAATCACTAAATCCAATGATGCATCTTGGGCGTTATTTAAAAAGCTCGATGCACAACATGGAAACGCCGGCGAAGTGACGACTTTCTTGGATGAAAAGGATCATTTCAAAGGCAAGCACGATACCGAGTATCTGTATCGTATTCCCCTCAAGTAATCCCCACAAAATAGGAATCAAATAACGGTCTTATCATGGATATTTTCAAAAAGCAGGAATCCAACGTACGTTCATACTCAAACAGTTTCCCAGTCGTCTTTCGTAAAGCAAAAGGCTCCTGGTTAGAAACAGAACAAGGCGAACGCTACCTCGATTTCCTTGCTGGAGCGGGATCTCTAAATTACGGTCATAACAATCCAGTACTTAAGCAAGCGCTCCTTGAGTACATTGAAATGGATGGCATTACACACGGCTTGGACATGCATTCAGAAGCCAAAGCCGCTTTTCTTGAAGCACTAAATCAATACATTCTTGAACCAAGAGGGCTAGATTACAAAGTTCAGTTCACAGGCCCAACCGGTACCAATGCCGTAGAAGCTGCAATCAAGTTGGCAAAAAAAGTGAAGGGGCGCAGCAGTATCGTTGCCTTCACAAACGGTTTTCATGGCTGTACGGCTGGCGCTTTAGCTGCAACGGGCAACCAACATCATCGCCAAGGAGCGGGTTCTAGCTTAAACAATGTTACTCGTATTCCTTTCGAAGGTTATGCAGATATTGATGGCCTCAAATTGTTTGAAACCATGTTGTCAGATAACTCGGCAGGCATGGACAAACCGGCTGCAGTTTTATTAGAGACGGTACAAGGCGAAGGTGGCCTTAACGTTGCGTCTAACCAATGGTTGCAGAGTCTCAGCAAGCTTTGCAAAGCACACGATATCTTATTGATTGTTGACGATATTCAAGCTGGCTGCGGTCGAACAGGTACTTTCTTTAGCTTCGAGCCATCGGGCATTAAGCCAGACATGGTAACGTTGTCAAAATCGATTGGCGGTTATGGTCTGCCAATGGCCATCGTTTTGTTAAAACCTGAATTGGATAAATGGAAACCAGGCGAACATAACGGCACATTCCGTGGCAACAATCACGCGTTTGTCACAGCAGCTAAAGCACTTGAAACATACTGGTCAAACGACCGCTTTGAGCTGCACATTAAGCGCTGTTCAAACATGGTTGAAGAAGTCATTCAACGCTCCGTTCAACGATTCCCTGAGTTGTTTGTTCAGAGTAAAGGTCGCGGCATGATGATCGGTATTGAGTGTAAGAATGGCGAGATTTCAGGAGCTATTGCAAAAACCTGTTTCGACAATGGCATGGTGATTGAAACAGCCGGACCAAATGATGAAGTGGTGAAGTTCTTTTGCCCATTGACCATTTCTGAGGCCGAACTCACTCAAGGGCTTAATATCTTCGAGGGCTCGGTCGAAGCCATCGCAAGTAAACATTTCAAACAAGCATCATAGCAAGGAAAGAATTATGATCGTTAGAACACTCGATGAGTGTCGCAATAGCGAAAGACGTGTTGTGTCTGATAACTGGGAAAGTGTCCGTATGTTATTGAAAGACGACAATATGGGCTTCTCATTCCATATCACGACGATATACGAAGGAACCGAAACACACATTCATTATCAGAACCATCTAGAGTCGGTATTCTGCATGAGTGGAGAAGGGGAAATTGAAGTCGTTGGCGGTGAAACTTACCCAATCAAACCGGGTACGTTGTACATCCTAGACAAGCATGACGAGCACTACCTACGCGCCTATAAAAACAAAGAAATGGTCATGGCGTGCGTGTTCAATCCGCCGATCACCGGTGCGGAAGTGCATGATGAGAATGGTGCTTATCCCTTGGTAGACTAGTCAATCTCTTCAAATACTTGAAATGGGGTGAAGATTCACCCCTTTCTTTTTCCTTTCTTTCAAATGACCAATCATTAAGGCCCCCTCATGACATTTACCGTAGAAAAGATCGGCGGTACTTCGATGACAGCGTTTGATGCTGTGCTCGACAACATCCTCCTTCGTCCACAAAACCCATATAACCGTATTTTTGTTGTTTCTGCTTATGGCGGTATGACAGACGCTCTATTGGAATGTAAAAAAACCAGTAAGCCCGGTGTCTATCAGCTTATCGCTAAGAGAGATGAGGCGTGGCAAGACGCTTTAGCCTACGTTGAAAGCCGAATGCTATTGACGAATGAACACATCTTTGCTGATCCGATGAATAGAATGCGAGCGGATAAGTTCATTCGTTCCCGAATTGCGGAAGCAAAAACATGTGTCACCAACATCCTAGAAACTTGTCAATATGGGCAGTTTTCTCTGCGTCAGTACTTACCGCAGATTCGCGAATTTCTTTCTTCAATTGGTGAAGCACATAGCGCTTATAACACCGCGTTAAAGCTCAAAAATATGGGAATTAATGCAAAATTTGTCGACCTTTCTGGTTGGGATAATCAACAACCTCGCAGTTTAGATGAGACGATACGTGAAGCGTTTGAAGAGATCGATGTGACTCAAGAGCTGCCAATCGTGACGGGTTATGCGTACTGCAAAGAAGGACTAATGCACACTTATGATCGTGGTTACAGCGAAATGACCTTTAGCCGAATTGCTGCAACAACCAAAGCCGATTTAGCGATTATTCATAAGGAATATCACTTAAGCTCTGCCGACCCAAGAGTTGTGGGTGTCGACAGCGTTAATCCCATCGGATTTACCAATTACGATGTAGCCGATCAATTGGCCAATCTTGGCATGGAAGCGATTCACCCCAATGCGGCGGCGGGTTTACGAGAAAGTGGTATTGAGTTGCAGATCAAAAATACCTTTGAACCTGAGCATAAAGGGACGCTGATCTCGGCCGATTACCGTCCTGAGAGTGACCGCATTGAAATTATCGCAGGAAAGCAGAAGGTATTTGCGCTTCACTTGTTTGATCAAACCATGGTTGGAAAAGTGGACAATGTCAGTTACGAACTGATGGAAATCATTGCCGATGCACGCGTCAACCTTATCGGTAAAGAGATGAATGCGAACTCAATAACGTATTATCTAGGTGGCAGTGTCGATAGCCTAAACAAAGTACGTTACAAAGTAGAAAAACGCTATCCGCAAGCCTCGATTACAGGGCGTATGGTGGCTCTTATCTCTGCAATAGGTTCTCAAATCGATACCAATAAAACGTTAGCTAAAGGCGTTTTTGCACTGATGAATCGCGATGTGACACCCATTGCTCTCCATTCATCAATGAGAAACGTTAACGTACAGTTTGTTGTGAGTGACGACGAGTATAAAGAAGCGATTTGTGCACTACATGAAGAGTTCTTTGAGCAAGACAGCGATGCAAATAAGTCGGCGAATGTTGCTTAATCGATTTGCCTAATGATGATGCAGTTTCAAATGCGGTTAATCGCTATTTGAAACTGCTTAACTGAATACATATTTTAAACTTCGCATGATAGTGGAGAATACAAGAGTAAATAATGACTTTGAGCGTCGTTTATCAATCAGTTCTTCTATCACCACTATATCGTCTTTAGTTAACCTTGCTCGCCAAATTAAGCACCAAATGACCCTAACACGATAACACTGGTTGTTAACGGTAATTGGAACGTTTCTAAATGCGATAACAAAAAGCCGTCTTGAATAGAGGATCTCTTCGCCAATTCGCAAGGTAAATCTCGTCGACAGACGGTGATACTCTGCTGTGACGAGTATGCCATCGACATAATGTGATTGTGTTTGAACGGTTTTGAACCCCATCTTGATCTATCCTTAGACCTCTCACTTAACACTACTAATCAATATCTTACTGTAAGCTCGTCCAAAAAATTTAATTACATTGAATTTCTTCATAAAAGCAGAGGTTATGCATGTGGGGTGATATGCAATTGGTAGGAATAACAGTAAGAAGGTGAGACTGAAAAAGTCATAGATTCGATAGATAAAACTTTGTTGAAGCGGCTTGATAAGCAGCAAAGGAGCCAACCATGGCTCCTTTGTTGTTTATGAGCGACCGAGTTAGATATTTGGACGTGCCGTCTCGTGGGTTGATGGTGGTAGATGAGGAAGTGTTACCTCTGGTTGGTCACCGGTTAACGAGCGTAAGAACTCAGTGATTTTCACCGATTCCTCTTTCGTTAGCTTCTGACCAAGTTGAAGGTCAGCCATCATTGCGACTGCTTCTTCTAAATCCCAAACCGAGCCATCGTGGAAGTACGGGTAGGTGAGTTCGACATTACGCAGTGTTGGTACTTTAAACACAAATTTATCGAAGTCATTACCCGTGATCGCCTTGCGTCCCACATCTGGGTTGTCTGTTGCAAACGGCTTCACTAAGCCCATCTTTTGGTACATTTGACCACCGGCGAGAGGACCACTGTGACACGCAGTACAACCTTTTGCTTTAAATAGGTTATAACCCTCGACTTGCGCAGTGGTTAGTGCGTTGTCGTCGCCTTTCAACCAAAGATCGAACGGTGCGTTCGGTGTGCGTAAGGTTTGCTCAAATGTCGCAATGGCGTCAGTCACGTTATCAATAGTGATCGTCTCACTGCCATAGGCTTGTTTAAACCACTCGCGATATTGAGGGATTGACTTAAGTGTGTCGATCGCAAGCTGGTGGCTAAAAGCCATTTCGAGTGGGTTCTCGATTGGACCGGCCGCTTGTTCTTGCAAATCTTTGGCACGCCCATTCCAGAACTGAACAAAGTTCAAATCTGAGTTAAACACCGTTGGCGAGTTGATAGGACCAATCGCCCATTTATGACCAATGGAACTTGGCAAGTTATCGACGCCACCTTTTGCGATGTTATGGCAAGAGTTACAAGAAATGGTGTTGGAGGCGGATAATCGAGGTTCAAACCACAACGTTTTACCCAGTTCTACCTTTTTCGCGTCAAGCCCAGCAACCGGTTCAATCACCTTGATGGGCTCTGCTGATTGGCGCTCTGCATAAGCACCGAAAGATAGGACTGACAAGACGCTCACTGCTATAAGAGTTTTCATAATAACTTCCTTTTTAAGTGATTTTTTCACTCTCACTAGGGCGGCGTACTTCTTATTGGTACGCTCTGGAAGTCACGGTATAGCAATCGTTTTTATCTATAAAATGCAAAAAATCGATGGTTTTTATGGCAAAAAACGATGTTAAAAGCGAACAAAGTTTGCACGATTTGATTTTGCTTGCCTCCCAAGGAGCTGATCACTTTTTGTTTACAACTATGCAAAGAATATAAACGAATGGTTCGTTGACTTAGGTCAATTATGCAATTGGATTCTTCAAACCTCTCAGTGCGACGGTGTTAACAATATTTCCCTTTGCGAGACATGGTATTACTGAAACGCATCAGTCTTTTGTCTTAAGAACTCAATCAGTGTTCGTACTCGTAACGGCATCAGGGCTTTCTCTTGGTACACCGCATAAATTGGGATCTCTAAATCGTGCACATTAGGTAGGATACGGACAAGATCTCCCCGTGCTAATTCTTCCTTCATCATAAAGCTTGGCATGATGGCAAACCCAAGATGATTCAAAACAAATTCTTTGACTGTCGCAGCGGTTCTCACTTGCACTTTTGGACTGTGCATCAAACGTGTCACCTGACCTTTGCTATTGGTCATCGTAAGCTGCTTATCACCGTGAACGATATGGTGGCTAATCCAATCCAGCGCTAAAAGATCTTCGGGTGTGGATACCGTTTTAACCTTGCTTAGATAGCTTGGTGTTGCACAAAGCATATCTCGGAAGTAGCCAAGCTTAACCGCGTATAAACTCGAATCTTCAAGGGCGGAAGAGGCACGTAGTGCGATATCACAACGAGATTCAATCAGGTTGCTGTAACTGTCGCTCTCGATAATATCGAGTTTGATTTCCGGATAGAGGTGTAAGAACTCACTCAATATATCCACCATCGCGGAGCTGGGGGTGGATATTCGAATCGTACCGCTTGGGATTTGATTGGCATCTTGTGTTTCTGCATTCGCTTCTGAGGCGATATCACCAATCAGTTTGCATTTCTCGTAGTAACGTAACCCAGCGTCAGTCAACGAAAGCGAGCGAGTGGTGCGATGCAACAGGCGAGTATTCAGCGCTTGTTCGAGCTTAGAGACGATCTGTGAGACGCGCGCCTTGCCAATATCAAGATCGTCCGCTGCTTGAGTAAAGGATTGTTTTTCTGCCACTTTGGCAAAGACCATCATGTCATCGAGTGAGATCATACCGATTACTTTCCAAAAGCTATTTATTATTGTTTAGTCAGAATGAACAATTAGTTTAATCAAAGGCTAATTATCTATCAATCATCAAACTATATAGTGTCTCCATCGACAGCGGGAAGCCAAAACAGCTTGGTCATTTCCGCCTTATTCAGAAAGAAATAATGTAAGAATTGAATGGAGAAACCATCATGTCAGATCGCAAAATTCTAGTAACAGGCGCATCAGGTAAACTAGGTTCACAAGTAGTAAAAGCATTGCTTGAAGACCTACATGTTCAACCAAGCCAATTGATTGTGACCACTCGTAACGCAGATAAACTACAAGCGTTAGCAAGCCAAGGTGTAGATGTTCGCGAAGCGGATTTTTCTAGCCCAGAGTCATTAGAGAAAGCATTCCAAGGAGCAGACAGCATGCTACTGATCAGCATTGACGCTTCTGGTCCTCGTACTCAAGCACACTTGAATGCGGTATCGGCAGCCGAAAAAGTAGGAGTGAACCATATTGCCTACACATCCATGCCTTCAGCAGAAAGCTCGCCAGTGATGTTTGCTCATGAGCACGAAGCTACCGAAAATGCGATTAAACAAAGCAGCATCCCTAATGCCACCATCACGCGCAACAACTGGTATTTTGAAAACTTGGCCGAGTACTTTGCCAGCATTCTGCAATCCGGTTATTGGTTGACGTCGGCAGCAGAAGGTCGCTCGGCTCAACTGTCACGTAAAGATCTGGCTTTTTCTGCGGCGTCTGCTTTAGTAAAACCAGCACAGGGAAAAGTGGTATTGCCAATGAACGGCGTGCAATCTATGACGCACGCAGAAATGGCGAAAGTGATAGATAAAGTACTGGGTACATCGATTACTATGGTGGATTTATCTGATGAGGATTACCAAGCGAAGCTTGAGTCGTTTGAACTGCCTGCACCAATCGTAGAGTTGTGCGTCACAATGGACAAGCACAACAGAGGAAACTATTCAGATGGTACGAGTGAAGCGTTTGAAAAACTTACTGGTAAACAACCGCAAAGCTTTGAGGCGTGGTTAGAAGAGAATAAAGCAGAGCTACAGAAGCTAGCGAACATCTAAGATAAATTGAACTAGAAGAGGGACTCATGTGAGTCCCTTTTTTTGTTTGGAGTGGGGAAGTTGTCCTCTGTAGCTTTCTCCAGACTCTACGCTTTCCGTTAGTACCATCCATTCGCTTTCGTCATAGACCTTGAGGCTAGCTCCATCGATTTCCGTAACAAAGCTCATGTTGCTAGTCGTAGCCTACGACTAATGTCTAACCACCTGAGACTATTTGTATTTTTTCGTTTGGTATAAGGTACTAGCAACTGAATTTAAAGAGTTCATAAAGATCAGTCATCGAGTTCTTGTAGCAGAGAATATATAGACAACGACTCGCTTAATCTTCGTTTAGTGAGTAAACAACGTTGGTTGGAAAACACACCTTAGAGTGTGAACGAAAGGAATCACAATGAGCAGCACTTTAGAGTCCGTACATATTGGAACAGATAAGCCTAAATCCAGTGAGGATGAACTCACTTATGAACAACAACATAAACCAAGCTCGGAGTTTGAGTCCCGAGAACAATATTTAGAGCACGAGTTGCAAATCATGGCGCCTAAACGTTGGCGTCCCAATTTGCCGTTTAAAGATTATCGATTCGAGGTAGAAGACACCATTCCGGCGATGGCCGCGACCATTGGTAAAGTGGTTATGGTGGGAGCCATTGCCGCAACTTTTGCCGGGGCGCTAGGGCTGAACGAGGGCTTTATTTTAGAAAATGTTCGTTATGAATTGCTCATTGCCTCTGTTTTCATCATTCTTTTCTCAGGCTTTCTATTGCCGACCGCAAACCTCGCGGGTACACACGGCCCACTTATTCCATTAATTCCTATCGTTGTTGCAGCTGGTGGGCACCCAATGGCCTTTGGTTTGCTGATTGGTGCTTTTGGTATACTGTTAGCCATCAGTAAAGGTGGCAGCATGTTGGCAAACCTCACCAGTAAAGGCGTGTGTGGCGGCTTATTACTTTACCTTGGCTTTGTTGGAACCGTCTCTCAAGTGAAAAAGCTGTTCGCTTGGGCTGAGGGAATAGGGATGAGCCACATTGCTTTTGTCGTGATCTTTTGCACCATTATTTTGTATGCATTACTGGAACATTTTCGTAAGCGTTGGCTAGCAGTCCCTCTTAGTTGCTTGCTAGGCGGTACGTTAGCTTTTGCCATGGGAGCGCCGTTTTCTTTTCAAACCGAGCCCGGTTTACCCAATATGAACCCTATGTATTGGTGGGGGGGGAAGACACAGGTTGGATGCTAGGCTTACCGACGATTGAGCATTTCATGGTGGTATTGCCGTTTGCTATTTTAGCAGTGGCTATGTGGTCACCAGACTTCTTAGGACATCAGGTCTTTCAAAAAATCAGCTACCCGAAACGTACCGAAAAAGTACACATGAACATTGACGACACCATGACCACGGCTTCTATTCGTCAGACGTTTGGTTCTCTTCTTGGTGGCACTAACTTTACCTCTTCATGGGGGACTTACATCGTGCCAGCAGCAATTGCTAAACGCCCGATTCCTGCGGGTGCTTTGCTGACGGCTCTGTTTTGTATCATCGCCGCGATTTGGGGCTACCCAATGGACTTAGCGATCTGGCAACCTGTACTTTGTGTTGCGCTCATTGTAGGGGTATTTGTGCCTTTGCTAGAAGCAGGAATGGAAATGACGCGTGAGGGGAAAACCACACAATCGGCAGCGATAGTTGTATTTTCTTCAGCGCTCGTTAACCCTGCATTTGGCTGGTCGCTCACTATGCTGTTAGACAATTTAGGCTTAGTCGGCTGTAAAGAACGTAGTGGGGAACTGAGTAAAATGAGCCGTTGGGTGTTGCCTGGCATTATGTTTGTTGTGTTAACAAGCGTAATGGCGCTGGTTGGTCTACTACCAGGTATTCCGGCGATTATCCCAAGTTTTCGTTAAATAGGCTCATAGTACGATTTATGGTTTGAAGAACTAAACCGTTTTTTGTCCCATTTCGAGTTAGAACAGGAGTGATGAGATAACACTGGATTAATCCTCTAACATAGGCGCCCGTTTGTTCTTGTGCCGACAAGCACTTACTACCTGCCAATATCGTTGGCGCTTACAACATCTTTCAGAGTGCGTATGAAAGTGGAGTTGACCGCGTGGTGTATGCGAGTAGCGCGCAAACAATCGAAGGCTATCCGCTTGATATTCAAGTAAAAGAGAATATGCCAACACTTCCTAAGAATCTATACGGTGTCAGCAAAGTCTTTGGCGAAGCACTTGGTCATACTATGCGTATCAAAAAAATATTGAGGTAGTCGCTGTCCGAATTGGTGCTTTTGAGTATCAGCAGGAGTGGAGACAAATGATTTCACGAGATTTGAGTGCATGGAGTGAACCGCAAGATCTCTGCTCATTGCTAATAAGTAGCATTGAGTCTGAATTAAAGGGTGAACCTTTCGTCATCACTCATGGAATCTCAAATAATCGTTTTAAGAGGTTGGACATTACTGAAACTAAAAGGTCTCTTGGTTATGACCCGAAAGCAGATGCTTTTGATGCTTGGAATATAAGCTTTGCAGTCGAGAGCGAGCCAAGCGATTGTACCGAATAGCCTCCAGAAAAGGAGTCGCTGTTTTGGGATAACTTGAATACATATTCAAGAATAAAAACGTAATAACGTCACTTCTTCGTGGGGGACTTACATCGCTCCGGCAGCTACCGATAAACGTCCCATTCTTGTCAGCGCGTTGCTAACGGCACTGTTCTGTATCATCGCTGCTGTTTTGGGGCACCCAATGGACTTGGCGATCAGGCAACTTGTACTTTGTGTTGCGCTCATTGTAGAGTATTTGTTCCTTTACTAGAAGCAGGAATGGAAATTGCGCGTAAAGGTAAACCACTCGATCGGCGGCGATTGGTAAAGAGTTTTTTGAAGAAAAATATGACCTGTTGGGCTTAGATAGTTATCTTGATTGTATAGAAAAGGAATTGGAAAAAGGTATCCCAGTAGAAGTGGAAAACTATATTAATTCAAATAGATATAGTGACTTTGATATGCCAAAAGTATTTTAAGAGCACAGTATGGAAGACCTTTTTACCCTAATTCACAAGTTGGCTAGCCTATGGGTTTTTATCTGGGCATTGCCATTTATGTTTTATTCTTATCGTTTTTGCTTCGGTGATCAGCGATATATTGATGAACTGATTGACAATTTGTCTAAAGAACCAGAGCAGTTTAAGGAAAAGTGGTATCTGAATAAGTCAGGCCTAGGGGCCGGAGGATTGTTTGTCATGTATGCACTCTTCTATCCTTTAGTGCGTTATAGGGCTAAAAAGAGAACCATGAAATTTGATTTTTTTATGTGGGCTAACTTTGCTTTTTTGCTAAGTTTTCTCATTTAGCTTATTATCTTTGTTAGTATTCAATTGAATTAATGACTTGTAACTACGTTTTTCCAGTAATGTTTAAACCTTTGATAGGACTAGTGTTTTTTTTATGGGCTCTAGTCTATTTTTATCACCTTGTCGTCTATTCCTTAGGCGACAAAAAGCACATAAATCAATTAGTAGACAACTTAGCGAAAGAGCCCGAAAGCTTTAAGCGTCTAAACTACATTGCTATGAATAGTATGGGGGCGGGTGGTTTATTCTCATACTTTTGCCTAGTTTACCCTCTTGTAAGACATCGAAGAAGAGAAAAAAACTGTTTTTCTGACGTTTTTATGTTTTTAAACTGGTTGTTTTTTATGGTTGTTCTATACCTTGCAGTTTTTGTATAAAAATTATGGAGTGCAATTACTCCCTAGTGTCGTTTGTATGCTGTTTCATTGGATGATTAAGACAACCAGTATGGTACTTTAACACTCACCAGTAGCTCGATTCAGGCATGATTGTTGAAATCAATATGAAGCGTTATTCTTCTGATCAACTCAGTCACTAAAATATCGACACAAACAAAAAGGGGCTACGTGAGCCCCTTTCTTAATTGGATGTAAAGCCGTTAACCTAAGCTTTCTGTTACTACTGGTTTGGTATTGCGTTTGGCGATCCAGTAAGCCACACCGCCCCAAAATACCGTCAGAACCCAAAGTGCAGTCCAGTGTTTTGCGACTTGCTGCCACGTTGCGCCCATCTGGTTTAGTGCTAAAAAGCCTTTGATTGCCCACGTGCTTGGGCTCAAGTCTGCAAACCAAAGTAACGGGGCAGGGATCGACTCAACGGGCCAAATAAAGCCTGCCAAGAAGATTAATGGCATTGAGCTAACCAGCACGACCAATGTCACCAGCTCGCGCCTTGGTAGCAAATACCCAAGCCACAAACCTAAACCACAACAGCCAAGTAAGAACGGCAATAGCAAGGTCAACAATTCGCCTGCGTTGGCAACATGGTTGACGTTCAAGCGTTCAAAACTGAAGCCAAAATAGTAGGCGCTGAGTAGGTAGTAGATAGTGACGAAGACCAAGGTTCTGGCAAGTAGCAGAGCGCCCGTTGGCACCTGAGACCAATAACCGCGACCATGACGTTGTGTACCCGTTTGCAAGCCGACTGCCATGATCAATGTTTGTTGAAGGATCAATACAAACACCGCTGGCACCACGTATTCGATGTAGTCCATGGTTGGGTTAAAGGTTGGCTTCATGTTGAGTTTGATTGCAGAGTAGTCGTGGCTTGCCATGCTCAGTGGTACACCATCGATCACCATCTTGCTTACTTTAACTTGAGCACCAAGCGTACCGCCTGCTGTTGCCAAACCTTCTACTACGGTACCGTAGACCAAGAAATAAGAAGCGTCGGCGGCATAAGCCAGAGTAGGGCTGCTGCCAAGCATCAAGTCTTTGTAGAAGTGTTCTGGAATCACTAAGAAGCCCGTGATCTCGCGGTTTAAGAACGCTTGTTTTGCATCGGCTATGGTGTGTAGGCGAGTCACCACTTTGACTTGTGGTGTCGCGTCTACCATACGTTCAAGCTTCAGGCTGGTTTGGCTGCCATCGAGATTCACAATCGCAATAGGCTGTTCTCTCGGCGTTTGTTGCGCGTACGGGAGCGGGTATAAGAACGAATAAAACACCACGCCCCCAAAGACGGTCAGTACCACGACAGGGTTGGTCATCACCGAGCGAAATTCTGTTTTAATCAGTTGCCACAGTGTCATACAACCTCCTTTTTGCTATCTGTTGCGGACGCGCTATTTAACAAAGCTATGTTGCGATGTTTTGCTAATAAAGCTGCCGTCATCAGTAGCGGGATAATGTACCCAACCATCGGCCAGAGTGAGCCAATAGATTGTGCCGCACTTGCGCCGTAGCTTGCTTGGTCCACTTGAACTTCGATGTAATGCGTAATCGGTAGTAAGCCTCGCCATGCTTGCGCTAAAGCGTTCATGTCAGAAACCGGGAAGGTTATCCCCATAAATGCAAAGCTTGGTGCGGTAAATGCGCCAGCAAAGCTCATCGCACGTGCTGGATCCATCGATAGGAAGAAGAACAACGCTCCCATGATGATGCATGCGATAGTCGTTACGAACTGCGCCAACAGCATTACTAAGTAACTGCCTTCCATCGGCCAATCAAGCACCACATAAAACCAAACTAAGAACAGTGCACTTTGTGCCATAAAGACAGGAATGTACTGGCTTAGAATTTTGCTTAGTCGAGTGAAAGGGCGAGCGCCTAAGAACGCAAAGCTGTTGTTGCCATTTCCATAAAGGCGAAAATGCGCCGCGAGGATCAAAATGGTGCTGACCACGACGCAAATTTGCCAGATAGCGGGCACAATCGCGGTGACTAAGAACTGAGCGTAATTGGTGTTACGGTTAAACAGAGCCGTAATCTGAGTCGAAATCGGCACTGCTTGACCAACGGCAGCAAGCGTTGTGGTATTCCCCTTTGCTAAGTTACCCATGGTTTCTAGCTGCGCATCAAAATACCCTTGAGACTGCGCGACTGCCGAGTTGATCAACTTGGCAACCAAAATGTATTGGCTGTTAAAGAAGACCGATAACTGCGGTTGTCGATGCAAAAGAATGTCTTGGTCAAATTTAGGTGGAATCACAGCATAAGCGTAGATATCACCGTCGATCATCGCGTTCTTCGCTTCTGTCGAACTGGTGTAGTGATAATCAACAGCAAGAGTGGAAGAGGCATCAAGAGATTGAATCATCTTGCGTGACAATTGTGAGTGCTGCAAATCAACCACACCAATCGGGAGATCTCTTGCAATGCCTGCAGAGAAAACACCCCAAATAGTGACTGCTAATAAGATCGGCACCCATGTCAAGCAAGATAACAGCCATTTATCGCGCCCCAGGACTTGTTGTTGTGAGATTTGAATCGTCATAGTTTTAAACCAACGCGATTACAGCTCAACCACAACACTCATGCCCATGCGTAGCTCAGGCTCTGGTTGGGTAGGGCGAGCTTCGACTTCGAATGTTCGAAGATCAAAACCTTTTGATGCGTCTGTCGCGCGCCATGTTGCGAAATCACCCATTACCGCAACGTGAGTCACTTTAAATTCAACGTCTTTATCTAACGCTGGTAAGTAAGCTTTGAATGTGGTGCCTTTGGTGAAGTGTTTTAGCAAATCTTCGCGTACGTTCAGTGTCGCCCAAGAATCTTGCGTATCAATAACCGTCACAACCGGGAAGCCTTGAGGTGCAAGTTCGCCGCTTTGCAATAGAACTTGAGAGACTTCGCCATCAAACCAGCTAAAGATTTGCGTGTCTTTTGCGTACGCTTCTACTTCCGCAACTGCGCCAGCCGCCATGCGTGCTTTTTCTGCTGCTGCGACTTTGGTTTCGCTACGCGCACCTTCTTTCGCCATGTTGTACATCTGGAACGCTGCGCTTTCGGTGTATTTCGAAGCTTGCCATTGTGTCATGGCTTCATCGCGTTTTTGCTCTGCGACTACGCCATCTTTATATAGGTTGTTTACACGTTGGTAAGTCTTTTCCATCAAGTCCGCCGCGGCTTTCGCTTTCAACCATTGGTCTTTTGCAGCTTGGATTTGTTGCTCACGCGCGCCTTTTTCTGCTTCTAGTGCCAAGGCGCCAGCGGCTTTTTCACCCGCCTTCGCTTGTTCTAGTTTTGCTTCGATTTCTGGGCTGTGAAGAGTGAAGATCAATTGACCTTTTTCTACTTCATCGCCTTTGCGCACCATGACCTCATCAATACGGCCAGGAACTTTAGAAGAGATGCTGTACTGCTGCGCTTCAATCAAACCTTGTAAACGAGGTGGCTCTGGTTGGTACGCTTGGTAGAACTGGTAACCAACCCAAGAAGCGACACCCAAAGCACAAAGTGATAGTAGAGCGGGTTTTAGAGATTTTGCTGCCATGACTTATTTTGCCTCTTTGGATGCTGATGCTGGAACGTAAGCAGTATGTTGGTATTGAGCGAAGCTGTTCATTTCGCTGCTCAGTGCTAATAGTTTGGTTAAAGAAATCAGATAACGGAAACGTGCCGCTGATTGCTGTGTTTCTACGCTGGCGATATACAGTTGCGCGTCAACAACATCCAAAGATGACGATAAGCCTGAGTGAAAGCTTTTTCGCGCAGGCGTAGGTTCTCATCTGCAAGGGCAATACTGGATTCTAGACCTTGCACTTCATCGATGGCTTGCTGTGCCTCTAGGTAGGTCTTTTGTACCAGAAGCGACAAGTCCTGCTTCGCTTGTGATTTCAGCGCATTCACTTGCGTGACCATGCTTTGTGCCGCTTTCACTTTCTCGCTGCGGCCTGTGGATTCAATTAGCGGAATGTTAACACCGACGCCAACTAACCAATCTGGTTTCATTTGGCTAGCAAGGGAGTCGTCTTCATACAGGCTGTAATCACCGTATAGATAAACTTCCGGATAGTATTTGCCTTTTTCAGCTTTGATTAGACTTGATGCTTGTTTGTGTTTGGCATCCAACAAATCTAAGCCTGGGTAGGTCAGCAGGGTTTGATCAACAAACGCGTTCAACGGCGGTAGGTTATTGTTGATAAACAGGGTTTCTGAAGGCTCTACAGAATCGTTCTGCGCTAAGATCTTGCCAAGAGCCGCTTGCGCGATACTTAGATCACTGGCTGCTTTGCGTGTTTCGACTTTAGCTTTGTCTAATGAGGCTTCGGCTTGAAGGCGTTCAACACGGGCGATTTGGCCTTGTTCTTCCATCTTAATCGCAAAATCACGGTGCTTGGTTAAGCCTTTTTCTACCGCTTGGCGTGTTGCCAATACTTCTTTGGCTAGAACAACAGAAAAGTAGTATTTAGAGAGATCTTCAAAGCGGGCTTGTTGCTCCATCGCGAGCTGGCTTTTCGCCTCGTCCGTTTTACCTTCTGCGGCGGTTTGAGCCGCATTGATGCGGCCGCCGGTAAAGATAGGCCAAATAGCGCGAATAGAAGAAGAGAAGATGTCACGCTCGGTGATCGTCGATGTGGTGTTTGCGAGAGCACTAAAAATAGGTTGGAAAACGGGTGGCACGCTGATGTGTTGCCCAGTGCTATCGAGAATTTGCTGACCAGATAGGGTCACGTCTGTATCTAAACGCGTGTAATTCGCGCCGATGCTGACTTGTGGCAAGTTGAGGTTGTCTGTCGCGCTTTGCTGGTATTCATAGCTTTCTACGTTAGCGCGCTGCGCTTTAAGGGAATAGTTGTTTTCTAACAACAAATTCCATGCATCATCGAATGTGATGGGAGCAGAGTGACAGGCAAGAGAAATCGAGCTGCTGAGAAGGCCCAAAATCCAGAACTTTCCGGTTTGTTTCATAGTGGCTACTTTACTTTAGAGTATAAGCTCTAATATAAAGTATTCATGAGACAGTGTTAAGTGATTGAAGAAAAGAAATGTTGGATAAATGTTGCGTCCAGTTAAGAAGTCCTAAGCTAGACGCAGCATAGTAGTGTGACTGGTGCTAAATCACTTCATTGAAGGGCAATGGTATTCTGCTCTCCATTCAAGCTGACGAGAGCCTCGCATAGTATTCAGTAAGTCTTTACCTGTCATCTGTGGGAATGACAGTAATACTTTTAAATCTGATGTGCTGGCGTCGCTCTTTTCATAAGCTCTGACGTGAGTAAACGTTGAATACATATTCTCTGACAGCATAGCCTTATTCAGGCAAATTCCAAATGTATCGCGTTCCATGTTTTGAGTTTCCTTTTAACTATAAAGCATCTCCATTTATAGTTATTGCAGTTGCAGATGGTGTCTAAGTGTTTGTCCTACGGTCAGTATTTGTATTTTATTATCAATGTGTCTTCAAATTTTCTGACGCAAGTGCTGAGCGTTAAATAGACTTCCAGTAGGCTGCTTTATCATAATGAAGCTCTAAATGGCTTCTGACTAAAAAGTATACGACGGAAAACATAAAAACGCCTCAAAAACAGCTAAATCTGTTGTGATCATGTTCAAGATTTAGATGGCAAAATTTGTATGATGCTGAATAAATTACAACATTATTTCGTTGGTAATATGATTGTTTTTTGATATTTCATGGCGTCTATAAACTAGCCCGTCGGGGCGAGTGATTTATAGAGATAGAGGCAAGATCTGGCGCTTGCCTCGAGTCGCTTAATATAAACAAAGACGGTTAGTCGTCGGCTCCGCATTTAGCGCATTCTTCGTAAGTACGTTCGCCTTCGCTAATCACTACATACTCCTTTACGCATTGGTCGCAAAGTGCAAGCTTAGGGTAAGCGAGTTTTTGCTTCTTGGCGTTTATATTGCCTTCGGTTACGTAGAACTTTCTCATTGGATTTCATTTCAAGTTGAACTGTGGCGAAAGTTTACCTCTATTCATGTGTAATGTTGAGCGATAACCCATTTCTCTTTAACCCGGCTATAAATTGAACGCAATTTGCCGAGATCATTCCGTCTGTTCACAGAATTGTCATTTGATGAAAGCCAGTCTGTTAACTCAGTGTTAATTTAGAGGGTGTCACCACAAAGACGTGGATGTTTTACAGGGATAAGGGAAAGTTCATGAGTTGGAGTACGATCAGCTTTCGCAAGCGTATGCTCATTATAATGACCCTTTCAGGGTTGATTGAGTTACTTATCCTTGTGGCTGCGGGCTTTACTTACCTTAAATTCGATCAAGAACAAGAGATGGGGGAGAAAGCACTAGGTGTTGCGCGTTTCCTCTCGACATCCCATATCGTCATCGAGATGATCGAATCTCAAAACTCTGAGCCATACCAACAGCGATTTCGTGAAATGACCGATGCGCTAGGTGCCGCGTTTATTGTGATTGGTGACAAAAATGGTGTGCGTTTGATTCACCCTGTCGACGAGCGTATTGGTAAGCCGATGAAAGGCGGTGACAACCAACGAGCGCTGGTGGAAGGTAAGTCATACATCTCGACAGCTCAAGGATCGTTGGGTTATTCCGTTCGTGGTAAAGCAGCAATTTTCGATCAACAAGGCAACATCATCGGTGTGGTTTCGGTCGGTTATTTGCTGGAACGCTTACAAGACCGCATCGAGCCTTTCTTTGCATTCCTTATCTTAATGGCATTAATCGTTGTTGCTGCCAACGCGATTGTTTCCAACTATGCATCTCGAAAATTCCAGCGTGCCATTTTGGGCTTTGAACCTGAGGAAATTGGACGTTTGTACGGTGAACTCGATGTCACCATGAGTACCATTAAAGAGGGAGTATTAAGTATTGATGCCCAAGGTGTATTGCGTTCCATCAACCGCAGTGCATGCCAGATTTTATGCATTGAAAGGGAAGCCGCTCTTAATAGGCCATTGACAGATACGCTACGAGATAGCGATTTGTATACCGTTCTGGAAACAGGGCAAGAAGATCACGATATCGAGATCTTCCTTAATCACAAGCGTTTAATTGCCAACCGTTCGCCAATCTACGTCGAAGGAAAAATCGTCGGTGCGGTTTCCAGTTTCCGTCTGCGTGATGAAATAAACGAACTTACTGAACAGCTTTCGCAAACTAAAGAATACGCCGATTTGCTTCGCTCTCAGACTCACGAGCACAGAAATAAGCTTAATACGATCAGCGGATTGGTTCAGATGGGGGAACTCGAAGCGGTTCAACAATTGATTGGGCAAGAGACTGCACACTATCAAGCGATGATAGAGTTTTTGCGCGATACCATCAAAGACCCACTTATTGCAGGCATGTTGCTGGGTAAAACTGAGCGTGCACGTGAACTGGGATTACAGTTAGTGGTAGAAGAAGGCAGTCGATTGGAGCCATTGCCAGAGTGGTTAAATGCAGAAGATCTGGTCACGGTACTTGGCAACCTAATCGACAACGCTTTCGATGCGACGCTGTCTGCCATTCGTGTTGAAGCTGCGTTTGCATTGGAGCGTCGTAGCATTGATGTGTCGATCAGTGATTACGGCAACGAAGTGATTTTAGAGGTAGTCGACCAAGGGTGTGGTCTACCGGAAAACATTGAGCCACAAGAGCTCTTGAAAAAGGGCATTTCAACCAAGTCACGCCAGAATCGAGGTGTGGGATTGCATCTTGTTAATCAACTGGCGACGCGTTATCACGGTTATGTTGAGATGCTGCCAAATACAGAACATGGAACGAGAATTACCGTGTATTTGCCTAAGGAAGAACAAGTATGAATACGGCAACGCGAGTCATGATCATCGAGGATGATATTGCCATTGCAGAGCTACATCATAAATATCTGAGCCAACTCTCCGGCTTGGAAGTGGTGGGCATTGCTACGACACGGATGGAAGCAGAATTACAGCTTGAGGTGCTCAAGCCTGATTTGCTGCTCATGGATGTGTATTTACCCGATGGAACAGGATTAGAGATCCTCAATACGCTTCGTGCGAACAATCAAACTTGTGATGTGATTTTAATTACCGCGGCAAGAGACGTAGATACACTACAACAAGCGATGCGAGGCGGGGTAGTTGATTATCTGCTTAAGCCAGTGATGTTTCCAAGGTTGGAGACCGCATTGCAAAAGTACATTTCGCAACGTCAACAACTCAATGTCGCACAAAGCTTGGACCAGAATTTAGTTGATAAGATGCTGCAATCAAATGTGGCATCAGACACGTCGTCGCAAAGATTGCCCAAAGGGATTGATGGGGTGACTTTGGATAAAATTCGCGGGTTGTTCGTCGGTGAAGAGATGTATACGGCGGATGAAGCTGGAGAGCAAATTGGTGCCAGCCGAACAACGGCCAGACGTTATTTGGAATACTTGATCAGTTCTGGTGAATTGGAGGCAGACTTAAACTATGGCACGGTAGGACGACCTGAGCGTTGCTACAGAAAAGTGACAAGGTAACTCAATTCGAACTTTAAATACTGTTCAGAAGCGCTCTGTAGTAAAACCTAAGAGAAATGAAAAGCGGTGGCTTATTGGTAGCCACCGCTTGTGATTTGTGAAATATACGGTTTGTTTTTATGTTCTCGAATAAGAACTTATTTGAGCAACTTGTTAGGCGTTAGAACTTGTATTCAAGCTTCGCTTCGATAGATCGCTCAGCACCAAACCAACAGTTGTTCTTGTCGTAACAGCTGTAGTATTCCTCATCAAAGATATTGCTCGCAGATACCGTGACGCTTGCGCCGTCGAGTGATTGTGAAGCCGCCGATAAGTCATAGCTCGCCGCTAGGTCAAACAAGGTGTAATCTGGCACTTGGTCACTGTTTTGTGCATCCATTTCTGTTTTACCTACGTAACGAACGCCAGCACTGGTGCGAAGCCCTGCTAACGTACCTTCGTAGTAGTAGTTTGCCCATAAAGAAGCGGTTTGTTCTGGTACCCACACTGGCGTTTTGCCTTCTTGCTGGTAGTAGCTGTCTTCTTTAATTTCCATATCGATATAGGTGTAGTTTAGCGTTAGGTCAGCTTGCGGCGTTGCTTGCCATTTCGCTTCTAGCTCTGCACCTTGAGAAACCACTTCACCAGCTTGGTATTGCGGTGCGTATGGGTTGTTAGGATCGGTCAAGATTGCGTTTTTCTTGGTGATATGGAATAGCGCGAGGTTGCCTGATACGTCCCCCCCCACGAGGGGCGTATTTGAAGCCCAGCTCCCATTGATGACCAGTAGAAGGGTCGAACGCTTTACCTGATGCATCAGCCCCCGCGATTGGTTCAAAGCTCTCTGAGTAAGTCAGGTAAGGAGACAGACCAAAATCAAGCTCGTACAACGCACCAACTCGGAAAGAGATGTTGTTTTCATCAAGCTTTTCCTTGCTCGGTGTGACTGTGCCTAGGTAATCACTCACGGTGTTGGTGTCGGATTCGTATGTATCCCAGCGAAGTCCCGCAATCATCACAAGGTTGTTGTAGCGAAGCTGGTCTTGGAAGTAAACGCCAAGCTGTTTCGTCTTGATGTCCAATGCTTGCTGGTAAGCGAACTTTAGAGCGTTGCGGTCAATCTGGTTGTGATTAGGGTTAAAGATGTCTTGCGTAAGCGAGTAACCTAAAGTGTCTTTGTATTTCACATCAGAATCTAGGTATTGGTAATCTAACCCAAATAGCAAGTTATGCTCGAAATTACCATGGGCAACGTAGCCTGATAATTGGTTATCAATCACAAATGAAGTTGAGTCTTCATCCGTGAGGTAAGCATTACGACCAATCGTGCGATTATCAGCGGCTAATGGGCTGTTGTACGTGTTTTCTTGGTACGAGTCAGCCGTCATGTAACGTGCATTTTGCAAGAACTGCCAGTTGTTGTTGAAGTCGTGCAGAATTTTGTAGCCAACCATCAACACTTCACGTTCATAGGTGTTCCAGTTTTTGTCGCCCAAGTAAGTATCAGGAGACAACGAACCGAGTGGGTTATCGAGAACGGAACCCGCTGCTGGTACTGTGGTGTAAATACCTGCCGAAGGATCGTTTTGGTAGTACACGTTAACATTAACAAGCGTGTTGTCTGTCGCTTGCCAGTCGAATGAAGGTGCAATCAGATAACGTTCGTCTTCTGATGTCTCAGCTTGACCATCTCGCTGCTTCGCCAACCCTACGATGCGGTAGTTCACGTTTGAATCACCAATTTGCCCCGTGGTGTCGAAGCTCAGCTCTTTCAGGCTGTTGGTGCCAGTACTGACTGATACCGTGTTAGCTGGCTCAGATTGCGGAGCCTTTGCGATGATGTTGACCATGCCGCCTGGTGGGATGTTTCCATATAAAACAGACGTAGGTCCTTTGAACACTTCAACTTGCTCAACCGCAGCCGCATCAATTTGTGGCTGTAAGTTCCAACCGTTGAATAGCAGAGGGAGACCATCGTAGAAGTTGGTGTAGTTAATGAAACCACGGATATTGAATAGGTCTAGACGCGTAACGGCACCACCGCGTAGTTCGGTATTTACA
Source organism: Vibrio rotiferianus CAIM 577 = LMG 21460 (assembly GCF_002741985.1). Taxonomy (GTDB): domain Bacteria; phylum Pseudomonadota; class Gammaproteobacteria; order Enterobacterales; family Vibrionaceae; genus Vibrio; species Vibrio rotiferianus. The sequence continues at coordinate 132,632 of NZ_APHW01000014.1, forward strand.
CCAGATGAGTAACGAAGTGCTTCACTGACCGTGCTGACGCCGCGTAAATCCATCTCATCCTTGGTAATGATGGTGATTGCTTGTGGTGTCTCTTCTGGATCTAATGATGTTTTTGTCGCCGTATTTCGGTAAGTTTCACCTAATACGGTCATTGTTTCGAGTTGAGTTACGTCTTCGTCAGCAACAGAGTGTCCTGCGATCAGCGCAGAAACAACAACTGCAAGTGTTGAGCGATGAAATTTAATCGGGGTTTCCATTTTTCCTAATTCCACTACTTTTTCTAGTTATTGATAATGATTGTCATTTGTATTTTATATATAGGAGAAATAGAAAAGTTAACAATTTGGTGCAATTCGCTTTAAAGGGCCAGACTTTTCTCTTACTTCGAGTGTTGGCGGTAACGCTCTACGGGTAACCAATACTGCATTTGGGCGTTATCACTATCTGGCTGGTAGTCTGCCGGATAGTTTTCAAGTTCATACCCATCTACACCGCGATAATTTGAAGCAGGTAACCAACACATGATGAACCACTCAAGGGTTTGCGCAAGTTTCGCTGCCTTACCGATGTGAGTGATCACGGCATAAGTTTGCTGTGGTACGAATAAGGTCTCTAGTTGATCGGACACTGCATTTGTAATGCTTGGTAAATGGACATTGTCGTCGAGTTCATAACCTGCCCAATATTGAAGATTCGAACCATCAAAGTGAGGGTGGGTAACATCAATAACACCGAGATGGCGAACTGGCGACTCTTCGACTTGATCGGCAATAAGAGAAAGCTGAAGCCACAACTGCGGGACTTTGTAATGGAAGTTTGGAGAAGGGGAGAACAAACCGCTGATTGGTTGAGAAAGCCCCTGTAGATAAAAGCTTGGTTTCGTTTCTATCTTTACTTCGATAAAGTGCCCATCATTGTGCGACGCTTCTGGAAGGTGGCGTAACGTAAATGGTTTACGTAACCCTGATAACTGTTGGTTCTTTCGATACTCACGAGGGCTGACAGAAAACATCTGCTTGAATGCACGGCTGAATGCGTGCTCGGAGGCAAACCCCATTTCCAGCGCAATATCCAAAGAGCGCTCACATCCACCGACTAATCGCTCTGCAGCGTAGCTTAACTTAAGCTCTCTCACGTAGTTTGCAACCGAAAGCCCGGTTTGTTGCTGAAACACGCGCTGCAACTGCCAGCGAGACCAGCAACTTTGTTGCGAGATGTCATCAACGCTCAAAGGAGAATCAAGATTACTATGAATGTAATCCAATACGCCTTGAATACGATACGTCGATTGCTGTTTTTCTGAGCCCTGGGTCATAGCTGTCCTAACGTGTGTTGATAGAATTCTCCATTATCTTTAATTAAGTATCATTATCAACAACTATGAAGTAGAGTTGTAAATTCTGCATAGCGCACAGAGCTTATGTAATGGATTGCAAACTTGAGTGAGAAGTAGTCTATTTAGAGTTTTTGCTTAAATTTTGACGTCTAATCTTCAATGGCATTTATTTCTTAATTTTCATTGCCTTATGTTGATGTTTGTAAATTATTTAAACGTTTGCACGTCCAAGTGTTGATGTAAATCAAATACTCGTAGACAATACGCCCCCGTGTCGGAAATCTCCTCCACAGAGTGCAAGGTTGTACTCGAGAGACATAAGTGTCTTAAATGACCTCAAAACGCTAAATTTCACACACTCGTGAGAGGTTTAGTCATTGCGGTAATTTTAGGCTATAGGCTTTACCTATCAACGTAATAGGTAAGACCAATTTTCTATTTTGTGGTGCCATTGATAGGGTTGGCTCAATCCTTTTAGCCGTATCCGGGCACACAATAAGTACCTCGTTTTTAAGGGAAAGATGATGGTAATACCAGAAAACAGTAGCATCGTTATTTTTGGTGCTTCAGGTGACCTTACATACCGTAAGTTAATTCCTGCTCTATACCACCTTTATGCGAACAAGCAGCTTCCAGAAAATTTTGCCATTCTAGGTGTAAGCCGCACTGAGTACAGTGATGAGTCTTACCGTGAGAAGTTGTTAAAATCGCTTCAAGAAATGGAAAAAACTGAGCCAGAAACGCTTAATGCATTTATTAACCACCTGCATTACCAAGCAATCAATACATCTGACACACAAGATTACAGCAAGTTGGCGACACGCTTAGACCAACTGGCAGACGAATACCAATTCGAACAACGTAATACGCTTTTCTATCTTGCGACGCCACCAAGCCTATACAGCGTGATCCCTGCAAGTCTTGCAGCACACGGTCTGAACAATGAGGAAGATGGCTGGAAACGCCTGATCATCGAAAAACCATTCGGTTACGACCTTGAATCAGCGCGCACGTTGGACAAAGAAATCCACGAGCACTTCCAAGAGCATCAGATCTACCGCATCGACCACTACCTAGGTAAAGAAACGGTTCAGAACCTGCTTGTCCTACGTTTTTCTAACGCGATGTTTGAACCGTTATGGAACCGTAACTTCATTGATTACGTGGAAATCACCGGCGCAGAATTCTTAGGCGTAGAAGAGCGTGGTGGGTACTACGATGGTTCTGGGGCAGTACGCGATATGTTCCAAAATCACCTGCTACAAGTGCTAGCAATGGTGGGTATGGAGCCGCCTGCACAGATCAATGCTGACGCGATGCGTGATGAAGTGGTAAAAGTCCTTCAGTGTCTTAAACCGCTGGATGAGAACGCACTTCGTAACGACCTTGTATTAGGTCAGTACACGGCATCGGATGTTCGTGGTCAGCACCTTCCGGGTTACCGTGAAGAGAACGGCGTCGCAGACGATTCTCGTACCGAGACTTACATCGGCCTGAAAGCCTACATCAACAACTGGCGTTGGAATGGCGTGCCTTTCTACGTACGTACAGGTAAGCGTCTACCGACTCGCGTGACTGAAGTGGTTATCCACTTTAAACAGACACCACACCCAGTGTTTGGTCAAAACGCACCAGAGAATAAGCTGATTATTCGTATTCAGCCAGACGAAGGCATCCAAATGAGCTTTGGTCTGAAAGAGCCGGGCGCAGGCTTTAAAGCGAAGGAAGTGAAAATGAACTTCCACTACGCTGATCTGCAAGAAACCCAAATGCTGACTGCTTATGAGCGCCTACTTCTTGATGCCCTAAACGGTGATGCAACGCTATTTGCTCGTAGCGATGCGGTTGAAGCGTGTTGGAAATACGTGCAACCGATTCTAGATTTCAAGCAAGACCCACAAGCGCTATTCGGATACGCATGTGGTACATGGGGACCAAAAGAAGCGGACGACTTGCTACAGCGAGCCAACCGCGCTTGGCGTTTCCCTTGTAAAAACCTAACAGATACGGACTACTGCGAACTATGATCAACCACAAGATCTACCAAACAGCAGAGCAGGTAGTAGAAAGCCTTGCTAACGACATGAAAGCGTTTAGCGAAATGGGCCGACCTGTTCACATCTCTCTTTCTGGCGGCAGCACACCAAAAATGCTGTTTAAGCTACTAGCAACAGAAGCTTACGCGACGTCAATTCAGTGGCAAAACCTACACTTCTGGTGGGGTGATGAGCGCTGTGTTGCGCCTGATGATGCAGAAAGTAACTATGGCGAAGCGAATGCTCTACTATTTAGTCAAGTGAGCATTCCTGCTGAGAACATCCACCGCATCCGTGGTGAAGAAGAGCCAGAAGCAGAAGCACAGCGCTTTGCGAAAGAGATGGCAGAAGTGATTCCAACTGAAAATGGCACTCCTGTGTTTGATTGGATCTTGCTTGGCGTTGGCGCAGATGGTCATACCGCATCACTGTTCCCTGGTCAGACAAACTACGATGATGAGAACCTATCAGTATTGGCTTCTCATCCTGAGTCTGGTCAGATTCGCGTATCGAAGACGGCACGCGTATTAGAAGCAGCGAAGCGCATCAGTTACTTAGTACTTGGCGCTGGTAAAGCAGACATTATCGAAGAGATTAATAGCTCACCAGCACGCGTACTTCCATATCCGGCAGCGAAGATCCAAGCGAAAGCGGGTCTGACGGAATGGTATTTAGATTTAGACGCAGCGGCAAAAATCGCTTAATGCGGCCGTTGGTCGAATAAAAGACAATTGGAGAGAAACAATGAAAGGTGATATCGGTGTAATCGGCCTTGCTGTAATGGGTCAAAACCTTATCCTTAACATGAACGATCACGGCTTTAAAGTTGTGGCTCACAACCGTACTGCTGCAAAAGTAGACGAGTTCCTGGAAGGTCCAGCGAAAGGCACAAACATCATCGGTGCATACTCTCTAGAAGAACTAGTAGAGAAGCTAGAAACGCCACGTAAAGTGATGCTTATGGTTCGTGCAGGTGACGTTGTTGACACGTTCATCGACAACCTAATCCCGCTTCTAGACGAAGGCGACATCATCATTGACGGTGGTAACACTAACTACCCAGACACAAACCGTCGCGTAGCACACTGCCGTGAGAAAGGCATTCACTTCATCGGTACTGGTGTATCTGGTGGTGAAGAAGGTGCACGTTTTGGTCCTTCAATCATGCCTGGCGGCGCTGCTGAAGCTTGGGAAGCGGTTAAGCCAATCTTCCAAGGTATCTCTGCAAAAACTGACGCTGGCGAACCATGTTGTGACTGGGTTGGTAACGACGGTGCAGGTCACTTTGTTAAGATGGTGCACAACGGCATCGAATACGGTGACATGCAGCTTATCACTGAAGCTTACCAGTTCATGAAAGACGGTCTTGGTATGTCTGCTGACGAGATGCAAGCAGTATTCGCTGATTGGAACAAGACTGAGCTAGACAGCTACCTTGTTGAAATCACTGCTGACATCCTTGGCTACAAAGATGAAGACGGTGAGCCTCTAGTTGAGAAGATCCTAGACACAGCAGGCCAAAAAGGTACTGGTAAGTGGACAGGTATCAACGCACTAGACCTAGGTATTCCTCTAACGCTTATCTCTGAGTCTGTGTTCTCTCGTTGTCTATCTGCACTGAAAGACCAACGTGTTGAAGCTGAGTCTCTATTCGGTAAGACAATCACTCCAGTTGAAGGTGACAAGCAAGAGTGGGTTGATGCACTGCGTCAAGCGCTACTAGCTTCTAAGATCATCTCTTACGCTCAAGGCTTCATGCTAATGCGCGAAGCGTCTAACGAAAACGGTTGGGACCTAAACTACGGTAACGTAGCACTAATGTGGCGTGGTGGTTGTATCATCCGTTCTGCGTTCCTAGGCAACATCCGTGATGCGTACGAAGCGAACCCAGATATCGCATTCCTAGGTTCTGATGAGTACTTCAAAAACATCCTACAAGGCAGCCTAGCAGCATGGCGCAAAGTAGCAGCGAAATCTCTAGAGTCCGGTATCCCAATGCCATGTACGATTTCTGCGCTATCTTTCCTAGACGGTTACACAACTGCTCGTCTACCAGCGAACCTGCTTCAAGCTCAACGTGACTACTTCGGTGCTCACACTTACGAGCGTACTGACCGTCCACGTGGTGAATTCTTCCACACTAACTGGACTGGTACAGGCGGCGACACAGCGTCTACAACTTACGACGTTTAATCTGCAGTCAGTAAACGGATAAAAGCAAAAGGATGCCCAAGTGGCATCCTTTTTTATTACCTGCAATTCATGAGAGAGATACTACTAAAACTAACAGTTTCACAATGATTTGAAGTCAAACGCAGTTCTCAGAAATGGGAGAGCATGCTTTCGCTATCAGTTTAATATTCCTTTCCGAACAGTGAAGCTAAGCTGCTCTCTGGCGCCCCCTCAACTACAAGGTCACGATAATAGATATGACACAACAGAAGCATCCATTTCATCCAGTTTTTGCGTCGCTTATGTTCATATTGTTGATCATCTATGCCATTTATCGCCTTTATCATCATTTCGCTTTCGAATCTCTAATGCTTCAGCTCAGTAGTGATTTTCAAGTGGTCTACATTGATGCGTCATATGTTTTAAGTTTCTCAAGCTTACTCTTATGTCCCATATTATTGGTTTATCTTTTATTTGATCGAATGACACAGTTAGTCAAAGTGCCGATTAAAGTGATAACCATAGCAGTTCTCTTGTCCCTTATCGTTGCTATTCCAATTCAAATTTTTGAATTTTGGCGATTGAAGTATATTGCAGAAAATAATGGTTACTTAGCGTGTCCACCTTTCACAATCGCGTCCAGCGGAATGACGATAGAAGCAATGGTAAAAAATGAGAGGCTTTGCTCGGATGCTGAGATCAATCGCATTGCTATGTATGGCTATTTTCACGAATTAGAAAGGGTTGATAAGTTATTAAAGACACGTGAGGAATAGTAGGGCAATGGATGATACGCCAAGCATAAAAAAAGTTAGCCTGGTCGCTCTTGTTATCAGCTTGATTACATGTGGCATTGCTTTTACGTTGCTCAGTGATCATTTCGAATCTCTAAGCTTACAGGTTCAATTAGCTAAGCAATATCAAATAATCTACATTAATACGCGCTATGTAATCGTTATTGGCGCTAGTATCACTATTCTTGTAAGTTGTGTTTATGCCATATACAAAGCAAAGATAGGCAAAGCCGTGTCGACGGTATTAAGTCGTTCGCTTGAAGTTATGTTGTTGTCAGCAATAGCTCTAGCGTGGCCCGCTTCTCTTATAGAGCAAGAAAGATTAATTTCACTCGCGACAGGTCAAGGCTACTATGAATGCCCGTTATTTTCTTTAGCATCGAGTAAGCCGAGCATTGAGGTAATGGTCAGAGAGCCTGAGTTATGTCGAGATGAGAAGATGTTGACTATGACCGAAGACGGCAACTTATATCAACTTGATGAAATAAATGCTTATCTGAAGTCTAGGAGCATTGTTCATTAGTACTCAAAGAGCGCCTAAGCGCTCTTTTCTTTTACATTGCCTTTTGGGTGATGGCCGAATCTGTCATTCAAGTAGAGTAGTCCACTGACGAAAAGTGCCACAACGGAAACCGTAAAGAGGGCATACATACTTAATACCCAAGCGAATGTGGCTGTCAGAAAGGCAATGAAGGAAAACATTCTGCTGAATGACATTACATGACCTAATTTTTTACTTTTCATAACGCCTCCCAGAGCTTAGTGGGTAGAGCCAGAGTGCTTTCACTCCGCATTTGTATTGTCTCTTTTTTGCTCAGAAGATACCCAAAAAGTAGGCTAAATATTTCTCAAAAAAGATTAAATATTGACCTGGTAGACAGTTTTTAATAGCAAATTGTTGTGAGTTTCATTGCATAGTGTTTTGGACGGCGTTTTTGATTCTGTTGAGCGTCAAAAATGATTTTTATCTTTGGCTAAAGTAAATGCATCCCAACTGAAAACGCAGGAAACTCTTATGTTAAAGACTCAACTTAAACGTGTCGCATTGATTACCAGCCTATTGGTTTCATCATCAGTGATGGCAAGCACAGGCGCTTACAACACTGACATTCCATCAAGCATCATTACACCTGATAAGGTTGAAACCAGCATTGGTACTCTGAATTTCAAGGATGGCGTGCCAAGCCAACAAACCATGGAGATGCTGTACAACAATCTCGATACCATGCGTGCGACAGAAGTGTTTATGAACGCGATTCCTATGGCCTCTATGGAAGCGTTGAGAGTCGGGCATGAGAAGATGGGGCTAACCAATTCAAATCAGGTGATGCTGTTTGATGATCTGATGGATTCAAACCCGCTATTTTTAACGGGTAACACGGATACGGTTTACGCATCGGCGTTTCTTGATTTAGAGCGTGATGGTCCAACGGTTGTAGAAATCCCACCGGGCATGGGGCCAACCACTGTCAATGATGCCTTCTTCCGTTTCGTGACCGATATGGGCGTTGTAGGTCCAGACAAAGGTCAGGGTGGTAAATACCTTATTTTGCCACCAAATTACGATGGTCCAGTCCCTGAGGGTTACCATGTTTCGCAGTCAACAAGTTACACCAACTGGTTTATTGCGCGTGGGTTCCTGAAAGACGGTAAAACGGATGCAGCGGTTAACTCATACCACACAGGTTTGAAGATTTACCCACTGGCGAAGAAAGGTGAACAACCGAAGATGGAGTTTATCTCTGGTAGTGGTAAGTCCTTCAATACTATCCATGCGAACGACGACCATTTCTATGATGAAATCAAAACGGTGATCGACAAAGAGCCTATTGATTTTATCGACCCAGAAATGCGCGGTTTGATTGCGGCAATTGGTATTCAAAAAGGTAAGCCGTTCGAACCTGATGCGCGTATGCAGAAGATCCTGAAAGATGGTGCTGCAATTGGTAACGCGACGGCTCGTGCGCTGATGTTTAACCCACGTACAGAAAACGCGTATATTTGGGACGATCGTAACTGGAAAACTGCGTTTATCGGCAAAGATTATCAGTGGCTGATTGATGAAGGTAAAGGCGGACGTAATCTGGATGCGCGTACTTATTTCTTCTACATGGCAACGGTAAACACGCCAGCAATGGCGCTTAAGATGATTGGTAAAGGCTCTCAGTACGCCATTGTTGATAAAACGGCAGAGGGTAAGTTCTTTGATGGCGGTAAGAATTACAAGCTGACGATTCCTGCGAATGTGCCAGCGAAGAACTTCTGGTCTGTGGTTGCTTACGATACGCAAACACGTTCGGAGCTACAAACGAGCCAACCGTTCCCAAGTAAGAACGATAAGCGCGACAAGATGGTTGAAAACCCAGATGGTTCGGTCGATTTGTACTTCGGTCCAACCGCTCCGAAGGGTAAAGAAGCAAACTGGATTCAAACGGTTCCAAACAAAGGCTGGTTCAGTATCTTACGTATGTACGGTCCTTTAGAACCATGGTATGACGGTTCTTGGAAGCCAAGTGATATCACTGAAGTGAAATAAGACCATCGTAAGGTGCGACAAACTGAAGATGAAAGCCGACCTGTTAATTGGTCGGCTTTTTTTATTCCTTGGCTATGCGGCAACAAAAATTAGCGGCTTAGCTAAGCGCTCGTTTAATAAAGGTTTCCACTTGTGCAATGATCGGGTGTTGGTAAAAGGCTCGGTGGTACTGAATCCCGACATCAAACAACATTGACGTTCCCTCTAATTTTAACGGTAATCGACAAATTCCTGCGGGTAGCTCTTGATCGTCGATATACATACCGACAAATACATACGGACTGACTTTGACGCAATCGAGTGCTGCAGTCATTGAGGAGACGGTCAGCTTCTGCTCTAGATTCACACCCGTCAGTTTACGCATTCGTTCGTAATAAGCGTTCACATCGAGCGAACCCATGGAGACTCGCACCGTTTCAAGGTTTTCAATGTCACTGAGTTCGAGTTCGGTTTGTTGGTGAAGAGGGTGTTGAGCGTTCACATACGCAAAGATGGGGACGGAAGCCACCTTACGTTCCACCATTCTCTCGTTGAGTTCATTAGGAAACCCACCAATCCCAATCGCGACAGCGCCGCGTTTAGGGTTCTCTATGCTTTCTATCGACCAATCAATAAAGGAAATCTTGGGCTTTTGTTCATCTGTGGTAAGGGCGGTAACCAAAGGGATCGTTAACATGCCAGAAAGAGGGTTGATGATGCTGAAGACGTACTCGTTAGAATATTGGTTTGCATTAAAGGTCTTTGCCAACTGCGGTATCTGCTCAAGTTGCTCTAGAGGCTCCCCGATAGCCTCACACAATTGTTGACAGAGCAGCGTAGGGGTATAAACGCCTTTCTCTGCATTGAACAGTTCGTTATCAAATCGCAGGCGGCACTCGGCGAGTTGCCTAGTAAAGGTTGCTTTGCTGATGTCTAGCGTATGACACACTTTCGCCTGCGACTTTTGCTGGCTCAGTAGATAAAGAAAGCGATACAAATTTAAATCGATGGTATTTTTCACGAAGTAAGCGCCTCAAAACGTTAAGCTTTAAGTATCAACGTCTCTCATCCTCTGTTCCAATAAAATCGAAGACAAATTTTCCTTTTGTGACATGGGGTTAGGTCGTAAGGGTATGGTGTATTAAATCTGATTAAGAAACAAAGATTGCATAAAAGGTGAAAAAGAGTGCTAGGTAAGCCTTTGAACTCATCCTATAATTAGCTTGCATATGGAGGATGTTTGATGGTCAAACATCCTCTATTTTTTGAAACCTACAACAAGGATCCGGCATAAGATGTTTTTTGCTGGTGTTGTTTACATTTACCAAGAAGGTGATTTAACACTATTAATTGAGGTTCTTAAGATGACTCTTAACAAGTACTTTGTTTTCATTCCGACTGATATGGACCAGGAAACGCACAAGGAACAGAAAGTGAATTCAGACACGGAAACTCAACGTCAGGCATTAGTAAAACAGGCGCAGCAAGAAGGCGGACTGTAAGGCTAGGTTTCAAAACAAGAAGAGCACCCAATACGGTGCTCTTTTTTTATTCCTCAGTTATTACTTGAGAATACCAAGGCTTTTAAGCTTGCGATAAATGGTATTGCGACTTAGCCCGAGCATACGCGAGGTTTTGCTGATGTTGCCTTGGTTTGCTTGGTAGGTTTTTACCAGCTTATCTTCTACAGTAGAACGCATGTCTTTAGTGTTTGGTGTATCAGCATCGACAATATTGGGTGATTGACCAAGTTTCTTAGCCAGATGGTTGGGTACGTGGCTAAGCTCAAGTTGGGGTTCACCTTGCGCCATCAAAGCAGAGACTTTTACTAAGCTATCGAGCTCACGTAGGTTCCCCGGCCAACCATAACTCAACATCAGTGACAGCAGGTGAGGGCAAATACTTTGCTTTGATTCAGAGTGGCGGCGATGAATGTTTTCAATCAGCGCTTGCTTATCACTGCGCTCCTCAAAACGAGGAAGTTCTACGATTAATCCATTTAGTCGGTAATAAAGATCCTGACGAAACTCACCTTGATCAACTAATAGCTCTAAGTCTTTGTGTGTTGCGGCGATGATTTGCGTATCAACTTGAATGGTCTGGTTAGAGCCTACGGGCAATACGGTTTTGTCTTGGAGCACGTGCAACAACCGGCTTTGCGCTTCTAATGGTAAGTCTGCAATTTCATCTAAGAACAAGATGCCTTTGTGTGCTTGACGGATTTTACCTTGGTAACCTTTGCTGTTTGCGCCTGTGAATGCTCCGCCCACGTAGCCAAATAGCTCTGATTCGACCAAGTCTTTGGGTAGCGCACCACAGTTGACGGAAACCAAAGGCCCATTCTTTCTCTTGCTGTTTTTGTGCAGAGCTTTAACAAATTCATTTTTGCCTACTCCCGTCTCGCCAAGGATCAATAAGCTAATGTCTTTGTCTATAACACGATTCGCTTGTTGCCAGCAGTGCTCTACGTTTGCGTCGCCATAATGGAGATCATTTGAGGCTGAAATGGAGCGAGATTGAGTTTTAGGTTCCGAGAGTGGCTGAGTTTTAAACACTAAATATTGATTACTGGCAGAACCGTCGAGTATCGATGCCAGTGATTGTCCAACAACGTTCGTTTGAGCCAACAATTGTGAGGCTACTTGGTTATGAGCCAGAATTTGACCTTCTTCATTGGCGATGATGATGCCTTGCCAACCGCTATTGAGCAGACCTTGCTCACAGGCTAAGTCCACTCGAATGTGCCCTTTGGGAATTTGGTTAAGGAGTTGGTTTTCTACCTGTTGAACCATGTTTTGCACTAAGACTTGTGTTGAAAAGTCATGCTTCTTTTGCTCGCTGGTAATGTCCAGAACCCCAATCAAATTACCCAAATGATCAAAGATCGGGCTCGCTGAGCAACTGATAAAGCGATGATGTTGTATAAAGTGTTGGTCACCAATCACGGAAACGGGTTTTGCTTCCACTAGCGCAGTGCCAATGGCGTTGGTGCCTTTGAGTTTTTCCTGCCAACACGCGCCAGAACTAAGCGCAATTTCTGTCAGTTTTTCACGGAACTTAGGTTGCCCCCAGCTCCCAATGATCACGCCTTCGGCATCGGTCAGTATTAACCGACTGTCGCTGTGGGAGAACAATTGATTAAACAAAGGCAAAGCATATTGCTTAACGGCATCGATTAAGAAGTGGAGCTGGTGGCGTCGGTCCTCAAGTAACGCTGAGGTGACACGAATATCGTCTGGCCGACGTCGCTGTTTTAAACCGGCTTGTTCACTTCTGTTCCATGAGGTGGAAAGCCAATTGCTGTTGGTAATGTGCTGAAGTTCCATGACTGTACCATTTTGTCACAGTGAGGGTGTGCCGTTTTGGAACACTTGAACACTGGTGTTCACACCATACATCCGCTCAAACGTCACTCACTTAGTTTGTTATCGCTTGGTAATCATAGTTTTACATTTAATTAACAACAAGGTGCTCATTGTTGGCATGTGACTTGAGTGATGTTCTTGCAACAATGCTGAGTTGAACACTCGGTTGTTTAAAACAAAAAAATGAACGAGAACAAAAGGAAGAGTTATGATCTATGCACAGCCAGGTAGTGAAAATGCCATCGTTAATTTCAAATCGCATTACGACAACTACATCGGTGGCGAATGGGTAAAACCAACGGGTGGTGAATACTTCGACAATACATCGCCAATCAATGGCCAAGCGTATTGTAAGGTTGCTCGTTCTGGGGAAGCAGACATCAACCTTGCACTGGATGCAGCGCATAGCGTAAGAGCACAGTGGGCAAAAACCAGCGTGACTGAGCGTGCGAATATACTACTAAAAATTGCAGACCGCATTGAACAAAACCTTGAAGAGCTTGCAGTTGCTGAAACATGGGAAAACGGCAAACCCGTTCGTGAAACGTTAGCGGCAGACCTTCCTTTAGTAGTGGACCATTTCCGTTACTTTGCAGGTTGTATCCGTGCTCAAGAAGGCAGTGCGGCTGAGTTAGATGAGCATACTGCAAGTTATCACTTCCCTGAGCCGATTGGTGTTGTGGGGCAGATCATTCCTTGGAACTTCCCAATGTTGATGGCGGCTTGGAAGCTGGCACCTGCGTTGGCCGCGGGCTGTTGTGTGGTACTTAAGCCTGCTGAGCAAACGCCGACTTCAATTCTGGTTCTGATGGAAAAGATTGGTGACCTTCTGCCTGCTGGCGTGGTGAACGTAGTCAATGGCTTTGGCTCAGAAGCAGGGCAAGCACTGGCGACGAGTAACCGAATCGCTAAGTTAGCATTTACGGGGTCAACGGAAGTGGGCAACCACATCCTAAAATGTGCGGCGGAGAGTCTAATTCCGTCGACGGTTGAGCTCGGTGGTAAGTCTCCGAACATCTATTTCCCAGATGTGTTTGATCACGAAGATGAGTATTTAGATAAGTGTATTGAAGGTACTTTGCTTGCTTTCTTTAACCAAGGCGAGGTGTGTACTTGCCCATCACGTGTACTGGTACATGAATCTGTATTCGACAAGTTCATTGCTAAAGTTGCAGAGCGAGCAAAAACCATTAAGCAAGGCAATCCAATGGACACTGATACTCAGGTTGGCGCTCAAGCCTCGCAAGAGCAGTTCGATAAGATCCTGAGTTACCTAGAGATCGGCCGCCAAGAAGGAGCGAAAGTCGTATTTGGTGGAGATGTAGCGAAACAAGAGAATGACTTGGAACAGGGCTACTATATTCAACCGACGTTGTTACAGGGTCATAATAAGATGCGAGTTTTCCAAGAAGAGATCTTTGGTCCGGTAATCGCAGTGACTACTTTTAAAGATGAAGCAGAAGCGCTGGCAATTGCTAATGACACTGAATACGGTCTGGGTGCTGGTGTGTGGACTCGTGATCAGAACCTTGCTTACCGCATGGGACGTAACATTGAAGCGGGACGCATTTGGATAAACTGTTACCACGCTTACCCTGCACATGCTGCATTTGGCGGCTACAAGAAATCCGGCATTGGTCGAGAGACGCATAAGATGATGCTCGATCACTATCAGAACACGAAAAACCTGTTAATCAGCTACGACGTCAATCCGCTAGGATTCTTCTAAATAAATCGCCTTCAGGCAAAAGAAAAAGCAGTAAAACAAAGCCCCGAGTGCTCGGGGCTTTTTTTAACAAGCAACGGCGCTTTGGGTACTTTCGTGGTCTCTGTGGTGGGAACGGATCGCCAAAAATTCGTCTAGGTGTTCGATCAGCATGTCGACGCAATCTGGGTCGAACATCAATAACCTATGTTCTTTAATAAAGTTTGCCGTATCAGACAGTGACCAAGCAGCTTTATACGCGCGCTTACTTAGCAAGGCATCGAATACATCGGCCAGTGTTACGATCCTCGCTTCTAAGGGAATGTCTTCACCACACAATGCGTCGGGTAAACCTGTACCGTTGTAATACTCATGGTGATGGCGAATGATGTTCTTAATAAATTGCACTTCATCTGGTGCAATCATTGATGTGTCAGACAGCGCGACAACGTCTTCAATGATCCGCTCTCCAAAAATGGTGTGTTGATTCATAACTTCGCGTTCAGCTGCTGTAAAGCGCTTATCACTGAAGAGTACATCGTCAGGGATTTTGTATTTACCTATATCATGAAAGGGGGCATATAGCCTGATGCGGTGGATAAACTCAGGGGTAATAGACCTATTTTTATCTGCTAGTAACCGTGCAAGTCGCTCACTGTATTTTCCCATTCGTATTAAATGCTCTGCTGTTTCAGGGTCTCTTTCGTGTCCCATCTTCAAAGCAATCGCTAAAGCTGATTGAAAGTGCTTTTGTTTTTCATCTAGCTGAATGAACATGCCCGATATGATTTGGCTCAGGTAGGCGAAGTCTCGTTGCGTATGCTCATCCGAGAAAAACTTGGTTTTTGTTGCATTGCAGAAAAGGAACCCAATGATAGAACCACGATTATATATAGGTGATGCATAACTGCTTTTGTGGCCGAGTTTGATCAGTTTCTTTATGCGTTCGGTGTTGTCGAAGTTTTCTAGGTCATCAACGATTCTAACTTGGCAGTTATAGGCGACCTCCGTCAATGAAGAGTTTATGCGAAGCTCTTGGTCCTCAAAATCAAGACCAAATGGTTGAGCTATAGTGTCATTTACATAGTAGTTAGAAGCCTTGTTTCCTTTGATTAATACCACAGAAAATCGGCTGAACTCTGGGTAGCTTGTTTGAGCGAGCTTAAATAGCTCATCCAGTATTGCTGTGGTCTTCTTTTCTTTGGTCGCTGTTTTACTTAATAGGGGATAATCGAGCATGCTTGCCAACCTTTGTTGCACATTTTTGCTTTTTATAATGGAATCGATTTCTCATAATTTAGACTTAAAATGTAGCACCCGAATTACATTCAATTAACCCGTCTTACTTTGAAATTAGATTCCCATCATAAAAGTAAGGTTATTTATGTAACGATATAGTAAAAAAGCTTGAAGTAACCACATATAACGAGAATGTTAGACATTACTTAACTATCTGTATTTTTAAATTATTCATGAATTTCTAGGATGTGATCTTGTGCGTTAACAACTTGTTAATAGTTGCTATACTTACTTCACTACAACAACGGAGAAGGACATTCAATGTTTAAGTTAAAACAGCTCGCAGTGGCGGCATCGCTAGTTGCAATGAGCGCAAGCTTTTCAGTTTCTGCTAAAGATACGTTTGTGACCATTGGTACGGGCGGTGTAACTGGCGTGTATTACCCTACGGGTGGTGCAATCTGTCGTTTGGTGAATAAATCACGTGCTGACCATGGCATTCGTTGTTCAGTGGAAAGTACTGGTGGTTCGATCTACAACATTAATACCATTCGTGCGGGTGAACTGGATTTAGGTATCGCTCAGTCAGACTGGCAGTACCATGCTTACAACGGTTCGAGCAAGTTTGAAGACAAAGGCCCATTCAAAGAGCTTCGTGCAGTGTTCTCTGTACACCCAGAACCGTTTACGGTTGTTGCTCGTAAAGATGCCAACATTCAATCGTTCGATGATCTAAAAGGCAAACGAGTTAACATAGGTAACCCTGGCTCTGGTCAACGCGGTACGATGGAAGTACTGATGAAAGAGTACGGTTGGACGAATGACGATTTCAAATTGGTGTCTGAGCTAAAAGCATCAGAACAGTCTAAAGCGCTGTGCGATAACAAGATTGACGCAATGATCTACACCGTAGGCCACCCAAGTGGTGCTATTAAAGAGGCGACCACCTCTTGTGACAGTAACATCGTAACTGTAGCTGGTCCGCAAGTAGATAAGCTAGTTTCTGACAACAGCTTCTACCGTATCGCAAACGTACCGGGTGGTATGTACCGTGGTTCAGACAGCGATGTACAGACCTTTGGTGTGGGTGCGACGTTTGTCTCTTCTACGGCAGTGCCAGATGAAGTGGTGTATAACGTAGTAAAAGCGGTTTTTGAAAACTTTGATGACTTCCGCCGTCTACACCCAGCATTCGCGAACTTGAAGAAAGAAGAAATGGTGAAAGATGGTCTGTCCGCGCCGCTTCACCCAGGTGCTGAGAAGTACTACAAAGAAGTTGGTTTGATTAAGTAATCTCTCTCTGGCCAATAAAAAACGCCATCGTATTTCGCGATGGCGTTTTTGTTTGTAGCTTGTCAGAGTTATTGCACTTTAAACCGTGAAACGACATCACCCAAACCAGTAGAGGTGGCTTTCAGTTCGTCGCTGACTGATGTTGTTTGCGAGGCGTTCTCGTTGAGTTTGCGAATGATCTCTTGAATTGCGCTCATGTTACGGCTGACTTCCTGAGTCACCTGACGCTGCTCTTGAGCAGATGTCGCCATCAAGGTGTTCAAGTCGTTGATCTCTACCACAGAATCTGTCACTACGTTTAAAGAGTCCATTACCTGATTGGTGCGATCTGCGGTTTGTTGACAACTTGAGCGCGTCGAGTCCATTTCATTGACCACATTATCGGTCGTCGACTTCAATTTCGCTAACATCTCATTGATTTGAGAAGTGCTTTGTTGTGTACGAGCAGCGAGGGCACGAACTTCGTCAGCGACGACCGCAAAACCACGTCCTTGCTCACCGGCACGGGCGGCTTCAATTGCAGCGTTTAATGCTAGTAGGTTTGTCTGTTCTGCGATCTCTCCAATCACTTGTAACACAGAGCTGATCTGCTTGGTGTCTTCGCTCATTGTTCCAATGGTGTCAGACATAGAAGCCACCTGTGTGACCATGTCACTTACGCTTTGAACCGCGTTTCCAACAGTACGCTTCGATTCCTCTGCATAGCGGTTAGTACGGTCAGTAAGCTTAGCTGCATCATCAGCACTGCTCGCAATAGACTCTGCCGTTGCACTCATTTCTTCAATTGCAGTGATGGCTTGTTCTGATTCAATAGTGTGCTGATTTAGAGTGCTACTATTGTTATCTGACTGTTTGGCAAGCTCACCAACCGCGTGGTCGATATGTGAAGATGAATGAGACACTTCAACAAACATTTTCTGCAGTTGGGCAATGAACAGGTCTATTGATTGGGATATATGGCCTATCTCATCCTTGCTGTCGATATTGAGCCTTTGAGTTAGATCGCCGTTACCATCTGACAGGTCACTGACTAATTTCTTCAATTGCTCAAGCGGCTTAAAAGCAAAGTGGAGCAAAACAATACTACCCAAAATGATTGCAATGCCAGCAATTGATAGCGCTAACGTAATCATCCAATTCAGCTTGTCTGTGTTAGCTTGAATGTTACTTTGGTCAATATATCCTATCAGCTGCCACTGGCCATTGCCGAATGAGATGTTACGCTCTACAGGCGTTAAGTCACTACCTTGCTTATTACTGTAAATAACAGTTCCATCACCGATAAGTTCAGCAAAGCTTCCCTCAGCCGCAAGTCCAACAATGACCTTACTTAAGGAAGCCAGGTCGTAAGTGAAAAAATCAACGGAATCGTCAAACCTTTTAATTGAAAAAGTGATGTATGGGACAGTGTCTTTGATAGTGATAGGGCTAATACTCAGTTGCTCAGTTTGCGTCTCTGCAGCGTCGATAAAATATTGAGCATCTTCTTCACTCATGTTGCCCGTATCATCGAACGCGTAACCGTTGACGATTTTCACAACCTGAGCAAAACCAGAGGTCTCTTTTGCATCCGCAATGTCCATCATGCTGAAGTTGAGATTGGTGGCCTGCGCAACTTTACTATTAAGTTCAGCTTCGAGTTTGTCGCGGGTGATGTCAATGATATGGGTGATGTTCTTGCTGTCTGATTGGTGAATGTAGTTGCTTATAAAGTGGTTGACGCTGAAGTAAGAGATAAGAGTGGTTGTGGTGATGATCGCGACGATCAGCAACACCAGTTTATTCTTAAACGAAAGGTGAGCCATATTACCTATACATCCTTGTTGAGTGACCATAAAAAAGACTGCAATCCGGCAGTCAAACAAAATTACGTTTTTTGTTGAATTGGCTCAATAATAAGACACCTGTATGGTAAATGTAAATAAGTTCATATATTTATGTTATCGCTTGAGGCTCGATTTTTAAGTGTAAACATCGATAAAAAAGTAGATAGTGATGGCGATAGAAGAAAGGGCAACGAAGCCTCTTACATGGTTTGGGTTTAGTTGACGGGAGATTCGTGCAGCTAAGTAGCCGCCAACTAAAGTGCCAACCATTACAACGCTGCCTTTGGTCCAATCGATTGAACCGTTAGCAACAAAGATCACGATAGCAATCAGGGAAACACAGGTCGAAACCAGAAGCTTAAGCCCGTTCATTAAGTTGATGTCTTGGTGTCCTGCAACCACTAAATAACTCAAGACGATCACGCCTAGCCCCGCGTTAAAGAAACCACCATAAGCAGAAACTCCAACTAAAAGCAGGCTCAAAGCTATTATGCCTAAAATGCCAGCGTGTTTGCTCTCTTTGGTCAGAGGCTTAATCAACGCAGTCATGCGCGAGCCAGTTAAAAAGAGCACGGTTGCGAATAACAGTAGCCATGGAATCGCTTCAAGAAAAACAGATTCTGGCGTATTCAGCAGAAGATAAGCACCGACAGCGCCACCAATCAAACTGAAAGAGATAGTGAAAGCCAGCTCTTGCTTGTTCTTCATGATTTCTTCGCGAAAGCCGATTGCACCACTAATATAGCCTGCGCAAGAAGCATAAGTATTCGTCGCGTTTGCCATGATGGGAGGCACGCCAACCGCCATCAATGTAGGGAAGGTAATGAAGCTACCACCACCGGCGACGGAGTTCATGATCCCACCAACGACGCCCGCAGCAAATAAGAGAGCAAATTCCAGCAGCATAAAAGGTCCTTTTTTTGTTCTTATAATTTTTGTTTCATAACTGTTAACACTACGCAACTCACTCAAAGAAATAAAGTAGCGATTAGTCCAATAAAAAAGCCACCGCAGAGGGTGGCTAGGTTTCAAAGGTCTATCTTGAGGGAGAGATAGAATGCTTATTGCTCAACTTTCACTGGTTGTGCTTTAAGCTTTTGAAAGAGTTTTACAAACAGTGGGCTGCCAAGTACCAGTACTGCAAGCACTGTGAATGTCAGTGTGATTGGGCGTTCCCATAAGAAGCTCAGTTCACCGTCGGAAATCATCAACGCACGGCGTAAGTTCTCTTCCATTAATCCACCAAGGATAAAGCCAAGCAACAGCGGTGCGAGAGGGAAATTTGCCACCCTCAGCGCGATGGCAGCCATTGCCACAAGTAACATCACAAATACGTCCATGGTGTTGAAAGAAACCAGATACACACCCGTAATGGAGAAGAACAGAATCATCGGCAACAACACGGTTCTTGGTACTGCCAACAGCTTTGAGATGTATGGGATCAGCGGTAGGTTAAGAATCACCAACACAATGTTGCCGAAGTACATGGAGATAATTACCGACCAGAACACATCTGGATGTTCAACAAACAGGCGAGGGCCCGGTTGAATACCGTATGCGATTAACGCTCCTAGCATGATTGCGGTTGTACCAGATCCCGGGATACCAAGAGTCAAAAGAGGAACGAAAGAACCACTTGATGCTGCGTTGTTCGCCGACTCTGGAGCCACCAAACCTCGGATGCAGCCTTTACCAAACTGTTCTTTTTTATCCTTTGGAGCAAGATTACGTTCCATGCCGTAGCTTAAGAAGGCGGCGATGGTTGCACCTGCGCCCGGAAGCACACCAGTAAAGAAGCCAAGGATTGAAGAGCGAATAGAAACCGGTGCTACTTCTTTGATTTCTTCCTTGGTGACTTTCATCGAACCAATGTTGCTCAGCTTATCTTGCTCTTCATCACGCGTGTCCTCGGAAGGCTTTAAAATGCCCATCAAAGTTTCACCAAGTGCAAAGGTCGCCATTGCCAACAATAGGAAGCTGAAGCCGTCCATTAAATCCGTTAGACCAAAGGTGAAACGCTCAACACCGACGCCTTTATCAATGCCGACGGTAGACAACATCAAGCCTAGAATGGTCATCATCCATGCTTTGATCACTTGCCCTTTACCTGCGAACGCAGCCACTGCGGATAAGCCAAGAAGCATTAGCGCAAAGTAGTCAGAAGATTGGAAGCTTAGCGAGACGTTAGCCAGCGCTGGTGCAGCCACAAGCAGCATGATGGCTGAAAGCGTGCCACCAGTGAAAGAAGAGTAAGCCGCCAGCGCTAGCGCTTTACCCGCTTGTCCTTTCTGTGCCATTGGGTAGCCATCAAACGCGGTGACTACGGTTGAAGAACAACCCGGTGCGTTGATAAGAATAGAAGAAGTTGAACCACCAAATACCGCACCATAGTAAACACCTGCCATCAGAATCAGACCCGAAGACGGATCCAAACCATAGGTGATAGGGATCATCAGAGCGATGGCAGAAATAGGGCCAAGCCCCGGTAGCATTCCGATAAACGTACCGACAAAACAGCCAACAATCACCATCATGATGTTCATTGGCATCACGGCGGTGGATAAACCTTGTAGAATTCCATCTAACATAATTCAGTCCTTTCTTTTGACTACCAGATGGTGAAAATCAGACCAGGCTCAAGGTAGATATCCAGACCTTGAGTGAGCAACAAGTAAAACGCGATAACGAACGGGAATGAGGCACCAAACAGCACCGATTTACGTCGTTCGCCAAGAAGGTAAAAGCCCGCAAGCAGGAAGAATCCCGTCGCTAATACAAAGCCGATGTAAGTCAAACCCAGACCATAAAGTGCCATCAAAACTAAAAAGGCGATAAGCAATTTCCAGTTGAATGACATCACAGCGCCGCTTTGTTTATCGGGCTGACCAGTGACCAATAGCATTAACGCTAAACCAATCCCGACGTAGGTCAGAATGGTCGGTAAAGTGCGAGCCGTGAAGGGTTCGTATTCATCCCCGGGAAAGAGAGGGATTTGCGTAGTTTGGTAGCCATAGCATAGGCAAAACAACAAAAAGATCATCGCGCCAACACGATCGCGGCACAGCAAATTCTCTTTGCTAAAAATATTGGTTGAATGAGACATATCCAACTCCTAGAACAAAGGAAAAGACCGTATATGGGCGTTAATGAAGAAGGACCAAGTCATTAACAATTAAGCGCATCGCTGCTAGTCGAGTTACTTAGTGTTTACCAATCAATAAACAAAGGAGTTTTTACTTGTCGAATATCGACAATGCCCATATACGGTGAAATTAGAGTGCAAATACAACGGGACTAGGGATAGCTAACCCCACAAACTCGGATGGGAGTTATTACTTTTTAAGGAAACCTAATTCGCGCATTAGATCGCCCATTTGCTGCTCTTGCTCTTCTAGGAACGCGAAGAACTCTTTATCCGCTTTGTAGTTGTCAATCCAACCATTGCGATCACGAACAACTTGCCATTCGTCCGTTTTGTACATTTTGGTCAGAGCTGCGTTCCATTCGTCGAGCTTGGCTTGGCTCGTGCCAGGAGCGGCAAAGAAACCACGCCAGTTCGCGAACACAGTCTCATTGCCATATTCTTTCAGGGTAGGGATATTTGGTGCAGCGTCTAGACGTTTTGGTGCCGTAATCGCCAGTACTTTTACCTGACCAGATTTCGACATCTCTAGCACTTCGCCAAGACCGGTTGAAAGCAATTGTGTTTCGCCAGACAGAAGTGCTGCCATTGCTTTACCGCCGGCATCGTACGCGATGTAGCGAACTGTACGTGCATCGAAGCCTTCACCCTTAAATGCGGCTGCTACGACTAAGTGATCCATAGAGCCACGAGCAGAACCGCCTGCGATTTTGACTTTACGTGGGTTAGATTCGAAATCTTTGACCACATCTTCCCATGTGTTGTATTTCGAATCCGCGGAGGTCACGATAGCGCCGTAATCAGCAATCGTTGCGGCTACTGGCGTCAGATCTCGGAAAGACTGCGGGAAGATACCCGTCAGTGAACGAACAACGATTGGGGTGGAGTTCACCATTAGTGTGTCAGGTTGGCGTTCAGCGGTTTCGATGAGGTGTGCAATCGCTTTGCCACCACCGCCACCAGAGAGGTTTTGGAAAGAGACACTTTCAACGATGTCGGATTTAACCAGTACATCACCTGTACCACGAGCCGTCATATCCCAACCGCCACCAGCACCACCTGGGATTAGAAAGTGGATTTTTTCAACATCAGCAGCAAAAGCGTGGAAAGAAAATGAAGCTGCAATGATGGATGCGGCGAGCGTTGGTTTGAGTACCTTTAACATGTTTCACGTTCCTTATGTTGGTGACTCTCTTGTTTTGAAGAGTCTTATTATTTGTTCTCCTAGCGAGGTAGGGTGACTCGCTAGTGATGAGCTAAAGGTTAATAAGGTGTTAACGTGATGTCTCTAATGCGTAGATAAAGAGAATATTGAGCATAAACGACGTTTTGTTCATAAAGTTCATGAAAAAGGGATCCAAGGCTGGATTTAATAAAAGACTAGATTGGTCACATCAATTGGGCGCCTTAAAACGCCATAATAATGGAGGTTTAATAGGGAGTGACAGCGATGAAAGGAACCTGTTTATGTGGCGCTATTGAAGTGACCGCGCCTAAACACAATGAAGTGAGCTTTTGCCATTGCGATATGTGTCGAAAGTGGTCAAGTGGGCCTTTGCATGCGGTGCATTGCGGCCCCGGTGTGACATTTAGTGGTGCTGAGCCCAAACGCTATCAATCATCCCAATGGGCAGTACGAGGTTTTTGTGGTGAATGCGGCACGAACATCTATTACCACTTATTGGCAACGGATGAATACATTCTTTCTGCGGGATTATTTAATGAGCCAGATTTCAAATTAAGCTTAGAGATCTTCACTGACGAGAAGCCTGCGTACTATGATCTGCAGCCACACAGCAAGAAAATGACAGCTCAAGAAGTTTTTGACCAATACGCGCCTGAAGAGTAGATCATAATGAAGTTTCTCTGGTTAAAGGTTTTACTGACAGTAGCGGTATTTGCAGGTTTATTTTTGATTGTCTATCAGCAAGTACAAAGTGGCGTGAGCTAAAGATTGAGAAAGCTAGGTTACCTCGGTTTTTTTTCACCTAAAAACAATAACCTCTTACAATAGGCGTTACGGTTGTTATTAAGTTGTGTAATATGTTGCACATAAGGTTTATGCAAAGACATGATAGGTGGCGCAGGGAGGCGCTCTTAGATGAAGCAACAGCGCGCAGGGGTAGTTTTGATTAACCGAAACTTCCAATTATTGCTCATTGAGAGGAGCAAGGACGGAAGAAATTATCATGTTTTCCCGGGCGGCTCAGTAGAGAGTGATGAATCAATAGTTGAGGCAGCGAAGAGAGAAGCGCTGGAAGAGACAAGCATAGTACTCGATTTGTTGGAGTATGTGTTCGAGATTCGAAATCAAGCGCGAATCGAACATTACTTTCTATCGTATGTCGACAATCCAATAGTAAGACTTGGCTGCGGCCCTGAACAACAGCGAAGATCGGATACTAATCAATACAAGTTAAAATGGGTTGGCTATGAAGAAATAGCCCCTCTCAACCTTTATCCAATTGAAGCAAAAAAGCTTTGTTTAAGAAATAAGGAATGGTTTGGTGGTCGATAAAGTATGTCCATTGGTGTTGAGAAACCAAAATAGTGAGATTCTTCTTTTCAAGCATCCTCTTGCTGGTATCCAGTTGGTGAAAGGTACCGTCGAATCATTTGATGGTGATTTGTTAAGTGCCGCTAAAAGGGAACTAGCAGAAGAGTCGGGCATTGATCAAGTAAAGCAAACAAGATATTTAGGCAGTTGGGAAAGTGAGTTCCAAGAGCAAGTGTGGCATTTTGTTTTATGTGAGTGCGGGGCTCTTCCAGAACAATGGGTATTTCATACAAAAGATGATGGTGGACATCATTTCGCTTTCTATTGGCATGACATTACGCAAGATATCACTTCACACGCGCATCCTGTTTTTCAACGTGCTTTAGAGCAGGTTCGTGAGTTTATCCGCCTCGGTAAGATTGATTTACCAGTATCTGAAGAGGAAAAAAACTAGACGGAGTGCCGTTCTTTGTATTCGATACCGTTTTTTCGGCTATTGCCGACACCTTGGTCTTACCGTACACAATCACCATGCAAGCTGAAAAAGGCTCAATAGACGTTAATTAAGTAGTTATGCGACCTTTCTGATGAACGACTATTCTTTGGGTATTGGTGTTCAACCGCGAGAATGTGTGACTTTGGGACTGAGATAGCCGTTTTTAAAGCATGATCGCTCTCAAAAATGAACATCAAATTATTGATATCTCGCATAGTCTAGTATGATTCGCCATCAAAACGATGATAAGGAAGCCAACAATGAAGGAAAAGTTTGCAGTATTCATCCTTTGTTCGTATCTGCTTGTAGGCAGCGTTATACATATTTATGACAACGTAACTGGTGGTTTCTTGCCATATACCGAAGTGCCGCAATGGCTTAATAGCTACTGGACGAGTTTAGGGATATTAAACTTACTCTCAATCTATTTGCTTATTAAACACCGCCGCACTGGGGTATTGATGTTGATTCTGACGATGGGCAGTGATGTCGTCTTTACCTCATATGCACACTACAACTTTGGGCTTTTTAGCGATGAAGTTCCTTTGCAACTTCAATCAATGATCTTTGGTTTTGCTTTAGCCGCATCGTTATGGTTATGGAGTGCAAACAGGGTTAGAAACTCTCGTCAGATATTCCGCTAATTTTATTTTTAAATTGTTTTCTAACAGGGATGAGTTATGAACAACGTTAAGGATCTTGCGAGCTTTGGACTTTTCGCAGCGATCTCTGGCTTTAGCTTTGGTGCAATCTTTTTTGGGATTGCGTTTGTTTACTCTGCTATCAACAAACAACAAGATGTGAGTATGTTAGCGCTTGCGTCAATTGTGTTAGGTGTTATTGGCTTGTTTGTTGGCGTAACCCAATCAAACAAGAAGCGCGATTTGATCAAAGCCTAATTCCAGCAGAGCATAAATGCTTCAACACGTTTCTAGTGGAGACCCTTCGGTCGAATCCCTTTCCAGAGATTGCTTTCATGAACTGAGAGCAATCTACTCCCCAAACAAAACCGCAAAACCAACTTCAGGCAAAGATGAATGGGTCACTTACGCCTATTATATTGAAACTAAGGTGGTTGCTTGCATCAAAGTCAAATTAACAAGCAGCGAACTACAATTATCGGGATTAGCCGTCGAAAGAGCATCTCGTAAACAGGGCACCGCTCGCCGCTTAATTGCGGCTTTGTGTGAGTTATATGATTCGGTGAATTGTTTGAGCGTCTGGTGTGTACAAGAGACGGGTAATGTTGTGTTTTTTGAAGCTCTCGGTTTTGAAGTGCTACAAAGTGAGGGGTCGACGCTATTCTCATTAACCAATGGCAACCCTGCAACGGAAGTTAAGCTGGTTTATTCCATTCGAAACACACAGGGATGAGTTGCAGTCGCATATTCGTGATACATATCGTCTAGGTAGATCAGTAACTCATCTTCATCGAGAAAGGGCGGCACAACAAAATCTCTAACAGGGCGTTTTATAGATGTTTCCGAGTCGATATAAAGCGCCCAAACTCCGCCTTTGCATTCCGCGAACATGATTCTTCCAAACACATTCACTTTCATCGAACTGGTCATAAAGAAGACTTGTCCTTAAAACGAAATGGCTGTGTGAGCAGTTTATCCAATCTTTGCTCATCTTTGTCGCGGATCTCAGGAACACCAATCACAACATTATCATGACCTAATTCCGGCTGAGCGCGGTATGTGCCAAACAAACGATCCCAGATAGACAAGAAAAAACCAAAGTTAGAATGGGTTTCTCGCGCGATGACAGAGTGGTGCACGCGGTGCATGTCTGGCGTCACAACCAACTTACGTAACTTCGAGTCCCAAGGCAGTGGCAGCTTTGCATTGCTATGGTTAAACATCGCGCTAGCATTCAATACAATTTCAAACACTACGATGGCGATAGGAGAGACGCCCAAAGCGAAAACAGCGGTGATTTTTACCCCCATAGAGAGAATGATTTCTATCGGGTGGAATCGTGTTCCTGTGGTGACGTCGATATCCAGATCGGCGTGATGCATGCGGTGAAGCTTCCACAGCGGTTTAACGCGATGGAAGACTAAATGTTGTAGATAGATGATGAGATCGAGTAACACAACGGCAATCAGCACATGTAACCAAGTTGGTAAGGTGAATGCATTGAGTAGACCCCATTGGTTTTCATAAGCGATGATGGCAGCTTGGAAAGCGGCAATAGGCATGACAATAGCAATGATGACACTATTTAGAGCGACCAGCGTAAGGTTGTTAAACCAGCGAAATGAACGCTCGACGGTAAGCTTCTTTCTCGGCAGCTTGTTTTCCCATAGCGTACAGAGCAACAACACACCAATGAAGATGCTAAGCCTTAGCCAGGAAGGGTCGTTAATTGCAGTTTCAGTCACTCTAATTTCCTTGATTAATTCGCTTAACTCCTAAGACCTTACGACATCAATGTATCTTTCACCGAAAGGTAGGAAGGTGAATTGCGGTCTGTTTGCGAGCATTCCTTGAGACTAACAGACGATGCAAGTAGAATCGCGCTCTACTTTAAAAAGACCCTAACAACTGGCACTTTCTATCCATGAGAATCCACGCTTTCCATCGTTTATACCAGCACCGTCAATCTATCTCAACGAAGCCATTTAATGCTCGTGGTTGTAAAGTGGTTCGTTGTCCATATTGTCAGGTTTCTGAGCAATTTTGTTTGTGCGACATTCAACCGAACATCGAATCTAATATCGCGTGTATGCTGATTGTGTCGGAAAACGAAGTGTTCAAACCAAGCAATACCGGGCGTTTAATTGCTGATACGATTCAAGAGACCTACGTGTATCAATGGAATCGCACAGAACCTTCTGAAGAGATGCTGGCGCTGCTAAAGAACGACGCTTATCAACCTGTGGTTGTCTTCCCCGCAGATTACGTCGATGAGCCTGAGCGTTTGTTAGACGGTTTGAATCCAGAGCGATTGAAGGCAGCCGATGGCTCAGAGAAAAAATGGCTGCTGATTTTCATTGATGGCAGTTGGCGTGAAGCTCGCAAGATCTTCCGCCGTTCAGAGTTTCTTAAATCTTTGCCTGTGCTTTCTATTGAGCCGGAGTCACTGTCTGAATACATTATGCGTCGTTCAGATAACGAGCAGCATTTATCTACGGCTGAAGTGGCGACGTTAGTATTCAAACAAGCGGGAGAAGAACAAGCGTCAGAGTGCTTGCAATTGTGGTTTGAAGCATTCCGTGAAACTTACATGCTAACAAAAACTCGCGTGAAAACTGACTGGTCTCGACCGCATCTGAAACGTTTCAAAGAGTGGGCTAAAATCGAGAGCTAACTCTAAGGAATGAACTTTTGTTGATGGCTTGTTGTTCAACTGGCTTTAATGAGGGGATAAATCTGCATTCGGTCACGGTTTGCAGGCGTACAGATATGGATAATGCCTAAAGTTTATATTTTTGACTCCAGCATTTTTTGGGAGTCGTTTGAGCATTTTAGGAGAGAATTGCATGTATTACGGCTTTGATGTCGGTGGCACTAAAATCGAGTTTGGTGCGTTTAACGATAAACTTGAGCGTGTAGCAACAGAACGTGTACCAACACCAACAGACAACTACGATTTGCTGGTAGAAACCATCGCAGGTCTAGTAAACAAATACGATGCTGAATTTGGTTGTGAAGGTACGATTGGTCTTGGTCTTCCTGGTATGGAAGATGCCGATGACGCAACGGTACTAACGGTTAACGTACCTGCGGCGAAAGGTAAACCACTTCGTGCGGATCTAGAAGCAAAAATTGGCCGCAGCGTAAAAATCGAAAACGACGCAAACTGTTTTGCGCTTTCAGAAGCGTGGGATGAGGAACTTAAAGACGAGCCATCGGTACTTGGCTTAATCCTTGGTACTGGCTTTGGTGGCGGCTTCATCTACGAAGGTAAGGTGTTCTCTGGTCGTAACCACGTAGCAGGTGAGGTGGGTCATACCCGTCTTCCCCTTGATGCTTGGTTCCACCTAGGTGAAAACGCACCGTTACTAGGTTGTGGTTGTGATAAGAAAGGCTGTCTAGATAGCTACCTATCTGGTCGTGGTTTCGAACTTCTTTACACGCATTACTACGGCGAAGAGAAGAAAGCGATCGACATCATCAAGTCACACGCAGAAGGCGAAGCAAAAGCGGTTGAACACGTTGAGCGCTTTATGGAGCTTCTAGCAATCTGTTTTGCGAACCTATTTACTGCAACTGACCCACATGTAGTTGTGTTGGGTGGTGGTCTATCTAATTTCGAACTGATTTACGAAGAGATGCCAAAACGTATTCCTAAGTACCTACTTTCTGTAGCGAAATGTCCGAAGATCATCAAAGCAAAACACGGTGATTCAGGCGGTGTACGCGGCGCTGCGTTCCTAAATATCAAGTAATCGTCAGAGTTTTCATTAAGAGAAAACATTTAAGACAAAGATTGAAAGCCTCGCTTCCCTTTAAGGTAAGCGAGGCTTTTTTATTGCTGTTATGCCGTTGCTATCTTTACCCAGTTTTACGCTTCATTTACGTCTCTTGAACTCGTGATTGATAAGCTGTTTCCATTGCTTCCATGAACAGTAGGAATGAAGATGTTCAACTCATTAAGATTTCGGTATGGTGTTCTTAGTATCGCTTTAGTTGGTATGGTCTCGCCGACGCTTGCAAAGCTGCCAGCACCTAAGCCCCAAAAACACGTAAAGAAAGTGGTGGTAGTTAAACCTGTTTATCGTCCCGTTTATAAAGCACCTGTTCACCGTGTTTATCATTACAACAAGATCCCAAGAACCGCGACGTACCTAGTGATTGCGGGGATCACTTATGCAGTGGTTGATAATGTCTATTACAAGCGAAGTGGCGATCAGTATATTTATGTGGAGCAACCACCGGTCTCAGTAAAGAGCGAAGTGAATACAGCGAGTAGCACTGTCGTAGCAAATAAGGGAATGGCAGGTAAGATAGTCGATGTGTTGCCAAATGAAGCGACTACGGTGACCGTTAATGGGGCGACTTTCTATGTCCAAGGCAGTGATTGGTATGCGCCAATTGCAGGAACGAACCAGTTTGTGATTGTTGAGCCTCAGTTATAAAGCCTTACCCTTGGATTTCATGCATAAAAAACTCGCGACGAATCGCGAGTTTTTTGCGTTGACCTATTTGGTTAGGCTTATTTGTTCTTTTTACCTACGCCCAAGTTTTCTTTTTGAGCTAGGGTGATCTTGCTAAAGCCTAATTTTCTGAAGTAGTTATCACGGTAGTTACGCACCGCTTTAGTATCAGATACTGCTTCAATTTGTTGCTCCATCTTTAGGAACTCAGTGATGTCGATACCTTCTGCTTCTGCAACCGCTTCTTGAATGTTGCGGTGTTGCTGGTACGAGAACGTCAGTTCTTTGTCTTGGTCTTTGTAAGTGTAAAGAATGGTGCGAGCCATAGCTGTCTCTCTGAAAAATTTTTCTGTAATCAATAAAAAGGCCAGACATGCTGACCTTTGAATTCTGAATTGGCCTAGATTCTGCCTTGAAGCGGGATAATTGTCACGCTTTCTCCCGCTTTTACTGTATCAACAGCAGGGGAGATTTCGATCAAACAGTTCGCCTCACTCATAGAGCGCAGAATGCCAGAGCCTTGTTTGCCTGTTGTGCGAACGGTTAGGCGACCTGTTTCGTCTAGCTCGTAAATACCACGGCTAAATTCGGTACGACCTTGGCGAGAGCGCAGATTTTCTGTTGCAATGGCACTGACTTTGAGTGGCTTCCAACCTTGTTCACCTTGCATCTTACGCAGCGCAGGCTCAACAAAGTTAATGAATGAAACCATCACAGCCACAGGGTTACCCGGTAAACCGAAGAAAGGCTTATCGTTGATTTGACCGAACGCAAGTGGACGACCTGGGCGCATGTTGATACGCCAGAAATCAATTTGACCGAGCTTATCCAATGCCAGCTTAATGTAATCGGCATCGCCAACGGAAACGCCGCCAGAAGTCATCACTACGTCGGCTTGCGCAGAAGCATTTTCGAGCGCTTCAATCATCAATTGCTCGTTGTCTTCTAGAATACCGAAATCCAAAATTTCGCAGCCAAGTTTCTCTAACATGCCCATGATAGTGAAACGGTTTGAATCGTAGATTGAATTCGCTTTCTGATCTGTACCTGGCGCTTGAACTTCGTCACCGGTAGAGAACACAGCAACTTTCAACTTGCGGAACACGTTCGCTTCACCAAAGCCAAGAGAAGCAATCATGCCCATCTCAGGAGAGGCTAGGCGAGTGCCTGCGGTAAACACATCGCTACCAATTGCTAAGTCTTCACCCGCTTGGCGAACGTTTTGACCGGTTTTGATGCTCGCACCATTGAACATGACTGTATCGCCGTCTTGGGAAGCTTGTTCACGCATAACAACGGTATCACCATTGATAGGTGTTGGAGCGCCTGTCATGATCTTAACCGCTTGACCAACTTCTAAAGGCTGATCGTAAGCATGACCCGCCATCACTTCAGCAACCACTTGGTAGTTGTCGCGCTCGATGTCATCACCGCGAATCGCGTAACCGTCCATCGCTGAGTTGGTGTATTGCGGAACATTTACTGGTGACACCACGTGATCTGCAAGCACACGGCCGTATGCATCCTCAATCTTGCATGCTTCGGTTTCAGCAACCGTGTTCACCAAAGAAAGGATCTTTTCTTGTCCTTGAACCACAGAAAGGAAAGCTGGAGAAAGGGTATCGCAGCAAGCGGCTTCTTTCTCTTTACTCTTTGGTGCTTTTGCTTCTTGAACATACTGAATAACGAACTGGGCAATTGCTTCAAGATCGTTGATGTTCATTTGTGGTAGTTCAGAGTCCAATTCGCCGCTGTCTGAAGCAATCGCGATGATGTTTTCATCGTTTGGATGAAGCCAAGGCTTGCCGACTTCTTCACGGTGCAATTCGATCTTAGGAAAGGCAATGTTTTTGCAGCCTTCCACTAAAACCACGTCTAGTTTGTCTTCGTCGAAACGCGTCAGTAGGTAATCAAACTCCGATTCTGACTCTGGTGTTTCTGTCATCAGCGCAAAACGGTTACGAGAAGAGATCAGCATTTGCGATGCGCCTGCTTTACGTAGGCGGTGGCTGTCTTTGCCCGGTTGGTCGACATCGAAGTTATGGTGTGCGTGCTTTAGCATACCGATGCGTAAACCCGCGTCGGTCAACTTTGGTAGCAATGCTTCAAGTAGCGTAGTTTTGCCCGTGCCAGAGTAAGCAGCAAAACCAAGAATAGGGATGTTTAGCGTGTGTTTCATGATTCGAGTTGTCCAAATTGCGCCAGTTCTTCAGGCGTATTTAAGTTGACGAAACAGTTTGGTGAGTCGCTAAAGTCAACGTAACTGGTGTTGCACTCTTTGTAGAGTAGGATGATCTTACGATCGCCACGTTCTAAAAACGCGGTCAGCTTTGGCAGTACGCGCTTGTGGTAAAGCGTGAAGACAGGCTGCTGGTGGTCGCCATCATGAGCAACCAAAATATCGGTGTCTTCTTTTACTGCATTGCAAAAACGTTCAACAAGATCAGTGTTGATTTGTGGGCTGTCGCAAGGGACGAAGCCAACCCAATCGGTTTCTGCATGAACCAAGCCCGCGTGGATACCACCCATCGGACCTGGGAAATCTTTAAATTGATCGCTGAAGACGAAACCAAACGCACGGTAGGCGTCTTGGTTTCGGTTCGCATTGATTAGAATGCGTGGTGTTTGCGGAGATAAACGTTCGATAACGTGTTCGATGAGTGGCTTCTGATTCAGTTCGATCAGACCTTTGTCTTTTCCACCCATGCGGCTGGCTTGACCACCAGCCAAAATGACCCAACTAGTTTGTGTTGGCTGAAGCATATGCGTTCTCTTGGGATGTTTCTTTTGGTATGACATACAAGAGTGGAGACTCTACCAAAGTCTTGTCTTTAATCCACCACTGTTTTTTACATAAATCCGTCAACGCGTTCGCTTGGTGGCTAGTCACAACAATACTAGAACCGCGATCAAGCAGATCTTTTGCCATGATAACCAGACGTTCAATCGACTCTTGGTCGAGAGAGGCACTTGGTTCGTCCATCAACAAAATCGATGGTTTTAAGATCCAAGCTCGTGCCATTGCTACGCGTTGCTTTTCACCGCCGGACAATACAGAGATGTGTTCGTCGGCTAAGGTTTCTAACCCTACCATGCGCAGCGCACTAATAACTTGAGCTCGCTTATCTTTTGCCGTGTCTTGTTGATATTTAACTCCATAAACGACGTTTTCATACACAGTGCCGTCAAAAAGGTAAGGAGATTGATGGAGATAAATCACATCAACACGACCACTACGACGTGTCCACTTCTTCAACCAAGTATCTTTCGGTGCCACCACTTTACCCGTTGAAGGCTTGAGCAAACCTGCAAGGATCTTGAGTAGGGTGGTTTTACCAACGCCATTGTCACCTTTTAGGTAAATCGCGTCGTTTGGACCAATGGCCAATTCAGGGATGTGGAAAAGCACACGCTCTTTAAAGCGCATGGACAATTGCTCGGCGGTAATTTTTATAGTCATAATTCACCCTTACATTGGGTCGATGGCGAGTCGATTGCTTGCTTCATGTTCTTAGATAGCCTTTGCCTCTCATGCTCGATAAGAGGAAGTTGAGCGCTAACGCTAACGATAGTAATACAATTCCTAATGCAACTCCTTGCGCAAAAGCACCTTTACTACTTTCCATAGCAATGGCAGTCGGAATATTACGGGTTACGCCCATAATGTTGCCACCAACCATCATTGAACAGCCTACCTCTGTGACGATTCGTGAGAATCCCGCAATGATAGCCGCCAATAAAGGAAAACGTGTCTCCCAGATCATAGTAGCAGCGATACGAGGGATTGACGCACCTAACGTAATCGCTGTTTCAACTGCGCGACGGTCACTCGATTGAAGCGCACCGTGCATCATGGAAACCAGAACCGGAAAGCAGACGATCATTTGTCCTAAGATCATGGCTTTTTGCGTAAACAGCATTTGCCAATCACCCAAAGGGCCTGCTCTTGAAAGCATCATGTACAACAGCAAACCAATTACGACCGTTGGCACCGCCTGTAAGGTGTTCACAATGGACAGCAAGAACCACTTACCACGAAAGTCGGTGTAGGCGAGGACAAAGGACATCAAAATAGACGGCAATACCACCAAAGATATTGCCGTAATAGAAACACTAAAGGAGACCGCAACGATCTCCCATAGGTCTGCATCAAAATTCACCAGTAAGCGCAGGGCTTCTAGTGTTGTATCAGCAAGATTCATATTGCGTTATTTGCTCTCAGCATTCGCAACGAACAATTGTTTACCATTCAGACGGAAGCCATTGATCAGCTCCTGACCGCGTGGATTCACCAACCAGTCACTGAAAGCCTTCGCACCTTGGTAGTTGATGGTTGGGTAACGCTCTGGGTTAACCAAAATCACTTGGTACGGGTTAAACAGTTTTTCGTCGCCTTGGAATAGAATCGCAAGATCCAATTTGTTTTGGTAAGCCAACCAAGTGCCACGGTCAGTCATGGTGTAGCCTTGCATTTCTGACGCCATGTTTAGAGTAGGGCCCATGCCTTGGCCTACACTGCGGTAGCCACCAAAGTTTGGTTCCATCTTAGTTTGCGCCCAGATGCCCAATTCTTTTTTGTGTGTACCAGAATCATCGCCACGAGAGATGAACGTCGCGTCTTTGTTTGCGATCTCTTTGAATACGTCTAGTACTGACGCATCGTCTTTTACTTGCGCAGGGTCAGCTTTAGGGCCAACGATAACGAAATCGTTATACATCAGTTTACGAGGAAGGACGCCGTAGCCGTTCTCAACAAACACACCTTCTGCTTTAGGAGCGTGTGTCATAACCAAATCAACGTCGCCGTTTTCACCCATCTTCAGCGCTTTACCAGTACCAGCAGCGATGATATCCACTTTGTAGCCAGTGTCTTTTTCAAATTGAGGTAGGAGGTAGTCTAGTAAGCCAGAATGGTAAGTACTTGTTGTTGTCGCCAGACGAATGTGTTCGCCATCTTGAGCTGAAAAAGCAGAGTAGCTTACAAGAGTGATTGACGTTGCAGCTAGAGTCAGCGCAATTTTTTTCATTTTAGTTGTTTCCTTTCCAATGATTCTTTGGCTTCTTAAGTCTTGGGTTACTAAAGAAGTCGCCAGAGCGTCAGAGAGCGCTCAAATCACAAGCCACCTTAGGGTGAGGGAGTGAGAAGCGATGGTATTGCATTGATGTCTCCCACATCCTGAGGTCACTTGGACACTCCATATAGCAAACAAGATGCCAACATTTTACAAGCTCAAAATGTTTGATTTATGCGCTAATTCATGGACTTATTTGCATAAAAATTTGCGTTGGTACAAAATGTCGCACTTTTTGTAGGGTATCTCTGTTTAAACTTGGTACACTCTGTCCCATTCCAATCCAACTGGGGTAAATATGTCTACTCAATCCCATATTAGTACAAACCAACAATACAACGCTTTTTCAGTACTGGTCGTTGATGACGAACTCGGTATGCAAGCCATCCTTAAAAAGGCTCTGGGCAAACTGTTTTCGCAAGTCGATACAGCGGGCAGCATTGAAGAAGCGGAAGAGCTACGTAACTCACGCCACTACGATTTGATTCTGTTGGATATCAACTTGCCAGGGCGTTCTGGGATTGAATGGGAAGAAGCCTTTGAGGATGACGACAAACGCGCCGATGTTATTTTCATGACCGGTTACGCGGATTTAGAAATCGCGATTCGAGCACTTCAGCTCGGCGCATCGGACTTTATTCTCAAGCCATTTAACCTAGAACAGATGTTGAAAGCGGTCAGTCGTTGTATGGATCGCCGCTTAAACGAGCGCATGCAATACGCGATGAAGCGTGACTATCAGCGTCACAACACCTCAGAGATTATTGGCGGCTCGGAAAAAACTCGCCAGCTCAAACAGCTGATCACTCAGTTTGCGCCGTCTCGTGCGTCTGTATTAGTAGAAGGCGAGTCGGGCACGGGTAAAGAACTGGTAGCGAGAGGCATTCACCAAGCAAGTGGTCGAACAGGCCCATTCGTCCCACTT
This sequence comes from Vibrio rotiferianus CAIM 577 = LMG 21460, assembly GCF_002741985.1. Lineage (GTDB taxonomy): Bacteria > Pseudomonadota > Gammaproteobacteria > Enterobacterales > Vibrionaceae > Vibrio > Vibrio rotiferianus. The sequence continues at coordinate 168,149 of NZ_APHW01000014.1, forward strand.
AACTGTGGCGCGATTGCACCAGAGCTTTTAGAGAGTGAGTTGTTTGGTCATACCTCGGGGGCTTTTACTGGCGCAAAGAAATCTCGCGAAGGTCTTTTCCGCGTAGCCAATGGTGGCACATTATTCCTTGATGAAATCGGTGAAATGCCTTTATCCATGCAAGCGTCACTCTTGCGCGTGTTAGAGCAACGTACGATTCGTCCTGTAGGCTCAGAGCGTGAAATCAGTATCGATGTGCGCATTGTCGCGGCGACCAACCGCAACTTACAAGAAGAAGTCAACAAAGGTAATTTCCGAAGCGACCTTTATTACCGTTTAAACGTGTTAAAAATTGAAGTCGCACCTCTGCGTGAGCGTAAAACCGACTTGTTTGAACTGGTGCCGTACTTTAGCAATATGCTGACCAGTGAACTTGGCATGCAAGCACCGAAGTGGGCGCATGAAGATATGGAAGCAATGAGCGAATACGATTGGCCGGGCAACATTCGTGAGCTTAAAAACCTAATTGAGCGCTGTATTTTGTTAGGTAAACCGCCGGCGCATCACTGGCGTGAACTCAATGGCGGTCATGCTTTACCTAATGTTTCCATTACCGTGTCACATAGCGAAGAGCTACCGACGTTCAAAGAAGGTAAATCGTTCTCTGGGGAGGGCTATCCAAACTCTTGGACCTTAAAAGAAGTAGAAAAAGCGCATATTCAACAATTGGTTAATTTGCACGAAGGTAATAAGTCAGCGGCGTCTCGAGACTTAGGAGTGGCACGAAAAACGCTAGAGCGCAAATACAAAGAGTGGGACTCCGAGGACGAGGATTATGCCGAGTAATAGTTGGCAGCAACACAAAGGAATGTCGAAATGGACATATCGATTTAAAACTATGGTCCGTTATCGACTGTTGATTTTAACATCTGCGCCAATCTTCCTAACGCTGATAGCCCTTATTGGTATTACGATCTATTGGTCTATTCACTATACGTGGCAAAACGCGCTATTAGATGTGTCTGAGCGTTTGGGCGTTGCGAATAACAGCATTACGCTGCTGCAACAAAAGCAAGCGAATTACGTTAAAGCGTTCTCGGATTCATATGATTTCCGTACACGAGTGAACCAAAATCTCCCACAAGCACAACTGCAAACTTGGGTGACCGAGCAGAAGAAACGCTACGGGTTGGATTTTTTATCCTTTCAGCGTGTTAACTCGATGGAAAACAAATTCCGCTTTATGGATTTAACCAAGCGTGAATCTTTCTTCGATGTACTGGATAGAAAAGAGCTGGAGAAGCTTGACCCAGAACTCGCTAAACGCGCTGAAGTGCCTATTTTGAAAAATGGCGGCGTAGAAGCTCGTGGCTTAGTGAGTAGAACGGTTATCCCTGTTTATAGCCAGCATAATGACTTACTTGGTTTTTTAGATGGGGGACTGCTGCTTAATAACAGTACGGTACTGGTCGATCAAATTCGTGATCTTATCTATTTGAACGATAACGACAGGCTACGTCCGGTGGGAACTCTGACGGTATTTTTGGATGATCTTCGTGTTAGTACCAATGTTCCTTTAGATAGTGACCAACGTTTAGGGCGTGCGATCGGCACACGAGTCAGTTCAGAGGTTTACAACAAAGTTCTAGATGAAGGTGAGCAGTGGGTAGATAGAGCCTTTGTTTACGATGCTTGGTACATTACGGCATATCAACCTATCAAAGACCAGTACGATAACGTCATTGGCATGCTTTACACTGGTTATTTGATGTGGCCGTTTGTTAAGGCATACATGACCAACATTGTCGAAATCAGCGTCATTACTTTGGTGCTTTTATTGGCTTCTGGTGTGATGGTGTATCGTGGTTCACGGGATTTGTTTCGTCCAATAGAACGGATTTACAAGGTCGTGAAGTTGGTCCAACTAGGTAAAGAACAACGTATTGGTCCACTAGGTCTAGATGAACATCATGAGTTGGCACAGTTGGCTCGGCAGTTCGATAATATGTTGGATGCGCTAGAAGAACAAAAGTTAGAACTGAAATACTCAGCAGCACAATTAGAGTGTAAAGTCCAAGAGCGAACCGCCAGTTTAAAAGATAAAACTGAAGAGCTAGAGCTGCATATTCAACTGCTTAACCAAACACGAGACAAGCTAGTCGTAAATGAAAAGCTTGCGGCGCTTGGCGAACTAACAGCGGGTATTGCTCACGAGATTAATAACCCAACGGCCGTGATTCTTGGTAACGTCGAGTTGATTCAGTTTGAACTTGGTGATGAAGCGAGTCGCGTTCAAGAAGAGATTGATGCGATTCATGTTCAGATAGACCGTATTCGCAATATCACTCGCAGCCTGCTGCAATACAGTCGTCAGGGCGGTGTTCAAGATGAAATCACTTGGCAGCACGTCAATCCAATCATCGACGAGAGCATTACGCTAGTTAAAACCGGAACCAAGAAACGCGATATTGAGTTTGTAACGGATCTACAAGCGCATACATCTGTAGAGGTCAATCGTCACCAATTACTGCAGATTTTGGTTAACTTGCAGATGAATGGTATCCATGCGATGGAGGGGGCAGGCAAACTGACCGTTGTGAGTAAAGACTGGGTAGAGGACGGAGAATTAAAAGGCGCGGAGATTCATGTGACCGATGAAGGTTGTGGTATTAAACCAGAAAACCTAAGCCGTATTTTCTCACCGTTTTATACCACCAAACGGGACGGTACCGGTCTGGGGCTGTCGGTTTCTCAAAGTATTCTGAGCCAGACGGGCGGCGAGTTAAAAGCAGAATCAGAATGGGGCAAAGGCAGTACGTTCAGTATTTATCTACCGAAGAAAGCTGAGCTGTTGCTTGACGTGATGAATATCGCGTAGGTGATAGTCGGTACTGGGCATTTGAACTCGTTTTACCAATTAAAGAAAAGGGTCAGGGTAATCACTGACCCTTTTTAGTATCTGCTTCTTTTTTAACTGCTAAAGCAGGACGTCGAATTAACCCGTATGTACAGCGATTTTTGGGGGGGGTTGATACTGTGTTTCTTAAACTCTTTCATTACACGTAACGTAATGTCGGTCTCAAATAATTTCTCATAAGCGGTATCTACCACGTAAGCTTTACACGTAAGCTGAATCGCTAGGTAGTTATCCGTAATGGTCTGTTTCACCAGAACCGTTACTGGCTTAGGTAGGTGGATATAACGGCTTGAGGATGCTGCTTCCTGAATCAAGTCACGTGCTAATGTAATGTCTTCATTCATGCCCACATAGAAAGGAATCACCACCTGCATATCCAATGCGCCATAGTTACCGCTGACCACCACTTCACTCAAGAACTTGTTGTTTGGAATCGTAATGATGTCATCGGTTAGGGTGCGCATACGAACAGAGCGTAGACCAATTGCAATAATGTCGCCGTAGTTTCCCTCAAAGGTGACGCGGTCACCAACTTGGAATGGTCGGTCAACCATAACGGTCATACCAGCAATAAAGGATGCCGCCAGGTCTTTCATGGCGAAACCAACCGAGACCGCTAACGTACCACCAATTAGCGCAAGGATTTGGTCATTGATACGAAAGCTCATCATAAACACGACAGAGCCTGCCGTTAAGTAAATGAAGAACTGCAAGAATGACTGTAGCTTTTGCAGCATCATTCTGTACTGGACGAACTGGCTACCAATACTCTCTACCATCGAGCTCATAAACTTGAGCAGTAGCCAAGTGCAGGCGATGACAATGATTGAGAAGAACACGCCACTCCAGCGAATTAAACTGGCAATTTGTGAAATGTTATCCACACTTGCGATTTCTTCACTCGCAAATACAGAGGTACTTAGTAGAGAAAGAGCCAATACGGTGAGTAGTTTTTTCATCGTTATTTCACCAATAAATGTTGACGGTCGAGAACGTTGGTAATGTGGCGGAACCAGTGATCCGACACGCGAGCTTTGTCTTCACTCCACTCAATAAAACCGCGGCTTTGGAAGTAGCGAAGGGTACCAATCACTTCCGCAATACTCAGCTGCGTACACTCAGACAGTTCTTCCGGCGACGCCACCTCAAGCTGAACAATAGAACGCAGCACTGCCAGCATAGGCTTTGGCATTTTCTCCAGCTCTTGCGACTCTGGTGCATGGAATAATCGAACCACCACTTGCTGAGTCTCTTTATCCTGACGCAAAGACAAGCGGAAGAAGCGCAGGCCAACGGTTGGGTTGCCATCTGAGTAATGCCAAAGAATGCGGTAGAATCCTTGCTTAGCACGTTCTTCTTCCGTGATGTCTTCTTGGTCCCATTGCTTTGGCACAACAAGGCCGTCAAACGTTACAGGATTTTCAACTTCCTGGTTAATACGCGTATCAAACAGTGCAGACAGTTGTTTCTCGCTCCAACGCGGCATAAATGCCACCCAGTCAAACAGCAAACGTTCGCCACGAGCACGGTCAACAAAACGCCAGCTCGCTTTCTCAATCGCCATCACAACGCGGTGATTCTTCTTAGAGCGACGAAGTAGGTTAGTCAGCTTAATTAAACCACCTAAACCACCCACCATTGGTTTCACTAAGCGTTGGGCGTTGTCGACGGCGATAAGGTAAGGCGTATCACTCTTACGCAGATGGGCGAGAACCTGAATCTCGGACGCGTCCTCTTCCAATCCCAGTTGCAGAGCCAGTTCTTTCAGTAGCTCACTGTAACCTGCGTATGGGCAGTTTAGATAAAGCGGCTCGGCATTCTTTACTTTGCTCAACATAGTGCGCAGGAAGGTCGTTGTACCGACACCACGTTCACCGGAAATAACGCAAACCGCAGGGCTGTCTGTCAGTAGGTATTTGGACAACTGCTTAATCTCGTCAGCAGCATATTCTACCAATTCACTGTCTTCACTACCTGGTAGGACATAGTCAAACGCTTGGTCACCTTTTACTCGCACAAGGTTGGTGTCAGCACCATTATTACCCGTTTGTTTTGCCACTTCGATACGGAATAAGTACGCTAAAGCTTGGCTAAACATGGTGTAGTTAGACAGCATTGCCACAATACGATGCTTAAAGCTGTGTAGCATTATCCATGTGGCAGCGATGGCCGTGCCGACGATGCTCAGTAGAATGGTGTCTTTGCGGCGAATTGCCCAGTTTACCCACACTGGTCTTTCAGATAGTTTCTCCGCAACTTCAAACACTTTATTCCGCCATAGACGCAATACAGAGAGGGTCACTAAGACAAACCAGAAGAACAGCGCGCTGTAGATCCAAGAATAAATGGTGCCTTTACCTAGCGTTCGCATAGAGATTTGCAGAATCACTCCGGCAACAATGGCGCTCCACACGTAACGACGAATGGTTGAAAGACGTAGGGCAATCACCTCTTGGTTAGTACTGCGACTGTTGCGGTAAGCAAACTCCAAGATAAAGCTAATAGCAATAGAGCCACCTAGCACCCACCAAGTGAATATTTCGAGAATGATCAAATGCTGCAAGCTTGGGATTTCTGACAGCACACGCAGAGAGAGCGTAATAGCAATCAACCATGCAATCGCACGATGTGCGCGGCTAATGTACCAAATCAAACGTACCCAGATCGGCGGTTTCGCAACATTGTCCAGTTGCGTCTCGCGGAATAGGGTAATAATGCGCTTGCTGTTGGTTAACCACCAAACTAAACCAAAGTAAATGAAGAGAACTTTAAGTCCTGCCCAAAGTACGGGAATTGGTGAAATCAGAATCTCTTTAATCAGAGACTGAAACGAGCGGATTTGGAAGAACAACAAGTATTCTGCATTCAACTGTGTCTGACGCCACTCTTGCTTGAACTGAGTTACACCGTACGGGCCAAAGCCTGTTAGTTTGTCGTGTGTTATAGGATCAGTCAGTTCTAACAAACGTTCTTTACTTTGCCCTAGGCTGTTAAGTGTTAAATGACTTGATTGCGTATCAAACCATTCTTTATCTTCACCAGAGTCTCGGTAGGTCTTTAAATGTTGATCAAAGATAAGGGTTTGTTTGCGCTGCTCACTCATTACTGCATTGAGCAGTTGGTTGACCTTACGTTTGTCTTGGTCCGACATAAACAAAGGTTCTGGCAGCTTGTTGATCTCCTGAGTGATCTCTTGTGCCATTGGGAGGACTTGAGGCTCAGGTTGGAATTCATACTCCCACTCAGCGAGAGCTGGTAAAGACAGTACTAGACCGACTAGCATTAAAATGCGCGCCATGAAATGCATAAAATTCTCTTAAAACTTAGAAGGTTAGAGTTAGTGTAGTTGTTTTATCGCGTTATGCGAGTTTTACCCAATGACCGTGCACGATGTTGCGATTTCCCTTGAGAAACTGATGCTTAATAAAGGCATAGCGTACGGAATTGATAAAAGGGGACGCACTATAAACCTAATTTCATGGAGTATGTCAATGCTTGGTCATGACGATTTTTTGTCTCAGATTTGAGCCAGTTAGGGTAGGAGCCCTTCATAGTAGCAAGGTTTATGTTAGCCAAATCTCAAAAATCAGCCCACTAAAGAATGCTTTTTCTCATTAATTAATAAAAACAAAACTTGAAGTGTGTAGCCTTAAGCAGTAACGTTGCGCGGTTTTTCCTAATAAACTTGAATTGCTAAGGTAAAGGTTTTGATTTCCACAGCGAATATTACTCAACAATTTGGCGCTAAGCCGCTATTTGAAAACATCTCAGTTAAGTTCGGCGAAGGTAACCGCTACGGCTTAATCGGGGCTAACGGTTGTGGTAAATCAACCTTTATGAAAATCCTGAGCGGTGAGCTTGAACAAACAAGTGGTAACGTAAGCTACGATCCAAACGAGCGCGTTGCAAAACTGAACCAGGACCAGTTCGCGTACGAAGAATTCACTGTAATTGATACAGTAATCATGGGTCATAAAGAGCTATGGGAAGTGAAGCAAGAGCGTGACCGCATCTACTCACTTGCTGAAATGAGCGAAGAAGACGGCATGAAAGTGGCTGACCTAGAGGTTCAGTTCGCGGAAATGGACGGTTACATGGCAGAAGCGAAAGCGGGTGAGCTTCTTCTTGCTGTGGGTATTCCAATGGAGCAACACTTCGGTCTAATGAGTGAAGTTGCACCGGGTTGGAAACTTCGTGTGCTTCTAGCGCAGGTTCTATTCGCTGACCCAGACGTAATGCTTCTTGACGAACCTACCAACAACTTGGATATGGACACTATCCGTTGGCTGGAAGACACGCTAAACGCACGTAACTGCACAATGATCATCATCTCGCACGACCGTCACTTCCTAAACTCAGTATGTACGCACATGGCTGACTTGGATTACGGTGAGCTACGTGTTTACCCAGGTAACTACGATGAGTACATGACTGCGGCTTCTCAAGCTCGCGAACGTCTACTAAACGACAACGCGAAGAAGAAAGCACAAATCGCTGAGCTACAAACGTTCGTTGCACGTTTCTCTGCAAACGCATCGAAAGCAAAACAAGCGACATCTCGTGCTAAGCAAATCGATAAGATCAAACTGGACGAAGTGAAAGCGTCTAGCCGCCAAAACCCATTCATTCGTTTTGAACAGTCTAAAGAGCTATTCCGTAACGCTCTGATTGTTGAAAACCTAAGCCAAGGTTTTGAAGACGACCTGTTTGCTAACTTCAATGCGATTTTTGAAGTCGGTGAGCGCGTTGCAATCATCGGTGAGAACGGTGTGGGTAAAACAACCCTACTAAACACACTTGCTGGTGTACTAGAACCACGTACTGGTGAGTTCAAATGGTCTGAAAATGCGAACATCGGTTACTACGCGCAAGACCACGCACACGACTTCGAAGAAGACCTAAACCTAACTGATTGGATGGGTCAATGGCGTCAAGAAGGCGATGACGAGCAAGTGGTTCGTAGTTTCCTAGGTCGTATGCTGTTTGGTCAAGATGACATCAAGAAGTCAGTAAAAGTACTGTCTGGTGGTGAGCAAGGTCGTATGCTGCTTGGTAAGCTAATGATGCACAAACCAAACATGCTACTAATGGATGAACCAACCAACCACATGGACATGGAATCAATCGAATCTTTGAACACGGCACTAGAGCAGTACAAAGGCACATTATTCTTTGTATCGCACGACCGTGTGTTCGTAGACTCGCTTGCAACTCGTATTATTGAAATCCGTGATGGCAAAATCACAGACTTCAAAGGCACTTACTCTGAGTTCCTAAAATCTCGCGGCATTGAAGGCTAACGCTCTTATTGCCCAAAAATAGAAAGTCTAAAGATAAAAAGCCCCAAGCATGCCTTATGCTTGGGGCTTTTTTTATGTTTCCAAGAACGGAATATTGAAACAGGTACATATTGTGCAATGGAGAACTTAGAAAGCGAATCTTCGAGCTTTCTCGTATTTTGAAATTCAAAATGAGAATAGGGACAAGAATATATGCCGGATTATAGAACAAGCTTGAAAGTAATAGCCTTTGGTTTCGTGCTGTTGACATGCTTTGTGCCAATGCTTGCATGGTTCGCTTTTTCTACATCTCAAGTACAAACGTATTGGCAAAACTGCACAGAGGTTTGGGCGCATAGAGGTCTTACAACAAGAGCGGAAGAAAATACCATTCCAGCGTTTAATGAAGCGTTGAAAGCGGGAGCGAAAGGTATTGAAATTGATGTGTTCTACGATGTGGCACAGCAGCGTTTTTTGGTTAAGCATGAACCGGAACCAAGAGAGCAAGAGCTGACTTTAGAATCGGTATTTATCACCTTTGGTATTGGTACACAATATTGGTTGGATTTTAAAAATCTCTCTCAACTTGATATCGGTGATCGTAACGCTGCGTTGGAGCACTTGGTTAGTCTTGCTGACCCCAATATTAGCCGGAGACAAATCGTTATCGAATCGGTGAACGAACACGCCCTATCTACATTTACAGCCCAAGGCTTCAACACGAGTTATTGGTTAAACTTAAATGATGACGTCAGTGACTGGCGGTACTTTATCTATGCGGTCAAAACGCATATTAAGTATTGGTTGGGTTGGTTTACGGCAGTCTCTACCGACATCAACTATTACACGGACCGATTTCGTATTGCTTTCTCTGATATCCCTACTTTACTGTTCACCGTTAATCAGCCAATGGCGATAAGGGAAATTGAGCACCCTAACATTAAGGTTGTTCTAACCGATATCCCCATATATTCGCAGTTTTCTCATTGCCACCAACAAGGAGGTGAGTCATGAGTTCATCTCGTTCGGTTCGCTCACAGTCCCTTGTATGTGTTGTCGTCATGGTTGCGTGCATCACTTTCGCCTACGTAACGAATATCGATAAGTTTCACGTATCGACTGTCAAGGCGCTGATACACGTACTATTTCAATTCATATTGCTCTTTGGTTTAGTGGTGACATTAAACGTCTTTAAGCCGTTGAAATGGTTGGTTGTGCTTTTCCTAGGAATCGTGTTTTTTACACACTTGGCCTACCAAGCGCCACTTTCGATTAGTACGATCTTTAGCGTGTTTAATGCACCAACTGAAGAGTCTGCGAGCTTCGTCGCTGAGCATGATTGGGAAATACTGAGTACTGTGCTTTGGGTTATCGCGCTTGGGTTATTTAGCTCGGCGATAATGGCAAGCAAATGGTGGCGATGCTCTCTCTATGCTGGTTCGATATACCTGTTATTGCCTTTTCTTGTTCACATACCCAAGGTATATAGCGGCAATGAATTTGCGGACTATATGAACAAAGGTACGGCGCGCGGATACTCGTATTCTTATACCGTAGCTGAATACACCATACATAAACTGTCTTTGCGTTTTCCGACCTTTCAAAGCGTGATTGCTATAAAAGACTCTGTAAGCCTGATGACACTGCAAACCGATAACGCTGCGACGTGGACGAATGTAGAAGCATCAACAGAGGCGCCAAACGTTCTTGTTATTGGTATAGGAGAGTCTCTTAGAGCTGGTAACATGAGTTTGTATGGGTATGAGAGAAAGACCACCCCAAAACTCGATGCTATTAAGAGCCAGTTGACGGTCGTTAATCAACCGTATGCGGCAGGGAGTAATACGTGGGGGGGGCGATACCTGCGATGTTAACGAAAACTGGCAATATGCCTAACTTCTCACAATCAATTATTCTTCTAGCGAAGGCAGCAGGTTATCAGACTTTCTGGTTGTCGAATCAAGCACAATTCGGTCAGTGGGACTTTTCAATCTCAACACTCGCTCAGCAAGCGGACATCCAATATTTTGCTTCAAAGGAAGAAGGAGGAGCTCTGTATGATGATGTCTTAATTGAGCAATTATCCGCAGCACTTGAACAACGCTCAGAACGTAAATTGATTATCCTACATTTCTATGGCTCTCATATGAACTTCTCCGATCGCTACCCTGCGGAATTTGATTTGTTTAGCTCAGGAGAAAAGAGACTCGACCAATACGACAACAGTGTTTTGTACACTGATTTTTTGCAGGCTGAGATCATTGAGATGGTGAAAAAAGCGGGCGGAGAATATGTCTTTTTCTCCGATCATGGGCTTGGTTCTCCTCACGGAGCTTTACCGCTTAAACACGACGTCAGAACTCCACCGGATATCGAGTCTCTATACGTACCATTTTTCTTCACGGGAAATCGAAATATTCCTGATATTAATCATCGACCACTTTCTCTGTTTTACTTTGAGTGTTTCTTCTCTAGTTGGTCAGGGATCACCACGGAAGAGCTATCAGAAGAATATTGTGGGAAGAGTGTTAACAACGATTTTATCGTGTATATGGATTCTAATATGGCAGTGCGGAAGCAAAGGAAAACTGAACTGAACAGTAGTCAACTGGCGCTAAGTAAATAGAACGGGGAAGCGCTGAACTTCCCCGTAACTATGCTTTTTCCATCAATACTTAAATTGACCAAGTAGCGTTTGTAATCTTGAACTTACGCTCTCAACCTCGTTACTCGACGTAGAAGATTGGGCAACGAGTTGATGGGTCTCACTGGCGAGTACCGCAATTTGGGTAATATTACGGTCAATCTCACTAGATACTGTGCTTTGTTCTTCGGATGCAGCGGATATTTGGGAATTCATATCGAATAAGATATCCACTTGCGTAGTGATTGACTCTATTGAGCCTTGAGCTTTTGAACTGATCGAATTGGTTTCTTCGGCTTGCTCGAAACTGGTTTGCATCATGTTTACGGCTTGTTGCACACCCATGCCAAGCTGACTAATCGTGGTTTCAATTTGATGGGTCGAATCATTGGTAAGTATTGCCAATTGTCTTACTTCATCGGCCACGACTGCGAATCCTCGTCCACTATCACCAGCTCGCGCTGCTTCAATAGCCGCATTAAGTGCGAGTAAGTTTGTTTGTTCTGCAATACGCTGAATAGATGAGACGATATGGTTGATCTCTTGGCTCTGGCCTTCCAAATCTTCAACGGTAGATTTGGATGCGTGGATATGCTCCATTAGGGTTGTGGTGCTCTGTTTCGATTGCTCAGTTAAAGAAAGTGTTTCTATTGCACTACGACGAACTTCGCTTGCTGTTTGCGCCGCAGCATCGATATTGTTGTTGATCTCATTACTCGTCATCACCAACTCATTGACCGCCGTTGCGACAGACTCCGCTTCGACCTTTTGCAATTGGCTATTATTCATGCTCTTGTCTGCGCTGTGCTTACACGTTGAAGCACTTACTTTAAGAATCTCCAGCACTGCAGCGAGCTCAATCATATTGTTGTGTATTTTTTCTATGAAGAAGTCAAAGGACTGAGCCAATTGTCCCAACTCATCTTTGCCTCTCGCTTCCATTCTTACGGTTAAATCACCATCACCTGATGAAATGTTGTTCATCATATGTGTGATTGCATTCAAGCGTCTCGATATGGTCACAGATAGTAAGATAAGCAATGTCGATACGAACAGTGCGATGAACGCTCCAATTATATGAAGTTGTAACTGAACTTCTTGTTGCGCATTTTTGGCCATCACTTCAATGTTCTTTTGTAGATCAAATAGCTGTTGTTCTAAGAGGTGGACATTACTTCTTAATGCCCCACTGAAACCTAGACTAGGGGTGTAGCCAATACGCTCAAAACTTGAGACTAAAGATGTTAGGGAAGATAAATAGAGGCGTGAAGAGTGTTCAAGAGAAGGGAAAGTCACGGCTTCTATATTAACTAAATCTGAGGCTTTTGAAATGAGACGCTGGCCAAGGTTCATAGAAGGCTGGGAAAGATATTGATAATCCAACTCAACTAACTCTAAGTAGGCGATTTTTGCTTGTGCGCTGTGTGTGTCTATTGTCGCTCTCTTTAGCTCTTCGCGTGCTGTTGCCAACTGTGCATAAAAGCCGTTTGGTGTGTAGAGTTTTGTTACTTCGTTACTCAGCTCTTTGAATTGTCGTTGATACTCAAAAATACGGCTTTGAGCTTCTTGGATAGTTGAATTGTATTGCGGTGCATTTTGTGTGATAAACGTATTCAGTTCATCCAGAGACACTTCGAGCTCTTGAAAGGTTTTACTAAATCTTGAAAGGTATTTGGGATCATGACGAGCAAGAAAGTCTTTTTCATGCCTCCGTAGGGTGAGGAGTTCTATTTCGCTGAGCTGATTAACCTCGATTGCGTGCCTCAGGGAATCAAGTCTTTCAAAGCTCGCTTGCTCAATATAGGCGTATCCAGAAATTCCTATGAGAAGAATGACAATAATGGATGTAAGTTTTGCTCGGATGGATAGATTGGTAAGTCGTTCAAGTATTGGTGACCCTGGCATGGACACCTCCCTAGCTATTGACGTTTAATTTATGCACCGCAATTCATAATGAGATGTCATATATAAAACTAATAGTATATTGGAGGTGTATTGCAAGTCTGAGTGATAGAGCCGTTACGAGTTACCCTTTACGTCGAACTCAATCTTCTCTGCTCCGGTAAATACTTGGAAGCGTAAGCCTTTCGCACGAGCGATAGTAGTAATGCCAAACTTTTTCGCCAGATCCAACCCCATTTGAGTCACACCTGAACGAGAAAGCAGGACAGGGATACCCATCTGCGCTACTTTAATCACCATCTCCGATGTAAGGCGACCTGTTGTGTAGAAAATCTTATCTTCACCGGTTTCTTGATTAAGCCACATTTCACCTGCTAGCGTATCAACCGCGTTGTGACGACCAACATCTTCCACAAAAGACAGCACTTCATTGCCTTTACATACCGCACAGCCATGCACCGCACCTGCTTTTTTGTAGGTATCGTTGTAATGCGTCAACGCTTCAAGCGCCGCGTAGATTTCAGATTGGTTCAACGGCACTTGCGGCACTTGGTAATCTTCAAGCTGCTTCATCACGTTGCCGTACATAGTGCCTTGACCACAGCCAGACGTCACCGTCTTCTTCTTCAGCGCGCCTTCTAGGTGTTCGGTATTTTCTTTGGTGATAACTGCAGCTGAGTGCGTTTCCCAGTCAATAATGACCGATTCAATCGCTTCAGGATCAGACAAGAAGCTCTGGTTCTTCAAATAACCCAACACAAGTGCTTCAGGGCGAGAGCCAAGCGTCATTAGCGTAACGACTTCCTTCCAGTTCAACATCACCGTAAGAGGACGCTCACAGGCGATCTGCTTAGTCAGCTTTTCGCCGTATTCGTCAAACACTTCTACTTCGATGGTCTGTAGGGGATTTTCACTGGTTTTAATAATATTTGGTTTTACCACAGTCATTTCCTAATGAATGAGAGAGCCAATACACGCTCTCATTAAATGGGTCTATTCGTCTTAACGCCACATACAAAGCAATTCTCATTCCAAAATAGCCGTTGTGCTGGAAATTGCGAGGCATTGGTACGATTCTGAATTAATTCTGCGATATCGCAGCAATGACACAGGTGCTAATTTGAATTTCTACTAGTTTTGAACTTATGAGCTTAGCGAAGGTAAGGCTTAATCTGGCGCGTTTATTGCTTTGTACCGCTAAAATGGTTGAAAGCAAAGTACAAAATGTCCTTTTCTGTCTTAAAGCCAACATAGAACAAACTGGGTGAGTTATGTCGGATAAGAAACAGTTCGAGAAAAATGAAGATTCATGGTCGATAGGCGTGGATCTTGTAGAGCATGAGATCAGTACCGGTATTTGGGTCACGACCCAATGGCAACTGACGGGATTTGAAATTAACCCAACCGAAGACACTCAACACGTGTGCTTGCTGCAATTGCACAAAGACGAGCGCACCGATTACCGCTTTAACCTGAGCTCGCAACAACCAAAGCTTTTTTTGGTTATGGATAATGTCGACTCTGGTGATACACCGACGATTCAATTGCTTACGGCGTCTCAAACTGTCGCTGCGCAATATATGGATGGCGATAACCTAGTATTATCTAATGATATGCCGTTAGCTATTCAAGCTTGGATGGAAGCCTTTATTGGGCGCCACGGTGAATTGTTAGAAGTAAGACGTAAGAAACGCAAAGGAGCGGGTAGAGCAAATGGCAACTAGTTTTTTTAGCCGTTGGTCGAAACGTAAATTAGAAGAAACTACGACCGAGTCTACAGAGGCTAAGGTTGTGGACTCTGTTGAATCTACTGAGCCAGAAACCGCATACGCACAACAAGAATTAAGCACTGAAGCGCAAGCATCTGCTGCCGATGCTCCTGCTAAAGAGACTGAAGCTCAAGATACATCAAGCGAAACTACCAATCCTGAAGAGATGTCCGTAGCGCAGTTATTGGTTTCTGAGGCGTCAGAGAGCGTTAAGAAAGCAGCACTGCGCAAGATGTTCTTATCAGAAGAATTTAACGTTCGTGATGGTTTGGATGATTACGACGATGACTACAGTAATCTCAAGTCGCTTTCTGAAGGGGTTGCTGAAACACTTCGTGATTGGGTGAAAGAGAAAACAGAAGAAGAATCAGCAGAAGAAAACGCCCAACTCGCTGAATCTAAAGAACAAAGTGATGTTGAAGAGGCAGATGCAGAACTTACTGAAGGTGCCGAAATTCCCGAAGCACAAAAAGAACTGTATATAAACACAGCATCTAATGAAAGTGATATTCCAGAGACAAAACTAGGCCCAGAAGAGGTGGGACAAAATATACCACACAAAGAATAGGTACATTTTGACTAAACACTCAATGAACCGGTTGAGACAAAATGTCTCAGTCGGTTTTTTTATCCCTACAATTTCTAAGATAAATAGCTAACCTATTGAAAATTAGCTTATATTTAATTGGCACGACATTTGCTATCTGTTGCTCATTACCATTTTCGTTGAACTTGGCCTAATTGCTTAACAGGCAAATATGGCGAGGTCGGTACTACTCAAAAGAGGAAGTTACGGACGAGTTAATCAGCAGAATCGCCTGCGCTAACTACAATGAATGATGGAAGAAACTATCCATGCGTATAAATGGAACTGAGCAATGTTGAAACAACTATTAGAACAAGCAACTTCCAATAACGGTAAAGCGCGTCTGTATGCGTTTGAAAATACCGTAGAGTTGACCAACCTTATTCCACCAACGGTGAGCTACGAGAGTGGCGGTAATACACTGATTGTTGGACCGACTGCCATCATTGAGAGTGCAGCCGCACAGCTTACTCAAATGAACAGCCTGACACTTCTTTCTACAGACGGAGAGAAAGGCACCAATCCAGAACTGTACTTTGCAAACTCAGTTCAAGTTTCTGGTTTCCTAGGTACGTTTGAAGTGCTTATCGAAAATAACGGTCTAACAAGCAACCTAGCAAAAGTCGCTATCAATAGTGATTGTTTCGATGTTGTTCTCGATCTTTGTCTAAGCAGCTGTATGTCAGAAGAGGTTCCGGTTCCGGGTTACTACCCAGTAGGACGCGGTTATCCAAAACTGGCAGAAGCGCTAGAAGAAATCCCGACACTAATGGGGACGTTTGATAAGCCAAAGTTCTTCCGTCTGGACACTGATCTATGTGCGCACAGTTCTCGTGGCGTAAAAGGTTGTGAGCGTTGTGTCGATGCTTGTCCTGCTGGCGCACTATCAAGTGAAGGCAGTGATAAAACAGGCCATCGCATCGAGATTAACCCATACCTATGTCAGGGCGTGGGTACTTGTGCAACGGCTTGTCCGACAGAAGCGATTCATTACGCGCTACCTAATCCTGAAGATACGCAAAAATTCATTGAACGCACGCTAGCGAACTACGAGCAAGCGGGCGGTCTGGATCCTATCGTTCTTATCTGTAGCTCTCGTCACGAGACTTACAACGTGATGGCACTGAAAGCGCTACCAGATAACGTGATTCCAATCGTGGTTGAAGAGCTTCCTTCTATCGGTATCGATACATGGTTTGCAGCTCTAGTTAATGGCGCGACGCAAGTGCTATTTGCGGCTTCTCGCTTTATGCCTGCAACCATCATTCGTGTTCTGAACAACGAAGTGGGTATCGCGCAAGAGCTATTGGATCAACTTGGTATCGCAAAAGAGACCATCGATATCCTTTACTTGGAATCGCTTCGTGAAGGTCCTCCAACACTATGTACAGATTCATTCGATCTTGCCCTTGGCGACCTTCAAGGTAACAAGCGTCAACGTCTGTTTACTGCGCTGGATGCGATGTCTTCTTCTCGTATTCCAGTTGAGAACATTGTTGAACTGCCTGCTAACGCCCCTTACGGCAATGTTTCTTGTGAAAGCAAAGATTGTACGTTGTGTATGAGCTGTGTGGCGGTTTGCCCTACACGTGCACTTCATACCGACGGTGAGTCACCGTCTCTTAAATTCGTTGAGCAAGATTGTATTCAATGTGGTTTGTGTGAAAAGGCGTGTCCAGAGAAAGTGCTGACTCTGACGCCTCGAATGAACTGGGTAAAAGAAGAGCGCCAAAAAGCGGTTGTGATTCATGAAGAGAAAGCCGCGGAATGTATTCGCTGTCATAAGCCATTCGCACCTCAGTCTATGATCGACATGCTACAAAACAAGTTACGCGGTCACTCTCATTTCTCAGATGAAGCGGCGATCAATCGTATCGCAATGTGTGAAGACTGCCGTGTGATTGACATGTTTGAGTCGATGGCAGAAGACCCAATGAAACAACTGAAATACTAGGAGCTCGCAGTGGATACACAACGAGAACAAGAACAAACACTGAGAACAGAGATCTACTTGGTTTTGTCAGCACTTTTTCGCAGTGCTCCAAGTGAAGAGATGATCGAGTTTCTAACTTCTCTGGAAGTTGAACCATCTGAAAGCGCAATGCAAAAAGCATGGATTGCGCTTCAGCAAGCGGCAAAAGATTCCAACCGCGAAGCACTAGAAGATGAATACCAAGACCTATTCATTGGTATTGGTCGTGGTGAAGTTATGCCTTTTGGCTCATGGCATCGTACAGGTGCAATGATGGAAAAACCATTGGCAGAAATTCGTCGCGACTTAGAGCTACTTGGCTTTGAGCGTGATGAGAATGTGAAAGAGCCTGAAGATCACATCGCGGCGCTTTGCGAAGTAATGTCGATGCTAACGGATGAAGAAGAAGATCTTCAACAAGCGGTGTTTAACAAACACATCGCACCTTGGTTTAGCTCTTTCACTCAGCAACTAGAAAATGCAGAGAGCGCGAACTTTTATAAGCCAGCAGCTCAGCTGTGTGAGGCGTTCTTAACACTGGAACAAGTGCGCTTTAGCGTGAACACCAAAAGCAGTAAGCACAAATTAAAAATTGATGTGAAAAACGTCACTGATTACGAGTAATCGAGCAGTACTTGGTCATATCGATAGAGGGGCAATAGCCTCCAAAGATCTACCGTAAGGTAAGGAAGCAATGATGAAAGATAATAAAGAAATAAACACAAGCCGTAGGGATCTCCTGAAAGGCTTAACGACTGCAGCCGTAGCTGGTGCGGTTGTCGCTGGTACAACAAAAGTGGCAAGCGCTTCAGAAACGGTTGAGCCTTCTGAAAAAGACGTGAAGAAGAAAGGGTATCGTGAAACTCAACACATTCGCGATTACTACGACACACTTTAGGAGATAACGGATGAAACTTGTCAAACGCTCCGACAGTGTGAGCAAAGAAACCAATCAGCTTGGCGTTTCTCGCCGTGTATTCATGAAAAACACCTCGCTTGCTGCTGGTGGTGCGGTTGTAGGTGCAAGCCTTTTTGCACCGGGCATGATGAAGAAAGCGCAAGCTAAATCGGTGGATCCAGAAGCGAAAACAGAGGTCAAACGTACCATCTGTTCTCACTGTTCTGTAGGTTGTGGTATCTACGCTGAAGTTCAAAACGGCGTATGGACAGGTCAAGAGCCTGCATTCGACCACCCATTCAACGCTGGTGGACACTGTGCAAAAGGCGCAGCACTGCGTGAACACGGTCACGGTGAGCGTCGTCTGAAATACCCAATGAAGCTTGAAAACGGTAAGTGGAAGAAGCTTTCTTGGGATCAAGCGATCGAAGAAATCGGTAACAAGGTGATGGACATCCGCAAAGAGTCGGGTCCAGATTCGGTTTACTGGTTGGGTAGTGCGAAGCACAACAACGAACAAGCGTACCTATACCGTAAAATGGCGTCACTTTGGGGTACCAACAATGTTGACCACCAAGCACGTATCTGTCACTCAACAACCGTAGCAGGTGTGGCAAACACTTGGGGTTACGGTGCGATGACCAACTCTTTCAATGACATGCACAACTGTAAGTCAATGCTGTTCATTGGTTCAAACCCTGCAGAAGCGCACCCTGTTGCGATGCAGCACATCCTAATCGCGAAAGAGAAGAACAACTGTAAGATCGTTGTTGCGGATCCTCGTCGTACTCGTACCGCTGCAAAATCGGATCACTACGTATCGCTGCGTCCGGGTTCTGACGTTGCGTTCATTTGGGGCGTGCTATGGCATGTCTTTGCGAACAACTGGGAAGACAAAGAGTTCATTCGTCAGCGTGTTTTCGGTATGGATGAAATCCGTGCGGAAGTAGCTAAGTGGACACCAGCAGAAGTTGAGCGCGTAACTGGCGTTCCTGAGTCTGAAGTTTACCAAACAGCTAAACTGCTTTCTGAAAACCGTCCGGGTTGTATCGTTTGGTGTATGGGTGGTACTCAGCATACTACTGGTAACAACAACACTCGTGCTTACTGTGTACTTGAGCTTGCGCTAGGTAACATCGGTAAATCGGGCGGCGGTGCAAACATCTTCCGTGGTCACGATAACGTACAGGGTGCAACTGACCTTGGCGTACTATCTGATACGCTTCCAGGCTACTACGGTCTGTCTGAGGGTTCATGGCGTCACTGGTCGAAAGTGTGGGACATCGATTTTGATTGGGTAAAAGGTCGCTTTGATGACAACGCTTACGGCGGTCAAAAACCAATGAACAGTGCAGGCATTCCTGTGTCTCGTTGGGTGGATGGTGTACTTGAAAACAAAGACAACATTCGTCAACGTGAAAACATCCGTGCAATGTTCTACTGGGGTCACGCAGTAAACTCTCAGACTCGTGGTCCTGAGATGAAGAAAGCGATGCAGAAGCTGGATATGATGGTTATTGTTGACCCATACCCAACAGTCGCAGCGGTAATGAACGACCGTACTGACGGCGTTTATCTGCTTCCAGCAACGACTCAGTTCGAAACACACGGCAGTGTAACTGCTTCTAACCGCTCTATTCAGTGGCGTGATCAGGTTATCGAACCATTGTTCGAATCTAAACCTGACCACGAAATCATGTACCTGCTAACTAAGAAGCTAGGTTATGAAGATCTGCTGTTCAAGAACATCCGTGTTGAGAACAACCAGCCAGTGATTGAAGACATCACTCGCGAATTTAACAAAGGCATGTGGACGATCGGTTACACAGGTCAAAGCCCAGAGCGTCTAAAAGCGCACCAACAAAACTGGCACACATTCCACAAGACATCTCTGGAAGCAGAGGGTGGTCCTGTGAATGGTGAGACTTACGGCCTACCTTGGCCATGTTGGGGCACGCCAGAGATGAAACACCCAGGCACACACATTCTGTACGATACGTCGAAGACGGTTGCAGAAGGTGGCGGTAACTTCCGTACGCGTTTCGGTGTGGAATTCGAAGGTCAAAGCCTACTTGCTGAAGACAGCTACTCAAAAGGCTGTGAAATCAAAGACGGTTACCCAGAGTTCTCAGACAAGCTAATCAAACAGCTTGGTTGGTGGGACGACCTAACGGCTGAAGAAAAAGCAGCAGCAGAAGGTAAAAACTGGAAAACTGACCTGTCTGGCGGTATCCAACGCGTAGCAATCAAGCACGGTTGTATCCCATTTGGTAACGCGAAAGCGCGTGCGATTGTTTGGACATTCCCAGACCGCGTACCGCTACACCGTGAGCCGTTATACACACCACGTCGTGACCTTGTAACGGATTACCCAACTTGGGACGACAAAGAAGCAATCTTCCGTGTACCAACGCTTTACAAGTCTATCCAGAAAGAAGACAAGTCTGGCGAATACCCAATCATCCTGACTTCTGGTCGCTTGGTTGAGTACGAAGGTGGTGGTGAAGAAACACGTTCAAACCCATGGCTTGCTGAACTTCAACAAGAAATGTTCGTTGAAGTGAACCCTAAAGACGCAAACGATCTTGGCTTCAAAGATGGCGATGACGTTTGGGTTGAAGGTGCAGAGAAAGGTCGCATTAAGGTGAAAGCGATGGTAACTCGTCGTGTTAAACCGGGTCTGGCGTTCATTCCATTCCACTTTGGCGGTAAGTTCGAAGGTGAAGATCTACGCCATAAGTACCCAGAAGGTACTGACCCATACGTGATTGGTGAGGCAGCGAACACTGCGACCACTTACGGTTACGACCCTGTTACTTTGATGCAGGAAACTAAAGTAACCCTATGTAACATTCGTAAAGCGTAAGGAGTCTGACAATGGCACGAATGAAATTCCTATGTGACACCAAACGCTGTATCGAGTGTAACGGCTGTGTTACTGCATGTAAGAACGAAAACGATGATGCGCTTGAGTGGGGCATTCAACGTCGTCGCGTGGTAACACTGAACGACGGTGAACCAGGTGAAAACTCAATCTCTGTTGCTTGTATGCACTGTACAGATGCGCCTTGTATGGCAGTTTGTCCAGCTGACTGTTTCGAGCATACGGAAGACGGCATCGTTCTTCACAACAAAGATCTTTGTATCGGTTGTGGTTACTGTCTGTTTGCTTGTCCATTCGGTGCGCCTCAGTTCCCGAAACAAGCATCTTTCGGTGAGCGTGGCAAAATGGACAAATGTACTTTCTGTGCAGGCGGTCCAAACACAGAACCTGGTTCTTTAGAAGAGCGTGAGAAGTACGGTGCGAACCGTATTGCTGAAGGTAAGCTACCTATGTGTGCGTCACTATGTTCAACAAAAGCACTGCTAGCGGGTGATGCAGAGAAAGTTTCTGACATCTTCCGTCAACGTGTGGTTGAGCGCGGTGCGAAAAACGCAGGTTGGACAGACGGTAACGACCTTTCTTACGACGCAACCAAAAGCTAAGTAGGAGAGACACATGTTAAATACTCTTAAACGTGCGTCTCTTGTAATGCTGTCGATGATGACAGCATTACTGCTGACCTTTTCGATGCCAGCATCTGCGCAAGAAGACACATCTCCAGTGGTACAACAGGAGATGACACAACTTGCAGGTGCAGACTTCTGGCGTCAGGTCAAAGAGGGGCAAGAAGGCTATACCACGTCGAAATCAGCGGAACACGGTGTGCTGATCAGTACTCCGGGTGAGACTTGGTACATTCTTAAAGAGAAATGGATGTCTCCTGCGGGCGCTGTCGCGATTTTCGGCAGTATCGCAATGGTAATCATGGCTTACGTATTCGTTGGTCCTCTGATGCTAAGCAAGCCACGTACTGGCAAGAAGATGAAACGCTGGTCTCGACTAGACCGCGCACTACACTGGAGCATGGCGTTTACCTTCTTAACGCTGGCATTCAGTGGTTTGATGCTGGTTTACGGTAAGCACTTCTTGAAGCCGTACGTACCCACTGAGTTTTGGGGCTTCATCGTTATGTTGGCGAAGCAGTACCATAACTACATGGGTCCGCTGTTCTTCATCTTGCTGATGTTTGTTCTACTGAAGTGGTGGCGCAAATCTATCCCTAACATGACAGACATCCGTTGGTTCATGAAAATGGGCGGCATGGTTGGTAAACATAAAGGTACGCACCCATCGGCTGGTTTCTCCAACGGTGGTGAAAAGGCGATCTACTGGTTGTTGATCTTCTTCGGTGCTATCGCTGCAGTGAGTGGCTTAATTCTGGATTTCCCAATTTTCGGTCAAACTCGTCGCGATATGGAATTGTCTAACCTTGTTCACGCGATTTCGGCACTAATTCTAATCTGTGGCTTTATCTTCCACATCTACATCGGTCTATTCGGTATGGAAGGTGCATTAGAAGGCATGGTTACCGGTGAAGTTGATGAGACATGGGCGAAAGAGCACCACGATCTTTGGTATGAAGAAGTGAAATCCAAAGAGGCGATGGGCGAAACAGACACAGCACAAACGGAAGTAAAAGGAGCGAAGACGAATGAACAAACCTCATAACGGGATTTGGGTTGCGTACATCCTGAGTTGTTTGACCCCGTTTACGTTCTTGATCTCAGGCGTTGTCGCAATCATTTACGCTGGGTACCGTTTGGATAAAGGCGAAGACAGCGACGTAGTGAACTCACATTATTACGGCTTGATTCGTACTTTCTTCCTATACCTAACGTTCTTTGTTGTACTTATCGTTACGGTAGCAACATCAAACGGTGTGTTGATTGGTGTGAGTGATTATTGGATGCACAGTACGTTGTTAGACTCTGTTGCGTACTTTATCCCTTGGATTGGTATGCTGTTTGCTGCGTTGGCGATTCTTGTGTGGTTCCTACGTATGTACCAAGGTATGAACCAATTGCGCAACAATATGCCGCACAGACCGTCTACAGGTCCAAACCTTTAACACGTTGTTTCTGTTTAAAAAGCCTCGCAATTGCGGGGTTTTTTATGCCTTGAACATAAGATTCGTCTTACAAATATGACACCTAGTCTCAAACAAGCGAATTACTGAGGATTATTTGCTCATTTTTATGTTCATGGAGGAACCTCAAAGATTTACTACAACTTTAGAATACAGGTTTTAAGTGACGGGATATCACTCACAACACTACTATTGTGCATTTACTCAGATTTATTTGTGTCGCTAGAGTGTGTAGCGCTAAGAAAATCAGTGGTCTACAAGCGTGTCAAGGCCAGCGCAAAGTTGTTATCTACAGGCATTAGTAAAGGACTAACACGTTACAGCTATGGTTCCACAATTCATTCTTCCCCTAATCAGTACATCTGGTGCGCTATATCATTTATCGAGCGAAAACCCACCTAATGGTGAGTTAGTCGAATTCAACTCACTGATTGCTGCGGAAGATTTCTTAAAAGGGTTTCAGAATGCAGAAACCTCTGATATTGAAAGACTCTTCTATCAAATTGGGGAATTTCCACCACAGCTCGTTGAAACAGAGTCGCCATTTGATAGCTACTTACCTCGTCTTTCAGAAGCGTTGCTCAACGGCAAATTAAAAGCATCTTTCATCCCTCCTTCAAAAGAACATGTGATGACAACAGGGGTGACAAATCCCCCAAATTCGTCTACCAAAGTCAGTAGCAAACAACCCCTAAAAGCCGAGCAAAAGCAGCAGGCTAGGGTCGATGCAATGTCAGCCAAACCACAAAAAGAGAGCTGTGAAAAAGACCAAAAAGCAGGAGACCCAGTATCCTTAGTTAGTGGCGAGGAGATACTGACGCTAACGGATGTAGAACTGCAAAACGGTTTTGTATGGTCGAGAACATATCGCTCAAGCATCTCGGATACCGATCAAGGGTTGGGTTATGGGTGGAGGCACAGCTTTTCATTCGATCTTAAAGATAACCATGACGAAAAAGGATCCGTAATAAATTGGGAGTTCAAAAATGAACTTGCTGATGTCATCAGCTTTACGCCAGTGTCAGTCGGTGCAACCAGTTATCAAATTTACGTAGGTGCAAGTTGTCATTTTTTAAACTCAGTGACAAGAGTTATTACTTTAGCAAACGGTAATCAATACCGATTTGAGCTGAAGCGCGAAAAGTGGTTATTAAGAGAAATTCGATCTGACATCTTTTCAAACTATCAGCTTGAGTATTCACAAAACCATCGCTTGATTCGAATTGCTACGAATAAACAACCGACGATAGAGTGTCAATATAATGATGAAGGTCGCTTGGTCGAATTATTCCTACCTAATACAGGAAAAGCGTTAGCGACTTATGAGTACAACTCTGACTTTGATCTTGTTAAAGCGTCAAATCAATGGAAGTTGACTGAGCATTATTATTACAATCATTCACACCTCATCACCAAACGTGTTAGACCAACAGGCTTTGCCCATCATTTTGTTTGGGAGGGGGATGATACTGAAGCTGTCTGTATTAGAAACTATGGTGACCTAGGCGTATATGACTACCAATTTTCTTTTCATCCTCCACATTCATCATACTCAAATTCTTTTAATGACATGTGGAGATTTGTCCATGATGAACAGGGAAAGTTATTAGAGAAAATCAGTCCTAGTGGAAGGAAATGGACATTTGATTATGACGACTTAGGAAGGAAAGTCACCGAAACCTATCCAGACAACACCAAAACAAGTTACCAGTATAACCTTCAAGGTCAATTAGTATCGAAGTCGCATTCCTCTGGTGCGATAAATGCCTACGAGTATGACTCGCTGGGGCAACTCACTAAGGTCATTGCGCCAGATGGCGAATCAGAGCAGGTGTTTTATAACTCCCTTGGACAGCGAGTATGGGACAGCGACTCTCAAGGGTGCATGACTAAGTATGAATACGACAAACACGGTCATATCATTCGCAGCACTTGCTCTGATGGAGAGGTTAAACAATGGTGGTGGGACAAGCAGCAACGAGTCGTAGCCCACGAGCTTAATGGGACTTTGATTCGGTATAGCCATAATGAAAATGGTTGGATCAATGGTATCGCTTATCCCGATGGCTGTATTGCTTCGTTAACTTATGATGATACTGGTAAACGCACAAGCGTGCAGTTTTA
The DNA here is from genome assembly GCF_002741985.1 of Vibrio rotiferianus CAIM 577 = LMG 21460. Lineage (GTDB taxonomy): Bacteria > Pseudomonadota > Gammaproteobacteria > Enterobacterales > Vibrionaceae > Vibrio > Vibrio rotiferianus. The sequence goes on from NZ_APHW01000014.1 coordinate 193,189, forward strand.
TAACGAGAGTGACAAAACAGGCTTTAGTGAAGAGTATTCCTACGATGAGTACAGCCGGGTAGTAAGAGTATCAACGCCCGAAGGCGTCACAAAAATTGTTTGGGGACAGCTAAACCAGCAAGAAGGTGTCGTGCTTGCTGATGGGAGTAGCTTTTTCTATGAATATGATGAGGAAAGAAACCTCACCAAACTTATACGTAGTGATGGATTGGAATTTTGCTTTTCTTACGATCAAGAAGGGGAATTGATCTCAACCCAAGGCTTTGATGGGATAGAAACCAAGTTTCGCTATGATTCGATGGGAAGGATTGCCGAAAAACAAGTTCATGAACGGACAGTGCTATACAGGTATGATGATGCAGGTTATTTGTATAATGTTCGGGCTGGAAATGGTCGCTATATCAACGAAAGTCACTTCAGTCACACCCTAGGTGGGAAAATTACTTTTGCCTCCAATAAGCATCAAACTCTTCAATATCATTACTGCCCATCAGGAAACCAAATAAAGCGGGTTCAAGGGTCGTTCGAATTCACCCAAGAATATAGTCGCCTCGGCAAGTTGCTACAGGTATCGTTGCCGGATAAAACGAATGTCGTATACGAATATGATCGATATGGACAAGTGTCTGCTGTCATTATTGGAGATGATGCGAGACATAAGGTGGAATTCAACTACGACAAAACTGGCAGAATCTGCGCTATTAAAAGCAATGACTTTATAGAGAATAAGGTCTTCGATGGTATTGGGCGTTTGAAAGAACAATGTTGGCCCGATAGGAAAAAGAGTTACTTATTCAACGCAAGTAATTACATATCTACTATTGTCGACAGCGTGTTTGGAAAGACACATTTTCATTACGATAAACTTGGGCAACTCATACGTGTAAATTCCCCAAAAAATATTCAGTCTTTTTGTTTTGATAGCTTTGGAAACCCCAAAATTCCTGATTGCGAAGTACACTCAGACCGAGTCGATATGTATGGCAACATGAGATACAAATACGACTCTCAGGGGAATCAAGTTTCAGCAGAAGGGAACGGTTACACCCAAACTCGAATCTATGACGCCTTGAATCAATTGATAGAAGTGCACTTATTCAAAGGTATATGTCAATTTGAATATGATGCTCTTGGTCGACGGACAAGGAAAATCTCCGAAAATGGAATTCGTGAGTTCTTCTGGGAAGGAGAACGCTTGATTGGTGAGTATTTTTCAGGTTCATTCCGTTGGTACTTCTATCAACCTGAAACTTATATCCCCCTCGCGTTGTATGAAGATGGCCATGTGTATTTTTATCAATGTGACCAAGTCGGAAAGCCAGAAGTACTCAAAGATATTGACGGAAGGACAGTATGGCAAGCGACTTACGACACGTTTGGGTATGCGCACATAGATATTGAAGAAGTCGTTAACCCGCTAAGGTTTCAAGGGCAATACTTCGATTGCGAAACCCAGTTACATTACAATTTAGCACGTTACTATGACCCGACCCTCGGCCGCTTTATTCAACAAGATCCAATAAGCATTGCGGGCGGCGTTAACCATTATCAATATGCAATTAACCCCATTCAATGGATTGACCCTACAGGGCTACTTTGCGATGAAGGTTTAAAACGTTTATCTGAAATGTTGGTTGAAATCCATTCTCAAGGCAAAGTACCCAAAGAGTTGTGCGACCGTGTATTGCAAGCAGCTAAAGAAACATCTGTTGGGGAAGATGGTGTTCGTTCACAAGTTAAGATTCGTAAACCCAATGGCAAAAACCACATCAGATATGAATACGATATCGATCATATTGATTGCCAGAAAAACGAAATCACCTTTTATCGTCACATCAATCAATCAGGTGGCAGCAAACAAGAAGTTCAGTACGTAGTCGGTATAGAGGAGTTTGTAAATGCACATGTACTGGACTCTGAGAGGGCTGATGGTGAGCATGGCTGCACAATCTTCACCGAAGATCTTGTACTTAATAAAGCAGAATACAAAGAAAACTCGGAACTAAACACCAACGAATATGAACTGACAGATCGCAACAAAGAAAAAATCGATAAGTGTTTGAAGATGCGCAAAGAGGCGATGAATGCAAGAGAAACAGAAGGTCATAATGCTCAAATAGCCAAGATCAATGAGCAGTCTGCAAAAATTGGTGAGTTGGCGGCCGATGACTTTGTTAAAAGTAAGTATCCAACCGCCAAACTATTGCACCCTGAAGATATCGAAACTTCAGGCTCTAAGCCCGGTGACTTCGATATGGTTTATGAGGTCGAAGACCCTCCACCAGGTGAAATCATTGTCGTAGAGGCTAAAGGTGGCAGCAGCCCGTTGGGGAGTAGGAAGGTTGGGAATATGGCATATCAGCAAGGTTCTACGGAATACGCAATAGCAATTACTAACCTAATGTCAGAAAAAAATGGAAGTTCAACGGAAAGAATGGCCGCTAGAAAAATCCAAGATGCTTCCTCGTTTGGTGTTCCTATCCGCTATATTCACACAAAGTCGAGCATTCCAGAAAGTGATGTTTCAGCAGAGATAAAAGTAGAAGTAAGAGAATTTGATATTGACTCAGAAGGATTAGATAGAAATGCAAGCTAAAAAGCCAGTCAAAATAATAGAGCGGAGAGCAAACCCAAAATTAGATAGTGATGAGGTGGCTTCTGAGAAAGGTTATATAAATAAAATCTTAGATAAAAGAAAAGAAGCCCTAAAAATTAGGCGAGAAAACTTGGTTAGTTTGGGTGATTTTGCCATTGACCAGGTTCGCTGGTGTACATGGTTTCAAACTTCACATGAAGACGACCAAATTTGTACATTACGTCTTTACGAAACTTCATTAATGGGGGCTTGTTACCATAAACTTACTATGAATCCCAATGATGAATTAACTATAAAGATTCTCGACTATCCTGAAGTAAAGTGGGACGGGGAAGGTATTTTAAAAACAGGGTGCATAAATCCTAATAGATGGATTGATATGTATTTTATATCGACAATGGTGCGTGATAGACCAAGCTTAGACGTATTGGCAAACTTTCCTATTTCTCTGATAAAACAAAGTTCCACAAAGGCAGGAGAACTGTCTTACATGTTGGTGGATGTCATTCAGTCTTTTCACAATCGTACTTCCGATTACCCTGATAAGTTGGTAGCCACGATGGATGCGGCAATTGATCAGGGCGATGACTGGGCATTAGAAATTGCGATGGGCATTCTAGAAACCTTTGCTGCCCTGACAACCGATATTGGTTATGACTTCGAAGAAGTGCTGATTAAGAACTTAAAGCTGCAGGAGCAATATCACCTTCGAGAACTTGGTCCGGAGCGAATAGGCATTCGTACATTCATCAATTTCCCTCTGCTTGGTATGGCATGTATGTGGTATGACAAAGGAAACCGATTGTCTGTAGAGACAGGTTGGCTGCCACCATATCTCGTTGAAGGACGCTGGCTAGACGACGTCAAAGCAGGGCGGATTACTCGCTAATAAGCACAAATACTAAGTAATCACTTATTCAAATAGAGACGATATTAACGGAATAGGGGGAATTTCAAAAATAAAGTTCAAAAATTTAAGGAAGACTTAGGCGAGTTGACAATGTCTGACAAAAGTAAATTAGAAAGAAGTGCTAATCCGAAACTAACTCCAGAGCTAATCCAAGGCTATAACTCCGATATTAATGAAGACCTCGATACACGCAAAGAGGTAATCTGTATTCGGAGAGAAAACTTAGTTGCTCTAAGTGATGAAGCGTTTGAACTAGTAAGGTGGTACTCGTGGTTCCCACAATCAATAGAAAATGAACAAACCGGAACGCTTTGCCTGTATGAAGCATCATTAATGCGTGCTTTTTATCATCAGCTTGCCATAAAGCCAGATGAAGCTCAGAGTATTCAAATACCTGGATACCCTGAGGTAACTTGGAAAGGTGACGGCATTTTAAAAACGGGATGTTTACACCCTAACCGATGGCTTGATGCATATTTCACTTCGGTGATTGTGCGTGATAAACCCAGTATGGACCTGTTGGCGAATTTTCCGATTTCTCTGATGAAACAAAGTTCCACGAAGGCGGGTGAATTGTCTTATATGTTGGTGGATGTCATTCAGTCGTATCACAATCGCACATCGGATTACCCCGATAAGCTTGTGGTTGCGATGGACGCAGCGGTGGCTCATGGAGATGACTGGGCGCTGGAAATTGCGATGGGGATTCTAGAAACTCTCGCGGCACTTACCACTGATATTGGTTATGACTTTGAAGAGGTGCTTGTTAAGAATCTACAGTTCCAAGAGCAATACCAAATGCGATTAGATACGCCTAAAAATTTGATTTCAATAGAAACCTTCATCTCTTTCCCTCTGCTTGGTATGGCATGTATGTGGTATGACAAAGGGAACCGATTGTCTGTCGAAACAGGTTGGTTACCACCATATCTTGTTGAAGGACGTTGGCTAGAAGAGGCAAAAGCAGGGCGGATTACTCGTTAGTATATCCGAGCAACCTCAAAATGGTTAAAGAGAGTACTTTCTTGTAAAAGGCTTGAAGAGCTAGGCGATCTGAGTCCCGGTCCTAAAAGTCGGTCGGGGTAGAATGGAGCGCAAGTTGATAGTCATTGCGCTCCACCCAGCGAAGAAGTCTAATTAAAGTAGTGGCATACATTGTACCGCTGTTTTAATTTAGCAGTTTCCTTTCTTTGCTTGACCCGGTGGGCAAAAATCTCCGCCATGACCCGGATGTTTGTTATTATCATTGGTACTCACTTTGACTTTTACATCGTCGAATTCACCCTCAACATTTGTAAGCTGACACCCTGCTAAAGTACTCAATAGGATAAGGACAAGAGATACACGTCTCATTGCTTTGCCTCTCAATTTATCATTCTAATTAAGACCAATACGACCATGGTCTAATCCATATTACTACTGTTGTTATTCGTTCAGTGTTAAGCTAATGAAAAAGAACAACAAGGATAGGTTATGAATTTCCCTTATAGAAATATTGTAGTACTTACTGGCGCAGGCATTTCGGCTGAGTCTGGTATTCAAACATTTCGAGCTCAGGATGGTCTTTGGGAGAATCACCGAATAGAAGATGTGGCAACACCAGAAGGTTTTGACCGCGATCCGGATCTTGTTCAATCATTCTATAATCAACGCCGTAAAAAACTACAAGGTGACGATATCAAGCCAAACGCTGCTCATACCGCGTTAGGGCACCTTGAAAAAGAGCTAGAAGGCAAAGTAACTATCATCACGCAAAACATCGATAATTTGCACGAAAGAGGTGGTAGTGCCAATATCATCCACATGCATGGCGAACTACTGAAAGCACGCTGCAGCGAATCAAATCAAGTCATTGAACATTCGGAAGACATTCAAACTGGTGAGTTGTGTCACTGCTGCCAAATTCCTTCACAGATGCGCCCACACATTGTTTGGTTTGGTGAGATGCCATTACGCATGGGGGAGATTTATGCGGCGTTAGAAGAAGCAGATTTGTTTATTTCCATTGGTACGTCTGGTGTCGTTTACCCTGCAGCTGGTTTTGTTCACGATGCGAAAATGCATGGCGCCCATACGATTGAGATCAACCTAGAGCCAAGTGCTGTCGAGAGTGAGTTTGAAGAAAAGCGCTACGGCAAGGCAAGCATCGAAGTACCGAAACTAGTAGATGAGATTCTCGCTTTGGAAAACGAAACTAGCACCTAAACACGTTGGTTGATTATCCATATAAGAAAGGCATCGAGTGATTCGATGCCTTTTTGTATTTTGAAACTTTGTCTTCTGACGCTTTGTAATCTGAGCAGTATAGTTTGAGATGCAAAGAGCGAGTTTCAGATACAAGAAAAGCGACCGAAGCCGCTTTTCTGAACTATTTCGACAGACTGATTAGTTGTCTACTTTTAGTTTTTGGAAGTACTCATCGTAAAGCACGCTTGCTTCACCAACTTCATCTTGCCATGTACCGCTGTCCATCACTTCTTGTGGAGGGAAGATGCTTGGATCGTTAGCAAATTCTTTCGGTAGTAGATCATGAGCTGTTTTCACAGGAGTAGGGTAACCAATCTCTAGCGCAATCTTAGCCGCATTCTCAGGACGTAGTAGGAAGTCGATCATTTTATGAGCCGCATCAACGTTCTTCGCGCCAGCTGGGATCGCTAGGCTGTCCATCCAGAAGATAGTGCCTTTTTCTGGCCAGATGATGTCGATGTTAGCGCCTTCTTGACGAGCCATGTATGCAGAACCGTTCCAAAGCATACCAAGTGATACTTCTCCTGCTAAGTAAGGGTTCGCTGGGAAGTCTGAGTTGAACACCAATACGTTCGGCATTAGCTTTTTCAGCTCTTCGTAAGCCGCTTTGATTTCGTCAGGGTTAGTCGTGTTTGGAGAATAACCAAGTTTTGTTAATGCAATGTGGAATACTTCGCGAGAATCATCCATTAGCATTAGTTGACCTTCCCACTTGCTATCCCAGAAGTCATCCCATTTAGTCACAGAAGACTTGTCTAGCATATCAGCATTGATACCAATACCGGTCGCACCCCAAATGTATGGGATAGAGTAGTTGTTGTTCGGGTCGAACGGCTTGTTTAGGAAGTTAGTGTCTAGATCAGCAAAGTGAGATAATTTCTCTTTGTCGATCTTTTGCAGCATGCCTTCTTTACGCATTTTAGATACGAAATAGGTAGACGGTACTACCAAGTCGTAACCAGAACCTTGAGTTTTCAACTTCGCGTACATGCTTTCGTTAGACTCGTACGTAGAGTAGATAACTTTGATACCAGTTTCTTTTGTAAAGTCTTCAAGAACTTCGTTTGGAATGTATTCCGACCAGTTGTAGAAATACAGCTCTTGATCAGCAGCCATTGCAGGGGTAGCGATTAGCGTCGCTGCACACAGTGCGCTTGCGTAGAATTTACTTTTCATTTGTTTTCCGTTTTGTTCAGCAACAGGACAAATCAATACTAGTAACAAATAACGATTTGAGCCAAATTGCGATAAGCACAATTCTGTTTATCTGAGCCATGACAACAGGCATTACGAACAAAATAGAGCGTAATGCTTGAACTCGAGTCAAATAAACCTAGCAACATACAATTATATCAGTCAATTACAAAAATAGGCAGCGTATTGCTGCCTATTTTCATTTAGTAGATGGCTTAGTAAGCGATTATTGACCCGCTTTCAGCTTCAAGAAGTAATCTTCGTACTTCACTGTCATGTCGCCAACAGAATCTTGCCATTCAACGCGGTCAAGATCTTCTTGAGAAGGGAACAGTGGCGCAACGTCTTTGAACTTAGCGTTCGATTCTGCAACCGCTGTTAGGTAACCCGTGTCCGCTGAAATTTGCTCTGCGATTTCTGGACGTAGTAGGAAGTCGATCATCTTATGAGCCGCTTCTACGTTTTTTGCACCAGAAGAGATAGCGAAGTTATCAACCCAGCCGATACCACCTTCTTTAGGGAATACTAGCTTAAGGTTCATGCCTTCATTTTGAGCTGCTGCTGCGCTGCCGTTCCAAAGCATACCAACGCCAACTTCGCCAGACATGTATGGTGCACCTGGGTTATCAGAGTTAAATACTAGAACGTTTGGCATTAGCTTTTGTAGCTCTGCGTATGCTTCGTCAATTTGTTTTGGATCCGTAGAGTTACCTGAGTAACCCAGTTTGCGTAGTGCAATGTGGAACACTTCACGAGTGTCGTCCATTAGCATTACTTGACCTTCAAGCTCTGGCTTCCATAGGTCAGCCCAGCTTTGGAAATCGTTTGGATCGTACATGTCTGCGTTCACCGCTAGACCTGTAATCGCAACAACGTGTGGAATAGAGTAGTCGTTGTTTGGATCGTAAGGCTTGTCTAGGTAGTTTGTATCTAGGTTGCCAAAGTTCTTCAGCTTAGTCTTATCGATCTTTTGTAGCATACCTTCGTCACGCATCTTCGCTACGAAGTAAGTGGAAGGAACCACTAGGTCATAACCTTGGTTATGAGTTTTTAGCTTTGCATACAAAGTCTCGTTCGACTCATAAGTCGAGTAGATCACTTTGATGCCAGTTTCTTTAGTAAATTGCTCTAGGATATTACTGTTGATGTAAGGACCCCAGTTCATAAATACTAATTCTTTATCATCCGCTGCCGCTGTACCAGAGAACAGAGAAAGCGCACATGCACTACCAGCTAATAGAGTAGCCCATTTTTTCATTGACGTTAGCTCCAAACCAAACGTTGTCCAATTGATTTTGGACGATAGATAGAAAAACAGAATGGCATTTAACCATTCTGTTTCGCGATGTTAACGGGTGGGGATTTTACTTCACTTTTTCTCTTGCTAGCAACTGAGAAATTACTACAAGAACCAAAGAAACAATCAGCATGACCGTTGCAAGGGCGTTCACTTCCGGTGAAATGCCCACCTTAACCATTGAGTAAATCTTCAATGGTAGGATTTCGTATGTTGGACCTGTCACAAACGAGCTAATAATTACGTCGTCTAGAGACAAGGTAAAGCTTAGTAGCCAACCTGCAGCAACCGCTGGTTTAGCGAGAGGAAGGATGATCTGCTTCAAGATTACCCATTCGCTTGCACCAAGGTCTTTTGCTGCTTCCAACATCTTCACATCAAAGCCATTTAAGCGGCTGTACACTGTTACCACAACGAACGGTAGACAGAAGGTGATGTGAGCAATCAATAGCGTAAAGAAGCCAAGCTGTGCGCCTAATACGAGGAACAGAGCAAGCAATGAAATCGCCATTACAATATCTGGAGACATCATTACGACAAACAGCATGCCGTTTACTGCGCCTTTACCTTTGAACGAGTAACGGAATAGAGCAACGGCTGTCAAACTCCCAATAATTGTAGCAGCAGTTGCAGAAAATACCGCGACGTTCAATGAATGCCATGCAGCCTGCATTAGGCTGTCGTTATTAACTAAGGTTTCGTACCACTTAGTAGTAAAACCACCCCATTTCATACCAAACTTATTGGCATTAAATGAGTTAACAATTAAGACGATGATTGGTAGATACAAAAATGCATATACCAGCGCCATAAAGCTAAATCTAACTGTGCGTCCCATTAGTCTAGCTCCACTTTCTTATTCAATAGTTTGCCTGCTCTGTAGTAAGCGTAAAGCATCACAGCCATTGCGAAGGTGAGGGCGATACTGGTCGCGGCACCAAATGGCCAGTCACGAGCGTTCAGTACTTGGCTCTTAATCACGTTACCAATCAGTAGGTTCTTCGCACCGCCTAGAAGGTCAGAGATGTAGAACATACCTAGTGCAGGTAGTAGAACCAACAAACAGCCACCGATAATGCCAGGCATTGTCAGAGGGAGAATCACTTTAGTAATGGTTTGGAACTTGTTCGCACCAAGGTCTTTTGCTGCCTCGATGTAAGTGTTGTCCAACTTCTCAATCGCCGAGTAGAGTGGCAAAATCATAAATGGAAGTAGGATGTACACAAGACCGATCATTACTGCTGTTTCGGTGTACATTAAACGCATCGGCTTATCGATGATTTCCATCGCCATCAACGATTTGTTCAAAATGCCCTGAGTACCGAGAACAATCTTCAGACCGTAAGTGCGGATCAGAGAGTTAGTCCAGAACGGTACAATCACCAAGAACAACATGAACGGACGCCATTTCTCAGGCATTTTCGCTACGATGTAAGCAAATGGGTAACCAATCACCAGACACAACAAGGTTGCGATGATCGCCATGTAGAAAGAGTGCATCAACACTTTTGCATACAGAGGATCGAGTAGGCGAAGGTAGTTGTCGAAAGTAAACGTTAATTCAATTAGGTTCGCTTCATCACGCGTCAAGAAACTCGTACCGATAATCATTAGGTTTGGTACTAACACAAACAGTGTTAGCCAGCCAACGATTAGGGTAATGATCGCGTTCTGAAGATTAAGCTTCTTGCTTATCATTTAGTACTACCTCCCAGCTCTCAACCCAAGTAATAGCGACTTTCTGGCCGAGGGAGTGGTCCACATCTGGATCATCTTCGTTAAAGAATTCGCTTACCATCACGCGCATGCCTGAATCCAACTGGATAACTGAATCAAGCGTCATACCTTTATAGGTACGCTCTGTTACGTGACCTACGATGCCTTTTTCTTCAGACTCTTTGATCTCTTCGATGCGTAAGTCTTCTGGGCGAAGTAGTACTTGTAGCTTGTCACCTGGTTGAGCTTCTTGATCGTAGTAAACAACTGACTCAACACCTTCGATTTCTGCACGGATACGTTTCTCGTCGATACGCTCTAGCATGGTTGCGTTGAATACGTTGATCTCACCGATAAAGCGAGCAACAAATAGGTTCTTAGGTTCTTCATAAATCTCACGTGGAGAACCGTCTTGCTCGATAACACCGTCGCGCATAACAATAATGCGGTCAGACATCGATAGGGCTTCTTCCTGATCGTGCGTAACGAAGATAAAGGTAATACCAAGTTGACGCTGAAGTTGTTTCAGCTCGATTTGCATTTGCTTACGCAATTTGTAATCAAGTGCAGATAGAGATTCATCTAGCAGCAGTACTTTTGGCTTATTAACAACCGCACGCGCAATCGCGATACGTTGTTGCTGACCACCAGAAAGTTGGTGAGGCTTACGTTGTGCCATTTTTTCAAGGCGAACCATACGTAAAGCATCCATCACTCGTGGCTCGATCTCTGCTGCAGGGGTTTTCTGCATACGAAGACCAAATGCAACGTTTTCGAATACGGTCATATGAGGGAAGAGTGCGTAACTCTGAAATACCGTGTTGACGTGCCTTTGCTCTGCAGGAACCTGTGTTACATCTTGGTCATCTAATACGATTTGACCGTTGTCTGCCGTCTCAAAGCCCGCAATCATGCGTAAAACCGTTGTTTTACCACAACCTGATGGACCAAGAATCGTCAGAAACTCACCATGATTAACATCCAGATTTAAATTACCGATGATCTCCTTGCCATCGAAACTTTTGCTAATACCAGATAGACGAACTACTGGCTTTCCTGCTTGCTGTTTAGCGTTCAACGTCTGTATTTCTCCCACGTTCAAGTTGGGGTGGATCCAATTGATGTGACAATAGTCATTCACTTTTGAGGCGCGCATCATAATCACCAAAATTGTGAAATCAAAGCATTTTCTTATCTTGAAACAGAAAAAATTTTACAGGCAAAAGTAAACATTCCTTACCATACTGTTTTTATGACAGTATTTGTGCTTCCACTATCACTTCGTTAGGTATTAGCTTCGCTGGCAAATGTTTGCTATTTCATAGATTTGCAAGTGGTTAATTATCGACCAAATGGTAGAATTTGCAAGTATTTAGGCGTTGTTATGATTTTAGACATGCAAAGATTTCTTTATAATGACGCCCTTATTAATTAGCTGGTTTTTCAGCGTATATTTTAAAAGTTAGCCTTGGATAACATATGAACAACGATTTTGAGAAAGATTTTAATCTTGGAGGGAGTATTGAGCGCGCTCTTTCTGGCCAATACGAACTAAAAGCCGGAGCAGTTTTTAGTGAAGCTTGGCGTATCACTATCCAACAATTCTTATCCTTTTCTCCGGCTATCATTTTATTGCTCTTTGTTCAGCTAGGTATCTTTTATATTGCATTACAACTTCAATTAGGAAACCCAAGCGTCATTCTTGATGCACTTCAAGACCCAGAATCATTTACAACCGATATTGTGTCCGCCATTTATGTAGCAAACTTTAGCTATGAAGTAATCAGTGCGCCAATTTATGCTGGTATTAGTTTGATGGCGATGAGCCATGTAGCGGGCTTAAAGACAAAAGTACGTCACGTAGGTAAGGGACTTCAATTCACCGTTCCAGTGATCTTGGCGACGCTGTTTAGCCTTATGATGCAGGGTGTAGCAGGAATGATTTTCCCGTTGCTGTCTCTTTACCTTTCTTTGGCATTTAGCCACTCTATCTTGTTGATTTGTGAGAAAAGAGTTCCTCCAATGCAGTCGCTTCTGTTGTCACTTCGTGCAATCAATAAGAAGCTTTTTGTCGTCGCAGGGCTTTACTTAGGCGTGATGTTGATGTTTATTATTGCAGCAATGTTCTACGGAATCGGCTTAATTTTCGTGTTACCATTCTTTTTCCATCTGAAGGGTATCCTTTACCGCGAAATGTTCGGTATTAAGTTGAAGATCGTAGCAACACAGAAAAATGATAACGATCACGATGGTAAATCTCAGGTGTTTGATGCCTAAATCTTTAAAATCTATGAGTTTACGAGTGGCGGCTATCACAATAGCCGCTACTTTTGTTTCTATTGGTCCTTATTTGCATTATGACCGTGAGTATCGCAAGGCGATTGACCCACAAGTCGTGCATAGACCTGTTTCGCACCCAGACCTGTCACATCTTCCGTATATTGGTGATATTCCAGATTTCAATTCGATCACAGACACGAAAGATAAGAAGACGGCTTTTTTCGACTTCCTTCGTCCGAAAATCGCTTTAGAAAATCAGCGTATCGAGAAAGAACGTGCTTTCTTAACTTCTTTGAAAGTCGGAGAGGTAAGTTCGGAGCAAACGTCATACGCAGAGCGTTTGGCTGCACTTTATTCCTATCCATTGAAGAATGGTACAGTCACACAAGCTTGGTTGGATGAAATGCTCAAGCGCGTCAATGTGTTGCCTGAAGCACTAGTGTTAACCCAAGCAGCCAATGAATCTGCGTGGGGAACCTCTCGTTTTGCAACTCAAGCAAATAACTTGTTTGGTCAATGGTGTTATAAGAAGGGCTGCGGTATTGTTCCTGCAAAACGCGGCGCAGGTAAAACACATGAAGTAGAGAAGTTTGACACTGTTCAGGAATCTGTACACGGATACTTTATGAATGTGAATCGCAACCGTGCTTATGCTGATTTACGCGATATTCGCGCTAACTTAGCTGAGAAACACAAGGATTTGTTATCTGTGGCGACAGCATCTGAATTGACTCATGGTTTGCTTGCGTATTCCGAACGCGGCATCGCCTATGTTAATGACTTACGTGCAATGATTCGTCACAATAACGCTTACTGGACACAATAAAAGAAATAACGGATCGGATGAAGAAGTTAAGCCTAAGTTTACTAGGCAGTGCGGTACTGGTCTTAGCATCGCCTGCAACTCACGCGCAAGAATACATGTTCACGTATTCCAAGCTCTATACACAATTGAAGAATAATGCGAAAGAAGGCCACGATGATGTAAAAGTTGGTGTGTTCTTTGTAGATGCAGACACCAAGCAGTTGTGTGAGATTGAAAAAGCATGGATGGAAAAAGAAGAGCATTACGAAGAGTTTGTGATTCCGGCTTCTAAGGAGCTTCCAATTCCAATCGACAAAAACCTGAAGTCAGCGAATCCGCTTGTCTTTGTGCAAACTCCGAAAGATACGCGATGTGATTATTCTTTAGTTGTAATGACTAAACATCCGTTACAGGGTAGCGTTTCATACGAGCAACTAACGCCATTAATGCCACAAATGCAGGCTTTACTTGAAGATCTTGGTGGTATGTTTGCAGGCTGGTTCACTCCAGAAGTTCAAGGCGTGACCATGGAGTTTGCTGATGAGTTGAATGACAACATCAGATTCTCCGATGGTACGGAAAAGGCCATTGTGAATGGTAAAGTACAAGTAGCACTAAGTGAGATTGGCGAGGGTGGTCATATGATATTGCCTCAGCCAACAACTCGCGTGCTACCTTATCTACCAAACGCGAAAAAGTAATCGTGATTTGATTTTGAAAGAGCTGCAATTGCGGCTCTTTTTTATTTTTATTGCTCATCGCGCTGTTTTCGAGTGCATTTATTGGTGACTCGGTCACACAAACATTTAATCCTGCGTAAAAAGCTCGTATAATCCACGCCCCATAGAAACCCATGTTAGGAAGCCCTAGTCGATTTATCGGCGATGTGAGAGCCCGCAATGAACCAAGTAGATACAAGAAAAGAAACCCTAGAATTCAACAAGCTTCAGAAACGCCTCAGAAGAAATGTTGGAAATGCCATTACTGATTACAACATGATCGAAGAAGGCGATGTTGTGATGGCATGTATTAGTGGTGGTAAAGATTCATTCGCGATGCTGGATATCCTGTTGAATCTACAAAAGGCTGCACCAATCAAGTTTGAAGTGGTAGCGGTTAACCTTGACCAGAAACAACCTGGATTCCCTGAGCACATTCTTCCAGATTACTTTGAAACGCTGAACATTCCTTACTACATCGTAGACAAGGACACTTACTCAGTAGTTAAAGAGAAAGTGCCTGAAGGCAAAACAACTTGTGGTCTGTGTTCACGTCTTCGTCGTGGTACGCTTTACTCTTTCGCAGAGAAGATTGGCGCAACTAAACTGGCGCTTGGTCACCACATGGATGACATCGTAGAGACAATGTTCTTGAACATGTTCCATGGCTCACGCCTTAAAGCGATGCCACCAAAGCTTCGTTCAGATGATGGTCGTAACGTTGTGATTCGTCCACTGACATACTGTCGTGAAAAAGACCTGATCAAATATGCCGAACATAAGGATTTCCCTATCATCCCTTGTAACCTATGTGGCTCACAAGAGAACCTTCAACGTCAATCGATTAAAGCAATGCTTATTGATTGGGACAAGAAGACACCTGGTCGTGTAGAAGCTATCTTCAAGTCAATCCAAAATGTAAGCCCAAGTCAGCTTGCTGACCGTGAATTGTTTGACTTTGAAAACCTTCCATTAGATCGTGAAGGTAATCGTGAAGAATACGAATTCAGCGAAGCCGTGGTTTCTTCAACCAACATTGATGAGTCTATGTTTATCGATGTAACCAATATCTAGTTTGAAAGAGGAGGCTGAATTAGCCTCCTTTTTGTTCGACGTGCTCTAAGGGCTGTCAGCAACATAAAAAATCCCCCAATAGTTGGGGGATTTTCATTTCTTTATAGCTTTAAAACTCAAAAGTCACTATGTGGCCGTGTTTGGATCAAGCGGACTGATGTAACCGTTTGGTTTCAATGCCAGTACGTCGCAATTAATTTTATCAATCACATGCTCAGCAGTGTTACCAATAAATACTGCTGAAAGACCCGTACGCCCAGTTGTACCAAGAATAACCATTGCTGCATTTAGTTTTTCAGCGGTGGTAGGAATGATGTCCTCAGGTAGGCCTTGCTCAACAATAGTTTGTTCTTCATCCAAGCCGTGTTTTTGACGAAGCGCTTTCATTGCTGTTAAGTGATGCCCACGAACGGCATCGGTGTACGTCATTGGGTCGAACTCTGGCAACTCGATAGTAATGTTAGCCGGGGTCACCGGGTATGCATTAACAAGATACGGATCCGCATCGAGGCGACTAGAGATTTCTTTAAGACGTTCAACCATTGAATCATTCAAGTCAATGTGGGTTGGATTTTCAGACCCAACATGGACAGAGGCAAGAATCTTAGCATGTTCTGGCCATTCAGCATTCTTAATCAACAGAACAGGGATAGGGCACTTACGTAGCAAATGCCAATCTGTAGGAGTGAAAATGACGGATTCTAGAACATCGTGTTTACGCGTTCCTTTAATAACGATGTCGTGACCGCCGGCAAAGACTTCAGCAATGATCGCTTCATAAGGCGATTATGCCAAACAACACAAACATCAAAGTCGAAGCTATCGTCTAAATACGGTTGGGCTATCTTACGCATCCATTGTTCACGTTGGTGGATAACACCGCGACGCATAGCATCTCTTTCATCGACCGACAGCATTGAGGTCATGTCATACGAAAAATCGTAGATTGACAGAAAGAAAGTGATTCGGCTTCTGGATACACTTTTTTGAGCGAGTTGAACTGCTCTTGCAAGTGCTGGCTGCTCATCGTTATTGATGTCAGCAACAACAAGGATCTTACTGTATATACTCATAACTAAGCCCACTTATTATTGTAAAACCAAACACTGAATATAAGGTAAATCAGTATATTGGAGTACTCAAGGTACATTTTTACTGTAGCTCAGTTTGAGGAAGAATATGAGGACTTTCGAAGGGATTTTAGAAGAAATATGATGTAGCTCATTTTCGAGCTACATCAATTGATAGGACAAATTAGTCTTTGCTAACGCCAGCAAGTTCCATCAATGCATCGTGATCTAGGATGGTGATGTACTTACCTTTTACGCTCAAAATTTCAGACTTCTGGAAGCGGCCGAGAAGTCGGCTGATGGTTTCCACCGTTAGACCTAGGTAGTTACCGATGTCACCACGAGTCATGGTTAAACGGAACTCACGAGGGCTAAAACCACGTTGCGAGAAACGCGTTGATAGGTTGTAAAGGAAAGCAGCTAAACGTTCTTCCGCGTTCTTTTTAGAAAGCAGAAGGATCATTTCTTGGTCGCCTTTAATTTCGTTACTCATCAGACGCATGATCTGTTGACGAAGTTTAGGCATTTTTCCTGACAGGTCATCAAGGATTTCGTAAGGGATCTCACAAACCATTGATGTTTCAAGAGCCTGAGCGAAACTTGGGTGTAGGTCACCCGTAATCGCGTCGAAACCTACAAGGTCACCTGCTAAATGAAACGCAGTGATTTGCTCATCGCCTTGTTCTGTAATTGTGTAGCTCTTGATCGTGCCAGAGCGGATAGCGTACAGAGATTTTAGCTCATCACCTGCTTTAAAAAGCTCTTGGCCTTTTTGGATTGGCTTTTTACGCTCGATGATTTGATCCAACTGATCCAGTTCAGACTCATTTAGAGTGAACGGAATACACAGCTGGCTAATGCTACAATCTTGGCAATGAATCGCGCAACCGCCTGATTGGATACGCTTTGTTGCAGGTTTTTCAGAAATCATAACAACCTTTCACTATTTGATATACATCAATATTTTATCACTGCTTACTCCTAAAGGGTAGCAAAAATATGATGGAAAACGACTTTGATGCTATATGAAACCAAGCATTCTCATCGCACCAGCGGCAGTATACATGCCATAGCTTATTAGAATTAATGCTGAGATGTTTCTAAATATTAACGATTTTTGCAACTTCTGAAAGTGACTCGCGCCGTACCCGACCGCTAACATGGATGGAAGAGTGCCGAGTCCAAATGCTAGCATGATTAATCCACCATTTAGTGCGCTCCCTGAAACTGCAGACCATGTGAGCGCTGAATAAACCAAGCCACAAGGTAGCCACCCCCAGATAAAGCCAAATGGGAATGCGTGAGAGGGATGCTTCAAAGGGAGTAACCTCTTTCCGGCTGGAGAGATAAACTTCCAGAGATACTGGCCAGCTTTTTCTATCACCAATAAACCCTGCCACCATTTGGCGATATAGAGTGCGACTAGGATCATGAAAAGTGCAGCGACAAAACGAAGCCAAGCAAGAGATTGGGTTAGACCGCTCAGTTCAGAAAGGCCAGAGATTGCGCCACCGACAATAGCGCCAATCAAGGCGTAGCTTGCAAGCCTTCCAAAGTTATAGAAAAGAGGAATGGTTGGGGAGGGATTATTGTTCGGTGCGCTAATAGAAAGCAGTGATGCGATACCACCACACATTCCCATGCAATGACCAGCCCCAACGAGGCCGATCATAAATGCACCAATAAAGTCTGGACTCATAGGGTAACGTTATGGTTTTTTGTTATTCGGTTTTTCGTCTTCATCAAGAAGAATGTTGTGACCTTGTCGCTCTAAATCCTCAAACTGATCGCTACGAACAGCCCATAGGAAAATAGCAACAGCGACACAGACCAATACAATGGCGATAGGGATTAATATGTATAGACTTTCCATGTTTGATCTCTCATTTACTTCTCTTTAAGCAGTCGCAACGAGTTGGATACAACAATAATAGAACTTGCCGACATACCAACAACGGCCACGTACGGTGCGACTAAGCCTGCAACTGCCAGCGGCAAAATTAACAGGTTGTAGCCCAAAGACCAAGCCAAGTTTTCTCTGATTATCTTTCTAGTACGTATCGCAAGCAATCTCGCTTCTAAAAGCTTCTCTAAATTATCGCCAAGAAGCGTCATATCTGCAGAAGCTTTAGCGACATCTGTACCTCCACCCATGGCAACGGAGAGGTGCGCACCGGCTAGTGTTGGAGCATCGTTTATACCGTCGCCAACCATCAGAGTGATATCGTCTTTGTCTAGCCCCTTAAGATACGCGAGTTTGTCTTCTGGTTTTGCCGATGCGATCACATGGTCGATGCCCATTTCATCGGCAACTGGCTGAGCATTTTGTAATGAATCTCCAGTCAACAACGTGGTTTTGATACCAGCGTCAGCAAAACGTTGAATAAATTCTTTACTCTGTTTACGAATAGGATCGCGGTAGTAGAAAGTCGCAACATGGACATCATCCGCAGAAAGGTATACTGCATTGCTTTCATCTCGGACTTCACCAACAACAAAATTTGCGCTGCCGATTTTTACTGTTTTATTACCCCAAATACCTTGAATACCCGAACCAATGACGTTTTGAACGTCATTAACTGTGAGATCTTCTCGACCAAAGTCAGCAAAAGCACGAGCAATAGGGTGGTTAGCATGAGCCTCAAGTGCTGCTGCAATCGCGAGTGCTTCGGCTTCCGTTATGGTAGCAAAGGTTTTGGTTTCACTTATTTCGATGTCGCCTTTGGTTAAGGTGCCTGTTTTATCAACGACAAGGTGATTAATCTTACACAGTGTCTCGAAAACATGACCTTTCCGCAGCAAGATACCAAAATTGCCCATACGAGATGTTGCGCAAGTTAGTGCTGTTGGCGTTGCTAAAGATAGAGCACACGGACAAGTAGCGACCAAGACAGACAACATAATCCAGAACGCATCATCAGGTTTGGTTTGATTCCAGTAGAACCATGTGCCTGCCGAAATGATTAGAATAGCACCAACGAAATAGCGTGCTACCACATCCGCGATCTCGGCAATCTTAGGTTTGGAATGCTGCGCTTCATCTTGAAGACGCACAATATTCGAAATCATCGAATCTGCTTTCGAATTGGTGACTTTTAATTCGAAAGATTCATCTCCATTCAATGTTCCTGCGTATACCGCATCGCCCGCTTTTTTTACTACGTGAACAGATTCGCCAGTCAGCATTGATTCATCGATATGTATGCGACCTGACATCACTTTGCCATCTGCAGGGATGTGTTCGCCAGGGAGAACGCGAATACGGTCACCAACCTTTAAGGTCTTTACTGGGATTTGTTCACCGTCTAGCGTTGTAGCAATCGCAGGGATTAATTTGAGGAGGTTGCCGCTAGCTGCGGCTGCCTTACGGCGAGCTCGCATTTCCAAGAATCGACCTACTAGCAAGAAGAAGGTAAACATCGAAATGGATTCGAAGAAGACTTCACCTTGCTCAGTAACTGTCGCAACTAAACTTGCGACATAAGCAAAGATCAATGCAATGGAAACAGGAACATCCATACCCAGTGTACGGCCGCGAATGCTGCGCCATGCATTGAGGTAGAAAGGAAGCGCTGAATAGAGCAAAACAGGGGTTGCGAAGATTAAACTCACCCAACGGAAGTAGTTTTTAAACTCCGGCTCTAAATCGCCAAAGACTTCCAAATACAGGGCTACTGCGAGCATCATGACCTGCATTGTTGCAAGGCCAGCGATACCGAGGCGGTATAGGTACTGCTTCATCGTATGATGGTAGGCAGCTTCTTGCTTATCTGCTTCGAAAGGCGCTGCTTTATAGCCAAGTTTGTGAATGATAGAGAGTAATTCACTAAGGCGAACTTGTGTCTTATCCCACGCAAGCAATGCACGGTTAGTGGTGGTGTTCACACGAATAGAAACCAAACCTTTGACACCGGACACTTGTTTTTCAATCAACCAAGCACAAGCGGCGCATGACACGCCTTCCAGTGATAGTGTAACTTCAGACGTATTTTCATGATTGCGAACAAACTCAGATTGAACATCTTCGTTGTCATAATGAATGAGAGCTTGTAGCTGTTCTGGAACTAAGTCTGCTTTTTCAGCTGGCGCAGTTCGATATTGGTAGTAGGAAACTAAACCGCTGTCGACAATAGTTTGCGCCACAGTTTCACAACCAGGGCAACACATGTCGCGAATTTCACCTAATATTTCTACTTTGAAATCCGTGTTGGCTGGTACATCTTCACCGCAGTGATAACAGGATTTACACATAGACTTACTTCATTAATGTTGTTGGTTGCGCAGGGAACTCGACTCGACCTTGAATCATCCATTCTTTGTTGTGTGGTTCAAGCTCGACGAACCAAGGGCCCTGAATAGAATCTTCAGGAGTTAAACGATAATTACCTTTTGCATCTGCTGTAAGCAGCTTCGTGAAGTCACGGTCTGGCAACGTACGGTGTGTGAACGTTGCAGTTAGAGCAGGGAAGTGAGGCAACTCGCCTTTATTGAAAGCGATAACAACCGTGTTCTTATCAGAAGAGACTGTAGCGTTAAGACCAAGGTCACGAGCGACATTCATTTTACTGATGTCGATATTGATGCCTTTGCCTTTTTTATAGTAATCCTCAGCGACCAAAGATACCGAGTTGTTGGCGAATACGACTACTGTAACGACCGTCCATACTACAACCGTAAGAGGTAGGATGATCAGGAACCACGGCCAAAATTGTTTATACCAAGGCTTTACCATAAAAAAGTTCTCAACAGCTAAATGAAAAAATGTAAGGCTTTAAATTTAAAGGAAAGACAGCCCCTATGAAAGGGGCTGTTATTGAAATGTTACTTATTGTCTGAGTTGCTTAAACTCCAGACGTATGCCGCGACAAGCTGAACTTTGTCTTCGCCTAGAATGTCCTTCCAAGCAGGCATTACACCAGAGCGACCATTCATAACTGTTTCGGTTACCGCGGCGCGCGAATCACCGAACAACCAAGTTTGATCAGTTAGGTCGGGAGCACCTACAGCAGGGTTACCCTTACCATCTGTACCGTGACAAGCTGCACACACAACGAAACGCGCTTTACCAGCTTCCGCTTCACGTGCATTCACTTTACGACCAGATAAGCTTAGCGTGTAGCTTACGACTTCTTGAACACCTTGTTCGCCAAGTGCATCTTTCCACGCTGGCATCTGACCGATACGGCCTTGCATGATAGTTGTAACGATAGCTGCTGGCTCGCCGCCGTATAGCCATGCGTTGTCAGTTAGGTTAGGGAAGCCAGTTTGACCTCGAGCATCAGAACCGTGACATTGTGAACAGTTCTGCAGGAACAAACGCTGACCAACCTTAATTGCTTCAGGATCTTGCGCAATCTCTGGGATAGGGCGTAGACCATCTGCGTTATGAGCAAGGGCACGGAATGCTTCACCGAAGTATGCATCTGCGTCATCTAGCTCTTTAGCGTATTGGTTAAGTTGTTTGTTCTCTTGTGCTCGTGCGATGGCTTCTTTTGATTCTTCCAACGTACGAACGGTTTGATCTGAACTCTGCCAGTTTAGGAAACCTTTAAAGTTACCTAGGCCTGGAAAAAGGGCCAGATATACAGCTGCAAACACAAATGTGCTCACAAACAAGTATGTCCACCATTTTGGTAGAGGGTTGTTAAGCTCGCGAATACCATCGTACTCGTGGCCCATGTCTTCCCCTTCCTCGACGCCCATTTTATCTTTAGCGCACCAAGTCAGGAGGATCGCACAGCCAACTAGCGTACCGACAGTAATCACGATAATCCAGAGACTCCAGAATGTAGTCATTACTTCTTCACTCCTTGGTTATTTGGGGTCGTTTGTTCTTCGTCAGCAAACACCAAGTTAGCATCTTCTTCAAAACGTGCTTTACGTTTCTTGCTAAATGCCCACCATACGATGCCGATAAAACTAGCGAAGAGTACAACGGTATAAATACTATGAATTGTACCGAAATCCATATGCCCCCCCCTTACTTCATTGCATGACCAAGAGACTGAAGGTAAGCGATGATTGCATCCATCTCTGTTTTACCTTCTACTTCTTTAGCCGCATTCGCGATTTGTTCATCCGTGTACGGAACACCGAACTGGTTGCGGAATACTTCTAATTTCTTCTGCGTCAGCTTGCCGTCTAGTACGTTTTCTTCAAGCCAAGGGAAACCTGGCATATTTGATTCAGGTACTAGCTCACGTGGGTCAATTAGGTGAACACGATGCCATTCATCAGAGTAACGTCCGCCTACACGTGCTAAATCAGGACCAGTACGCTTAGAACCCCATAGGAATGGGTGCTCCCAAACACTTTCGCCAGCAACAGAGTAGTGACCGTAGCGCTCTGTTTCAGAGCGGAAAGGACGAATCATCTGACTGTGACAAACGTTACAACCTTCACGGATGTATATGTCACGACCTTCCATTTCCAGAGGAGTGTAAGCTCGCAGGTTTTCTACAGGCTCGGTAGTTTGCTTCTGGAAAATCAGAGGAGTGATTTCTACAAGCGCACCCCAACTGATTGCAAACACGATGAAAATAGCCAACAAACCGACATTACGTTCTAGGATTTCGTGGCGATTATTCGAATTATTACTCATTCTTTAATCTCCTTATGCCGGTTGAGGGATAGCTTTTAAGCTTTCTTTAGGCGCAGTTACCGTCTTGTACGTGTTGTATGCCATTAGGAACATACCGAATAGGAAGATGAAGCCTCCTAGGAAACGTACGAAGTAGAACGGGTAAGATGCTTCTACAGATTCAACAAAGCTGTAAGTTAGCGTACCGTCAGAGTTGACTGCGCGCCACATTAGGCCTTGCATTACACCAGAGATCCACATTGCTACGATGTAAAGAACAGTACCGATAGTTGCTAACCAGAAATGAACGTTGATTAGGCTAACAGAGTACATACGCTCTTGACCAAATAGACGAGGAACAAGGTGATATACAGAACCAATTGAAACCATTGCAACCCAACCTAATGCACCAGAGTGAACGTGACCAATGGTCCAGTCTGTGTAGTGCGATAGCGCGTTAACTGTCTTGATAGACATCATTGGACCTTCGAAAGTAGACATACCGTAGAAAGACAATGAAACGATTAGGAAACGTAGGATAGGGTCGTAGCGAAGCTTATGCCATGCACCAGATAGCGTCATGATACCGTTGATCATACCACCCCAAGATGGAGCGAATAGAACCAGAGACATCACCATACCTAGAGACTGAGTCCAGTCTGGTAGGGCTGTGTAATGTAGGTGGTGAGGGCCAGCCCAAATGTACAGCGAAACTAGTGCCCAGAAGTGAACGATAGATAGACGGTAAGAATAAACAGGACGTTCAGCTTGCTTAGGAACGAAGTAGTACATCATACCAAGGAAACCAGCGGTCAATAGGAAACCTACCGCGTTGTGTCCATACCACCATTGAACCATTGCATCCACGGCGCCTGAGTAAATCGAGTAAGATTTACCTAGAGCAACAGGAATTGCCATGCTGTTCACGATGTGAAGTACTGCTACTGTGATGATAAAGGCACCGAAGAACCAGTTAGCCACGTAGATATGAGAGGTATTACGCTTAACCAGTGTTCCAAAGAACACGACTGCGTAAGACACCCAGACAATCGCAATTGCGATATCAATAGGCCATTCTAACTCAGCGTACTCCTTACCTGAGGTAAAACCTAAAGGTAGGGTGATTGCTGCCGCTAGAATAATTGCTTGCCAACCCCAAAAGGTGAAGGCAACGAGTGGACCACCAAAAAGACGTGTTTGACAAGTACGCTGAACAACATAATAAGATGTTGCGAACAGGGCACTGGTACCAAACGCAAAAATTACCGCATTAGTATGCAATGGACGTAAACGACTGTACGTCAACCACGGCGTATCAAAGTTTAGCTGTGGCCAAACTAACTGAGCGGCAATCAAAACACCAACAGCCATACCAACTATGCCCCATAAAATGGTCACAAGGGTAAATTGGCGAACGACTGTATAGTTGTAGTTTTGTTCAAGCTGCTTTACTTGGCTCATTTGCATGCTTCCAATTTCTAATTAACTACACTTTACTTCCAACACGACTTGCGTCGTAACACCACCCAAGTAAACTCAAGAATTCAAGTGTTATCATCACTTTATTTCCATTGCTGACTTTAATAAAAAGTGGCATTTTCAGCGAGACACTATACTTGAATTAACAATTCAATGACAGAGTAGTAACCTTACAACGCCTCTGGAAATCATTTTTTATTTAAAAAGTTTGAAGTTTGTAACAAGGATATTAGGAATTATGGCCGCACAAAAGTTAACAAAGGCAAGACTTGCACAAATCTTAATCATGCTCAGTGTTTTAATTGGAGCATTTTTCTGGCGCACCTTTACTTATGAGACGAGCAGAGATGTGGATTGTTCACAAAAACAACGATGTGATGTAACAATTGGTCAGTCAAAAATCACCATAAACAAGAGTTCGAACGGTTTTTCGATCGAAAGCACAGAAATTGACAGTCTAAAAATTGATCTAAATCAATCTGGTCAATTTATTAACGTAGGTGATAAATATCGCGATATTGAGTGGAATAGTATTTCTGAGACAAAAGCAATTAATCTCAAAATAAACGAAAACATTGTCCAAGTTCATTTATAAATCAGATCTGACGCGAGATAATTGTATCTTCTTTGTGCAGTTAATACCTTCTTACCTAGCGCTTAATTTTCGCAATGGTATAACAGTAAAGTGATAAACAATAATAAAACCGTATGCAGTGCCAATCATTATTTACTCATATTACCGACGAATATTCAGCGATAGAAAAATTTCGCTCAGAATTGAGCCAGGATAATCTGTCCCATTTGATCTGTTATTACACAGAGGAGTATGACTTCAGAAAAATTCAACGTGCATTCGTTAAACTATTTCCTGAAGCCACCGTGCATGGAGCCAGCTCGTGTCAAGCAATCATGACCAACCATGGGTATCATCAAGGACCTGTTATTGCAGTACTTGCGATTTATGACTCCGGTCAGCACGCATACGGGACAGGGATTTCAACCTATGGGGCAAATTTAGAAACAAGCGTTGATGAGGCGCTTAATATGGCGCTTTTTCATGCAAATAGAGTAGGTGAAGTACCCAACCTGATCCTTCTTCATGCAACTCCGGGACATGAAGAATCGATTATCGAAAGTATCGATGAGCGCTTTGGTACTTTGGTTCCCATTATTGGCGGATCGTCAGCCGATAACAATGTAAAAGGGAATTGGTCTGTAATCACGTCCCAAGGATATGAGCAGAACGGGGTAAGTCTTACTCTCTTCTATTCGTCTCAGGCAGTTGATACCGCTTTTAGTGCAGGGCACTCTCCAACAAGCATCACTGGTATCGCAACAAAGACTATGGGCCGCTGCCTTTTAGAAATAGACGACCAACCCGCACTAGATGTCTACCGCAAGTGGACGAACCATCAAGAAACGCAATCGGACGAACAAAGCTTTCTATTTACAAACTCCAGTGCGTATCCTCTGGGACGTATTGCAGGGCATCTGTACGAGCGACCTTATTACAAACTGTCTCACCCAATCAGAGAAACAGAGCAGGGTGGCATCGAGCTTTTCACGAATATTGAAGAAGGTGAAGTTCTAACTCTAATGCAGGGAAGTCGTCAGCATCTAGTGGCTCGAGCGGCCAGAGTTGTTAACGCTGCTTTCAATCAAAAGTTAGAAGAGTCTCGAAAAATAGGAGTGATAAACATTTTTTGCGCGGGCCCTATGCTGCACTTAAAGCAAGATATTAATAGTGTTTGTGAACAAATTAACCAGGAATTAGATAACCTGCCTTTTATTTGTCCGTTTACCTTTGGTGAGCAAGGAAGATTTATAGGTGGCGAAAATGGACATGGAAACCTGATGATCTCTTCAGCAATTTTCCATAAACCTTATGAAAAATAAATATTTAGAGATATACCAACAAGAAGCGTTACAAGAGGCACTTGTCGAACTAAAAGAGGCAAGACAGCGAGAGAGGCTCTTAGCTGACGAAAACAAAGCAATCTTATCAGCCATTTCTGCTATGAGTGAGGCTCGTAATCGCCACGAAATTTTTTCCGGTCTCAACAGCGTTCTAAAGAAATACATCGACTTTGATGACTTCATCGTCATCACCCGTGACTGCAATCAACAAAATTTCAAAACACTTCTATCGACAAATAGCGTCTTTGATAGAACTAGTTGGTTACCGGGTAACGCATCGGAGAGGGCGCTCAATGGTGAGTGTATTTTGCTGTTTGAACCAATGCGGTTAAAGGAGTTTGAGGGGCTTAACTCCTTTATTAAAAGCCAGGTAAGTTCCATGCTTGTAACTGGTATTCGGTCTGAAGTAACACAAACTATCATCATACTTGTAGGTGCTCAAAAAGGTCACTTCAGTATCGAAAACAAAGAGACGCTTCGGCGTTTCAGGCCTTTGATTGAAAGGGCTGTTATAGATATCGAAACTAAAGAGAAGTTACAACGTATCGTAGAGGTTCGCACCTCGCAGCTTGCTAAAGCAAGAGAAGAGGCAGAAAGAGCAAACCAGTCTAAGTCAGAGTTCTTAGCCATGATGAGCCATGAGATTCGTACTCCGTTAAACTCAGTTTTGGGCATGCTCGACATATTGAGGCAATCGACTTTAACCGAAGAACAATCAGAAGTCCTTAATCAGATGGAATGCTCAGCAGATCTGCTTCTCGCAATCATTAGCGACATTCTTGACTTGTCAAAAATAGAGTCTGGTAGCTTTCATTTGAACGAACAGTGGACCAACCTTGGTGACGCTGTAACTCTTATCATTTCTCAACAAAAACAGGTAGCTAAAGCTAAAAATTTGAGTTTTGAGTTCGAGTGTAACCTCGATAAAAACAGGCAATATTGGATAGACTCAACACGCTTGTCTCAAATTCTTTTTAACTTAATTGGCAACGCGAGCAAATTTACAGATTTTGGTGGTATTGATATCTCTGTGATTGAGCAAGATAGCGAACTTGTAATTTCTGTTGCTGATACTGGCATTGGAATTCCAAAAGCTAAGATTGGAAATCTCTTCACTGCTTTTCATCAAGGAGACAGCTCGATTACGCGAAGATTTGGAGGTACAGGCCTTGGACTTGCTATCACCAAACATTTGGTTGAAATGATGCGCGGCACGATAAGCGTAAAAAGTGAATTGAACGTTGGTTCACACTTCAAAATCAATATTCCTGTCTTAACAAGGAGCAATCAAGAGAGGCCCGTTAAGATAGAACAAAATCATCCTTCAAAAGCGATGAATCTTCTTGTCGTTGAAGATACAGAATCAAATCAGTTAGTAATCAAGCTTATCTTGAACAAGCTCGGCCATAACGTTTTTATGGCGAGTCATGGTGAAGAAGCATTAGCGTTTTTGGAAGAGCAAGAACAAAGCGTAGACGTCATTTTAATGGACGTCTCAATGCCAGTGATGGATGGGATAACAGCAACAAGATTGATTAGACAAAAAGGAATAGACATACCAATCATTGCTTTGACTGCACATGCACTTGAAAGTGATAAGACTACATGCATGAAAGCCGGCATGAATGGCTTTGTTACCAACCAGTTCGAAGGCAAGAAATCTACGAAGCAATCAAATCGTTAGTAGAAACCGTGTAGCGAGTTAATATAGATCTTAACAATCGTAGATTATTAAGATCTATATTAAGTATTTTATGGTAAATCGCCGTTATGTTTAATGACATTGCCAAAAAGCGCGGCATTTTAAAATCTGAGCGGGATAGGAGGCCTAACTAGAGAAGATTTGGCGTACATGGATAGTTTATTTAACATAATATACATAATGCGCACTAAGATAGGCAAATTTAACATATCGAGTTTATTGCTCGACAACCTCAAAATTCCACTAATAAATCAATAAGTTACCAAATTTAATTGTTTATTTTCGTCATTGGTAAACCCAACAATTATAAGGCTGCATTATGGAATGAATCGCACATATTGTCTTTTCTTTCCTATTAATCGGTCTTAACGATTAAACCCCTTGTAGCAATCGAAATTAACCATGAATAACGATGATAATTTGAGAGGTTTATCACATGGACTTTGAAGCCTTCAACACCTTATTTTGGCGAGTCTTTCCCAATATCCAAGCTGGTGCTGAATATTTTCATGTTCGCCCTGTGACAATTCGCCGTTGGCTGTCTGGACAATTGAACATTAATCCCATGGCTGAAAAGCTGCTAATTATTAAAGCGCTTGGCTATCTTCCTAACGATGTGCGTTGGCGTGGCTTTCGTATTGATGAGGCGCGCGGCGTGTTGATCACACCCAGTGGTCGCGAGTTTAATCCGAAAGAACTCGAATCCTTTGCCTATCAGAAAGATGAATATCACCATTTAACAAAGTTACATGGTCACCTTGAACACCCGCCGATTTACCCAGCTAAAGACAATGTGTTGCCTTTTCGTGGTGGTCGTCGTATGACGGCCGCACCTTGGATACCCACTAAGTTTAAATAAGAAAAAGCCCGCTTTGCGGGCTCATTTATCAAGACAGCGTCTCAATTTTCATATGCCCAAAGCTATGCAATTGAGAATACTCAAGTTCAAACGTGTCTGATGCGATACTCATTCGCCCTACTTCTAATTCGGGATTAAAAGCACTGAAATAGTCAACGAGATCGAGCTGCTTGCTCAAATCGCATTGAGCTCCCAATGTCAAAGAAACTATAGCACTTTCTGGTACGCTAAATAATGGGATAAAGCCTTCCCCGATATAGTTATTCTCAGCCAGCAAACGTCTTTCTTCATCGGTTGCAAACCGTGCTTCTTTTATCACTTTTCCCCAATCATCCATTTCAGCCTTAAACATTATTCGATCAGCGTTCTTTACTGGTAATATCATTCGATACTCATCTTCGTACTCCCAATCTTTTGCTTTTTGCAAAAACCAACTTTCAAAAGCACTAGATGTTGCTCTACGTTTATCTTGCTTATATTCAACTTTTTCTACGTTTCCTATTGCCTTAGTAAAACATGAGTCATTTAAATTTTGATTAAAGAAGGGGTGGTTAGCGTCAAAGCCAATAACGAAGCCTGTGTGGTTGCTAGCGTAATGCGACCACATCAGGATGTTGTCTCGCTTTCCACTCAAGCAGAAGATTCCGTAATGATGAAATATAGGACAGCCAAAATTAGGGTCGTTGATATCTTTGATCATTTTCTTTGGTTCTAGTAACTCTTGTTCACTCTCAAAGATTGAAAAGACGGGTTGATAAAGCGTATTGCTTTCCATTGCTTTATTAAGTGCGTTATGGCTTGGCAATAATTCGAAGGGATCGTTGAGTTCTCTCTTAATGCTAAAAGCAACTCGTAAATTGTTAGTGAATTTCGAATCAATCGGAAAATATTTATACAAAATATTCTGGCTCACAGACATATCTCCAAAAAAAACACCCAGTTAGTGTTCTGGATGTTTTTAGCATGTTGTACGATTAATTTATCAAGTAAAGATCACAAATCACATTGATACGCTCCCCCAAATTGCGCCTTCATCATTCGTCATTACGCCCGATAAGTAATAACTTCCCTGATACATCGCCGTTGCTACCACACCTTGATATACGCCATCGTACGCCGAGTCTCGGCAGTTGCTTACTTGAATGTTTTTAACATCAAAATAAGAGCCGTTTCTAGTTAGTTGGCCATACATCTGGCATATACCGTTAACAGTTAGATTTCCTTCCGTATCAATTGTCCACACTGTACCGTCAGTAATGTTGGTATGAGTGCCAACAATTTCCGCTAAAGGTTTTGAATCCGATGCTTTAGCAAGGCTGTAACTAAGTAGCTGATTGTTTACAGTGGCATTAAGCATTACTCCGTTTGAGTCGAAGTCAGCCGTTGCCGATACTGTCGAATCAAAAACGTAGTTATATGTGTCTACAAACGTAACGCCTTTGATATTTAGTTTGCTTCCATTGGTTTGAACTGTGTGCGCAGCCATTACTGCATTTGAAGCAAAGTCGCCGACAATAATTGGCGTTGTTGTACGACTGCTATCAACCAGCATTAAAACTTGATCTTGTTCGTTTGCATACAGGCCATTGTAAGCAAATGTCTCTTGTGGTTTTGTATCGGTACTGCCTGAACTTGCAGAGCCGCCACCGCCGCCACATCCAACTAAACTGAATACTGCAACGGCTGATACTGCGACGAGCTTTTTCATGTGTATATCCTCAACAACATTATTGATTAATCAATGTGCAACTATACGCAAATTATATAAATCAGCAAGATACCTATAAAAAGCACCTCAACAGTGAGGTGCTTTTGATTCTTGCTCAAGTGCAGTGATGCGCTCATCAAGTTTTTGTAACGTTAGCTTAATCCACGCAATATCAGTTCTAAGTGCAACCACCGTTGCGATGCTGGACGCTGCACCCGTTAGGCATGCAACGACTAGTGTTTCCATTCATTGCGCACCGTTTCCCATGCACCAATTAACATCGGTACGGTTGTGCCAATCACACCACCCCATTGAATGCCCGCTTCCGTCACGCTAGCCGTGATAAGTTGCGGGTGTCCAATGGCCAGCGTTGCACCAGCTGCAATCAGACCAATGCCTTTTTTCGTTGATGGTTGTTTCCATTGTTTTTTTAGCCAATCTAACATTGTTATAAAACTCCGTGTTTCTTTAGTTGTTTGATGGCGTATGCACCTGCAATTGCAGTCACTACGCCAAGTGTGAATTTGATAGCCATTTCTTTTTTACTCATGCCAGCGCTACTCCTTCGGCGGCGTCATCCACCGTGTAATGGCGACCCACTTCCATGACTGACATGGCGTGCATCATGCGCGCTAGAAAGTTGTCATCTGCCAATGAGATCAATTGGTCAGGCTTTACACCGATTTGGTCAGAGACGAAATTGATGTAGTTTTCGGTGTGGTTTTCATTTGGCGGCGCAAAGCGGCCAATGATGGCGCGGACGGTATTTAATCCGTATCGGCTTTGATAGTTGCGCAGCAATTTAGCGCCAGCTCGAAAGCCGTATTTGGGATGTGAGAACGTCTCGAACTCCGCATCTTTTGATACCAGTGCCTCACCCCGCCAATTGTTACCAATTCGGATGTTTAGCGGGTTGTTATTACGAACGCCGCGAGGCTGATTACGTTTACTCATCCACATGGCTCCCATCATCAGCAATAACAGCACTATCATCCTGTAGCGATTCAACATCGTGAAATGCTCCGTTTTCAAAGAGCTTGCCAACGATTGACGTATCATAAGTAGCAAGCGGTTGTTGTTCTGGTGACACAGGGTCAAATGACATCACCGCCACCACTGTGTTTTGTGCATCTGTAATAAAACTAGGCATACTCGATTACCTCCACCGAAATTGCGATAGGTAGTGAACTTGTGATAGAGAGCTTGGTGCTGCTTTGAAGCGTGACCATTCTTTCAACTGGTACTAAACCGTATGTATTGCCCTTGCCCGCTGCCGCGCCAACACCTGACACGTTAATCATGGTTTTGTTTATGTTCACCGCTGGAATGGTGACGCTGGTTGTGTAAGCAGATACGGTAAGGCGGTGAACCTTCTTAATTGCAGCCTTGTTGTTGACTGTCGATTTGATTCGGTTTTCAGAGTTTGAAACCGCCGTCCCGACACTTTGTTGTAAATCCGTCACGGCTTGCGTCGTATGGGCGTTAATTGCTTGCACTTCGGTGCTGATTTCACCATTCACAACACTGAGTGCATTTACACCGTCGATAACGGTTTGCGTGTCTGTCGAAACCGTTTGAGCCAGTGCTGTATTCGAGGTCTGAACACTTTGCGCCAGTGAATCCAAATCCCCTTTAAGCTCGGTTCGCATCGCAGCCAAAATAGGTGCTAAATCCTGAGGGTTATTCAAAATCATGAAAGCACCTCCGTCACACTCACTTTTGCTGTTTCACTCGCTGTGTTGTGCAGATACACATCCGCACTTGAATCAATCACGGTCGAAGCCATTGCATCGAAAGACCCGCGCAAAATCGCACCCGTATCGGCGCCAACGCTTGCGCCGCCTACCCTTAACAATGTGACGTGGTCACTAATTACTTGAATAGTAGTTTGTTTACGACCCAGTTCATTAGAGCTGACCTTTACGGTTTGACCCGCTTGGATTTCAATGTCCGGCAAGCTGTTAAGCTGGCTTGGTGCTATCTGCTCTACTTTTAAGCCGTCTTCCACTTTTACCGATGCTTCAAATTGAATTGGATCGATAATGCGCTTAATCACAAGGTTCTGTGTCGCATTGGTAGAGATAGGCAAATCACTGATTTGATACTCTACGGACAATGTCTCATCCGTTGGGTTTTCAAAACGCATGGCGTCAAACTCAGACACGTTGATGGCGTCACCCGTTTGGATACCCGTTGAACGAAACTCATCTGAGCCAAGCACCACGCCAGAATCACAAGAGCGAATGAGTAGATATTTGCCTTTTTCGCTGACGTTAAAGTCAAAGTTTTGATTTGAAGTCAGGTTAATCACTGGCATGTTTACCCCCTTACAGCGGCAGCGACGCCGAACGCTATTGCAGAAACCATCGCGACTTTTGCAATGCTGTCACTGCTGCCTGTTTGTGACTGGCTGACCGTTTTCTCTGCGGTCGCATTCATCTTTTCAGATAACGCAATCACATCCTTTGTGGTGGTCGCACTTTGCATGGCCATGTTTTTAGCCATTTCCACCGTATCGGTAGAGTTACGGCGCATGTTTTCTAGTGCTTGTTCAGTGACTTTGCTGTTGCTGTCGAGCGCGTCATTACCAAAGTCCATCGATTTACGTAATGCGTCTGCGTTTGACTTCAACGCATCGTTACCAAAAGCCATGGATTGTTTGAGCGCGTCATTGTTGGCACGTAAAGCATCGTTACCAAAACTCAGCGCTTCTTTTTGTGCATCCATTGCCGCATCAAGTGCGTCCTTGTTAGCACGGCGAGTTTCAGCAATGGCCTTATCTGCTAATTCACTGTTTTGCTTGGCAACATCACCGACCAGCCCTAGCGATTCATCAACGACACCCTCACCGAATTTCAGTGAATCTGTCAGTGATTTGTTTGCGCTCTCCACTGACTTTTCGCCAAGGCCAAACGCACCATCAGCAAGTAACTTGAGTGATTCTTCAGCAAAATCGAATGAGCGATTGACCGAGCCGTGGTCACTCATGCTTACGCGCACATTGCCATTCACGCCCGCCACGTTAACCCCAAGGTTATCGCCTGCATTGGTCACTTGGCCTGTCGCGTTGTTGTTAGTGGTTTGGCTAGAGCTACTCGATTTGTTTCTAGAAGTCATAGCACCCCCTTAACGTTTTCTCGTGGTAGGTTGCTCCATCTTCAAAACGTTCAACGACTTCAAAGCCGAACGTTAGGAGCATTTTGCGCATGCCTTGTTTAAGCGTTTCAAAACCTAGAGCGCGATAGCCCACAGCATGAGCACGGCGGATAATGTCAGGCGCAGCGCGCATCAGTCCTTTGCCTTGGATGGCATCAATCATCAGTGCGTCATTGGTGACACGTGTCACCATGTGCAAATCAACGTTATCTGAACGCAAGTGATACCAAGTTGCTTGTCCGCTTTGTAAGTCCGTGAGCAAATCAGCAAATGCGCTTTGCTTGTCGTGCTCAGTCATGCGGTCATAAGCGGCGGCAAAATGCTTTGCCGCCATGTCCTGAGTAATGCAGGAAGCTTTGATAATGGTGTATTTCATCGGTTCACCACCCAGTAACCTACGACTAAGGCCGTGACAATTAAGGTGATGTTTGTGCCGGATAAGCCGCCAAGATTGACGTTCCCTAGCCTCACATCACCCACACCCCCACTAGAGCCGGACTGTGTCGGTCCTTGTGTTGCACCGGATGAAATCGGCGAGCCTTGCCCGTTGGTCAGTCCGCCGCCTATTGGTCCAAACATCACGCCCCCTTAAATGCTTTGTAAGCAAGGAGGCCACCGCCACCAATTAAACCTAATTTGATGAGCTTGGATGTACTGGAGCCAGTCAGAAAGCCCGCACCAAAACTGCCTAGAGCGATTACGATTGGAATTGCTGGCATCGTTCCCCCTTAGCGCTTAGCCAGTACAAGCAACGCCACCACAGCAAGACCACCAATCATCAGTTGTTGATTGGAAAAGCCCATAAAGCCTGCCTGTGTGCGCGGCATCTGTGCTTGACCTTGTGGCTGCGTGATTTTGTTGCCGTGTTGGTCTGCGTAGTTGGAATACTGCTTTTGCGTGTTTGGGTTAGCCGCTACATCAGCGGCATACCCCTTTACACTATCCAAATACGCATCTTTGACGACACCGAACGTTTCACCGACATCATCCATCAAGCCCGAACCCCACTTGGTTAGATCACCAAAGAATGAGTTGTCGCTGGTTGGTTGATGGCCGACGTAGTTTTGAATGTGATCAGGTAATGACATACCACCCCCTTACAGAAGGTTTTGCAGTAGTTCTGGACGTTCGATTTCTACAGACTCGACCAAGATTGGCAGACCACCGACAGCTTGAGTTGTTGTCACCGTAAACTTCAATTGGCTGTTGTGCGCTGTCTTAAACAGGTCTTGCAGGAAGAAGCCACGCAACAGCGGGTCAAAGTGGAAAAAGCCACTTTGAGGCGCACGCTTATGACGCTCTGCCAGATACGAGAGGTAGTCCTTATCGCACTCAAATACCTTTTTAAAGTCACGCTCAATTTTCAAATCCGTGACCTTGTCACTCAAGAAGTGCATACGGCGAACAAGTTTTGTCGCGCCCGCATTTAGGCTCGTAAACTCGTTTTGTCCTGCGGACGTTGCCTGCATGGTTTCAGGGCGAATTTTTGGCGTTAAGATTCGGACGGGTTGAGGCTCAGACACAATGGCATTCGCTGACAGACTGATGCCCGGTGCGCTTTGCAAATCTGTCGGCGTGCCCACTTCAATCTCCAAGATGATGTTGTCACCAATCTCAGTTACCAGACCCGTTGCACGAATGCCGTTTTTGGTTTTACCGACAATGTCAGCAAATGGAATGGTGAAGTAACCCGATTTAGCAGGTTGCTTTTTGTAAGCTTCCAGCATCAACAGTTGCGCACCCGTTAGGATGTAAATTTCTTCACCGTTTAGGTTGACCGCTACTCGTTTGATCATTGCAGCGCTCAAGTTAGTGCGGATATGAATCTCTTCATACGTTGGACCCACATCAAGCTTGATAGTGGATTTTTGACCGTAACCGATACCCGTTGGCGAGTTTAGTTTCATTGGTGCTTGCATGTGTACGACTCCCTACCCGTTAGCCGATTGCATCTTCAACAACGTCAACGTTGTTTGATGCCCACACCACAAGCGCCGATACTGCCAGCGCAATCATTGCGGTTTTCATTGTTGTTTTGTTCATAAAAAAATACCCCTGTCTCACGACGTTGGTTAGTTGGTTGAAATGAGCTATTAGCAAACCAGTTCAAAGCGCAGAGGTTCAACCGCCTTTGCGCTTAATCTGCGCTCTAGAGCGCAGTTAAAAGCGGATTTTCCCTTTGGTGTACTCCTTTCCATTTTGCTCTAGGTATTCCAGCTTGTTTAAAGCCGCAATATCACTCTCACAAATTCCGGTTAAACCCTCCAAGTAGTGCGCAGACTTAGCGGTTTTTTGCAGTAACACATAGGCAAATTGGCAGTTATCAATAATGGTTTTTGATACTTCCTGCCCCCGCTGAAACAGACTAATGGTGTGAATGTGGTACTTGCGACCTAAGCGCAGCAACTTGCCATAATAGCCAGACGCTTTACCACTGGTGTTGGTGTGCTCGGCGACCTCTTCACAAATCACTTTTAGCGCTTTGGGGTGCGTACCATTCCCCGCCGCCCACACCACTTGGCAAAACTTATCAAAGTCTTTCTCTTTGGTTTCATGGCTTGGCGAATACGCAATTTTAAAGCCTTGCTTGGTCTTTCGACCTTGCAGCAGAGCACGGGCAAACTCTTTGATGGTTGGATAGCTGCGCACCACTCGCCCCGCTAAATCTCCGGTGTAATCACCCAGTGGATCAAAAATAGCAACTTGGTCTGTTGCGCTCACCAGCTTGCGACGTGCTAGTTGCGTTTTACCACTGCCGGACATCCCACACACCCAAGCATGCCCATTTGAGCGCGCATTGTTGGCGTTAATCGGTTGCATCGGCGGTTTCCTGCGGTGTGGGTTCCGGTTGTGGCTGCGGTTGGTCTAGCTCTTTCAGCGCTTTGATTTGCATGTAGGACGTCACGCCAAGTGTGCCGACTGCAATCAGGGCAAAGATTTCTTCCTTGTAAGGCTCCAGCCATGGTGGAAGCTCACCGTTGTATTTGGCCAATGCGGGCGCAATGGCGGCAGCTGTGTTCTCTTTTTGGCTTTCGTCAAACTCAAAATCTTTGTGGCCGAACTGCTTTAACAAGCCTTCCGTCATGTTTAGGCCAAACATGGCAGTAAGCTGTGATGTGTCCACCGCTTGAGATTCCGGTACTTCACCCGCCACTGGCGGCGTAAACTCTTCATCCAATCCACCAATGAACAGCTTTTCTTCGCTGTTCAGCACGTTTTCTTGAAGGGCTAATTCATCCATTACGCACCTCCCGCACGGCTGTATTTAACCAGTGCCGCAGTGCCAGCCAGTAGACCAAACACGCACCAACCCACCATACTTGATGGTTTGGATTCTGGTTGCAGCTGTTCTGTTTCAGCGCTTGAGCCATTGTCCTCTAAGGATTTCGGCTCATTGGTAGGCTGCGCACTTTCTAGCGCCTGTTGCGCTTGCTCTAGCGGTAGATGCTGGGCAAATCTTTCCTGTACTGTTGCGCCTTTGCGGGTATCGGTACCGCACTCACATTTCGCATAGAGAAACTTTGCATTACGGCCTTTGCCCTTATAAATGCTTTTCACCGTGTTGCAAGCGCGACACGGCAAGAAGCCAATCGGTTGATTTTCCATTTTTTACCCCTGTCTCACGACGTTGGTTAGTGTGTTTAGTGTTTGATGTGGTCTTCCATTGCATCCAAGCGCGCATTGGTTTCTTTAATCCAAACCAATAGCAAGCGCAGCGGAGCAATAAAGCCTTTTGCAAAAGGATTACTCGATACCTTTTTGATTTCACTTTCTAGCTCTGACGTTATTTTGTTTTCCATTGTTGAGTCCTTAGTGTGTGGTGGCGCAATACTCTTCATAAAGCGCCATGTTATTAGCATTAATGCTTTCTCTATCGCGTGGTGGCATGAGTTCTTGAGCCAATAAACTAGCCCAGTTGCACTGCCTGTCTCTAAACGCTTGTAACTGTGCTGAGTAATCGATTCTTGCTTCTGAGCGGAACAAATCGAGACTTGTTGTCTCATCTTCTCCCGTCGCTTGCATCGACCAGCCGCGCGCACCATGCGCCCAGCATAGGAAGTCATTCGCTTTTTCGTTGGCGCGCTCACCCTCAAAAGTGATGGCAAATTGATTGCTTGCACTGGCAAATGTGCCGCGACTCTTAATCACTTCTTTTAGGCCGCGCGTTTCGTTTTCAATTTTTGAGATCAGACGCTGAAGTTTTGCAACGGCGGTCAAGTTGCTCTTTTTCTTGTTGATGTCGATAGCTTTGATGTACTCCGCTTTCTTGTCTTGCTTGCGCTTAATCTCTCTTTCCAGTGGTTTTCGCCACTGCTGCAAGCGGTAGCCGCATTCTTGAATGATGCCCGTCATGTTATCGACGTCGAACGAGGCCAATACATCCCAATCAGGCGCACGGCTGCAGCGCGCTATGTTGTAGCGGTTACCCTTGATTAAACCTTGGTCTGCGTTGTCACCTTTTGCGGCATAACCCACCGCTTTGATGAGATAGCCAGACGCGGCCTCACCGTATTTGATGCGCTCTAAGTGCGCCATCCCATGACCCCAAAGCGCTTCTAACCGCTTCGCCCACGCTCGAAAATGGCAAGGCTCCACTTGCCAATTCAACAGTAAATGCACATGTGGATTCGGCTCTCCATCTTCATTGGCTGGACACTCAGCGACCCAAATATAATGGAAGTCTGATTGCTTACCGTAGCCGCTAACTTTGGTTGTATCTTCATCAAGATTCAGCATGCCGAATTGTGTTGCATCGTATTCAAAGCCGCGCTGATAAACCTTTTTAGCTGCGTTAAGAAAACGTGAGACTTCCGCGCCAATGGTGGTCTGAATTGGGCAGTATGCTAAACCCTCATCCGTAACCGACTCCCCACCAAAAATGTGAGCACGTTGCTCTGGTGTAAATGTGAGTGTTAGGAACGTAGTAAATCCACCATGACACGCAGCGACATAGGCGCCCGACTCAAATATTTTCTTCACTGCGCGAGGGTTCAACTTTTCTGTGAAGCGTTCACCCGCTTGCTGCTCTGGCGCATCGGATGGGCTTGGATGGTAAACCACCTGCATTTTGGTTTGCTTTGACCAATCACGACGCATCAAATACGCACGACTTTTACCGATTGGTTGCCATTCCAAGCGCTTTTTGTTGCCTTCCTTGGTCAGCACCCAGCCTGTCTGCGACTCTGAGCGCGTGTTAATTTCATCGGTAGCATTGACGCCAAAAAACGATTTCGTCTTTTGTCGGGGCGGCATACGTCGAGAACGGGTAACGAATCGCTCTATGTGCTTTCGTTTTCCGTGTCCGACTTTTGCGCCCTTTGACGAGCCTAGTACTTTCACGCCTACGGCGTGCGCTTCGCGCTTAGGTTCATTCCAATATTCAGGTGTGATTAACGTTAGTTTCCACCCTGAACCAGTTTCCAAATCTCGGCACTGTCTTTTGATTGATGATGATGTACTTGATCAAACGATTTGAGTTTCGCCAGTTCGTTTTCCATCCAATCATGATTTGGAGCACTAAAAAAACCGCTGTCGATAGCGGCAATGTTTTTCTCAGTGATTGTGACGTCTTGGGCTAAGGCGGTAACAAAGCCCACATCTTGTGGGCTTAATAAATTGGTAAATTCACGCACCGGCTGCGGTTCATATAAGTTATTCATCTAGAGTATTGCTCCCTGGACGTAATACACGCCACGTATGCGCACCTGGTTAACTTTTAAATTCGATAATTTCTAGTTGAACTAGAACATGAAGTGGGATGGCTTGCTTACCAGAAGCCCAACGCGACAAGGTGGCCTGTGATACCTCAAGCTTGTTGCGACGTAAAAATTCATCTTGCCAAGATCGAGATAAACGCTTTCGCAATTCGCCCGCTGCTTTTTCTTGAATTTCTTGTTTATTCATACCAACCCCAAATTTCCGCACACAGCATAAAGAGACAAAGCAAGAGCAAGAGCAACTAACAGCGCTTGTCTAAAGCTGTCGAACGAATACGCACATAACGCACCGATAATAATTGCTATCACTGTCATCATAACGTCACCACCATACGGCGATTAGCATCCAATGGAATGATCGCAATGCTTGGATTGATAAAGGTTGCCGTTGCTTTGGTGTGGTTCTCACACTGAGCAATCAGTGCGTAAAAGTTACGGCTGAACGGTTTAAACGGGAGTTCTTCTCCCGTTGGCGCATGGTTTACGTTTGAATAGATTGCTAGGCTAGCCATTAGATAGCCTCTTGAAGTGAAGAATCCGCGCCCGCTTGGGGCGCTTCATCTTGCTTGCGGATTTCGTTGCGCTCTCGCTGCATGCGAATAAGCAATGCTAATAGGTAGCGCGGCTTGGTTCTCGATGTGGCATCAAAAGTTAAATAACCACTTCGGCTTTGGATGATTCTCTCCACTAACCGACAAAGAGTTGATGCCTTGTAAGCTGCGCACGAACCAAGCGTATTATCAATCTCATCTAAAATCAGGAACACGCCATTTAATGAGCCGCTTTTGAACTCTTCTTCGGCTTTAAGGACAATTTTTCTAAACGCTTTTGGTGAGTTAATCATGATTGCACCCCCAGACCTGAAAGACGCATAGCAACCAGTTGATGACCGCGCTTGTACTCTGCCTGACCACGGCGAGAAAAACGGTAGTCTTTACCTGTAGTTAGAGGTTTGTCGCTTTTGCCAAAGTTAGGGAAATATTTGTGCTTAATACTGTCTATGGTGTTACAACCAAACTCAGTCGGTGTATGTGTTTCCATGGCGTAGCCTCCGCAAGCTGCTTCATAAGTGATTCGAAAAGACAATATCACCACAAATCGGCTATAGCCACCGACCAGCCATAGTGAAAAGAACAAAATGATCCTCTATGATTTAACAATTAGCGGATTAGAGGTATCCACAAAATGAACTACACAAATGCTCTTTTGGACAGGGTAAAAGCCAAGTTCGAATTGACTTCTGAGTACCAACTTGCGAAAAAACTAGAAGTTCCGCACAGTAGTCTGCGCAGATGGCGAAAAGGTGGGAGTTCTATGGAATGGGATACTGCCTTTCAGATAGCAGATTTGTTAGACGAAGATGATCAAAATGTCGTTCATGGTTTGATAAATGACAAGTACACAAACCCTCGCCTAATCAATGCCTTACATGCGGGCGCACCCTCTTAGCGCCCATTTACCACGTTATACATAATGCGCACTGATATAGTGGTTCTTGTGGGCTTGCTAATGTTACGGCTAATCCTGTACAAGCCATTAAACTTTTTTCCAATGCTTTGCCATAACGTTTGAGCTTCGTGCGTTTTCGCCTTGTCCATCGCCAAACCAATTAGAGCTTTTTCTTTATCTTCGCCTATAGCCTCCGCAAGCATAAGTATCTGATTTTCTTTTAAGTAAGTTCTTCCTTTTCTCACATCTGTCAGCATTTGTGGGCTTATCCCCAAATCAGGCGCAATTTGTTTGTATTGCACGTACTTCATTTGCTTTTTGTAAGCGTCAATGAGTTGGTTTGTGTACATTTCTGCTGCTACAAAAATATCTGTATACAACCACCTTGGCTGCAGTTATTCTAAATGTGTCTGTTCGTCATATCCGGCGCTTACTCAATCGAATTTCCACTTTAGGAGCTCAAAGTCTCGTACACGCTGCTCGTGGTCGTCCAAGTAACCGACGTTACTCTGAAGATTTTAAAGTTGAAATACTAAAGATTATTCACAAGTAATATTCTGATTTCTCACTAACGCTCGCTCTAGAAAAACTCTCAGAACAACACAACCTCGCTACCGACGTGATTGCGTGAGCTTATTCAAATTGATGGATCTATATCTAAACTTGGTTACGCTTCTTTTTTATAGTGACGTTGTCACCGGGTTAGACAAGAGCCTGCCCGCAAAACCATGCAGTTTTCAAACTTAGCCCCCGTTCTGTCTTATATCGTAACTCTTTGACACTTAATAATATGGATGTCTTGACATGAACCTCGCTCAAATCATCTAATACGATTTTCTGTCTGACTACAAAAGCGGTTATTTCCTTTGGAGCTAAGGAGTTACGTAGGTTTCACTAAGCTGCTCATCTTCTTTCAAGCATGAGCTAATCAAAGGATTTCGTTACCGCGTAACCAATAAGGGCGGCTAGCTCCCTGCTCCACCTATGTTCAACCGAGCTTTGGCCAAGTATCTTAGAGGTTGATACATATTAAACTTTCTGGATAGCACTTCATATGCACTCGCTCTTCATGGCGTCACACTGTAACTATTAATTGATTTAGTCTTACCTTACGGGTCTTCTAACAACAAAAAAGCTCGTGTCGCGAGCTTTTTTAATACTTATCTCTACATTGTTAATGTTAATTTCCCGGGGATTCTTGAGCGCACATCCTTTAGCGCATCTCCAGACATCTGAACATTTGCGAACCAGAATGGCTTGTGCTTATCAATGAATGCGCTACTTTTAGTTAAGCCTTCATAAATTGAGTACGCTTTGGCTTGTACCAATGCTGCGCCATGGTCGCTTCTCTCCAATATTGGTATGTTATCAAGATCTTCGATGACAGCATTTTTGATATGTAATGAAGCTTTTGGCCAATCATATGATTCAAGAATACGGCGTGTAATCGATGCTTCCATCTCGTGTATGACTTTTGGTAAAAAGGCGGTATTGGCTTTTATGTCAGCACAAGCATAGTATTCTTCTTTTTTTTCTGCTTTCCTGTAGTTAAGCATGACCTCAACCAATGCGTCTTCAAAGGTATAAGTAAAATGATTGACGATGACGAAGTTACCTAGTGTACGCAAAACACCAATTAGAATACCTGCGTCTGGCTCTCGAACCCCTGCACTTTGCAAACGCATTCGTGTGACATTTGCAGTTACCACAAGGTGTTGCCACATTTTAGGAGCAATAAGTTTGGTATTCTGATCTGCCCATTTGAGCATCGGCCTTGCCATTAAGACAGGAAATAACAGACGACAATTCTCAATTCCGATTTGACCAATCGCAACTTTTGCATCCGGTACACCCTTAGGTTTACGTCCTAGCCTTTCACAAAATTTGGGGTTAGAAATGAGATCTACAATGGTAGAGTTCAATTGGTGACTAAGGGTCGTGAGTGTCCCTAACTTCGAAAAAGAAAGTGATGGAGAGTATGCAAAAGAAGCAAAATGATCAAAAAGAGGGATTCCTCCGCATAGTTTATCAATAGGATAAGACTCTAACTTACTAATCAACATGCGTTCAGCTACTCGTGAAACATCCCGCACAACTTTTCTTAGTGTTTTTTGTTTGTCTTCAACAACCTGACGTCTTTCCTGTACCCGCTCTTGTTCGCACATAAGTAAAATACGTTGATTTCGGGTTATACGCTCATCCTCGTTGAAGATGACGTCATCACAATAGCGGCCTTGTAAACTTAGTAAATCATCGACCTCTGTTTGATCAACTAGGTACTTCATGCTAACAAGCCATTTTGCGTGTCGAATTTCTACCTCTTTCGATACTTTACTTGCTATATCAATTGCTTCTTGCGTGTAGGTTTTCTTGGTTAGCAACAAGCTTCTATCCCTATACTTCTTATAATGAATCTAATTGGTATAGTGTATACGATATGGCAATCAATCTTAAGTTTTGTGTGATATTAATTCAGATTAAGCCCTATCCGAATCTACTGAATCATCAACAAACTACAATTTTGACAGAGTAGACAGGTGGAGGCGGATAAACTTTTCGGGATACCGATATTTAAACTTTTTGCCTTTCTTCAGCTTCGATTTGGCAAATTTGCAGATCTTCGTGTCACCTATGCCAGTGACACGCCTTATCTTGGCAGTGCTGTTGGAGTGCTCAAGCTCAATCATGACATCACAATACCCTTGGTAATCATCAAACCTCTTATCTACCTGCTTTTGGAGTTTAGATTTGATTTTCTTTGCCACGGGATTGAATTCCGAATCATCTGCAACAATGAGGTTCGAGAACAATAATAAAGGAAACAGGAGTATTGAACGCATTTTCAGTCAGATAGTATTTAGAAGCCATGAATACTGACTATATTAAGTTCTCTTTCGTAAATAAAACCGGGACGCATGTTGTGCGTCCCGGTGAGTGTTTTTTCGTAAGTGATATGTTTGTTAGGCCTGCTTTTTTCCTTTGCTACTTTTAAAACCTTGGTGAGGAAAAACGTTTCTAATACGCTGCTGTACTTTCTTGGGTACCTGTTTAGAAAACACCAATCGCATACCAGTGCGCTGACTATATACTTTCAGCTGACCATCAAAAGGAAAATGTTCGGCAATATCTTGCAAGTGGTGCTTAAAAGAAGGTGGAATGTGGCCTTTCACTTTAGTCAAATTACCCTTGTCAAAGTTCACCTTTAAAACTGGGCGATCTACAGCTATCAACCAAAAAATAACAACAGCAGCAATCAAGATTACATAAAGCATTCGGTGCTCCTTAGCTAGACAACAGTTTGCTCAAGTCTTCTTTAATTGATGATACCTTAAGACTTGCCTTTTCGCTTCTTGAAGCTTCGGACAATAAATATTCGATGGCATCGGATAACGTACAACCTAGCTCATTCGCTCTACTGGAGAGTTTTTCCCATACACGATAGTCAAGATCGATGGATTTCTTCTTGGTATGAACTTGCTCAGCATTAAAGTGACGTTTGCGCTTAGCGCGAATCGCTTGCTTGAGCTTATTATCGAGTTCGTCTGACATATGGTTTTCAATCCAAGTCAGAACTTGTGTTGGCTCATGCTCTATTTTACGCAACTCAGCAACTGCTGCGTCAGCTTCACTGGTGTCAATGTAGCGTGTAATCGCCTCTCCATCTTTCCATTTTTTGATGAGATACTTCCACTTCCAACCACATTCTAAATTTTCAAGTTGCTGATATTTCATCCTTTCGACCCTTAATGCGCATCTGGGTGACAGCGTAACCCAGAGATGTCAATTCAGCAATTAAAACTCGTGAAAGTATCGATGTTGATCACTTATTTGTCTAAAGTTTAACCGGCGTACCGTTTCAATTTTTGGGATTGGTTAAATTGTCGCTAGGGAGTTGATCATCGTTTCGTTATAATGCTTCGCAAGATTAGATTAAGATGAATTTTAATGAACCAAGTTAACTGGCAAGATGTCACCCCTTCTTTCGAGCAATATGAAGAGCTTTTAAGCAATGCAACTACTCTTCCGATAAAATCCTTTATTGACCTTCAGCCAAGACTTGAAGCAACCATTAATAGATTTACTAACGTCCGAGGACTCACTCGCATACTCTTGGTCAACTGTACTGATAACGCCATTTATAGAGGGTTTATCTTTGATGTAGTAAAGGGTAAAACGTCTGGTCCTGTTATCACAACAGAATCGCTTGACGCGAAAGAGTTGTTTGACCGTTACAGTGTGAGTCGAGATGGTAACACGACATGTGAATCGGGTTTACTCTCTAAAGCAGATGGTGGCTATCTAATTGTTCCAGCAAATTTGGTTCTTGCTAATGCCGCTCGTTGGCCGAATATCAAAGCAGCTATTCAGGGGACTGGATTCTCGCCAATAAACCTAACTCCCGAGCGCATCGCCTCTTCACCAGTTACAGCAAAAACTTACGATGTAAAACTGATAATCACAGGC
Organism: Vibrio rotiferianus CAIM 577 = LMG 21460; assembly: GCF_002741985.1. GTDB lineage: Bacteria > Pseudomonadota > Gammaproteobacteria > Enterobacterales > Vibrionaceae > Vibrio > Vibrio rotiferianus. The sequence continues at coordinate 238,128 of NZ_APHW01000014.1, forward strand.
GACCGTAATCAGTTGGCCGAAATAGAATATGTTGATGATGACTTTTCGGCAGGCTTAACGATGTATACAGAAGTGGAAGAAGACATTCATCTTTCTCAAGAGAACCTCGGTAACTATATTGGATTGGTTAACTGGATTTGTAAGAAATATCAGCATCCAAATTTAGATTGTAGTGCATTTAAAAGGTTAATTCTTGCTGGTATGCGATACACGGAGGATCAGCATTACTTACCTCTTGGTGTGATGTGGCACAACCAGTTACTTGGCCTTTCACAACAATATGCTACGAGCGATATCATTAACTTTAACGCGGTTGATCAGGCTATTGATGACAAGTACTACCGTGAGTCATACCTGCCTCAGCGAGCGGTTGATGATATTCTTGACGGGCAAGTGATCATCGAGACTACGGGAGAACAGGTTGGCCAAATTAACGGATTGACCGTTATCGATATGGCTGGACACCCTGTTTCTTACGGAGAGCCCGCTCGTATCTCATGTGTTATACACTTCGGTGATGGTGATATTTCCGATGTTGAACGCAAGGCAGAGCTTGGCGGTAACTTGCACGCCAAAGGTATGATGATCATGCAAGCATTTGTGAGCTCAGCACTGGATCTTGATGAACCCTTACCATACTCCGCGTCGATTGTATTTGAGCAGTCTTACAGTGAAGTTGATGGTGATAGCGCCTCATTAGCCGAGCTCTGCTGTTTGGTAAGTGCCCTGTCTGAATCTCCAGTCAATCAACAGATCGCCGTCACCGGTGCTGTAGACCAATTTGGTCGTGTGCAAGCCGTTGGTGGCCTGAACGAAAAAATCGAAGGTTTCTACCAAGTATGTAAACACCAAGGGTTCACTGGACAGCAAGGTGTGATTATGCCCAAATCTAACCTCAAGCACCTCGCGTTACATAAAGATGTCATAGAGAGCATTAAGAATGATGAGTTCCATATTTGGTCTGTTTCTACTGTAGACGAAGCGATTCCTATCCTGATGTCAAAACCATTTCGTGGAGAAGAAGATAGCGTCATTGGTAAGATTGCCGAACGTATTGAAAGCTTTGAAAGACACGAACATCCTGAAGGAATTGTGGAGCGCGTCAAAAACTGGTTTGTCTAGTACTGATCGGAGTTGTTTAGCGTACACGTGTTCACTAAGATGCAGCTATCAAAAATCGGAGTAATTGATAATGCAAAACAAACGTGATTCTTATAACCGTGACGATCTTCTAGCTTCTAGCCAAGGTGAGCTGTTCGGACCTAGTTACCCTCAGCTTCCAGCGCCAAACATGCTAATGATGGATCGTATTACTAAAATGTCTGAGACTGAAGGCGATTTTGGTAAAGGTTTAATTCTTGCAGAATTGGATATTACTCCAGACCTTTGGTTTTTTGATTGCCACTTCCCTGGTGACCCGGTAATGCCAGGCTGTCTTGGTCTTGATGCAATGTGGCAGCTTGTTGGTTTCTTCTTAGGCTGGGTTGGCGGTAAAGGCAAAGGTCGCGCTCTTGGTGTTGGCGAAGTGAAATTTACTGGTCAGATCCTACCAACAGCGAAAAAAGTAACTTACGAAATCCACATGAAGCGTGTTGTTAACCGTAAGTTGGTGATGGGCTTAGCTGATGGCCGTGTATGTGTAGACGGTAAAGAAATCTACGTAGCAAAAGATCTGAAAGTGGGTTTGTTCCAAGACACTTCTAGCTTCTAATCACCTACTCTGAAGCGTTTTATAAGGCTCCTTTTTTAAGGGGCCTTTTTGTTATCCGCAGTATTGTTTTAAAACAAAATCTAGGCTTATGAACGCAGAAAAGGCTCTAAATGAGCCTTTTCAAATCCTTCTAGTTGTATGTGGAGAGTTATTTGTAGAGACCAGACTGTTTTTCATCTCTGGCATCACGCCAACCACCTAACCAATACGACCGAGCATCAATTTGTTGATATGGGCAAGCCTCTTGGGACCTTCCATTCAACCCAGCTTTGTAGCCTTGAGATTGAGCTCGTTCTAGGCGATCACGCTTTTGTCTCTTCATAGGTAATTCCTCATACAGGTCGTACAACTGTTATTGTGAAACTTTGATGGAGTTTTTATGACTCCACTTATAAGAATCGATCAAAGTTTGCTTTTTCTCAAGGCATAAAAAAAGCAGAGACTCATTTCTGTGAGCCTCTGCTTGATTTAAAAAATACTGACTATTTTCTACGGAACCCGAAAAGCCCAAGTAGTGTCAAAGCAAAAATGCCAAGCCCAGCACCTTGGCGTTCTGCTGCCGCTTGGTCGACAGATCGAGTGACAATGTCAGTTGCATCATTGGATGCGATTGGAATTAGTTTAACCGCCACCACTTTTTCAGCATTTGCCTCACCACCGTTACACAGTGAGTTATGTGCAAACGTATCATAGCCACCTGGACACATCGTCGCCGTTGCGGATATCATACCTGCATCATTAATGTCGGTTGCATCAATAATGCGGAATTGGTTGTTTTCAGCTGAATAATCACCACCATTAGTAAGGTCGTCCAAGTACCAAGCTCGATCTTGGAAGATATCTCTTCTCGCTTCAACCGTCCCTGTTGCGTCGTAAGGTAGGATAAAGCCGCGTTTTCGGCGTGCTTTGCCATCAACTTCACGCGTATCCTCCGCATCTAGCTGACCAACAATTTCATTGTAATTGTTGATGGACCCAACTTTACCGCCGATACCATCAAAAAAGATACCTCCGGATAGGTAGTTCGCAGTTGGCTGTTCAATGTCACTAACCACAAATAGCCTGTTTGACGCTGAACCATTTTCGGGGGCACCACCTGATCGCTTTGCCTCGCCGACTGCTATAAGGTTATCGTTTATCGTTTCAACTACAGAATTAGTATAAATAAAGTCAGAACTAATTTCTGATGTTGCACCTGATACACGTGATGATGTCCAAGCTGCGGTGGATACATTAGAAGAAGAATCAAAAATGCCTTTAAAAATAGTTGCCTCTAGGTAATTGTCATCATTTCCGTAAGTGTTATATCCAACGCCGTATATCACACTGTTTGCAGAATCCTTTTTAGATACAAAATCTCGCATACTTCCTTGCGCAATACGGTCATTTCTTATGGTATTGCCAGAAGACCAACCAATAAGCGCGGTATTACCTGCACTATCCCAAATTGCTGCCTTCGAGCTGTAATTCGAGCCATAGTCATTAACTTTTGAATATGAAACACTACCCGACACAAAACTATCATCGCTAGCCCAAGCTCTAGATTGATAATACTCTGTCTTAGCATCATCATCTGATTCCTTAATATAACTAGGATAAACAGGGGCAACAACTTGGTTACGTGTTTTCAATTTACTAGCGAGAGAGCCATCGCTGCTACTGTTAAGTACACTTTGATTACCTATCGCCTGACCGCTTTCAGTAAGAGCGTTTATTACATTGTTGTACTTGTTATCAAAAGGAGCACCCTCTGAGAATGCTAGCGCATTCGATTTTTCGTTTAGTGTGTATTTCTCTTGATACCAAGGCTCCCAAACACGTGAAGCCCAACTCTCACATGTGGAATATCGTAGTTCTCTAATACAATATAACTCAACGTCATCAAAGTCTTCGATGTAACGGAACTGAGCATCCATCGCAAATGGTACTTCCTCACGAAAGCTAACACCATCTACCGCTTCACCCGATAGTATCTTGGTCGTTCTCGTTTCACCGGCTAGCTTGAATGTTGTTTCATCACAAGCGGCACCATTATCAAAACAACCTAACTGATATGGTGTTGTTTTATCAGTGTCTTCATAAACGTTACCAGCTTGGATTGCAACGCCATATGCTGTGGCATAATCGGTATTGATACCTTCTGGAGCCACCTCCACCACACGATAAAGCGCAGCGTTAGCATTCATTGCCGTACCCACCATCATCGCGACGGCGGTCAATTTGAATTTGTTACTACAATTCATGGAATTCTTAACTGTCCTGTTGCATTGCTTCGAGTTCTTCCCATCTCTCGAACGCGATTTCCAACTCCTGCTCTACGGCAGCGAGCTGTTCCAATACCGGTTGAGTCTGTTCTACAGGTTTAGTGAAGAACTCTGTGTCATTCACTTGTTCTTGTAGAGTCTCAATATCCGACTCTAATTGTTCTAGTTTAGCTGGAAGAGCCTCTAATTCTCTTTGCAGCTTATACGATAACTTCTTCGAATTGTTCTTAGGTTGCGTAGTTTTGGGAGTTTCCTCAACCACTTTCTCTTTCTTCGCTGTTTTTTCAACCTGACCACGCGAAGCAAGAACTTGATCACGTTGCTGTTTTGCATCGTGATAGCCACCAACGAACTCTTCGATTACGCCGTTACCTTCAAAAATCCAACTGGTCGTTACTGTGTTATCTACAAACTCACGGTCGTGGCTTACTAACAGTAACGTACCCTGATAATTGGCAAGCATTTCTTCTAAAAGTTCCAACGTTTCGATGTCCAAATCGTTAGTTGGTTCGTCCAGAATAAGCAAATTGTTAGGTTTCAATAAGATACGCGCTAGCAACAAACGGTTTTTTTCACCGCCTGATAACGCTTTTACTGGCGTACGAGCACGTTTTGGTGCGAACAAGAAATCTTGCAGGTAGCTCAATGCGTGACGTTGACGACCGCCCACCATCACTTCTTGCTTACCATCCGCTAAGTTATCGATAACCGTTTTTTCAGGATCGAGGATTTCACGGTACTGGTCGAAGTAAGCCACTTCAAGTTTTGTACCGCAATGTAGACGACCACCTTGTGTCTCTAACTGGCCTAGTAGCAACTTGAGAACCGTACTTTTGCCACAGCCATTAGGGCCAATCAGTGCGATTCGATCACCGCGCATGATGTTGAAGCTAAAGTCATCCACGATCTTTTTGCCTTCAAAAGCAAAAGAGACGTTCTCTGCTTCAAAGACGATCTTGCCTGAACGCGATGCATCATCGATATTAAGGTTAACTTTACCTTGAACTTCACGGCGGTCACGACGTTCTTCACGCAGCTTTTTAAGAGCACGAACGCGACCTTCGTTACGTGTACGACGCGCTTTAATACCCTGACGAATCCATACTTCTTCCTGAGCTAGCTTTTTGTCGAACTCGGCATTTTGCATCTCTTCAACGCGAAGCATCTCTTCTTTGTCATTCAAGTATTGGTCATAGTTTCCAGGGAAAGAAGCCAATTGACCGCGATCTAAGTCAACGATGCGTGTCGCCATCGATTTGATGAACGCACGGTCGTGAGAAATAAAGATGATCGAGCCCTTGAAGTCTTTTAGGAAGTTCTCTAGCCATTCGATGGTTGTTACATCAAGGTGGTTAGTAGGCTCATCAAGAAGCAATACATCAGGGTCACAAACAAGTGCACGAGCGAGCGCAGCTTTGCGTTGCCAGCCACCTGACAAATCGGTCAGTTTGGTTTCAGGACTTAGCTTTAGCGCGCCAAGTACATTCTTAACACGATCATCAAAGCGCCAAGCGTTAAGGTGATCCAGCTGTTCTTGAATCTTAGCAAGTCGGTTGATGTTCTTTTCACTTGGGTCTTGAGCAACAAGATCGAGAAGATCGTGGTAGATCTTTAGTTGTTCACCTATTTCAGCCAAACCGCCAGATACGTATTCGTAAACCGTACCCTCTTGATTGCGCGGTGGATCTTGTTCAAGTCGAGAAACAACTACGTCTTGAGTGATTTGAATCTTGCCATCGTCCAACAAAATGTCGCCGGCAAGCACTTTCATTAATGTCGACTTACCTGCACCGTTACGACCAACTAAACAAACGCGTTCGTTTTCTTGAAGAGCGAACTCCGCTTTATCTAGCAATGGGTGGTCACCAAATGCAAGTTGCGCGTTATGAATAGTAAGTAATGCCATTATTATCCAACCAATGTGTGAGTTGTTCTAAGTCAAACGGCCAGTTCAACTCAGAATCTTGATATTTTAATACGGGAATCGTGACGCCGTAACGAGAAAAGAGAACATCGTCGAACGCAATGTCGACGATGTGTGTTTGTTCGGCGAGACCAATCTGACCAACGAGGTCAAACGCCATCTCACAGAGATGGCATCCTTCTGTGCTGTAAAGTGTTAGTACGTTCAACATCCTTTTACTGTTCCGTCCCTATTCTGCGTGCGTAACCAACCAGCAATTGTGAATCTGTTTGTTACGAGAGAAATCCAATGGCAGAGTTTGAGAAGAAATGTTCTGCGCTTTTAAGCCAAGTTCTGCAAGCCCCGCTTCGTCCATCTTGAAGTGACGTTTATTGTTAGAGAACACAATCGTACCGCCGGCACGTAATAGACGCTTCAGGTTTGTCATTAGCTTAATATGATCGCGTTGTACATCGAACGACGTTTCCATTCGCTTAGAGTTAGAGAATGTCGGTGGATCAATAAAGATAAGATCGTATTCACCTTTAGCGTTCTCAAGCCACTGTAGACAGTCAGCTTGCTCAAAACGATGCTGGCGACCCACACAACCATTTAGCTGCATGTTGTCTTTCGCCCAGTTAAGGTAAGTGTTAGACATGTCTACCGTGGTTGTAGAACGCGCACCACCAACGGCAGCGTGCACTGTCGCACTGCCAGTGTAAGCAAACAAGTTAAGGAAATCTTTACCCTGAGCCATCTCACCAAGGCGACGACGAGTGATCTTATGATCCAAGAACAAGCCTGTGTCTAGGTAATCGTGAAGGTTCACGATCAGCTTCACGCCATACTCATTCACTTCAAGCGTCTCTGAAACTTGACCTAGTTTTTGGTATTGACTACGACCTTTCTGCTTCTCACGAACTTTAAGTACAACTTTGTTCGCTTCTACACCTGTTACCTGAATCGTTGCACGGATGATGTCCGTTAGACGACGCTTAGCTTTTTCTTCAGGAATGTTTTTAGGTGCCGCGTATTCCTGAATCACAATTTGCTCGCCATACACGTCGATAGCTACGTTGTATTCTGGAAGGTCCGCATCGTAGATACGGTAACAGTCTAGTTTCTCTTTACGCGCCCACTTACCAATCTTGCCGATGTTTTTCTTCAAACGGTTTGAAAAGTCAGGTGCGATTTGGACGTTAGTGTCCGCACCTTTCACTTCATCAGCACTACGCTCCGCAATGCTGTAGTTCTTTTGGTGACACGGTAACGCACCATTATTCAATTTGAACTGTTTGTCCGCACGCATACGAAGACAACTTAGTAGCTCGTCTGAACTAGAGAAAATAGACGCTTTACAACCGCCAAATTCTGCTTTTAGCTGACCACCAAACGCTGTGTATAGCGCAATCAGACCTGGCTCAGTACCAAGACGCTCACCATACGGCGGGTTAGACACGATAACACCAGCTTCGAAACCGGCCGGACGAGTAATAGTTGCTGCGTCGCCTTGTGCAAATGTAATTAGCTCTTCAACGCCAGCTCTGCGAGCGTTGTCCTGTGCTACTTTCAGAACTTTCGGGTCGTTATCGAAGCCAAAAAACTTAGCGTCAACTTTTTTGACACCGCGTCGGGCTTGTACATTTGCTTCTGATTTAATCTCTGCCCAAAGCTCAGGTTCAAAGTCTTCTAGCGCTTCAAAGCCCCACTGTTTACGTTTAACGCCAGGTGCGATGTTCGCTGCCATCATTGCCGCTTCAATCAGCAACGTACCAGAACCACACATTGGGTCTAGAAGTGGTTGAGAGCAATCCCAGCCACAACGCATTACGATTGCTGCAGCAAGCGTTTCACGAAGTGGAGCTCGGCCAGATTCTGGGCGATAGCCACGTTGATGAAGGCCACTGCCCACCATATCGACACCAAGAATCGCTTTGTCTTTATGTAGACGAACGTGAACACGGATATCTGGTCGCTCTTTGCTAATGTTCGGACGAGGAAGTCCTTTCTTCTCAAAGCAGTCTACGATGCCATCTTTGACTTTCATCGCGCCATATTGGCTGTTGCGGATTTCGCGGTTAGTACCGTTGAAATCAACCACAAAACGCTTTGAGCTATGGAATTGGTTTACCCAGTTGATTGCAGACGTTGACAGGTAAAGGTCCATGTCGTCGTTACAGGTAAACTCCGATAAAACACGTACAAATCGAGACGCTAAGCGGCTCCACAAACAGCAACGGTAAATCTGTTCATTCGTTGCCTTAAATTTTACGCCTGCCTGTACTGGTTTGACGTTTTCAATGCCTAGTTTAGTCAGCTCTTCTACAAGCAAGTTTTCCATGCCGTTTGAAGTTACCGCGAGATATTGATTCATAGTGTTCTTTCGTCGATAAAAAATGGCTTTGATTATACCTGACTTTACGATCAATGCCTCGTTTTTAAAGGCTTTTTCGCTTTATTAGCGCAAACAGTCGCCAATCTCACCAACTGAAAGTCAAATCACATCACCTCCATAAACAGAATACGTCTCCTTATCACCTTCTTGTAAAAATGCGGCCTGTGGCGAAAGTAAATACTTATTCACTAACAAATTGGTATATACCAGTACGGGTTTTGGCATGTAATTTACTTACAAAATGGGCGTATAGAGGAATAAAAGGTGAAATATTAAGCGTCTTGTTGCCTAATTTAAGGAAAAGCTAAAGTGAAAAAATTGGAATAAAAGTGAGTTGCTTCATATATGAGATATGAAATCCCCCTCATCTAGGGATGAGTTTTGGGTGCATACGAGGAGAGATTTGGAAAATTCTAGGCAAAAAAAATCGACCTAATGCGGTCGATTAATGCAAACAAAGGAACGAAAATAAAGAAAAAATCAAAAGGAAACTAACCCACCATCGCCATTGGTGCCATCATGAATAAGTGATTGGCACATACCATGCGATCATGCATTACTTTAATCGGTTGTCCAAATGGCAGTGCTTTATTGCCATCGAGTAAGAACTCGTCCTGCCCTACATAAGCACACAGACTAGATGTTTCGCCTGGCTCGAGAACGATGAATACGCCTTCTGAAAAGCGGTTTGTCAGGCATACCATGTCCCCTTCTTCTGGCTCATGTCCATCGCATTGGGCATCGAAGAACCAGCTCTTGGGCTGGACTGGCTTGTGAAAGCGTTTTGCGGCTACGCAATAAAGCGTAAGTTCGGCTTGACGGTATTCGTTGATGTCGAGACAACGGATTCGTTCGTTGTACGTTTGGAACGCGCTTGCGTCATCAACGGTGAATTCATTGTCTGAGAAGGCACAATTGACCAACAGCTTACGGCATAGATTGGTTTGGAAAATCATCTCCTCCCCCAAATCCAGCATTAGGCAAGCTTTCTGCTCGTCAAAATACCAATTCCATTTGTCGCTGGGTTTAAGCATTATTCCGTTCTCTTGTGACTAGTTAAACAGTAATAAGAGGTAAAACGCTTAATTACCTACTCATGATTTTTAAATTTTACAAACGAACGGACAAAAAAAAAGAGGAAACGAGTTCCTCTTTTTTTTAGTAACAAGCGTCGATTTCTCAACGAGTTAGCAGCTAATTTTATAGACTTTTAACAATATCGCGTACGAGGCCCGGACCGTGGTAGATGAACCAGTGTAAACTTGAACAAGTTGTGCACCCGCCATCATTTTCTCTTTGGCAGCAACGTATGAGTCCACACCACCTACGCCGATGATCGGTAATTTGTCACCCAGCTCTTCATGAAGTTTACGAACGACCTCTGTTGAACGAGATTGAACTGGGCGTCCACTTAAACCACCCGCTTCGTTCGCATGTTTCATTCCTTCAACAATTGTGCGATCCAACGTCGTGTTTGTTGCAATAACGCCGTCAATGTTGTTCTTAATTAGAGAATCACAGATCTGGCTGATTTCGTCATCACTCAAATCCGGTGCAATTTTTAGCGCAAGTGGTACGTACTTACCGTGTTTTTCAGCAAGTTCTGCTTGTTTCGCTTTGAGTTCAGATAACAACTCGTCTAGCGCTTTACCGTACTGAAGCGAACGAAGTCCTGGTGTATTTGGTGACGAGATGTTCACGGCGATGTAACCGGCGTACTCGTACACTTTTTCCATACAAATCAGGTAGTCCTCTGCCCCATTCTCAATTGGTGTGTCTTTATTCTTACCAATGTTGATACCAAGAACGCAGTTGTATTTTGCCTTTTTCACATTCTCAACCAGATGATCCACACCTAGGTTGTTAAAACCCATACGGTTGATGATACCTTCCGCTTCAACTAGGCGGAACAAGCGTGGCTTGTCATTACCTGGTTGCGGACGAGGCGTAACAGTACCAACTTCGACAAAACCAAAGCCCATTGCGTCAAAGGCTTCGATACATTCACCGTTTTTGTCCAAGCCAGCAGCAAGACCCACTGGGTTACGGAATGTAAGCCCCATGCATTCTACTGGACGGTTTGGTAGTTGTTGACGATAGAAAAGATCGAGAGGAGTGCCATTAAAGCGTTGGAAATTTTTGATTGCAAGATCATGTGCCTTTTCGGCATCAAGTTGGAAAAAGCCAGTTCTGGCTAGACGGTAAAGCATTGTGCCTCCGAAAGAAAAAAGCCCCGTGTAAACGGGTCAATATTATTTACTGTTTTTCAATGCAATTCAATGAAAATGAGTGAATTCGGCAAAATAGTACGTCTCATTTTGGTTTTACTCATAAAAACAGTCGATTAGCGCACTATTCTCTATACAAAATTGCTAGCTTTTTCTTTAGAAGCAAACGATTTCATGCCATAAAAACTTAAATTTGGAGTTACAGCGTCACTATTTATGGGTAGTTATTAGTGATTTGAACATAAAAAAGCCCCGCGATTGCGAGGCTTTTGCTAAAGTCACTTACCCTATTCGTTCGAAGAACAGTTCAGGTTAAGTAGAACTAATTCTCGAAGTGCAACAGAGAACTTAGCGAACTCATGAACGGAACCAACTTTGAACTCGTTCAAGATGCTTTCCCAACGATGGAGTGACAGCTCATTCGTTGTCATCCAATCTTCTAGCGCTTGCATCACATCTAGATCTTCTGTTGAGCAACCACAAGTTAGAACTTGAGCTGTCAATTGACGTTGTTGCCAATCAAGATCTTCACGGAACGCCGCACGCGCCAGAGCTTGCCAGTTGTTGTCCACCGCTTGGCCATTGATTTGCTTCAAGAACCAGTGAAGTGATAAACGGTCACCCAAGTTAAAGTAAAGCTTCGATGCTTGCTCAACTGTTTTACCCGTTTCGCTTGCCACTGCGGAAATGTCCAATGCTGATTGTAGGCTAGAGAGACGTGCAACGTGGTGTGCAAGCTTGTCTTCTACTCCACGCTCAATCCATTTCAGAGCAAGTTCGTTGTGCTCTTCCACTTCTGACGCAACTAACATGGTATCTAGTGTTTCAGTAATTGTGTGAACATCGTCTTTATATAGTGCAACGAGCTCAGTTACCGTGCTCTTACCGCTTCGGTTGCGTAGTAACCAGCGAGAAATACGGCGTAATGCACGACGTACGTAGAACATGATTTCATATTGAGCTTCTGCAGTTGCAATGTTATCTAATGCACGGGTTTGCTTAAGAATATCTTCCAGTTCGAAGATTTCACGGGTCGCACTGTAAGCATTTGCGATATCAACTACACTCGCCCCCGTTTCTTCTTGAAGACGAGTCACGAAATTACAACCCATTTCATTAACCATTTGGTTTGCCAACGCCGTCGCGATAATTTCAGCACGCAGCGGGTGGTTTACCATTTGATCTTTGTAGTTACGGCGTAACTCACTTGGGAAGTAAGCAACTAGCTGTTTTCCATGGAATTCGTCATTTGCAATGTCATCAGCAACCAACTGCTCTTTCAGAACCATCTTGCCGTAAGCCACTAGCACTGAAAGCTCAGGACGCGTAAGACCAAGACCTTGTTTTTCGCGCTCAATGAGCGTTTCATCGTCTGGAATGTACTCAAGAGCACGATCCAAGTACCCTGCCTTCTCCATTGTATGGATAAAGCGGATTTGTTCTTTGACGATACCGACACCCTGTTGCTCAGTCACTGAAATCGACTCAGACTGACGGTATGCATCATCCAAGACGATTTCGCCCACTTCGTCTTCCATCGATTCAAGAATCTGGTTGCGTTGTTTAACCGTCAGATCGCCATTTGATACAAGACCGTTCAAGAAGATCTTAATATTTACTTCGTTATCCGAACAATCTACACCACCAACGTTGTCAACAAAGTCCGTATTTACTCGACCACCAGTCGTTGCATATTCGATACGACCAAGCTGAGTCATACCTAAGTTACCGCCTTCACCAACGACTTTCGCTTTCAAATCACGTCCGTCGATACGGAGTACATCGTTTGCACGGTCGCCAACATCGGTATGTGTCTCGCTAGATGCTTTAACATACGTGCCGATACCACCATTCCAAAGTAGATCCACTTTCATTTGCAGGATCATCTTAATCAGATCGTTTGGAGCTAGAGACGCTTTCTTCGTGCCCAGCATTTTTTGGATTTCTGGCGTCAGGTGGATCGATTTAGAGCGACGAGAGAAAATACCACCGCCCTGCGAGATCAACTCTGCGTTGTAGTCTTCCCAACTTGATCGTGGCAGATTGAATAAGCGGTTACGCTCTTCCCAGCTGGTGGCTGAATCTGGATTTGGATCAATGAAGATGTGCATGTGGTTAAATGCAGCTTGTAGACGAATATGCTTAGACAGCAGCATTCCATTACCAAATACGTCACCCGCCATATCACCAACACCAATTGCTGTGAAGTCAGTGGTTTGACAGTTGATACCCATTTCACGGAAGTGGCGCTTCACCGATTCCCAACCACCTTTCGCAGTGATACCCATTGCTTTGTGGTCATAACCGTTAGAGCCGCCTGATGCAAACGCATCGCCTAGCCAGAAGTTGTACTCTGCAGATACAGAGTTTGCAAGATCAGAGAACGTTGCCGTACCTTTATCGGCTGCAACAACCAAGTATGGGTCGTCTTCATCGTGACGTACTACGCTCTTCGGTGGAATAACTTCGCCTTCGATGATGTTATCGGAAACATCAAGAAGCGCGCGAATAAAGCGTTTGTAACAACGCTGACCTTCAGCAAAGATTTCATCACGGTTAGTTAGAGTGTGCTGACGTTTACATACGAAGCCACCTTTTGCTCCCACAGGAACAATAACCGTGTTCTTAACTTGCTGCGCTTTAACCAGACCAAGAATCTCAGTACGGAAGTCCTCTTGTCGGTCCGACCAACGCAAACCGCCACGTGCGACTTTACCGCCACGTAGGTGTACACCTTCGATATCCGGTGCGTACACAAAGATTTCAAATGCAGGTACAGGTTGAGGAATATCTGGAATTTCGCTTGGCTTCATCTTCAATGATAACCAAGGTTTTGGCTGCTTATCTTCGTCCAACTGGTAGTAGTTAGTACGCAGCGTTGCTGTGATCATTTCCATGTAGCGACGGATAATACGATCATCATCCAAGCTTTCTACACGATCCAATTCTTCTGTAATCTTCTTAATGAGATCGTTTTGACCTTTCTCGCTGCCCTTATGTTTTGGATCGAATCGCTTAGCAAACAGATTCACTAGACCCGTGGCTAAATCTGGGTAATGGCTAAGGGTATCTTCAATATATTGTTGACTAAATGGGAAGCCAACTTGGCGCATGTAGCGAGCGTATGCACGAAGAATAGAGATTTCACGACCAGACAGTGAAGCGCCTAGTACCAAGCGGTTGAAGCCATCACTTTCTAAGTTACCAGCCCAAATCGCTGCGAATGCTTGTTGGAAACGATCGCGAGCTTCACGAAGATCAACGGTCTTGTCGCTTTTATGCAGCATCGAGAAGTCTAAGATCCAAAACGTCTGGCCGTTGTTGGTTTCGATCTCATACGGTGATTCGCCGATCACACGTAAGCCTAGGTTTTCCAACATTGGCATTACGTCAGATAGGTGAATCGGCTCGTCACGGTGGTATAGCTTTAAGCGCACCGCTTTCGATTCTGCCGCCTCTTCTTGCGGGCGGTAGAACAACATACCGAGTTTGTTATCATCGCTTAACGCTTCAAGACGTTCGATGTCTGCAACTGCAGAACCTGGCATCATGTCTTCTTTGTATGAACGTGGGAATGCGCTCATGTACTCTTTCGAAAGTGGAAGACCTTTACTCTCACCAAAGTTTGCAATGATGGATTCTTTTAGGCGGTCATCCCATGAAGTCGATACTTCCATTAAGTTCTGCTCAATCTTTTTCACGTCTACATCAATGTTGTTATTGTCTACACGAACAATGTAATGGGTTCTCGCTAGCGGGCTCTCAGAGAAGAACGTTGTAAATTCAACCTCTTGCTCACAGCCGAAGTACTGCTTAAGAATGCGTTGCGTTTGGCGACGTAGCTCCGTGTTATAACGGTCTTTTGTCACGTAAACCATGCAGCTGAAGAAGCGACCAAACGGGTCTTTACGAACAAACAGACGCAATAAGTCACGATCTTGCATCTGTACTACACCCATTCCCACTTCTAGTAGCTCTTCTTCACGAGCTTGAAGGAGTTCATCACGTGGGTAGTTTTCTAGAATATTGTGCAGTGCTTTGTAAGAGTACGATCCGTTACGGTAGCCGCTTGCTTCTAGGATACGACCCACTTTCTCGCGGATTAGAGGAATGCTTTGTACCGCTTGGTTATAAACAGCAGAAGTGTAAAGACCTGTGAAACGGTGTTCACCAATGACTTTGCCGTTTTCATCAAACTTTTTAACACCAATGTAGTCGGTGTACGCTGGGCGATGAATGCGAGACGCTTGGTTGCCCTTAGTAATGATCAGTGCGTAAGGTTTTTTCGCTTCAAGACGAGCTGAATCAGATAACTCTGAAAGCTTAATGCTGCGTATGCGATTGTCATCGGCAAATAGACCGAGGCCTTTTTCTTTTACTGGTTGGAGTTCAGTGTCGCCATCGACGTTAACAAGATCATATTCCTTGTAGCCCATGAAGGTAAAGTTATGATCCCCTAACCAACGGAGGTATTCGATCGTTTCATCCAAACGATCGGTTTTCATTGAGACTCGATCTTTATTCTTTACGAGATCATCAGTAACGATCTTGAGTTTATCAACCATTTGCTTCCAGTCATCAACGACTAAACGTGTGTCAGACAAAATAGTAAGTAGCTCATTTTTCAGCGCTTGCATTTCATCTTTACTGGTTAAGCGGTCAACTTCAATGTGGAACAGAGATTGAAGAACACCACCCTCACCATTAACGTCCGTCACTTGACCTTTCTTATCGCGCTCTAGTTGCGTTGGATTGTTAAGCATCAAGTGAGAAACAAGGTCGAGTCGCGTTAGTGCCATCTTGATGGAATCCACCAAAAAAGGGCTATCTGGGACAACAATTTCAACAATAGTGTGGGTTGATTGCCAACCTTGGCGACTGACAGTTGGGTTAAATACCCTTACAGAGATGTCTTCTGGTTTCTTTTCATTGACATGATGCCACAGGCTAACAACGGCACCATATAGGTCGGATTCGTTTCGCTGAATTAAGTCATCATCAGCAATGTTACTAAATAAGTGTTGAGCAAGTTTAGTTACAAGCGGTTGGTGAGAAAGCTCGAGTTTGTCTTGAATTAGTTGGTATACCTTTTCAAGCAGAACCGGCACTACATTTTCACGCGCGGTCATATTCACACTCCACATTAGAATTGTTGTTTTGTAGGGGGACTTAACTTCGGGTTTTAGCCTCGAAACTAAGCATAGGTAATGCATGCACTTATTGTAAAAGCATAATTACAAATGTTTAACAAAAATTCGCAGTGGTAGGAGGTGAAATGTTTGATTCTGTGACTAAGATTCCTGTTTAACTCACTAGGAATATCAGGCATCACAGAGTTTCTAACTTTAGAAACTTATTATTTTGGTCAGTTGTGAGTCTAAAACGACCTCGAATGCCTAATTGGCTAAGAAATGGTCGAAATTTTGATGCATCTAGTTGCAGCCTCAAACCGTTGTCGGTAATGACTTGAACCGAACTCGCCACGCCAGAATAGTGTGAAAGAAATGTTTGATAAGAGATGTTGAGAGAGAAGTAATACTGGTTCATGGGAATGGATTATTGTCAGAACAAATAGCTAGGGTGATCGTGACGACCACCCTATTCTTTTGTCGATTATTCGTCTAGTGCTTTAGTCACTTTTTCGAACAAGTCTTTCGCCAGATTGTCCATCGCTTTAAGCTTTTCAAGCTCTGCACGGATCAATGCTTGACGACCCTTATCGTATTTACGGAACTTCAGCAGAGGATCGATCATACGAGATGCCACTTGTGGGTTGCTATCGTTCAACTGACGAAGGATCTCGCCCGCAAACTTGTAGCCAGAACCAGACTTATCATGGAAGCGAACTGGGTTTGCGTTCAAGAAAGAGCCAATCAAACTACGCGTACGGTTCGGGTTTTTCAAGCTAAACGCTTCGTGGCTCATAGTTTCTTTCACTTTATCAAGTGCGTTTTCTACTGGGTTGCTGCCCTGAAGAACAAACCACTTGTCCATAACCAGACCATCGTGCTTCCACTTGTCGCTGTAATCCGACATGAGTGTTTCGCGGCATTCAAGTTGAGCACTGTTCGCAGCACTCATTGCTGCGATAGTGTCTGTCATGTTGTTGGATGACTCGTACTGTGCTTTCGCTAGCTCGTTACCCTTTTCAGTGTAAGCTAAGAACTGCAGACATTGGTTACGCAAAGCTCGTTTACCAATAGCGTCGTGATCAATGCTGTACTCTGCTTGGTTCAATGCGTGGTAAGTCGCACTCAGTTCATCTTCTAATTCTTTAGAAAGTGACACTGTAATGCCATTCAGTACCGTATCTACCGCATCAATATCGATCTGCTTGTACCAACCTGTGATTTCGTTGATTGAAGGCAAAGACAGAACTTGTGCGATAAACGCTGGCTCAAGATTCGAATCAAGTAACACGCCTCGGAATGCATCGATTAAGTCTTCAGATAATTTAACCTCACCACCCGCTTGAACATTGGCTACGTTTTGACGAATGTATTTCGCTAGTAGCATTTGGCTAGCATCCCAACGAGCAAAATCGTTTGTCGCATGCTTCATCAAGAAAATCAGTTCATCATCACTGTAGTCGTATTCCAATTTAACTGGTGCAGAAAACTCACGAAGTAATGATGGCACTGGCTGTTCTGCTACGTTTTCGAATACGAAAGTCTGCTTGTCTTGTTTCACATCCAGAACGTTGTGTACTGATTCGCCATTGATAACCAGTGGAATCACATCACCATTTTGTGCGTAAAGTTCGATATCAAACGGAATATGTAGTGCTTGTTTTTCTGCTTGTTCGTGTGTTGCTTCAGTGAACTGTTCAACCGTTAGGGCGTAAGTTTTTGCTTCTGCATTGTATTCACTGTTTACACGAAGTGTTGGTGTACCCGATTGGCTGTACCATAGGCGGAATTGCTTGAGGTCAACGCCGGTTGCATCTTCCATTGCAGAAACGAAATCTTCACACGTTGCAGCCGTACCGTCATGACGCTCAAAGTAAAGCTTCATGCCTTTTTGGAAACCTTCTTCGCCAAGTAGCGTGTGGTACATACGGATAACTTCGCTGCCCTTTTCGTACACGGTTAGCGTGTAGAAGTTATTCATTTCAATAACTTTATCAGGACGAATTGGGTGTGACATTGGGCTTGAGTCTTCCGCAAACTGAGGCCCACGGATAATACGAACATTGTCGATACGGTTAACTGCACGTGAGCCAAGATCTGATGAGAACTCTTGATCACGGAACACCGTTAGACCTTCTTTCAAGCTCAGTTGGAACCAGTCGCGACAAGTCACTCGGTTACCTGTCCAGTTATGGAAGTATTCATGACCGATGACCGCTTCAATACCTAGGTATTCGCGGTCAGTAGCCGTTTTCTCATTCGCCAGAACAAACTTCGAGTTGAAGATGTTCAAACCTTTGTTTTCCATCGCGCCCATGTTAAAGAAATCAACCGCAACGATCATGTAGATATCAAGATCATACTCAAGACCAAAACGATCTTCGTCCCACTTCATTGAGTTGATAAGCGAAGTCATTGCATGACCTGCACGGTCAAGGTTGCCTTTATCTACAAAGATTTCTAGGTCAACTTCACGGCCAGATGTTGTCGTGTATTTGTCACGTAGAACATCAAAGTCACCAGCAACTAACGCAAACAAATAAGCAGGCTTTGGATGTGGGTCTTGCCACTGAACCCAATGACGACCATTTTCTGCTTCTCCTTCTGCAATACGGTTACCATTGCTCAGTAGGAATGGATACACGCCTTTGTCTGCAATCACTTTCGTTGTGTATTTTGCAAGAACGTCTGGACGATCTAGATAGTAAGTAATGCGACGGAAACCTTCTGCTTCACATTGCGTGCAGAATGCACCACCTGATTTGTATAGGCCTTCAAGCGCTGTGTTGGCTTCTGGGTCAACCTTAGTAACAATTTCTAATTCAAATTCTTTTGGCAGATCAGTAAGAACTAATGAAGCTTCTTTGACTTCATGATGAGACCAATCTTCACCATTCACTTTTACGGAGCGTAGCTCTAGCCCTTCACCGTCCAGTTCTAACGTGGTTGATTCACACTTTTGAACTACTTTTGATACTGCTGTGACGATTGTGTCGTTGTCATAAAGATCAAACGTCAAATCGATATCAGTAATGGTATGAGATGGCGCCTTATAATCTTTGCGATATTTCGCTTGGGGAGCTTGAGACATGTCCATAAATCCTTGTATATAGAACCACAAAAATACCAGGACTAGAGGCTCAAACACCTCACACTGGTATCACGATATAAGCTATTTGTAGGGGTTATGGTATCAGAATACAAGTCTTTCTATAAAAAAACGGAGCTTTTAGTGGCTTAGCTCCGCTTTCCGTTTAACATTTAATCAACATCAGAATATTTCACTATTAATAAACAAACGTGAAATCATCTGAATGAATCATTTAAGGTGTCACTCGATTAAGTACTGCGTACATATCTCCATTAGAGTCCTCAATCGTCAGCATATTTTGATTCAATTTGTAACGTGTACCGTGCTCACCATTCTCGTAAAGAAGAACTAAATGTTCTCCCTCGGTGTAAAACACGCCCTGCTTAACCGACTCCTCTCCTGCTTCATTTGAAACTCGGAACATAAACACAAAATCTGGCTGCAATATCAAATCCATCTGGCTGATGTTATTGGCAAGCATACCGTCCCCACCAACTTGTGAGCTGGACCAAATACCAGCAAGTGCATTCGACAACCCTTTGGTAAAGGTTACACCGTTCAGGTCTAGCGTGTTGTGATTATTTCGATATGCATAAATTTGCGGTTGGTCTGTGTTCAAGCCCAGGACAATGGTATCTTCGTTAGCGTTGTACATCCCTTCCCAATGGTCAATCGAGTAGTCCTTTTTCTGAATATCGATCGAAAAAGTGTAGTCCGAGCCTAGAGTCAGTTTAATGGCTCTGAAGTTTTCAGCAGAATCATCAGGATTAGGATTCATTAAATACCAGTCACCGATGAGAAAAGGTGTATCAAAATGACTAAGTTCGTCTTCTTTGTTTATTTCCGCACTAAAAACACTGAAGCAACAAAAGCTAAGTAAAACAACAAACCATTTCATAACGGTATCCTTATCGTTTTCTTTTAGCTTAGGCACTAGAACTCATTTTTGCGATATATTTGATCTAGATCACGTAAATTATTGGTGAGAATTAAGAGTATGAATCATCGTATTTAGCGTAAACATTACGGTAAAAGCACACAAAAAAAGAGCGAATCGAAATGACTCGCTCTTTTTGTATTGAATTGCTAGTCGTTATGACTGAATACTTAGCTCTTAAGCATATCAACCATCACCGCGACAGATTCATCTAAATAAACATCTGGGGCTTCGTAGTCTTTTGGCACATCGTCTAACGTCTTGAATGGTTCTTTACCCATTGCAGTCTGACGTTCATTAATGCGCTCTAAACGTAATGCTTCCGCTTTATCCGATTCGTCTTCACGTACTTTCTCGTTAAGAGACAATAAGTTATCGTCTTTCTCTTTACGGTACTTCTCGATATCTTCTTTAATGAATCGGAATTCCATTTCGTCAGCAATTCGTTTGTTGTGAAGCTCAGTTAGTTCAGTTACAAGTGCTTCATTACTAGGGAAAGTCTGATATTTTGCTTTATCAATGCTATCCCAAGGCAGCGCATTGTCTTCAACACTTTCACCTGTTTCACTTGGCTCAACCGGAGTTGGATAAGCGATGTCTGGCGCTACACCACGGTTCTGAGTGCTGCCACCATCAATACGGTAAAACTTTTGAATCGTGTATTGAACGTAGCCCAGTTCCTTATCAAACAAATCATAGATATGATTTAATGAACGGTGCTGCTGTACAGTACCCTTACCAAAAGAGTTTTCGCCAAGAATGACTGCGCGGTTGTAATCCTGCATTGCCGCCGCAAAGATCTCAGACGCCGAAGCACTGTAGCGGTTGATCAACACTGTGAGAGGACCATCGTAGCTAACTTCACCATCGGTATCCGCATTCACTTTGATACGACCGTAACTATCACGAACTTGCACAACTGGACCTTCTTTAATAAAGAGACCTGTTAATGCCGTTGCTTCAGTCAGTGCACCACCACCGTTGTTACGCAGATCTACGATCACGCCATCAACGTTTTTCGATTTCAGCTCAGATAGCAGTTTATCGGTATCTTTAGAAAGACCCACATAGAAGCTAGGAACTTCAAGTACCCCTATCTTCTTGCCATCTTTCTCGATAATTTCAGATTTAACTGCACGATCTTCTAGACGTACTTTATCACGGACAATAGTGACAACGTAACTCTTCGCATCTTTACCTTCTGGCAAGACTTGCAGATTAACTTTAGTGCCTTTTGGCCCCTTAATTAACTGTACGACATCATCAAGACGCCAACCAATCACGTCTACAACTTCTTCGCCATCCTGACCAACACCAATAATTCGGTCGCCCTCACCTAGCTGTTTGCTCTTAGATGCTGGTCCACCAGCCACTAAGGATCGAATAACGGTATAATCATCCGTCATTTGAAGCACAGCACCAATTCCTTCTAGGGAAAGGTTCATTTCTGACTGGAACTGCTCTGCATTTCGTGGGGACAAATAGCTGGTATGAGGATCAACTTCACGAGCGAAAGCGTTCATGTAAAGTTGGAAAGCGTCTTCGTTGCGAGTTTGAGTGATACGTTTCATTGCGTTGTTATAACGCTTCTCTAATACCTCTTTAATTTCTGGCCATTCTTTACCAGTCATTTTGAGGTTAAGAGCGTCATATTTAACACGCTTACGCCACAGTTCATTCAATTCCGCTTCATCTTTTGGCCAAGCAGCTTCAGAGCGATCTAATTCAATAAATTCATCAGTATCAAACTTGATTTCGTTATCGAGTAGAGTCAGTGCGTAGGCGAAACGATCAAAGCGCTTCTGCATCGAAAGGTTATAAACATCAAAAGCAATCTTGTTGTTGCCAGCTTTAAGTTGATCATCAAGGCTGATTGACCAATCTTTGAAAGAGTCGATATCGGCTTGAGTAAAAATATTTCTATTGTAATCAAGCATTTCTACGTAGCGCTCAAAGATCGCTTTGGAGAAATCATCGTTAAGATTGAAGTGCTTATAGTGAGATCGTGTGAATCGAGATGTTACACGTTTGCTGGCTGTTTCGTGCTGAACTTCAGGAGCGAGAACCGGCAAATCATCTTTGTTTAGTTTGGCTTCTAGAGCCTGAGCTGAAGCTGCTAGCATTAAGCTAGCAGCAATCAGTGTCACTTTTGAACGGCAATTCATGCGTAGGAGTATCTCCCTTATGCGCGCAAGTGCTCCGCTTTTACAACCATTTGTAGGCCGTTAGCAAGTTGAACACGTACATCATCCTTATTGACTTCAACAATGGTCGCTGCCATGTTTCCTTTACCCATGTTCACGTTTACTGCATTGCCTACTGTGATTTCATCAGCGTTTAATGCGCGTGTTTCTACAGGCTTATTCTCTTTTTGTACTTTTGGTTTGTTAGTACGACGAGGCTGTTGAGGTTTTTTAGCCGATGGTTTTGCCTTAGCTTTACCTTCTTCACGAGCCTTTTGAGCTTGCTCTTTACGACGAGCCTGCACTTTAGCTTTGCTCTCAGCTAGTGTTGCTTTAGCGTGATCTACGTGCTCTTCTTCTAGTTCACCACAAGGGTTGCCATCTAGATCAACACGTACCGCACCAGGTTTTACGCCGTGTAGGTAACGCCATGATGAAGTGTACTGTCTTAACGCTGCACGAAGCTGAGTTTTGCTTACTTTTTCGTCTTCATTTAGACGTTCCGCAAGATCTTGAAAAATACCAATTTTCAGAGGCTTTGCTTCACCTTCTAAAGTAAAGCACTTAGGGAAACATTCAGCAATATATGCGATAACTTCTTTGCTGTTTTTTAACTTTTCAGTCATGAGGGTTCCTGATTTGAGCGGATTTCCGCGAAGCATTAAGAAAAATATTCTCGTATTATAGTGACATGCCAAGGAAAAACCACACTCGAGGGCGAATTTATGCGTCGTTAGCGTGCGAATTAAGCAGCTTTTCTACTTCTAACATGAAATGTGTGAGGCCTTGCTCATCAATTTCATTAAAACGACCAATACTTGGGCTATCAATATCAAGTACACCAGCCACTTCCCCATTGATCGTAAATGGCAGAACTATTTCTGAGTTACTTGCTGCATCACACGCTATATGACCTTCAAACTCGTGTACGTCGTACACTCTTTGTATGCGATTAGTTTGCGCCGCAGTTCCGCATACTCCTCGCCCCATAGGGATACGCACACAAGCGGGTTTGCCTTGAAACGGACCAAGAACGAGCTCGTTTCCTTTTTTCAAATAAAATCCCGCCCAGTTTAGGTTTTCTAGTTCCATAAATAGAAGGGAACTTATGTTCGCAAGATTTGCAATTAAATCCGGTTCCGACTCGATAAGTGCAACCGCCTGTTTGGTAAGTGTTTGGTATTGTTCTATGGTCATATTAACTTCCAAATTATTCTGTTGAGGCTTCCATTATTAGTGAATACAATGCTCGCCTAAAATTTAATAGGACTTATTCTCATTACAATGACTTCACGAAATGACACTATTAGCCGTTCTTGGTTGATAACTCAAGCAAAAAAGCACAAGTCTAAATTGGCTTTGGCTAACTTTATTGCGGTTTTAGCAACTCTGATTAGTGTTCCTATCCCACTTCTGATGCCACTTATGGTCGATGAAGTATTACTCGATAAGCCAGCTTCTGGTTTGGCAGCCATGAATCTTGTTTTACCAGAGGCATGGCATACTCCTACGGGTTATATCTTCTTTACTCTCTTCCTTGTTGTTCTCATGCGCGCTGCCAGCCAAGCGCTTAACATAGTTCAAAGCCGCCAGTTTACTCTTGTTTCAAAGACGATTACTTATGAAATGAGAAGCAAGATGATCGACAAACTTGGTCGGATAAGTATTCGCCAATATGAAACAAAAGGTAGCGGCGGCATTAACGCTCACCTTATCACTGACATAGAGACCATAGATAAGTTTATCGGTTCTACGTTAGCTAAATTTGTTATTAGCTTACTCACCGTCATAGGTACGGCCATCATTCTCTTGTGGTTAGACTGGCGTCTTGGATTATTCATTCTTCTTGTGAACCCTATTGTTATCTACTTTTCACGTAAGCTGGGAAGTACGGTCAAACATCTTAAGCGTAAAGAGAACCACTCATTCGAAGTTTTCCAAAACCGATTGGTTGAAACTTTAGATGGTATCTACCAATTGCGAGCAGCCAACAAAGAACGTGAGTTTCTTCAACAGTTAAAATTCGATGCTGATCAGATCCGTATCGACGCAGACAAATACGCCTGGCAATCAGAAGCAGCTGGTCGTGTGTCCTTCCTTCTTTTTTTAATCGGTTTTGAACTTTTCCGTGCCGTCGCAATGCTCATGGTGATGTTCAGTGACCTCACCATCGGTCAGATTTTTGCGGTCTTTGGCTATCTTTGGTTTATGTTGTCCCCAGTGCAAGAGCTATTAGGCATTCAGTTTTCTTGGTACAGCGCTAAAGCTGCCCTAAAACGCATCAATGACCTTCTAGAACTCGAGGAAGAACATAGACCTGTTTCTAAGGTAAATCCTTTCAACAAAGGCCAAGAAGTTGATGTTAAAATCGAGAATGTGGATTTTTCATACAATAGTGAGGTAAAGGTCTTGGATAACCTCTCACTGCATATTCCACCGGGTAAAAAAGTGGCACTGGTTGGTGCTTCTGGTGGAGGTAAATCCACACTGATCCAACTATTAATTGGTGTTTATCGACAAAACTCTGGAAACATACGTTTTAATGATGAACTCAGTGAAGATATAAGCTTCGATGTAATTCGTAATAAAATTGCCGTTGTATTACAGCAACCTATATTATTTAACGACACGCTAAGGCATAATCTTACGCTTGGTGGTGACTTTGATGAGTTGTCTTTGTGGCGCGCATTAGAAGTTGCTCAGTTACAAGACGTAATGAAGCAATTAGACAATGGTTTAAACACCCAAATCGGTAGGAACGGTATCCGATTGTCTGGTGGACAAAGACAGAGATTGGCCATTGCTCGTATGGTGTTAAGCGATCCTCAGTTTGTAATACTTGATGAGGCGACATCAGCATTAGATACCGCTACGGAAGCAGCGCTCCATAAGGCGTTAACAGAGTTTCTGAACGGCAGAACCACTTTAATCGTTGCGCACAGGCTGTCTGCAGTAAAACAAGCTGATTTAATTTACGTACTTGAAGATGGAAAAGTCACCCAGTCGGGCACGCATGGTGAGTTAGTTGAACAAGAAGGTTTGTACCAAACGTTATACGGGGGAGTTCAGTCCCACGTTTAGTATTATCGCAGGGAGGTCATATTGGCCTCTCTAGATAAGCATGCAAATAACCCTGACAATGTCAGACTATGTCAGGGTTGCGAATTACCTGTCGATACCCTCCTTCTACCTAGAGGGAAACACGCCTATTGCCCTCGATGTGGCACGCAACTTTATCGTGGAGGCTCTCCTAGCCTTTCTGGGAATCTGGCAATTGCCGTCACTTGCTTATTACTGTTCATCCCTTCCCACTTCTTTGACTTCATCAGTATTCGTTTAGTTGGGGTCATGATCCCGGCAACCCTCCCTGCTGGAATGATTACGTTAATGGACGAAGGTTTCGTTGCACTGTCACTTTTGATTCTATTTTGTAGTTCTCTAGCTCCATTTATCGTTTGTAGCTCTGTTGTCGTCGCTCATGCATCGATGAAGATCCGCTGGTTTAACGGTATGCGTATCTCACTCTGGCTTGTTCAACACCTAAAGCATTGGGTGATGATTGACGTATTTCTTGTTAGCATCGCCATTTCATGTTTTAAGCTCCAAGATTACTCAGATATTTTCGTTGGTCCTGGGCTTATTGGCTTAGTTCTCCTTCAATTGTTTACTGTATTATTAATCACCCGTATCAGCGTTCGTCGATATTGGGAAGCCTGGCAACCAGAACGGGCTTTTCACTTCGAGCACAAAGATATTCATTGTCATGAGTGTCACCTTTCACAGCCCGAAGGTGATAAATGTCAACGATGCCATCATGTGCTATATCATCGGAAACCAAACTCCATTCAAAAAACGTGGGCGTACTTAATTGCAGCGACGATTGCAATCTTCCCCGCTAACTTAATTCCTATATCTATCTTGATCACAAATGGACGACGTTTAGAAGATACAATCTTTTCAGGTGTTGCTGGATTAGTTAAAAATGGCATGTACGGCATTGCAATAATTATATTTGTCGCCAGTATCATCGTCCCCGTCATCAAGATTTTAGGTTTGGCCTATATCCTACTTTGCATCAAGTTCAAGCGTTCTGTGTTTCATAAACAGCGTATGATGGTTTACTTCGCTGTAAAATGGATTGGCAAATGGTCAGTAATGGATTTATTCGTTATTTCAATAATGATGACGCTAGTCGACCGTGGACAGATTTTAGATTTCACACCAGGTTATGGTGCAGTCGCATTTGGAATAGTAGTTGTTTTAACTATGCTCGCAGCAGATAGCATAGACCCAAGGCTTATTTGGGATAATGCTCCAGACTATAAAAAAAGAGTTCATAAATGAGTGTTCAGAATAGTTCTCAAAATTCTTACTCCCCTGACGTAAAGAAAAGTATTGGCCTGTCTCCTCTTTGGCTATTACCTATTCTTACCATGGTACTTGCCGGCTGGTTAGTGGTTAAATCCATTCACGATGCAGGTCAACGAGTACAAATTTACTTTTCTGACGCCGCGGGATTAGTAGCGGGCAGAACGACGATCCGATATCAAGGGTTAGAGGTAGGTATCGTCAGAGACATCAACTTATCTAAAGACCTCAGTAACATTTACGTTGATGCGGATATTTATCCAGAAGCCACAAAGCTATTGAATGAAAGTACACGATTTTGGCTAGTTAAACCGACGGCTAGTTTGTCTGGTGTCTCCGGCTTAGACGCCTTAGTTTCTGGTAACTATATTTCTATTCAGCCAGGCAATAGCAAAGAGTACGAAACAACATTTCATGCTTTAGATTCAGCACCTACTGATCTTCGCGTCACTCAAGGTCTTAATATCATACTCAAGAGTAAGGATTTGGGTGGCGTGTCGGTTGGGTCTCAGATTGTCTATAAAAAGATCCCTATCGGCGAAGTGTACAGCTACCAGTTAAATGAAGACGCAAAATCCATTTCGATCCATGCCAACATTCAAGAGCAGTACCGACACATTATTAATAACCGAAGTCGCTTTTGGAATGTGAGTGGTATTGGTGCGAGCATCGGTTTTGATGGCGTAGATGTTCGTTTAGAGAGCATGAGCGCCCTTCTTGGTGGGGCAATAGCCGTTGATTCCCCGGATGATGGTGAACCAGTAGAAGAAAACAAGCAGTTCAGACTGTATCGCGATCTAAAAACGGCTGGTCGAGGTATTCCGATTAAGATCGCACTACCCGACGACAACAATATTAGCGGTGAAGGCGCACCAATCATGTACCGCGGCATTGAGATTGGCCAAATCACAGACTTGGGGCTATCTGAGGGTAGAGAGTTAATTCTTGCCTCTGCTGCGATTCAGCCAGCGTTTAGTGACATGCTAACAACAAATACAAAGTTCATCTTAGAAGAAGCGAAAGTGTCACTCTCTGGGGTGGAAAATATCACTAACCTAGTTCGCGGTAATTTCCTTACCATCGTCCCAGAGCAAGGCGATCGCGCTCGTCGTTTCAGTGCTATTCGTAAAACAGATTTCAATCAACAGCAAGAAAAGTCTATCGCCATTCGCTTAGTGTCGGACAACTCATTTGGCTTAGATACTGGGGCAAATGTCTTATACAAAGGAATCGTTGTAGGTTCGATTATCAACGTTGGCTTGCTGGATAAAGAGAGCGCTACACAAGTCAAACATGAAGTGTTTATGGATGTCCTCATTGACCATGAGTTCAAGCACTTAATTAAATCTAATAACCGCTTCTATGTGACCGGCAGTGCTTCTGCTGAGTTAACTGAATCAGGTTTAAGCGTCACCGTGCCACCAGCAAAGCAGCTTCTAACCGGTTCAATCAGTTTTGTTAGTGAAGGAAAAGAGTCCATCACTAGCGAGTATCAATTGTTCCAAAGTGCTTCTCTTGCGGAATTAGCAAAATATAACCAAAGCGGGTCACAAACTTTGACGCTCTTTGCCAACGAGCTTCCTCCTATTTCAAAAGGCAGTCCTCTACTCTACCGCAACCTTCCTGTCGGAAGTGTCTCTGACTTCAACCTTGTTGATGGCGGTTTAATTGTAAAAGCGACAATTGAAAATCGCTATGCACACCTACTTACTAACCAAACGGTATTTTGGAACCGTTCAGGAGTAGAAGTTGAAGCGTCATTGGCTGGTATTAGCGTCAAAGCTCATCCATTAAAAACGCTGATAAAAGGCGGTATCGCCTTCGACTCTATTCCAGGGATTGAGAATAAAATAGGACAGAACTGGAAGCTTTATAATGACCAGAACAAAGCGCGTAAGTTTGGCCGAATCATTGAACTGGTCACCGATGGGACTCAAGAAGTAACAAAAGGCATGCCGATTAATTACCAAGGAGTGAAAGTCGGTGAAGTTACATTAGTTGTACCGAACTTTAAACAAGAGCATATCGACGTCACCGCTCGAATTCTGCCAGAGTTTGTCAATGATGTTGCAGTTAAAGGCTCACACTTCTGGCTAACTGAACCCGAGATAGGGATAGGTGGCGTGAAAAACTTAGGTGCGTTGGTCTCGAAATCAATCAGTGTTGAACCTGGTCATGGTACAGAAAAATTTAAATTTGATTTAGCTAAAAGTCAGCAAGCAGAAAAAGGCGTCTCGTTCACACTTCAAAGTGAGCAGCGAGGTTCAGTTCAGGTTGGCACCCCAATTCTATACCGTCAAATGGAGGTTGGCAGCGTGACTGATGTTCGTCTTGGCGAGTTTGCGGATCGTATTGTCACTAAGATTGAGATACAACCTGAATACGCTTACCTTGTTCGTCAAAATAGTGTGTTCTGGAATGTCTCAGGTGTAGATGTATCAATTGGCATTACTGGCGCGAACATCAAAGCAGGCACATTTGATAGCTTAGTTCGTGGCGGTATTGCTTTCTCTACCCCGGAACAATCACAAATCCCGCCTGCGGCAAAAGATGGTCAATCATTCTATCTGTACCCACAAGCAGACGAGAACTGGTCAAAATGGCGCACCGCCATTCCAAAACCGTAATCGCGAGAAGCGATAATAATCTCAATCTAAAGAGCAGCAATCGCTGCTCTTTTTTTATGACCATCGCAGCATGAGTATTCGTTTCTGAGTCGCTTTCGTATATTATTTGCAGCAAATTCTGCAATCGAGATTTCACTTTGCATCCTAATGTTTACATCCCAGAAGCTTTTCTGGAAAAAATCCAAACTATTCTCCCTGCTCACCTTAACATGGAAGACTTTATCGCATCGTGCCAAAAGCCACTTCGCAAAAGTATTCGTGTAAACACACTGAAGATAAGTGTAGAAGCGTTTCTAGAGCGCGCAGAAGCAAAAGGCTGGACACTTTTCCCTGTACCCTGGTGTGAAACAGGTTTTTGGATCGAAGCTGATGAGTCGATTGTTCCTCTTGGAAATACTGCTGAGCACATGTCTGGGCTTTTCTACATTCAAGAAGCCAGCTCTATGATGCCTGTATCAGCCCTATTCATGAACGATGAGTCATACGATGCCGTTCTAGATACTGCCGCAGCGCCAGGTTCTAAAACGACTCAAATCGCCGCGTTGATGAATAACGAAGGCGTATTGGTTGCAAATGAATACGCAGCGAGTCGTGTCAAAGTGTTACACGCCAACATCGAACGTTGTGGCGTTCGTAACGCCGCGCTTAGCAACTTCGATGGCCGTGTCTTTGGTGGTTGGCTACCTGAACAGTTTGATGCCGTTTTACTCGACGCACCTTGTTCCGGTGAAGGTACGGTTCGTAAAGATGAAGATGCAATGAAAAACTGGACGCAAGCGTCAGTAGTGGAAATTGCAGATACTCAGAAAGACCTGATTGAAAGTGCGTTCCACGCTCTAAAGCCAGGCGGCGTAATGGTTTATTCAACCTGTACGCTAAGCACGGAAGAAAACCAACAAGTTTGTCATCACCTGAAAGAGACATTTGGTGACGCGGTTGAATTCGAAAGCTTAAAAGATCTGTTCGAAAATGCCGAAGCGGCGCTTACAGAAGAAGGCTTCTTGCATATTTTCCCGCAAGTCTATGACTGTGAGGGCTTCTTCGTCGCTCGCATTCGTAAACTTACAGCAGTTGAAGCACCAAAAGTGAAAAAGCGCATGGGTAAATTCCCATTCGCGAAAGCATCAAACAAAGAGTCAGCAGAGATTGCTAAACAGCTACAAAATACGATGGATATCAAAGTGCCTGAAGACAGCACAGTTTGGATTCGCGACAAAGATGTTTGGCTTTTCCCTGACGCGCTAGAGCCAATGATTGGTGAACTGCGTTTCTCTCGTATGGGTATCAAAATTGCTGAAGCACACAAGAACGGTTACCGCTGGCAACACCAAGTCGCAACGGCTCTAGCTACCGGCGATGAGAAAAATGCTATTGAGTTAACGATTGAAGAAGCACGCGAGTGGTACATGGGTCGCGATGTTCGCCCACAAAACATTCCAGCAGATATGAAGACAGGTAAAGGCGAAGTGTTCGTTAAGTACGAAGGTGCGATCATTGGTCTTGGAAAATGGGTCAGCAATCGCATTAAAAACGGTCTGCCACGCGAACTTGTGCGTGATAAGAACTTATTTTAGTAACAAATTGACATGCTATAAATAAATGAAAAGCCATCGTATTTACGATGGCTTTTTAGTTATAAAGCATGATTGGAGCTGAGCTCACTAGCGATTCGAGTGCCCTGTACTAAACTGAATGTATCAAAGCTTCGCTTTGAATAGGCATTTCTCTCTACTATTTCCAACAACCTACGTTGGTGACGAGTTTAGCGCAGGCTCTAAAGGAGCCGTTTCCCCTAGGCCCAAAAAAAGGACGAGTTTGGGCCATTTTTTTGGCTGCAGCATTTGTCAACGTGAGCTCAAAGCTCACCAGCTATAACGAACTCAACCAGCAACCTTTTTTTGAGGGGTTAGCGAGCTTATTAAGCCAGACGGATACCGTCTTTCTCAATAACGATCTTACCGTCCTTGTATAGCCCGCCAATGGTCTTTTTATAAGTACCTTTGCTAGTACGGAACGCTTCAAAAATTGCTTCTGGAGAAGACTTATCGTTAAGAGGTAAGAATCCCCCCCCTTCTTCTCAAGTTGTTCCATGATCTTGCTCGATAGGTCATCCATCTTCGCAACACCAACTTTTTGAAGCGCTAAGTCAATCTTTCCGTCTTCACGAATTTTCTTAACGTAACCTTTCAGTTTCTTACCGATAAATAGCTTACCAAAGACATCTGATGGGAAGATCATACCCCAGTGCTCACCGTTAACGATCGCTTTGTAACCAAGTTGGCTGCGCTCTGCGATGATAAGGTTAACTTCTTCGTTTACTTCATAGTTAGCGGGAGTTTTATCTAGCCATTTGTTGAATTTAGTCGTACCTACGATACGACCAGATGCTTTGTCTGTGTATACGTATACCAGGATATTTTGGCCAGCAGTAAAACGAGCACGTTGCTCGCTGAATGGGATAAGAAGGTCTTTCTCTTTAATACCCCAGTTAACGAATGCACCCGTTTTGTTGATGCCTTCGATTTTCATAAGTCCCCATTCGCCCACTTGAGCAATTGGCTTATCAATGGTCGCAGCTAGCTGACTTTCTGAATCAAAGTAAAGAAATACGTCTAGGTGATCACCCAATTCTGTGCCCTCTGGTACATGCTTGTTAGGCAGCAATACAGAACCGTAATCTTCACCATCCAGAAATACGCCAAAATCAGCCGTTTTAATGACTTCTAAGCTGTTAATTTGACCAATTTTAATCATCGAATTTGTCTCTTTTTAAATTTACTGGGAATTATACCCAAACTAACAAGAAAATCAGAGAGAAAAGCAAACCTCTCTGTTATGCTGTTGCTGTTCAACCACCTCCCTAGTAATTCAACTATCTTGATATGGGTACACATTGCTTTAGCAACATCAGGAGCCTTCCTTGGTCACTGTCGATAAACAAGACTCAATAACTTTAAAAATTAGCCACGCATTGGCAAAGAGTAAAACACTTGACCTTGATATCTACTTTTTTGTCCCAGGGGAATTGGGGCTAAATTCCGACATCATCAGTGAGTCTGAGTTCTACTATACCTCGATCACCCAAAAACGTTCTTATTACAGTACTGAGGTACTTCTCCCTCTAGTGCACAGTCGTTTAGCAAAACGAGGCCGTTTATCTAACCAGCAATACCGCGTGAGTCTGAGTTTATTCGCCTATCAGTACGTCATTGCACTCGATAAAGCAGTAGCAGCGCTGAATAAACATGAGAGTGACAGTGTCACCGCTGAAGAGGTAGATGAAGTTATAGAGCTAACGCTGGATATTTTAAAACGCCTTCGTCGCTCGATTCCATATGAAGAAAGCCTCAAGCGCTACTACGTAAATATTGATAACTACCTATCTTGGTATACTGAGCAGAAGTTTTTGTCGTTAGTTGCTCATCTTCCACGAGAAGGTGATTACAGCACAATTAAAGAGCGTTTGATCACCCTGTGTGAGAAAGAGCAAGCGCACCGTAAATTGAACAATTATAACTCTGCAAGTGTGGTTGATGATGTAACGCGTCTATCGAATAAGATGCGTTTGCTAAGGCGCTTGATTGAGCACCCTATCGTTTTACGCGAAAAAACAATGTCGATGGGCAATAACATCAAGCGTGCAATCAAAGGTATTGCGACAGGCTTAGTCATGGTTGTTGTCACAAGTACGGTGATTCTTGCTCGTGATTACCTTGGTGAGATTTCTGCGTCGTTTATTATCGCGATGTCTTTCATCTATGCTCTACGCGAAATCTTTAAAGATGACCTCCGTGATGCGATGTGGCGTTGGATCCGAAAAGGTAAGCCAAAATGGCGTAAGAAGTACATGGATCCGACCACCAAGAAAGTCGTTGGCCGTAAGTTGGAATGGTTAGATTACCGCTCACTTTCGAGTTTGCCTGACCGCATTCAAAATATCCGTAAGAAGCGCGTTGTTCAGCGCGAAGAGCAAATTCTTCATTACCACGCTAAGACAGAAATGGCCACTTCTCTCTTCTTAAGTGGTTACGAACAGACTCGTGAGACTTTAAACATCAGCTTGCGTCCAATTATTCGTCTAATGGATAAAAGCTCAAACCGTGTTTATCGCTTGGCGGATGGACAAGTAAGTAAAGAATCTGTTGAGAAAAGACACTTACTCAATGTGATAGTCAAAGAAGACAACCACACGGATGATCCGGTTTATTACCGTTGGAAAGTCGTATTAAACCGCTCCAAAATCGTCTCTATCGAAAAAATAGAACTGACCTAACCACGACTTGTACAATGAATGATATTAAGCAGCTTGTTTTTGGGCTGCTTTTTTTATCGACAGAGTAAGAGAAAACTCTGCCATTGGCTCATCACCATGCAAACTTGGACATAAAGCCGTAATTTTCACATCTTGGTTAACTCGCTCCCCCGTTTCTAATGTTCTTCGCAACATGTCATCAATTAAGGGGCCATCATGACAAACAAAATGAACGTCACCCTCTGGACGCTTCAAAAAATCCGCTTTAACACCTTTGAATGCTAAAGAAATCCTCTCACCTTGCTCTTCCGCTTTACTCATAGCCAGAAAGCCACCAGCTACATCTGCGCCCACAGCTAAAGCACCAAAATACATACTATTTAGGTGGTTTTTGGTTCGTCGTTTCAGAGGAATTCTTACTTCAACGTGCTTCTCGTCAATAGCTAATATCTTTGGTCTACATAGCCAAATTAGCGGCACTTTTGTAAAACCAAACATATTTAAATAGAAGTTTGCACGACGCACTGCTGACAACATTTTTTGGTCTCCCTACCAAACTAGTCTGACCAGTTAATCAGCCAACGCTTTAAATGTCAAAGAAATGTTAACAAGACGAAGTTAAAACCAGAGGTCAATGTCATTTCATTTTACTCTCGGGTATGTCGATATATACCAAAACTCCGCTAACTTCTTTTATATGGAGCATGGTCGAGCCTAACAACCAGTTCATTATCAAACTGAATAAAGCCCCTCACAACTACTGTTGCCGCCGCTCAATTCGTTATGTTTGAAAATAGGAATATTGCTCTAAAAATCAAGTCGCTATGCATTGATAGCATTGCGTAAAACGCGCCCTCACAGATAAATGCCGTGAATAAATGAGCACTTCCACATAGGTAAAGCACTATTTACTGGGTAAGAATACCGTTAAACGGTTTATTCCTAACTATAATTCCGTTATCTTTACCGCTTCGCAATAGAGAAAAAAGCTATAACATGCCTATTAAAACAGATGAATTGAGAACCCAACCATTGGGTCCAATGCCTACACCCGCAGAGCTTGGAAGCGTGTATCCAATTACTGACGATGTCGCGGATCGTATAGCTCAATCTCGCCGTCAAATTGAAAAAATCCTAACAGGCGAAGACGATCGTATTCTTGCTATCGTTGGCCCTTGTTCAGTGCATGACACAGAAGCAGCGATCGACTACGCGACGCGCCTTGCTAGCATTCAAGATAAGTACAAAGACGAACTATTTATCGTCATGCGCACTTATTTCGAGAAGCCTCGTACAGTAGTTGGTTGGAAAGGTCTTATCACTGACCCTAACCTAGATGGTTCATACGCGCTAGAAGCTGGTCTTCACAAAGCACGTAAACTGCTACTGGATATCAACAAGCTTGGTCTTGCTACTGCTACTGAGTTTCTTGATATGATCACTGGTCAATACATTGCAGATCTGATTACTTGGGGAGCGATTGGCGCTCGCACCACAGAGTCTCAGATCCACCGTGAAATGGCGTCTGCTCTTTCATGTCCAGTTGGCTTTAAGAATGGTACCAACGGTAACGTAAAAATTGCCATTGATGCTATCCGTGCATCAAAAGCATCGCATTACTTCTACTCTCCAGACAAGCATGGCCGTATGACGGTGTACCGTACTAGCGGTAATCCTTATGGCCACATCATTCTTCGTGGTGGTGAAAAAGGTCCAAACTTTGATGAGACATCAGTGAAGCAAGCGTGTGATGCACTTGCTGAGTTCGACTTGCCACAACGTTTGATTGTAGACTTCAGCCATGCTAACTGCCAAAAGCAACACCGCAAACAAATAGAAGTAGCACAAGACATTTGTGACCAAATTAAGTCAGGCAGCACTCGTATTGCTGGTATCATGGCAGAGAGCTTCATTATTGAAGGCAATCAGCCAATGACTGATATTAACAACCTTACTTATGGTCAATCTATCACTGACCCATGTCTGAGTTGGGATGATACTGTGACTATGCTAGATATGCTGGCAGAAGCAGTAAAATCCAGTAAGTAATTTCCCTATAACAAGATAATCAAGGAATCTTCATGCCATCGTTTGATATTGTTTCAGAAATCGATACCGTTGAACTACGTAACGCGGTTGATAATGCTAACCGAGAACTGTCTACTCGTTTCGATTTCCGCAATGTGAATGCGAGCTTTGAGCTAGTAGAAGAAAACGTAAAAGTGTCAGCAGAAGGTGAGTTCCAGCTTAAGCAAATGCGTGACATCCTGCGTAGCCACCTGGCTAAGCGTAATATTGATGCAAATGCTATGGACGCGAAAAATCCAGAAGCAACAGGTAAAAACTGGCACCAAAATATCGCTTTCCGCCAAGGCATCGACACTCCAACCGCGAAAAAGCTAGTTAAACTGATCAAAGACGCAAAGCTTAAAGTGCAAGCTTCGATCCAAGGTGACAAAGTTCGTGTTACAGGTAAGAAGCGTGACGACTTGCAGGCGACGATTGCAGCGATCCGTGAAGCAGATATGGGTATCCCATTCCAGTACAACAACTTCCGTGATTAATTGCGCTCTCCTATTCTCCCTATAATTGGATAGGAATAGTGGAATAAAAAACGCCGACGAGAGAGAATCGTCGGCGTTTTTGTATGTATCGCTTAGAAGGAAGGAGATATCGCTTTTAGATAACTAAGTCTTGCCCTTGCAAAAGGGAAAACTCACTCGTGCCCTGCGGAACGAAGACACAGATTCGTAAATTGTCCTCTTTTGCTTTTTGCAGCATATCAGATAGCTCAGTGGCACTCGAGAATGACTCACGCTCGGCATCTCTTCTTACGAGTTCCATAACATCTGCTTCGCACTTTGTTGAATACAATGCGAGTTCAGCTTGCTGCATGTAACGCACAGCTTTAATTGGTAGCATTTCGACATCATTACCTACTTGAATCCAAGTACAGCTTCCTTGGTCATCTAGAGGCTTTGTCATTGTTTGTTGGTAAATGGTTTCAAGCTCACGGTTATCACGTGCATTCTCAACATCTGGGTGTGAGAAGTAGTTCTCCCAAAATTTACGACGTAAATCGACACTAGGCAGTGCTTCCTTAATCGAATTGCGTTTTGAATTAGCAAACTCAGCCATCAATCCCATATTTTGTGGCAGGATCGCTTCTAGCTTTTCACGAATATTTCGAATCAAAACAGGTGAAGCACCACCACTAGAGATAGCGATTTGAATACGACCTCGATTAATCATCGAAGGCGTAATGAAATCACAATAAGGCTTGTCGTCAACAACGTTCACTAGGATGCCCAGCACCTTAGCATCTTTATAAACTTGGTGGTTCAGTGCCGGATTATCCGTTGTCGCCCAAACTTGAACAAACGAACCAGTGACAATGTCACTAGAGTAAAAGCGCTGAACCCAACGCACTTGGTGATCGTTTGCCAACTTTGCAAGAAAATCGACCAAGCTCGGGGATACAATGGTGACGTCAGCCCCTGCTTTAAGTAAAGCTTCTACTTTACGGCTGGCAACTTCACCACCGCCAACAACCAGCACGGGTTTATCGACTAAATCTAAGAACAGAGGAAAATATCGCATTTCAATCCATGATTACTTTAAATAACTACCGAAATTCATGCTACCAAAAACAGGGCAACCTGTTCACCTTGTTTTGATGTCACAAATAATTTTTGTTCAAAATTTTCGCTATCATAGCCAACCTACACTAATGACAGTTTTAATAACAAACTTTTATCCTTCCGTTTTAAACCCTCTTTGCGTGATTGTTCTGATGCACCAATTCGACAATTAGTTGCACTATTTACAAACAATTAACATTTCGTCATTCTAAATCTCAAGGCGCTTTGTGAGTTCTCTCCAAAAACCTTTTTAAATTATATATTTGAGAATTAGCAGATCCTTTCCTACGCTTATAACGGATTGATTTTGCGATTGCCGTTTCTTCGAAAATCAATCACGTAGGACAATAACACAAACAAAACAGGACACGTTGTATCAGGTCGCTCCTGATTAAACATGGATCATACAGGAAGGATACAAATGGCAAATAAACTAACAATTCTTGCTTCCGTCGTAGCGGCTTCTACTGCAATGATGGCGACATCAGCACAAGCTGCAGACACTACTCTGGACAAAGTGACAAAACAAGGCTTTCTTACTTGTGGCGTAAGTACTGGTCTACCTGGTTTCTCTAACCCAAACTCAAAAGGTGAATGGGAAGGTATCGACGTAGAATATTGCCAAGCATTGGCTGCTGCCGTTCTTGGGGATAAAACGAAAGTTAAATATGTACCCCTAACTGCAAAAGAACGTTTTACTGCACTTCAGTCGGGTGAGATTGATGTACTTTCACGAAACACTACCTGGACACTGCACCGTGACACCGCTCTTGGTCTAAATTTTGTTGGTGTAAACTACTATGACGGTCAGGGTTTCATGGTAATGAAAGACCTTGGCGTTTCTAGCGCTAAAGATCTTGATGGCGCGTCTGTATGTGTGCAATCGGGTACCACTACTGAGCTAAACCTCGCCGACTACTTCCGCAACCAAGAAATGGCCTACAAGCCTGTAGTCTTTGATACTGCAGCTCAAACTTCTAAAGGCTTCGATGCTGGTCGCTGTGACGTATTAACGACTGACCAATCCGGCCTTTATGCTCTTCGCTTAAATCTAAAAGATCCCTCTGCTGCAACGGTTCTACCAGAAATCATTTCGAAGGAGCCACTGGGCCCAGTAGTTCGTCAAGGTGATGATCAGTGGTTCAATATCGCTAAATGGACTCTATCAGCAATGGTGAACGCGGAAGAATATGGCATTACCTCGAAAAATGCTGATGAGATGTTGAAATCAAAAGATCCAAACATCAAGCGTATTCTTGGCGTGGATGGTCCAAAGGGTAAAGGACTGGGTATTCGCGACGATTGGGGCTACCAAGTTATCAAACAAGTTGGTAACTACGGTGAAAGCTTTGAGCGCACAGTTGGTACTGGTTCACCTCTGAAAATTTCTCGTGGTGTCAATGCACTATGGAATGCAGGCGGCTTCATGTACGCGCCGCCAATCCGCTAATACAACGATCATCACAGGGCGGTTTATGCCGCCCTTTTTCGTGAATAAATAAGGGTTTGAGGTTATCGCTGTATGAAACCGACGAATGATGCATCGCCAAGTACGATGTCCAAACCAAGCGGAAGTAAGAGCCTGATATACAATCCAGCCTTTCGTTCTGCTCTTTTTCAGATCATTGCTATCGCTGCACTGGTATTTTTCTTCTATACAATCATCAACAATGCACTCAACAACCTTGATGCTCGGGGTATCGCGACAGGGTTTGGGTTCCTTAACCAAGAAGCAGGCTTTGGGATAGGTCTGACTCTTGTTGAATACGACGAAACGTTTTCTTATGGGCGTACGTTTGTCGTTGGCCTCCTTAATACCGCATTGGTTTCTGTGCTGGGTATTATTCTCGCCACCATAATTGGTTTTGTCATGGGTATCGCGCGTCTCTCTTCCAACTGGTTGGTAAGTCGATTAGCCGCGGTATACATTGAAACGTTCCGAAATATCCCTCTACTTCTACAAATTTTCTTTTGGTATTTCGCCGTTCTTCAAGCCCTCCCGTCACCAAGACAAAGTATGAGTCTTGGCGAAGCAATTTTTCTGAACGTACGCGGTTTATACTTCCCTGCCCCTGTTATGGAAGCGGGGAGCAGTTTTGTTATCGCAGCGTTTGTCTTTGGTGTCATCGCGAGTATTTTGATCAATGTATGGGCAAACAATAAACAACGCTTAACAGGTCAGCAAACACCGATGGGCAGAATTGTGCTGGGTTTGGTAGTTGTACTGCCTTTAGTCGTATACTTCTTAGCGGGAATGCCTATTTCACTGCAATACCCAGAATTGAAAGGCTTTAACTTCCGCGGTGGTATCAGCATCATTCCAGAACTTGCCGCCCTGCTTCTTGCACTAAGTGTCTATACTGCGTCATTTATCGCCGAGATCGTACGTTCTGGTATTAATGCGGTGAGCCATGGTCAAACAGAAGCAGCGATGTCGCTCGGCTTGCCTCGCACTAAGACGCTAAAGTTAGTCGTCATTCCGCAAGCTCTGCGTATTATCATCCCTCCTCTCACTAGCCAATATTTAAATCTTACCAAGAACTCTTCTTTGGCGATGGCAATTGGTTACCCTGACTTGGTTTCAGTATTTGCAGGCACCACACTGAACCAAACAGGACAAGCGATAGAGATTATCGCGATGACCATGGGCGTTTACTTGACGTTGAGTTTGGTGACTTCTGCGTTGATGAACTTATATAACCGCAAAGTTGCGCTGGTGGAGAGATAATATGAGCACACATCAATTTCAGCCTGATCTCCCGCCGCCAGCAAATACTGTTGGCATAGTAGGTTGGCTGCGCAAAAACCTATTCAATGGCCCTGTCAACTCAATAGTAACGCTGATTCTAGCTTACATTGTGTTTTCTGCTCTTTGGAACATCCTTGATTGGGCGTTTATTAATGCGGATTGGATTGGCACAACAAGAGATGACTGTACTCGCGAAGGGGCGTGCTGGGTATTTATCAGCGTCCGTTGGGAGCAGTTCATGTATGGGTTCTACCCTGAAGCTGAGCTATGGCGCCCTCGCCTGTTCTACATCACGTTAGCGATCTTTACTGTGTTGCTAGCGTACGAGAAAACACCAAAACGTATTTGGATATGGCTGTTCTTTGTTAACATCTATCCGTTCATCATCGCTGCTCTACTATACGGTGGTGTGTTTGGTCTTGAAGTAGTTGAGACACACAAATGGGGCGGTCTATTAGTTACCTTAATCATCGCACTCGTTGGTATCGTCGTATCGCTACCTATTGGTGTTGCTTTGGCACTAGGTCGACGTTCTGACATGCCGATCATTCGCAGTATTTGTACTGTTTACATCGAAGTATGGCGTGGAGTTCCATTGATCACCGTGCTGTTCATGGCATCAGTAATGTTGCCCCTGTTTTTGGCTGAAGGCTCTGAAACCGACAAGCTGATCCGTGCGCTTATCGGTGTGGTCATGTTCAGTGCCGCCTACATGGCGGAGGTAGTACGTGGTGGCTTGCAAGCGATTCCGAAAGGACAATATGAAGCGGCAGATGCACTCGGATTAAGCTATTGGAAGAAAATGGGGCTCATCATTTTGCCTCAGGCACTGAAGATCACTATCCCTTCTATTGTTAATACCTTCATTGGCCTGTTCAAAGATACCAGTCTGGTACTTATTATTGGTATGTTTGATGTGCTGGGTATTGGGCAAGCCGCGAATACCGACCCTGAGTGGTTAGGCTTCGCAACAGAAAGTTATGTATTTGTCGCGTTAGTGTTTTGGGTATTTTGCTTTGGCATGTCGCGTTACTCGATATGGCTTGAAAACAAACTGCATACCGGTCACAAACGATAACTCATCAAGATCAAGGACGTATTATGACGCAACAACAAGATTATATGATCCAGTTGAAGGACATGAATAAGTGGTATGGTGAGTTTCACGTACTAAAGAACATCAACCTAGACGTAAAGAAAGGCGAGAAAATCGTTATCTGTGGCCCTTCTGGCTCAGGTAAATCGACCATGATTCGCTGCATAAACCGTTTGGAAGAACATCAAGCTGGCAGCATCTATGTCTCAGGCACTGAACTCACAGAAGATCTCAAGAACATCGAAGCGGTTCGCCGTGAAGTGGGTATGTGTTTTCAGCACTTCAACCTATTCCCTCACCTTACAGTATTAGAGAACTGCACTCTCGCACCAATCTGGGTGAAGAAGATGCCCAAAGAAGAGGCTGAGTCAATCGCAATGCAGTACCTAGAGCGCGTTAAGATCCCAGATCAAGCCGACAAGTATCCTGGTCAGCTTTCTGGTGGTCAGCAGCAACGTGTAGCTATCGCACGCTCTCTGTGCATGAACCCTAAAGTAATGCTGTTTGACGAGCCGACTTCTGCACTCGACCCAGAAATGGTTCGTGAAGTTCTAGATGTAATGGTTGAGTTAGCGGAAGAAGGCATGACGATGCTGTGTGTAACGCACGAGATGGGCTTTGCGAAGGAAGTTGCCGACCGAGTCATCTTTATGGATGCTGGTGAAATCATTGAAGAAAACAACCCTGTCGACTTCTTTGAAAATCCTCAATCGGATAGAACGCAGAATTTCTTAGCTCAAATTCTGCATCATTAATCATGGGTTTGCATCGCCCCTCGAACCAAGTGGGGTGAAAGACGCTGAAAAATCTAAGCGCTGGAGTAAAAATCAGCGCTTTTCTTTATTCAACAACGTGCTTAAAACCAAAGTTACGAAAATCCAGTTGATTCAATACGTTGTAAATTTGCACAATCTTACAAACACTTCGTGAGCTGGTCTTCAGAGCTTTGAGTATTAAACCGTTGTTTGCTATGCAAGGTGGTAATATTGTGTTACAAGTTGCCACATACATAACACACTATTTCTATTATTATTTTGTTCTAGAGATAGACGTGTCGGGCTTGATTTATTGAACTTTCGGGCCCATATATGTCTATATATCAAAGATAAGACGGTCCCTTATAGAGGAAGATTATGAACAGTCCTATGTTTTCACGCACTACTACTCAAGAGAGTGCTCTACAAACCAACAAAGTATTGCGTAACACATATGCACTACTTTCAATGACTTTACTATGGTCAGCACTGGTTGCTGGCGTTTCTATGGCGTTTAACTTGCCGCGTCCAGGTATTATCCTGATGCTGGTTGGTTTCTACGGTTTGCTATTCTTGACTGAGAAAAACCGCAACAACAGCCTTGGTCTTGTATTTACGTTCCTATTCACGGGCTTCTTGGGTTACACCATTGGTCCAATTCTGAATATGTACATCGGCGCTGGTATGGGCGATGTTGTTCTCACTGCTCTTGGTGGTACAGCCCTGTCATTTATGGCAGCTTCAGCTTACGCACTAACAACTAAGCGCGACCTATCTATGATAGGTGGTCTAATGCTGTCACTGTTCGTTGTTCTAGTAGTAGGTATGATTGCAAGTATCTTCATCCAATCAACTATCCTTCACTTGGCAATGAGCAGCTTGTTCATCGTATTCTCAACGATGGCGATTTTAATGACCACTCAAGGCATCATTCGTGGCGGTGAAACAAACTACATCTCAGCAACGATTACGCTGTATGTTTCAATCTACAACATCTTCATCAGCCTACTTAGCATCCTAGGCATCATGAACGACGATTAATCTGTTAGGTTGAGTTCAAAACTTAAAAGCCCGAGGTTCTACTTCGGGCTTTTTCTTTTCAGCTTTATTCCAACGATTACTCTGGTTCGTAAATTGGTGCGTCGTAGTCATATCACTCATCACATTTATGAATACTCATGCAAAAACAAAAATACTCACCCCGAGAATTTTCTAACTAAACGCATAAAAAGACAAATTAGTGAATAGATGTTGATTTATCCAAACCGTTTGCCCCTTTCCAAGCTCTACTCTCGGCTGCACATATTTACATCGTTCAAAAAGCTTAGAGGATTCTCTTGTTGAGAATACGCTACCCTCTACGCTACCCTATACGTATCAAAGGTTACTTAGCGGAAGCAAAGCTATGTTCGTTTACAATGGCAAAGAAATTGAAACCGATGCTCAAGGCTACCTACTTGACCACACCCAGTGGGAAGAAGGCATGATTGAGCTTCTAGCAAAAGATGAAGACATCGAGCTTACCGATGCGCATTTAGAAGTCGTTCACTTCGTGCGTGATTTTTATGAAGAGTTCAACACATCACCAGCAGTAAGAATGCTGGTAAAAGCGATGGAAAAAGCGCACGGCCCTGAAAAAGGTAACA
Source organism: Vibrio rotiferianus CAIM 577 = LMG 21460 (assembly GCF_002741985.1). Lineage (GTDB taxonomy): Bacteria > Pseudomonadota > Gammaproteobacteria > Enterobacterales > Vibrionaceae > Vibrio > Vibrio rotiferianus. The sequence continues at coordinate 281,103 of NZ_APHW01000014.1, forward strand.
GTAAGTACCTATTCAAACTGTTTAAGAAAGGCCCTGCAAAACAAGCAACCAAACTGGCTGGTCTGCCAAAACCAGCGAAATGTTTGTAAGACCATTATTGATAAGACGACCGTTTATAAAACTATAAGATCTTAAATCCGCGGAAAGGCTTATAAGACACACTTTCCTGAGTGACACTGTCTACTGTCGCCGTCCGCGGCCCTTCCTCTAACCACGCCGAAAAGGCGGCAATTTGCTCTTCAGTGCCACAGGCAATCACTTCAACATCTCCGTTATTTAAGTTTTTAGCGTATCCAGTTAAACCGAGCTTCAATCCTTGATGTGATGTGTGGTATCGAAATCCTACCCCTTGTACATGACCGACTATCAGAAACTTCTCACACTTTAGTACCATCCGTATACCGCTCCCTATATTTGAGTGATATATTATTTACGTCTATTTACCCCACTAAGGATAGTGGGTTTTTATTTGGTTTTTATTATTATGAAAGAAATTCCATTCCGTTGGATTGATAAATATCTCATCCATTTAAAAATTCAAGAGAAGTTCTATCTACTCTTCTTGCTCCCCGTCATTGCCTTAATTGTTCTTACGCTTGTTCTTAATAGTGCTGCAAACACTATGTTGGGACATTTGTATCAAGAAGAATTGATACTAATGAAAAACCTTATTGAGGCTGGAAATCTCAACCAATCACAAGTCTCTGCGTTACTTGCAACTTCGGAGACGATCAGCTTCGGTACTGGCCCAGGTGCCATTTCTGTTCTAAATGGATCATTCAGCCTTGTTGCGAACCACGATCAATCTCTATGGACTGCACTTTCCACTACTCAAGTTAGTATCATTCTTGTCACTTTGTTCATCATTGCGCTTGGTGTTTACTACATCATGACGTTCATCGGCGGTGCAATGTTCACAATGAATAAAGCACTAAACACGCTAGCGGATGGTGATCTAACCGCACGTATGAACTTCTTCCGTGTCCGTGATGAGTTCAGTGAAATTGCAATCACTATCGATAAAGTGGCAGATCGTGAACAAAAGATGGTTCAGTCGATTCAAGAATCTGTCGCACTGATGCAGCAAATCAGTTCTGATCTTAACCTGTCGATTCAAAACAGCTCTGAAATCTCGAATACGCAGCAAGAGCACCTCAACTCTCTAGCTAGTGCAACAGAACAAATGGCATCGACTATTCGTGAAGTGGCAACACTGGCACACAGTTCAAGCACACAGACTGAAGATGCTCGCAGCGTTGCGCAGTCTGGTCAGGTGAAAGTAGAAAATACCCTTCACTCTATCTCAAATCTATCGACTGAGATCCAATCTGCGTCTCAAGCGGTTGAAGAATTAGATGCGAACGCAGCACAAATCGATGAAGTGGTTACAACCATTAATGGTATTTCTGAGCAAACTAACCTACTTGCACTGAATGCGGCTATCGAAGCGGCACGTGCAGGCGAACAAGGTCGTGGCTTTGCCGTCGTTGCTGATGAAGTTCGTGCTCTTGCGGGACGTACTCAACAAGCAACGGTTGAAATTCAAGCGATGATTGAGGCGCTACAACGTAACAGCCAATCGCTTACTAAGCTAATGGAAGTAACGGTGCATAACGCCAACGAAGGCCAAACTCTGATGGCAGAAGTAAATCACGAGATCGGCTCACTAGCAGATAAGAACCAAACTATCTCTGACAGCAGCATTCAGATTGCAACTGCTGCGGAAGAGCAAGGCGTGGTTGCAGATAACATTGCCTCAAGCGTAGAAGAAGTTCGTGTTCAAGCAAATAACGTGTGTAATATGATCAGCACAACGTCTCAAAATGTTGAACAACTCCGTGCTCAGAGTGACACAATGGAGTCTCTACTGACAGGACTTAAAGCTTAGTTATAAGTTGAAAAATATAGGGTCACTTCGGTGGCCCTTTTTTGTTTCCATTGCACATGAGTATTCCCCGTCAGCTTTGCGCATCGAGCTGAAAATGAAACCTCAGCAAATGACTGGATTGTCGATGGATATTGCTTTTGCGGGCAACATCCCGGACAATACGCCCCTTTCAAAATTCAACAAGAGCTAAAGAAATGACAGCTGCTATCTATTTGGTTAAAGGTCGTGAGAAATCGGTAAAGCGTAAGCACCCTTGGATCTTCTCTCGAGGCATCAGTAAAGTTGAGGGCGAGCCAGCTCTTGGCGAAACCGTTGATGTATTCACTCACGACGGAAAATGGCTAGCTAAAGCTGCATACTCGCCTGCTTCTCAAATTCGAGCGCGTATCTGGAGTTTTGAAAAAGAAGAGATCAACAAAACGTTCTTCGTTAAGCGTTTCAACAACGCTCAACTTCTTCGTGAAGACGTTATCGAGCGCGATGGTCTGACTGGTTATCGTCTGATCGCAGCGGAATCTGACGGCCTACCTGGCGTTACAATCGACCGCTATCAAAACTTCTTCGTGTGTCAGCTGTTAAGTGCAGGTGCAGAATACAACAAGCAAGCGATCGTTGATGCGCTAGTGGAATGTTTCCCTGATTGCAACGTTTACGAGCGTTCAGATGTAGCAGTACGTAAAAAAGAAGGTCTGAAAGAAACGACTGGTGTGTTACACGGTGAAGAGCCACCAAAATCAGTGGTTATTGAAGAAAACGGCGTGAAGATCAGCGTAGATATCGTTGGCGGTCATAAAACAGGTTTCTACCTAGACCAACGCGATAGCCGCCAGCAAGCTGTGAAATACATGAAGAACAAAGAAGTTCTCAACTGTTTCTCTTACACCGGTGGTTTTGGTCTATACGCACTAAAAGGCGGTGCAAAACGTGTTATCAACGCAGACGTGTCACAACCTGCACTGGATACCGCGAAATTTAACGCCGAACTTAATGAGTTTGATATCTCGAAAAAGCGCGCGGTGTTCCTAAACGCAGACGTATTCAAACTACTGCGCGAGTACCGCGATCAAGGCACAAAGTTCGATGTAGTTATCATGGACCCACCAAAATTCGCTGAAAGTAAAGCGCAATTGAATGGTGCATGTCGTGGCTATAAAGACATCAATATGCTAGCAATGCAAATCCTTAAGCCTGGTGGCACGCTGCTGACCTATTCTTGCTCAGGCTTAATGGACCAAGTTCTGTTCCAAAAAATCATTGCCGATGCAGCAGTAGATGCGAATCGCCAAGTAAAATTCGTAGAACGTTTCGAGCAAGCAGCTGATCACCCAACAGATACAGCATACCCAGAAGGCTTCTACCTTAAAGGTTTTGCATGTAAGGTGCTTTAATCGCTGATTAAAGTCGATTAAAAAGAAAACGGAGCTGCGCTCCGTTTTTTTATTCTCTTAGTTGTTCAAGGTTGCTAATGAGACTGTTCGCAATATCAGCGGCAGATGCTCCATCAAAGTTAACTTCGAGTTGTTGACCATCTTTGTTAATAGTCAAGGTCGAGTTAATCCCACTTTCGGTTACTGATACCGAAACATCATCAACTTGCCCAGCATAATCACCAGAGCTCAGATCATCTAACAAGATAGATAGATCGTATTCTGTGACGCCATCAAACAAGTCCACAAAGTCTAAAGAATCTCCGTCACCAAAATCAGTCACTGTATCTGTGGCATCATCCATTTCTGTCCATTTAAAGACATCGTTACCACCTCCACCGGTAAGCAGATCGTCGCCAAGTCCACCAATCAAGATATCATTACCATCCGTACCAACCAACGTATCATCTTGGTCAGTACCTTGAACTATGTTGTTAGCTTGCATTGACGCTACTTGGACAGCAGAAGCTTCTACTGCGTCTACAGAGACATTAGAGAACTCGATATCAACTGTTGCAGTATCAGTGCTTGTGAGCCCTCCTGAATCGACTGCTTGATAGTCAAATGAATCATTTACATTATTGAAGCTGGTAATCTGTGTACCTACTAATGTAAAACTCGCTTTATCACTCGCGCTGTCGGTCTCTGGGAATAAACGAATTTCGTCAAAGCTACCGCTACTAATGGCGACCGTAGCAAAGCCCTGTTGGTTTCCGGTAAATACAATGTCATCAGTTTGAATAACCTGGGTCTCAGCTAGAACTCCGTCCATGTAAAAATAAACGTTTATCCATGCAGCACCACTATTGAAGCGGTCATTCAAGCTTGCCAAATTTAACCTTGCTTCTTTCGCTTCAAGACCGTCATCGAGATCAATGGCAATGAATTCACTGGTACTGATTTCATCACCCTGTCCAGTCTCTCCAGGTGACACGACAACTAAGCCTACTTGTTGAGCAGCAAAATCAACTTTGATCTGAGCATTATTTACAAAATCACCATTGCTATCGATTGTCCCTCCGTAAAAGCTCAATCCATTCACATCAACTGAATCAGCTAGGAAGTCTTTGTCAAATTCATCCAATAGATCTTGGGAGTCAAAACTCTGTTCATCAAAAAAGTCTTCCGTAAGTCGATACTTAACCTCTGTATCTTCGTATAATTTGCTAGAGGAATCATTTATAAAATCTTGATCTATAATGACTTCTCGATTGTTTTCATCTACAAAGAAAAGCTCACCAAATGAAGGAAGTTCAATGATTTCGATTTCTATATCCCCATCGTTCGCAGTTACAGCGTCATCCTCCAAATCTTCTACTCTTTGCAGTCCAGCGCCAGTTACGCTGTCAAAATCAACATCTTGAACAGGAAAGATTCCGTCTTCGATATCCAACAAAATACCAAAATCACGTACCGTCGGCGGTGTGTTGGGAAGATCATCATCAACAATAGTTGCCGTGCCTTGGACACCTCCCACGTTTAAGAAGAAGGTCTCGTCCGGCTCATCGATGGTGTCAGGCACTGTGCCAACCGTTACGGTAAACTCATCCACACCAGCTGGCACTATGATCTGTTGATTCACCGGATCGTACGTCACTCCATTGTTGAATGTGAGATTGTCGAGCGCTTCATCGTAATCGTCTATGGTTGCAGTACCATTGAGCAAGCCAATATCAAATGCGGTGCTTGTCGCGCTGGTATTACTCAACTTAACCGTAAACACCGCATCATCACCTTCCGGTACGCGTGTATCACCTGTCGCTAAGTCAATCCCCACCTCGATGACAACAGGCGGTGGAACAGGTGGTTCATCGTCATCTACGATGGTTGCAGTGCCCGCAACACCACCCACGTTTAAGAAGAAGGTTTCATCTGGCTCATCTATTGAGTCTGGTTCCGTACTAACTGCAACAGTAAACTCATCTACACCTGCTGGCACTATGATCTGTTGATTCACCGGATCGTACGTCACTCCATTGTTGAATGTGAGATTGTCGAGCACTTCATCGTAATCGTCTATGGTTGCAGTACCATTGAGCAAGCCAATATCAAATGCGGTGCTTGTCGCGCTGGTATTACTCAACTTAACCGTAAACACCGCATCATCACCTTCCGGTACGCGTGTATCACCTGTCGCTAGGTCAATCCCCACCTCGATGACAACAGGCGGTGGAACAGGTGGTTCATCGTCATCTACGATGGTTGCAATGCCCGCAACACCACCCACGTTTAAGAAGAAGGTTTCATCTGGCTCATCTATTGAGTCTGGCTCCGTACTAACTGCAACAGTAAACTCATCTATACCTGCTGGCACTATGATCTGTTGATTCACCGGATCGTACGTCACTCCATTGTTAAATGTGAGATTGTCGAGCGCTTCATCGTAATCGTCTATGGTTGCAGTACCATTGAGCAAGCCAATATCAAATGCGGTGCTTGTCGCGCTGGTATTGCTCAACTTAACCGTAAACACCGCATCATCACCTTCCGGTACGCGTGTATCACCTGTATCTAGATCAATTCCTACCTCGGTAACAACAGGGGGGGGAACTAGTGTGTCATCGTCATCTTGGATTGTCGCTGTGCCTGTCACCCCACCCACTTGGAGGTCGAAGGTTTCGTCCGGCTCATCGATGGTGTCTTGCGTGGTATCCACTATTGCAGTGAACATGGTGACGCCCGCTGGGACGGTGATTTGTCCGGTATTAGCGTCATAGGTCACGCCATCACTGAACACGATATTGGACACGTTTGTATCGTAATCATTATCACCTGCCGTGCCATTGAATAAGCCAATCGCATAAGTTTGGTCGCTGCTGCTGGCATTACTTAGCGTCACTTTAAACTCAGCGGGTTGGCCTTCGGGGACTGTATCACCAACCAAAGCGACATCGGTAATAGTTGGCACACCATCATCATCAATAATGGTCGCTGTGCCAGTCACTCCACCGACTTGCAGGTCGAAGGTTTCATCTGGCTCATCGATGGTGTCTTGCGTGGTATCCACTGTTGCAGTGAACATGGTGATGCCCGCTGGGACGGTGATTTGTCCGGTATTGGCGTCGTAGGTCACGCCATCACTGAACACGATGTTGGACACGTTTGTATCGTAATCATCATCACCTGCCGTGCCGTTTAACAAACCAATCATGTAGGTTTGATCGCTGCTGCTGGCGTTACTTAGCGTCACTTTAAACTCTGCGGCTTGACCTTCGGGTACGGTCTCGCCAACCAAAGCGACATCGGTAATAGTTGGCACACCATCATCATCAATAATGGTCGCTGTGCCAGTCACTCCACCGACTTGCAGGTCGAAGGTTTCATCTGGCTCATCGATGGTGTCTTGCGTGGTGTCCACTGTTGCAGTGAACATAGTGACGCCCGCTGGGACGGTGATTTGTCCGGTATTGGCGTCGTAGGTCACGCCATCGCTGAACACAATGTTGGACACGTTGGTGTCGTAATCATCATCACCTGCCGTGCCGTTGACTAAGCCAATCGTGTAAGTTTGGTCGCTACTGCTGGCATTACTTAACGTCACTTTAAACTCAGCGGGTTGCCCTTCTGGTACGGTCTCCCCAACCAAAGCCACATCGGTAACCGTAGGCATATCATCGTTATCAACGATAATTGCCGTTCCCTGAACAGGAGTCTGCTGTGCTGTGGTAGTCCCGGATAGCGTAAACGACTCATCACCTTCAGTGATGTCGTCCTCTATAGTAGGGATAGTAAGTTGTAGTCCGCTTTCACCGCTAGGTAGAGTAACGATCAGCTCCCCTTGTGGACCTAGTTGAGGGTTTACAACCGTGCCATCTGGAAGAGAAATTTCGACCAACAGACTATCAAAGTCCTGTCCATCAAAAGCAGTTCCATCATTGAGAATAAGTGTTAACTCAGTATCCTGGCTACCTGGTTGATCTAAGGTAATATCAAATACAACATTTTCACCCTCGTTAATAGTTGGACTACTAATATCTTGAATCACCGGAAGGGTAAGTAATTCCCCTGATTGGAAACTTTGGAAAAGTTCTAGTAGAGATAAGATTTGTGTATTTGAAAGTACTCCGAAACCACTAGCGTTAGTCTCAAACAAAGTTGCGGCCAGACTTTCAGCCCCAGTTCTGTCAATTGCTCCCGTCACTTGAGGACTTGAACCCAACCCTTCACCTGCAGCCGGATTAAATTCTTCTCCAAGTTCTGCAGGATCAAGACCTTGTGCAATCGCTTCAAATACTTGTTGAACATCTGATGTGATATCTTGGGTTGTGCCGTCTCTTCCCACTCTTTGTATTGTCACATCATTCGGTTGAGAAAGCTCTTGAATAACCAGTTCTCCAGATAATGGAGACTCGCCATTTTCTAGTTGCTTAATGTTGCCATCAAGGCCAATAACTACTGTCGTACCTAACAAGGTACGTAAATCGATTTGTCCCATATTTACCTCGCCTGCCCTTGGCTTAGTCAAATATTTGTCACCCCAATATTTACGACTATAGTTTAGTCAAATCATCGTTTTTTCGCTGTTTTAACCTTGCTTAATCCACCTTTGACTTTAAGGGGCGAAGTCAAATTAGTGGCTCAAGCAAAAAAGCTCTTGAAACGACTATCTTATTAATAGTTAGAACCTTTTTGATTAACTTTAAACAGGAAAGATCCGTTGCATATGCTATGGTTTACTTAAGGAATAAGCAGCATTTGGTGATAAATGCCTAGGCATAACAGTAAGTTGAGAATTATGTTCTTACTCGTTGTTATTTGTATCTGTCGGTCTTAGATTTGAGACAGGCCCGACAATACTTATCCATATTTTAGGAGAACTACTGTGAAATGGACTCAACTAACCATCGCTTGTTGCAGTGGCCTAATTGCATCGTTTTCTGCGTTTGGGCAAACACTAGAACAGGCTGTGGCTCTTACATTGAAAAACAACCCCGACATTAAAAGTGCATTTAACGAATTCACCAGTAGGAAATACGTCAATGATGCATCTTCAGGAGCGTATCTTCCGAAGGTTGATCTTGATGCTGGCATCGGGTACGAGGGGATTGATCCTGCTGATCTTGACCGTAGTGAAACCGACTTAACAAGAAAAGAAGCATCAATCACGCTAACGCAACTTATTTGGGATGGTTCTTCCACACTCAATGACATTGATCGTACTGCGGCCGATGCCGAATCTTTGAGGTACCAACTACTTGCCGATGCTTCAGACAAAGCACTCGAAGTAACAAAAGTCTATCTTGATGCCGTGAAAGCATACGAAATATTAACGCTTTCAGAAAACAACCTAGCCGTTCATAAAAAGATATATGTAGACATTAAAAAGCGTGTTACCTCCGGGATTGGATCTACTGCAGACCTCACTCAGGTTGAAGCTCGCTTGGCAAAAGCCCATGGTAACTTGGCTGCCGCTCAGAACAATTTGTATGACTCACATACTATGTTCACCCGATTAGTTGGACAGACTCCGCAAGGACTCATTTTCCCAAGAGCAGACGAGAACTACCTACCAAACACAGTTGATGATGCTGTTGGAGAAGCGTTTGACCAACATCCTGTTATTCAAGTTGCGATTGCCGATGTCGATTCAGCCAAGTTTCAGTACAAGCAATCAAAAGGCGTCAACTACCCTACACTTTCGTTGGAGGCATCCCAAACCTGGCGAGATGATGCAGGAGGCATTGAAGGCAGCAGTGATGAGACCACTGCAATGTTGAGAATGCGCTACAACCTGTACAACGGTGGTAGTGACGCTGCAAACAGTGAAAACTTCGCCTACCAATTGAATAAAGCAAAAGACTTGCGTGAAAGTGCTTATCAAAACGTGGAAGAAGGATTGCGACTTTCTTGGAGTGCGCTTGACTTAACTCTGCAACAAAAAGAGTTTCTTGCCGACCATGTAGATTCCGCAGCAGAAACCGTTATTGCCTATGAGAAGCAGTATCGGATCGGTAAGCGAACGTTATTGGATTTACTGAATACAGAAAACGAACTGTTTCAGGCACGAAAAGACTACTTAGATGCAAAATATTCAGAACAATACGCTAAATATCGAGTGATGAATGCCACGGGAGAGTTATTGAATGCTTTACGAATTGATGTCCCTCAAGAATGGTTAGAGAAAGTGGAGTATTAATATGAAAGCGTTATTACTAGGTCTTTCAGTACTTATTATCTTCGGCTGCAGTTCTAGCAATGAAACTGGAGATGAGTATGATTACATTCCAACACCTATAGCTGATCAGTCCGCCGATCAATTGGATGATGATCAAGATGGTGTAATCAATCATAGGGATTTATGCCCAGGAACACCTATTGGTTCAGAGCTTGATAATGATGGGTGTGGAGAGTACGCAAAATCTTCACAAAAAATGCAAATTAGAGTGTTATTTGCGAACGACTCCGACGCCATCAACCCAATTTTTGCAAAACAGATTAGTGACCTGTCGAACTTCCTGAAAGAGTACCCAAGTACATCAATAGAGCTTAAAGGCTACACAAGCATCACGGGTACTGACGAACACAATTTAGATTTGTCGAAAAGACGAGCTGAGAATGTGCGCCAAGAACTTATTAAAAATGGCATTTCACCTGACCGCTTAAGGATAGTGGGTTTCGGAGAAACAAAATTGGCTTCTTTCGGTACCGATGAGATCAGCCATGCTCTAAACAGACGGGTTACAGCCACCGTCATTGGCTACAAAGGCGAAGTGAAACAGGAATGGACTATTTTTACCGCACTTCCTAAAAGCTAAAAGTACCACTAGATCAACAAAGGGGCTTGTCATTAGCCCCTTTGATTTATTTTTGCCAACAAGTGTAACTAATCGCTATGTTTAAGCCCACCTTGTTCAAATAAATAAGCAGTTAAATCTGCAGCACTCAAACCATCGAACTCAATAGACATTGACTTACCGTCTTGATTAATCGTTAACGCCGCCCCTGTTTGTGAATCCTCAATCGAAATTACACTTTGCAGATTGTCATCAGGAATCGTATCCAACAACTCGGAGATATCGTTGAAGGTGACACCTTCCAAGACTTCGGACAAATCAAGAATATCCTCATCGACAGTGAAATCTTTAATACGGTCAACAGCGCCATTTTCAACATCTACCCACGCAAAAATATCTGCACCATCATCACCAATTAGAATATCGTTTCCTAGACCACCAACTAAGATATCATTACCGCTACCACCCGAAATGGTATCTTCACCGGCCTCGCCTAATAAGTAATCATCACCACCTCTGCCATACAGAGTATCATCATCATTACCGCCACGAATACCATCAGAGCCATTGTCTGAACCCCAGATAGTATCGTTACCATCTCCACCATAAGCGGCTAAGTTACCCCCTTGGCTAGTGACAACATCATCACCAGATCCCAGATTTACCGTATCAGTCACAGGTTGAACTTCACTTTCTACACTCTGTAGCAGGGCTCCATAAGAATCATGAATCGTCTGCGTTGTACTCATAAAGTCTGCGTTTTCGAAAAAGCTTCGATCTGGAGTAGTACCATTTTCATTTGGAAGAGAACTACCCGTATCGATAACGTAGTCTCCTTTACCTATACCAAAGTCTATTCGGTCATTACTGTCACCGCTGCTAACCCTGATGTTGTCGGTCAATTCAACTTTTTGCTGGAACGGGCCTTGAGCTCCTATCGCACCATGACCACCTAGTGAGTAAGTAAAGTTCGCCGAGTTATTAATTGGCTGAGTAAGTTCAAAGGTATCATTGCCGCCGCCACCGAGGTGAACGACCTGCTGCGTTACCGAAACTGGTATCTGAATGCTAGTTTCTGCTGAATGATTGTTGCTCACTTCCGTCGCTATGGCGGATACATTCAAATTAAACTGTCCAGACTGACTAAACTTAGCTTCAAGTGAAGTTAAGTCCCAGCCAGTAATATCGACAGGAACTGATTCTACGGTTATCTCATTGTCTGCACCATCACGTAATACCGTTCCAATCGGCACATCATCAAGTTGGATAGTTAGTCGTTCAGAGTGGTCAGCATCTACTAAGGAAGCGCTAATTTCACTTAATGCGATGAATGCTCCTTCTTCACCTGTATTCAAAGTCTCTTTGATAACAATGTCATCAATGATAATACCTAGAGTGTCTGAGCCCTTCGCTTCAAACATCACTCGATAGTTGCCAGAATCCTCAATTGGTAGTTCGATGTTTTCGAGAGTTTGATAGGTATAATCATATTCATGGAAATCAAATACTGTGACTTCAGAACTTAAAATAGGGCTGCCAGAAGCGTCAAGCTTGTATAACTTAACTACCATATCTGATGCATGGTAGTCACCACTGCGAATAGCCGCTTCAAAGTCCAATGTATATTGGGCACCAGCTCGGCAGGTGATATCTGTGAATAGATCTTTGTCCCCATTCCGGCCTTCCAGCTCCAGTACCTGGTTGGTGGAATCACCATCTCGATAAGTTCCTTCAGTACCTACTTCGACTTTACCGCCACTATTGCTCGTCTCCCAGACGCCAACGGTTCCACTTCCAGAAACTTTATCAATATCGACGTTGGCCACAGTACCGCGGACACTAACATCTTCAAAATCAATGGCCGCAATAGTTTTGCTAGAAATTACTTCTAAATTAGGCGTATCCGCTACAGCTACGATCTCAACATCTAAGGTATTTGACGCGCCAGTGTTGGTCGTGTAAGTGATTGTTGGAACATCCCCACTCCAATGCTCAGTAGGCGTAAATGAATAGCTACCGTTTTCATTGAGAACGAAAACCCCTTGATTGCCGAATGTGTACTGTGTGCCAGCGTCAAACGAGCCGTCTACCCCTTCAATCGAGTAGGTATCGACTAACAACGTAGAATCTATATCCTCGTCGTTCGATAACACGTTGCCAGTCGCAGTATGATGCTCATTAGCTTTTGAAGAATCTTTATCAGTAACTGTCGGAGAGTCGACCGCTTCGACTTCAATATTCAGTCTTGCTGATGCACCAGTATCTGTCACGTACGTAATGGCAGGTACATCACCATTCCAATTATCCGCAGCCTCAAACAAAAATTGACCATTGGCTTGGACTGTAATGAATCCCCCTTCAATAGCGACTCGGCTTCCAATCGAGTGCACTGTATTAGAGCCAGCAATTGAGAACTCAGATACAGACTGAATAGTATCCCCATCATTATCTAAAAGGTTACCCGATATGTCCTGTCCCTCAGTCGTCTTGACAGCATCGTCTAACGCCCTAATTTCTGAAGCATTAATCAGATTAAAGTCAATACTAATTGTTGCTTCAGATTGTGAGCCATCAGTATCTTCTAGTGTATAAGTGAACGACTCGACCGCATCTTCTGGAATCGCATTATGTGAAGTGTTGATTACATACTCATAAGTACCGTTTTCGTTCAACGTTAATTGACCATATTGGCCTTGTAGAGCTAGGCCAATTGCACCTACAGTGCCAGTACTGCTTCTAACAGACACAACGGAAACATCATCTTGCGCGATCTCATCTGGGCCAAAACCGTTATCTTCATAAACATTACCGGATAAAGAAGGCTCAGAGTAATTGCTATCTGGGACAAGTTTAATGGCAAGATCGTACGATGTGTCCTGGTTCTCAGAAGTATTTATTGAGGTAACGACATTACCGTTAACATCCTTGAAGCCAACAACTTCTACAGAATATTCCTTACCATCAAAGTTAAATGTCGCGGCTGTACTTGTAATGGTCACTATATCGTCACCGGTACCGCCGTCATTTGGTGTCTCGTTATGACCAAACTCGATGTCCAGTTCGACTAGTTGACGGTTTCCATAAGTATCAACCAACTCAAAACTTACAGATAACGTTGCTCCTGTAATCGCCGTTCCAGAGCTGATCGGGTTATTAAAGTGAGTAAAAGTCCCCAGAATAACGTCTTCATTTAACGGAAGCTCACCATTCAGCCCCAAATCATTGTCAATAAATCCGTAACCTGATTGAGGGTCATTGTCATCGGTAATACCCCAACGAAGCTGGTCATTGGCGCTATCATTGTCATTACTATCGAAAACGTAGGTGTTTGTACCACCTACTACCGAACTCCACGCAGCTTCGATGCCGCCGACACTAAACGAGTCGAGCACGACATCAAGTGTATGTGAGTCGTCTCTTGCAACAGGAGCAGAATCTGCAATGTCGACTTGGATGGTATGCCTTGTACCATTCACGTCTACATGGAAACTATCTTGGTCACTGATTTCGTCAGAATGATCACGTTGAGGTGGCTGATATATAATCTTGCCATCTTGTAATTCTACAACTCCACCAAGTTCGGTGTTAATAGATGTCACACCATCTGGGAAAGTAAAACCACTCGGTAAACCAACAAGCTCTAACTCTTGACCTTCCACAGACTTGAATTGAGTCAGTGTTTCGTTGTCCGTTATGTCTATTCCCGCACTGTGATCACCAATTTGGATCTCGTAGTGCTCTGTCGACTCAGTTTGGAGATCATCCACAGTAGGAATAGTGATACTAAACGAATCAACACCTTTAGGTACAATCAATGAATTAGTTATAGCGTCATAGGTTACGCCGTCACTAAAGATGACGCTTGCAAAGTCTATATCTTGGTTGTCCGTTGTAGTCGACCCAAAACCAAACTTTACAGGATATTTGTACTGCGTAGCTGTAGTTGAATCTAATGAAATGTCGAAGACTAAATTCGCCCCTTCCTCGATACTACTTGATTGTACGTCAATAGTAGCGATTAATGGTTTTGGTGGTAAATTCCCCTCTAGACCATCTTTATCTAAAGTTACTTGTGACTCGTTACTGTAGTTTCCTGAAGAATCAACAACCTTGTAGTCAAATGTGTCTTCTTGAGGCTCTGCCTCGATATATTTCAACTCCCAGTTACCATCACCTTCTGTGGTGATATCAACTGAGGCAATCAGTTTTCCTTCTGGTGAATCAAATACAAGTTCTTGGAACAAAGCTGTATTCCCATCTTCGCCCTCAGGTTTAGTATATGTAATCCTTTTGGATGAACCATCATCATACTTGACAACGAATACTGCGTAGCTGTCATTAGAACCATGGTCGAACTTGCCACCCAATCCATCTAGTCCGATATTTAAGGCATCTACTGGTGTGTTACCAAAATCAATCTTTATGACCTCTCCAGAGTTGATTCCGCTGTTACCACCAACACCAATACCGTAACCAACATGGTTTGCATCTGGGTCACCGCGATACTGTGTAAGCAAGCCATCGTCTGTACTGATCGTAATAATGCTACCATTACTCAATGTCATCGTTCTTACGCTGCTAGCGTTACCATCCGATGACTCACCCCAGTTGTAAAATTCAGTCTGACTAGAGTTAAACTCTTGGTCAAAAGAATCTTTTGTTCCAAGCAAGAACCCTATGTTGTCAGAATCTGGCTCATAATAAATGCTGTCTGGGTTGTAAGGCGTACCTTGTTGAAGAATTTCACCCGTCACGTCATCCACGATATGCAGATCCGTTGATTTGATTTCTACAAACTCAGTATCACTGACTTTTAGGAATAGCTTTCCGTCATCAGGAAGCTCTGTAACGACAATATTTAGAGGCGTTTCAGATAGGTCATCTTCTTTATCTGAAATATGATCATCATCATTTTCTACATTATCGAAGTTTGTGTTGAACACAACCTTCGTTTTGCCTGTTGTGCTGATAGTTTCAGTAAATGACTCGGATTGTGGTGGATGACCACCATCATCGATTGTCGCGTTCGCTTTGTCACCGCCATCTGGAATAGTTGCGCCTTCGCCAGCCACAATCTGACCGACTAAGCTCTCTAAACCTTCAATCTCTGCGTCGTCTTTTGGTGTGACCACCACGGAGATGCTCTCAGCACCGGTAAGAGTCAGCTCGATGCCCTCGTCGAACAACGCCTTAAGTGCATCGCCTGTGTAGGTCGTGTCACCAATCTTGACCGAATCGATATCGTCGAGATCAACCGAGTCCGCCATGCTGGTATCGAACTTGAAGGTGACCTTAGCTGGTTCGCCTTCTTCTTCTGTGCGTGAAATAGCAAACGAAGCCGTGCTTTCACCTTCCACTGCAGCAGCGTCCACCGTCTTGATTGACACCTCCGTCACTTCGTTACGGTCAACGGTTTCATCATTGATGGTGGCGTTTGCTTTGTTATTACCCGGTAGGATCGTCGCGCCTTCGCCAGCTACAATCTGACCGACTAAGCTCTCTAAACCTTCAATGTCAGCGTCGTCTTTTGGTGTAACCACCACGGAAATGCTCTCTGCACCAGTGAGGGTTAGCTCGATGCCCTCGTTGAACAACGCCTTAAGTGCATCGCCTGTGTAGGTCGTGTCACCAATCTTGACCGAATCGATATCGTCGATATCA
>NZ_APHW01000015.1 GCF_002741985.1 Vibrio rotiferianus CAIM 577 = LMG 21460
GTATTGCTAAAGAAGCGAAGGTATCGCCTCTGCGGATAAGTTTTATGATGGCACTTCGAGATATTCAAGATGAACTTATGTGGTGTGCGATAGCATCGCCAGGCTCGATCCCTAAAAAATTGAGGGCGATGCGAGAGCGGGTGAAGCGTTACATTCTGCCAGAGCGAAAAAAACGGCCCAAATCAAGGACCGTTCGTATGAGTAAGACTCGCTATCCAGTTCGTTCCAAACACGTTAAGTGATAGGAGTTACTTCTCGTGAAGGGCTTTGTTTTATCTGATTCTACTTGCTGGCGAAAGGCGAGTCATTAGGGTCTGTTGATCTTTTGCGGTTAAATTTTGTTCGAGATAAAAGCGTTTTAATCGCGGCGAGAGGTTTGTAGCCTAGTTATTCTAAGCAAAATCCTCTCAACAAAGAGTAAAACGCTTTTAGCCGAACCCGTCGGGCAGCGTTTGTGGCTCCTTTCTACTGCGTTATCGGCTTATCAGGTAGGGCAACTACATTTCAAAGCCTCTGCCTTGTATAAAGAACCCACAAACTGCTGCAAAAATCAGCTCAAAAGGTCAACAGACCCTAATTCATTTCAGTATTGATCACCACATCACGCGTTTCATTATCCATATCAGTGATGCCGACAACTGAGAATTCACGGTCAGATAGATTCTCAATCATGCTGTCTTCTAACCCACCATCGGTCATCCAGGCATAAAATTTTTCTGCGATACGATCCGAACCTTCCCCGACAAACGTTAACGTGACCTTCTTCATTTGTGACACTCCATCAATTTACGATTCAGCTACTTAAGCGTAGTATGTTTGGCAAACATCGTATGGACTGAATTCGTTTATGAGTATCGAAAAATTTGACGCCATTTATCAACGCGCAGCCGAACGCAAAGGCGGTGAAGACCAACTTGAGGCGCTTTTGTCTCACCCACTAAGCAAAGAAGAGCTGGCCGCAATTCCTGATGACCGTTGGCTAGCGGCGTTTTCGATGAAGGTGTTCCAAAGTGGCATTTCTTGGAGTGTGGTTCGCAATAAATGGCCGAACTTCGAAGAGGTATTTTTCGGTTTTAAAATTGAGCCGCTATTGATGCTGTCTGATGAACAATGGGAAACCAAAGCAACCGACAAACGTATTATTCGCCATCTCACCAAAGTCATGTCGATTCCTGCCAACGCTCGTATGATCCACGAAGCAAAAATAGAACACGGTTCGTTTGGCCAAATGGTCGCAGATTGGCCGCAAGAGAAAATCACCGACCTATGGGCATATTTGAAGAAACGCGGTAATCGCTTAGGCGGAAATACTGGACCTTACACACTGCGTCAAATGGGCGTCGACACTTTTATCCTGTCTAGCGACGTTGAAGCTTACCTGCGTAATTGCAAGATCGTTGAAGGTGGCAAAGACACAAAGAAATCGCTCGACGCCACCAACAAAGCCTTTGTTCAATGGCAGCAAGAAAGCGGAAGAAGTCTGACTGAAATCAGTCAAGTCATTGCATTCAGCACCGGCGATAACCGTATTTAATCCAAACTGAACACAAAATAAGAACGGCGCACTGATCATTGTTAGTGCGCCGTTTTTATTTTCATTGGGCTATTTCACCTAAACACAGGCTTACTTTGAAGCCAGTGATTCCCACTCCGTCAGTAGCTGCATGATACGGTGAGAATCTTCCCATGTTGCACAAGGGTTCTCTAACGATGTAAGCCCCACTTCAACCGCTTGGCGAACATTACGCACTTGATAGAAGAAAGCGTCCCCTGCTGCCGGAACAGACACTTCACGCTTCGACGTCTCGTAAACTTCCACACTAAACTGGTTATCTAGGGTTGGTAGCCATGGGTTCGAGTCTAACGTAATACAGCCTTTGCTACCCAGGATGGTGAACTGGTGTTTTAATCCATGATCTTCTGCGGTATGTACGCTCGCCGTCTGTTGCTCACCGAATTGCATCATCAAGCTCGATTCACAGATATTACCGTCATGGCCTCTTCGGCCAATCGCTGTCATAGCGCGGTTTTCAAAAGCTTGCTCACCTAACATGGTTTTCACCACCAAGTGCACCAATGACATTGGGTAGCAGCCTAAGTTATACAAAGCACCTTTACTGTCTGGATTAACAAACTCCGCAATCGACGCGATATAAGAAGTATGGATGGAGCGAAGTTCACCAATCTCTCCCGATTTAAGCACCGAAACCAACTCGCTGATCAACGGATGATGTAAATACATTAAGCCTTCAGCAAAGAACACCTTGTGCGATTCGACTGCTTTTAGGGCCAGCTCGGTTTTTTCCAGATCGACAGAAAGCGACTTTTCACACAGGATCGCTTTGCCCTGCTCAGCCGCTTTGACAATAAAGTCATGGTGAAGGTGATTTGGCAGTGCGATGTAAATAATGTCGACTTGCTCATCGGCAATCAATGCATCGTAATCGTTGAACGTGTTCTCGATACCATATTGCTCAGCGAATGCCTTCAAGTTCTGCTCCGAACGCCCAGCCACCGCGTACAACTCGCTCTTGTCATCGCCTTGGATTGCCTCTGCCATGACACCTGAGATAAAGCTTGTGCCTAAAATGCCCCATTTCATGTTCACGTCTCCTATTGAGCTTGGGTTTCGAATGCTTGAACTAACTCCGCCATTTCAGCCGCAATAAACGCTTGTGTATGCGGCATAGCAAAATGCGCTTCAATCGCGGCGCGGTTTTCATATCGCTCCCAAAGAATCACACGTTGTGGTTCTTTCGAATCGTAGGTCGCATTCGCTTGTAAACACCCTGATTCGCTCTGCATATCAAGGCAAAATTGTTCAATAGCTTCAACCACTTGTTGTCTTGGTTTATTGGCATTCATTTTCAGTTCGGCGGTAACAAAAATCGTCTCGCTCATGATGGATCTCTTTCTCCATTCTTAATCATTCCGCCACTGTAATTAACCTCATATGATTGATAAACTCTGCTTTAGTTATTTCTTTATCAACTCTGGGTGTGCAATGGACAAATTAACAAGCATGAAAGTTTTTGCTTACGTGGTCGAACATGGCAGCTTTCGTAACGCCGCACACCACTTTGATATTTCACCAACCATGGTTGGCAAGCACGTGAGCTTTCTTGAGCAAAGCTTAGGTACACAGCTGATTCATCGCACCACGCGCAAACAGTCCCTGACCGAAGCTGGCAGGCTTTACTATCAAGAGTGCCACCGCATTATTGAAGACATCACCAACGCAGAGAACCTGATCCAGACGCTGATCAACCGTCCAACCGGAACGGTAAAAGTTAACTGCCCTGTCACTTATGGCAAAAAGGTCATTGCACCCATCGTGGCTAACTTCTTAGCAGAATTTCCCGATTTGAACGTAGAGCTGATGTTGGATAACAATTTGATTGACCCATATCGAAGCGAAGCAGACGTGATTATTCGAATCGGAGAGTTAGTCGATTCGTCGTTAGTCGCAAGAAAACTGGGTGAATACCACATGACTTATTGCGCCTCACCCTCTTACCTTGAGCAACATGCCCCTATCCAATCGCTTGATGACCTTGAACATCATCATTGTTTGGGGTTTCAGTATCACCAAGGAGAAAGCCAACAAGTGGTGAACATGCCATCTAATACCTTTGGAAACAGCAACACCCGATTAACGTCTAATAATGGCGATGTACTTAAGTTTGCCGCGTTAAAAGGCTCTGGCGTTCTGCTGCAACCAAAGATCTTAGTTGAACAAGAAATCCAATCTGGCGCATTGGTGGAAATTCTCCATCAACATACTCCCAAGCCAAAGCCGATCCACCTGCTTTACCGTTCAAAACAGCTTTCCCTTAAAAATCGTACCTTGGTCGATTTCGTTCTTTCTCATGTGAATCCTTAACGCCCTCTGACAAAGTGGCGATAACTTAACCACTCAATCAACTTTTATTGTCGCTATGACAAATATTATTTCTCGTTAATTGTCTTTATTTTTCATACTTTTAGGAATAAACGTACATTTAATAGACATAATTTGTTGAATCCCATCAATTGCATTGCTCTAACAAAGTGACTAGGATTGCCGCCTTTCCTGAGTGAACTATCAAAATAACATTGAGAAATTTAATCTAATTTCTCTTCACGTTCGTGCGCAATCACGACATTTACACTCATTTCAAACTGCATAAGCACATTCCTTTGCTTATGAGAACGACATTGATTTCTCAACTCTTTTGGTCACGTATGTGACTTTTTTCGTTGGGAGTTACTTTTCAATCAAGGTTGGTCACAAGGACGCTACCCCTTGAGTGCATTTTCTGGAGAATAAGATGCCTAAAGGTCTAATGCTGACTGACTTAGCCATCGCTGGCTTACTATTGATTTTGGCAAAAGTCATTCGCGTTCACACGCCATTACTGCAACGTATGTACATTCCATCGGCGGTTCTCGCAGGATTGTTCGGTCTAATTTTCGGACCAGCCCTGCTAAACGTACTGCCTTGGACCGACACCTTTACCGCTAACGCAAGCCTGTTAACTGCTGCACTTTTTTCTGCGTTAGGTTTGGCAACGGATGTTCCATCACCTAAAACCGTCGCACAGCGCGCTGGCTCATTGTGGGCGTTCAACCAAATCGCTTCTGTTTCTCAGTGGTTGTTTGCAGCAATGTTTGGTCTCGCGATCACTACCTTCTTCTGGCCAGAGATTAATCCCGGCTTTGGTGTGACAATGTCTGCGGGCTTTATGGGCGGTCACGGCTCTGCCTCTGTGGTTGGTGAAATCTTCACGGGGCTTGGCTGGGAAGATGGCTTCACACTTGGCTTAACCTTCGCAACCGTGGGTATTTTCATTTCGATTTCTGTCGGCATGCTCATGCTGCAATTCGCATTGAAGATGGGTTGGATTCGTAGCTTTACGACATTCGACAGCATGGACGAACACGAACGCAAAGGCCTTGTTAAGCCGGATGATCAAGAACCGGTAATGAAAGACACCATGTCTTCCCTGTCGGTTGATTCTTTCGCGATTCACGCTGCGCTAGTGGTTGTCGTAACCGCTTTCTCTTATGTCGCCGCCAACTACTTGTCTTCTTTCCACGATAAGGTGCAGATTCCTACGTTTGTAACTGGCTTCCTTGGCGGCATGCTTGTGCGAATCATCGCGAAACAAACCAAAGCTTCACGCTACCTGTGTGACGGAGCATTCAAACACGCAGCAGGCATCAGTACCGATTATTTGATAATCTTTGGTATCTCAGCAATCAAGATTACCGTCTTAGCCCAGTACTTAATGCCTATGGTGGTACTAGCAATTGGCGGCGTCTGCTTCACGCTTTGGTTAATCTTTTGGGTGGCTCCACGCATCATGGGTGATGATTGGTTTGAGAAAGGCATTTTCTCTTGGGGTTGGTTAACAGGTACGGTTGCCATGGGTATTGCCCTACTTCGCATTGTTGACCCAAAAATGCGCAGCAAGGTACTTGATGATTACGCCATCGCTTATGTTCCGGGCTCAATCACTGACATCTTCATCATCTCTTTGATGCCAATCGCGATGTATAACGGCATGCACTGGCAAGCACTTGGGGTGGGATTAGCTTACATTGCCGTGGTTTTGTTCATTTGGCGCTTTGTATTCAAACAAGGCTCACACGCCGTAACAGATAATATATAGACTCCCAAGCCCAAGCAATACCGTTGCTTGGGCTTGGCTATTTCAGGAATTAGGCTCTCTCTACCTACCAACGAAGTTTCACCGTTTTTGAGCCCTAAAAAGCTCTCAAGTCCCTTACCATTACTCTAGTCTCAGAGCAGCTCGCACATCAATGTGATACTCAACGGCAGAGGTAGACTTGAATGCAGTTGAAGAAGGTTGCAGCCGCAAAGAAAGCAATTAATCGCAGCTGCTTATCTTTAAAATTGCATTGAGTGTACTAACTCAAAGTTGGACAGAAACGTGTTAGCGACTCAGCCCGTGCTTGAGCTCTTTTACCCAAAAATGATCAATCTTTATTATATTTGAACAAATTATTGGTTTTCGACATCAGGTATCGGTTGTTTTTTTCGAGCAGTTGGAGCATTGGCATACATAAAACTGTGGTAAGTATAATTTGTTTAAGCATGCCCGACGGGCAGCTTTAGAGGTAAAAGAAACAGTAGCTCTAACAAACTCAAGATCCTTTTGAAGATTTCCGTTTTCTTCAGGCGGTGATGCAGAGAAGTCGACTCGGTTGTGCTTTGTACCTATAAAGTTCGCATTTTCAGAGCGGTCAATAATAAATTGAGTGCCTTCGGATTGTCCGAGGTCATAGAGTAATATGCCATAAAGGAACTTTGGGTAGGATTTTACTAATTTATTGAGCAGGAATATCTGCTCATTCTGATTACTCTTAATTTCTCTCAGTGATTTCATCTCAACATCTGCAAACTTAGAGCTCCAAAAATCTCCTTTTGTGGCATTAGCACGAAAGAAGCCTTTATCTGCCAGTTTGCTTTTCAGCGTAGCAGTAAACTGAGATATTATGTTGTCGATATTTTCTGGTAGCTCGGCAAAATTTACTGACAGGTGAATACAATTTTTACTTTTTTTGCCGTCGAACTGCACTAGAGTAGTATCGTCATCTCGTATACGCACGTTTTTACTTAATATACGACGCTGTTTTAAAAACAACTTGTTTAAAGCATATAGGTCGCAAAGCAGCGAGCAATATTTGCACTCTTCGCTGAGCCTGTGCCAGGCTTCAGGGTGTGCAAATATCCAGTTTAGATAATTATTTTCCGTAATGTAATTATCGTTCTGGTCAACCTCATGGTACACGTTCTGCGTATACCTCTTAACAATTTCATCTTCACACATGAAATCGAGCAATAGCTGAAAATCAATTTTGACCGTCAAGGCGTACGGTGTATATATCGTCAGCAAGCTTGGCGCAGAGATATTGTCATCCCCCTTCTTGATCGTCACAGGATGATCGGATCGCATAGAACTATCTACAGCATCAAGATACCTTTTGAGCTCTGTAAATATATCTGACTTCGTTTTTTCACTAAGAGATGTACTGACCAAGGGAGGGTTAGGTTGCAAGAGAGCAACCTTGTGCACTCCATTCACTTCATCCAGCATTGAATAGAAGCTCTCCATGCAATCATCTCTCAAAGAGTTAGCAAGATAAAGGTTCACTAAAGAATTCATTAATCTGGCTGTAAGGTGTGTGACAAAATGCATCTGATTAATCAGCAACTGCCGATCATGTGTACCATTCCAAATCAAGGTTTCAATTTTTTCTCTTAATTCTCGTAGCATGGAAAATGTTGCGTGATCTTCAGTTTCAAAGCGTCTAACGACCAATTGATGGCAGAAAAAACGGTCTAATTGGTGTTGAGCATGGATCTTCAAATATTCATTTTTATCACACATTTAAGTAACGCCTTGCGCCTATTGTTCTCTCAAAAAGTATCCCCTTGAGTGTACGAAAAATCGTTTTACGTTTACACCCCGCAATGCTGTGCATGGTGTCGTCGTGTTCGTCTTGTGAGCAAAACGCTATATTTAACTCCATCACTAACAGCTATGGAGAACGTGATGAGTACTGTTGTAGATACACTTAAAAACCCTTTTGGTATGGCTCGCCTTTTAGAGGGGTATTCAACCATAAAAAGAGCGCGGGATGCGAACTTAACCGATGAGCAAATCCGACAGGTTTTTCCTGATACCCAGAAATTCGACTCGAAGGAATTAGATGGGTTCATGGCAGTTGGCGGTGCTCTAGTGAGGGGGGGGATGCTCGTTTTAAGGGAAGTGCCTTCAGTGGAAAGCCAGAACCATCTCAATGAAATGAGCATAATGAATTAGAGGGGCAGCCGCTCCTCTGTGCTTCTCGGATAAGTAATTAATCTCCCTGCGGAAGGGTAGAATGCTGAGAGTCGTGTAAATTTGTAGGTATAGAGATTAATGTCGGTAGACAATTAAGTTTAATCATTTTGAAGTCCATTTCGACTTGTGCAGTCAGGATAAAGACGATAAAGATCGCACTTAAAAAATCAGTGCTCTGTCGTAGCAGGTAGACTTTATGCAGTGCTTTTTAGAAAGTATGCAATACCTCATCAGCCTTCGAAACGCTTTTGCCCCAAACCTTGCTAGTAAGGTTTGTTACTGATTTAGTTAATTATTTGCTAGTGTTAGAGATTGAACATATATATAAACAATTTACGTTCGAAATCATTGGAGGCTAAGACCATGAACAACGTTATTAGTTTTTCAAATAGAAAAAAACAAAAGCAGGAGTTGGAGCAGCAATCGAGCAGCATTTTTGAAGCGATGGATGCAATGTTTCGCGGTGATCGATTGAGCACCAAAGAGCAATTTGAGCTAAGGAAGCGTTTAAAAGATCGCCTGTCCTCACTTGACTATAAGTGCTTTCTCACATCAAAAAAAGTAGATAAGGAATGGCTCAAATGCTACAGGCCTATTTTACTGATAGAGCAAAAGATAGGTTTTAGTTTTGAAATATCAAAAGTAACCAAGTTAAAAGGAGGCTGGATTTTCTACCCATTAAAAGCTAAGTCAACAAAGGACTACTCTGAGTTACTGAGTGGAATCATCCAATCATTAGAGGACAATAAAAATGGCAAATAACATGATCATTGAACAATTAAAAGCCGAGATTTTCACGATGGAGCAGAAACTAAGCTCTGCTAAGGCCGTAAATGATTCATACAAACCATCGGTTTCTGAGGCATTGCGGCAGGGTGTGGCTGAACCTATGGTTAACTATCGCAACCAGCTTGTGACGATCATTGAATTTGAAGCTTTGCTTGCAACTAGAAAGGCTGAATTGAAAGAAGCACTGGAAAAAGCGAGCTAATGTCACAATCAACAAAGAATACATATAAAAAAAGGCTGATCTCATTTTGCGAGCGATTAGCTTTTTGTACTTCCTACACCTAAAAAACGCCACTTCTGGACAAAGCTCTGAAACATGGCTTTTAGCCGACGATTTTTCTCAATAGCCGTCAACTTTCTGATATTTGAAGCTTTCATTTCACACAGTGTCCAGCTGTGGGATATGCCTGCCTGCAAACTTGCATAATAAATTACTGGTTGAAAGAACCTTCGATGAAAACTTCTGGGAGATTACTGTCACGCTCTCTGTGCTGTGAACCATGAGAAAAATACGGTGATTTCAGTAGCATTTTTTACTATTGAGTAATTACGTTAACACCGAATGGGGCAGAACCGAGCTAGCCACAGGACGAGCTAGCTCAGCATTGGACAGAAGTTTGCTAGTAACTTTACTAATTTAACAAATTACGGACAACTACAGGTATGGAAAGTCGCTTAGCTTTATTTCCGGTCATTGTGGTGCAGATAATAAACCTTTTGACCCCCTCGTTTTAACTACACCCCAAAACTCTTTGTGAAACTCACAATAAACACGCGAATTGAGGCTCGCAAAAAATTTTAGCTGGCGAACATCACTTTGGTCTCAGGATTTCCGCTAGCAATAATAATTACTTTCTACTCAGCATCTTAAATACGTCTAGGGCTTTGGAACAGGTATGATATAAATAAGGCTCTAGGATACAAAGCTTTTTTAGCATTACCTCTATTCTAAATATAGCGTCGTCACTAATTGACAGATACGCCAATTCTGTACACCATTGCCCTATAAATTCAGCCCAGTCATTTTTATCCTCAAAGGCAGCAGCTGCAACTAAACCTAGCGAAAGATAGTTTTCTGGCTCAGAATCTACATCAATATAATCACGATATAGTCGGCTTAAGATCATAACTGATGAAGCAATCTTTTCACTTCGAGTCATACAAGCAACTTGTGCCAAACCATTAAGTACCTGGTAAACTGAGTCCTTGTCGTTTGCTTCGGCTAATTTATGCTGTGCACTTTCTAATAGTGATACTGTAGATTCTAAATGTTTTTCATCAATTTTCCAGAAAAGTGCAGAGTTCATTAAAACTCTGAACGATGCTAATGAAACCTCACAATTCACTTGCTCAGCCAGCAAATTAGATATTTCACTAGGAACCTCATCTGGAACAAAGTTACCTTCCAATGGTCCAGGTAAAAAACAATTCATATTGAATTTTGAACCACTCATAATCTCTTCTTGTAAAAACTTAATCGCGTCACTTTTAGCAGCATTTTGACATGCTATATTTATCCGACCATATAGCTCATTAATGAATTGTTCTGCTGTTAAATATGTTGGTAACCATCTTGGTTCTTCCATTAGATCAATAAAACTTTGACAGCAAAAATAAAGCCCCCTCTGTTGAGCAGCCCATTGTTCTACTTTGTCAAAGGCAACACTTTCTTCCAATGCAGCTTCAACAATTAAGGCTGACTGGGCAAGAGAAGCGAGGCGCCTGTAGAATGGTGGCTTATTTTTGAATATCTGTAGTCGCGCCAGTTCTCCATCAACAAAAACAGTCATAGAGCAAAAAAGGCGTAGATTTTCCAGTGTTTTTACAGATGAAATACTCTCGAAAAGAGCCTTAATAGTAGTATCCAATGAATTGGCAAATTTCAAAGCACCGATTTCAAGGCAAGAAACCAAAAGTATTGGATGACAGGTTTCAATTGCCCTCTTTGCGAGAGATTGATACAAAGCTTCGTCAACGATCCCTGTTGAAACAACTCTTGATATTGATTTATGCATACAAATCAATAGCTCATTATCAATCAGTCCATTTTCTATTCTACTGTCGAAATATTTCTTAAACTCATTATTACAAAACTCCTCAATATTTTTACTGCCACGATACTTCCCGACAAGTCGTTCATAATAACGAATATCATTCGGAACCAGTGTCGATGCGCTATTTGACGGTCTTTGAAACTCACTCTTTAGTAACTTCTTAATGCGGATTGGAGATAAATCCAAATCAAGTAACAAGTCAGATACATCATCATCACTAACAGCTTCCGCCGAAAGCTTAGTTCTCCAATATTCAATGTCCTCTTTCGAGAGCCTACGATTTTTCGCAACTGTTTCAAATATGCTTAACCGTCTGTCGATATCTCCCAAAAGTGGCCAAAAACTATCATTAACAATCTGCACATCCCCTTTGGTTAGAGAAAAGCCTGAACGTTCATCGGGAAGATTACGTAACAACCACATATTATGATTAGTATCTTCCAATGAAAATTCCTCCTCGATATTATCAAAAACACTGCGAATAGCCTTAAAAAGAGCGCTTCTAGCAAAGGCATACTCTTTATCACCAAAACTAATAGTCGCATCTGTTTGTAACCCTAGCTCTTCGCACAATTTGGTATCCGATAGTAGCTCCAACCTAACCGAACTTGGGAATAAATTGAGGGTGTGAGAAACAATATAAGCACGCATAGAGTCCGAGCTATTCATCCTGAGCTATCTCCATTGGATTATTAGCGATACTTTCAATTTGCTGCTTCATCAAATCAATTACATACTTAAAACTCCACGGGTCATTGTCCTTCAAGGGCTCCAAAACAAACTCATCCAACCATGCTTTATAGCTATTCTTTTGCTTGTCTGACAAATGCTCCGGCGGCATCAGAACAGAATGAACCGTCAAAGCCTCGCCTATATAGGCCATTCCTTCATTTCCCCTTATTTTATGAGATTGGGCCCATTCCCTATATCCCATAAGATCATACAACCAGCATGATCTAGCACGACTTACTTCGGGAAGAATATCATCGGACCACTGAGTTCTTATTGCTTTTGCAATCGTCTTCATCGTTTCATGGAGCCACTGGGCATCTCTTGGGAGTTGAACCAAACCACTAATCCTGATCAAAAACAGATTTTCTCTTATCATTCTTAGCTGTTTAGTTGGCTTAAACTCACCATCTGACACTACTGAGTGATTTAGGTGATATTCAAGCTCTTCGTTGGAAATGCCAACAAACGCCAATCCAAACTCCCGGAGTAATGTCCTTGCTTCAAACTTCTGTTCTTGAGATATAAGTCCCTTATAGTGTAGTGTCTCAATAAAATCTAACGATGTATAAATAGGTGCGGTTCTTCCATCAAATGCTATATCTCGATGCTTATTCATAAACCGGTCATCTATCAAAGCTGAGTCGCATATTTTAAGGGCCTCAAAGAGCTCTTCGGTTGGCTTCGCATAATCGTTATTAGAAGCTGCTACTTGGTCTTTATTTAAAGGCATTTCCGCAAGCATGACTTTCCCAGAGGTAAGCCCATTCAAAAATAATTTCCTTATATTTTCTATTTTCGAATCTTCCTGTTCGATAATTGAACTGTGGCTTATCAACGATCTATACCTATCACGCTCTCCCTTAAATACATACACTTCAAACCCGGCATCGCTAAGTCTATCAAGCATATCAACAGTAATCAGATAGGTAATTGACAGTGAATCTAAAAATAACCGTGCGCCACTGGCCACTTCAATTTCGACAGGCCACTCTTTTTCATGTTGGTTAAGATAACTTAAGGCTTTGGTACACTGAGATTCAGTGATTACGGCTAGTTCTTTGAGTTTTTTGACTAATAGAGAGCATGAAGTCAGACAATAATGAAATGAAGAAAGGTCAGCTTCTACCTCCCTAAAAGTGCCTCCGACCTTATACACAGGGTAGGAACACACTACTACTGATTGCACCTCATTCGCAGGATTCTCACGCACCTCCTCAAGCATAAACGCAAGCTCTTCACCTACATCTAGTGCCAGCTCAGGATTATTAATTTTCTTCGGGTGAAAAACAGAAATTTTGCCATCAGAAACCAGCCGTTCAAAATACTTTGCCTTTTCAATTTGACTAGGCTGATGAAAAGCAACCTTCTGCTTCTCTTCAAAAAGCCATCGCATAAAAGAATGCGGGATAATGATTTTCTGAAAACAATCAAACAGCTGGTTTAGTATCCCCAAATTCTCCATCACCAAAGTACTGGAAGCATCGACAGCAACTATCTCACCAACAATAACCTGATCCGACCTCGCACCATGAAATACCGGGACTACACTTTTCCGCCTTATATCTTTCGTATTTTTATTCTCTAAGGGCTGGAGCAGATAGAAATCAGACATAGTTCTGTTCAATAGTTCCGCTACTGTAAAAATGGGGGCATCACCATCAAAATAGGCTTTATAGACCCTTTCATTCTTATCCCTAGACTCGGATATCATATCTTTTAGGTCTTCGAAAGAGGCCTTGTGTAATGGGCCATTTTCATTAGAGAGAACTATTGCCTTATTCAGCCATACCGATGTTTCTTGATTGTCCTCTGAGCCCATTGTCGTAGCAATGAAATATGATGATGCAAACACTTGAGGATCATCCCGATATTTTCCTGTACAGAACTCAAGTATTTGCTTTGCTCGCCCTGGAGAAGTTGCTTTTGCTAAATGGGCAGCCTGTAAGAGGTCATTCGCGTTTAGCTCCTCCCTGCTATTCCAACTATCCTCCACAAAAATGCTGAGCGATTCCCAATCACCGCTGAAAATAGACAAGTTAATTTCTAGCGATTTAAGATCAGGTAGTTGTGATTTTGACTGCTTTAACCGAGCAATCTGTTCATGAGTACCACTTAAGTCCCCCTTTCTAAATAGACACCAAGCCCAGTGAGCTTGTAGCACCTCGCTTCTCTTGACGAGATCCGTCCTATCTGACAGAAATTGATGAAGCTCAGAAAACTTCCCAAGCGAAGAAGCGGTATTACAGACTCTGATAGCATCAGATTCCTGACCAGTGCGGTCAAAAAGCTCCTGGCAATATAAGTAGTATCTGTCCCCTCGATTGTTCCTTTCTAACAAATTAACCAAATGAGCAAGATCACTTGTAGTTTTACTTTGTTGATATTGGCTTATTGCTAATGCGACAAGGTCTGCGCCCTTGGCTGACTCTACGATGTTTTTCAAATGCCTAATTTCGACATCAGGTGCGCCTGAATCCTCAACCTTCTGTAAAAGTTGTTGTGCATCATCGACCAGCCCAGACTTAGCTAATGCCTCTATTTCTAGCATACTAATTGCGATGGAGTTAACGCTCCTTTCCATTTGATTTCTATGGCACCTGATATAATCCACTGCTGCCGATATTGGCTTTTGTGTCTGCGCCAATACAAACCGGGCTAAACCAAGAGTTGCGTTATTCTCGGCACTTAAAGCGGTCAGTCTATTTACCTCATTTTCAATAGACTCAAAATCGATATCAACTCCAAAAGAAAATGCCAATGGCAAATACTCAAGCGTTTTTTGATTGTAATTAACGAAGTAGCTCTTAAGCTCAGTAATTGCCTGTTCGTGAGTTTCACGGTTTCTAAGTTGTAACCACAGCACATACTTATCTGAGATATTCGTTACATCTTCAGCTCCCAGATGTCGTGCATGAACCGAGCAAACTTTGAATAGCTCGACAGCTCGATTTCTAAGTAGTATAGATTCAGAATCATCTGCCAACGGAAAGCGATCTGCTGCTAAGGGGATATAAGTCAAGACACTCTCACGGAGCTCAACTGCCTTAATTGCATTTACCAAGAACGTAAACGCAGAAAGCTGCGCCAGTGCTGGTGAAATAGATAAAGATTCGCCATCTATCTTTTGAACTACATCTAAAGCCTTTTCCCATTGATGCTCTGTCAACAAAACCGAGAGCAAAACGACTTTTCCATCATTATCTATATCGTGAAGGCTTAATCCTGCACTTTCAAACCAGCTCAAAGCAGCTTCATTTCCTTCCACTGTTTTTTTAATCATAAAAAAAGCAGCATAATTTGAAGGACTGTTGACCATAAGCAAACCAGATGCCGCATCTATTTTGTTAGACCCTGTAGCATCAACAAAGGCCTGTGCTATGGCCGCCTCCTCTGTTTGACACAATTTTTTAGAGTGTGATAACCATTTTTTTGCTAGATCGGCTTTTTCTCCTATGCACAAGTATCTTGCAACTATCGCTAACGCCCTTGCTTTTACTTGGGGAGTGCCACCGGACAACTCTCCATCAATAATGCTTTCTGCTAAAGCAGTCGCTTTTTCTTCCTTAGGAAAAGAACCGAAAAATCGCAGAAAGGTAATTTCGCTTGAAAGCTCTTCTATCCTTTCATCTTGAAGATGCTGGGCTCCAAAACCGGAACCCCTCATTTTATCAACTATCAAATCTGCTGTTTGTTTGGGATGATCTTTAACAGTATCCAGTAGCTTCTTTTCACTGTCCTGGCGCATTGATTTAATTTGAAGCCACACCTCAATCAAATAAATCAATAGGCTTAACCCAATTAAAACCCACCCGGTTATAAATATTGGAGTTGATATTGGCCCACTATATTCTGGAAGAACTTTCTGGTGGCTCAAAAACCAATTTAAAATATCTAGCCATAAAGGAGGATTCAGGATACCAATACCAGCCAACAACAACGGTAGACTCAGCGCTTTCGCTAATGAAGGTCTGAACAGCACAACTAAAAACTTTATGTTTTTCCGCACAACACCCCAATCAATATTCATGGTGTTCTAAACTCTCTCTGAAGATGGAATTTCTTTGTCAAACGACCGGAGGATTCTCAGACAGACAGTGTCTGCCAGAACTTATCCGTCTCATTTCACTTTGCTTAATTTTTCAATCAGTTAAACCGATAACCTAACGTTAGACAAACAACTTTGATAATAAAACCCACAAAATACAGGCACTTTCTACCTAACACACCATAGTAAACTAGAGACATACTTAACCATTACTAAAAGTAGGTCAACCAATGACAACAGTAACGAGTCTAGATTTTTGCACTAAGCAGGTTTGGGGCAAAAATAAGTTAGAAAAACCCTGTTCTTTGTGGGTCACATCAATTTGACTCATCTAACTGCAGATCAGATAAACCTCAGCGGCTTTCTCTCGGCGATGCCCTAACTCAAAATAACTGCCTTACATCGGGATTTCTAAATACCGAAGTCCGTCATGTTTTCTAATGCTTTTTTCATACCACCACTTCTCTGCATTGAAATGAAAATAGTTGCACAAAAATCCACTTAAATGGTGCAGTATATGGTTGCAGCTAGAGGTTTCTCTCTTATCGGTTTAGTCGTGACAATCACCATCTTGGCGATTGTGGGAACGCTTGCCGTTCCTCGCTTTCTTAGTATCCAAAAAGATGCTCGTATTGCGGTTCTTGTCGGTGCGCGTGATGCGTTGCGAACCGCCAATGACCAAGTCTATGCTAAAGCCGTTTTACAATCCCAAGAACATGTTGATGGTGGTGCAACGGAAAATATTGATCTTGATAACGACGGTCGCAACGATGTGGTTGGATATTTCGGATTAATCAAGTTTGTACTTGCAGCAAAAGACCTAGCAGGCTTTGACCCGCAACTCACCATCAATCGATGGTACGGGAAAGATTCGCCAGACGAGCCCTACTTTTTGATCGGCTTCGCCAACAAGCCCGTAAGCCGGCACAACCTTTGTTATGTCGAAGTGTACTACCCCACACAAGCGGGCGGGGCTCTTTCATACGATATAAAAACCGAAGACTGTTAATCTCAATCGCAGTAAATAGCTGGGTTTATCATCTAAAGGCAATCGGAAGCCTCTCCCCCACACTTCCATACCCAAGCAACCACGAGATGCTTGGGTAAACTGTTTCTTTTTATTTCACGCATTAAACAAATATTTCACATTTATCCAAAACCCCCTCCATATTTAGCTATTGATCACATTTTTCTCCGTAACGTTTATGGCGATCCGATAGATTGTATTGTTTTATGATTTAGCGAAAGAATGTGCTTGTATTCATATTATTATCTCGAATAATGAATGATTAGATTTATAAAAAATTCAATAATTTAAAGCAGGAGGCGCGATGAAGATTTTTTGGCAGCTGCGTTGGTATTTCCAACTCAAATGGAAGCACTATGTAGGTTCAATCTTACTGTTTGCCGTCATTTCCGCTCTCCAGCTAATTCCACCCAAAGCGGTCGGTCTTATTGTCGATGGTGTTGTTCAACAGACGATGACAACGCAAACCCTTCTATTGTGGTTAGGTGGATTAATTGCGCTTTTCTTTGCGATTTATGCTTGTCGCATTTTATGGCGCATTTGGTTATTTGGTGCCAGTTGGGAGCTCGGTACCATTTTGCGTAATCGCTTATACCGACACCTTTCGACTCAACCTCCTCGATTCTTTGAGCGCTTCAAAACGGGCGACCTTATGGCACGCGGAACTAACGACGTTCGTAACATCGTTATGACCGCTGGAGAAGGTGTGTTAACCGCAGCCGATTCGTTAATTACCGGGGTTGCAGTACTGATCATCATGGTGACGCAAATCAGCTGGAAACTCACCGTTATGGCTTTGCTACCTATGCCATTTCTTGCGGTGATGATCTTCTTTATTGTTCGCATCCTGCATAAGCGTTTTCGCATCGCTCAGGAAGCCTTTTCAACCATGTCTGACATGACTCAAGAGTCTCTTAATGGCGTAAGGATGTTGCGAGCTTTTGGCTTGGAAGACCAAGAGCAGAAACGTTTTGAAGATGTTGTTGATGATACGGGAAGTAAAAACATTGCCGTCGCACGCGCGGACGCTCGGTTCGACCCTGCTATCCAAATCACCATCGGCATGTCCTTTTTTCTTAGTGTGGCAGTTGGTGCATATTTGGTGGATAAAGGAGACATCACATTAGGTGATTTAACCGCGTTTACCATGTATCTCGGCCTTATGATTTGGCCAATGCTGGCATTTGCTTTCTTATTCAATATCTTGGAGCGTGGCTCTGCGGCTTGGAATCGTCTAGAAGAAATATTCAACGAAAAACCAGAGATCACCAGTGGCGATAAGCTGCTTGGCGATAAACCTCTGCCGCTTAACATTGATATTGAATCTTTCCACTGGTCTGCAGAATTGCCACCAGCACTCACCAATGTGCACTGTGCTATTGAGCCAGGAACGATGCTGGGTATTGCGGGAGCCGTTGGTAGTGGCAAGTCAACGCTACTCACTTTGCTACTCAGACAACATGAGCTGAACGACGGAGCAATTAAGTTTGGCGACGTTTCAATCAAAGATGCTGTTCTTTCGGAATGGCGTAGCCGATTTGCTATCGTCAACCAAAGCCCGTTTCTCTTTTCGCAAACCATTTATGACAACATCGCATTAGGCAACCCAAAGGCTTCGAAAGAAGAAGTTTATCAAGCGGCAAAATACGCATGTATCCATGACGATATCGAGAAGTTTCCTGATGGCTACCAAACTGAAGTCGGTGAAAAAGGCATCACCTTGTCTGGTGGTCAAAAGCAACGTATTGCGATAGCTAGAGCAATGCTACTTAACGCGGATATTCTTGTTCTCGATGACGCTCTATCTGCGGTAGACGGTCGCACAGAGCACGAGATCCTGAAGAACCTTGAGCAGCATTATCGAGATCAATCACTGATCGTAATTGCACATCGCTTAACAGCGTTGGAAGCCGCAAATGAAATTTTGGTGCTGAACCATGGGCACATCGCGGAAAGAGGTCAACATCAGGCTCTACTGGAACAACAAGGGTGGTATGCGGAAATGTACCAATACCAAAAACTAGAACAGGCAATGGAGGAGTAACCATGAAACAGAGTACATTCAAACGATTGTTGTCTTACCCTCTTCAGCAACCGAACCCTATGATTAAAGGCTTGTTGCTGCTGTTTATCGCTGCGTTAGCAAACGCAGGTGGCCCTTGGCTGATTCAATACTTTATCGATGAGCATATTACTAAAGGGGATTACACCAAAGATATTTTGATCACCTTAGCGGCTGGATATATTGGTCTTCAGGTTATTGCTGCAACCTTTGCTTACTTTCAGTCTTTGCAGTTTAGTATTGTTGCAACCAATATCATCAAAACCATCCGTAAACAGACATTTTCTGGCGTAATCAAGCAGCCTTTATCTGCGTTTGACTACACACCTGCGGGAAAGTTGGTCTCTCGTATTACCAACGATACTGAATCTCTGCAGCAGTTTTACGAGTTACTGATCGCAACGGTAGTCAAAAACGTTGTGATGATTTTAGTCATGCTTGGTGTGATGTTTTACATGAGTTGGAAGCTGACGTTAGTCGTCCTGATTCTTCTTCCAATCGTGGTTGGCTTTATGTACCTGTTTAAAAAGCTGAGTACAGAGAATTACCGCAATATGCGTGATTTGCTAACCGACATTAACGCGAACTTAAGCGAGTCTATACAGGGCATGAGTGTCATCCAACTTATGCAGCAGGAAGAACGGTTCAATAAGCAGTTCAACGAGTTGACGGCTAACCATCTCGTCGCATCAAAGAAAGTTATTCGACTCAATGGTTTCTTGCTGCGCCCTCTCATGGATCTTCTGGCTGGTCTCGCATTGCTGTCGCTGGTAGCCATTTTTGGCTTTAACGGTATCGAGATGATTGGTGTCGGTGTTCTTTACGCCTTCATAAGC
This sequence comes from Vibrio rotiferianus CAIM 577 = LMG 21460, assembly GCF_002741985.1. Lineage (GTDB taxonomy): Bacteria > Pseudomonadota > Gammaproteobacteria > Enterobacterales > Vibrionaceae > Vibrio > Vibrio rotiferianus. Next base: position 19,399 of record NZ_APHW01000015.1, read on the forward strand.
TACTTAGGTAGAGTAACAGAACCTCTCATTGAAATGACTCAGCAACTTGCACTGCTTCAACAAGCATTAGTTTCGAGTGAGCGTGTTTTTGAGTTGATGGACGCACAAGAACAGAGCTACGGTGACGACCATAAACCACTAAAAACGGGCGCGATTGAGTTAAGTAATCTCACTTTCAGCTACGATGGCAAGCAAGACGTCTTAAAGGACATCTCTCTACAAGCTGCGCATCAGGACTTTATTGCGCTGGTAGGTCATACGGGGAGCGGAAAAAGTACACTCGCTTCGCTACTAATGGGCTTCTATCCAACAAACAGTGGGGAACTGCTGATTGATGGTCGCCCATTGAAATCCCTAGGAAAAGATGTACTTCGCAAAGACGTTGCTATGGTTCAGCAAGACCCACACATTCTGCCAGCGAGCGTACGAGAGAACATCTCATTGGGTAGAGCGGTAGAAGATGAATTGATTTGGGATGCGTTAGAAAAAGTTGGACTTTCTGAGCAAATTCGTCGTTACCCCAATGGTTTAGATACAACTCTTGGACAAGGTGAAACAAACCTATCTGCTGGTCAAAAGCAGCTTCTTGCGTTAGCGCGTGTGTTAGTTGCGAAGCCTAAGGTACTCATCTTAGATGAAGCCACGGCGAACATTGACTCCGGTACTGAAGCACTGATTCAAAAGAGCCTAGAAGTGTTGCGTAAAGATATGACGCTGGTCGTTATTGCTCACCGTTTATCAACCATCTTAGATGCTGATCAAATCGTGGTATTGCATCATGGTGATTTAGTTGAGAAAGGAACTCACTCCGAGCTGCTAAAACTTAAGGGGCGTTACGCTCAAATGTACCAACTACAACAAGCAAATCGCCATATCCAGCAACTCGAAGGCGAGGAACAGTGGTTGGAAGAAGCGGTTTAAGCTCGTTCTTTTTAATTATCCTGAGCCTTGTGAACCTAACGTAAATTAGGCAAGCGAGGCTCAGTCATTTTCTTCATATTTTCAACAATTTTGATATTTCTTACCTATTATTGACATAACCCCTCGCTATTTTGAGCCCGCTCGTTGTAAAATCGCGCTAAATAACAAGTCAACCATTCATATACGGCCCGGAACTTCCACCCTAGCCGACGCTTTGGTTTGGCGATCTTAAATATTACTAAATAGAGTCATGACTACAGTCCATGGACCAAGATAAGTTTACTAATATCTATCGTTTGCCCGGATCATTACAAATTCGTATTGCGAAGTGGCAAAAAACGTTTCGTGGCACCTCTGATCTTGTATTGCATCAGGTGTTGATGGAACGAAATAAGCAGTTTAAAAAACCAGACTTTTTACCCAAAGGCTGGTGTATAACGCCTATCGATGAAAATGACATCACCATCACCCATCACGGTAAATATATTCAGACTGTGATGCGTACGATGCTAGATAGAAAAGTTTCTTATAAAAGACTCTTTTTATCGCGAATGGATGTAGAGAAAGGCGAGAAAGTTCTGCGCGAATATAAAGCGGAATGGGTAAGAAAACACAATCAGATCGCGAAGCGATACAACCAGATAAAGAAAAAGCAATATATGAACTTTGCTCGGGAAGAAGAAGAAACACTCTACCCTTCCATCCCTAAAGGCGAATTTGACAAAACTCTCTGGAACAAGCTGGTTGTGAGTAACTTTGGCCCAGAAAAGAAATACAAAAACCCTCATTACGTACGCAAAGCTAATTTCTAAAAAATCCCCCGACTGTTCGGGGGATTTTTATTTTGTGCTAGCGCTTACCAATCGTAAGTTAAGCTTGCGATAACATTGCGGCGGTCACCGTACCAGCAGAAACCATCACACGTTGCGACGTATTCTTTGTCTGCTAGGTTCTTGGCTGCAACTTGCAGTTTGTAATCACCAATACGGTAGCTCACAGTGGCATCCATCAGGAAGTAACCCGGCACTTTAAGTGTTTCCGTGTTATCACCGTATGATTCACCCGTGTAACGCGCACCTAGTCCCATAGCTAAGCCATCAAGCGTCCCTTCTAGGAAGCGGTAATGTGCCCAAGCAGAAGATACCGTATTCGCAACTTGAGATGGTGAGTTCCCTACCCACGCTGCATTCACGTCTTCTTTGATTTCCGAGTCGACATACGCGATGTTGCCAAGTAGAGTTAGTGACGGCGTCACATTAGCAACCGCTTCAAGTTCGATACCTTTATTCTCCACTTTACCAATTTGAGTTAATTGATTTAGGTGGATTCGAGCTAGGTTCTCTTTTGTTGCTTGATAAGCGGCAACATTGAAGTAGCCATCAAAGGTACGTGGTTGGTATTTCACACCCACTTCAAATTGGTCTCCACTTTCAGGCTTCGCAGGCTTACCTGAACTGTCTTGCTGAATAATAGGATCAAAGTACTGCGAGTAGCTAAAGTATGGTGTGAAGCCAGTATCCGTGATGTAGGCAGTGCCTACGCTAAACGTCCACTCTTCGTTATCCACTTTGGTTCGAGAGCCTGTCGTTACATTGTGAACTTCATTACTCGTATCATCATAACGCGCACCAAGAAGAACGGCCCACTTGTCATTGACCAAGATGTGGTCTTGTAGGTAGATGCCAAGCTGCTCGTTATCAACCTTTGTTCGCTGCTTGTCGGCGTCAGTCAATGGTTGAAGCGTTGTTGGATCTAGCAACCAAACATTGTTCGAGTAATTTGGGTTGAACACATCAAAACGTGGATCTGGTAACATGCCAATTGGTGTATTCAAGATGGAATTACCATCCGCCACTAGTGGGTCGCTTGCAAAGTCTTTACCATCAATACTGACCATCTGGTAGTCAATACCAACCATGAGGTTGTGTTCAACACTGCCCCATTGCATGTTGTGCATCAGGCGGTTATCAATATTGAATGCATCAGAAGAGCCCTCTTCTGTACTGGCAGCACGTAGGATACTTTTACGTTCATTCAACGGGTCTAGCAATGGACCTAACCCCGGAACGTCAGCCGCATAAACGTACGAATACATTTGTTGTAGCTTGACATCCATTTGGCTGTAACGAGTCGACTGCACAAAAGAAGTCGAGTCATTGAACATGTGCGAAAACTCGTAACCAACCGATACCTGCTCACGCTCAAACGTTTCCCAATCCGTGTTCCCGACCGCGAGACTATCGCTTATCTTACCGTTTTTGTTTGGCTTCAATGTTCCTTCAACAGGTAGGAACTGCAGATATGGATCAGAATCATCTTTTTGGTAACTGGTTAGCAAAGTAATTTCTGACGCGTCGGTGAACTTGTACGTCAGTGACGGCGCAACGAGGAAACGCTCAGCTTCGACGCCATCAACACGTGTGCCATTCTTTCGTGCCAAACCTTGCACACGAACAGCAAGCTTCTCGTTTACTTCTGAGTTCACATCCAGAGAAATCTGTTTACGATCTTCAGAACCATACTCCAAAGACACCTGACCAGATCCAGCATCAAACTGAGGACGTTTACTCACCAAGTTAATAACACCACCTGGTGGGTTTTGACCGTAGAGCACAGAGGCAGCACCACGTAGCACTTCCACTCGCTCTAGTGCAAACGGGTCAATCTGCCAGCTGTAAAATCCAGATGAATACAGACGGGTTCCATCTTGATATAAGCCGCTATTTGCCTGTTTAAAGCCACGGATAATAAACCAGTCTTGTTTGTTGTCTTCACCAAAGTAATTGGTTTGAATGCTTGGCGTATATTGCAGTGCATCTGAAACACTGATTGATGCACGATCATCCATCTGTTCACGAGTCACAACAGAAACAGCGCGTGGCGTTTCGTTGATCGCTAAATCCATTTTTGTCGCAGTGCGACTCTTTGCGCCAAGATAGCTAAAGTCAGGGCCAACGGCACTGTCTTCTTGTTGGCCAATTACGACGATGTTTTCATCTTCTTGAGCAAGCACTTGAGGGGTTGCTAGCACCATCGCAATAGCCACTGCTGCGGGTGTTAGCATAAACTGCCGATTCATCATTTTTCTCCTTTTTTGTCGGCAACCTTTCCAACCTTTATGCATTGAGCCAATAGACAAACTCAACAGATTGGTTCCGGCATAACCACTGATTTTCCTTAAATGCAAAAACACCGAACGTGTTTTGCGAGCATCACAAACTGGGTGATGAGAGCGACCACCCAGCCATAGATTTTTTATTGTTTTGGTATGTTATTTAGGAAACACACACCGTCGTTACAGTCGACGTAGTCCCCACATCAGATATAAACCGCCGATTAGAGACGCCATCAACCCTGCTGGGATCTCTTGCGGATAAAGCACCTGTCTGCCCAGCCAATCAGCCAATAACATTACGCCAGCCCCAAGCAAGGCGGCACACAACATGTGTTGCGATGCTTTATTAAAGCCAAACAAACGTGCCAAATGGGGCGCAAGTAAACCGACGAAACTAATAGGACCGACAACCAGCGTCGCGCTGACAGTAAGACAAGCCACAAGCAATAATAAAATGGCACGAGAACGGTCAACTTTGATGCCGAGCGCTTTGGAAGAAGAAGCTCCAATCGGCAAAATATCTAACCAGCGAACACAGACAAAACTCAAACCAATAAACACAATGGCAGACAGTGCCAGCGGGAGCAGCGTGTCCCTTGACACGTAATACGTCGAGCCAGATAACCAAGCCAATGCTTGATAACTGCGTGGATCACCCGTTGCCAAAATAAAACTCTGAATGGCATTCATAAGTGCAGTAATGGCAATACCTGTCAGCAAGATTCGCTCTGGTTGGAAGCCAGATTTTCTATTCAGTAAGACAATGATTAGTACCGTCAGTAAGGCACCAATCAAGCCACCAATAGACAAAGTCACAACCGATGCGCCGACGCCAGTAAACATAGCAATGATCAACCCCATTGCAGTTCCTGAGCTGATACCAATCACCTCAGGACTCGCCATCGGGTTGCCACTTAATCGCTGAATCATGGTTCCCGCAATCGCCAACATCGCCCCGGCTATCGCCGCAGCTAAAAGCCTAGGTGTGCGCCATTCCAAAAATAGCCATTCATGGGTAGAGAAAAGCGATGTCCAACCGTCGTTCTGAACTGAAACGGTGCTGAAGAGCACGACTGCCGCCAAGATGATCAACAAGGTAAATGCGATAGCGTGTTTGTTGAGTTTGTTGACGCGCTCCGAGTGACGAGTGAGCACGGTTTGCGTATGCCCTTGCGTCTTTTGTGATAATCGAGGTAGTAACCAAAGTAAAAGTGGTGCGCCTAACGCGGCAGTGGCAGCTCCTGTTGGAATAAAGCTCGCCATCAAACCCGGTAATTGTTGAATCACTAAATCGGTGAGGGTCAAAAGCATTGCACCAATCAACATTGAAACCCAAAGCTTGTGTTGAATCTTATGCACACCAATCAAGCGTGTGATTGCTGGCGCAGCAAGACCGATAAAACCGATGATGCCCACCGTCGCCACAACCCAAGAAGTCATAAGCACCGCTAAGCCAAGGCAAACAAAACGTAGCTTCGCGAGCGATACACCTAAGCTTTTTGCACTTTGCTCTGATAGCTCCAAAAGGCTCAAAGGTTTAGCAAACAAAAATGCCACTAGCGCAACAATGGCAACTCTTGGGGCAAGATAACTGAAATCATCCCAGCCACTCTGAACTAAGGAGCCAGCGCCCCAGATCATCAGCCCATTGAGCTTCTCCGTATTCATCATCAAAATGACCGTACTCAGAGAGGCAAAATATAAGTTGATCACCAAGCCAGAAACGACAACAACGGTCGGAGAGAGTGCACGTCGCCAAGACAGCAGCATCACTAACCCCATCGAGGTAACACCCCCGACCAAAGCAACTAAGTTGGCAGAAAAGTCCAGCATCCAAGGCGTGAACAGCGTGGCAAGCATGAGTGTAAAGTTCGCACCACTCGCGACACCTAAAGTCGTAGGTGATGCCAACGGATTACGTAGAACCTGTTGCATCAATACGCCAGCCACTGCCAAGCCTGCTCCGGAGATCACCGTCGTAAACACGCGTGGCCACCAGCTAAAGTGAAGAAGCACAGAATTTATCGACTGGAAGTCAGGTTGCCAAAGGCTTGCGAAACCAATAGAAAAGGCGGTGGTTTGACTCAGATGTAGTGCACCAACCGACATCGTAAACAGGGAAAGTAAGATCACTAAGGATAAAGGAAAAGCTCTCATTAGAAGTGCCCCTTCTCTTTTGCCGCAGCGATTAAATGAGCAAAGCGAACCGCAGAGGGCATTGCACCAAAGCTCCAGACAGGATCAACACGCATAACCGGATGACCTGATTGTTCTACGATATATTGCCAAAATTGGTCCTGAGCCAACTGTTGTTCTCCACCATGAGGAAGCGGATCCACAATGACGATCTGCGCTTTTATTCCCGCGAGTTTGTCGATACCGACCATACTAAAGCCCCAGCTATTGGTTTCTTCCGTCCACGCATTAGTAAGGCCGAGCTTGTTTATCGCTTGGGAATACAAGCTGTTCTCGCCAAAGACACGCACGTGTTTAGTGTCCATAAATTGGACCATTAATAATGGGGCTGAATCTTGATCGACTTTTTGCTTGAGCGAGGCAAGCTGTGCTTCTGACTGTTCAATAAACGTTTCAGCTTCAATCTCTCGTCCCAGCTCTTTGCCGAAAGTGCGTGTGAATTGAGTCAATACCGACCAATCAGTGATCCCCTGCCCGTAAAGGTCTATCGTTGTAACAGGTGCAATTTCTGCTAATCGGTTTTCCATGGCAGAAAAGTAAGGGGCGATAAAAATACGATCAGGGTTGAGCTCGTAGATACGTTCGATGTTTGGTTGCGTTCTTAGACCGACATCTTTCGTTTGTTTTGGCAATATTGGCGCTTTCACCCACGCATCATAATCTTGCCCCTGTGCAACCCCGACCGGAACAACGCCGAGAGCAAGCATGGTTTCGGTCTGTGTCCAATCTACCGACATCACTCGTTGTGATGACGGTTGTTCCATCGCATGAGCAAATAAAGGGAAAGCAAGGCTCGTCACCAAAACGGCTCGCTTCAGCCAAGTAATTAGTGGTTTACAATCCATTGTTGACCCCACTTAGCTTGGCATCGCTACTGGATACCCAGCAGGATGGTCAGAAATACGCATTTCAATGCCATAGATTTGTTGTAACTTAGGCTCGGTAAATACGTGTTGAACGTCACCTTGTGCTATCAAATCACCTTGATGCAGTGCGATAATCTCATCACAAAAGCGCGCAGCTAAGTTGATGTCATGCAGGACGATAATGACCCCCAAGCCAAGCTCTTTGCTGAGTTTAGAGATCAAAGAAAGCATATCGACCTGATGACTAATATCGAGCGCAGACAACGGCTCATCGAGCAACAGATATTCGGTTTTCTGTGCGAGTAGCATCGCTAGCCACACGCGTTGACGCTCACCACCAGAAAGCGTGTCAACAAGGCGATCGGCATATTTGGTTGTTCCTGTCATTTCCATCGCCTCTTCCACGATGGTTTTATCTTTCGCACTCAACCTACCGAGCAAGCCATGCCAAGGGTAACGACCAAAGCTCACTAAATCTCGGCCTAAGATGCTGTCGGTCATCGGTAAATGTTGAGGGAGATAAGCGATGTGCTGGGCAAATTTCTTTGCCGATAAACGGTTGATGTTGTCACCATGCAGCAAGATATCACCATCACTGTATGGTTGCTGCTGAGCGAGCAGCTTAAGAAGTGTGGATTTGCCAGAACCATTGTGTCCGACAAGCGCGTACGTTTTTCCAGTTTCAAACGTCAAATCAAATGCTTTCAACAAAGACTTACCGTCAATGTCGAATTGGAGTGCCTTGGCTTCTAACATCCCTACTTCACCTAATCCTATTTACGTCTCGGGGCTGGTGAAACTTCGCTTTGCCGTCTACCTTCCCGTTACGTTTTATAATTTTATTCAACAAAACGATTAATAAGCTTGGCTTTATATAACAGTGAAGATGCAAATGCAAACCATTGTCATTATCATTGATAAATAATTTTATAAATCTTGGCAAAGACACATTCTCGTTAAAGCAAGCACGTCAGAAGCAAGGGGATAAAGTGATTTAAAACGAAACGAGATAGGGATTGGAAACGAGGACTATTGTTGGTGAGCATCGCCATTCGCAATGCTCGCTCAAGGAATAAATTAAGCTGCGACGATAGGAAGAGTTGGATGAGAGCCGCAGCGTTGTTGAACCAGTTAATGACGAGCGTCAGCGCCAAACTCTACTTCTTTATAGATATCGGCCAGCGACTTCTTACCTTGTTTGTCTTTGGCTGAACGCTTTCTTGGTTGATAGTGATACTCTTGGTCATGCAAGGCTTCTTCATGCTCCTTTGCCGACTCTACGAATTCAGCATTCGCAAGTGCTTGTTGGCGTAAGCGGTTTACTCTTTCTAGGGTTTCCCACAACATACTTCACCTCCAAACGAGTTACTGTATACATATACAGTATTATTTATTCTGACCTCCTAGTCAATATTTTGATTCCCTTCACCGTTCGCTCCTCTACTCTCACATTAACCCCATACCAGCATAATGTTCTGGGTACTTATGAATGATTTGTTTTAGATAACCTTGATGATCGCGCAAGGCATTCACGCACTCTCGGGATAACAAACCTTGATAAACGCGTTTTTCAAGCTCTAACAAGGCATACGGAATTGACCACGCTTGACGATATGGATGATGGGTGGTCATGACATCAAACACATTGGCGACTGCCGCAATTTGAGCGGCGATAGGAATACCTGAACGATCCAGACCATACGGGTAACCGGATCCATCAAGGTTTTCATATTGATAAGACGTAATTTGCTGGAATAAAGTGACACTCGGATGAACCGGATTACCAATTCTCGCCACAATGTTATCTGCTGATTCAACGCATTGTTCAATGTGCTCAGTTAACAACGCTTCTTGCTCTGCATTCACACATCGACGGTTGCATACAACATCAGCAGGGAGCTTAATGTCACTCAGAGCATGATAACGAGTAAACATTCCGATTTGCTCGACAACTTCATCGCTAAACTGATATGAGTCGGCAAGCTCTGTCGCAATCAATTGGGCGTACATACCAATACGCTTGGTGTGCGAGTAAACCTCAGGCGAGTAGCCCGGCATCAAGCACTGCATTCTTTCTGCCAATATTTCAATCGCATTGACGACATGATCTTCAGACTCAACCGCGAATTGCACCATTTCAAAGTAAGGCTTTAACCCATTCAACGCTTCTACACTGAACGCATTAGGCTGAATAGAATTAAGAAACACGAACCCAGTAAAGGTTTGCTGGTCGTAACAAGGGATCGCAACAGACGAGTGGTAACCTTCTTTTAATAAGGTTTGAATACGTGGACAGTGGTTGATGTCGTAGAGATCGTTAACAAGACGAGGGATGGCATTGTCAGCGGCAATGCTCAGATTGTGCAGTTTTCGAAGTGGCGCTTCGTGATGAGCCAAACACCAAGTGTCGAACTCACTTTCGGCAAAAGATTTAAGCATGCCTTGTTTAGGGTGGTATTTCGCAAAAGACACCCTATCGACACACGGTAAATGTGCCTGCATCCTATTCTTCAAAGTTTGCATTTGCTCATTGAGCGGCTTTGCAAACGGGTAAAAACTCCGGTGCGCCATACTTCACCTCCACACCAAGTAGAGAAACCAGAAGAAAAGGCTCATGAAAGTCAGCGTATTTGATGTGATTAGAGCGGCTTTTCTCCACCTAAATTATCGACATACCACAACTTAAGTGTACGAAATAAAAACAGTTTTTCGCCAATATTTTCACCGAATATTCTACGGTAATTTAATCCAGATCAAAAAAACCAGCGCACTTTCGCACACTGGTTTTTCAATACATGATGAGTTGTTCGTTATCTATCAGCTTGGTGATTAACCCAATGCAGGAAGTACACCCAAAGTAATAAGTAGCTGCGCCATCACGATGCCCGTGCCGGCAATGCCCGTTACTAATAGTGCCCCTTGTCCACCCGCAACGCGGTATTCACCAGTAAACTCATCAGAGCGACGCACCTTCAACACCATCACTAGCGGTAGGAAGATAGCAAGAATAGCCAAAGCAATCGCTGCGTAACCTAGTGCCATGATGAAACCTTGTGGGTAGAACAATGCAAAACCTAGTGGCGGTGTAAAAGTCACCACTGCGGCGATTAAACGATTTGGCTTTTCACTGTCACCTTTGATTGTGTCGCCCAAGAACTCAAACAGACCCAAACTCACACCTAGGAAAGACGTCAGAAGCGCAAGGTCAGCAAATACGCCTACCACACTACCAAGATTTGACTGGTGAACAGTTTGAGACAATTGACCAATCAGCGCGCTCAAACCGCCGTTTTCAATCAAGGTGTCTTGGCTTACAACACCCAGGGTTACGATTTGCCAGAAAATGTAGATCACGAGTGGAATCGTCGAACCAACGATAATCGCTTTACGTAGAGACGAAGTGTCGCCATCTAGGTAGTTAACAATCGCAGGGATGCTGCCGTGGAAACCAAAAGAGGTAAAGATGACTGGAATCGCTGCAACGACAAGACCTTGCTCAATTGGCATGCTCAGTAAGTAAGATTCGGTCACGTTTGGCGCTAGGAATGACAATACTGCAATCATGGTCACCATCTTTAGACCAAACAGCACTCGGTTTACCTTGTCTACCGTACCCGTACCAACCGTCACAACCATTGTTACGATAAGCGTGAAGATGATGGTAGACGTGGAGCCAGAAATATCCAGACCAAACCATTCTGTTAGACGGTCACCGAACTGAGCACCGCCACCAGCGATGTAAGCAGCACACAATGAGTAGAACAAGAACAGCATTGCAAAGCTCGCGACCCACTTGCCTTTCTGACCAAGAATTTGTTTCGCAAGAGTATGAAGGGTTGCACTGCTGTCCGCATATTGGTGAAGCTCCAGCATCAACAGCGCAGTAAACGCCATTAATGCCCACAACCCCAGCATGATAATTAAAGAGGTAGAAAAACCAATGCCTGCAGAGGCAAGAGGAAGTGCCAGCATACCAGCACCAATCGTAGTCCCTGCGATAATCAGGGTGCTACCAAACACTTTAGATCGACTCATTGTATATTTATCTTTACAGCTTAATAAGATTAGTCAGCATCAGATCGGGCAACGGCACGCCAAAACTAACACCATATTTGGAATGATGACGATTTTGTAGGATCTTTCTAATAAGATCAAGCAAAGTGTAAGGATAAAAATCCACACATGTAAATTATTCTATACACTCATATCTAAACTCTGATTTCCGCAAGCAATTGGCCGCACTCTTCTTCATTCATAAATTTAGGCACTGGGTAGTTCCAATGCGCCTCTTTGAGAATCAAAGTCACTAACTCGTCGGTGTCAGACGCTTGCAACAGTGACGACGTTTGCTCAATGCCAATTTCGTTGTACAGCCCCTCCAGTCGATCTAAGAAGTCTTGTGCACTAGGCGCATGCCCGACTTGCGTCCCTATCAAGGCTTCACTTAGGGCGGTCAGCTGCGGCTCAATCTCAGAGAAAGAAAATCGAAGGACAGGCAATAAAGCAAGACCATTTGCCATGCCATGAGGCAAGCCATACTTAGCCCCCAAGTTATGCGCGAATGCATGTACGTAGCCAAGACTCGCCTTGGTAAAGGCTAAACCCGCATAGTAAGATGCCATTGCCATTTTGTGTCGAGCTTGACGGTCACTGCCCTCTTCGACAGCACGAGGTAAGTATTTGAATATCAGTTTGATGGCAGCAACAGAATACGCTTTGGTTTCCATCGTCGCGTTACGAGAAATGTAAGCTTCTACCGCGTGTGTTAACGCATCAATACCTGTATCAGCCGTTATCTTCGCAGGCAAACCAACCAGCAAATTCGAATCCAATGCCGCCATTAAAGGCACCAATTTCGGATCCATTAATGGGGTTTTGTGGTGGGTATCTGGTTCAGAGACGACCGCAGCAATTGTGACTTCTGACCCAGTACCCGATGTCGTCGGAATCACGAATAAAGGTGCAGGCGTTCTCCACACACGAAACAAACCAGCAAGCTTCTTAATGGATTTCCTGTTTGTCACCCGGGCTGCGATGACTTTGGCACAATCCATGGCAGAACCACCGCCAAGCGCTAAAATCGCGTCACATCCTGAGTCGAAATAAATCGTTAATCCAGTCTCTACTTGATCGTATGTGGGATCTGGTTTTACTTCAGAAAACAGCACAACGTCTAAACCTCTGGCTTTCGCGCTTTCTATTACCTGCTCCGCCATACCAATTTTTACTAAGCCGTCATCAGTCACAAGAAGCAACTTTTTAAAACCAAGATCAGCAATCGCCTCCGTCAACTCATGGAGACTGCCAGCACCAGAGAATAATGTCGGTTTTGGGAGTGGGAGTACATAGGCGGCGGCTTTCAAACCATTGGTGTAACCGCGATAAAGAAGGTGTTTCAGCATATCAATTCCATTTCCTTATTCAGGGCAATCCAAGCCCAACGTCGTAAACTTGAGTAATTATTCTAGTTTGCTCTAGAACTATAGCTCACAATTAAAAACTTGTGCTCATGCCACCTTTCACCGCAAACCCTCGAACAATCAACTACCATTTATATATCAAGATGTACTGGGGGGGGCTCATCATGAGACACGTCTTGTATTCAATCTTACTCGTTTCTTCATCTGTTTACGCTTCTTCAATGGCGAGTTTTCCTAATAACTGGGAAGACTATGTTCTGGTGAAGCGAAGTATTATTCCTGCAAGTGACGTGGTTTTACCTCCGGAAACCCCAACTTTTATTCAGCAAACAGTAAAAACGTACAATTGGACCAATGGCGGGAAAGGAACCAACCTTTCTATCTATGTCCCTCAAAAAAAACTAGAAGCATATAAAGCTCATGGGCCCTATACCGATGGTATTACAGCTGTCGCTGTGTATGAGGAGTCCAATATTATCTTTGTAACGGAACATTTGGCTGGCGAAACCTTGTATGGCTCTTTTGATAGGGAAGGGAATGACATATCAGCACAGCATCCCTCCTTGAATATCGAAGCCTGTTATCGATGCCATAATGGCTACAAAGACATATGCATCAATGGTACCTGTGCAGTACCGATTATTGATGTATTTAATGAGTGAAAGGTGTAGTGAGAAATTCAATAAGAAGTACTATATTCATCTCACATTTTCTTTTGGTTTTAGTCATGATTGGTGGTTTAAGTATCTATAACTATCAAAGCTCTATGGATACCATCATAAAAACGACTATTACATCCAGGGAACATAGTGTAGCCGCGCTGGTTAGCCATGTAAGTGATGCTGTACATGGCAACAACTACGCGAATTTATTGCTTCCTGCATTAAAAGCTCAACTCAATATGCAAGGTGAGCTTAACTATCTGTACGTGTCTGGGAATTCTTCCATAAGCCAGCATCGTATGGAGATCGTCTACAGCAGAGAAATAGGCGAAGTCTGGCGTAGCCACTACCCTCCTAATTATGAATCAACACTCCAACAGCGACTCAGCCGCCTTAATTCCGTTAGAGACTCAAACCTTAGTACTCCAGACAAAGTTGATTACCTGATTAATCGGTTAGTAGATGCTAAATCAAAGTATCGCCAGAGTTTGGAGTTCAACCAAAAATACATCAAAGACCTTACGCCTTGTCGTGCAGAGGACAAGAGCCATATTGATTTTGAGAAAGGACTTATGTACGTCAAAGTACCTCTGGTAAATGGCGTATCCGGCTCTATCGAAATCTTATATGACATTGAACAAATTAATGAAATCAAACAGGCATTCATCCTAGATTTATTCAAAGAAATCGTTATCAGCTTAGCGATCTCGTATCCACTACTACTGACTTTGTCCTATCGCCTGTCGTCACCGATTAAGCGCCTATCAAACTTCATGAAACAGAACTTTGAATCCATTTCAGTGTTGCAAGTGCCAGAAAGCCATAGAACAGATGAAATTGGCGAATTAGCAAAATCTTTCAGTCAACTGGTCGATAAGGTCACTGATAAAAACAAGCGATTAAACGAACTCACAAAACATGATCCTCTAACTGGATTGTTAAATCGCCGCTCTCTCGATTCTTCTTTCCGACTACTGAGCTATCAATCTCAAGAAGGTTACATTACATGCTTCTATATCGACATTGACCTTTTCAAAGCTTACAACGATCACTATGGTCACCTTTGTGGCGACGAAGCCTTAATGCATGTGAGCAAAGTCGTCAGTAAATTAGCCGATATCCACCACGGTTATGCTTTTAGAATGGGCGGAGAAGAGTTTGTACTGATGGTTAATCTTACCAGCTTAGAAGAGGGTGAGATTCTGGGCGAAACCCTCAGGAAAGAAGTTAAAGATCTGAACATCGAACACGCATCGCAGGCAAAAGATCGAGTGTTATCAATTTCTATTGGTGTTGCATTCTGTTCGAGCCAAGAGGGCGAATATATTGATACCTGCGTACTGCTCGATAAAGCAGATGCCGCGTTATATCAAGCCAAAGAACTTGGCAGGGATCGGGTTGTTCTCCATTCAGAAACCCAAAGGGGAACACACAATATGCCCCCTCAATCGCTATAAATCAGCTCGACTAACCAAGTTGTGAGTCAACACAATGATAAATCTGGTGACTGCCTTCCCCTCTTTCTAGCATTTCATAAGCCAATCTCGCCACCTCTTGGCGATAAATCAACCCATGAACCTCTTTGGGTTCGCCCAATACGCCAGTACCAGTAGCTTCACCATCTTTTAATCCTCCTGGGCGGATTATCGTGTAATCCAAATCGCTGGTTTGTAACCAAGCTTCCGCCAGTGATTTCTCACGAACGACACCACCAAAACCCGCTTTAGAACGGTCAGAAAGGTATTTCCAGCTATCACCGCAACCAAGTGACGTGACCAGAACAAAACGCTTGAGCGATGCTTTACAGGCAGCATCGATAAGGTAACGATGGCCAAGGTAATCTACCGGAATGTCTGCACGGAAACTGCCCATCGTGCTGATGATGATGTCTTCTTGATTAAGCTTTTCAACAACGCGATCAACCTCTTCAGCAACCGTAGCATCACATGCAAACGTAGACTGACAAATCGCCTTCAATTCTGGGCTTTTTTCTGGATTTCTCGCGACTCCAACCACTTCAGCACCTTTCTCTGCAAAATACTTTGCAATTGCCAATCCAAGGCCACTGCTTGCGCCCCAAACTACAACTCTATTCATCGCCAACCCTTTAATGGTAATAGTAATCAATTACATGTTAAAAGGAGATTACCTCACTTTGATATTTCATGTTCCCATTTTTATCAACCAAACTATTACCCAGTTCAAATTAATGACTTAATTCTTTAAATGAGGATAATATTTTTTATTAACACCAAGTATCATTACTGAGATAACACACATATAAATAATAATTAAAACGTCGGACAAAGTAATGAAGCAATCCCCTGCTAACTATTCACCAACAGGCTTTGAAGTAGATCTTAAACATGCGTTAATTTGGGTAGCGAGAGCACTCGATTACGTCGGTGTGGATGACACACACCACAGTCACAGAGTGGCGTATATCGCTTATAAATGTGCAGTCGCGATGAAGTGGGATATTAAAAAAGCGGAGTTTTGTTACTTCGCTGGAATGATTCATGATTGTGGTGTTTCTGAGACTAAAGAGCATATGATGCTACTCGAGGAGTTGGTTCCTCAGGATGCTCAAGCGCATTGCATTAGAGGGTATCAGTCGCTAAAACAATGTAGCTTGCTCGCTCAATTTGCGACGCCTATCCTTCATCACCACACTCGTTGGCAAGACCTAGAACAATCGGATATTTCACCATTTGAGAAAGATATCGCTGCCCTTCTCTACTTGTCTGACCGATTGGATTTTTTAAGAGCTCATTACGCTACAGACTGTCACTCTGATTTGGTGACACTGCATGAAAATATTATCGCCGAAGCCGTACTCGCGAACTCAGGAACACTATTTAACCCCGACATGTGCGAAGCGATGGTGAAACTCATCATGACAGACGGTTTCTGGTTTGCAATGGAGTCAGAAAACATCGAAACCATCGGCTTAAGTTTCGAAAATATAGATTGGTTACAAAAACAACTCACGATTGAAGACCTCAATAGCCTTGGGTTGTTTCTAGCGAAGATCGTTGATGCTAAAAGTCCTTTCACTTATCAGCATTCCCAAAAGGTTGCAGAGCTTTCAAGATACCTAGCAAAAGAAATGGGTCTCGATGAACACCATCAAGAGATGATATTTATCGCTGGTCTAGTGCACGATATCGGAAAACTAAAAACACCCGATGAGATCCTGCATAAAGAAGGCGCGCTAGATGAAGAGGAATACACTCGAATCAAACGCCATACGATAGACACAGAGCTAGCACTTCATAAAGTGTTTCCAAACGCCAAGATAGCAGAATGGGCGTCGAATCATCATGAAAGACTGGATGGCTCTGGATATCCTTACCACAAAACGGCAGAAGAACTCGATATGCCATCAAGAATTATCGCGGTTGCTGATGTCTTCCAAGCTCTGTCCCAAGATCGCCCTTATCGAGGAAGAATGACACAAGATCAAATCGCCCAACTCATGGATGAAATGATTGATAGTCAACAACTCTGCCACGATGTTTATGGCGTCCTGACTCAACACCTAGAATACTGCTACCAAATTTCCACAGACGTGGAATAACCTCTAGCAAGAAGCAGAAGGACACGTCTAACGTGTCCTTTTCGTTTAGTGTGCAATATCCAGTTGGTTGTCTTTTACTCCGTTAATACGGAACCAACCCGCGATACTGAATCGCTCAGCGTTTGTCGGTAATACTTCGTGTGGGAATTGCTCAGATAAGAACACGAACAGACGACCCGAACGCGGTGGAATCGTTGCAATCTCGTTGTCGTTCAAATCGTATACTACCAATTCACCAGCATCTTCTTCGCTCCACGATTCATTCATGTAGAACACGGTCGTTAAACGGCGGTTTTCATTGCCTTTGAAGCAATCGAGGTGTTTTTGGTAGAAGTCACCTTTCTCGTATTTCGCGAAGTGCGCTTCATACTCAAACAAACCAAGGAAGAAATGACGGTTTGCTTCCAAACGGATCTCTTCCATCTTGTCTAAGAAAGACGCCACTGGCGCGCCCATATCGCGCTTCAACCATTGGATCTTGTCACTACGAATGGTTTCAATACGAGTCACGTCGTCGTTACGACCAATACGTGCTTTCTTCCAATCATCAGGAATACAGTCACGCAGCTCAGCCACTTCCTCTTGAGAAATAAAATCATCCCAGATGTAGTATCCGTGCGTCGATAACGCGTCGATCAATTTGTTCATTCTATTTTGTACACTCGTGTAGGTTTGGGCGGTCTATATAAGAAATCCGTGCTACAACAACAAATTCCATTTTCTATCGACACGACAAATCCACACAAATAACAAAGTACAGACGTAAAAAAGCCGCTCTCAAGAGCGGCTCAATTTGGTTCAGTTGCTGCGTTTCAATTATCGAGTTTGAAGCACAATAGAACGAGGTCGGATTGGACGAATTCGTTGAATCACTGGGCGTTGTTTTTTCTTAAGCTGGATATGACACATTTCCAGCACTAGACCAAACGCCATCGCGAAGTACACGTAACCTTTGTTGATGTGAATTGCAAAACCTTCTGCCATCAACAGACCACCTAGCAATACTAGGAACAGCAGTGCAAGGGTCTTAAAGCCCGGGTAACGCGTTACTAGGTTGTTGATTTTCTCCGCCGTCAACACCATCACAATCGCTGACGAAATGATCGCCGCCACCATGATTGGTACTTCGCTCGTTAGACCAACCGCAGTGATCACCGAGTCCATCGAGAACACGGCATCAACTGCAACGATTTGCAACAGAACCACAGCAAGGCCAGTACGAACATGGGTCGAGTGACCGTGTTCAGTGTGTGTTAACCAACTCCACAGCTCTTTCAAGCTTTTCGCCAGTAGGAACGCACCACCCGCTATCATAATCAAATCACGACCGGTAAACGCGTAGTCGCTGAAGCTGATTAATGGCTGGGTAAGCTGCATGATCCAAGAGATCGAGAACACCAAAACAATACGCGCCATAACTGCTAGGCCAATACCTAGATTTCGAGCAAGTTTACGCTGGTGTTGTGGTAATCGTTCACACAGAACGGAGATAAATACGACGTTATCAACGCCTAAGACAACTTCAAGAGCAAACAAGGTAGCGAAGATAGCCCACGCTTCTGGTTGCATGAAAAGTTCTAACATGAGTACGCCTCCGGTGATTGGAAGCCATACAGTGAATTGTTCAGTCGACTAAAGGGGTCGTCCATTAAGTTTATTTAAACCTCTGTTACTTAGGAAAGTTGAGTTAATCACCTCTCCTATTCGTTCGCAATCCCCTATTTTGTCAGGGTTGTGTCAGCCATCTTTCGTACTCTAAAGGTTATTACCTTCGTTCACCCCATCAAGTGCCTAGCTGAGCCAAACTATTGCATCGAGCACGAATTGAAACGCCTTATTTTTCGTGCTTCAACAATCGTAAAAAAATGTTTCACAATAATATTTTGATATACTGAGAAAAATCACACGAGTTAGCCTTACGAATGGATTACATAACACTCTCACGCATTAGCCTTAAACACCTTACCGTATTGCACATGCTGCTCACGACCCACAGCGTGACTCAAGCAGCGGAACAACTTTGCGTGACCCCTTCTAGCGTGAGTAAAACGCTCAGCCAATTGCGCGACATTCTAAAAGACGACCTTTTTTACCGCGATGGCACTCGTTTAGTCCCAACGCCATTTGCTTTGAACATCGGCCCTTCCGTACACGGTATTCTTTCCAGCATGAACGGTTTGCTCTACCAAGGTTCGTTTAATCCTGCGTATTACGAAGGTCGCTTCTCTTTGGCGATGCGCGAAAGCACCTTTGAGATCTTCGCACCAATGTTGCAAAACCTATCTCAACAGATGGGCAGCCGAGCGCAATTGAACGTCTACGCAAAAGAGCAGATGAGTTTTGATTCTCTGATCCGTGGGCAAGTGGATTTTATGATTCTGCCACACGACATTAGCCAACCACCAACGCACAATAAGGACTTGGTATGGCAGACGATTCTAGAAGACGAAATGATCTGTTTAATGGGCAGTAATAACCCGTTAGCGACGGAAGAACTCTCAGTGGAGAATTACCTGTGTGCGAGACACATTGGTATTCACGATAAAGACTTATCCCAACCTTACTTTGAACAGAACTTAACTCAGCGTTATGCCAAGCGCAGCATCGCGATGCACGTAGCAGACTTTGGATCCGCAGCGGTAATGTGCCACCACTCTGATTATCTGTTTACCTGCTCTAAGCTCTGGGCGCGAGTGGCATTACAAGCGAAGGGGTTAGTGGAGAGATCTCTTCCATTCGAATATGGACAAGTAGCGTACAGTTTGGTGTGGAATAAAGCGAGTCTGAACGATCCCGCTTTAAGATGGCTACAACAACAAGTGCTTAAGGCATGTGAAACCTTGGGGGCATGCAGCAAGCCCAGAGTGAATAAGCTCTAAGCTCACTTACTTTGCTTTACTACACGTAGACCGATGGCATGGTCATTGGTCTGCTAACAAATTGACTTAACTGAGCGTGGAAGCGTTCCATTTCATCCTGAGAACATTTCTCCCACTCCAGAGCTTCACCCGTTACACCATGATGTTGAAAGGCATTCAAACGGATGTTGACCGATTCTGGCAACGATTGCAGATAATGCCCCACCGTTGCAACTTCCGTATCTAAGTCGCTTTTACCCGGAATATGAAGCAAACGCACTTCATACAACTTGCCTGCTTGCGCTAAATACTGAATGGTTTGGAATACACGGTGGTTATCTCGCCCGACCAACCAGTGGTGCGTTTCGCTTTGCCACGATTTAAGGTCAATCATCGCGCCATCCATGAACGGTAAGACTCTTCCCCAACCTGCAGTGGATAAAGAACCATTGCTATCGATGAAACAAGTGAGATGCTGCAATTCAGGATCGTGTTTGATGCCTTTAAACAGCGCAATAATAAAAGGAAGCTGTAAGGTAGATTCCCCACCGGATACCGTCACACCGCTAATGAAATAACGCTGTTTTCGTATCAAATCGAGCATTGCTTCAACAGAGTAGTCAGTAATTTTTGGATTAGATTGGTACTGACATACCTCTATACAACGGTCGCAGTGGGTGCACTCCTCTTTAAGCCAAACAACGTTGTTGTTTTCGTCGAACTTCAATGCGCCTGCCGGACACTCACTCACACAATCACCACAATGATTGCAGTGATTGATGGTGTGCGGGTTGTGGCAGTTGATGCACTGATAGTTACAACCCTGTAGAAAGATGACTAGACGGTTTCCCGGTCCATCAACACAAGAGAACGGAAGGATACGAGTTACCTTAGCCAAGAGGTGTTCCGATCGCCTAGCCATCTTATTCTTATCCGTCACCAATTACTTAGCGTAAGTCGGTGACATTTCGTGGCTCACCACACGTGGTGAACGCTCTAAAATACCGGTGTTCTTCGCCGCTTCTGCACCTAGGAATGTGGTATTGGTGCGTGAACCTTCTGCATCGTATTTTGCGATATCAGACAGTTTCACCATGTAGCCCGTTACGCGAACCAAGTCGTTTGACGCAACGTTTGCCGTGAACTCACGGTAACCTGCATTCAATGCGCCTTTACATAGGTTGAACATCGCTTCTGGGTTTGATTTCACCGTTTCGTCGATGGTTAAAATATCGCTGATACCAGAACGGTAGTACTGGTGATGCCCTGCCGTTGCCTGCACGTAAGATACTGGATCTGGTTCGTTGCCGTAAGGAATACGAACGCCCGGTGTTACATCCAAATCAAGACTGATGCCACCTTGCGCGTGCAGTAACGCTTTGCCTTCTAGACCAAACTTCACTGGTGTGCTTTCTACCAAGTTAGACAACTTTGCAGAGATCGCATGACCTAGCTCGTTTGCGGTTGCATCTTGGCCATAACGGCTTGCATTGCCCTCTTTCTCTAGCAATACGTTTACCGCTTCCGCCATGCCGTAGATGCCATACATTGGTGCAAAGCGAGACTCTTCGATTAAGCCTTCCTGTGTTAGGAAGCCTTTGAAGAACTCTGATTTTTCATGCAAGTGTGAAGCGCGTGCGTCCATCAACTCAACCATCAAACCATGGTATTCCGGCAATACGTTGTTGAAGAAGTCTTCACGATTATCTGCACGGTTTGCTGCTTCTTTCAGGTTCATGCGCACTAGCGTGTTTGAACCACCAGCCAATGGCAGAGAGTTGTAGCAGCTCACGATTCCAAAGCGGCCACCTTCATACGCGTTCGCGTGCATCGGATAGTTCGCGATGTGTGGCTTGCTGCACTCACAGATGTTTTGTGTCGCTTGTTTTAATAGGTCATCTGGCGTTACCGCCTCGTCGTACATGAAGGTTAAGTTTGGCGCGATCTGTTTTAGCTCAGCGTCTACTTTCAAAATCGTACGACAAATGATGTTATCCGTCGGGCCAATGTTCACGTGCATGAACGCATCTGGCAATGTGCGGTCAAGCATGATCCAAAAGTGCTTTAACTTTTTGTAGATTTGCTCGTCAGTGAGGTCACCAACGTAAGGCATTAACACGTCATCAAGTTGACCAAGGTAAACCGGAATGTTGGTTACCGAAGGCACGTGATGGTAAATGATGGTCAACATGTTGAGCGCATCATCAAAATCTTCTGCTGGAGCTAACTCCAAGTATTCAGAACCTTGAGAAAGAAATTTTGCGTAGTCTGGCAAAACATAGCGCGGCTTAAACGGCGCGTGACCTTCAAACATGTCACATATGACGCCTTGCTGCATTGCTTGGCTTACCTCGTCAGAGACGGTCATATATGGAATAGTGGCTTCGGCTTCCAAAGCAAGAAAGTTCGATTTCTGTTTTGGAGACAAGTTACTATCTGTCGCGATAGCAAGGAAACGCTGCTGAAGATCGGAAAGGCTTTGAGTCATCTAAGATGTTCCTGGAGAAAATACAACGAATACGCCCTTTCAAATGATTTACTCATTTCAGAGTATTGTTTGAAAGGACATGTTGAATTCTACGCCTCAGAGATCTTTTCCACTAATGAAAAAAACCAAAATGCTAATTTCCATTTTGGAAATAATGTTTTGCTAATTTAGTCGAAGTTTTAATAAGTTAGCGAAATAATTATCAATTCAGCTACGATGCGCAGTCGACAGCATCACGCCCGCGCTGATGAAGACGCCCCCAGTCAGACGATTGAACAACTTCGCTCGTCCTTTCGCAAACAGCCAACCCGATGTTCTCACACCTAGCAAGCCATAGAAGGTCAGCCAACTCAGTTCGAACACCACAAAGGTACTGGCAAAGACAATATATTGAGTGAATAACGATGCAGATGGGTCAATAAATTGAGGAAACAGCGCGGTAAAGAAAACAATGGCTTTTGGGTTGCTCGAACCAACAATAAAACCGCTAGTAAATGCGCTTAAGTAATTTGAAGAAGATTGCTCTGGTTGCGCTTGTGAAAAATCGGTTTGCTTTGAGCGCAATGCTTGGATACCAAGCCAAACAAGATACGCAGCACCACACCATTTAATGATGTTAAATACCAGCTCTGAAGAGGCGATGACAACGCCAAGTCCGGTAAAAGATAGGGTAAGAATAATGGTAATTGCCGTCAGGCTGCCAAGGGCGGTCGCAAAGGCATGGCGAAATCCATTACTGACGCCTTTACTCAAACAAAGCAGCGAACTAGGGCCAGGAGAGGCAGTCAGGACAAGTATTGCGAGGGTGTAGTAGATCCAAGTATCGAGTTGCATTGGCGCTCCTTTCCAATGTGTAGATGGGTGTACAAATCGCGTAGCCTATTTGCCTTTCTCAACGTTTCTATCCATGAAACGCAATGATAAAAAGACACCACACTATTGTGATCATAACTGAACAAACTCGAAGTCAATCGAGCTCCTAAATAAAAGTTCTGAGTAAGAGGTCTAAGCAAGAAGCCAGCGTAAAAGCGCCTCTGTTTATCTCACCCCTAACCCACTTTAAGCTGTTTAGTTATGCAACCAACATACTGGTAATATGCAACCATGTAAAGTGATTACTTATTCGACAACATCATTCACAGATCGCATCAAATAAGCAGTCACTGTACGTTAGTCATAGAAAGGTTTTGGATCCACTTCTAACGATGATGGTGCAACAGCCTTCTCAACCGAATGTGGACTGTTCTTTAAATCCACCATTGCAACGTCTATATAACGTTTGTATTTGCGCGAGTAGAAACACTTCACGATTGGTTTAAGCGGCTGAGATTCGTTGGATGTCCACACAATACCAACTCGACCATCACTCAATTGCACGATCGAACCCACAGGGTATACGCCAATGCAATTGATAAACTTATACACCAGATCAGGATCAAGGTGGGATGGCGTCAAACTCAATAGGATTTTGAACGCTTCTGCCGAGCTCATACCCTTTTTGTAGACGCGATCTGCCGTCAATGCATCGTAAATATCCACAATACAGCTCATGCGACCATGCATCGGGATTTGGTCGCCAAATAAACCACGCGGGTAACCATTACCATCAAGCTTCTCGTGGTGCATTAAACACACATCACGACTGACGTCACTCAACCCTTTCACACCAAGAATAATTTCTCCCGCAAAGACCTGGTGCAACTTCATGTGCTCAAACTCTTCTGGGGTTAGGCGGGCTGGTTTATGTAAAACCGCATCATCAACTTTGATTTTGCCAACATCATGAATGATGCCACCAATCGCTAGTTGTTTGAGCGTCTCTTTGTTCAAACCTAAATGCTTACCGAATGTCACTAGTAAACAAGCAACATTGACAGAGTGTTCGAGTAAGTAAGTGTCTTTCTGGCGGAGGGCTGATACACATTGAAGCGCATCAGAGTCGATAAAGACACTCTCGATCATATCATCGGCCCACGATTCAATCTCGTCGACTTCAATGACCTTACCCTCAAATGTTTGGTTTAGGAGTTTCTGAGCTAAACCTTTAGCTTCTGCGATAAGCTTTTTCGCGCGTTTGTGCTGCGCTTCTCTAGTGCGAAAAGCACGAGGGACTTTAGTTTGCTCTTCTACTGGTGATAATTCTTCAGACTCAGCGGCAACGGGTTTAAACACACAAGCACTCGAAGATAACTTTTGATCAACCCAAACAAACTTGACGCCACTTGCTTTTAGTTTCTCGATACCCTGTTGCGTCGACACTCGTCCAGCGTTGGCGAGGTTTACACGTTTATTTTGCTCTATAGCAGTCACAAACATACCAACACCCATGTCTGCAATTGCTATTTTTATCGAATCTTCTGGGTTGTACTGCATAAATCAAAGAATCTGTTTTCTAGATAATTTACTTATTATATGACATCGGACCATTCCTCGTCATAATAAATTAACGCGCACTAAGCTTATTGAGACTTGAGTCAATAATGACGTTAATTCCCATACGTAAACCAAGGACAATGATTGGTCATTTTGCCGCCATTCGATTTAGTAACGTTATAATTTGCTAGCCAAATCAATAACCACTTCAAATTATTAGTATTTACGGTTGACTATCATATTTAAATCAACATGATTGATACTAAGAGTTTCGAAATTTCAGTCTGTTGCATTATTTTTAGATTTGTTTGCGTAAACGCAATGACACATTAGATTGATAATTATATAACTACTATTTAAAGCACGTAGAGTTAAAGGATAAACTCACTAATCATGTTGATTCGATTGTTCTCCCTAGATCATCACGCCGAGATAGCATTTTCTACAAGAGCGATAGCTAATGACAAGTAACGTTGAGCCTACGGTAACAGAGCAAGACCGGGATTTTCTTAAGATTGTAGAAGAAAAGTTCATCCATATTTTTGATGTCTTTAATGAAGGCTTATTTTATATGGACGAAAATGGAGCAATGGTTTTTTACAATCAAAAATTCTATGAGCAGTTCGGTATTAACGCCGGACGGATCAACCTCGACAGCTGGTTAGAGTTAGTGCATCCACTAGATCGAGAGCGCTTATCTACTCGCGTCGATGCGCACATCATTACCAACAATACTCGCGTCGCTACCACTTATCGCCTCCGCAAACCGAACGGGCAATATGTCTGGATCGAGGGTGTAGCCATGACCAAAGAAAGCGAGTATGGCTTATACATGGTCGGAAGCCATAGGGATATCTCTGAAAGAAAACTGATGGAGAGCTACATCCATCAAGTGGCGTTTCATGATAGTGCATCAGGAATCGCAAATCGCAGTAAGCTACTCCTAGACATAAAGGAACATAAACAAGCGAACTATGACCAAGCATCTCTGGTTTATATTCGTATCGAAGACATCAAATCCTTTATCAATCACTACGGTAATGACCTAGTGGAAGACTTGGTTGATAAACTGTTGGAGACGCTAAATCAACTCCCTCAATCAATCAGTGACGTGTATCGGATCCATGACGACGATTTTGCTATCCTCATCCACGAAGCATACGCACTCGAAGAGCTAATGGAGTTTGTAAAAACCATCAAGCAGCATTACCACCAAGCGATGCGTGAAGATGGAAAATTACTTGGTAGTAATATCAGTATTGGCTTATACCCTACCTTTGATCTTGATCTTTCGGCGGAAGAAATCATTCACAAAGCAGCGCGCACCTGCCAATACGCTTGTGAAAAAAAAGAGGATCATATTGCGGTATACAGCCAGAAAACCCAACAGGCTGTTGATAGATACTTCTTCATCGAGCAAGGCTTAAAAACCGCACTCGACAACCATACTCTCAGCGTTAAGTTTCAACCTATTATTTGTGCTAAAAAAACAAAGATAGTCAGCTTTGAAGCCTTGGTCCGCTGGCGAAGCGAAGAATTTGGCGAAATTTACCCTGACGAATTTATTCCAGTTGCCGAAAACAAAGGCCTTATCGTTGAACTTGGTTACCAAGTTTTCGCCAAAGCTTGTGCCTTTATTAAAGAGTATAGAGAGCGCTATCAAACCCAGACTCGTGTTAATGTGAACGTCTCAGTTCTGCAGTTACTGAATAGTGATTTCCCCGCGACCATAAAAGCAATGGCCGATGAGGCTGGAGTTCAACCAAACTCTATCGTATTGGAACTGACAGAAACCTTTATCTTAGACAGTAACCAAGCCGCAATTGAACCACTAAACGCGTTAAGTGAGATTGGTTTTGCGCTTTCTCTCGATGACTTTGGTGCTGGCTATAGCTCTCTCAATTGCTTCTTTGATTTACCAATGACGCAAATAAAAATCGATAAGAGCATGGCTTGGAAAACTCTGACGAATCACTCTTCTCGGGAGTACTTGAAGTTCTTAATCGCCATGTGCCAAGAAAATGAAATAGAAGTCGTCATTGAAGGTATTGAAGATGCCAAAATGAATGTGTTTTTCTCAGAACTAGGTGTTGATTACCTTCAGGACTACTGGTTCTCTAAACCGCTATCTGTCGCGAGTGCTAGCCGATACACCCTAGTTCAGTCGTAGTTCCACTCATTTTCAGTGCTTGTAACAAAAAGTTCACCCAACCGCGCCTCATCCTATGGAATCCTGTGACGCGATTGGTTTGCTTTTTGGATAAAGGACTTCTAAGGAAGAATGCTACTTCATTACAACAGACTCACGAATGCTTCGATCAATATTGAAATTCGGAGTCTGCTCTTAGTACTAGCCATCATTTTTATTATTAACACGCCGATTAGCTATATTAAGCGAGAGAAAATTGAGGATCATGCACAACAAGTAGATGCGGCATATGAATCATATAAACTTCGTAAGAACTTGATTAGCAGCTACTTAAACTTATCGCATACCATTATTGCTAGCCACTATTTCGGTAATCCCATTCCTTTCGAGAACACTGTTCAACAGTTGCTCGCTGAACAATCACTGTTCAAGAGTATTCGGATAATATCAAATGAGCCTAGTCATCAATTTGCTAACAGTGAAATACCACCTTCTTATAATCACTTCTATAAAAGCCCTTTAAACGCTCAGCATACACAAACTGTTTTCTTCCCCAAAAAAGGCCTTGTCACCAAAATCGCTCCGATTTACCTGGAAAAGAAGCATACGGGCTACCTGCTTATCGATGTAAACGTGAGTGAGATGGTTGCAAACTTCCGTCACAACACAATTTTAATGAATGAAGATGGTTTTGTGTACGGTAGTAGTCATCCCAACATCGCTGCCTTCGATGGCTTAAAAGGGGAATATCAAAGTATTGTCGAGCAACTTTCAAGAACAAGGAGAGAAGCAGGAACGATGAACCTTGGCGAGTTCACCATGGTTTATAAAAAGGCAGAGCCACTGGGCGAGAAAAAAACGTTCGTCATTCTACTCGTTAATTCAGACACCTTAACCCCAAATTATTTTTACGCATTCTTGTTCCTTGGAGCATTCGCGATAGGTATCTCGTACTACTTATATCTTGTTCGACACGACAAACGTGAGCTAAGCAAGATCACTTATCAAGACGAGCTGTCAGGCTTATATAACCGTCATTACCTCAAGAAAGTTCAGAAACAAACCCTAAAAGAGAATGCTTACTTCGTTGGGATGATTGACATAGACCATTTCAAATTAGTCAATGATACCTATGGACATGATATTGGTGACCAAGTAATTAAACGTGTATCTGCAATGATAAAGAGTAGGATTCGAATCAGTGATTACGCTTTTAGAGTGGGAGGTGAAGAGTTTGTGGTGGTGATAAAAACTGACTCGAAAGAAGTTGCTCACTCCATATTTGAACGAATCAGAAAAGACATTGCGAATACAAATACAGTACCAAAAGTAACGGTTTCTTGTGGCGTTAGCCCAGTAGAGCATTGCCTCCAGCAATCCATTAAATCTGCAGACGCCCTACTATACTTAGCCAAAAACAACGGTAGAAACCAAGTGAAAGATGCCGCTTAGCATCCATCACTCGAACCAACGAATCTACCTGAGAGTGATGACTATCTTAGTTTTTCAAACACAACACTTTGATCTAGATATTCGTGATATTGACTGTAGTCTAGACCCATATCGAATACATAACGCGTCACCAAATTACGCACACATTCAATGAGTTGTTCAGCCTGCCATGGTTTTTCAAAATAGCGATCTATGCCTGCCGAGTTAATCGCGTTTATGGTATCCGTATGAGTTGCCTGACCAGTGAGTAATACTTTGCGAGTGTGAACAAATCGAGAATCCTTGGATACCTCAGTGAGTAGCTCGACGCCAGTCTTACCCGGCATAACATGATCAGAAATCAGCAATGCAACCATTTCTCCTTCTGCATCAAGTTCGTCCATAAGCTCTAAAACTTCATCTGCTGATTCACAATCTTCAATGTTTAGCCATGTTGTCAGTGGCTGCAAATCTTGTAGGACAGCACTTAAAACCTCACGTTGGTCATCCACGCAAATCAAATTAAGCTTTTCCATGTTCTTCCTCTACAGGTAGTTTGATTCTAAATATGGTGATTTCTTTGTCGCTCTTAACCGCTACCGAACCGTTATAGCCAGCGATGATCCGTTTCACTATTGACAGGCCTAAGCCCAGTCCAAACGATAAGCCCCCCCTTTTTGGTGGTAAAGTTTGGCTGGAAGATCTTTCGTCTTGTGGCCTCACTGATTTCAGGGCCATTATTTGCAATCGTGACCAGAATACGGTTTTTATTGACTCTGGTTTGTATATCAATTTCCGGAGATTCAGTATCTCTAAGTGCGTCACAAGCATTCTTTAAAATATTGACCCAAATCTGCACTAACTCCGTCTGCGAGCCAACAAATACTGGTAGCTCTGCAGGGCTAAACTTTACTTTCACTCGCCTCAAATCACTTTGTAACAAAGCAAGCGCTCGGTTTATAGAATCATTAATACTCAGAGCCTCATCAAGGTCAATATCAGTTCGACCTAGTTGCTTAACAGACTTAACAATCCCAACGGTGTGCTTGGAAGCCAATCTTAGATCATGAAGATCCCTTCCCATTTGCCAGAAACGAATCGCTTCTTCAGGTCGTTTAAGCCAGTGTTCGTTCAAATAGTCGGTTGGAACAGCACGGGCCAAGTCTCTTGCCAGATCTTTTGGTAAAGCGTACTGCTTTTCAAAATGTCTGCCGCGAGTTCGGGCTTCACTTGACGTCACTCTTTGCCCTTGCATCAAGCCATAATCAAAAAACTGACTCGCTTCAGGATGGATCTCTTCCAGTAGTTCCATAATCACCGTTTCTAAGCGTTCAGACTTACTACTCACTACACCAATTGCGTTATTGAGCTCATGAGCAATGCCTGCTGCCAATTGACCTAACGTAGTCATTTGTTCCGCAGTATGAAGTTTCTGTAACGCTTTCTCTTTTTCAAGAGCTTCTTGTGTCGCTCGTCGTTGGCGACGTGAAAGTTCATTAACGATCACCGGCATAAATTGCGCAGTTAATGGCCCAAACTCCTCTTCAGCAACAACCGGGGTATGCCGTTCAATCCAAGCAAGCTCAACGTCTGATTGCGCAATCACTGTTGACGAAGCTGTCCAAGTACCAGAGAAGAAGCTATGAACACCAATAAATGCCCCAACTGACGCTGAAAACACCTGAGTCTGACTCTTACCATCTTCGGAATAAAAACCAGCGAGTTCTCCAGAAAGTACGTAGTAAAGCCTCTCGTTGTAGCCCTCTTGCTCAATCAATATAGAGCCGGATGCCACCGTTATTCGTCGCTCTATATCACTAAAGTAACGCTCTACTAGAGCATCTAGTTTACTCTCGTACATGAATTACCCGATATGACCCACAGTATGGAGGACCCACACCATTAAGAAACTCAGTAGCACACCAACAACACCCAAAACCACACCAACTCTTGCCATTTGGTTACTCTGAACATGACCAGTTGCGTGCGCTAATGCGTTCGGAGGTGTACTGATTGGCAAAGACATACCTAACGATGCCGCAAAAGTGACGACAAGAATCAACGTAACTTCGCCACCTAATGGTGTCAGTGACGCCATTGAAGTGCCAAGCGCAGCCATAATCGGCATTAACAAGTTTGCCGTGGCAGTGTGAGACATAAAGTTCGCCATCAACAAACATAGGAATGCTGCCCCAAAGAGCACAACGTAAGGAGAGAACTCATCGAATGGGATGCTATGAACAACCAGTCGTGCTAAGCCAGTTTTATCAAGCGCTAACCCTAATGCGATACCACCAGACACAAGCCAAAGCACATCCCAAGATATTTTTTTCAAATCTTCTTTATTGATGATTCCCGTCAGAGAGAAAACAGCTACTGGAATCAATGCAACAGTATATGAGTTCATGCCATGAGCCGACCCCATCAACCAAAGCAAAATCGTACCCGCGAAAGTGATGTACACAATCATCGCCTTTGGCGTCTTTAGGAACTTACTCTTGATATTCAAGTCGATTGTTGTTTGTTCCGCTTTGTACATAAAGCCGATCAGGAACCAGGCTAGCGCCATCATAATCACAACAAACGGTACACCAAAAACCATCCACTCCCCGAACGTAATCAAGTTGTCTCCAACGAGATATTTCAAAGCAATCGCATTTGGAGGGGTACCAATCGGAGTGCCGATACCACCAATGTTAGCAGCGACAGGAATGCAGAGTGCGAATGCAATGCGCCCTGGATCCTTGGGGCCAAATACTGCAATGACCGGAGTTAAGATTGAGAGCATCATCGCTGTCGTGGCTGTGTTCGACATAAACATTGAGAACACTGCGGTAATGAGCATTAACCCTAGCATGACGTACTTGGGGTTCTGACCAAATGGCTTTAGTAACACGCGCGCTAAGTTGACATCCAGTCGATATTTAGTCGCTGCCATCGCAAGGAAGAAACCACCTAAAAATAGCATGATGATTGGGCTAGCAAACGTCGCCATGATTTCATTGTATTGCAACAATTGACCAAAGTGATCCTGCCCTTCATTTAGCCGAAAGAACACCAGTCCTTTGTTGGACACCAACAGTAGCTCCAACACGATAATGACGACGGAAGTGGCGTAAATAGGAATCGGCTCGAATACCCAACATAGTGCAGCCAACAAGAAAATGGCGATAACTCGTTGCTGGACGATAGTAATACCTTCAAACGGAAATGCCGAGAGAGGCAAAAGTAAAATGATTAACGGAATGACCGTTGGGACGATGTATTTTAGATAAGGGCGCATATACTACTTCTCTTCCTGAGATGATTAGCCTTTCGAATACAGGCGGAGTTCGAACAGTAGAGTGACAGCTCTAAACAATCCGAACAGAAATTATGCGCATTACTTGAGGTGCAAGAATTAGTTTTAGATCAATGAAAAATGATTCATAACCAAAAAGTTATCTTATCTGTGTTCAAGCTCACTAAAAGTACGCAAAGCGATAAGCAAACCATTTTCGTAAAGGAAGATACCCAAGTAACCTCAAAATACTGGTTCTAACCTCGGATGCATCAGGCAATAAAAAGCCCAGAACAATGTCTGGGCAGTTGAATCAGATAGCGGTTGCTAAACGTGGTTTGTACAAACAGTGTTCACCATCAGGACGCGTTTTAAAACGACGGTGAAGCCACATGTATTGGCTCGGACTCGCCATGATCGACTTCTCGACTATCTTATTGACGAACATTGCCGCTTGATCTGGTTCATTCTTTGGAAAACCTTCAACAGGAGCACTGATCGTTAGCGTATAGTGACCATCACTTTCTCTAACCATAGTGAAGGGAACGATCGCGCAATCGGTAGCATCCACCAGCAAACTCGTACCGGTTGTAGTACATGCTCGTTTTACTGCAAATAACGGAGCAAAAGTAGAGCGACGAGTTCCGTAATCATGATCCGGGGCATACCATACACGCTCCCCAGAATTTAGAGCCTCTAGCATCCCTTTCACATTCTTTCGGTCGATTAACGTTCGGTTAGAGCGAGAACGCCCCTTGTATTGAAAATAATCAAAGCACGGGTTGTTATTTGGTCGGTAAACACCTGTCCCCGACTTTTTGATCCCAAATGCACGCGCACCGAGTTCCAAGTTCATAGAATGTACGGCCAACATCAGCGCACCTCTTCCCTGCTTTTCAAGCGCCTCTATGTGCTCCATTCCTTTAATAGAGACATGGCTGTTGACTCTAGAGTCTGACCAAAACCAGGCCATCGCGGTTTCAAAAAGTGCAATACCAGTATTGTCTATGTTGTCTTTTAGTATTGCCGCACGCTCTGCTTCGCTCATAGAAGGAAAGCACAGCTCAAGATTACGTTTAATGGTCAGTTGGCGTTTTTTCATTAACCGCATAGCTAGACGACCAACACCTCTACCTAACGCTAACTGAACTTTAAATGGAAGTAAGCTCAATAAGTACATGATGCCAATGATAAGCAACGTTCCCCAATAACTTGGAGCAAGAAAAGCAGCCTTAAACTCAGGCTTTTTGTATTTATTCATGAAAGTGTCGCAAGACATAAATGTCTAATAAGTAAACGTTAACAATGATAATTAGTCTGCTTTTTATCATTGGCTGAGCTTATATCAAAAATCAAAGCGCGCGGATTCTATGGTTCTTCGACTCACTACACAATAAAAATCTTTCTAATTTGAGTGGCTGACCGATTTACGCGACAAACTACACATAACTCACGCACATTATGAGCCTCCACCCACTATACCCAAGACCTATTATTCCCAAGTGACTTCAAGGTGCAGGATTCAGAGCGTTGTCATTGAGTCCTGTTTACCGAAAGTAAGCAAGGAAAACAACGCAGTGTAATAGCCAGCTCTTTCCAAGTTGTTTGACGCAGCCATTAGTTTAATAAAAATTCGAGTCAATGACACGCTCCCGAAGGGCACTCTTTACAAATAGTAAGGGCCTTGGCTTGTGTACTTTGTTGTCGATTCTTGATTTAGACCCACTAGACCTTTAAATCGCCGCCGCGTCTACAAACCAAGTCATTTTCGCTGAACCTAGCAACTCGAGGTTACTTGGGTATAGACATTGCTCAGTACAGCGAGTGGAGATGTGCTTTGTTTTCTATTCTTATCCGTGTAAAGTCTCGTTTTATTTGCCTTTAACGTTACTCATCTGTCGTAATTGGAATCATAATGAACATCGACACCCTCTTAGCCTTCGGTGGCATTGTCTTTTTCCTCGCTGTTATCCCTGGCCCAAATGCACTATTAATCCTGTTCACAGCACTTACACAAAGCCGTCGTTTTGCTGTTGCTAACATTCTCGGTGTCGCTCTGGGTTTTATGATTCATGCGTTTGTATCCGCAAAAGGTTTGAGCTTACTGCTTTCTCAATCCGCACTGGCGTTCAACGTTCTAAAATGGATGGGCGTCGCTTACTTGGTATGGTTGGGGATTAATAACTTAAAAAGCGGTCTCAAGCTGGCAGACCAAAAGTTAAAGCTCGAGCGTAAAATTGAAGAGCATACTCTTAAACAAGCCTTTGTGAAGGGGTTACTAACCAATCTTCTGAATCCGAAAATCGTTTTGTTCTATCTATCAATCTTCCCTCAGTTTGTGCAACCAGCACATATTCTTGAACAAAGCATGATATTAGGTGCACTTCAGGCAAGCATTGTCGCAAGCTGGTTTTTGTTTGTGATCTTCTTTGCTACCAAAGTGAAAACGCTGCTGACGTCGTCAAAAACCAGTAAGTGGCTGAACTACGTCAGTGGTGGGTTGTTTATCTTCTTCGGCATTGGTTTAGCCAACACTCGTTTTTAGAGCCTAATGGCAGACATAAAAAGCACGCCCGAGAGCGTGTTTTTTATTGCTTTTAAGTTAGCCAAAAATGGCAGCCAACACTAAGATTCCAACAAACAAGACCGCAACTAACCCTAGTAAATAAGAGAGCTTTCCGGAGCCCCCTTTTGGCGCTTGATTACAGCATCCCATCATATCCTCCACTTTCTAACATACTCTGATAGCTTTAAACCTAGGCCCTTACCCAAGGGGAGAGTCAAACGTTCATTCTCGCTGAACCTAGCATCTCGAGGTTACTTGGGTATAAACACTATTGTTAATATACAAATTTTGAATCAAAATTTCGTTTTCCAACCAGAGCAAACGTTTAAATTGATTACAAATAAGCCTCTGACACATCTATTCATTTTTGGGTAAATACATACCATTTTTAGCTATATACCCGCAGATTCTGGCAGCCCTACAATACGCACGTCTTACTTGTAGCACGCGTGTTCTCCTATTGAGGCACGAGGCTCAATCACTAAAGGTATCGAATGAGCAGTATCGCCAAATCCGCCGTCAAACTCAGTGTCTTTTCTGTCATCATGATTACGGTCACATCCGTCGACAGTATCAGGAACATTCCGGGTGCCGCCTTATTTGGTAGTCACGCCATCTCTTTTTTCCTATTGGCTGGTTTTTGCTTCTTTGTTCCTACGGCGTTGGTATGTGCAGAGCTCAGCACCACCTACCCTCAGCAAGGTGGCGTCTATTTGTGGGGTAAAGAGACCATAGGTCCTAATTTCGGTTTTACGACGGTATGGTATCAATACGCTGAGAATATCGTTTACTACCCTCCGCTCATCTCCTTTATTGTTGCGACGGGTGCGTATCCTTTCTTCCCGGAACTGGCGCAGAACAACATCTTCATGTTGATCATGATTAACGTGATTTTCTGGGCGCTTACCTTGGTGAATATCTTCGGTCTACGTTTGTCTTCACTTATCACTAACGTGTTCGGCACTTTGGGACTTATCTTTCCTATCCTGCTGATCATTGGTTTAGGCGGATACTGGGCGTACACCAATCCAAGTGAATCACATATCTCACTGCGCCATGCGTCAGATTGGTTACCAGACTTTTCTCAAGATGGTATTGGGGCGGGATTTACTGCTGTCGTACTATCATTGACTGGCCTTGAAATTACAACCTCTTACGCGAGTGAAGTCGATAATCCACAAAAGACCTATCCGAAAGCACTTATCGTATCAACAGTGCTGATTTTAGTTTCTCTAACAGCATGTTCACTATCAATTTCTTCCGTAGTATCGAGCGACCATTCAAGCTTGAGTGAAGGGGTCATTCTGGCGTTCAAAGCGTTCTTCGATGATTTGAACATGTCATTCATGCTGCCAGTTATCGCGCTTGCGATAGTCTTTGGTAGCTTAGCGAGTTTGAACAACTGGATCATTGCGCCAACTAAGAGCTTACACGTGGCAGCGAAAGACCACTTTATGCCAATGACATTAGCAAAAGAAAACAAGAACCAAGCGCCGGTGCCACTCCTGCTCTTACAAGGGGCAATTGTAAGCGTCCTTTCTTTGGTGTTTATCTTAGTGCCAAATGTTAACCAAGGCATGTGGCTACTAAACATCCTGATGACCCAACTCTACATGGTGATGTACATCTGCATCTTCGTCTGCTTCTTAGTGTCACGTCGCAAGCATTCAGATATTCAACGCCCATTTCGTGTTCCGGGAGGAAAAGTGGGAATGATGCTGGTGGCTGCACTCGGCTTAGTAAGCTGTTCTGTAACGATTTTTGTGTCGTTTGATGTCCCTGCTGGCATAAGTGCAGAAACTGGTGCATACGCATTGATTCTTGGCTTTATTGCGTTCAGCTTACCTGCCATTGCTGCCGTAATGTACCGTAACCGTCAGCGCCGCCGAGACACACAATTGATTGAAGCCGTAGCAAACTAGCCTAAATAAGCAACGATCAAAAAAAGCCAGACTGTGTCTGGCTTTTTTTATTTGGTAGTACGCTTACTCACCGGTATAAATACAACCTGCAGTACACGTCTCTTTAATTTCTACTTTGCTTAGTAGCGGTAAATTTGGCTTAAGCTGTTGCCAAATCCACTTAGAAAGGACTTCACTTGTTGGGTTTTCAAGACCTTCAATATCATTTAGGTAGTAATGGTCTAGGCGATCATAAATCGGTTTGAACGCAGCTTTAATTTCTGCAAAATCCACAACCCAACCAGTGTGCGGATCAACTTCACCTTCAACGTAAAGGCGAACAAGGAAAGAGTGTCCGTGTAAGCGACCACATTTGTGTCCTTCTGGTACATGAGGAAGGTGATGTGCAGCTTCAAACATGAACTCTTTGTATAGTTCGGTTCTCATTTTGGTTCTCGGGCTTTAAAAAGACACGCAATACTAAGTAATTCACCCACAAGTAACAAGTGTCGCTTCTGTTAATAAAAACAATGGTAGCCAAGCAATCGGTTAGCTGTGTCATTTTTATAAAGCAGGATGAAGTGTCGCAAATTTGGCACAGCGTCAATCATTTGATTACATGTTACTCACATCACATTTACATAACCACATTATGTTTATGGTCACAATCATTCGTCAGCCTCATCGCTATACCTTACATAAGCCTCTAAAATTGTGGCGTTTATTCCAATAACTTTATAAATATTATGCGCTCAACAATAACATTTAAGCTCCTAGTCGCGTTAATCGCAGTCTTTAGCTGCGTATTAGCTGTGTCTACCGGATACCAGTACTATCAACAAAAATCACTTATTAATGATGTACTGAGCGAACAACTGCATGACA
This sequence comes from Vibrio rotiferianus CAIM 577 = LMG 21460, assembly GCF_002741985.1. Taxonomy (GTDB): domain Bacteria; phylum Pseudomonadota; class Gammaproteobacteria; order Enterobacterales; family Vibrionaceae; genus Vibrio; species Vibrio rotiferianus. The sequence continues at coordinate 56,090 of NZ_APHW01000015.1, forward strand.
AAGCAAGTAACTATTTTGACAGCCTAAATATGATGATGCTGACGGGCACAATGGTTCAAAAAGAAACATTGCGCCAAAAAGCCCTCGCTCAAGACGGAATCGAACAAGTTCGGGTCTTACGAGCGGACAGCGTGTCAAAGTTTTATGGCCCAGGCAAAGAGAACCAACTGCCACAAGATGATATCGACCGCCGAGCTTTAGCTGGTGAACTCGTTATTGAGCCGTTTACTGCGGAATGGGGTCAGGGAATGGTGGTGGCTTTGCCAATGAAGTCCAGTGAAAATTATCGCGGAACCAACTGTGTAGCCTGCCATATTACTCCTGAGGGTGAAGTGCTTGGTGCGATTCGTCTTGAGTACAACATGAATCATGTGAACTCAATGATCAACAAACAGGCCATGTTTGCGATTGGCATCATGTCCTCTATCGCCTTTATTGGCTTCCTCATTACCATGGGCCTAATCCGCAAAATTATCGTTCGCCCTATCCAAAAGATTTCACGCTTTATGTCTAACGTGAGCGCAAGTAAAGACCTATCGCAACGCTTGGAGCAGAAACAGAAGGATGAAATGGGGTTACTCTCACAATCTATCGACTCATTTATGGACACCGTTTCCGATAGTTTGGAAAGAGTACAAGATACCTCTCACTCACTTGCAGATTCCGCAAGCAAACTCACAAACGTTGCCCAATCAACCGATGAAGCCGCAGACAACCAGCAAGTAGAAACCAACGAAGTACAAAGCAACATCAATGACATGCTGGATCAACAAGCAAATGTAGAACAAGCGACAGTTGACGCCACTGGGTTAATCAATCATACGGTAGACGTTGCCACACAAAGTGCAACTCAGGCTCATGGCGTGAGTGAAGATATTAAAAATCTAGTCGGCGATATCGATCATGTAAGAGAGAAAATTTCGACGCTCAACCAACAAACTGAAGAAGTTTCCTCAATCCTTGACGTTATCAAAGGCGTGGCGGAACAAACTAACCTCCTTGCACTCAATGCGGCGATTGAAGCAGCACGTGCGGGAGAACAAGGACGTGGCTTTGCCGTTGTCGCGGATGAAGTGCGTAACTTGGCTTCAAGGACAACGGAAGCAACGACTAACATCGAAAATATTATAACTCAGTTCCAACAAGGCAGCTCAGAGTCACTTTCTTCTGTGGATGCGGTTTGTCATCACGCACACCAACGTTCCGTAGATGTCGAAGAGCTATCCAATGCGATGAGAAATGTTGTCAGCGAAATGCATCAAGTTCTTCAACATGCGCAGAATATTCAGCACCAGACACAAGCCACTTCTGAAGTAAGTAAACATATTCAAACTAAAGTCGATACCATAACCAAACACGCTAATGACACATCCGAGTCAGCGACTCTAACGCGAGACATCAGTGTGGATTTAGAACAATTGTCAGACCGACTAGAGCAATTACTTAACCAATTTTGCTTATCTGAAGAGAAAAGTGGACTCAAATGATAAAAATCTAGCCTTCAAAACAATATAAAGGTTGAAGCTGACGATTTGACAGGTAATATGTTCCGTTGAATCTAAAAAATTCTATCCAGCTCAATGCTTCGCTTGTTTTTTAAACAAATCCGTTTTAAGACAACTACTTTTGCGAGCGTTGAGTTGAATTTTTACCTCAATGGAGAATATTGAAAACATGACTTACGCGCCTGTATCAGACGTTTTGAAAGGTCAGCTAGCAGTAGACAGTGAAGTTACTGTTCGTGGCTGGATCCGTTCACGTCGTGATTCCAAAGCTGGAATCTCTTTCCTTGCCATTTACGACGGCTCTTGTTTCGACCCGATTCAGGCCGTGGTCCCTAATAATCTTAATAATTACGAAAACGAAGTGCTTAAGCTAACTACAGGCTGCTCTGTTGAAGTAACTGGTAAGATTGTTGAGTCTCCAGCGGCTGGTCAAGCATTCGAACTTGCTGCAACTGACGTTAAAGTTGTAGGTTGGGTTGAAGACGCTGACACTTACCCAATGGCAAAAACTCGTCACTCTATCGAGTACCTACGTGAAGTTGCGCACCTACGTCCGCGCACAAACGTAATCGGTGCGGTAGCACGTGTACGTAACTGTCTATCTCAAGCGATTCACCGCTTTTACCACGAGCAAGGTTACTTCTGGGTATCTGCACCACTAATTACAGCTTCTGACGCTGAAGGTGCTGGTGAAATGTTCCGCGTTTCTACGCTAGACATGGAAAACCTACCTCGCACAGACAAAGGTGATGTGGACTACAACGAAGACTTCTTCGGTAAAGAAACGTTCCTAACCGTATCTGGTCAGCTAAACGCTGAAGCTTATGCATGTGCACTAAGCAAGGTGTACACGTTTGGCCCTACTTTCCGTGCTGAAAACTCAAACACAAGCCGCCACCTAGCAGAATTCTGGATGGTTGAGCCTGAAGTGGCGTTTGCAGAACTGGATGACGTAGCGAAACTTGCTGAAGGCATGCTGAAATTCGTATTTAAAGCGGTTCTTGCAGAGTGTCGCGATGACCTTGAGTTCTTTGCTCAACGCATCGACAAAGAAGCAATCACTCGTCTAGAGCAGTTCGTATCTTCTGACTTTGCACAAGTAGACTACACTGACGCAATCCAGATCCTTCTTGATTCAGGTCGTGAATTCGAATTCCCAGTTGAATGGGGTATCGATATGTCTTCTGAGCACGAGCGTTTCCTTGCGGAAGAGCATTTCAAAGCGCCAGTAATCGTGAAGAACTACCCGAAAGACATCAAAGCATTCTACATGCGTGCTAACGATGACGGTAAGACGGTAGCTGCAATGGACGTACTAGCACCGGGCATCGGTGAGATCATCGGTGGTTCTCAGCGTGAAGAACGTCTAGAAATCCTGGACGAGCGTATGCGTGAAGTGGGTATCGACCCAGAACACATGAGCTGGTACCGTGACCTACGTAAATACGGCACAGTGCCACACGCAGGCTTTGGTCTAGGCTTTGAGCGTCTAGTATCCTACGTGACTGGTATGGGCAACGTACGTGACGTGATCCCGTTCCCACGTACACCTCGCTCTGCGAACTTCTAATCACTGCTGAGTGATAAAGAATTAAAAAAGACCTCCCTTGTGGAGGTCTTTTATTTTGTAGTAATTACGGTAAATATTGCACGTAATGCTTTGATTGTGCGCTTTTAACTATTGGCTCAACTTCACGCTCATGATACTTGCAGATTCTGTTACCTCCACATTGTCATTCTCATCGCTCATAACCGTGTGATGGTAGACACCACCAATCAAAACCGGCTTTTCGAGATCTTTCTGCTTAATAACCAACGACGTGTTAATCTGATTTGTTGCATGTTTAATCTTGCTTGCTTTAATCACCGAGACATCTAATAGGTAGTCGGGATGAAGCTTCTTCACCGTTCCCGATAAATCGATACGTTCTTTATCATTGTCTACATGAGCCTCAAAATGATCATCAGCTTGGATCTCAGCCGTCAGTTTAGATTGATCATAAATCAAAGTGACGGATTTAGGCTCAACGTCCTGATTAGCAGCGCAACCGAACGTGAACACAGATAACACAAGCAAGATTGAACTCTTCATTCACTTTATTCCTAATTTTAAGTGTGACTATTAAGGGTCGTTATCCTCGTCTTTATCTGCATGGGCGGCATACTTAACACCCAACACGCACAAACCAAACATAATAAAAGGGATAACTGCGGCGGTGTACTCAGTCCACGCCATATGAGAGAAAGACTTCGCCAAAATAAGATGTGCAAACACAAGTAAGAATGCACTAAAAATGGCAACGGCGATGAGCCTCAATTCGTGTTTTACCAACTGCTTTTTCATTGTCACTCCTCCTTATCGATGACTCTATGGAAGAGTGAAACACAACCTTTCTAAACCGTTCTGATACAGTTAGTCGGAAAAAAGATCAAACAGTTCCATTAGTGAAGCAAATCACCCAATTTACGAATGGCTTGCTCTACATTTTCATCTGCCGCTAACGAGGTATTAAGCCGCAGATAGTTTTCAAACTGTGCATCCAAAGAGAACAACTTGCCATGAGCAATGGTCACCTGTTCGGCAAGCAATGCTTGATAGAGCGTTTTACTACTGACACCTTTTGGCAGCGCTAACCAAAGAAAATACCCACCTTGCGGTAAATAAAAATTAACTTGCGCAGGAAGGTACTGTTCAAGAAGCTCAATAAATCGTTGTTGACGCCGCTGGAGCGTCTTGCGCAGCTTTCTTAGGTGATTATCGTAGCTATCGTTTTGAAGGTAATGTGCGACCCCCTGCTGAATAGGTGCACTACCTGACAAGGTCGACATCAGTTGCAGCTTTTGGATTGCTTCATTAAAACGCTTATTCACGACCCAGCCTAAGCGATAACCTGGGCACAGGCTTTTCGATAGTGATCCACAATGCAGCACACGATCTTGTGTATCAAAGCTTTTCAATGCCACTGGCTTGCTATCGGAAAAATACAGCTCAGCATAAACATCATCTTCTATCACATAGACATCGTGTTGATTCGCGAGCTCAACAACACGCTGTTTTTTCTGGGTAGAGAGAGAGGTTCCTGTTGGGTTATGAAAATTTGTCATCAGCCAGCAAGCTTTGATGTCGTGATTTTTAAATACTTCCGCTAGCTGCTCTAATGAATGACCATCCTCCGCATCAACAGACACTTCTATCGCGTTTAAGCCCAATCGCTCGATGGCTTGCAGTGCACCATAGAAGGTCGGGGATTCTACGACTACGGTATCGCCGGGTTGAGTGACAGCTTGTAGGCTAAGGTTAAGAGCCTCTAACGCACCAGAGGTGATCACAATATCATCATGAGTTAAACTCATGCCTTGCTGTATATAGCGCTGTGCAATCAAGCGACGAAGCGCTTCACTGCCGGGTGGAAGGTTATCTAATAAAGAATCCGGGGCCATTTTACGCCCAGAACTGGCAAGATTACGGTTTAACGCGTCCAATGGAAACAATGTCGGATCAGGAAATGCTGAGCCAAGCTTTATCGCCTCTGGTAACGCTTGATGCTTAAGAAAACCATACAACTCATCATTGACTGACACTCGCAGAACGCTGCTTTCTGAATTTGAAGCTTCTAATCGTTCGAGCTCGGCGGTAACAAAGTACCCTGATTGCGGCTTTGCCGTCACCCACCCTTGAGCTTCTAACAATTGATAAGCTTGCAATACAGTTCCGGCACTCACCGAATGGCTCTGGCTTGTTATGCGAACTGAGGGCAATTTCTCCCCTGCTCTCCATGTGTTCTGTTGGATCTGAGTTTTAAACAACTCTGCCAATTGTCGATAGCGATTCATAATTCCCTCTTAAGCACCCGAAATGGCAAGATAGCATAAATCATCCCAAAAATTCCTAACGCTTTGTGCCAATGTTGTAAGATAACTTCTCAAACTTTGCCTTAGCATTTTACAGCGCAAAGTGTCATTTTATGTTCCATACTTTCAATGACATGAACACTCTCTCTGGAGGCAACGATGAAACTGTTTACCATGGACGATCTATCTTATAGGGGTACACATAAAGGCGTTCATAGTTGGGATCACCCTGATAGTGATACTCCGTACTACTGGCACCCCGACTGGCTCCATATTGCAGAGGATGCGTTAGGCTTACAGCCTAAATGTGAACTAGAAGTCCCGGATGGCGAAACGGCTACAGAAGAGCACGCGAAAGAAGCCATTGTTAAGCATCTAAACAATGAATGATTCAGTTCACTCCGTTGGCTGCTACTTTTGTAGCGGCCACCTTAAATTTTGAGTTAAGCCGTTAATTTGCGTGCTAAAATTATTAATTGAGACGTTTACACTTTATTGGCGTTAATATCGACGACATAAATAGATTACTGTCACATTATTTTTGCAGGCATCTGTTACATTTATAACGTAATGGTGACATACCTCAACTCATGAACATGAGAGAAGATAATAATGACTAAGTACAACGAAAACGATATTAAATACAAAGGTGAGACTAACGGTGTTCATACGTGGAGCACAGCATCCGGTCAGCCTTATTACTGGCATCCAGATTGGCTGCATGTTGCTGAAGATGCGACAGGATCGCACCCAAAACAAAAACTAGAAGTTGAAGCAACTGAAGCGCCAACTGAAAAGCATGCCTTAAAAGCAATTCTGAAACACATGAATGACTGGGCGACAGGAAAGCTGTCAAGCAAGCCAGACATTGAAACCAATGCTGTAGAATCAGAAATTAACCTAAAGAAATAGGTTTAATGATCCATTTCAAAGCCCCGCTTAGTCGGGGCTTTTTTAATTATTGAGCTAATTAATAACAAAAATCTATCAATGCGTGCAATCTATCGATAAAATTCCTGGTCTTTGATTTTACAAATTTAATATCAACTACGTATCTATCACATCCAAAGTCGCTTCTGTCTATTCAGTGAGCCAATAAATAGAGTGAACGGTACGCTTTGATAAGGTAAAACTAACTATGGTGAATACTAACTACAATGCACCACTGACATTTAAACTCTATTTAGCGGCTGCATTTTTCTTTGGAACCTACGGTGGGCGTGTGTGCCCAATGCTTAGTACATTAAATGCATTTGAAGTCATTCTGCATTGTACGGTTGTCTTCTCAATACTTTTTATAGTTCGACACTATATTCTCTCTCGACATCCTCTCATTGCAGATAACAGACAAGCTCTACTTGACGCCTCTTTATTTACAATTGCGAGTATCCCTTTCGCTGCGTTTTATAATCTGCAATATGACTTTACTTTGGACAGCAACGTAAAGGTTTTATTGGGTATGGCCTTGTTTGGTTTTCTTACTGGCCTGATCCTTCAACTACAAAGTAAGCTCGTTCACTTTGATGCTTTAAGCCACAAAAAGCGCTTCGATTTTGCACTCTCTGGCCAACGTCAATCCATTATTAAACAAATGATTGGAATGATGATCGTACTGCTTATCACCTTGACGACTATATTAACCATGGTTGCTGTGAAAGATATCTATTGGCTAGAGCAAAACCCAGAGCAAATTACCAACGGGCTCGGGAAGATCAGCTTCATTAAAGAGCTTGTCTACATTGCATTAGTCATTGGTGGTTATGTTATAGCTATCATGGTGCTGTGGACAAAACTGATGCAGAAGATTCTCCTTAGCCAGGAGGATGCATTAAAAGAAGTGACCCAAGGTAGATTAGAACATCGACTACCGATATTTGAGCATGATGAACTCGGAGCGATGGCCTGTCTAACTAACCAAATGTTAGACAGTCTGCAAGTATCTCAAAATGAGGTAAAAACAACGCGTGACGTTGCTATTGTCAGCCTTTCTGCACTTGCTGAATCTCGTGATAATGAAACAGGCGCCCATATTCTAAGAACCCAAGAATACGTCAAAGTATTAGCAGAATATCTATCCAAGATTACCGCACACCAATCTTTGCTGACTCCAAACTACATCGAGCTGCTTTATAAGTCCGCACCGCTACATGATGTCGGTAAAGTCGGTGTGCCTGACAGCGTCCTATTGAAGCCAGGTAAACTTACCGATGAAGAATTTGAGATCATGAAGGGTCATGCTGAAATTGGTGCAGAAGCACTATCAATAGCAGAAAAGCAGCTAGGAAGTAGTTCATTTTTACGAGTTGCTAAAGAGATTGCCCTCACCCACCATGAAAAATGGGATGGCAGTGGATATCCAAACCGACTTTCTGGGGAAGATATTCCTCTTTCAGGCCGTCTAATGGCGCTGGCTGATGTTTATGACGCACTGATTTCAAAACGTATATATAAACCTGCATTCAGTCATGACAAGGCGAAAGCAATCATCCTAGAAGGAAAAGGCAAACATTTTGATCCTCAGATTGTCGATGCTTTCCTTGCGATCGAAGCTGAGTTTCAGCGTATTGCACAGCAATATCAAGATGAACAAAATATAGCCGCCTAGCCAATTATCCCCCTCTTAATCGCCAACTTAAGAGGGGTTTACATAGCAAAAAACCTTGTTATGTTAGAATTCTGTTTCAAATCAAAACTTTTTTAAGTTTTCTTATCACTAACTGTTGTAACGAATATTGCTGAAAGGTATAAATGTCAGCAGACCCCTTCGATTAACATGGATGAAGATTATGTTTGAAAAAGTAGTTGCCGCTCCGGCTGACCCTATTCTTGGCCTTACTGAAGAGTTTAAAAAAGATACCCGCGCTGAAAAAATTAACCTAGGTGTTGGTATTTACAAGAACGAGCAAGGTGAAACCCCTGTTCTTGCGACTGTTAAAAAAGCCGAAGCCGCACTGATTGAAACGGAAAAAACCAAATCTTACCTAACGATCGAAGGTACAGCGGAATATGGTCTAGCTGTACAAAAACTGCTTTTCGGTGCAGATGCTGAAATCGTTGCTGGCAAGCGTGCGAAAACGGCTCAGGCGCCTGGTGGTACTGGTGCTCTGCGCGTTGCGGGTGAGTTCATTAAGCGTCAACTTGGCGAAGTAAAGATCTGGATCAGTAACCCAACTTGGGCTAACCATAACGGCGTATTCACAGCTGCAGGTATCGAGACAGCACAATACAGCTACTACAACGCAGAAACAAAAGACAAAGACTTCGATGCAATGCTAAATGATTTGCAAGCTGCTTCAGAAGGCGATGTTGTTTTGCTTCATGGATGCTGCCACAACCCTACTGGCATTGATCCAACAGCGGAAGAGTGGGAAACGCTAGCAAAGCTGGTCGCTGAGAAGAAACTACTGCCTCTATTCGACTTTGCGTACCAAGGTTTTGCTAAAGGTGTAGAAGAAGACGCTTCAGGTCTACGTACCTTCGCTAAGTACAACAAAGAGATCCTAGTCGCGAGCTCTTTCTCTAAGAACTTTGGTCTATACAACGAGCGTGTTGGTGCATTTACGCTAGTGGCTGAGTCAGAAGAAGTTGCAGCAACGGCATTCTCGCAAGTGAAAGCGATCATCCGCTCAATCTACTCTAACCCACCAGCACACGGTAGCGCCGTGGTTACTCACATTCTTGGCAATTCTGAATTGCGTGCAGAATGGGAAGCAGAAGTCGCTGAAATGCGTGATCGTATCCAAGAGATGCGTGAGCTATTTGTAGCAACACTGAAGGCTGAAGGTGTAGACGCAGACTTTAGCTTCATCGAGCGTCAAAACGGCATGTTCTCATTCTCTGGTCTGTCTAAAGAGCAAGTAAACCGTCTGAAAGAAGAGTTCGGTATTTACATCGTAGGCTCAGGTCGAATTAGTGTAGCGGGTATGACGAAATCAAACATGGGACCACTGTGCAAAGGCATTGCTGCGGTTCTATAATTAAATGCTCGTAGAGCAAACTGGATTATTAAAAAAGGTCAGCGAATGCTGACCTTTTTGTTTTAGTAGATAATGTTTTAGTAGATAAACTTGAATCCGATACCAACTTCGTTGATGTGTTCAGAGCTTGAACCACGATAGTCTGTGTCTCTTAACTGATAATACACGCCCGTTCCGATGACCTTATGCCACTGGTAATTAAACGCTAGCTTATAGTTGTTTTCATCTACAATATCACTGCGGTTAATGCTTATTTCAGCAGTGCCGATTAACTTTTCACTGAATAAGTAATTTGCACCAAAGGTCGCTGCCTGAATAAACTCGCTCTCTGATGAAATAGTGCGATCTGTGGTGTCATTTTTTGCTTTTGCTTTGATTGCACCTAAGCCATAAATGCCATACACATCAAAAACATCATTGATCCCATAACGATAGCCACCCCCAAACAATAAACGGTCTATACGTAAAGTGAAGTCGTCTGGGTGGAAAAACTGAGCGGAGTAATCAACATTGAACAACCAATTGTCTGCAATTAAATAGTTGCCGCCAAGCGCAATGGTTGTTGCGTTGGAGTTATCTAGCCATTCTTCATTTGTTGTTCCTGCTCCAAGCTCTAATTGGATATGCTCATACCCAAACTTCTCCGCTTGTTCAGATTCTGAGGCAATGCTCATTAAAGGTAATGCTACAAGAGGCGCAGCTAACAATATTCTTACCATTTTAATTCCTTGCATGAGTGCCATTTATAGGTGTTTTTATTGTTAAAACGGATAAAAAACGCACTCAATGATCCTAGTCACAAATCAAACCTACTCAATCTTAGCGTAAGTTTATTACTAATTTTATCACGAACTGGGGTTTTGTGTGATCCGATAAGATTCTGTTTTAAAACTAAGTTATGATTAACCTATCATTTGCGAAGAAAAAGGCACCTTCATGGATGCAGAGCTGTTAGAGATTTATAATTTTCTCGTCAAGTACCCTCCTTTCAATGAATTACCAGAAGAAACGCTGAACAAAATTACCGAGAATATCGAGATTTCTTACTATCGACAGGACACTCCTGTCATTCACTTCGGCGATCAAATTAATGACCTATATATGGTCAGAAGCGGAGTGGTAGAAGTTTATCGACGCAAAGGAGAACTGTATAACCGACTAGACGAAGGTGATCTCTTTGGCCAAATGGGCCTGCTCACCAACAATAAAGTACGCTTCCCAGTCAAAGCGATTGAAGACACCCTCCTTTACTGCATCCCTGGCGATATATTCCAAGAGCTATACGACAGCTTTGATTCTTTTGCAGACTTTGTTGAAGTTGAAAACAGCGCTCGCTTAAGACAAGCCGTATCTGAAAATAGCGATGCAAATGACCTCACGACCTCAAAAGTAAAGACATTGCTAACACGCGATGCACCTACTATTGAACGAGGACAAACCATTCAAGAAGCGGCTCAATTGATGGCGCAAGACAATGTCTCATCGCTACTGATCGTTGACCCTGACTTTGTACTAGACGAAGAAGATCCGCAATCACCTGTCGTCGGCATCATTACCGATCGAGATTTGTGTACTAGAGTGTTAGCTGAAGGGTTGTCTCCTCTCGATGAAGTGTCAACCGTAATGACAACTGAGGTTATCTCACTCGACCACAACGCCTATGTTTATGAAGCCATGCTAACGATGCTTCGATACAACGTACACCATTTGCCAGTAGTGAAAGATCAAATGCCAATCGGCATTATTGAAGCAACAGATATCGTCCGTTATGAATCTCAAAACTCACTACTTCTTGTGAGCAGCATATTCCAACAGCAAACCATTGAAGACCTCGCTATCGTCGCTGATGAAGTGAAGAGTAGCTTTGTGCGCCTTGTTAATGAAGATGCCAACTCCCATATGGTTGGTAGCGCTATGTCTGTGATAGGCAGAAGCTTCAAACAGCGCCTAATAGAGTTAGCCGAGCAAGAGCTTGGGCCACCGCCGGTCCCTTATTGCTTCTTGGCCCTTGGCTCAATGGGACGAGACGAGCAATTACTTGTTACTGACCAAGATAATGCCATCATTCTCGACGACACGTATAAAGCAGAGAAGCACGGTAAGTACTTTGAAGCTTTGGCCAAATTCGTAAGTGACGGCTTGGACGCGTGCGGCTATAAGTACTGCACGGGAGACATCATGGCAACCAACCCTATGTGGAGAATGACGCGCTCTGAATGGGAAGCGTGCTTCGCAGATTGGATTGATGACCCAAACCCGAAAGCGCTACTCAATGCGTCTATATTTTTCGACTTAGATGGTGTTTATGGACGTTTAAAATGGGCAGAACAACTAACCAGCTTCATTGTCCGTCGTGCGCGTAAGAATAATCGCTTCCTCGCATGCCTTGCCAGAAATGCCCTTAATCGAACGCCTCCACTTGGGTTCTTTAAAGATTTCGTGATGGAGAAAGATGGCCAGCATAAAAACTCGATCAACTTAAAACGAAGAGGCACCGCTCCCCTAGTCGACCTAATTCGAGTTCACTCACTAGCAGTAGGCTCGCGTGCTCGAAACTCCTTTGAACGGTTAGATGACATAATTGATGCAGGTATTTTGCCCAAAGGACGCGCGCAGGACTTGAAGGACGCGATGGAATTTATCTCTATGGTTCGTATTCGCCACCAAGCGATTGACGTAGAGTTAGGTACCGAACCGGATAACAACATCGAGCCAGAAAACTTATCGGACTTTGAAAGACGCAACCTTAAAGATGCGTTTCAAATATTAAGTAATGGTCAGAACTTCCTTAAGTTCCGCTATCAGGCTAGCAACAAGTTTAAGTGAGGCAAGGAATGATAAAGAAGTTATTTCAAAAGCCTTCCATTCAATGGCCAATGAAGTTTCAGCAAAAACTGGAAAGGGCAACAGATGAGCGCCTAATCGCTTTTTATGGGACAGAGCTACCTGCGCCAGACACGCCATTATCTCAAGTAGAGTTTGTCGCGCTCGATTTCGAGACCACGGGGCTCAACCCACAGAAAAATGGCATCATCACAATTGGTCTAGTGCCCTTCAATCTCAATCGAATTTTTTTGCGCCAAGCCAAGCACTGGAAAGTTCGACCACAAGAGAAGCTGGATGAAGACTCAGTCATCATCCATGGTATCACCCACAACGAACTCATTGATGCGCCTGATCTTGGCGATATTCTTGAAGAGCTTCTTCCAAGCCTAGCAGGCAAGGTGGTGGTCGTTCACTATCGCCGCATAGAGCGAGAGTTTCTCAACCAAGCTCTTCAAGTACGTATTGGTGAAGGTATAGAGTTTCCAGTCTTAGATACGCTTCAAATCGAAGAAGACATCCAGCAGAGACTCTCTGGGGGGGCTTTGGAACAAGTTGAAAGGTAATAAACCCGGCTCACTGCGACTAGCACAATCTCGTCGTCGTTATGGGCTGCCAGACTACACACCACACCATGCTTTGACAGATGCCATCGCCACTGCAGAGCTACTGCAAGCACAGATCGCCCATCACTATAGTGCTGAACAGCCTATAAGCAGCTTATGGTTGTAGTTCCAGTGAGCGTTCTAGCCTAAAGAAAAAAAAGGAGCCAAGTGGCTCCTTTTTAGTCAGTATTCGCTGAACTATAACTTAAAGCGTTTGATTTCTTGCTCTAGCTCATGAGACAGCTCAGACAACTGTGCAGCTTGCTCTGCAGCATGTTGTGCTTCAGAAGACAGCTCGTTTGAAACATCACGAATACCTTCAGTATTGCGTGTAATTTCAGACGTTACTGATGCTTGCTCCTCAGCCGCTGATGCAATTTGAGTAGCCATATCGTTGATGCGTTCTACTGCAGAATGAATTTGTGTTAGGCTTGCCGCTGCAGAGTTCGCATCATCCACGCTAGTATCAGCCAAGCGACGACTATCATCCATAATGCCGACAGCTTTCGCTGTTGTACCTTGCAGCATTTCAATCGTCTCTTGAATTTCTTGCGTTGAAGCGTGAGTTCGTTGGCTTAGTACGCGCACTTCATCCGCAACTACCGCAAAACCTCGGCCTTGCTCACCTGCACGCGCGGCTTCAATTGCTGCGTTCAGTGCAAGAAGGTTAGTTTGCTCAGCGATACCTTGAATGGTCGATAAAATGGTATTGATGCTGTTACCATGCGCTTCCAACTCTTGGATAACATTGGTTGCTACTTGAACTTCTTGCGCTAAGTTCTGGATAGAACCTTGTGTTTGCGTTACTTGGCTCGAACCATGTGCACATGCTTCTACGGCTTCTTCAGAATTTTGAGCCGTATTCTCTGCATTGCCCGCAATCTCTTGCGTTGCCGCAGCCATTTCATTTACCGCAGTCGCTACCATGTTGATTTCATCTTGTTGGTACGCGATACGTTGACTACGCTCTTCCGCCTGCTGAGCGGTTTGGCGTGATTGTTGAGAAAGTGCAGCTGATACATGGCTAAGCTTAGTTACCATGGTATGCATGTTACCAACAAAGCGGTTAAAGTTTTCTGCAAGCTTGCCAACTTCATCATCACTGCGAGGTTCAAGTCGCTGTGTAAGATCACCTTCACCAGAAGCGATTTCTTCTAGCGCTTGTGAAACACGGCCCAAATCACGGAACAAGAAACCGACTAACCAAGATACCGCAGCAATAACCGCGATGGTAATCAGTACAGCTGTAATCATCATTTCTCTTAGTAATTGTGAATGACCAGCTTCTTCAGTCGCGCGATCCATTTCAATTGCAAACATCCAATGTGTGCCTGGAACTTTGCTGAAATAATACAGCTTCTCTTGACCATTAATTGTCGCAGTTTCGATGGTTCCGCTATTTGCTGCACGCTCAATAGAATCTTTAGAAAAATCACTTGAAAGGTTGGCGATAGGTTTAAGCGTTAAGCTTTTGTTTGGGTGAGCAAGGAAAGTGCCATCACTCATGTCGATCAGCATCGCGTGCGCATTTTCACCAGCATCTAAGCTAATTACGTCATCAATAAGCTGATCAATCAGAACGTCAGCGCCAACCACACCAACAAAACGACCACTCTGGTATACAGGCTCAGCGATAGTCACTAACAGAGCATTGGTGATCGCATCTTGATAAGCCGTTGTAATGATTTGTTTGCCAGCGGCGTTAGCGTCTTTGTACCAAGGACGAGCGCGTGGATCATAACCTGCACGGTTGCGCTCTGGATGAGAGCGATACATACCGCCTTCCGGAGTACCTAGGAAGATGTCGTCAAAACCACCCGCCTTGCGTGCTTGTTGTAAGAAAGGGACAACGTCTTGCTCAGTAGAGTAATCGTTGAAAGCCGTCGCGATGTCTTTACGAATGGCAACCCAGTCAGCAATACCTTCAGATGCTGCATTGCTTAGACTCTGTGCACGTGAATATACACCAGCACGCGTCTGATCAAACAATTGACCAGCCGACAACCACGTCAATGCTGCCGCCATGACAACAACAGCAGACAGACTAGCGCCAATGAGCTTTTGTTTTAGTGATAGTTTCATAGTTTATTTTTTGTTGGGAGAACAGTAAGTGAGCAGCGAGTTTACACAGAATTGACGTTAAGCGCACCAAATTTCACACTTATCAATAGGCAAATAAGTCATTGTAAAAAAAGAAAATTTTTCCGCCATTTTTTTGTCGAGCGTCAGAATTTTCGCACAAAAAAAGCCAGCAATAATGCTGGCTTTAAGTTTATAAATTAAGCTTTATTTTACAGTAGCTTAATGTTTCTCTGTTCTCATACCCATCAATAGGCTGACACACATCGCCAGTAAAACTAGGGTAAATGGTAATGCGGTAGAAATCGCGCCCGCTTGCAGTGCTTGAACCGCTTCCGAGCCACCAATCCACAGTAGCGCAACTGCAATTGCGCCTTCCATGAAGGCCCAGAATACACGCTGCAGAACCGGGGCATCAACTTTACCACCAGCGGTAATGCTGTCGATTACTAGTGAACCTGAGTCTGACGAGGTAATGAAGAATACCAATACCAGCACAACTGCAATGATTGATAGCATGTTACCGAATGGCAGTACATCGAACATTTGGAACATTGCTAGCGAAACATCGGTAAGACCGTTTGCGCCTAGTTCACCAACATTATTGATCACTTGGTCGATAGCTAGACCGCCAAACACCGACATCCAAACAAGTGTTACCGCCGTAGGAACAATCAATACCGCAGTGATGAACTCACGCACAGTACGGCCACGAGATACACGAGCAATGAACATACCTACGAATGGAGACCATGAAATCCACCAAGCCCAATAGAATACAGTCCAACCTTGGAACCAAGCTTCATCAGTACGACCAAATGGGTTACTAAGTGGAATGAGGTTCTCTACATAAGCCATCAACGTGGTAGGAATCGAGCCTAAGCTCACAGCCCATCCGATCAAACCAACAAGGATTAACAGTAAAAATGCAATAACCATGTTGATATTACTGATGACTTTTACACCGCCATCAATACCACGAACGACTGAGACAACCGCTAGTAAGGTAACGACAGTAATCACAACAATCTGCAGACCTAGACCAGGCTCAACACCAAACACATGGTGAATACCACTTGCTGCTTGTTGTGCACCAAGACCCAGTGACGTCGCAAGACCAAATAGTGTCGCGAGTACCGCAAGGATATCTACAATATGACCTGCCCAGCCCCATGCACGATCACCCAGCAGTGGGTAAAAAATCGAACGCATAGACAGCGGTAGGCCTTTATTATAAGTAAAGAAAGCTAATGAAAGCGCAACGACACCATAAATCGCCCATGGGTGTAGACCCCAGTGGAACATAGTTGCACCTAATGCGAGTTTGGCAGCTTCTGGGGTATTCGCTTCAACACCCAATGGCGTTTCATACCAACCAGTGAAATAAGCCACTGGCTCAGCCACACTCCAGAACATCAGACCGATACCCATACCTGCAGCAAATAGCATTGCAAGCCACGAAACAAACGAGTAATCAGCGACAGCATCTTTACCGCCTAGGCGAATCTTGCCCATTGGCGACACAATAAGTCCTAAACAGAAGATAACGAAGATGTTGCCTGAGATAATGAAGAGCCAATCAAATGAACCGATAATTTTCCATTTGATTCCGTCTAACGCGGTTTTGGCTGTATGCGCATCAAGAACTAACGCCGCAATAAGAAATAGTGCAATGAAACCTGCACTGATACCAAAAACAGGATTATGTACATCAAAACCCCATTTTTGTACGTTATCTTGACCAACCGTATAGTCGGTACTGTCGATACTGTACTTATCTATACCTTTTGTCATTGTTCCTCTCTTTTGCATTCTAATTTTTTTTGGCATAACGCAAAAAACCTTCGAACACGATACATTTTATTTTCCATGAAAGTGGAAGATCCTACCATTTTAGGCATTTTTGTCTATATTTTGCTGATAAAAAATCCAATAACTTACTTTTCAATCAGAAAAATCCACCAAAAAAAGCGAAAACAACCACAGCAATAATTAGACCACAAACATTTCTTACTATAATTATTCTAGGTCATGCTTTTTGAGCCGTAAAAAGCCATAAATTTAATAAGGAGAGCCAAGGCAAATAATTGAAAAATGGTGTCGCTAATACTAACTAAGCCCTTTTAATAGCAACGCTTTTGAGTTAGTGTCGCGTCGTTACATGATCCCTTAATGACTGGATTACTAAATTGGAAAAGTACGAAGAAGTCTTGGTCTCGATTCGTCAGATCATCCGCGCTATTGATTTACATTCTAAAAAGTTGAGCAAAGAGTCTGGTTTAACGGCTCCACAACTGATTCTGATGCGTGCCATTAGTGAATTAGACAATGTCACTATCAAACAGCTGTCTAGCCATACCAATATGAGCCAGGCAACCGCTACCACTATTTTAGACCGTTTAGAGCGCAATCAGCTTGTTGAACGCCGTCGTAGTGTCCAAGACAAACGTAAAGTGCATGCGGTACTAACAGAAAAAGGGCAAGAAGCGTTAAAGCAAGCGCCAACTCCCCTACAGGAACACTTCATCAGCCGCTTCCAAAAGTTGGAAGAGTGGGAACAAAGCTTACTGCTGTCTTCCGTTCAACGCATTTCAACTATGATGAATGCTGAAGATATCGATGTTGCCCCAATGCTAGAGCTTGGAAGCATCACTAAGCCTGAATAGTCACTTTCGAAGGCGCTCATTCATCCAGTAATGAGCGCATTTGCCCTTCTCTTACTCAACCAAACCTGTCTCAAAAGCATATTTGGCCAATTCTGCGGTCGAATGCAAATCCAACTTGTGTTTTATATTGTGGCGGTGTGTCTCTACCGTTCGATAGCTGATATCCAAAAGTGTCGCAATCTTTTTGCTACTGTGCCCCTGCGCAACCAGTTTTAAAACGGCTTCCTCACGGCGGCTAAGTGGATTTGGTTTTTGTGCAATCGGTACAACATCTTGAGTAAATAAAGTTTGAGTGACAGACTCACAAAAGTACGTCGATCCTTGATTCACGGTTTTTATCGCTTGCACCATCTTCTCTGCAGAGATTTCTTTCAGCATGTACCCCACTGCCCCAGCCTGCATCACCTTCATGATGTATTCACGGTTATCATGCATCGTCAGCATTAGTACTTTGCTCTCTGGCCTTTCCTCTTTAATCACACCCGTCGCTTCAATGCCATTCATAATTGGCATACTAATATCCATTAGAATAACATCCGGGTTGAGCATCTTAGAAACTTCGATCGCTTCTAGGCCATTGCTTGCGGTTCCAATCACATCAATGTCAGGCTCTAACTCTAGCGCGCCATAAAACCATCCAAAACCACTTGATGGTCATCCACTATCACCACACTAATTGGTTTATCCATAAACTAATCCATCCAAATCTAACAATACGGTGATTTCTGTGCCTAATCCTGGCTCGCTCATCAGTTCAAACTCACCGCCAATAAACTCAACACGCTCGCGCATATTGCGTAAACCAATCCCCTGACGATGAACCGATTGGTTAACAAGGAACCCGATGCCGTCATCTCGTATCAGTAATTGCAGCATATTGCCCATCTTTTGCAAAATAACCGTGACCTTTTTCGCCTTAGCGTGCTTCTCGATATTGTTCAGCGACTCTTGAGCAACACGATACAAGGTCGTCGCAACCTCAGATTTCAACTTCACCTGATTGGTATCAAAGTGACTATCAATGTCGATACCAGAATGTGAATGAAAGTCTTGTAATAAGGTGGTGAGTGCCGCTTCAAGACCAATATCATCCAGCGCACTAGGTCGGAGTTGATGAGAAATATGACGAACTTCGTTGATCGCGGTAATTAGCGAGCGTTGAGATTTATCTAGGTGGGATTTGAGCTTTTCATCTTCGATACGATGAGCCATCAAATCTAAGTGGCATTTACTGGAGACCAATAGCTGATTGATACCGTCATGTAGCTCTCTGGCTAAGTGTTTCTTTTCGTCTTCTTGGAACATTACCGTTTTATGGGCAAGCTCTTTGAGGTGCTTGTCTGCCAAGCGATGTTCATGCAAGTTAATCGCCAACGTTA
The DNA here is from genome assembly GCF_002741985.1 of Vibrio rotiferianus CAIM 577 = LMG 21460. Taxonomy (GTDB): domain Bacteria; phylum Pseudomonadota; class Gammaproteobacteria; order Enterobacterales; family Vibrionaceae; genus Vibrio; species Vibrio rotiferianus. The sequence goes on from NZ_APHW01000015.1 coordinate 74,976, forward strand.
GGACAATAATAACCGAGACAGTCACCACCAGAATGATCACGACAGAGAAAAATGTCGTTTCAATATTCTGATTTACTGCTGCACGCATATTCGCGACTTCGCGACTGACATCTTCAATATACAAGCCCGTGCCGATCATCCAATCCCATTTATCCAACCAAGCGGCATAGCTCAACTTGGGAACCACCTCACCAGTTGATGGCTTCTGCCATAGATACTGATGAAACCCACCACCTCGTTGGGCTTGATGGAGTAACGTTTCAATTAAGTGGTCGCCATTTTCATCTTGTATATGCAACAGGTTTTGCCCAATAAGATCGGGAAGAATTGGATGAACTAAGTTTGTACCGTGCTTATCATAGGCGAAGAAGTAGCCGTCTGAACCATAGCGAAGACGATTGAGGATTGCTTTCACACGCGCCTTAGCATCACTCTCTTCAAGAGTGGGATCATTATAGATATGAGAAATTGCATCAAAAGCCAGATCAACCGTATCTTTCAATGCCGCTTCTTTAGATTGAATAAGGTTCTGATGAAAGATTTCCACCTCTCGTTGTCCAAGAGTCTTGGCTTGGTAGATGGAAATCCAACTGATGCTGGCTGACACTAACACCACCGGTATCAGTGCCAGCAATATTAACTTGGCTTTGAGAGGCATCCCTTTCCTCCAATGAAACGCTGTTTGCCATTTCGACAAACAGCTTAACAACTTGTCTCAAAAGGTAAAAACTCTCAGGTCACAAATTCTCTTTTCTTACTTGCATTACGCCATGCCGTAGAAGCCAGGGAAGAATAGCAACGAAGCGAGCACAACAATTTGAATCGCGATGAATGGCATCACACCTCGGTAGATATCGCGCGTTGTCACACCTGCTGGAGCCACGCCTTTCAAATAGAACAAGCTAAAGCCAAATGGTGGCGTGAGGAACGATGTCTGAAGGTTCATCGCAATGAGAATTGCAAACCATGTCATGTTGATACCCATCAGCTCTGCAACGGGCGCAATAATAGGCACAATGATGAAACAGATTTCAACAAAGTCGATGAAGAAGCCAAGGATAAGAATCACCACCATTGTAATAATCAAGAATCCCCACTTCTCACCCGGTAGTTGTAGCATCCACTCTTCAACCAGGTAATCGCCGCCTGTGTATGTAAACGCCATCGAGAATGCCGTCGCACCAAGCAGTATCGCAAATACCATCGCAGTCACTTTCACTGTCTCTTTGGAAGCTTCATACACCATCGACCAACTGAACTGTTTATAGAGCAGTGAAAGCACAATCGCACCGGCACCTCCCAGCGCCGCAGATTCTGTTGGTGTTGCAATTCCAGCAAAGATAGAGCCTAGCACCACGATGATCAGCGCAAGCGGCGGTAATACCGCTTTAAGCGCGGTGAATACTTCTTCTTTGCGGCTGATCGACTCATCACGCTCGATAGGTTGAGCGGCTTCTGGGTTGAGCTTGGCGTAGATCAGAATGTAGACAACGTATGCACCCACCAGCATTAAGCCCGGCCATACTGCCGCTTGGAATAAGTCACCTACGGGTACGCCTAATACATCACCGAGCAAAATTAAGACAATAGAAGGAGGGATGATTTGGCCTAACGTGCCAGAGGCACAAATGGTGCCACAGGCCAATCCTTTGTCGTAGTTGTACTTAAGCATCACAGGCAAAGAGATTAGCCCCATTGCAACAACCGATGCACCAACCACACCCGTCGATGCAGCAAGCAGTGCACCTACCAATACCGTAGAAATTGCGATACCACCACGAACGCCACCAAATAGGCGCCCCATAGACTCAAGCAACTGCTCTGCAAGTCTTGTCTTTTGTAACACCAAGCCCATGAAGACAAACAGTGGCACCGCCATCAGTACCGTGTTCTCCATGATGGACTGAATGCGATATGGCATGAAAGCAAACATATCCATTCCCTCTGCCCAAACGCCAAATATTAATGCAATGCCACCAAAGGTGAAGGCAACAGGGAAACCAAGCAGTAGCGCAAATAGAGCTACAAAAAACATCACTATACCGATCATACTGACTTCCTTTTACGACTTACCGTTGTTACCGGCATAGATAAGATGAGGGTTAACAATTTTATTGATGGAGTGAAGCAGCAAACCAACACCGCTGACCGCCATAAACAAGAATGACAATGGGATCATGCCTTTAATGATCCATCGATATGGCAAACCGCCTGGGTCACCGGATGTCTCACCAAGGGCATAGCTCTCTTTGGCAAAGTCGATACCGAACCAAGCAACCAATAGGCAAAACGGGAACAAGAAAAGTAAAGTGCCTAGGATGTCGATGATGGATTGAGCTTTGTAGGACAAGCGCTCGTAGAAAATATCCACTCGTACATGGCCGCCAGATTTGATTGCGTAAGGGACACCGAGTAGAAATACAGCGGAGAATAGGTGCCATTCCATCTCTTGAAAGGCAATAGACACGTCATTAAACACGTAACGCATGACAACGTCGTACACCACGTTCGCTAACAACAAAATGAATAGGATGCTCGATAGCCACCCTAAAAAATCACCAAAGCGGTTAAAGATTCGCTCAATATAAATCAGGCTTCTCATTCCGAACTCCATGGAACTCGTGGATTGGCTCCGCTGGTTCGCGGAGCACTTTTATAGTCTTCTCTTCGAGAAGTTTTTCTTGGGCTTCATTAGCAGACTCTATTCCTAAATACTTGGAGATAGCCCTGCTTGATGAAGTTACTGTTGAGCTTGGCTGTTTAGGTAAGCTCGATGTGAAATGTCAGACCAAGGACGCACTTGCTCGATATAATTTGCTTGCGACTCTTGAATCTCTTTCGCTAGGGCATCTTTTTCTGCGTGCTGTTTAAGTAGGCGCTCATTCGCTTCACGCAGTGCAGAGATAACCTCTGGTGGGAAGTCTTTTACTTGAACATCCGGGTATTCAGACTGAATCGACGCCCAGTTTTTGCCACTTTCGTGCTTAGACTGCGTGTACATGTCGTACGCCGCCGCTTTCATCGCCACTTGAAGAATCGCTTTCAGATCATCAGGTAGACGTTCCCAAGTACGCTTATTAACTAGGAATTGCAGCTCAGTACCTGGCTCATGCCAACCTGTGTAGTAGTAAGGTGCAATTTTGTGGAAGCCCATGCGTAGATCAAGAGACGGACCTACCCATTCCAGAGCATCGATCGTGCGGCGCTCAAGTGAGGTGTAAAGTTCGCCCGGAGCAATATTGGTTGGCTTCGCACCCAGTTCAGCAAGGATTTCACCCGCAAAACCAGGGATACGCATTTTCAGACCTTGCAGATCGTCGACTGATTTGATTTCTTTCTGGAACCAGCCGCCCATCTGGGTATCAGTATTACCGCCAGGGAAAGACAGTAAGTTGTGTGGTGAGTAAACCTTCTCCATCAACTCCATACCGCCACCATAGTAGAACCATGCGTACTGCTCTGTAGGCAGCATACCGAAAGGCATAGAGGTAAAGTAAAGAGTGTTTGGTACTTTGCCTTTCCAGTAATAAGAAGCCGAGTGGCCCATATCGTATTGACCCGATTTCACCATATCAAACACACCAAGTGGCGCTTTGTGTTTGTTCGCAGAGTCAATACGGATTTGTAGACGGCCATTTGACATTTCCTCTGCCATTTTTGCCATGTTTTTTGTCGCATCACCGAAGATTGGGAAGTTAGGGCCCCACGTCTCCGCTAATTTCAAGCGATATACTTTATCGTCAGCAGCGTTAGCAGAAGTTGCTACGAATGCCATGGTTGCTACCATCGCCGTCGCTTTGAGTACTCGTTTCAAAGATTTTTGGATAAGACTCATCGTTCACGTCCTTTGTCACCAAGGTTATTGTTGTCATCCATTACATAAGGATTCGTATATACAATGGAATACTACAGCGGAGACCGAAATGGGCATGAACACGCAACAAATTTGTATTGCCAGGCAAGCCCTAGCCATTGGTAGTACGTAGTAATACGTAGTCTTTTTGATATCCAAATACGATAAAGCATAATAATCATGCAGTTAAGATCGGAGTGGAATAGACGAAGGATTAGTAAATACTTAAGTATTTGACTGCGGAAGAATTTACACAGTATTTAAGAAAATGTGACAAATAACGACTTTGTATCGTTAGAATGCTCAATTAGAAATCGAGAAAGACAAATTGCAGGTAAAAAAATACCCCGACCGAAATCGAGGTATTCAATTAAGAAACAGAATTACAGCGGTAATTAAACTGCTTTGTAGATAACTTTGTTACCTGCTAACTGCTCTTTTTGAACTAGGTTTTCTTCAAGAAGCTTTTTCAGTGCGCCTGTAGCCCATGATGCCGCTTTTGTATCTTCTTGACCTGCCGCTAGACCAATACCTTTAGGGTTAATACCTTCAGCATTAGCGACAACAATGTCTAATACTTGTTGTTGCTTAGGAGTTAGAGCAACGTCTGTTTTTACTGCAGCTACCTTCTTCTCAGCTACTGCTTTCTCAACAACAGGTTTTTCTGCAACGACTTTTTCCGCAACAGGCTTAGCTGTCTTTGGTGCTTTTGCTACGTTTGCAACTGTCGCTTTAATGCGCTTTTGCAGTTTCATCTGCACTTTACGCTTATGAGCAAGTCTCATTGAATATTTCTCCAGTTCACTGCATCTCAGCAGGGATGAAAATTTGAAGCGCGTTTTATACCAAAATTCCCAATCAATTTGTAGGTTTTGGCAGCGAAACGCTGTGAAAAATGCGCTCAATGCATAGAACGTCTATTATTTAATCAAGAAATTTGTGAACGCATTTTGTCAATACTGGGTATAAAAACAGAGGTTCGCCTTAAATCAATATGCAACCCAACAGGCATTGGGCGATTTGGTTAATTTGTCTTTTATCCCGAGGTTGAAACATGGAAACGTTACACCTTACTAACTCGCAGTTTAAAGCCGACTCTCCCATCAACAAACTGATTATGCTTTTGGTGGTCATCATTACACTGTTTCTCGTGTTGATCGCCCCAGGGTGGAAGCAAGCAATGCTATCTGTGGTTTTAATGGCAGTCATTGTTGGCTTTGCAATCATGATGATCAAAAAAAGCCAGGTAGGTTTTACTCTTACACAATCCCATTTTCAACAGCACCTATTCAAAGGCGGCTGGGTCGTCCGTTGGCAAGACATTGACTCCATAGGAATATGTACATATGAGCAAGAAGGATGGCACCAGCCTCTACCTTGGGTGGGCATTCGTTTAAAGCATTACTCCCCATATCTAGATGCTATCTGCCCTCGTATCGCGACAGAAGTTCTTTTAAGTCAACGCGCACTGCTGTATCTAGGTGCTCGGCAAAATCATTGTGAAACAAAATTCGAGGATATGGTGCTGGATCCTGCCCCTTACATTAATCAAAAGGGCATACTCTACGAAGGTTTACTTGCGATGCTCGCGAATAGAATGAAGTACCAAAGGCAGTTTTATGGCTACGATGTATTTATTTCAACAAGTGATTTGGATAGAGAAGCTGATGCGTTTGTGGGATTGGCTCGACGTTACTTGGCAGCCGCCGAGCCTGATACCTAGTACAAAGATGCTTTAGTAGAGTGGCATTTCGTCAGCAACGAAAGGATTTGTTTTACGTTCGTGTCCAAACGTCGATTGCGGACCATGACCTGGTACAAATGTAACATCATTGCCCAATGGCCATAGTTTCTCTTTGATCGAGCTAATAAGCGTGTTGAAATCGCCTTGTGGGAAGTCAGTACGACCAACGCTACCGTTAAACAAAACATCACCAACAAACGCCAAACGAGCTTCTTCACTGTAAAGCACAACGTGACCAGGGGTATGACCCGGAGTGTGGATCACGTTCAGCGTTTGGTTGCCAAAAGTGACCTTGTCACCTTCATTTAACCATTGGTGTGGTTCAAACGCTTCCGTTAATGGAAAACCGAACATTTGGCTCTGACCTTCTAACCCCTGTAACCAGAAGTTATCTGCTTTGTGTGGACCAACGATCTCAGTATCGCCTAAAAGAGCAGATAAAGGCTCAGTTCCACCAACATGATCTAAGTGACCGTGCGTTAGAACTAGATTTACGACTTCAACACCGAGCTCTTTGATTAGCATTGCAAGTTGCTTTTCATCACCACCTGGATCAACCACAATGCCTTTCATGGTTTCATCACACCAGACGATAGAACAGTTTTGAGAGAAAGATGTTACGGGAACAACTTGGTACTTCAGAGCCATAAATAACCTATACCGAATAAAATTGCATGAAAACTGCCGCAACTATGACACTAAGCCAAAGTGACTTCAAGCTTTGTTCAGAGGGCAAAGCGCAGCATTCTTACTCGTTAAAGTGACCCTTAGCTCGGGTCTACCAAGAACGAACGGCCCCCGTATCGATGTGGACAAAATTACTACTCGGATAATAACCAACGCCACCAGCCTTTAAGCTTAATGCCGCGTCACGAACGGTAGACAATTTCACACCATCCAAACGGAAATCGATCGCTTTCCCTTCCATATGCATGCTTTTTTTCGCAACACCAGAAGAGCCATTTCGTAAAGACGCATTGGTTACCGGTGAACGGTAGCCTGAAATCACAATCACTTCAGCGTCCGTGCCGATCAACTTTTGAATTTGGCTGATTTGGTCGAACAAGCGTCTATCCATTGGATGAACTTCATTACGGCGATGATCACGACAGAATTTATCAAGACGTTGGAGTTCTTCATCGACGTAGCTCGAGCCGTTGAAATAACACGACTCAAGTAATTCACCAGTATTTAGGTTATTCATCGTAAGTACACGAGACTCGTCGGGTAATGACGCCCAAGATAGAGTTGGCATAGCTGAAGCAACGACAACACCACCAGCGGTCATTTTAAGAAAATCACGACGAGAAAAATTACGACTTACCATTAGAAAATACTGCTCAATTACTCTACAAGCAGCGGACATTACCGAAACCAATTTAACGCGTCAAACGCATAAATCGGTCCAACTTGTCACTTTTAGGCTGGACTTTTTGTTTACTTATTGAACAGCAAACGAATTTTATGAATTGTAACTTTTTTTAAATTGAGAACGAATTTCAACCTTGATGATCGTAACGATAAATGTCATCTCGATAGTACAGCATGCCTTCTTCTAACCAAGCTGTCTGATAAATAATATGTACCTGGATACGTTCACTCAGGGGCACCGAGGTATTCGCCTCTTTACCACTTTCACGTTTTTTCTCTAGACGTTCTTCAAGGCCTTGGGTCTTAAACAACAGTTCGGCCAGCTGTTCAGCGTTTTCTACTCTTACACAACCCGAACTGAAAGCTCGTCTATCTTCTTGAAACAAGTTTTTGCTCGGCGTGTCATGTAAATAAATAGCCTGAGGGTTAGGCATATTAAACTTATACAAGCCTAACGCGTTATGAGACCCAGAAGATTGTCTCATCCGATAAGGAAAGCTACGCGGGTTAACCGAAGCCCAATGTATCGTCGTAGGATCAATGATCTCGCTTGAATCCCAAGAGCGAATTATCTGAATATTTTGCTCAAGTAGGTACATCGGGTTTTTCTTAACCTTTGGAATGATGTCCTTCACCATAATCTTCCAAGGTACATTCCACGTAGGGTTAAGGATGACAGAATCAAGAGTCCCCGTCATGATAGGTGTTTTTCGAGTTGTTCGGCCTACAACGACTTTAGACTCAAATAATGCTTCACCATTATGCCAGTATGTCACTTCATACCCTGGGACGTTAACAAACACGACATTGTCTCGCTCTTTTGCCCACAAACGAGAACGTTCTGAGTTAAGTGCAAGTAAATGCAATCGCTGCTCAGGCGAAAAATTAACCCAACGAATTGTGTTTGGACCGATAATTCCGTCCTGCTTTAGACCATGAATTTTCTGGAATGCTTTTATGGCCATTTCCAGCTCTTCATCAAATTGTGGACCACTATAAAGTAAATCGTCGACATCGATGCCAACGACCTGCATTCGCTCAAGGAGTATGGGCTTATTTTCTAGCACATCACCGACTCTCGCTAAACCTTGTTGCTGGTAGGTCGGGTAATCAAGCTTGGCATAGTCTTGGAGCGAATAAAAAGATTGATTGAAGGCGGGATCGGATTGCAGCGGTGAAGATAAATTGATGAGAAATTGCTCTAACTTACCAATGGTAATTTCGGTGCTTAACGCGGTAAGTACTTCGATGCTAGGTTCAGGCAATGACACTTCTTCAGTTTGGCCAAACAACCATTGTAAGCCATGTTCTTGGACTTGCTCTAAATAGCTTAGGTACATGAGTAGCGTATCTGTCATGACTAAATCATAATCAAGAGCATCTCCCTCTTCTTCTACATAAGCAACACGTCTGATTTGGTCTTGAAATACTGGAGAAACCTCAGCAAGAGACAATACTTGCAATTGAAACAAGAATTGTTGTGCAATATCCTCATCTTCCCAATTTAAGCGATAGCTGGTGCTTTGGTAGAGCCGATCAACCACTTCTGGGTAATGGATCATTTTCTCAATGGATAGTTGTGCAACCGCTCCCACCTGCTCTGTATCAGCAGTGGCGTTTTGAGAAACAACAGTAGAAAAGCTGAAAAACGGCACCATGAGCGCCGTTGTTAATAGAATTCTAGCAAACACGATCACGATCCCTCGGAAAACTTGCCTTAAAAAAAAGTATGGCAAATATCTCACGGCTTGCAGGTTTAAAATTAAGAATCTAGGCAGAAAACCTCCGATAGAAGTGTCATTAGACTCTTAATTCCCCCCCCTATTACGTAATCTTCGACCAATGATTATCCCACTGAATGCCAGTAGCAGTAGAGGTGTTTGACTTCATTGGCTTTTGCTCAACAACTTTACCTGCCCCAGAGCTGACACGGAATTCATCACCGTAGATAACCACACCCGATGCATCAGGCAGCGCATTTAATTCAACGAGTCGACCAGTAGACTTAGACCATATCCCGTAGCAGCTACCTGGAGGCGACGTCGCTAAAATCCATTCATCTGTCGCCGCAATGCTTGCGACATAATGGTTAAAGCGTGCCCATTGTTCCGGCTCTGCATGAAGCTCCTGCATCTCACCGCCACGAGTATGCATGGCAATGAGTGCAGGGTATTCGTCTGGCTCTCCGCGGTACTGCTGTCCGCAAAGCACGGTTTCTGCTCCATCATGGGCTAAGTGACGAATACTTAGCTGATGATCCGGCAAAGAAACCTGATCCAGCAACGCACCATCTTGTGAAAGATAACTTAAGCTCGGTTTCATCGTTTCAAGGTTCAGTGGTTCACGACCATTCGTGTGTACACCACCCACGCCAATCGCTAACGCTCCATCAGGCATCATAATCACTTCATGAGGGCCGAGGCCAAAGCCTGTCAACTCATCGACCTTTTGATATTGCTTTTGCACATCATAAACACCAATTATCCCGCGGCTTGTATCCCTTTCGCCTTCGGTAGCGAACAATAAAGTGCCATCATGTGAGTAAACACCATGACCATAGAAATGGCGATTCGACTTTGCTAGTTGCAGTTTGATCATTTGCTCTGAGCGATAATCAAACACCATAAAGAACGTACCAGGTCTGCGGCCAAAGACCACTGCGTGCCCCTGCTGGTTTGTTGCTACGCCATGACCACGCTCAGGAATAGGTAACGTAGTGATCGGCATACCATGCTCATCAGCCACCACCGCAGCGTATTTATCTCGACCAATGATTGAACAGCCTATCAGCGCTGGCTCACGTGAGTTTGTTGAAGCACAACCGAACGGCATAACAGGTGTAGCCGCCCCAAAAAGAGCGGCTTTAAGTAAGGTACGGCGGGTTTGATCAGTCACCATCGGTTGCATTAAATCCTATAACCACGCCAAGCTCGATCGCCACTTCTTCGTGGATCAAGTACTTCAATTGTTCTAGCTTGTTGTATTGAGCTAGCACCATACGATAACCGTCTTTACTTTGCAGCGCAGCAAACAAGCTCTTATCTTCTGGCCATGTATCTACAGCCATTTCAAACTGATGGGTAACACGATCAGCCAAATCTGCATGGCCTTGATCTCTCAACAGAGCATCCAAACCGTTACCGTTGGCAAAATAGAGTGCTTCCATTCCTTCAAGGTTCGCTTTTAAGTTTGATAACGAAGTCTCTGAACGCCATGATTCTGAGAAATAAGGACGAGGTTTGCCAATCTTCGCTAATGGACGACTCAGCTTCTTCATGCTGTATTCAAGCTGGTTAGATAACAGCGAGATGTACTCAGACTCCCACTCTGTCACATCCAACGATTTCCACGGGTTCTCTGCCCAAGAATCAGCGATGATCTGTGCTTTATTATCTAAATTTTCGGCAATCGCAACACCTGTTGCACACGTCTTGCTGTCGCTAGATAAGGTCGAAGCTTTATCATAAAGCAACCACTCCAACGCGCCTAAACCTTGTACGGTTACGCTTTGCGTCGAAATCTCCTCTGCATTCCACGCTTGGTCAGATTGCGTCAGCACAGACATCTTACGGCCTGTGGTGTTCTTTTTATCTGGCCAAAACTGAACGTTCCAACTTTGCTCTAATGCCGTTGCTGGACCACGCTCTTGACCTTGCAACGCCATCCACGCCAGCATAGTTTGATGCCATTGCTGTTTTACTTTCGCGTAACCTTTGCTCTCTGACGCACAGTAATCACTAAAGCTCTGCTCAAGATTTGTTGTTTGAACTAAAAATGCCTGCGTCGCTTGAAACTCCACTTCATACACATTCTGTGAAAGATGGTTTGTCTTTTCTGGCTTTGCAGAGGCCAATTCGGTTGTTGACTGACAGCCAACCAAACTTAGAGTTGCTGCAATAGCACTCGCTAACAGTCTTTTTTTCATGGTATGTGCCTTATAGAGAATTCAAAAACGCAATCAATGCGTCACGTTCTTTCTTATTCAGTGCCAAAACATTTTGTTTAGCGGTTTCCGCTTCACCGCCATGCCACAATACTGCTTCCATAAGGTTGCGTGCACGTCCATCATGTAGGAAGTAAGTATGGCCGTTAACCTCCTCGGTGTAGCCAATCCCCCATAATGGCGCAGTTCGCCATTCACGCCCGTTTGCTAAGTATTCCGGACGGTGATCGGCTAAGCCTTCACCCATATCGTGTAAAAGCATGTCTGTGTATGGGTGGATAAGCTGCTCAGAAAGCGCTGGCAATTCTGGTCGTTTAGCGGTCTTCACACTTGTCTTATGGCAGCTTTCACAGCCAGATGATGCAAAGATCTGTTGACCAAGCTTCACTTCTGGATCATTTACATTACGACGAATTGGCACCGCTAGGTGTTGGCTATAAAACTCAACGAAATCAAGGATATTTTGGCTTACTTCTGGTTTACCGCCATTTGGCATGTCGTCACAAATGCTTTGTTTCGAGGTGCAGTTTTCGTTCGGGAATAAATGGCTCGTCAGACCAACATCACCGTTGAATGCCGCCGCATTTTGCTGCATTAGTGTCGGTTGTCCGGCTTTCCATCCAAAGCGACCAATCGAGAAGTCGTCCTTCTCAATATCCCACACCTTGTTTACTTTGCCTGAGATACCATCTTTGTTGGCATCTTGTGCATCAGCCCAAGCCAGCAGCGTTTCATCGGGAATACTCTCTAACAAGCCAAGGCCAATCATTGGTGGCGCGACTCGAGCGGAAAATTCGGTGTCAGGGTGCATGTCGCCATACCCTAAATCGGTAATGTTTAGGTGCGGCTTTCTCAGCGTCACTGTGGTGCCGTCTTTAAACTCAATAGGCACATCGGTGTAAGTAATTTCGATTTTGCCTTCTGGGGTCTGATCTTGAAGTGCAAAGTCTTGCAGCTGGCCGCCATAAGTGGGCTCGGGAATACCTCCGTCTTTGATGTACGCTTTCTTTTGCTCAGGCGTCATCGCAGGAATACTCAAGCGCACCAGCATAGACACCGCATGTAAATCGTCTTTTTCTGGTGGATGACCACGACCATCTTTAATGTGACAATTCTGACAACCATTGGTGTTAAACAGCGGACCTAGACCATCACGGGCGTCCGTCGATGCAGGAGCTTGAACCCAGGGGTTGCGGAAAAAACTGTTGCCGACACTGAAGTCAAGGCGCTTACTCATTGGCAGGTTGGCAGCAGGAAGAGAATAGGCATTCGCGCCATCTTTTTTGACACTGGTTTTGCCACCAGACTTAACACCGTAAGCCATGGCAGAAGAAGAAAGGAGCGCGGCTAGCGCAGAAATTAGGTATGGCTTCATATCATTGCTCTACTAATACGACAGGTGTGATAACAACGAGCTCAAATGGCAAAAGGGCTCACAAAGAGCCCTTATTTATTATGGTTTTCTTATTAAAACTCGTGGTCAGCAGTATCAGGGCTTAGGCTATCGATGCCGACAATGTTTGCCGCTCGCTCAATCGCACCGGTTTGGGCTACCAACGACATGATGGTGTCGTTTACTAACGCGTTGCCTTGTGCGTTACCCGCCGCAATTAGCTGATCGAAGTGCTGGTTGTTCTTCTCAGCAGAAGTCACTAGCTCACCTACTTGGCTGCGAGTAACATCAAACTGCTTCTGGATTTCTTTTGCTGCTTTTTTGTCTTTTTGAGCAACAAGATCCGCAATGCTTGGACCAGATAGCAATGTTCCATCTTCACGCTTGTATAGGCCGGTGTAAACGTTATAAATGCCCTGCTCGTTGTAGTAATGAGAATTATGAGTGTTGTCTGAGAAACAATCGTGTTCGTCTTCTGTCGAGTTTGCTTCTAGTGCAACTTTCATGCGCTCACCAGCTAGCTCACCCAGAGAAAGAGAGCCCATACCGAATAGCATCTTACGAAGACCGTTGTCTGCCGAGCCATTAAGAAGCTCTTCACGGTAGTTACCTTTCACGTCTGCAGACCACTGCTTTTCCATCCACTCGAGGTCTTGAACCAGTAGATCAGCCGCTGCTTTTAAGTACTCACCACGACGCTCACAGTTGCCGTTAGTACACTCAGAACCTACAACGAAGTCAGTGTAAGCTCGTTGACCTGCACCTGCATTAGTACCGTTAAGATCTTGACCCCAAAGTAAGAACTCAATCGCATGGTAACCCGAAGCAACGTTTGCTTCAGAACCACCTACTTCGTTTAGATCTGCTAGCAATTCTGGTGTGATTTTAGCGACATCTAGCTTCGACGCGCCAATCTGGAGACTTGTATTCGCAATGATGTTAGCGGAAGCACCTTCATTACCTAGTTCATATTGGTAATCAGTTGCAACGTAATCAATTAGGCCCTCATCAAGTGGCCACGCATTTAGCTGACCTTCCCAATCGTCAACGACCGCATTACCAAAGCGGAAAACTTCAGACTGTTGGTATGGTACGCGAGAATCTAGCCAAGCTTGTTTTACTTCTTCAAGCTTTGCTGCGGATGGAGATTTAAGGAATTCGTCGATTTTTACATCGAGGGCTTTTGCTGTTGTCACAGAATCAGAAAATACCGCGTGAGCAACATCTGCATAATGTTCGACAACTTGTTGTTTAGTTACTGTAGCAGCAACCGTAGAACCACTGGCAATGAGAAGTGATGCAGCAATAGACTGGACTAAAACTGTTTTTGCATTCATCTGAAGCATCCTTGTTGAGCATTTTAATTATCGTATTGGTAGTGCTAATTATTCTTATTTGCACTTTTAGTCCCGAGATAATACAAATTTACAATTTATTTGCAACTCCAGATACAAAAAAAGCCTCACAAACATGAGGCTTTTAACATTCTTTGTTGTTAGATTTATCTTTAAGATTAAACCTTTAGATGGTGCTTACCGTGGGACACCTTGGCTTTCAAATAATTTTCGTTGCCATCTTTGATATGTGCAGAAGTATTGACAACTTCAGCGATTTCTATCCCATACTCAGATAATTCACGGATTTTCTTAGGGTTATTTGTCACAAGGCGGATCTTATTCACACCTAATGCTTCTAACATTTGTGCAGCTTCCGTAAAGTCACGCAAGTCATCATCAAAGCCTAGGTGATTGTTGGCTTCATAAGTATTCATGCCTTGGCTTTGTAGACGATACGCATCGATCTTATTGTATAGGCCAATGCCACGACCTTCTTGGCGAAGATATAGAATGATCCCACCTGATTCACCCATACGGTTGATGGTCTCTTCCAGTTGCTCACCACAATCACAGCGTGAAGAATGAAATACGTCACCAGTCAAACACTCAGAGTGCATTCTGACTAACGGTGTGTCTTGCGTTTGGTCTGCATGCTTGAAAATTACTGCAACGTGTTCTTTGTCTGTTTTCAATCCGTGGAAGGACAGAATCTCAGCTTCAATGTTACTTTTTGCCCCGACTTTAAAATCTACTCTGGCACGAACTTCCGCCATATCTATACTCACTTGATATATTGCTTGATGCACTTTTGTAATTGCATTCATAAGAAATCTCTCTCAATCACAGACTATGGGGATTGATACCTGATTTTTCAATCTTAAGATCACTTTGAATGCAACTGCTTCACTTAAAGGGTAATCAAACTAACCAGTTATGGTTGATTCTTTTTAGAACACTTTTAGTACCTAGTTAATCATACAGCATTACCCGGCTGACAAATGTTATAATATAACATTTTAAAATAAGTACAATAAAAAACCCCAGTCCGCAAAGGCTGGGGTTTTTTATATAAAACTGGCTGTATAGTAACTTAGTGAGTTTGCTTGTTCTTCCACACAACAAGCTCAATCCAGACATTTTCGAGCTCTTGAAGCTCTTCATCACTTAAAACGGCTAGCGTTGATGTGACTTGCGGCAGCTTCGGTGATTGCAATGCTCGAATCTGCGAGTAAAAGTCCTTTTTTAATTGCGATATTACTGAATCCACTGCAAACACCTACATATAATACGTTATCGAAATACGCGTTAGCTCATCTTTTTATTTAGTTCGCTATTCACTGAATTAATCTGAAATTCTTGAAAATGATAACATCTTGCCTGTTATATGCACAATTAATTTTAAATAGTGGAACAATTATCACACTATTAACGCTTGAGTTTTTTGATCGAAATAATTAGAAAAAGGATCATAAACAGCCCTGGAAAGATCCATAATAATGCCGTTGAGAGGTTAAATGGCGGATCATACAGGACAATATTTCCAAATCGATCAACTAAGTATTGCTTGATCTCTTTATCTGTATGTCCCTCATTCACCATCTCGTAGACCTTCAGCCGTAGCGCTTTCGCAGTATAGGCATTCGACTCGACTAGGTTTTGATTTTGACATTGAGGGCAACGAAGAGACTTAGCCAAAGTAATTGCACGCTGTTGCATTTCAACTGATTTAAATTCAAAAAGATCAACATTTTGATCATCCTGAATAGCGTACGCATTTAATGGGAGTAAGGCGAATAATAAAGATAATACAAAAGATAAATTATATCGAGATATCAAAGAACTTAGAGAAAATAGCATTCCATTTATCCTTATTAATTTCACCACGATATTTGATCAAAATCTGCCCCTCTTGATCAATTAGGTACGTTTCCGGCGTTCCGATTATACCTAAATCGATCCCTAGCTCACCTTTGGGATCAAATATCACCTTGGCATATGGGTTACCCTCCCGAGCCAAGTATTCTTGAGCTGCATGGCTTTGATCTCTATAGTTCAAACCTATTATTGGTACACCTGCTCGCGATAAACTCAACAATTCATCATGCTCACGTTTACACACACCGCACCAAGACGCCCAGACGTTTAAAATTTGCAAATCATGCTCTGCAAACAGCTTTTCCGTAAGTACGTCCGTTGTCGCTAAGCTGTCAGCCTCAAAACTTGGAACATAGACCACCCGATTTTTCGTTGTCTCGACGTTTGGACGATCAGCTAAAGACAGGTAACTGGTTACCGAAAATACCGCAATAGCTCCCGCTAGAATAGCTAGTTTATGCGAAGGATTCATCACTGACTCGACTCCAAGATCTTTTAGGCAGTAAGGCTGATAACATACTTATTAGTGCAACGATACCGCCACACCATATCCACCAAATTGCGGCTCCGTACTGCACTTTCACCGCATAAGATTGCTCTGACAGCTTTTCCCCAAGTGTAATATAGTAGTCACCATGCCAAAAAGACTTAATGGCAGGCTCCGTCATATTCATAACTCGTACTGAATAATGCCTTCTCTCTGGGAGCAGAGTGAAGCTGTGTTGTTCCGTTGTGCTAAGGCGTATCTCTGCTATTTCCGAAGTATAGTTCGGCCCAACCTTCCAGTGAGTATCCACATATTCGAGAGATACGTTTTGGAACTGATGCTGAGAGTTTGGAGACATTCGGTAGCTAAATTCATAAGAGTAGGAGGCATTTACTATCGCCCCTACTCCAGCAATGACAAAACCAATGTGGGCAAAAAGTTTAGGTGCAGTGCTAATCTTCGCACCACTTCTTCCCCACTGAAATACATGACTAGAAACGACGTAAATTGCCAACGCAAAAATTACACCTAGCATCAAGCCCGTGTTAAGCATAATTGCCACAATGCTGGCTGTAATGACACTCAAAGAAGCAATCAACCATAGTACTTTCAGGTCCTTACCTGCCCGAGAATGTTGCCATGAACAAAACGTGGAACAAGCCAGTACAACAAGACTAAAAACAAATAATGGATAGATAAGTGAGTTAAAATATGGTGGTCCGACTGAAATACTACCAGCCCCCAATACTTGGTATATCATCGGATAAAATGTACCAAGAAACACGATAGCAGTAGCAATGACTAACAAGCCTATCGCCATGTAACATAAATAAGCTCGACTAAAAATGGTATCAATGTTCGATTGAGGAATCTGCTGACCTCGATATATCAATGACCCAAAAGTGACGAAGACAATAATCACCAATACGCACAGCAATGCCAATCCCTTAGTTGGATCAACAGCGAATGCGTGGACAGATGTTAAAACTCCGCTTCTGACAACAAAAGTACCCAATACACTGAGGCTAAACGTACTAAACGCTAATGCGTAAGTGCTCCAAATCGCCCCTTTATTCCTTGCTGACAAATGTATGCTATGGAGTAAGGCTGTGCCAACTAGCCAAGGCATCAAAGACGCATTTTCTACCGGGTCCCAAAACCACCAGCCCCCCCCAACCTAATTCGTTATAAGCCCACCACGAGCCAACTAAAATGCCCGCCGTTAACGTACCCCAAGCGAAATAGGCAATGCCTCGAACAAATGCATACCACTCATGGTGTGGTTGCCTTCCAAACAAAGCAGCAAGCGCAAGAGCCAATACTGCAGAGTAACCAACGTAACCTAGGTAAAGTAAAGGCGGGTGAATAATAAGCCCAACATCCTGCAACATCGGATTGAGGTCACGTCCTTCCAGAGCGAAACTTTGGGCATACTCAAATGGATTTGATGTGGCAAGCGTAAACCATGCAAAGATCGCAATAAGAACGTTCATGATTCCTAGGCAATCACCAGTATATTGAGCATTAACAGGTGATTTAAAAGCGATCAATGACGCCCACATGCTGAGTGTCACCACCCAAAATAACATCGAACCTTGGTGCCCTCCCCAAGTAGCCGCCACCTTGAATGCGACAGGCAGCTGGCTATTGGAATGAGTAACCACATACTCAAGCGCGAAATTATCTTGAACAAAACAGACAATCAAAAGCGATAAGCAAATGAAAGAGGCCAAACTGATGATGTATGACGTTGCAGTTTGGTGCGGTAGCGCCACCGTTTTGCCAATTGCGCGACGAATCCAATACAACAACGCCGCACACGTAGAGCCAATCGACACCAGTATGAGTAAAAATAACCCCTGCTCAGCCTCCATTACACCTCCCTATACTATAGTCATCTGACCGGCATAGAGAATGAACGTGCGTAGCATCAATACACCAACCAGGCTTAACGTCGTCACCACAAACACGTAGCTTCCCTTGTGGCGAACTTCAGAAGGCGTTAACCAGTTTAGCGTTAACGGTGTGAGCATACCGATGAGCACGACCCCAACCCAGAACCATTGCGCCCAGAAACCGCTAGATATCGCATTCCAAGCGGCAACCTCATTCTGACCGCCACTAAAGATCAGACCGGTGAAGAAGGTCACCAAGACAAACAGCTCAAACAATACAACTGGGCGTTCAAATCCGTGAACCCAAGACACACTTGGCTACTGGTTGACTCTTTGAAAACCAAGATGCCAAACATCAAACACGCCGCCGCTCCTGAAGATAAGCTAGAGAACAAGAACAAAATAGGCAGTACTGGGTTATTCAACATTGGGTAAGTCTTCAATGCCGATAACAGGAAGCCGGTATACGCGGCTAAAACTATCGCTAAGAATCCCAGAAAGAGTTCTATCGCGTTGCTACCTTTACCGAACTTGATCAGGAGATCATCAACAAAATCGAGCAACTTGCCTGGCAACTTGCCTTCGCAGAAATTGATGATTTGGTGACGGAAAATCACACCAATCCAAACAAATAGTACGATCATATACACTTGGAACAAGATAACGCCCATAGACATCACGGAAGTCGGATTGTAGTAAATCATGATCTTCCAAAACTCTAGCGGTTTAGTTAAGTGGAAAATCAAAATAACTAGACCAGCAATGATGCCAAACGGTGCTAACCAAGCCATAGCTTTCATGATGCCATTGTTTGCTGGGTCACCCTCGATAACCTTGCGTTTCAAATAGATGGATATCATTACCGCCCCCGCGGACATACCCGCTAAGAACAGATATATTGCGATGATCCAATCCCAAACTAACGAGTCAAAGTGGAAAGCACTCTCGAAGCCGTTCATGATGACACCTCCCCTTTGCTATGTGGAATTTTGTACAGCTTAGGCTGTGTACCTAAATGCGATTTATCACGGTACACAACGTGGCTTTCTATCGCTTTGCTCACTTCACTTGTAGGATCGTTTAAATCGCCAAATATCAGTGCTTTCGTCGGGCAAGATTCCACGCATGCCGGCTGTTTACCTTGCGCTAAATTGGTATCACGACAGAAATTACATTTATCCGCAGAGTGATCGACCGGGTTAAAGAAGCGGACTTGATAAGGGCACGCAGCTAAGCAGTAACCACAACCAACACATTTTTCTTTGTGCACATCGACGATACCAGTTGCTTCGTCTTTATACGCAGCGCCAGTTGGACAAACGTATACACAAGGCGGATTATCACAGTGCTGGCAAGAGTCTCGAGTGAACTGGTATTCCACATCAGGGAACTCCCCAATCGGTTCACTACGATGAATTTTAAGACGGGTAACGCCTTCAGGAACGTTATTCACTTCACGGCAAGCATCAGTACAAGCGGTACAACCAATGCAGGCATTCTCATCGTGAACCATCCCCATACGCTTTGCTTGCTCACTATCGCTGGCATAAAGAGAGGAGCTAACAACGGAAGTGCCTGCAACGCCAGTGGTCAATATCAAAGCGCCGCTGCCGGCTAGGAAGTTTCTTCTAGAACATTTCATGCTATCTCTCCTCTTCTTTTGCAAGTTCAGGTTCGACGGCAAATTCAGAGTGACAATCGACACATTGCTTGATCAGCTGTTTTCTGTCGTAAGAGAGTGCTTTGGTTTTTGCAGCGTGAACATCATGACAATTTGAGCAAGTAAGATTCTTTGCATGAACATCGTGCGTCCAGTGGCTTTCTCTTAGCTCAGTAGGCGCATGGCAATCCACGCACTGACTATTAGCTTTGAGGATCAAACTCGGATCGAGGAACACCTTATCGTGCACTGCTTTTGATTGCGCAGCAGAAAACTTAATAACATCCGGCGCCCCTTCACGGTGGTCAGGACCAATAATGCTGTGGCAGTTGGTGCAATTAAGTTGCTTTCCTTGGCTCAATAA
>NZ_APHW01000016.1 GCF_002741985.1 Vibrio rotiferianus CAIM 577 = LMG 21460
GAATTTCATGGTTATGCACAACTAGAAAAACATCATAACTGTCTGTTTTACTTTGCAAACCCATACCACTCATGGGAACGAGGCACTAATGAAAACACCAATGGCTTGATACGACAATACTTACCAAAACGAACTTCTATGTCACATGTGACACAGAAGCTCTGCAATGAAATTGCACACAAACTAAATACGCGCCCACGCAAAAGACTTGGGTATAGGACACCAACGGAGTATATTCATGCGCATCTGTAAAAAGTGTCGCACTTCAAACTTGATACTAAGGCGATTTACTTCAGACTTGCCTGAATTATTAACAGCTCAATTTCATTGCTTGATGTGTTAACCAAACCATGTGTGCCAAAGCGTTTATTAACGATCATGTCTCCTGAGACCACTTTTCTTTCCTTACCTTCGATGGTCATAGTGCCTTCACCTTTCAAAATGATATACATTTCTTCATCGTCTCCATGAGTATGCTCGCCCATAGAACTTCCCGGTGACATAACAACTCGAATAGCGAAGTCCCATGCACCATCAAAATCTTTACGCCTGAACGCACGATAGATGTCTATTGAGCCTTTTCCATCATGACTGTTTTCGTCGACTTCTTTATCGCAAGTGTAAAAATTACGTATCATTATTCTAGGATTCCTTTCTTATTATTTGCACAGGTCTGTAAAGCGCTATAACGCCCTGTTAAGGTGTGAGCAACGCAATACCGATGCTACCGCAGACCACCTTAAACACTAAACGCAACGCATAGTAAAAATGCCAAGCGTTGCGAATCACTCTTAAACAGATTGTTATGTTTGTATTCTCAGCTTTCCATCGAAATATCAACAACTTGACCATTTTCATCAAATGAAACGCTTATTAAGTAATTTGTGACATCATTGGGCAACGTAAAATCACAGACGTCGTCTTCCACGTAAGCGACTATCAGTGCAGACAAAATGTCGTCAAAGCTTGGATTTTCTTTGCCTAAAATTTCTAGCCATACTGCTGTAGGAAGTTCATCTAAATGATGAGATACAAACAAATCGATCCCGTATTCCCCCGACTCCGTACCGCGAGAGGCTTTTATAGCTTCTAGAGCTAACTCTACTTTTTTATCCATTCCAATACTCTGCTTATATCAAGAAAAACATAACGCCCTGTTAAGGTGTGAGCAACGCAATACCGAAGCCGCTGCAAACCACCTTAAACACTAAACCCAACGCATAGTAAAAATGCCACGCGTTGCGAATCACTCTTAAACAGTTTGTTATGTGAATTCTCGATTGAAACGCCGAACTTTTGTTCGCATATTTTTCATAGGTGATGATGTATTAAACTGAATCATGCGCCCCAAAGTCCATTGTTCATACCACGCAACACCATACAAATCATGGTCACTTAAGCTTGAAATGAGTAAAAGTATCTCGTTAACTGTAGACTCAAGCTCAATGAGTAAATCATCATATTTCCACTCACAGTACTCTTCATGGAAGCTTTCAGCGAGTGAGCCTAATTGGTTCCATTTATAACCAGTTTCCGGGAAATCAACATGTTGGTTTTGAGATCTTAAGTGATGCCATTTAAGAACGAGTTTTCCCCAACCAATCAAGTAAGCCACTGTATCACTAACGCTAATGACTGTACCTTTGACGTTTCCCTCTACTCCAGGTTTGCGAGCTTTGCTTTCCGGAATTGAACGATAGTCAGCCATGAATTTCGGAAATATTGAGTTTATAGCCAACTCCAATTCATCCTTATTTCTTGGCACAGAAGACATTTTGACCTCCATTCACATAACGCTCTGTTAAGGTGTGAGCAACGCAATACGAAAGCCTCCGCTTACCACCTTAAACACTAAACCTAACGCATAGTAAAAATGCCACGCGTTGCGAATCACTCTTAAACAGTTTGTTAGTTGAATTGTTTCACCGCTCTACACTTGGGAAAGGTTGAACAACCCCAAAACTGCTTACCTATATTTTCACCACGCTTGGTTTCACGCAACACCATTTCAGAGCCGCAACGGGGACACTGATTTGAGCTAGCTTTGGATGTAACAACTTTTTTGACATGTTTGCGATGCTTTAAATCCGTAATGATTCCTCGCTTTAACTTTATCTGGTTTATAGACTCTGTTAACCGAGCATAATCATTGTCAGAGAACACTACATCGTTAAATTGCTGAATGTATCGAATACTTCCTCGAGCGTAGGTAACGTTTGGAGGCATTTCGGTTTTAAAGGTACTGTCGCCGATGAAAACAATAACTGAATGCAAGTGCTCTTCACTGCAACCTAGCAAGGTTTCCAGAGCTTTTATGTGCTTGTAATTCTGATGCAGTGGGTTCTGAAATTTAGAGGAATGGCGGTAAATCTTTTGTGTCCACTGTTTCTGGCGAACCGCGCCAAATATCCAACCTTTCATATTCTTAGTTTCAACGACGAAGATGCCATATCTAGAAACCACAATATGGTCGATTTGAGTTGTACCATCGTTAGTCGGCAACGTTACGTCTTTTATTAGTGTGTAATCAGACTCTGGTAATTTGGACAAAAGACGGTTCACGAGAAACTCACCGAATACACCTTTTAGCCACCTACTTTTGAAAACGCTAACAATGAGCAATAAAGGCACTAGATACCAGACTTGCGCAAGCACATTAAGAAATGCTTCAAAAATATTCACGGATTTTCCCTATTCAACTAACGCCGCGTTAAGTGGTGAACAACGCAACCACCTAACCTAACCCATTGTGCCGTAAACACTTAAGCTGAATCAAACCGAAAATGCCAAGCGTTGTGAATCCGCCTTAAACGCTTTGTTAGGCGAAGTTTCTCACCGGTGTTTAAGTGATTTTGAAAGCAGATTACCCGAAAACAAATAAGCAACCAAACACCCTCTGACTTTTTGTGATTCAAGAACTACTGAAGTCACTATGTTTCAGCCAAAATTCCAACGACCACGAAATGCAGACTTTAAGCAACAAAGTAGGTTTTAAACCCGAAAAACCCAAAGCTGCAAACTAGAAGCAAATTCGAAAACTTCAATTGGCTTGCCCTTGCCACGCTTTGAACCAGTGAAACTCGCCACCAACCGACACTGAAAACCAATGAGGCAACCCACCAATTTTGGCATGTTTTACGGTTGGAGATATTCAAGAATTTGAGCCGACAATGCTGAATTTCCGACTGAGAAAAACGGATGGCAAGAGGGAGCAAGAAGATGAAAACAAAGAACTTTCCTGCCCGTCGCCTAACGCCGCATTAAGTGGTGAGCAGCGCACGACCACTGAACCTGACCTTACCACCGAAAACACTGAACCCAACCAGAACCAAGATCGCCACGCGTTGCGAATCCGTCTTAAATGCCTTGTTAGCTCTCTGTGTGCCACATAACTTATTGAAACTCTTGACCATGATTTTCAAGAGTTGTCTCACCACAGTTCGAACATACTATATACCTATCTGTTACCTCCAAAGAAGCACCACCTGGTAAAGATGCAGCTGAGCCACTAAAGAAGCCATCTAGAAACGCTTTGAACTGTTCTTTTTTGGACTTTCCGTACTTCGATGGTTTTTGTTTCATCGTTTCATTGTGTTCAGTGTCTTTTCCACATTTTTCGCAAAACCTAATATTCATATTACCTCCAAGTCGAATTGCATGTAGAACATAAACTCCACAGCAGCTTTCTGACTTCGTGATGAAACTTAAAAGAGAGCTAACGCCGCGTTAAGTAGTGAGCGACGCAACCACGAAACCTAACCATGCCACCGTACACACAAAACCCAACGATGGAATGAAAAATGCCATGCGTTGCGAATCTGCCTTAAACGCTTTGTTATGTACGTGGCTCACTTTTACCGAGAAGGTAACCCGTTAGCAATGCATCAAGTTCGATTCGACTCATGTGCCCGAACGATTTGACTAAATACTTTGTAGCTTCAGACGAATGAGAGGCACCAGTAACACCAAATTCAGACTTATAGTTGCCCACTTTAGCTTTTACCGACTCAAACTTTAGTCCTGTCGACGCTGCTAATACTTCACAAAGATCACTTTGTAGCCCTCGCGGGAAATCAAGCTCTTCAAGCGTTTTGTAGACGATCAAACACCTTATCTCGGTTTCAACACTCCAACCTGAGTCAACTCTGAATGAGAACATATTTCCTCCTAGTACATAACGCCGCATTAAGGTGTGAGTAACGCGACCACGGAACCCAACCATACCACCGAAAACACTGAACTCAACGATGGAATGAAAGATGCCAAGCGTTAGGAATCACTCTTAAATGCTTTGTTATGCATATGATTTTAGGGATTTTTTCAATGCCTCATACAAACCATTTGCAGATTTCTCTACCAACTTTATTTGTTTGGAAGAGACCTCTTCTCCGTGAATCGCGTAGTTACAAATAGCCATAATTTCGAGGATACCTTCCGCTAGCTCGAAACTAATTGTACCTTTGTTAGCCATTAGTTTTATGGTTCGATTAAACGGATTACGTCTAGGGTCAATGTCATTAAGTCGTGCATAGTTATTAACCAACTTTTCAAATGAGTAACGAACCTTAAATAGCTCTACATTTGTTCGGTCGATACTCTCACCAACGAGACTAGCTGTACTTCCATTTGTAGGTTTACCTACCCCATATTTCTTGAGTGTTTCAGCTATATGCTTCTCAATATCAGGTAAGTCAGCATCAGAAGCTGGAACCATTGGATTTGCGCCAATATGGACATGATTACTATTTGATGACGACACTTCAATACTAGACTGAAGTTCCACCTTCATCATTGCCAACTGGTGATTTAGATCTTTCTTCAGTTGGTCGATATCTTGTTTAAGATGTACACCAAAAAGCTTCATATCTTTAAAAATTGGGGCAAGAGCAACTGCAACCCAAACAAGAAAAACAACAGTATCAAAGTAATTAGCTTGCCCTTCGATTAAAACTGGGTACCTACCACAAAGGTAAACACCTAAAGCTATGAGCAAAATTGCCCACCAAAGGAGTTTAAAATTTTCACTACTATTCATTTTTACTACGAACTCCAACAATATGCATAACGCCGCGTTAAGTGGTGAGCAACGCTACCACCAAACCTAAACCATTGTGCCGTAAACACTAAATTCAAAGCAAACCGAAAATGCCAAGCGTTGGGAATCCGTCTTGAACGCTTTGTTATAAAGCAGATTTCCACTAAACGTTAATCTTGCCTTTTAGATAAAGAACACCTTTACCTGATAGAACAACAGTCCCGTCTGAAACACAGCACTTCACTACACCACCTCTTTTGGAGGCTTGGTAGGCAACTAAATCGGCTTTATCCAATTTGTCAGCCCAATAAGGAGCCAAACCAGAATGAATAGAACCTGTAACTGGATCTTCGTCACCACCGTTTGCTGGCCAAAAGTAACGTGATACGAAATCATACTTATCGGATTTAGCAGTGACTACAACGTCTAACGGTGCAAGCTGTTTCAATTGCTCAGAGATATAAGTGATGTCCAACACTTCTTGCTCACTAGCAAAGACGGCAAAGTAGGCTTGCCTGTTTTTGAGAACCTCTATCGGCTCGTTAGATAGTCCATTCAGTAGTTGTGTTGGGATTGTAGAAACAACCTCAGGTTTCTGGTTGGGGAAAGTCATTTCAATTTCATTCTGTGCATTGAGAATGACATTTAAGTTTCCGACTTCTTTTGTGATGAACTCAATTTGGTTTTCAGCACCGAACTCATTAAACAATACATGAGCAGATGCTAAAGTCGCATGACCGCAGAAATCAATTTCTGTCAGTGGGGAAAACCAGCGAATTTCATACTGATTAGCACCGACATTTTTTATATAGGCAGTTTCTGATAAGTTATTTTCAGCTGCTATATTTTGCATTAGCTCATCAGAAAGCCAATCTTCGACTGGAACTACTGCTGCTGAGTTACCTTTAAACTGTTGAGCTGTAAACGCATCAACTACGAAAATATCCATTTCCAACGTATAAACTCCATTTGCTTTATAACGCCCAATTAAGGTGTGAGCCACGCTACCACTACACCCAAATTTGATGCCGTAAACACTAGACTTAACCCAAACCAAAAATGCCAAGCGTGGGGAATCACTCTTAAATTGTTTGTTAAGTGCATGAAACCCCACCTCCACTATTTGGATTGGATTGCTCGAATAACTAAACTTCCAAGCTGCCTAGTATTGTGTGCGTTTCCATTAACGTTAAGTACATTGATTCCAAAATGCTCAGCTACCTCTCTTAAGATTGGTTTTGCAGGAACAATCAATTCCCCACTGCTTAGCACTTGAATTGTTCCATTTTCCAACTCAACGATTTCATAGGGAGGAAATGAAACTGTCTTTAACGTTGGAATCTCTTGTTGGTTCTTCTGGGGAGTTAGCAACTTCGATAACGCAATCGTAACCTTACCCGAGGAGTTCTCCTGGCTCATAAGGTTACTTGCAATAGCTACAGGTTCATTGAGCAATGTTTCAATTTGCATCTCTTCAGTGTTAATACGAAGAACAATTACCCTGTCTACCTTGCTTAACGTATTTGGATTAAATGAGATATGACCTGATTGTCCCATCATAGCTGTTGTTTTTACGGAGATCCGCTCGCCGTTCATTCCGACTACATCATACCCCTTTTGATTTACTTCGGTTGCCATTTGACCATTTGTAATCAAAGCTGCGTAGAGTTCACCGATTCTTCCACTTAGATGCCTTAGCTCCGTTGGAGGGACTCCCCAGTTTAGTTCTCTCTCAAACCATGCCATCGCATCACCCAACGATTGGATAACTTGCATCTGTGTTAATGCCATTTCTTCTCCGAAGTATAAATTTCCATGCACTTAACGCCCTGTTAAGGTGTGAGCAACGCAATACCGATGCCGCCGCATACCACCTTAAACACTAAACGCAACGCATAGTGAAAATGCCACGCGTTGCGAATCACTCTTAAACAGTTTGTTATAACACAGTTTTACACGTCATCTTCCGATAAAATTTGACGACAATTACGAACTGTTAGTACGCGGATTTCGTGACTTAAACTGTAGATAATACGATAGTGACCAAAGATGATTTCGCGATAGTTCGTGTGGGGCATTTCAGGAACAAACCGCCCCATTTCAGGCATACTTCCAAGTAGTTCAGTTTTATCAAAAACTTCGTTTACCCACCTCTCTGCTGCAGGTGGATTATCCAAAGAAATAAACTCCGCTGCATCACCTAGTTTCTGAAGTGCTAATGGAGACCAGACTACTTTCATTTTTTAATGCGCCCAAGTACTTGAGCACGCGCATCATCATTGGAAACACCGAGACCAGAAGCTAACTGAGCTTCTGCTGTTCGCATTTCTTCCAGTAATTCGATTTTCTCTTGCATTGCTTCATACTCAGCAACATCGAGAACAACAGCAACACCTTTGCCACGTTGCGTAATAACCAATGGGCGACGAGTCTCATTGATTTGTTTGATGTATGAAGCTACACCGGCACGAAACTCAGACAAAGGCTGAATATCTTGATCGAAATGAATACGACTCATATTGAACTCCAGTTAGTACAAGATAACGTACAAATAATAGTTCAATTGACCCTTTTGAGCAAGAAGTTGATTCTGTGTTATAACGCCCAATTAAGGTGTGAAGCACGCGACTACGACTCTTAATTTGACCACCGTAATCACTGAATTAAACCCAAACCAAAAATGCCAAGCGTGCTGAATCACTCTTAAATTGTTTGTTAGGTTTCTGGTTCTTCTACTGCTTTCATTAGCATTACTTGAACATCATTTGTTTGAGCACGGTTCATAATGACACCAAATTGATAAGACTCATCAATCACGATCCAATGTTCATTTAGAAGGTTCTTTGTTTTAATAAGAAAGTCACTAGCTACTTTAATAGCTGACTTCCTAGCTTCGACACTTGCTTTATTCACCCGTTTCGAATGAAGGAAATCACCAGATTTATTCCAGACCTCTTCTAGCTCAACTAAGTCTAGAATAGACTCAAGATCTTCATGATTTTCTATATGATGAACTCCATCTACCACTTTTCTCTTTATGGCTTTGGGAAATAATGTACCGTTAGCTTGTTTTAACAACCTTGATATTTCACCTGGCTTATAAGCCGTACGAGTCAGTTTCTTATTAAGCTCTTTTCCACTAGCTTGGTTTGCAGCCACACAGGAAAACATTATTGTCTCACAGACCTTACGTACTTGTAGGTATAGTAAGTCCAAATCTGTATCAATATGCCCTGTAAATGATTTACCTTGAAGTCCATGAATATAAACTCGATCCGCTAGTTCGATTCTATGCTTAATGTCTGTCATGTATGAGTGGTATGCACTCTGATATTTTGCTATCTGCTCTGGATTCATTTTTTCCTCTGAACTAATGGGAAACCTAACGCCCTGCTAAGGGGTGAGCAACGCAATACCGAAGCCGCCGCATACCACCTTAATCACAAAAATCAACGCATAGTAAAAATGCCACGCGTTGCGAATCCCTCTTGAGCAGTTTGTTAGTTTGCAAACCCAAAACGTTGATTTTACGTTATTTTAAGTTTTGAAAACAATAAGCTTTATGTGCTTTGATGCACTTAAGTCAGGCTTAGTCTCCAAGCAGCTAGTCAATGAAACCACTTGGAACAAACAACGCCGAAGAAAACGAACTTACAACACCAATAAGCGCTTTTGGAAAACCAATCTCACAATGCGGACTTTCAACAAAGCCACTGAAACCACGTGAACTTTCCACACCAGAGAAAACGTCCTTTCAGCGAATAAATCGGCTTTTGTACCAACAAACTCAACGAGCAGAGTTTCAGCAAAAAAATCAAACTCAGTTAACCCTAAAGTCACCGCACCAAAGAAAAAATCAACCATTGAAACGATGCCAATTTTGGATTTTCACCACGCAAGTTAACACTGAAATTGAACACCAATATGACAATTTAGACTTTCAGCTTTTACCAATAGATCTTGCGATATAGCTGCGTTGTTCCTCTTGCAAACTAACGCCTTGTTAAGGGGTGAGCAACGCAATGCCGAAGCAGCGACATGCCACCTTAATCACTTAAACCAACGCATAGTAAAAATGCCACGCGTTGCGAATCCCTCTTGAACAATTTGTTATGTGTCTGGCCAGAGTTCTTCGATGACTTTTTGAGCATCAACTAAAGAAGCGCCAGTTTCCTCTCGATAAAGTCGCAGCGCTTTTAGCTTGTTACCTGATTTGACAGCATCTAACACCTGGGCTGGTACACCGAAGTGTTTATCTAAAGACAAACCCGAACGTTCAAGTAAGAAATCTATCTTACGTTCCAACAGTTTATGCTTGTATTTCATCGCAGATATTTCTCTGTGACCGATGAATATCAACAACACAACAAATACTATTAAAACTGACCACTCCACAATATCTCTCCTTAGATATTAATCATCCTAATCGGTGAATTTTTCGCGTTGACACATAACGCCCTGTTAAGGTGTGAGCAACGCAATACCGATGCCGCCGCACACCACCTTAAACACTAAACGCAACGCATAGTAAAAATGCCACGCGTTGCGAATCACTCTTAAACAGTTTGTTATGTGAATTCTCGATTGAAGCGCCTAACTTTTGTACGCATGTTTTTCATCGGTGATGATGTATTAAACTGAATCATGCGCCCCAAAGTCCATTGCTCATACCACGCTACGCCATACAACTCATGGTCATTTAAGCTTGAAATAAGTAACTGTATTTCATTAACCGTAGACTCGAGTTCAATAAGTAAATCATCATATTTCCAGTTACGATACTCATCGTGGAAGCTTTCAGCGAGCAAGCCCAATTGATTCCATTTGTAGCCTGTTTCCGGAAAATCTACATGTTGATTTTGAGATTTCAAGCGATACCATTTAAGTACGAGCTTCCCCCAACCGATCAAATAAGCCACCGTATCACTAACGCTAATGAGGGTACCTTTGACGTTTCCCTCTACACCTGGTTTGCGAACGTTACTTTCTGGAGTTAAACGATAATCAGCCATAAGTTTCGGAAATATCGAGTTTATAGCAAGCTCCAATTCATCCTTATTTCTTGGTACAGACGACATTTTGACCTCCATTCACATAACGCCCTGTTAAGGTGTGAGCAACGCAATACCGATGCCGCCGCATACCACCTTAAACACTAAAAGCAACGCATGGTAAAAATGCCACGCGTTGCGAATCACTCTTAAACAGTTTGTTATAGCTCAGCGATGTGCGACAGGGTTTCTGGATGACGCTGAACCAACTTTAGAAGAGTTACTGCTTGTCCATTTGGTGCGCTACGCCCTTGTTCCCAGTTTTCTAACGTACGAGATGAAGTGTGCAATAAACGAGCAAACACACCACGAGACATATTAAACTGCTCTCGAATACTCACGATTTCATCAGGTGAGATATTTAACTCACTGATGTCGTTAACTTGATGAGTTTTAAGGGTAAACTTGCCCTCTGAATGCTCTTTAGCCTCAACAAGTGCTGAACTTAACTCTGCAAATAAATCACGATTGCTCATTACGCCACGCCTCCATAAAAGCCTTTAGTTGTTTCTTTTGGTCTACGGTTAAGTCGGACATTTCATTCTTGCCGTAAATCGTCAGCAAGTAGAAACGACGCTTTTCATCGAGGAAGTAATAGATAACGCGAGAGCCACCACGCTTGCCCTTACCTTTACTTGCAACTCGAATCTTTCGCAAACCACCTGTACCTTGAATAACGTCACCCTGCTTCGGGTTAGACATTAACTCAGCTTGAAAAAGCCTAAACTCATCATCGCTGAGATATTCATTACGGTACTTTTCAAATATGGTTGATTCGACAAATACACTTTTCATACGCAAAGTATACGCAAGTAACGTATAGATAGCAAAACTATACGTGATTAACGTAGCTATAATTTTTGGAGCAGTAAATCTGACCTGAGCTATAACGCCGCATTAAGGTGTGAGCGGCGCTTGGCTATACTTGAGCGAAGCGAAACCGCCAAGCGTTGCGAATCACTCTTAAATGCTTTGTTAGGCTTGTTCTTCCGTACTGTTCCTATTTCTAATTAGTAAGCGTCCCTCTTTGCATAGCTCTGAAAACTTTTTTAGTTCATCTGTATGGTTTTTTATCGTACTGGCTAAGCGTTTATGAGCATATTCTGAAGAACTATCAAGTTTTAGACCTTTTTCTAACCATTCTTTTGCTTCAGTATAAAACCCCTTGTTATTCAACATATTGCCAATATTGTGAATAATCCAAGGAGACTCTTCATTTGACAGGTCTAAAGCTCGTTTACAAGCAGTCATAGCTTTGTCGTACAACCCTAGTTTTAGACAAGTATTGCTTAAATATCCCCAGTACTCGACTGATTTTGGGTTCTCTAACGTAAGATAGTTTAGTAAAAAAACGGCTTCTTTATGTGCATCACTGTCAATTAAAAGGCGGGCATATCTATAAGCAACATCTTTATTACTTGGGTAGTTTTTATACGCTTTATCGAGAATTTGTATTGCTTTCTCAAAAGCATCATTTTGTTCATAAAGTTCAGAGAGTTTAATGCATATTTCTGGCTTATCGCTATAACTAGATAAGTTACGAATAGCTTCATCCTTTTCGCCTAAACTGTTAAGACAGTCAGACTTAACTATCAATATTGATGGTTCTGTAGGGGTATTACCGAATAGCTCCTTGATAAGTTCTAAAGCGATATCTTCATACTTTTCCCATGACAGCATTCTTAGCCCTAAAACTTGTGCCTCAATGCAGTCGCTATTGCTTTTTATATTGTCGACTAACGGTTGAAGCCCTTTATAATCATTTTCCTTGAAATCAATGAACTTAGACCAAACGTCATGTCTGAGCAACTCTTGTCCTTCCATGCTTTTCTTCAGTTTATCAAGGTTCGTTCTTGCTAGAGCAAACTCATTATCAAACAAGTTCACTAACCACTCGTTGCCCTGTGACTCTTCCTCTAAGCTACTTTCCGACGATTCATTATCAACTTTCGGTGGGGATAGTAGTCCTAACTTTTTGATAACTTGTCTTATTTGATTACAAGCCGCTCCTGTAGCTGCTTGTAAACTTCCATCCTGCCTTTTCGGATCATACTTTCCAGGTGTAACCCCTAAAAGATCAGTAGGGATATGTGTATCACCACCATCTGGAACGACAAAGAAGACCCTCTGTCTTCCGAGCTTTCCAACAAATAAGCCAAACTCGAAAAGCACATTATCTCGGACTGATTTATTCTCTTGATTACGCATAAGCGTAATATCATCAGGACTAAATACGAAGATCCCAAAGTCTGAACTTTCGAGGGTCTTTTCTAGTGAATCTATAGATGTCATTGATAGTTCAAACACCCCTTGATCCCATACTGTAGCTTCTGTGTCATGAGTTAAATTTTGTTGAATCGCATACGCTACGCTTAACCCTTCAACTGACGAACCTATAAATATTCTTGGTTTCACTTGCACTCCTGTTATAACTAGTACTTCAAAAAGCCTAACGCCCTGTTAAGGGGTGAGCAACGCAATACCAAAGCCGCCGCATACCACCTTAACCACTAAAACCAACGCATAGTGAAAATGCCACGCGTTGCGAATCCCTCTTGAACAGTTTGTTATGATTGTGGCTGGGGAATCGTATATTCATAGAAAACCACACCACTGTCCTTAGCGGGTTGCGCGATGAATCCCAGCTTTTTAAGTAACTTCACTGAAGCAATATTAGATTGGTCAACACCGCCTATGAGTTTTAGCCAAGATTCGGATTTTTCGACTTCATATATGAAACCTTGAAGCAATTCATTAGCTAAACCTCGCCCCCAGTATTCTTCGGCAAGCAGATAACCGATATGGGCATACTCATCATTTTCCACATAAGCGAACAGGAAACCTATTAGTTTTTGTCCCTCGTCTTCCACTTGAAGTAAGCGGCTTTCCGATAACATTCGTTCAAGCCAGATTCGGGCTTGTTCACTAGAACTTATCTCGTGGAAATATGGAGGTAGATTTTCTACAACTGCTGGCGTGAGGATTTGAGGAATTCGCTCTAGCAAATGTGAGTGTTTAGACAAATCAAACCCTTCAGTAATTTCAACTACTGTCAGCCTCTGACTTTCAAATGATATTGCCATACAACCTCCCCATTTCGATAAAAATCATAACGCCCAATTAAGGTGTGAAGCACGCGACCACGATACTCAATTTTACCACCGTAATCACTGAACTAAACCCAAACCGAAAATGCCAAGCGTGCTGAATCACTCTTAAATTGTTTGTTAGGCATTTTCCGTCGTTTCACGCCAGAGCTCATTAACGACACTAGTCATAGCGTCAATAATTTCAAAGATATACACCTGTGTAACTTCAAGGTGGACTCTAGCAAATTGATGCGAATTTAAATTGAGGTTTTTGGCAACAATTCTAAATTGCTTACTATGCAGCTCCTCGTCTAAGTGCCCAGCATTGTGAGCAATGATGTTCCTGATATCTCTTGCTTCGACGACTTTACCCCAAGAGGCAGTGCCAGTAGGGACTTCAATTTTGGCGACTTTACGTAGATAGTTTTTTGCTCGCTCAATACCTGAGCCACTGCAATCTTTTAAAGTACAATTTAAACCTTTTTCAAAATGAAAGCTGTGGCACAGTTGATTAAGATAATCTTCAAAAAGCGATACCAACATGAGCAAAAACGATTGTTTCTGGTATTGAGGAAATACTTCTTGGAAATGCGCACCTAAATCATTGCGATACTTGTACCTATCCCAACAAACAGACTCGTTCATTTCCATATCAGATTCGTTGTACGTAGTTAATTCTTCATGCCAATGGCGTTCTGATAGCTCGACAAAGATCCTAAATTTCTCTAAGTCAGACAAAAAATACAACGACACTTGATCGGATTTCTGCATTTTACCTCCTGATGCCTAACGCCGCGTTAAGTGGTGAGCAACGCTACCACCAAACCTAAACTATTGTGCCGTAAACACTAAAACCGATTCAAACTGAAAATGCCAAGCGTTGGGAATCCGTCTTAAACGCTTTGTTAGGCTAACCATAATCACGTTCGTAAATTTGCTTACCATTTTTTTCAATGTAATAAACAAAAAAATGATTTTTAGCTAACTCTATAAACTGTTCATCGTTAGAAATTATAGAATCAACAACTAATAGGTTAAGGCTATCCCCTTTAGCAGGAATAAACTGATACTTATAAACAAAAGGTAATACTGAAATGAATTTTTCAGCATTTTTAACTCTAGTTTTCTCGCTATCCAAATCACTTCTAGATCTTATTTCATACACATCCCCTTGGATTTTTGTATACCATGCATCTGATTTCTCTATTTTGAGTACAAATGTTGCGATTAGCGAAGATACAACTAGTACAATAGGTTCAGGTCCTGAATCTAAAAAATACCAAATTAAACTTGCTATCGCAGTTCCTAACGGTACGAATATGTACTTATTTGCCCATATGAAATCTTTAACTTTATACCTAATTAAGTATTTAAATTGATAATATTTATTCATTAACTCTCACTCATAACTTGACTGGTTGCCTAACGCCAAATTAAGGTGTGAACAACGCAAACACCTTACCTAAACCATTGTGCCATAAACACTAAACTGGCTTGAAGTGAAAGCGCCGAGCGTTGTGAATCACTCTTAAATTTATTGTTATGTTCGTAGCCATTTGTACATGACGTAGCTATCAACTAACCCTAGATGAGCATGCTTATATGCATTAGGAATTGTACCTATGATTTGAAACCCTAGCTTCTCCCAAAGCTTCACCGCAACTTCATTGGTAGAAACCACGCTGTTAAATTGCATTGCATCAAAGCCAAGCCCTAGAGCAGTTTCCTGAGAATGTTCACACATAAGACGTGCAATGCCCTTACCTCTAGCTTCGCTTGAAACCATGTACCCACAATTACATATATGGCTACTTGGCCCCATTGCATTTGGCTTGATGTAGTAAGAGCCCAGTACAACGTCATTTTCTACGAAAACAAAAGCTTTCAGGGGAGATTCACACCATAGAGCGAATGCTTGTTCTAGCGTCATATTTGGGTCAAAGGCATACGTTTCTTGGGCCTGAATTACCGCTGAAAATGTTGGCCAAAACGACTCAAAATCGGCTTTTGTGATTTCCCTAATCATGAATTTCCTCCTAGAACATAACGCCGCATTAAGGTGTGAGCAGCGCTTGGCTATACTTGAGCGAAGCGAAAGCGCCAAGCGTTGCGAATCACTCTTAAATGCTTTGTTATAGCGCTATTCCGTTGACATGCCCATCTGTTTCCTAAGCGTGTAAGTATAAAGCTCAAAAGCAGGTTTATATCCACTTTCATCAACCGCAATTTTCTCTTCAGCAAACTGGCGTATTATTGACTTGGCTTCTCGCTCAAAATATTTCTGGGAGAATTTTTCTACTGATTCGTCATTGTTAAACTCAGATTTTTTAATCAAAGCATCGTATAAATTAAATTTCTTGGAATTTGTAGAAGTCGAATACAAATCAGATACTTCATGTCTTATCCCATCATTTACAACTTCATTTACAACCCGATAAACATAAAATGATACCGCAGCATTTTCAGAGTTGCTCAAGGACTCTGTTAGTTTCTTCAGTTCTGCATTTTTTCTAGCCACATCAATTTGCAACTTGTCTAGCTGAGCACCTTTTTCAGCAATTTCTACGGTTTGACGTTCCAGCTTCGATTCTGCTTTATATAAGCTAGCTTCAGTGCTAGATAACTTACTCTTCACACCATCTAAATTTTTAGCGGTTTCCTTTAAGCGTGTATCTGTATCCTTTAGCTCGGCAGAGGCGGTACTAAGTTCAGCTTCTGTCTCAATGAGTTTATTTAAAGCAACTCCTCTATCTTTTTCGAGAGATTTGACTTCAACGGTTAATGTTTCGACCAGAGAGCTTTTTTCATTTAGCTCCTGTTGCTTATCGAAAATTGGCTTCACCGAATACACGTACGAGTATGTCACGACAGCTAACATTACCGGCGCACATAATTTATACACTCTATCAATATACAGGTCTTTCTTTTTACACATTATTGTATTTTATACTCTGTCTAACTCTGCGCTATAACGCCCTGTTAAGGGGTGAGCAACGCAATACCGAAGCCACCGCAAACCACCTTAATCACTTAAACCAACGCATAGTGAAAATGCCACGCGTTGCGAATCCCTCTTGAACAGTTTGTTAGGCGCGTAGCCACGTTTATAACTGAATCTCAACGTTGTTCCGTACATATGTAGGGATAGACAACTGCTCATCTATATCTTTGAACTTTGGCTGTTGAGGCATCAATTCTATTATCGCGTTCAGTTCTTCAAAACTGATACCTACAACTCGGCAAGCAGTCATCAAGCCATTAATAAAGCACTTTTTATCGCGCTTTTGCTGTTGCTCACTTGCAGGAATTGATGAGTACAATCTGCACTCTTTCGTTAATAAGGCTAGGAGTTCTTCTTTTGAGGTTTCCATATACAAACTCAGTTACTAGATAGTTTGAATACATTATCAATGATTTAAGGCATAACTTCCAAGAGCTTGATCTTACGTTGTAAACCAAGCGCCTAACGCTCTGTTAAGGGGTGAGCAACGCAATACCAAAGCCGCCGCATACCACCTTAATCACTTAAACCAACGCATAGTGAAAATGCCACGCGTTGCGAATCCCTCTTGAACAGTTTGTTATGTTTGTGCTGACGTAGCTAGACAAACTTATGGTTGTATAGAGGTAAAATATTGATCACTGGTTCTTCGTAAGGGTGAATTCTTCGAATAGCATCAAGTGCAGCTTGAACTAAAGACTCTTGGCA
The DNA here is from genome assembly GCF_002741985.1 of Vibrio rotiferianus CAIM 577 = LMG 21460. GTDB lineage: Bacteria > Pseudomonadota > Gammaproteobacteria > Enterobacterales > Vibrionaceae > Vibrio > Vibrio rotiferianus. The sequence continues at coordinate 16,885 of NZ_APHW01000016.1, forward strand.
TCTAACATCAATTCTGACCTCTTCACCAAAGTTAATTTCACCCTTCTCGCCAGTAACAGGTTCCGAGCCTTCAGTTGGTCTCCAGAACCCGGAAATTTTTACGATAGAAATAACGCTGTCATAGTCACCCACAACACCTGCGCCAACTGAGTTAAGTGCATCACGGATAGCTACAACTTCTGTTTCAGGTGCATAGATTTCTAGCTTGAATTCCATCATTTTCTCCCAAAAAACATAACGCCGCATTAAGGTGTGAGCGACGCTTGGCTATACTTGAGCGAAGCGAAACTGCCAAGCGTTGCGAATCACTCTTAAATGCTTTGTTAGCAATATTAGTAGTTCCTTATATTTTTCATTATCTTATCTTTCTTTAGTTCTAGCTCAGCATTGCAATACTTGGCGGAACCTTCAAGATCTGGAAATAATGTTGCGGCATGCACATTCATCATCTTTAACTGCTTAAGTATCCTAAGCCTTTCACTACTAGGAATGTCTATCTTTATAAGGTAAGGGTTGTAGACACCATCAAAGTTTGTAGTAATCCAGTCTATTAGATTAAATTCTCGTCGCAAAGGTTGCTTAGTAAATATTCCAGATTGGCTTACGAGCCTAGGGTTTTCATCAGACAATGGGTCAACAAATTTGAATTGATCTTTTGACTCTTTTCCTTCGTTAAAGCATGCCATTGCATTTTGAATATTCGAACATGTGTGAAGAGCCCATACTGTTCTATAACCTGTAGTCGGCTCTGCTTGCTCTTCAAACGCGAAATATAAAGCAACAAAAAAGGAAAACGACCAATCTAGCAGAGGTGTCGCTAAGCCATAGTGCTGACCGAGCGCCCAAATTTCATCTTCGTTTAAATCGACACTTTTTTCTACACCGGTTCTACCACGTATAGATTTTACAAACTTTTCGAATATTTCTTCGTACGGATTACGAAGAAAAACATTATTGGGATCAAGCCTACTTACATGTCTATCTAATGTCGTTTCAAGCTTCCAACTTGAATCTCTTTGGCCTCGAAATACAAAGCCCATGTCTTCTGAAAAGAAGTCATTATGAGCGACAAAGTCATCCCAACTCTCATATTTATATTCTTTGTAACCATTAAAACTAGTCATCAATGTTCCCAATATATTGCTAACGCCGCATTAAGGTGTGAGCGACGCTTGGCTATACTTGAGCGAAGCGAAAGCGCCAAGCGTTGCGAATCACTCTTAAATGCTTTGTTAGGCAAATGTTTCGCCCGGTTCCTTGGGGTTGGATCCGTATTCATTACTTCCTTCATTTCCGTCAGTTGCTGCGAATATGATAAGCACTATCAATCCAATTAATGGGATCAGCCCAATTAAAACCCACCAGCCTGTGCGACCAATATCGTGCAGCCTACGAACAGTAACAGCTATACCTGGAATCAAAACTGCCAACCCGTAAATAGTACCGATAAATACAGTACCTAAGAAGCCATCAACAAACCCCAAGATGAAAGAAAAAATGAGGTTAAACAAAAAGAACATCCAGTATTCCTTTCGTCTAGCTCTTCCATTAAAAACTGCATACTTCTTTAAAACAGCCAAATACCAATCCATTTTATTTCCTCTGTTAGTTATAAACACCGTTGTTAAAAACTTATTCCCCACCTAAGCTAATTGCAACACTTATTGCATAAGATTCGTCACCATAAACGGTTTTGATCATTGATTTTACTTCACTTTCTAGTTTACTTACTGTCACATTATTTAACGAGCTATCTTGGTAAATAATCGTAATACCAGTTAATTCACCATTATGGATATTCCAACTTGTTTCTGCCTCAGCACCGAGCCTCTTGATGCTTAACTCATTAAAATGCTTTTCTTTATTATCCATATCTTGAAACGCTTCAAAAGGAGAGCATGCTGTAATACTAATAAGCAAAAGCGAACTTAAAGTTAATTTCAAAATTGTCATTGAAGATCCTAAGGAAATTTTGCCTAACGCCTCGTTAAGTGGTGAACAACGCCAACCACCAAACCTAAACCATTGTACCTTAAACACTTAATCTGACTTGAACTGAAATCGCCAAGCGTTGTGAATCCGTCTTAAACGCTTTGTTAGCCGTCGCTCATTTTGCTTACGATGAACTGTGCTCTTTCTTTAACTGAAACCTTAGGTACTTCAATTAAGTCGTAGCCAAATTTAATATATGCACTCACCATTTCATGATATGTCGCTATTGCTTCAGCAAAGTCTTGCTTTCGCTCAGCGTCATTTTCGTAGATTTCTTCCCAAGGCGGAAAAATGAAAACTGTACGGCAATAAGTCAGTTCACCACATTTCTCTAACAAAAGATCTGATATAGGTATGTGCTCAAGCTTACTGTACCCATAAGAGTCGATAATACTTCGGTCGTAAAACGTAACTTCAGTACCACCAAAATTTTCGTAATTGTAGATTTCTTCAAGAACCATCTCGTCTCGGAATGCGACCTTGTCCAGCCAAGGTAATGCAGTACCTTGCAATTCGACTTGGGATTGGATAACTTTCCGCCCAACTTCAGGTGCGTTTGCGTAACCCATCTGACGCAGAAATTCGATAACTGAAGTCTTCCCTGAACCAGGTCCACCTGTAAAAACTACTCGATTATTCAAACAAACTCCATAGACGGCTAACGCCTTGTTAAGGTGTGAGGCACGCAATACCTACGCCGACGCATAACACCTTAACCACTAAAACCAACGCATAGTAAAAATGCCACGCGTGCCGAATCACTCTTGAACAATTTGTTATGTAGCCGACTTTCAGCTTAGTGCTTTCTGCCCAATTAGGATTTTGGGGGCAATACCGGCTTTGCGATACAAACCTAAAGCAGATTCATTGAAGGAATATACTTCTAAAAACAGCTCTTCTCCGCCGTTAGAAATAGCCCTTTCCTCAAATGCCTCTATTAGCGCCAGTCCAACGCCTTGGCTTCTAAAGCATGAATCCACAACTATTTGTTCAATGCTCGCGATTTTTCGCTGCTTGAGCGTCCAAGACTTGCGAACCCATAACTCACCAAAAACAAAACCTACTAAGTGCCCATTGCTTTCGGCTACCAGAAAAATTGAGCTTTCACTTTCGATTATCTTGTGTAGATCTATTTTTTGTTCAATTTCATCCGGTGATAAAAAGTCATCAGGTAAATTTGCTTTATGATACTCAGTAAGCTGAAACTGTAGCTTCTTAAGAACGCAGATATCTTCAATGCGAGCTTGACGAATATTTAGCATATATAAATCCTTTTCACTTACCGCCGCTCTCGCGGCTACATAACGCCCTGTTAAGGGGTGAGCAACGCTATACCGAAGCCGCCGCAGACCACCTTAATCACTTAACCCAACGCATAGTGAAAATGCCACGCGTTGCGAATCCCTCTTAAACAGTTTGTTAGATTGTTGAAACACCCATAATTACGAGGAAAGAGCATAGATAAATCGAACGAACAGTTTTGCATTTTCACTTTCTAAATCGGCAAATTCATGACTCAACTCCTGTAGCGTTCCAAGATCTCTGCCTGTTAGCCCTTGTAGCTGATCACGCCTAACATCCTCATTCATACTTGGATTTGCATTTGGAAATATGAGTAGTGTTTTCATAACTATTTCCTTTGCTGCCCATAATCCAATTACTTCGAATCCTTCAATTGCGTAGAAAATATTGTCACCATCACAGTTGTCATAGTATTGATAAAAACCACCATTCAAAACCTGACCTTCAAGCGCTAGTGTATAGAAAAGGTGCTTTTCACTTGCTGACAAGCAACTAACTCCCATATCTCTCATTATTCTTGAGAATAGAATCTCATAAACACAGTATATAAGGTCGCTATCACTCAGCTCTCCTTGCCTGTGTTTTTCAATTAACTCTTTCATTACTGCAAATCTCAAATTCAATCTAACGCCCTGCTAAGGGGTGAGCAACGCAATACCGAAGTCGCCGCAAACCACCTTAATCACTAAATTCAACGCATAGTGAAAATGCCACGCGTTGCGAATCCCTCTTGAGCAGTTTGTTAGTCGCGAGGCACCGAGCGACAATTTTAAGCCAAACTAAACTTTGCGAACAACAAACTTTATGTGCTTTGATGCACTTACGTCAGGCGTAGTCTCAAAGCCGCTACTCAATGAAACCACTTGGAACAAACAACGCCGCAGAAAACGGACTGACAACACCAAGAAGCGCTTTTGGAAAACTAATCTCACAGTGCGGACTTTCAACGAAGTCACTGAAACCACGTGGAATTTACAACACCAGAGAAAGCGTAATCTCAGCGAGTAAATCGGCTTTTGTACCAACAAACTCACCGGGCAGAGTTGCAACCAAGAACAGACGCTCGATTGCCCTGTTCTGTCAGCACCAAAGAACAAAAAAACCGCTAGAACAGTTACAAAACTTTGGACTTGAAACAGTTGAAGCTGAGTTTTGAGCATCGCCGACGCACCTGCGTATCAAACGATCATCAGCCAAATTTTAAGCTTAGAAACGTGATTTTGACTGCTAGCTTTTTCTGGCGACTAACGCCCTGTTAAGGTGTGAGCAACGCAATACCGAAGTTGCCGCATACCACCTTAAACACTAAAACCAACGCATATTAAAAATGCCACGCATTGCGAATCACTCTTAAACAGTTTGTTATGAGCGGGGTTAAGAGTGCGCTTTAACGTACTTTTTAACCTTTTTCATAGCCATTTGACGCTTAAGTGGCGAAAGATAGTCAATAAACAGATTACCCGACAAATGATCTATTTCGTGCTGCATTACGATAGCCAGAAACTCATCACTTTCGATGGTAATTGGCTTACCTTCGCGATCTAAAGCAGATACAACAACTGAAGTAAAACGCTCTATGTCTGCATAGTAATCAGGAACTGATAAACAACCCTCTTGACCCAATGCTTTATCCGAGCCACTAATCACTTCTGGGTTAACTAAAATTAGCGGTTCATCTCGACTTTCTGAAAGGTCGATAATAACAACTGCCTCTTTACGACCAACTTGAGTCGACGCCAAACCGATACCATTGTCAGTCGCATACAGCGTTTCCAACATATCGCCTATTAATGTTTGTACCGCCGTAATATCTCGCACCTTTTCCGCTTTGACCTTAAGCCTTGGATCAGGTGCAGTCAAAATTTCTAAAACTGCCATATTATCCTTCTAATTCTTGGAAGCTCATAACGCSGCATTAA
>NZ_APHW01000017.1 GCF_002741985.1 Vibrio rotiferianus CAIM 577 = LMG 21460
TTACGCCATTGATACTCATGTATGGCTTGAGCTTTAAGCCCGCACGGACACTTAGCGATAGAGTTAGGTTTGAGAGTGAGCTTTATTAATGATGGAGTCTGATGAGACTTTACTATATGAAAGCCTTCCCAGAATGAAGATAGGAAAGTATGATTCGACATGAAAACGGTAGTTTGTGTAGGTTTTGTTTGGCGATAAAACTCTATCACTTACTACCGTTTTTGTTTTCAGTTCCCGCTTATCCGCGATGAACCTTTTCTTTTGCTCTCGCTGTTCCCATAACAAGTGCAAAATTCGTTAACGACCTGACTTGGCCAGATAAGCCGACATTTCAGCCTCCGGTACCATGCCGCCACCCGTCGCCCAAACTAGGTGAATGGCGTTCTTCATCTTATCTTCACTAAATTGCATTCGAGCTTGGTAAGCTTGGGCTTGTGAAACGTGCACTGCCCCCATCATGCCCGCCAACGCAGAAGGCTCTAAACGAATGTCTTCTTGTTCACTTAGCTCACCTAGATGATGATACATGCGCTCATCCGTCGTGGTGTAGTAACCATCAAGAAGTCTTTCCATTGCTCGCCCTACAAAACCAGACGCACGCCCTACCGCTAGACCATCAGCTGCAGTAATGTTGTCGATACCAAGATCTTGCACCGCGATGTCATCATGCAAGCCAGTGTGTACACCAAGCAGCATACACGGAGAGTGTGTCGGCTCCGCGAAGATACAATGAACGTGGTCACCAAACGCCATCTTCAAGCCAAACGCCACACCACCAGGACCACCGCCCACCCCACAAGGTAGGTAAACGAACAGAGGGTGCTCCGCGTCAACGATGATACCCATATCATCAAACTGTTGCTTCAAGCGTTCGCCTGCAACGGAATAACCTAAGAACAAGGTCTGAGAGTTTCATCATCAATAAAGAAGCAAGTTGGATCTTTCTCTGCTTCTTTGCGTCCCTGCTCTACAGCTACACCGTAATCTTGCTCGTACTCCACCACATTTACGCCATGAGAACGCAGCTTGTTTTTCTTCCACTCTCTTGCATCCGCTGACATATGAACCGAAACCGAGAAGCCGAGTTTTGCACTCATGATGCCGATTGACATGCCTAGATTCCCTGTCGAACCTACAGCAATGCTGTACTGCTGAAAGAACTTACGAAACTCTTCACTGAACAATTTGCTGTAGTCATCACTTTCACATAGAAGCCCAGCTTCAATCGCCAACTTCTCTGCATGTGTTAACACTTCATAGATGCCACCACGCGCCTTTATTGAACCTGAAATAGGCAGATGACTGTCTTTTTTAAGCATCAAACGTCCAAGAATTTGAGTGCCGTATTGCGCTTCCAAGCAGGACTTCATCTTGTCGATTTCAACAACGTTCGATTCAATAATTCCGTTAGAAGCCGCCGTTTCTGGAAAGGCTTTCATTAAGTATGGAGCAAAGCGTTTTAGTCGTTCACTCGCGTCTTTGATGTTGGCAGCACCTAAGCCAACGTACGGTAGACCTTCTTCAAGTGTGGTGATATTTGGGTTGAACCAAACCACCTCTTCTAACCCAATGAGTCGCTCAACCAAAGGGAATTCTGCTACTAGTGCGTTTACGTTATGCGTAGTCATTATTATTTACCTTTATTAGATCATGTACGACAGAAGGAATGTGCCTGCTAATGCAACAAAAGAGGCAATGAATGTCGCTGTCGTGTAGTACTTGAAGATTTCTGTCATCGTGGCTCCACAATATTGCTTCACCAACCAAAAGAGCGAATCGGTCACTATCGTACAACCAATTGCGCCAGAGCCTATAGCCAGAGTAATGATTTCTGGACTTACGTTCGGATAAAGTGGGAGTAACGGGGCCACAATTGCCGTCGCACCCATCATGGCAACGGTGGCAGAGCCCACTGCCGCATGCAGAATAATCGCGACAAGCCATGCAAGAAGGATCGGATGCATATCGAGATTAGAAAGTAGCTGTGCCAATACATCCGCCAAGCCACTGCCCTTTAATACGCCGTTGAATGCACCACCAGCGCCAATAATCAGCAAGATGTTGGCAATCGAAGAAAATGCACCTTCCGTTTTCTCAAGCAGCACACTCATGCCCATGTTCTGCTTAATACCTAACATGTAATAAGCAACAAAAGCGGCGATAAACATTGCTGTAATTGGGTTGCCGATAAATTCCAGAGTGGTGTACAGCGCACTGCCATGTTCCATATTGAGTTCTGCCGCCGTTTTTAACAGCATCAGTGCAATGGGTAACATCACGGTGAATAGCGTCGCCCCCAAAGATGGCAATTGCGCTTCATCTTTCACTTCTAGTGAGGTGAACTCTTCAGGTACAGTTTTGAAAGGTAGACGTGCGCCCATCACCTTCAAGAACAGCGGACCGCCAACTAAAGACGCAACCAAACCTATGAGTAAACCATAGAAAATCACAGAACCGATATCAGCACCAAGCTCATTGGTCACAAACAATGCGGCAGGGTGTGGAGGAACAATACAGTGCACTGCCATCAAGGCGGTACAAAGCGGAATGGCGAGATTTAAAAGTGAGGTATTGGTTTTTTTCGCAATCGAAAAAGCCAGTGGAATTAACAGCACCACGCCAACTTCTACGAATAGCGTAATTCCGCAAACAAGACCGATTAACACCATAATGACTTCAGGTGATAGCCAGCGAATCTTTTGTAGGGTAAGGCCAATTCGTTCAGCTGCCCCAGACACTTCCATCATCTTGCCAAGTATGGTGCCTAAACCAATCACGACAGCAAGAAAACCAAGCGTTCCGCCAATGCCACTTTCGATAGCACTGACCATCTCTAAAGGTTGCATGCCCATCATCCCGCCAACGTAAAAACTGGCGAGTAACAGCGCTAAAAAAGGATGGAGTTTAAACTTAACGATCGCAAAAACGATCATTAAGATACTCGTTATGAGGGTAGTAATGACCCAAAGGTTGGATTCCATGTTCAGACCTATGTTGTTGTTTTAATTGACTGCAATTAAACGAGGAATCCATAGCCCTGACAAACGATCAAAACTCACCTTTAGATGAAGTAAATTTAAACAAAAGCGTGATTTACACGACGTTTAGTGAATTTTTCGACCCATAGGTGAGCCCAACTATAACAACGCCGTTATTATGTGTTCGATCAAGTTCGACTCAATAACGCACATGTACACCAGAGACAATATTTTCGCCAAGAACCAACGCATCAATAGTTTTCAACTTTCCAAGCTTCATACTTTTGAAGTGGCAGCACGACACAGTTCATTTTCTCTTGCGGCAGAAGAACTCTCCATGACGCCCAGCGCCATCTCTCACCGTATCAACAAGCTCGAAGAAGAACTTGGCATTGCCTTGTTTACCCGCTCTCACCGAAAAATCACGCTCACAGAAGAAGGGGAACGTATTTACCTCGCCTTGAACAAAACACTCAACGAGTTAAATCAAGAGGTAATGGAAGTCAGAAATGGCGAAGTCTCCGGAGAGCTGACGATTTACTCTCGCCCTTCTTTTGCCCAATGTTGGCTTGTACCTAGATTGTATCTATTTAAGCAAAAACACCCTTCCATAGAGCTGAATATTCTAACTGGCAATGAGAACGTCAATTTCCAAGGCTATGGCATCGATGCCGCGATCTATTTCGATGAGCAAATGCCGGAAAAGTTGTGGTCGAAAGAATTGATGAGCGAAGAGATCATCCCGGTCTGCACTCAAACGTATGCAGAACAATTTAACCTATTTGAAAAGCCAGCGAATTTGGTAAACGCCACCCTGCTTCACGACAACCAAGCATGGGACTACAACTCCCATCACGATGAATGGACGCTGTGGGCAAAGGAAAATGGCATAACAGACATTGACGATATTCCAAGCATTTCATTCGACCGTTCCGATTTAGCCGTTAGTGCCGCAATGCATAATGCGGGCGTTGCTATCGGTCGATTATCGCTGGTGGAAAAACGACTTAAATCCGGCGAACTGATCACCCCTTTTAAAAACCAAACTCTGCAATGCAAGCAGAAGTACTATGTCGTTACCGCCAATGACAAGCACTCTCGGAAACTCGAGCTGTTTATTTCTTGGCTGTTCAATGAAGTGGAAGCAAAGCCCTAGTGGATATGCCAAGATGCTTGATTCTTCGAGTCAGCTTCGGCTTGTTTGCTGAATCTGAATAATGGCAGTCTGGATATAAAAAGACCTCGCGGATGGCGAGGTCTTATTGATTAGGGTGCTTAACTTGAGTAGAACTCTCTTTTCTTGCAATACATCTCTTCATCAGCAATGGAAACCAATTTATCCAATGCTGCGGTTTGGCTTGAAGCCCCACCGACAGAAAACTGAATAGCATGACGATGATTATCAGATAACTCGATCCATTTGTCTTCTTGAGCCGACTCCAGTTTATTTATTAAGCAACCAAGTTGCTCTACACCGCAGTTCTTAGCAATCACAGCAAACTCATCACCGCCTATACGATAAAGCTTAGACTCATCATCTAACGCGGTTCGCATGAGCTGAGTACTCTTTGAAATAAGCAAATCACCTCTGTCATGGCCGTAGTTATCATTTAGTTTCTTTAACCCATTAATATCTACAACCAGAATCGACATCGACTTCCACTTTGATTGAGCGACACACTGGCACGCATATTCAAAATCTTCATCAAATGCTTTTCGGTTTGAACATTTAGATAGCTTATCGCGTCTAGCGAAGTCTTCTAACTCTAACCACGAATAGAGCTGTTTCTTAAATAACTCTATCAAAATCACCTCATCTTCATTGAGGTCACTTTGCCCATAATTAAAATACCCTAACGTTGCGCCCGTTGAAGAACGCATGGTCTTCACTCTTTCACCAGACACCTTATAAAAACTAAAACGCATTTCAGTATTGGGGAATAGCTTATCTAAACCTGTATTAATCACCCCAGGAATCGCGTGGTACCCTATTCCTGCATGGCTAGTCGCAAAGTTGATTAGCGACATTAGCTTCGTTTGATAAGCTTCTTCTCTTGCCAGCATTTCTCTGAGTTCAGCTGTTTTTTCTTCAACTATTAATTCTAGCCCTTGATTGAACTCAGCCAATTGTGCGTTGGAGTCATGAACTTGCTGGTTCGCTTGGCGAAGTGCTTTGTTTCGAACTTCAAGTTCTTCCATATTCGAAGTTAACTGGCACCACATAGAGTCCAATAATGACATTAGCTGCTTGAACTCTTTAAATTGATACCGCTTTGATTCTAAATTGGGTCTTTGGTTGTTCTTAAAGCTTCTGACCACCAACTCCATTTCTTTAATTGGCTGAGTTAACCAGCGGCTTACTAGTATGGCAATACATAAGGTCACAACTAATGTAGCAATAATGATATTCAATAGCTGCTGCTTTGACTTAGTTAACTCCTGGTTCCTCGCTAGATCAGAGAAAGTATGAACCATTGTTACCGTCAAAGGAGACATAAAGCCCGCACTGTTTATTTCAATGATGCTGAGATTTCGATTCGCTTCCCCTTTGACCTTCTTCAGACTTCCATAATGAAAATCAACACTCTCTTGCGAGAACAAGAAAGGTTGCGATACTTTCATTAGATCTTGATAAGAGATAAGAACCACCAAATACCCTTGGGGTTCATATTCCGAATTCGGTAATAAAGTGTAAGGCAGCAGAGGGCTTACAAAGGCGATTCCCGCTTGTCCTCCTTGCATTACTAAGCTCTCATCGAAGTATGTGGTGTGATACATCTTCCCTTGCTTATAAACATCTCCGGCAGTTCTTATTTTCTGAAGTAACTTACTCTCTTCTAGGTGATAGACCGAGCCATTACTTTCATACATTGGCTGCCAATTTTTGTCGATGATGTAAGTAGCGCTGACATTGGTTGCCAACTTTTCAAACGTTTGGATTTTTTGCCAAATAATGCTCGAATACAGGACATTGTCCATACCTTGAACTAAAAGCCGATCTTTTGAATACCAGCGTGTTAAGTTTGCAATAAAGGTAAGATCATCCTCGACGGTTTTTCGAATACCTTGGTTGCTATTTTCAAGCTTAAGTGCTTTCTGTGCTAGTAAGTCTTCTTGGTGTTTATCGATCATGCTGGTACCAACCCAATAGGCTGGTAGCAGTGAGCCAATCACCACAATCAGGGTTAAGATACTTCGTAAACTGACCATTACAGTGACTTCCTACGCTGATGTATGTGTTGAGAGTGTTCATTAATGAACTTGACAACAAATTGAGCGGCGTCTTTGGCTGGCATTCCCGCTGTATAGCGTTTGTAACCTCTTATTAGCGCTTCCCAAGTCACTGCCATCTCTACCGTACTTGGCATAGCATAGGCGGGACTTAATTGTTTATATAAATCACTATAGTAAGTGCTGTCAGTGTCATACCATTTGCGATTAATTGACCGATTGGTAGAGATAAGATTCTGATTAATGATTACATCTTCAATAAACGTTGGCTTTTGAACAATAGTAGCTAGAGTGCGCATCGCTTTTCGTTTTTCAGGATTAGCCATTGCCTCAGTGTTGAAAGCCAATACCTTGCCACCACTTAATGAATGCATGTGATGGTTGTTATAAGTCGGTAAGCTACTGACCCTAAGCTCTTTGCTAAAGTGCTGCTTCAACTCACCAAGAGCCCAATCACCATCAATGAGATAAGCCACCTCACCATTAATAAACTGCTCACGAGCTTGCTCTTGGGTGCACTTATCTTTCACAATATTATTGGTTGCGAGTGATCCATAAAACTTTAACGCTGCCGCTAACGCGCCTACATCGATATCCGTGACTGGCTGCGTCCGATAGTCAGAAAACATGGGAACAAATGCCATCAAGAAATACATATTTGGGTACTGCATGGCTAATGGAAACTCGCCTCGTTTAGCCTCTTCCAATAATGCCTCCCAAGTGGGCTGAACATCTTGAGTCAACTTAGTATTCACATATAAAACTAAGTGATTACCTAAGCCTAAAGGCACGCCATATACGCCCCCATCAACAGTCACTAGTTCTAGAGCTTTGGGCTCCATGCTATCTTCATCTATCCAACTAGATGGTACTTTTGCTAGGTCAAAATAATCGTGTAAACCCAAGAAATCGGAAGGCACCCAAATAACATCTGGAAAAGTGATACTGGTCTGCTTCGCTAACAACAGCTCTGAGCGAATATTATTCACATCGAATTCTCGAATCGCCAACGTGTTGCCAGTCTCCGCTTCAAATCGTTCTTTGATTTCAGCGACCGTTGAATATTCAATACCGCTCCACACTTGGATCTCTTGTCCATGAACGATAGAAGATAAACAGAACAGGATTGTCAGATAGAGATTTTTCACTAAAGTTCTCATAAGTAAATGGTGCCACAAAAATAGCGAACCTATTGTGGTTGTTCAAAGTTCCGCCACAAAAATGTGCGAGTGCTTCCATGAGAGTGCTAATCTCTGAAAAGCAAAAAGCGCCGCAATTGCGACGCTTTCAAAAATTATATCACAGCTCTTAGTTAAGCGTACTTTTGTTCAAACTCGCGCATAAAGTCGACAAGAGCTTGGACACCTTCTAGTGGCATTGCGTTATATATTGAAGCTCGCATACCACCAACCGCACGATGCCCCTTAAGCGCTTTCAGCCCCTTCGCATCAGCCAGTTCTAAAAATGTGCCATCAAGTTCTGGTTTCGCTAGTTGGAATGGTACGTTCATCAAAGAGCGGTTCGCAGAATACACACTATTACGATAGAAGTCTGACTGGTCGATGTAATCGTACAACAGCGCAGCTTTTTCTCGGTTAACTTGCTCTATCGCTTTTACACCGCCCTGTGCTTTTAGCCACTTGAACACAAGCCCAGATAAGTACCAAGCAAATGTTGGCGGCGTATTAAACATCGATTCTTTTTCTGCCAACACTTTGTAGTCGAGAATGCTTGGCAATACATCTTTCGCCAAACCAAGAAGATCATCACGAACAATTGCAATTGCGATGCCTGAAGGACCGATGTTTTTTTGCGCCCCAGCATAAATAACGCCGTATTGAGAGATATCGATTTCGCGAGAAAGAATCGTCGAAGACATATCTGCAACAATTGGCTTATCTGTCACCGGCAAATCATTGATTTCAACACCATCGATGGTTTCGTTCGGACAAAAGTGGACATAGGCTGCGTCTGGTGAGATTTTCCATTCTGTTGCAGGTAGAACCGCCGCTTTACCGTCAATCGTGGTTTTCGCGTTGAAGACGTCAGGTTCACAGTACTTTTTCGCTTCTGCCACTGCGCTTTCTGCCCAGTAACCACCATCAATGTAAGTCGCAGTTTCCGAGTTACCCAGTAGGTTTAGTGGAACAGCGGCAAATTGAGCACGAGCACCACCTTGGCAAAACAGTACTTTGTAGTTGTCTGGGATGTTCAGAAGATCACGAAGGTCTTGCTCTGCTTCTTCTGCAACCTTAATGAACTCTTTACTTCGGTGACTGATTTCCATCACTGAAGTACCAAGACCTTGCCAGTTGATTAGCTCCTTTTGTGCTTGCTGCATGACTGCTTTTGGCAGACCTGCTGGCCCTGCACTGAAGTTAAATACGTTGTCCGTATTTTGTTCCATGATGCTCATTGCTCCTGCTAAGTAAAGATTACGAAATTAATATCACGTTTTTGCAGGGATAAAAACAAGAAAAGAGGTCTTACGACCTCTTTTTAAACTGAAAAAGCTAAAAACTTACTTTGTAAACTTCTCTATTGCATCAATGCAGGCATAAGCAGCGCGATTAAAGGAAATTCTTGTCCATTTTCGAACTTCAGTTTCCCATCAGAGATTTCTGCTTTTAGTTCATAGCCACTTTCTGTCTTCTCTAAAAGCTCCATCACCATCAACTCATCAACACCTTCTTGAATGAATGGGTATAAGTTGACCAGTTCATCAGAGAAATAGGTGTTTAGGGAACCAGTAGTCGCTGTCACCAACTTCATTGGGTCTTGCGTAACGTTGTCTGTCCCTTGAGGAATAGATAATTTCCACTGGTTACGGAACTTACCAGCACCAAACGCTAGAGATAGCTCATTGACTGAAAGGCTAAAACCTTTGCTAAATAGTGTATCTACATGCGGCAATAGCTTTTGGATTTCTTGCTCATCCAGCATTGGTGAACTCTGATACATAGACATGATCTGATCGAATGATTGGCTATCAACATCACCAATGGCGAAATCAAGCTTAAAGCTATCCACGTCGGTACCATCAGTAAGACGCATTTTCTGCGCACCCACAACAAGATTGGTGCTCAGCTTATCGCCAGTCTCATTTAGTGATGTCTTCCCACTGTAGTTCGCATTTTCAATGAGAAACATCGGTGTAAGCGTAGAATCAACAACGTCTAACTTCTCTAATGCAAAAGACTGCTCACCTAACCAGTAGCCTTTTGCTTGCTTACCTTTTCCTTCTCCAGATAGCTCTGTTAAATGAATTTCTTCACCATTTTCAAAATCAATCTGAACAGAAGGAACTGATACCTGATAATTCAGATCACCCAGCACTGTTACATTACCGGTTATATGCGCCGGGCTAGAAGAAAGGTGCATCCCCTGAGCTTCATTTTGATAACTCCAGCTGGCTAGATTGAGAGTGAAATCTGTATTCCCATTCAGCTGAGTCGTACTGTGCATGGTTAGCGGTAAAAAATCGGCATCAACTAACTTTGAGTCTGCGGTTAGGCTAGTTAAGCCATGAGACAAATCACTTGTAACATCAAAAGCTGTTGGTAGGCCATCACGCTCAAGCTGGCTTTTAACTTCAGGGTCAACCACCGTATAGCGAGTCAGCACAACGGAAGAAAGGTAACCACGATCGTATTCCACGATTTCGCCCTTCACCATGTCATCATTCATGTTCGCGATGCCATCTTCAATAATCGATTGGCCGATTTGTCCAACGGCTAATGGCCAACATAATGCCAAAGAAATAGCGCCACCAATGGCACCGAATTTTTTTAAGTTTTGCATAGTGTCTTTACTTGATGTGTTTTAACTCAGTCTAACGCAAAGACTAGCCAGTGGAAACATTGAGATAAATCAGACTATTGAGGCTTAGTATCAGTGATAGCTCTATAACCATACTTAGCTCCCAACCGTATTCATTATTTCTTGATATGGTGTTACAGCCAAGTCTTAGCTGGAGCCTTTAGCCCTGTGAATCGATACGCCGTACTTTGTCTAGATAACAACCCTGTCAGTGCAGAGCAGTTTCGCTTAGAGCTCTCTCCTTTGGCGAGTAGGTTTGATATTCATTCTGTAGAGTCCATCGAAGAAGCACAAAGTGCTCTAGAGTATCTAGAAGAAAGGCAACAGAGCGTCGCTCTGGTTATAACCAGTCACCACGCAAACTTAAATGGTGTTGAGTTTTTGATTGGGCTTTCTCGTGCAGCACATACTGAGAAAGCGAGGAAAATACTCATCAGTTGCTCCTCTGATATCGACGCTATTCTTACTGCGGTTAACGAAGGCCGCCTCGACCACTGTCTGACCAAACCTTTGCCAGACCAAGTACTTTTTAACACCGCACAGAAAGAACTGACTCAATTTGTATTGAAGCACGATCGAGACAACCTTCTCAGTTACAGCCAAATACTGGATCAACAAAAGTTGCTCCGCGCGCACATAGAAACCCAAATGAAAAGTTATCAAGCAGGTTTCTTAAACGATTATCATGCTCTATCTGATTTTGAACTTGCAGAACAAGTTATTGGCGCTCTACAAAACTTTTTCGCTGAGAAAGAGGACTCAAATGCTTGTCGCACCTACTCTCCGGAACACTTACTGACAGTAGAGGGGGAGCCGAATACGTTTTTATGGTTTATCACTAGTGGAGAGGTCGCGCTCTACAAGCGTGATGAGCTAGGAATGCAAAGAGAAGTTGTCCGTCATAGCAAAGGTAACATTGTCGGTGGCATGTCTTTCGTGACGGGTGAGAACTCTTTTTCTACTGCGTTGACGCTAACCACAACCAAAGTTATTAAACTGGATAGAAAAGAGTTTCGACAAGTAATGCAAACAGACTCCAACTTGCTTCCTCTGTTTACAAATCTACTGTTGAGGCATTTTAATCGTCGACTTCAACGTAGTATCAACACAAAATTAGAACTGCAAAAAACACTCGAGTCACTAGAGTCGGCACACCAGCAACTCATAGAGAGAGAAAAAATGGCGATGCTGGGGCAACTTGTCGCCGGTGTCGCTCACGAGCTTAATAACCCCATAGCCGCCATTTTAAGGGGTGTAGAAAATCTCACTATGACACTGGAAAAGTTATTAACTCAATCACCAACTCCACCAGAAAGAGCCAAAGGGGTTGCAATATTGCATGATGCTCAAACCTCTAAACCCTCTTCTACTGCTGAGCTTCGGGCTCGAGTGAATCAGCTGAAACCACATGTCGTCGATAGAAATATTGCAAAAAAAATGGTGAACTTAAATCTTGATGCTGACAGCTCTATGTTGGAATCTTTGGCTTCTGCACCCAGCCAAGCTATCGACACGCTCAACTTATTTGAAAGTTATCATCAGACAGGTTCCGCTTTGCGCTCAATAAACGTTTGTGCTGCACGCATAGCAGATATGGTTAAAAGCCTAAAAGGATATGCACGAGCAGATGATGAAGTGATGCATTCTGTTGACATTCATGAGGGCATTGAAGACACATTGGTGATCTTTGAGAACAAGCTCAAAATGCATACTTTGACTAAGGACTACACCCCAGTTCCGAAAATTCTTTGTCAGCCTATTGCGTTGCAACAAGTTTGGACCAACCTCATTTCCAACGCGATCGATGCCTTCCCAGAAAAAGGCGAGCTCAATATTACCTCAGAAATAAAAGAGAAAGCGAACAAGCGATATATCGTCGTGTCTTTCCAAGACAATGGCGCAGGAATACCTAAGTCTCAACAACAAGCGATATTTGAGCTCAACTTTACGACCAAGAAAGAAGGTAACTTTGGACTTGGAATTGGCTTGTCTATATGCCAGCAAATTGTGTCTGCTCATCACGGATGGATAGAAGTAGATTCTAAGCTCGGAGAGTACACCGCGATGACTGTGTGGCTACCGATTAATTCAAAAGGAGAAGAACATGTCTAAGTATCTAATTTTATGTGTTGATGATGAAAGAGAGGTCTTGGATAGCGTACTTCAAGATCTTGCTGTGTTTGAAGATAACTTTGTAATTGAAGGAGCAGAATCGGTTACAGAAGCGAAAGAAGTGATCGCAGAAATGAAGGGGGAAGGTATCAAGCTTGCGCTTATTCTATGTGATCATATCATGCCAGAACAAACTGGTATTAGCTTCTTGATTGAACTAAATCAAGCAGATGACACTCGCGTTGCTCGCAAGGTACTGCTCACTGGTCAAGCTGGGTTAGAAGACACCGTTGAAGCAGTAAATAATGCAAGCCTTGACTATTACGTAGCAAAGCCTTGGCGGGGAGACGAACTCCGATCTACATTAGTTCAACAGCTAACCACTTTTATGATTCAGCACGATGATAATTTGCTCTCTTGGGTTTCGATATTGGACTCTGAAGCAATACTAAATGCCATGTCTGAACGAAGAACCAGTTTCGGAGAGTAAATTAACTTTGAACAAACTCACATTCGGATAGAGGTTACGCTAGTCCGCTGGCACTTTATTTGCTTGAGTATCGTTAAAATGACAAATGTTCGACACAATTTTATTGGTCGTAGCGCCATGTTTTGATTATGATGTCGAACAATCTAGATAAGGTTCAATTATTTATTGAACCAAAGGAATGACAACTAACAAGGTTTATCGTTGATTATGCGTAAAACACTTTTAGCAGCAGCACTTCTGCTAGCATCAAGTCAAGTAATGGCTTATGAAGATCGTGATAGCCCAGCTACCATGAGCAACTTTAGTTACGACTATTTCGAAGCGCGTATCGGCGCTAGCCCTGTTACTTTTGGTGCAGGTTTCAGCAAGTCGATCCACCCAAATGCACATGTTATTGCTCGCATCGACTCCGAGTTTGACGGTGATTTTGATTCAGCAGCGGGCTTCGGCTTCCACTCTCCAGTAAACAACTGGGCAGACTTAACTGGCGCGATGCTGATGCGAGTTGTTCAACCGACATCTTCAAGCAGTGCAGATGTTGGTATGGAGCTAAATGTAGGCATTCGTCAATGGCTTGGTCCTCAGCTAGAGGTTGGTGGTAAAGCTGGCTATGTTTCCATCGATAACAATGATGATTGGATAGGTTCTGCTTATGCTCGCTTCCACTCAACAGAGCTATTCTCTCTCGGTGCAGAAGCAAGAATTAACGATTTCTACGGTGACCAGTTTATGTTCACTACTCGCTTCAAGTTTTAAACTTCGAGCGTAAATGACAAAGCCGAGGTAACTCCGACCTCGGCTTTTTGATCTATTGCAGTGAAGTGACCGCGTACTTTAACTTCCATATCAAGGCGCAGCTCTCATCCTTTTATTGACTCGCTAACTCCACTTAAAATCAATAAAATCAATCTATTGACAAAGAGATAATAGCTGTTTCTTTCTTGGCTCTTGGATAAGCTTCCAATGAACGCCGTCTACCGCTCCGGCAAACTTCCAAAGCAACTTTAGATCAACATCACTGCCGTAAGCCGCTCGAACTTTATTGAAAACTTCTACAGGTCCCAACGCTAAGAATGTTTCAACATCGTCAATGCCTGCCTTCTTAACCATACGCTCAAGCGTAAGCTGCATATTCGGCAAATCACGTAGTCTTTTACTAGCAGAAGATTTTTGGAACTCTCTCTCTCGTACAGAACATGCTATTGACTTAACAACGAGCTTATCTAACTCTGGTGCGCGAGCCTCAAACAGCTCAGTAACGTCGTAGTAATTTACTGTGGCCGTTGTTTGCTTTTTAACGTGTTTGTATTTCTCACACTCCAAGTCGACAAATATTTGGTCTAGTTCTTTTCCGCCGCGAAGGTAGCAGCAGTCATTGCTTACTAATGCAAACATAGCATCGTCACTAAAAAGCCCTATACCACCAAACATAGAGCGCTTTTGGAAAGATTTAAATTTTTTTATATAAGTAAAAAAAGCTTGGTCTGTCATTTCCTTTGACCTCTTAATCTGAATAAATTACCCCGATTAGCGATGTCACCAGATAAAACAGCAGCTTGTAGCGAAAAATTGTCAGTTTGTTGGCGATATTTTGTGATTTGTGCTCACCAACTTTTCTAATCATACTTAACGTTGAAAAATAAGTTAGGATCTGTGTCACAGATAGAAAAGTATAAATACAAGATACGTGATTAGTTTCACATTACACCTTCTAGTACGATGTTTTTTTGACACTTAATACAACAAACATCTGGCAACTTGGTGATTTCGCATCCAAATACGCCACCCAGTTAAGCAATAAATTGATAATAGACTTTAGTCGGGGGTACACTGTACGAAAGCTCTCTAGTACTGCACTTTATGGAACATTTATCATTTTACTGGCTACCGCAAAACAAAGAAAAACTAATAAAGTCTCTTGAAAGTGATTTTTCACACTTAGTAAAACAATCGATTTCAACAGGAAAAATATCGCTTCCCCCTATTCCGGATGTAGTACTGAAGATTCAAAAACTTTGCACCGAAGAAAATACCGCGATTTCGGATATTGCTAATTGCTTAATTGAAGATCCTGGATTAGCTGCTGTTGTCCTAAGAGTAGCCAATTCCGTGATTTTCAACCGACGTAATATCACCTGCAATGATCTTACGACTGCAGTATCTCGACTAGGAATCCTTCGAGTCCGTGATATCGTCACAGCGCAAGCCATCGAACAGCTCAAACACTCCGTTAACCTTACCAGCGAATGTAATTCAATCTTAAGAAAAAGCGCGGCTGTATCACGAGAGCTTGGCGCGACTATGGTTCTGGTCGTGCAGCATTTCAAAAAGCATGGGCCAGATTGCTATGCTTATTTGGAACAAGAAAAAGCGTTACTTGTCGGTTTGCTAGCTGACATTGGTTTATTCTGTTTAGTTAATGAGTACCACCTTTACTTAGACCGAGGCAATTACCTCGATAACGATATCGCGCTACAGATCTTCCAAACACGCTGTTCTGCCACCAGCAAACTAGTTCTGGAGAAGTGGGGCTTTGATAACGATTTCAGTGAAGTTTCTTCCAATGAAAAGCTCACCTCACACCGTCCTGAAGTCAGCTATCTTGATGTTGCCCGTATCGCGAATCACCTTCTAATGTTCCGAAACCAAGACGAACGTATAGATGAACATGAAGTAGAGTTTAATTTGACTGGAGCAGAGGTACTGTTTGAATTAAGTAATACCAGCGATGACGATTTCCAAAATATGATTAAGGAAGTGCTTCACGCAAGTGGTCTTTAGAGACATATCACACTACAATACGCTCAATTTACTACTTCATAATTACTAGGAAATTGAGGGTTTTATGTTCTCAGGGATGTTGTTTATATTTGCCCCTCTTGTCGTTGGCTATCTGATTCCAATTTCGCAAGCTTCGTTGCTCGCTAGAATTAATGCCGCTACGTCAAATCTAATCTACGTCATTCTCGCGCTGATGGGCCTTAGCCTTGCGGCGCTTGATAACCTCAGCACCAACTTGCAGTCTATATTGCTCTATGCTGGTACGTTTTTTGTCTGTTTAAGCACTTGTAACCTTCTTGCTCTTCCTCTTATTGACAAGCTGCTACCGCTTAAAACAGACGCTCAACACAAAGCATTACCTTTATCATCGATGGCAATGGAGTCCGTTAAGTTGGTATTGGTTGTAGGTGGAGGGTTGCTAGCAGGCCTTATATTACCTATTGGACTTGAGTGGGTGGATACCGCTAGTGAATGGATTCTTTTCCTTCTACTATTTTTCATTGGTATTCAATTACGTAATAGCGGACTTACTTTGCGTCAAATTTTGCTTAATAAGCAAGGCATGGCCATTGCTTCTTTGGTAATAATGACATGTATGTTAGGTGGAGTTATCGCTGGGTTCCTATTAGATATTCCTCTCTACCAAGCCCTTGCGATGTCATCAGGCTTTGGTTGGTATTCGTTGGCAGGGATTCTTATGGGCGATGCTTTTGGCCCTGTATTTGGTGGCGCATCTTTTCTAATTGAACTTATGCGAGAACTCGTCGCTCTTGTCGCAATACCTCTTCTTATAAGAAGTTATCCATGTACTTCTATCGGATATGCGGGTGCAACCGCTATGGACTTTACTCTACCAGTCATTCAAACGACAGGTGGCGTCCGCTGTGTGCCTATCGCAATTGTTAGTGGCTTTATTCTCAGCTTATTAGTCCCTGTCATGATGCTGTTCTTTGTGTCACTTGCTAGCTAGATCTCAGGTTTTTTCTTTAACATCTATTACAATGCGGCAAAATATTATAAAACGCTAATACTTGCCGCTATGTATCTCACTGAGATAAGAATGTGAATTCATGGCAGGTATGCCAATTAAAAGTTGCTTAATGCAACAGCCCAAAAGGAAATAGAATGAAACGCTTTGTAGTAGCAGCCTTGCTTGCTTCTTGCTCAGGCTACACTTTCGCTGCAGATCAGCAATGTCTCGCTCAAAAATACGATTCCTATATCGATGCTTCACTACAATGGTATCAGGACTTAGTGGACCTAACAGTGACTCAATATCCCGACCTAGATGAGGTTAGTAATTGGTTTTTAGAGGGACGTAAGCATCACTTCGAACTAAACCGACAAGCCGTACATTATTTTTTAGAAAATGACCCAAGCAGAGTAGCAACAGGTCAGCCAGTCGAAGCTTGGCTAAAGCTCGATCAGCATGATGTCAAACAGCTTGCGACTCGAAATGATGACCTAGGTAAGGCAGCACAAAAAACGTTTTCTGACCGACAGTCTGCAAATCATGAGAAGAATTATGATCTTCGCTCAGCATTTGCTGATCTCCTAAGCCATCCAAAGCAAATTGATGCTGCACTGAACAAATACAATCAGTCCATTAGTAAAATCGAAAAGCAAAAGTGTGATTAAACACTCCCTGTTTTTCATTTCAGCAAATTGGTTTTCAACAATTAAAACGGGACTTTGCTCCCGTTTTGGTTTAGATTGTTGCGCTCGTCTTACTAATATAATTACAAATAATTCTTGCCATGGTTAAGGAACAAAAAACCGCAGATGTTAGCTTTGAGAGCTTGTTAAAGATCTTCACTATTCCTGAAGGGCCAGACTCAACGTTAACTAAAATCGAAGAGAGCTTGTCTCAAAATCTAAACCAGTTTCTACGCGAGCATATCGTGGCAGAAGAAAAGCCTTTGCGTGAAATTGAAAAAGACTTTTCTTCTGCTCAGATTCCTGAGCAGCCAGAGTTCGTCTCTGATCATACCGAGCACTTGTTAGATACGCTCGTCTCGCACTCAGTACACACCTCTGCACCAAGCTTTATTGGACACATGACTTCTGCCCTGCCGTATTTTTTAATGCCGCTGTCAAAGATCATGATTGCTCTAAACCAAAACTTGGTGAAAATTGAAACATCAAAAGCATTCACTCCGCTTGAACGTCAAGTTCTCGGTATGCTCCATCGACTTATATACGGTCAGGACGATAAGTTTTACGCAAAGTGGATGCACAGCGCGAAACACTCTCTTGGTGCGTTTTGTTCTGGTGGTACTATCGCCAATATTACCGCTCTTTGGGTTGCGCGAAATAAAGCGCTAAAAGCAGACGGCACTTTCAAAGGCGTAGAAAAAGAAGGCCTCTTCAAAGCCATGAAACATTATGGCTATGAAGGTTTAGCAATCTTAGTTTCAGAGCGTGGCCACTACTCTCTAAAAAAAGCAGCTGATGTGCTCGGGTTCGGCCAAGAAGGCCTAGTTGCAATCAAAACAGATGACGCCAATCGTATCGTTCCGTCCGACTTAAGAGCAAAAATTGCTGAGCTTGAAGCCCAGAAAATTAAACCAATTGCAGTTGTCGGTGTGGCTGGAACGACTGAAACTGGCACGATTGACCCTCTTGAAGAAATTGCACAGGTATGTAAACAACATGATTGTCATTTCCATGTCGATGCCGCATGGGGCGGCGCGACATTAATGTCAAACCACTACCGCAAGCTACTTGCTGGCGTTGAATTAGCCGATTCTGTGACCATTGACGCGCACAAGCAACTCTATATTCCTATGGGCGCTGGTATGGTTCTATTTAAAGACCCTGATGCGATGAAATCTATTGAACACCACGCTCAATATATTCTACGTAAAGGTTCAAAGGATCTTGGTAGTCATACTCTGGAAGGCTCCCGTTCAGGCATGGCGATGTTGGTCTATGCGGCAATGCATATCATCAGCCGCCCAGGCTATGAGTTACTCATTGACCAGAGCATTGAGAAAGCACGTTACTTTGCTGACTTGATCAAAGAACAGGCAGACTTTGAGCTTGTTTCCGAACCAGAACTTTGCCTGCTTACTTACCGTTACTTGCCAGAAAGTTATCGGGATGCTCTTGCACAATCAGATGGCATCCAGCGTGAAAAGCTCAATGAGCTTATCAACCAGCTAACTCAATTTATTCAGAAGCGCCAGCGTGAAACTGGTAAGTCTTTCGTGTCTCGAACTCGATTGAACCCAGAAAAATGGCAGCGAATGAATACCATCGTATTTCGTGTCGTTCTTGCTAACCCTCTTACAAGCAGGGATATCCTTTCATCGGTGCTTGATGAGCAGCGAGAGATCGCGACACAAGCCCCAACCCTTACTGGAAAGATTCAAGAATTAGTCGATAACATTCTGAATCAATAAGGCTCCGATTGAGTTACATTGAATTGAAATTTTCTTTCTTTTTGATGTAACTCAAACATCATTATTGTGCCACTTGAGGCGAATACCACCCCTTCTACATTCAATTCTGTAGTTTTTACAAAATTTTGTTTGAGGCTTGTCAAATTCTCACTAAATAGTAACCGTATTTGTTTTAGCCAGATTGAGGATCGGGTTTATACTAATTTTATGGCGCTGGTAGTTTTCGTTAACGCCTCAGTACAGATTGAAACTGACGTATTTCTTGCCGTTAACAGAGCCAGCGAGTTGTTCTCTTACCCTCGTGAACACTATGAATACATTAGAAAAAATTCAAAAAAACCTGGAGAATTTCAGTAAGTCGGAACGCAAGGTTGCAGAAGTAATCATGGCGTCACCACAAACTGCAATTCATTCAAGCATTGCAACGTTAGCTAAAATGGCTGACGTAAGTGAGCCCACTGTAAACCGTTTCTGTCGTCGTCTGGATACCAAAGGTTTCCCAGATTTTAAGCTTCACCTTGCACAAAGCCTTGCTAATGGTACGCCTTACGTAAACCGTAATGTTGAAGAAGACGACGGCCCAGATGCCTACACCCATAAAATTTTCGAATCAACAATGGCGTGTTTAGATGTTGCGAAAAACAGCCTTGATGCGATGCAAGTTAACCGCGCAGTTGATCTTCTGACTCAAGCGAAGCGCATTTCATTCTTCGGTCTAGGTGCTTCCTCTTCTGTGGCGCGTGACGCTCAAAACAAGTTTATTCGCTTCAACATTCCAATTACTTGTTTCGAAGACATCGTAATGCAACGTATGAGCTGCATTAACTGCAGTGACAATGACGTTATCGTTTTGATTTCTCACACTGGTCGCACTAAGAGCCAAGTTGAGATTGCGAACCTTGCTCGTGAAAACGGTGCGACGGTGATTGCCATCACAGCGAAAGACTCGCCGCTAGAGAAAGCAAGTTCACTGGCTATCACGCTAGATGTACCTGAAGACACAGACGTGTACATGCCAATGGCAAGTCGCGTAGTACAAATGACGGTCATCGATGTTCTAGCAACCGGTTTCACGCTGCGCCGAGGCACTGGCTTCCGTGAAAACCTTAAACGCGTAAAAGACGCACTAAAAGACAGCCGTTACGACAAGCTAAGTCAGTACTAACGAATTAACAAAGGGGAGCCAATAGCTCCCCTTTGCGTTCCTAACCTAAGCGGAATTCTATTGATTCACATCCGATAGATCAGTGCGAGATTCCAGCACCTCCACGGAACTCACATGATGCGAACTCTCCCCTATGCACGCATCGCTGCAATCACACACTTGGCGAAGAATGTGCACTAATCGATCTTGTGTAAGTGGTAATGGATTGCCTTTGATAGCGACCGATTTCAGTGCATCATCGGCGACTTGCTCAAACGACGTCTGACACACACCAAATTTTCCTAACTGAGGTAGCTCAAGTTTATCCAGCACCATTCTCACCCAAAGTACGCCATCGTGCTCATTGGCATTGGTTCTGTCTGTAACGAGCTGCGCCAATCGCTTGTAACGGCTAATCACATCACTACGTCCTGCTTTCCTCGCTGCATTTATATTCTCATGCATGACATGAGGAGCCAAACGGGCAGTAATGACACTGTGGGGCGCATCGAGCTTGCCTCCCAATGCTGAAGCTAAACCATGTGCCGCACCAAGCTTAGCGTTAGTGATGGCCATACCACCTAAAAGTGCCGCAAAAGAAAGATCTGCACGAGCTTTGTGACAGTCTTGTTTACACCCAGCTATTACCGAGCGGCTTAGGCAACGTAACCCTTCCTCACAAACCATGTCAGTGAGCGGATTCGGGTCACCACATACATAAGCTTCCATCAGGTGAGTAAACGCATCCATTGCGCCGCGACCCGAGGTATATTGATCAGTGCCATAAGTTAAGGTTGGATCGACTATCGCAACGTCGGCAAGCATTTCTGGGCTTCTCAAGCTGACTTTCACTTGGTCTTGCCCCGATTTAAGCACTGCATTTCTGGTCACTTCTGAGCCGGTACTGGCCGTGGTTGGAATGGCAATAAAGTGAATCGGTTTGGTTTTTAAAGGAACATTTCTACCTACTACTTCGACATAGTCGTAGACGTCACCTTGGTTAGGAATAATCGCCGCGAGCGCTTTACCCATATCAATGACACTTCCCCCACCAATCGCGATAACCATATCAGGCTGGAACTTGCGTCCAAGTACTGCGGTTTCTTCAACCATAGTAATGTTGGGCTCACCATTGATGGCGACATGCTGATAGCGCATATTTTGCGCTTTTAGATAGTTAACAATAGGTGTGGCACGCTGCGTATCTTTACCAGTCACCAGTAAAACGCTGTAGCCAAATTGATTGATTACAGACAGCGAAGATTGGAGCGCCCCCTCGCCGAAGATAATCCGTGTCGCAGTCATAAACTGAAACATACACTTCCTCCCCAAAACAACAACTCACACTAGAGTGCTATGCTTTGCACCAAAATAAATTGACCAAGTGCACCTTGTGCCATTGATAACCCTTCCAAAAGTATGTTTTTATGCGTCACTTCACACGCTTAACAGCGTTGAATTCTATGGTTGAATAAGGAAATAACCCCACCTTTCTTGGCTTTAAGCCAAACTCGTGTTCAGTTTTTACACGATAGATTTCACCTATCGAGACAAGAGGTAATTGCTGCTTTATTTCCGTATCTGGATCGGGCATAGTTATCCCAACAAACGAAAGCGTATGCCGACATGAGGTCTAGCTGCACTTTCAATTAGAATAGATTTTAGGAGAAATGAGATTATGTTCGTAGTTATCTTTGGTCGCCCAGCTTGTCCATTCTGTGTTCGTGCAAAAGAGCACGCAGAAACGCTGAAAGCAAAGCGTGATGACTTCAACTACCGTTACGTAGACATCCACGCTGAAGGTATTTCTAAAGCTGACCTAGAGAAAACCGTTGGCAAACCAGTAGAAACTGTTCCTCAAATCTTCATCGACCAAGAGCACATCGGTGGCTGTGATGACTTTGAAGCTTACGCAAAAGAGCACCTAGGTCTATTCGACGAGTAATCTTAATTACTGAATTTTTAAAAGCCGCTTATTGCGGCTTTTTCTTGGTTCATCGCGGATAAGCGGGAACTGAAAACAAAAACGGTAGTAAGTGATAGAGTTTTATCGCCAAACAAAACCAACACAAACTACCGTTTTCATGTCGAATCATACTTTCCTATCTTCATTCTGGGAAGGCTTTCATATAGTAAAGTCTCATCAGACTCCATCATTAATAAAGCTCACTCTCAAACCTAACTCTATCGCTAAGTGTCCTTGTGGGCTTAAAGCTCAAGCCGTACATGAGTATCAATGGCGTAACGTGAAGGAAGCCACACTGCTAGGAGCTCCCGTTGAACTGTCCGTTCAAACCCGACGCATCAAGTGCAGCCACTGCGGCATTAAAACAGAACAACTATCTTGGTTGGAACCCTATGCTCGTATCACTAACCGCCTACGAAGCTATATAGAACAGTTGTTGCCCCTGCTACCAATCAAACATATAGCCCAAGTAACTGGCGTTCATTGGC
>NZ_APHW01000018.1 GCF_002741985.1 Vibrio rotiferianus CAIM 577 = LMG 21460
TTAAGGCAACTCGTCATGGACGAGTTCGCCATTTTTAAAGGGCACCGTTACGCGACAGTCATTGCAGATGCGAAAAGTCATCAGGTTATCTGGATAGGGCTAGGTCGTAGCCGCAAGGATATTCGACCGTTCTTTGAACAATTAGGCGAGCACGGAAAAAATATCGAAGCAGTAGCAATGGATATGAATACGGCTTTTGACCTTGAAGTCCAAGAGCATTGCCCAAATGCCCGTGTCGTTTATGACTTGTTCCACGTTGTTGCTAAGTTCGGTCGTGAAGTGATGGATAGAGTCAGAGTCGACCAAGCCAATAAGCTAAAACAGGATAAAAAAGCAAGGCAATGGGTCAAGCGTTCTCGCTGGGTGTTATTGAAAAATAAGGATAATTTAAATGCACAACAGGAAAGCTACCTCACTGAAATATTGAATATGAATCAGGACTTGATGACAACCTACTTATTAGGTGCGCAATTAAAAGAACTGTGGCGTTGCGGCTCTGAACTTCAGGCTAAAAACCTATGGCAGGTATGGTTGGAACAAGTGAATGAGAGTGGAATTAAGCCGCTCAAAGAGTTCGCTCGAAAGCTCCGTCCATACCTTCATGGGATCACTGCTTCAGCAAGCTATCCGCTGAATACCTGTACGCTTGAAGGGATAAATAACAAGATAAAGTTAATTAAGCGGATGGGATATGGCTATCGAGACACCGATTACTTCTTCTTAAAGATAAAAGCGGCTTTCCCCGGAAAGCCGCGATGAACCTTTTTCTTTATACCCAAGCAACCTCTATTTGCCTGTGTATATTTCACAATGACAATTACAGCCCTAGTGCAACTAATAGAAAAAGCTAAAAAATTTCACTTATCTTTTTGCTATATTTAGTTACAATTCGCCATTCTTAATCTTTCTAATTGGCACACATTTTACCGAGCCACGCTGTGAACATAGACGTCGTACACCTTCTCGATCAAAACCCTATTCTTCTAATCTTTGTTGTATTGGCCATTGGCCTTGCAATTGGAAAAATTCGCTTTGGAAACCTACAGTTAGGGAATTCAATTGGCGTTCTCATTACATCGTTGATAATGGGCCACTTAGGATTCTCATTCAATGCAGAAGCTTTGACAATTGGCTTTATGCTGTTTATCTACTGTGTAGGAATTGAAGCCGGTCCAAACTTCTTTGGTATATTTTTCCGCGACGGAAAACATTACTTCATCTTGAGCATGACAGTATTAGTTTCGGCAGTAAGTTTGACTTACTTTTGCAGCCATTACTTGGGACTCGATTTCGGTTTATCTGCCGGTATGATGGCAGGGGCTCTTACTGCTACGCCCGTGTTGGTGGGCGCTCAAGATGCATTGAACTCTGGTCTTGCCACGATTCCACGTAATATGGATTTTTCTCTAGTATTAGAAAATCTATCTGTCGGTTACGCGATGGCTTACCTGGTGGGTTTGATCAGCATGATTATGTTCGCCAAACTGCTGCCAAAGCTGCAAAAGCAGAACCTTTCAGATTCAGCACAACAAATCGCGCAAGAGCGTGGACTTGGCAACTCGAGTCAACGTAAGGTCTACCTGCCTATTATTCGCGCCTACCGCGTTGGTCCAGAACTGATTGACTGGACTGATGGAAAGAACCTACGTGAACTCGGTATCTACCGCCAGACAGGTTGCTACATTGAGCGTATTCGTCGTAATGGCATTCTTGCCCATCCTGATGGTGATGCCATTCTTCAAGAAGGAGATGAGATTGCATTGGTAGGCTTCCCTGATAGCCACGCTCGTCTTGATCCAAGCTTCCGTAACGGTAAAGAGGTGTTCGACCGTAACCTACTTGACCTTAGAATTGTAGAAGAAGAAATCGTCGTAAAAAGTGATGCTATTTCTGGCAAGCGCCTCTCTGATCTCAACCTATCAGAGTATGGCTGTTTCCTAAACCGCGTTGTACGTGCTCAGATTGAAATGCCGATGGATTTGGACATTGTTCTTGCTAAAGGTGACGTACTACAAGTCAGTGGTGAGAAGAGCCGTGTTCATGGCCTAGCAGAAAAAATTGGTTTCATCTCTATCCACAGCCAAATGGCAGACTTATTGGCTTTCTGTAGCTTCTTTATCTTGGGCATTATGTTTGGCTTGGTAACCATGACATTTGGACAGGTATCTTTTAGCCTTGGTAACGCGGTAGGCTTGTTACTATCGGGCATTACCCTAGGATTTCTTCGAGCCAACCACCCTACTTTTGGTTACGTTCCTCAAGGGGCATTAAACATGGTCAAAGATCTAGGTCTGATGTTCTTTATGGTGGGTATCGGCTTAAGCGCTGGTGGTAAAATGTTTGAACATTTAACACAAGTTGGTCCACAAGTAATTGGTCTTGCATTTATCGTTAGTGTGGTGCCTGTTGTTCTAGCATACCTAGTAGGTGCATACGTACTTAAGATGAACCGAGCTCTACTCTTTGGTGCCATCATTGGAGCTCGTACATGTGCTCCTGCTATGGACGTGGTAAATGAGTACGCTAAATCAACTATCCCGGCATTGGGCTATGCTGGTACATACGCTATCGCTAATATATTGATGACCCTCGCTGGTACGATCCTGATTATTCTAAGTTAACACCTTTGAATGAGCATTACTGACTAAGAAGTGCTCTCTATTCATCACCAATATTTAGGACATAAAAAAGGCGCTCATTGAGCGCCTTTTTCAATTCAATAAGAAACGATTAGATTTGCGTAAAATCTGTTTCTACTGCTGGGTTCACGTCTGCTTCGTAATCCACGCCGTCAACACCGAAGCCGAATAGCTTCAAGAACTCTTCTTTGTACTCAACGTAGTCAGTTAGCTCTTTAAGGTTTTCTGAGGTGATTTGTGGCCATAGGTCACGACAGTGCTGTTGGATGTCTTCACGCAGTTCCCAGTCATCCAGACGTAGACGGTTCACTTCATCTACTTCTGCAGCGCTGCCGTCTTCTTTGTAAAGACGTTGGCTGAACATACGGAAGATCTGCTCCATACAACCTTCATGTACGCCTTCTTCACGCATTTTCTTGAATACCATTGCGATGTATAGAGGCATTACAGGAATTGCAGAACTTGCTTGAGTCACAACAGACTTAAGTACCGCTACGTTTGCGCTACCGCCGGTTGCAGACAGTTTCTCGTTCAGTGCTGCTGCTGCACGATCTAGGTCCATTTTCGCTTTACCCAGCGCGCCATCCCAGTAGATAGGCCAAGTTAGCTCAGTACCGATGTAGCTGTATGCAACTGTTTTACAACCATCCGCTAGAACGCCAGCTTCTGATAGTGCGTTAATCCAAAGTTCCCAGTCTTCGCCGCCCATTACGGTTACGGTGTCTTGGATTTCTTGCTCTGTTGCAGGCTCTACACTTGCTTCGATAATTACGTCTTTGTTGGTATCAACAGCAGTCGACGTGTAAGTCTCACCGATAGGTTTAAGCGCTGAACGGACAAGTTCACCCGTTTCTGGCATTTTACGTACTGGAGAAGCCAGTGAGTAAACTACCATGTCTACCTGACCAAGGTCTTCTTTGATCAGATCGATTGTTTTCTGTTTTGCTTCATTTGAGAAAGCGTCGCCGTTTAGGCTTTTCGCGTACAGACCTTCTTCACGAGCTAGCTTTTCAAACGCTACCGAGTTGTAAAAACCAGCTGTACCTGGCTTCTTCTCTGAGCCTTCTTTCTCGAAGAAAACACCAATAGTCGAAGCACCGCCACCAAATGCCGCAGCGATACGAGAAGATAGGCCATAGCCACTTGATGCACCCACAACAAGAACGCGTTTTGGCGCGTTTTTAATTGGGCCTTGCGCTTTGGTGTAAGCAATTTGTTCTTTTACGTTAGCTTCACAACCCACTGGGTGCGTAGTAGTACAGATAAATCCACGAATTCTAGGTTTGATGATCATATTCAACTTCCTTTAAAAAACGTTGCTAGGATAAAAGGTTCAGCCCTACTTCGCACCTAATTTCTGTAAAAATGCTGCGAAAATGCAAGTGGTTGGAGCACTCAACAGAAAAACCTAGAGGCTCAAACACAAAAAAAAGCACCTCATTGAGGTGCTTGTCTCATTTTATACTCAAACGCTTCATGCTGCTGAGTTTAAGTGCGACTTTTTCGAGGTGACATTAGTGCGAACTTCTGAGAAATCGTGACTAAAGTGGTCAACTTGAATTGCTTTGTATCGTAGTTTGTCCGCGGCCATGATTTGATCAATTTCTTGCTCAGTCAGCACCTCAGCTTCAAATGCCTGTTGCAAGCGGTCATGTAGTAAACCTTTACGCGCTACTTTGCCATCTTTCGCTGCTTTCATTAGCTTACGCTCCAACGGCTTTACATCGTACATTGCTAAAAACGCTTGCTCCATTAGACCAACGCTGTCGTCTTCCTCTTTGCCGATGTAGCACAGGTGAGTCAATCGATCACGTTGAGCTCCTGGTGTCATCATAGCTTCAGCAAGACCAACACAAAGTTCATCACTTGGCGCTTTGAAGTGGTTACCCAATGGGAACAGCAAGCCTTTAAGAACACCACCAACATATTTCACAGGGAAGTTAGAATATGCCTCATTTAGTGACTTCGATGCGTTGTACAAACAGTGCTGCACCGCGTAGTGAACAAAGTTCAAATCACCTTGCTGACGACCTTCGTCTTCGTACTTCTTAAGCGCCGCTGACGCCATGTACAAGTAGCTTAAGCCATCGCCTAGGCGAGCTGAGATCATCTCTTTACGCTTCAAGTCACCGCCTAGGGTTAACATTGCGAAGTCTGCGCTCACTGCCAGCGCGCGACTTAAGCGTGTGATGTCTTTGTAGTATTGCTGAGTTGGACCACTCATATGCGCTTTCACAAAGCGAGAGCCTGTCAGTGCTGCACCTAATGCACCAAAGGTATTACCCATTGCGTGTTTGATGTGCTTGAACAACAGGTCATCAAACTCTTTCGCCCCCTCTTTCGGATCAGGATTTGCCGCCGCTTCCATCTCTTTCAGAACGTATGGATGACAACGTGTCGCACCCTGACCAAAGATCATTAGGTTACGAGTCAGAATGTTTGCACCTTCAACCGTAATCGCGACTGGAATACCTAGGTAGTGTTTCGCTAGGTAGTTCATTGGGCCGTCTTGAATAGCGCGACCAGCATGGATATCGAAAGAATCGTTCAGGATGGTACGTGCCATTTCAGTCATGTGATATTTCGCAATCGCAGTCACAATGCCTGGCTTTTCCTTCATATCCAGAGAAGTTGTGGTTAGCGTTCGAGTCGCTTCTAGTAGGTAAGTTAAACCACCGATACGCCCCATTGCCTCTGCTACACCTTCAAACTTACCAATCGACATACCAAACTGCTTACGAACATAAGCATAAGCGCCGGTTGTGCGTGTTGTGAGGTGACCAATCGCGGTGCCTAATGCAGGAAGGGAAATACCTCGTCCAGCTGATAGACATTCTACCAACATACGCCAGCCTTTACCTGCATACTCGGAGCCACCAATCAACCAATCCATAGGTATAAATACATCGTTACCGCGTGTTGGACCGTTCATGAACGCAGAACCTAGTGGGTCGTGGCGTTCTCCAATCTCCACACCTTCGTGATCAGCAGGAATCAACGCACAAGTAATACCCACATCTTTCTTATCGCCAAGCAAACCATCTGGATCTTGAAGCTTAAATGCTAACCCTAGTACAGTCGCGACCGGTGCCAGTGTGATGTAACGTTTATCCCAGCTAAGTCGGATACCAAGCACCTCTTCGCCTTCATGCATGCCATAACACACAACACCTTGGTCTGGGATACCACCAGCGTCCGAGCCCGCTTCAGGGCCAGTAAGGGCAAAACATGGAATATCCGTACCGTCTGCAAGACGTGGCAGCCAGTAGTCTTTCTGTTCTTGAGTACCATAGTGAGAAAGTAGTTCGCCTGGCCCAAGTGAGTTAGGCACCATGACCGAAACTGCCGCACTGATACTACGTGTAGCAATGCGAGAAACAATGGTTGAGTTAGCCAGAGCAGAAAACTCACGACCACCGTATTCTTTTGAAATGATCAGCGAGAAGAAGCGCTCCTTACGTAAGAACTCCCATACTTCTGGTGGAAGATCTCTATCGTCTTTTACGATCTTTTGATCATCCAGCATTGCTAGTAAAGTCTCTAGCTCATTGTCCATGAAAGCTTGCTCTTCAGACGTCAGTGCAGGCTTCGGGTAATGATGTAGTGTTGTAAAGTTCGGCTTGCCTGAGAACAGCTCAGCATCCCACCACACGCTACCTGCTTCCATTGCTTCTTTTTCAGTACTGGACAATGGAGGCAGTACTTTTTTAAACATTTTGAATGCTG
The DNA here is from genome assembly GCF_002741985.1 of Vibrio rotiferianus CAIM 577 = LMG 21460. GTDB lineage: Bacteria > Pseudomonadota > Gammaproteobacteria > Enterobacterales > Vibrionaceae > Vibrio > Vibrio rotiferianus. The sequence continues at coordinate 6,366 of NZ_APHW01000018.1, forward strand.
GGTCACTAATCCATTTTCTTCGTAGAGAGCTCATAGTTCAGATCCTTTTGTTCACGTCACCGCTTGCGGCTTTAGCTTATCTTTTTTATTGGTTTAATATGGTTTACTTAGCGGACATACCTGCCGACAAGTATGGAATTAACAGGTCCACGACAGACTTCGCGTCGACCTCTTTGTCAAACTTACTTTCGGCAATCTCGGTTAACGCTTGGCTTGATGCCATAGTGAAAACACAAGTGCCTAATGTGAAGTGCAATCGCCAGAACAGCTGTTCTTCAGTCAGTTCAGGGTTGGCTTTCGAGATAGAGAACATGAACAGGTTCAGCACTTCCTCATATCGAGTACTGATAAACCAACGCAAGTGCCCTTGCACGTCGGTATAACCTCGGCCAATTAGAAGCATAAATAACGCCGTTCCATTTGGTCTTACACTATTCAACGCCCTCAAAGGCAAACGCAACGATTCAAATACTTCATCCATGTTGTACTCATCGCGCGTATTTAACTCGATCAGCGAGCTTTGGATACTTGGCATTAAAGCCTCTAGGTATCGATCTAATACCGCTCGTACCAATGTTTTTTTATCGCCAAAGTGGTAGTTAACCGAAGCAAGATTGACATTTGCTTTACCAGTAATGGTTCTTAATGATGTGTCATTGAAGCCATATTCTGCGAATAGTCCTTCTGCTACATCAAGTATCTTTTCTTTTGTTGTACTTCTCGGTGCCATTTCAATCACTCGTATTAAACAACTGTTTGAAATATACTCCCGAAACCTTGGATTAACAAATGATTAACATCACATTTTCAGCCATTGGTCTGACCAGACGGCAAAATGAATAGTTAAAGGGATGAATTTAAAGCGAATATTGTTTTGCGAAAAAATTTCTTAAAAAAAATGGAACTGTTTGGAATGCGGTTGGTCTTAATTACTGTAACAACTAGGGCATTTTAAGTTTTTCTGGCCGTCAAACTTGTTTCTTTCTAGTTGCTACATTGCTGCTTTTTCTTATTAACTCCTATGTTTGTATCCGCCCAAGCGCTTTTTAGCTTGGGCTTTTTTTCGTCTGCATTTCCTTGATTACGTAATACCAGTTCCGTTAATTAGATGTTCAAAAAATTGCATCGGTAAAATCATTTAGAACAAAGCAAAGATTGCAGCTAGTTAGTTACTCTACCTACAAAATCTTTAACACCGTTATAAGTGATTTTAACCAGCAAGAATGATCAGATAATTGATGGAATTGGTATAACCACATCACGACTAAACGCAAAGAAGCCTCCCAATAGGGAGGCTTCTTTATCATTTTAGCGACTTGCTACTATGCTTTCTCAGCGGTTACTTCTTCTGCAGATTTCTTAGGTAAAGAGAAGTGCAGTAATGCGTAACCAATGATGGCCGCCGTAGTCGAGCCCATCAAAATACCCAGTCGAGCGTAAGTATCAAACTCTGGGCTCACATTGCCAAATGCCAGTGACGAAATGAAGATCGACATGGTAAAGCCAATACCACACAACACTGATACCGCAAAGATATGAATGAAGTTAACACCTTGAGGCAACTTCGCAATACCTAACTTCACAGCTGCCCAGCTGAACGTAAAGATACCCAGCGGCTTACCTACTAGTAGTCCCATTGCAATACCTAACGGCAGCATTGAAGTCAGACCCGACATCGACACACCTTCTAGCGAGATACCTGCGTTTGCAAAAGCAAACAGAGGAAGAATACCGAACGCTACGTATGGGTGCAGTGCGTGCTCCATATGTTTAAGTGGAGAGTGCTCACCCTTTTTGCCTTTTAGCGGGATAGCAAAGCCAATTACCACACCTGCAAGTGTTGCGTGAACTCCTGATTTTAGTACTGCGAACCAGAGGATCGCGCCAACAATCATGTACGGAGTTAACTTGGTCACCTCTTTTGCATTCAACATGAACAGGACACCTGTCATGATGAAGCCGACAATAAGCGCCATTGTGGATAAGTCACCTGTGTAGAACAGTGCGATGATAACCACTACACCAAGGTCATCAATGATAGCCAATGCCAGCAGGAAAACCTTCAAACTGATTGGTACACGCTTACCGAGAAGAGCCATGATACCAAGCGCAAATGCAATGTCGGTTGCAGCTGGAATTGCCCAACCAGAAATCGCTTCTGCATCACCTGCGTTGAAAGCAACGTAGATAAGTGCTGGAGCTAACATACCGCCTACCGCTGCGATTGCAGGGAAGATCGCGGTTTCTTTAGACTTTAGTGCACCTTCAAGCAACTCACGCTTTACTTCAAGGCCAATTAGTAGGAAGAACACAGCCATTAGGCCGTCGTTGATCCAGTGAGACACTGACATACCAAATACATAAGTATGCAGCATAGCTTGATAACTTTCGCCAAGCGGTGAATTTGCAATAGTCATTGCGATTGCTGCTGCAATCACTAGAAGGATACCGCCTGCGGATTCCATTTTGAAAAAGTCACGAATGACATCGTTCATGGTTTCGCCCTTATATTTATTATCTTAATAAACGATTAACAAAGAATGATTAGAGTGTATAGCTATCGAAAACTTAGGAATAATCGCTTGTTCAGAGTATACACCTCGAAATTTCCGAAGTTAACTATACGATACATCGTATTTTTCTTAAGTATGCTCTTCAGTTATTACTTCCATGCCTGCCTGATATCCAAACTTGTTATTCCATAGATTACTATTAACTTAGTTAAATATCGTAGTCATTTTCGTGATTCGCAAGCTGTTTCTTGATGAAAACTATGTGTTTCTGACACAAAAAAACCACCATATAGGTGGCTTTTTTTCAGAATCTAGTACCCTGTCAACTGCATAAATCCCCAAGCTTCATTAGAACCAGAGGCGAGAGTTGGGCCCTCCCAGTAGGGAATCACAAATGGCAACCACATATCTGACTTTGTAATCCTTGTGGTCAAGTTAATATCATACTTAGGCACGTTGATAATCCATTGTAGTGGTAAACGCCGACCGTTTGATAGCCCTGTGACCTGAAGAGGTGTAATGGTAAAGTCGTTCTCCGTCAAATTGATCACTTTTCCGGATCGAGTAGACAACGTACCAAATAAATGCGGTAACTGCCCATTATGACGATAACGGCTTACGGTTAATGCCCTACCATCATCCAAGTTGAAAATGAACCAATCCCAACCTTGCTGCCCATCTCCAATTAAGCCACTTCCCCACTCTTTTTGAGTCCATGCGTCACCGGAGACAGCCACGTCTTTGCCATTGAGCTTCAGTGTTCCTTTTACATTTAAAAACGGTGCACTAAAGCTAAACGAGGCAACTGATTGCAGCGCATGCTTAACTTGAAACCCTCGTTCACCATTAAGCACAAAAGGCCCACTTGTCGTGGTATTTAACTCAAGGCCAAACGTATCTGTTGACACGTCTAGCTTGCCAGGAAAAGGAGTCGCCCCTAAAGAGCGCCAATTCCAGTTGTCAATCCATAGCCGGAACGGGTGGTTAGTCATTCCTGCTTGACCAATTCCACCTCGCGCTACTCGTTGCTCTCGCCAAACCTTATTACCCCGGCTAATAACGATATGTGAAATATAAAGCTGTGGACTTTGCCAGCCTCTCATTTCTCGCTCATCAGTCGCGACTCTAAAGTAACTCCATTGGACATTGTAAACAGTGCCATGCTTATCTTGGAGCCGAGCAAAATAGTTCCACCATTCATGCTGATACTCAGGGTGAAAACGAAAATCTTTAGGAAGTGATACATGCTCGTCAGGTAACACTGGTTCGAAGATCGTTTTGTCTTCTCTCTTGAGCATCGCGTTGAGTTCGTTATCCTCGGTTGCTGTTGCTACTGCCCAGTAGGTCACGTAAACAAAAAAGCTCAATGCGAGTATCGCCGCGACGAACACCAATGCCGTTATAGAGCGAGTGCGATTTTGATTTTGCTCTTTCATCACAATGCATCCCTTAATGACTTCATTGGCGTACTCTTGATCATTCTGATTACAGGCAAAGCACCAGCAACAATAATAGCAATCATCGCCCAACCAATAGTTTGCGCATACTCCCAAGGGATTAATTGGAGCTCTAAAGACCAGCCAAAAGACTGTTTAATAATGATATCAACGATTAAATGAGCTAAAGCGAGGCCTAACGGTACCGCGATAATGGCTGAGATTGCACCAAAGACAAACAACTGCATTCCTCCAAGCGCAACAAGCTCTTTACCGGATACACCCATACAACGTAATAACGAGAAATGTCGCTGCCTTGACAGCTCACCCGCTAAGGTCGCAAAGAACAAGCCAAACACCGCAATAATCAAAGTAATGTTGCCCAACGTATCGGCAATTGCGAAAGTATGGTCGAAGACTCTCATCGCTTGATTATAAATATTGTTGTTGTCAAAGATTCGGTCTTGAGAAAGACGGAATACATTTTCCAATCGACGCTTCAGCCCCTCGCTCTTAACGTTATCTTGCAGCAACACTCCTAACGCAACGTTTCCAGTGCCTGCAAACGCATACAGCCAATTACGGTGTGAAACCATTATTTGGTTGTAAGGGTTGCCATAATCATAGTAAATACCGACGACTTGCCATCCGCCCCCCCAGAGGCTGAGCCATGTCTATATAATCACCAGGACGTATACCTAACTTTAATGCCATGGATTCGCTCACCATCAAACTCTTTGAGTGGTGTAAGTGATACCAATAGTTTGGAACACCCAGTTTTACAGTAAGTGAGTCTAGTTCCCCTTCAGATGACCCCGTACTCACTACTTGCAAGGCACCGCGATCAGTAGGCAAATCTTTTTCCCAACGCCACCATACCGCGTCGACTTCTGGCTGCTCTTGTAGCCATGAGCTCATTCTTGCTGCTGAGTTGTTGGTCGGGTAAATGTAGATGTCCGCTGCAAGTCGTTGGTTTAACCATTTATCAGTCGTATCTCTAAAACTACCGACCATAGTTTCTACGCCAATATTTGCAGCCAACGCCAACATAAATGCCATCGTAGCGACGCCTCTGTAGCTCATGCTCGCAGCTGCATCAGCAAAGAACCACCGCACTCGCACCCAACGCAAAGAATAAGAAAAACTTTGGAACATGTGCCACATCAAAAATGGCGTAAATAGCGCCACACTAATGAGCATAAGCGCAATGATGGTAAAGCCTGATTCTTGTGTTTTTGGCGCTTGATAAACAGCCACGGCAGCCACGCAGAATGCACATGCAGCCAATGCTTGCCAAGAAAACTCTCTGCCAGCAAATCGCATCAAAGATAAACGAGATGAAAGTCGAATTGGCTGAGATTTAAGTAAACGCACGAGTGGCCATAAACAGGATATCAATGCCCCCACTGAAGCCATCGCCAGACTGTAAAGGCTCGACTCCCACGACCAGCCAATGGTCAAACCAACATTTGCGTCGTAAAGATCGCTCAAACTGGCAGATACCGCAGGAATGAGTTCATTCGCTAGAATCAATCCAAAGAAATTGCCACATGCCCAAGCAACGAGGATGAGGAAGGTTAGCTCAAGAAGTAGTGCTTGGGCTAACTGAATACCATTAACCCCTGTCTGACGCAGAATGCCAACCAGACGTTGGCGTTGGATGAAAGACAGTGACATTGCTTGATAGAAGATGAACAAGCCGACTAAAAATGACAGCATCCCCATGGCTGTCAGATTCATGTGAAATGCTTTAGTTAAAGACTCAAGCTCAGAACGACTGTTACGAACTAAAGTCATTCCATTCGGGAGTATGTTCTTGAGCGCTTGAACTTTCTCCTCTGGCATTTCGCCACAAGCAATCGCTGATAAACCGGAGCTACGTTTGAGCATACGTAACAATGAAATATCCGTGACTAAACGTGTACCCGATAACAGTTGGTCGGTATCAACTTTAATTGGCCCTAATTTACTGCCATCATTCAAGCGAATAAAATCACCTGTTTGCCATTGCATATGCTCAGCAAGGTCTTGACTGACTAGTATCGGGTATGGTGGTTTCATCAGGCTCAGCATTGGTAAATCGCCTAAAGATTTACCTTGGCGCAATGGCAACATCGCGACTGGGTCAATTCCCACGAGCATTAAGCTGAGATCAGATTGTGTATCTAAATGAAGGACATCAAACGGCGCACATTGATTAAAGCCCGCACGACGGAGTTGGATATAAAATCCTTGAGGAATTTTGTTCGCAGAGTGCTTTGTACGAATACGGTAAGGTAACGGGTTAGAAAATAGCTTTTCACCTGTTTCATAACTTTGCCTAGCATGCTGGTTTATAGAAGTAACACCAACCAAAAGGGACACACCAAGTGTAAGCCCAAGCCAAACCAAGATAATTTGTAGAGGGTAACGGCGGTAGTGACCAAGTAGTGCCTTAACTACGGGCCATAACATGCAGCTGTCCCCCTTGCAGGCGAATTCGACCTTCCATATGTTCAGCAACTTTTTCACTATGCGTTACCAACAGCAGAGTACACTCTAGTTGGCGAGCCAAGGAGGTCAACAAACGCATTACTGCTTCTGCATTACGCTCATCCAAACTCCCCGTTGGTTCATCAGCAAGTAGTAGCTTGGGTTCCATGTACAAGGCTCTAGCAATCGCTGCACGTTGCTGCTGACCACCTGATACTTCTTCAGGGTAACGACCTAAAAGCGGCATGAGGTCTAGAGCTGAAAGAATTTGACGCCACAAACCTTTGTCTTCTGGTAAGCCTTTTAATTGGCGGCAGAAACGGATGTTGTCAGCGATATTCAAGGTAGGAAGCAGGTTGAACTGCTGGAAGATATTACCAATGTTGTTGCGGCGATATAGCGTACGCAAATGCTCCGGAGCATCATGCATCGCGAAGTTGGGAAAGGTGATCTCACCGGAATCAGCCGTATCAAGACCAGCGATTAAGTTCAAAAGGGTACTTTTCCCGGAACCGCTTTCGCCCATTAATGCAACTTGCTCACCTTGCTGTAATGTTAATTCTGCCCCTTGTAAAACAGGATGAAATTCGCCCCCGTCTACATAGCCTTTGCATAGGTCTGACAGTTTCAACATTGATTTTGCCGCTCGAATGGTGGTATAGAAATTTGGGTTCCGAATCTACACTAAAATCTTGTTGGTAGGAAGTATTTTGATTCCTCGGTCACACTTTGGATATCTAAATACAACCAATTAGTCACCTAAGCATCATGATTCGATCAAATTTTTCATCCATTTTTTACTGGCCATTCGCATAAGCGATCCAACCCACTTGACGACTTCTTCAGTTAGGAAAAACAAATACACCCATTGAGGCTCCAATCCCAATTTGATCGCAGCAAACGCAGCTAAAGGAATACTAATCAGCCATTGAGCAACAAGATCTTGGTAAAGGCAAAACTTAACATCTCCACCAGCTCGCAATACACCAACAATAGCCATCATAGGGATCGAACGAAGTATTACACCAAATGCTAGGATTAACATAAATTGCTCAGCTAACTTCCTTGTTTCAATAGTTAAAGCACTGAACGCGTCCAATATAAGGTTATTAGTAATCAGAAGCGTGATAGCAACGACAATAGCAATCAATAAGTTAAGAGCTATAGTTGCCCATGCCTGATAGTAAACAGGTTCGAAGTTCTTTGCTCCCAACTGGTTCCCGACAAGTACTGCTGCTGCATTAGACATGCCTATCATCATCGCCAACGCTATTGATTCAACGGGTGTCATCACCGAAAGTGCGGCCAAGCCCTGAACACCAGCTTGTCCCATAATGGCATGATAAGCAAAAAGTCCACCGGCCCACGCTAGGAAATTAAACGTCGTAGGTAGAGAGAGCTTAAGAAAGCGTATTATCTTGTCGACCACCAAAATAGCGGCAAGATCACTTAAACCAAATGCAATCGTGTGTTTCTTGCGCCACAAGTAGCCAAACAAAAACGCCACTTCGATTGCACCGCTGATAACCGTAGCAATAGCAGCGCCTTTTATGCCGAGCGCTGGCATACCTAAATGACCAAAGATCAACACCCAGTTCAGGAAAATATTTGAAGCGATGCCAATACCACTAAAGAAGGTACTGGTGCCAGGTTGATGCATAGCACGTAAACCGACAGCCATACTTGCAACACAGGCAACCGCAAACATACTAACCGACGTAATAACTAAGTACTCAGCTCCTAGACTTATTACCTCTTGCGAGTCAGTCGTTAAGCCCATAATAGCTTCTGGGAAAAAAACAAATAGCAAAACCGTAAAGGCAGCAAAAACCATGGAAATGAGCCACGTTAAAGATGTACTTTGCCTTACCCCCTCTTTATTTCCCGCTCCCCAATACTGTGCGGTGAGCAACGCCCCACCAGTTGTAACACCCACAAGCATAATCGTAGTGACAAATGTGGCACGTGCCGCTACGCCGACAGCTGCAATCTCAGCTTCGCCCAGTTGCCCTAACATTAGAACATCGACCAAACCTCGACTAGAGAACATGATGCTCTGTAATGTTATTGGTAACGCGATAGCGACTAGGCGGCGTAAGAATGCTTTATCAGCATGAGCCATAACTTGAGATAAGAATGTCACGATAAACCACTCACAACTTATTGATAGAAAGGGAAAAGTATTCCATGATTATACCTGTAGGTGATTATTCCACCAGCAAATAAAAGGGCTTTCGATGAAAAAGATTTTGGTACTAGGCGCATCCGGTTATGTTGGCTCACAGCTTATCCCTTTGCTACTTGCTCAAGGACATCACGTCACTGCAGCAGCCCGCCATATTGACTACTTGAGCTCTAGAGTCGAAGCTCACCCAAACCTTGAATTGCTCTATCTTGATCTTGCCGACAGAGAGCTTACCTTGGAAGTGGTCAATGACTTTGATCTGGCCTTTTTCCTCGTGCATGGTATGGCGCAAGGACATGACTTTGTTGAATATGAATTAAGCCTCGCTGAAAACTTCAAGCAAGCACTTGAGCAAAGTCGCATCCAGCACGTTATTTACTTGAGTGCGATTCAACCGCAAACTGGTAACTCTCAACACCTAGCAGCACGTAAAGCGACAGGTAAGATCATTCGCCAAGCGGGTGTGCCCGTTACAGAGCTTCGAGCGGGCGTAATTATTGGCCCAGGGTCTGCTGCGTTCGAGATCATGCGCGACTTCGTCTATAACCTGCCGATTCTGATTGCACCTAAATGGGTAGATTCCAAAGCCAATCCAATTGCCCTACCCAACCTGAATCACTATTTGCTTAAACTGGCAGAAACCAAACCAACAGAGAATGAAATATATGAAGTTGGTGGGCCAGATACATTGAGTTATCGCGAACAATTTGAAGTCATTTGCAAGATCACCAAGAAGCCTTATCGACTTTGGTCAACACCACTACTGACACCTAAAATGGCATCGTATTGGCTGGCCATTGTAACGTCGGTTCCCACAAGTATTGGCAAAGCGCTTCTTGCAGGTTTAGAGCACGATTACATCGCCGATACCAAAGCGATTCACGAACGGTTTCCACAAGAGCTCATTAGCTACGAGCAATCCGTTGAGAGCACCATCGCAACGGAAGGGACGTTTGTACGTAGTAACGTTTGGGGCTTCGAACCCGCAGCACTCAAGCGCTGGCAACCAGGCTACGGCTATTATCCCAAGCAAGCGGGAGCTAACATCAAGACAAAAGCCTCTGCGGAATCACTTTGGAAAGTCGCGCAAGAGATCGGAAGCCCGGAAAAAGGCTATTACTTTGCCAACATCCTTTGGCGCACTCGTGAGTGGCTCGATATCTTCTTTGGTGGAGGGAAACCCATTCGAGTTTCACCAACGGGGCCAGCGCTCAAGGTGGGTGATTTCATTGACTCGTGGAAAGTCATTCGATGTGAAGAAAACCAGTTTCTATCACTATTTTTCGGTATGAAAGGTCCAGGACTTGGCCGATTAGAAATTGCAATTAGAGACGAGGGGGATGAGAGAGAGTTTGATATCACTGCATGGTGGCACCCACAAGGCTTTCCTGGACTGCTCTATTGGTTTGCGATGATGCCAGCGCATCTATTTATCTTTAAAGGAATGGTGAAAGCCATCGCCAAAGAAGCAGAAGTGCTAGAGGATAAACAAAACTAAATAAAGCGAACCATTGGCAAGGATGCCAGCATAAAAGAGTAATAAGCTGAGGGTCGATGAAAGGAGGTTTTAGATTGATTAACGCGGAGTCAATTTATTTGAATTTATCTCAGGCCGCCCTCGGTATTATTCTTACTCCATGCATTTTTCTTACCCACTTCGCCTAGTGCTAAGTGGTGATAACGTTAAGCAAGTATTGGAGTCATAATGGGTAATCGATACATCATTAGCAACAAACACCACGACAACTTCATGCTTCACCAACAACACGTAGACAAGATTGCATTGGTGACTGAGGGTGGTGGTCAACGCGGCATATTTACTGCGGGCGTTCTTGATGCCTTTTTACATGCTGACTTTAATCCATTCGACTTACTTATCGGCACTTCTGCAGGCTCTCTCAATCTCGCCTCTTACATATGCGGGCATCAAGGCCACGCTTACAAAATAATTGCAGAAACAACACGACGTCCAGAATTCTTTAAACTGACTAAATATCTACTCAATGGTGAAGGCTTAGATTTAGACTTTTTGGTCGACAATGCGGAAATCGACATCCCACTCAATTGGGAAAAAGGCTCGGATTTACTCAAAACCAAACAAGTCATCGCTGTAGCAACACATGCGCGTAACCTAACCACCGAGTGTTTCGATGTCACTGTCGACAACTGGAAGGATGTACTTCGAGCGTCCAGCGCGATTCCTGCCTTGCATAAAAAGCCGGTGGTGTTCGACGGTGCACGTTGGCTTGACGGCGGCGTGTCGGCTCCCATTCCGGTAGAAGAGGCTTACCGTAGAGGCTATAAGCATATCGTTGTGGTCCGAACAATGCCTACCGACTTTGATGAGCACCACCCTCTCATTGAGGCCATTCTTAAGCATGCGCCAAGTAAAGCCATGAGTGAGCTATCAGCTATTTTACTCAAACACGAAGAAACCTATCGCCAGACTCAACGCTTTCTCGCCTGCCCACCGGATGACGTGAATATCTACGAGATATCACCTGCTAGAAACTTGAAATCTTCCGTCGTAGAAAGCACGAAAAAACAGCTGGATGCCGATTACTTGCACGGGGCGCGATTAGGTCGTCTGTTTGTAGCGAGCATTGGTAGAAAACTGAATATCCCTTACAAACCATACAAACGTTATAAAACCATCACTTCTGAGTTTGTAAACGATGATGCCCATCACCAGAAAATTGAAAGAGTATGGCTTAAGAGAAAGAGCGGATACATGAAGGGTGCGATGAACAGCGATATCGCTTGGGTGAACGTTAACCCTCAAAACCATTCAAGAGCCCTCGTCATTGTACAAGGACGTAATGAATCCTTTTGGAAATATAAAGAGCTTATTTATGAGTTAAGTCAGTATTTTAATGTGTACGCTTTTGACCACCGTGGCCAGGGAGAATCTCAACGATTAGCCGAGCACAGTGAACTTGGTCACGTCGACCAGTTTGAGCACTATGTAGAAGACTTAGCCCTGTTTCTTGAACAGATTGTCGAAAGCCAACACAAAACTGAAGTAATGATACTCGCCCACTCTATGCGCGGTGCTATCGCGACACAATACCTCGCGAAGTATGACCACAACATCAAAGCTTGCGCCCTTACGAGTCCAATGTTTGGCATCAAGCTGCCTAAAGTGGTGGGCGGAATTCAAAGCGCTACCATAAAGGTGATCAGTCAACTTCAAAAAACACCTAACTTCGCTCCGACACAAACCGCCTTTGTCACTAAGACTTTCGAAGGAAATGATCACACGACAAGCCCAATCCGCTTTAAAGCTTACAGTGATTTACTCAGTAATAACCCAGAGCTGCGATTGGGCGGTGTCAGTCCAAAGTGGATCAGTGAGGCTATTGAAGCAGGAAAATATTGTCTATCTCAGGCTGAGCATATCAAGACGCCAATACTGATCGTGCAACCAGAGGGAGACAACGTCGTCTCCTTAGCAGCCCAAGATACATTCAATGAAGCGTGCACCAGCTCAAGGCTATTAACCATACCTCACGCTAAACATGATGTTTTGATTGAAGCGGATCGTTACCGTGACTGGGCGTTAAAGCACATCCTGAATTTTTACGATCACAGGCATCAATTTGTTTAGCTGTTAGACTTAACCGCGCCTTAAACTGAGACGGCTAAAAACCAAAAAGCGTACACAAAGATCATGTGTACGCTTTTTGCTTAATGAGGAGAAGTGATTCTATTAGTCAGCTTTAAATGACAGAGGAATCTCTGCCAATTGATTACCTTCGTTCGCAGGGAAGATTAGGTATTCGCCGTGGTATTTCACCATCGATTTGTAATCGGTCACCTTATGAACCATGTAGCCTGCTTGCGATGCTTTCTCAACAAACTCCGCATGGTTACCACGAACAAACCAACTCATCGGTTTTACCAATAGTTCACCATCAAAACAGCTTTCACATTGGTCTGCACATAACGCTAATGAGTTTTGCCCTTCAGTGTAGATTTGTACTTTACCGCAGCCAACTAACTGCTCAGAAGTTGACACTTCCCAGCCCGCTTGCTCCATCGCATCAAGAAACGCTTCAATGTCAGAATCTTTGATCACTTTAGACTCTTCACCTTCAGGGAAAAACTGCGCGTAAAAGCCTGAGATGCGTTTAAAGATAAATAGCAAACCAGCATCGTTGCCTTTTGAGCGACCTGCTTTTTGCCAACGCGTTAGATCATCACCTACAGTGCGACCAAAACGCTGTGACTTCAGCGCCTTGGTTACCCAACGAACCAAGTAATGATTGTTCGCTACTGGTGCATTTGCCAATTTACCAGAGCGGTGCTCTTGGTCTAAATCTGCCAAAGCAGCGTTAACTAAGTTTTGAATTTCTTTGGTGTAATTAGACATTACGCCTTTCTTCCTAAAGTCCAATAAAACAGTGCAGACAGCACTGAACAAGCAAACATAACGATGACCATCGGCCACGCAACAGCGCCTGGCATTGCAGCAACGAGCGCACCAACCAGTGAGCCAGTGCCAAATCGCAGTGTACCCGCTAGTGAAGATGCCGTACCCGCCATGGTTGGGTATCCACTCAACAGCAGAGCCATTGAGTTACTACCAATCGTAGACAAAGTACCAATAAACAGCACAACACAAGGCACCATGCCCCACAAACCGAGGTCGAGCATCCAGCCGACAAACAGGCCAATACCCGCGATCAGCTGTACGGTCAGACCGAAACGAAGCATGAAGTGCGAGCCGACCTTTTTCACCATACGCCCGTTAAGGCTGGTCATAATGATCATCGCTACGATGTTCAACCCAAATAGGTAACCAAATTGGTCAGGTCGAACACCATATAAATCGATATAAACAAACGAGCCCGCCGTCAGGAATGCAAACATACCTGAGAACGAGAACGCACCTGAAAGCATTAAGCCCAAAGCTTCAGGATTAGAACACAAACGCGCATAGTTGCGAATTGTGGTTCTGAATCTTAGTGGCTGACGATTTTCTGGTTTCAGTGTTTCTGGGATCATCCACAGCACAAGCAAAATGACAACAACGGCGAAGATAGCGAGTACCCAGAAGATAGAGCGCCAGCCGAACCAAATTGCTAGGTGACCACCAATCATCGGCGCCACCAAAGGGGCAATCGTGATAACCAAGGTGACGAATGACATTGCACGCGCGAAGTCTTCACGGTCAAACATATCACGCACAACCGCTTGGATAATCACAGCTGCGGCAGCGCCAGCGAAACCTTGCGCTGTACGCACATAAGTAAGCGCATCGATACCGTTAGTGGTTGCACTGACTACTGCTGCCAAACCAAAAAAGAGCACACCTAAAATGAGTACAGGTCGGCGACCGTAGCTATCCGCTAACGGACCATGAATCAACTGACCTATCGCAAAGCCTGCCGTATAAGCCGTTAACGTAATTTGTACCGCACCTGGGGTTACACCAAGATCTTTCGCGATGGTTGGCATAGCTGGCAGGTACATATCGATAGCAAGTGGTGTCAACGCACCAATTGCACCGAGTACAAGGAATAATAAAAAACTGATTTGTGACTGGGGAGCACTTTGGGCTTTTTCTGTCATTGCCTTACCTCTTGTTGTGTCCTCCCATCAACATTCCACATTGATTGAGATAGATGATTGACGCTTCTCTCACCCTGAATCCGTAACAGTCACGAATTACAGCGCATAGTCTCCTTACTATTGAGAAGATCATAAAAGACGAAAGTATACCAAGATGGTCTTGACAAACTCGACGCTAAAACCTGCATGATCAGTATGCAGAACGACAAAGTAACCGAGCTAAAACGAAGAGGCGGTGACGTGAACACCGTCTGTACTTATCGTCAGTAAGAACCAACAAGAGAAAAGGATTTCTCAGACTAAATACAGTTCTGCCTGCGTTTACGAGCGGCGAATAAGCGTCTTACTCAGACACTAAGACTGATTTGGTAGGAAACACCATTCTGAGTAATTTCTCATCAAAAGACTAGTTCCTATCAGGAATTAAACAATTTCCCAGAACAGTGATTATTTCCAACCAGATTGAGTTATTTCACAACTGATTCAACTTCTTCTTCTGTTAAGAAGCGGTAATCACCCGGCTCAAGTGCTTCATCCAGCACAATGGAACCAATACGCTCACGGTGAAGATGTTCAACCTTGTTACCGAGCGCAGCAAACATACGTTTCACTTGGTGGTATTTGCCTTCCACAATCGTTAGCAACACTTCGTTTTCGGCTTCGTTAACGATCTCAAGATGTGCTGGCAGTGTTGGCTCACGTTCGTTGCGTAGCTCAATACCCTCGGCAAACTTCTCAACGTAATCAGGTTGAATCGCATCCACTAGCCATACTCGGTACGTCTTCTCACATTTGTGTTTTGGTGACGTAATACGGTGAGACCATTGACCATCGTCAGTAATCAACACAAGACCGGTAGTATCGACATCCAAACGACCAGCAAAGTGCAAGTTTTCTACCTTTGGCTCATCCAGCAGAACGAACGCCGTTGGGTTGTGCCCATCTTCATGCGAACATACAAAGTCCGCAGGCTTGTACAACATGATGTAACGAGGGCCAGGAGCACCAACTTCGCGCCCTTCCCATTCAACCACACCACCTTCTGGTACTTTGAATGCACCACTCTTTTGTACTTCACCATCAACCGTTATTTCGCCACTTTTGATGATCTTCGTTGCCTGCTTGCGAGTTGCACCCAGTCCATCACACAAATATTTATCTAAACGCATGAATACCTCTAATGTTTAAGGTCGGGTATTATAGCGATCCTAATTCGAATAGTTGAGCAATTTCACAGATTTTCATGTACACCCTTCGACCATACCAAGCCGACTCTGTAAAAGCGGTGATTCACTATTTTCGTAAACACTCCACACCAGCGGTCATTGTGCTGCCTACAGGTGCGGGCAAGAGCTTGGTCATTGCAGAGTTAGCAAGGCTTGCCAAGGGCCGCGTGTTGGTACTTGCTCACGTAAAAGAGCTGGTGGAACAGAATCACGCCAAGTACGAAGGGTATGGTCTAAAAGGATCGATATTCTCAGCAGGTCTTGGACGTAAAGAAACCGATCAGCAAGTGGTTTTTGCCTCGGTGCAATCGGTGGTGCGTAATCTGGATTCTTTCAAGAACCAGTTTTCTTTACTGGTCATTGATGAATGCCATCGCGTGCCAGACGAAAAAACCAGTAGCTATCAAAAAGTGATCACTCATCTAAGAGAGCTTAACCCTGGCATTAAAGTTTTGGGATTAACCGCGACCCCATACCGCTTAGGCATGGGCTGGATTTACCAGTACCACACCCGTGGACAGGTTCGAACTGAAGAGTCACGCTTTTTCCGTGACTGCATCTTCGAGCTCCCTATTCGTTACTTACTGGATGAAAACTTCTTAACACCTGCTCGTATGATGGACGCCCCCGTCTTATCTTATGACTTCTCGCAGCTAAAGCCAGCCAATACGGGTCGCTACAAAGAAGCCGAAATGGACATGGTGATCGACAAAGCTAAACGTGCGACACCACAGATCGTTGAACAAATCATTCAATACGCCAAAGAATGTAAAGGCGTGATGGTGTTTGCTGCCACGGTTCGCCATGCACAAGAAATCCACGGTCTGTTGCCAGAAGGCGAAACCGCGATTGTGATTGGTGATACGCCAACACCCGAACGCGATGCCATTATTCAATCGTTCAAGAATCGTGAAATAAAGTACTTGGTCAACGTATCCGTTCTGACCACGGGCTTCGATGCGCCACATGTGGATTTAATCGCGATTCTGCGTCCGACTGAATCCGTTAGCTTGTATCAACAAATTGTGGGTCGTGGTTTGCGTCTGTCGGAAGGCAAATCTGAATGTTTAGTTCTGGATTACGCTGGCAACAGCTATGACTTATATCAACCTGAAGTTGGCGACCCTAAGCCTGATTCCACCAGCGAAATTATCACCATCCCTTGCCCTGCTTGCGGCTTTAACAACAACTTCTGGGGTAAGTTAGATAGCAACGGCTTTTTGCTGGAACACTTTGGTCGCCGCTGCCAAGGGTATTTTGAAGACGATGAAACAGGAGAGCGCGAGCATTGCGGTTACCGTTTTAGAGCCAAATACTGCGGTGAGTGCGGTGCTGATAACGATATTGCAGCGCGTATTTGCCATGAGTGTGATGCCACTCTCGTTGACCCAGACAAAAAGCTCAAAGAAGCATTGAACCTAAAAGACGCGCTGATCTTTGAATGTACAGAAATGGATTTGACGGTGTTTAAATCCAGTGATGGCAAATCACAATTGAAAGTGACGTATTCTGGTGAAACCTATCAAGGCGAAGGCAATGCACTGGTGCATGAGTTCTGGACACTGAATACCAAAAAGCAGAAGCAAAATTTCAAAGACCAGTTTGTTCGCCCCCACCTCGCCGACAAACATCGTCCGTTTGAAGAAGCATCGCCAACTAAAGTGGTGGCCAACCAGCATCGTTTCCGTCTACCGCAATTTGTTATTGCCCGTAAGTCAGGCCGTTTCTGGAAGCTACGCGACAAGATCTTTGACGACGAACTAAGATAAGCGAATGCTCACTAATTCACTTTCTGTTCATGTACAGCACGATATAATCGTCGTAACTCATTGAAAAAGGCTTTGCCATGTCTATCTCCTTCACTCCGCGCAAACTTTCCGTGCTGCTAGCTATATTTCCGCTTTTATTGTCTGCACCAAGCTTTGCTGATCACCACGATCACAAAGACCATCATGATGACAAAGATGGTCACGCTATCGTTCGTGACGTCGAAAAACCGGGGACACGAATTGAGTTCGATGAAGATCAGGATGAAGTCTACCGCGCCGTTCAGAAAGGCTATATCCGCCCGTTCTCTGATATGTACGCAGCAGTGGAGAATGATTTATATGGGCGTATTATTAAAGTTGAACTTGAAGAAGACGATGACGAATGGGTTTACGAACTTAAGATCTTGTTCAATGACAGTGTGATAAAGGTGGAATACGATGCCGCTACACTAGAAATGCTCGAGATAAAAGGACGTAACTTCAATAAAGCTCTTAAACCGCAGTAATCGATATCCAAACATAATTAGAAGAAAGAATATGAAAATACTTGTTGTCGAAGATGAACCTCGCCTAGGCGAACAGATTTTAGAAACGTTGGAAAGCAATGGCTGGGTACCAGAACTTTCCCAAGATGGCATCGACGCGCTTTACCGTGCGACCTCTGAAGAATGGGATGCAATTGTACTCGATCTGGGTTTACCAAAACTAGATGGTCTAACGGTCCTTAAAGGTATTCGAGACGAAAACATTAATACGCCAGTTGTTATTTTGAGTGCCCGTGACACATTATCTCAGCGTGTTGAAGGTTTGAATGCTGGTGCAGACGACTACCTAACCAAGCCATTTGAAATGGTTGAACTAACTGCACGCCTTCGCGCTCAATTACGCCGCGCTTCAGGTAACGCCTCTCCTGTCATGCAGATTGGTGATTTGAGTTTAGATACACGCTCCTCAAAAGTACTGTGGCAAGGACAAGCGGTCAGCTTAACCGCATTGGAATATAAAGTTGTCGCCTACTTTATGCACAACCCAGAGAAAGTCATTTCTCGTACCGAGTTGGTAGAGCATATCTACAAACAAGATTTTGACCGTGATTCAAACACCATCGAAGTGTTCATCGGTCGTATTCGTAAGAAAATTGCACCGAAAATCATTAAGACAGTTCGTGGACTCGGGTATCAATTGAATGCGGAATAAAAACAAACTTCCAATGCACATTCTAAAGCGGCTGAGTATCAAAAGTCGCTTAGTACTCGCGGCGGTCGTTTGGCTCACAGCGATGATCCTCGCCGCTGGGGTGACAATCCCAACCCAAGTCTACGTCTACATGGTGGATGACACTCGATCACAATTGAATGTCTACATGGACGAGATTGCCGCCCAACTCGAAGTCGACAGCAAAGGCCAACTCACCCTGCCTACTCAACTTTCCGATCCTAGATTTAATCGTCCATACAGTGGTCTTTATTGGAGTGCTTCCACCAAAACGAGCTTAGAGCGTTCGCGTTCCCTATGGGATAAGAAAATCGAGTACAAAGGGTTAGATAAAGACGCCTTTGGTGCTCGTGATGAAAAGCTAATCACGTTGAAAAAGACTCTTTACTTGCCAGATTACGACGGTCCCATTGATGTTATCATCGGTATTGACGAAGACCCAATTGAAGGCACAATCCAGTCTTTGACTGGGCAGCTTTGGATCATTTTAGGATTGCTGTTTGCCGGTGTTCTTGCGGTTATCTTGCTACAAATCGCGTGGTCTTTAAGCCCGCTGACCAAGCTACAAAGAGAATTAGCCGAGCTTAAATCAGGTAATAAGAAAGGCTTGGAAGAAGAGTACCCGAAAGAAATCTCACCTTTAATTTCTGACCTTAATGCTCTGCTCTTTCACTATCAAGAGTTGCTTGAACGTGCACGAAATCATGCGGGAAACTTATCTCACGCGCTAAAAACACCTCTTTCGGTTTTAAAAAACGAAGTGCAAAACTTCACACCTGAAGAACAAGAACGCTTGAACGCACCAATCACACAGATCCAACAACACATAGATTATCACTTGGGTCGTGCTCGTATGGCGGGTTCAATGAACATCCTTTCGGTGAAATCGAACCCTTCAGAGCGTGTTGATGCCATATCAATGGCGTTTGACAAGGTCTACTCACATCGTGACGTCACACTGATTAACGAGCTTGATTCTGATTTGAATGTTGCGGTAGAGAAAACCGATCTGGATGAGATGGTGGGTAACTTACTGGAAAATGGCTACAAATGGGCGAATAGCATCATTCGTGTTCATTCAACGCTAGATAAAGACAATATTCATATCATAGTTGAAGACGACGGCCCGGGGATCCCTGCGGAGCAATTATGCCAAGTGATAAAGCGTGGTTACCGACTGGATGAAACGACGCCGGGTTCCGGTTTGGGCTTAAACATTGTCAGTGAAATGGCGCACAGTTACCGCGGTCAGCTTGAACTATCAGAGAGTAAAATGGGCGGTTTAAAAGCTACATTGATTCTGCAAAAGAGCCGCGCTTAAGTTAACTCCGATCAGTTAAGCAAATGATCAGTTGAACGATCCTGTGGTTGGTTGAAAATACCCTCAAGCATTTCATGTTTGAGGGTATTTTTTATGTTGGCTCACTGGCTTATTGATGTTGATGACTTCGCTTCTCCTGATTCACTTGCGCTTTTTCAAAAAGAGCTTCCATTGGAATGGAWWAAACAAGCGCTTG
>NZ_APHW01000019.1 GCF_002741985.1 Vibrio rotiferianus CAIM 577 = LMG 21460
CTCTTCGTAGTCGTTTACTCCATGATGTTGCTTTTGGTCCTAGTTCAACAGGAGAAGTGAGTTACGCAAAACAGTTAATATCATCAACGATGCCTAACTCCCTGACGATCTTTGACAGATGTTATTTAAGTGCCGAGCTAATGATTAATTGGCAGCGTCAACACAACTCTAGTCACTGGATGACCCCAATAAAATCCAATACACAGTATGAAGTCATCAAGAAGCTAGACAAGGAAGGGCGTGATTTGATTGTCGAAATGGATGTCTCACAGCATGCACGCAAACAAGATCCAAGTCTCCCAGAGAAATGGCAAGCGAGATTAGCACTGTACCCTGAGCCAGAACAACCTAACCATATAAAAGGCGTACTAACTTCGCTAACCGATAGTCAATATGACCTTCAATCCCTACTGGATGTCTACTTCGAGCGTTGGGAAGTTGAGAACAGTTATGGAGAGATAAAACACGACATGCTGGAAGATGAACTTCTTCTTCGGAGCCAGTCAGTAGAGGGAATAGAGCAAGAGGTCTGGGGAATATTAATCGCTTATAACTTGGTTCGTGTAGAGATAAGCCGTATTGCTAAAGAAGCGAAGGTATCGCCTCTGCGGATAAGTTTTATGATGGCACTTCGAGATATTCAAGATGAACTTATGTGGTGTGCGATAGCATCGCCAGGCTCGATCCCTAAAAAATTGAGGGCGATGCGAGAGCGGGTGAAGCGTTACATTCTGCCAGAGCGAAAAAAACGGCCCAAATCAAGGACCGTTCGTATGAGTAAGACTCGCTATCCAGTTCGTTCCAAACACGTTAAGTGATAGGAGTTAGCGCTTAAGTCGCTTACATAAGCCACTCACAGTAACGCTTTAAAATGGCACTTATCGATTTATTCGCTAGGTGCCATTTTTGTATCTAGATTGAGCTCTGGCTACTTAAATTTAGAGCTAACGACGGCTCGCTAATCAACAACACGTTTCCATCAGAGTAATAGTCATGCTTACTGTCCATTGCAACAGGCTGTGCCAGCGAATATAACTCCCCCACTAACGCTAAATCACTCACTTCAATTTGATTCGCTAGACGGTCTCTTTCACTATCCACATTAGGGTCTATTCGATGCAACACCGTCACAATGCCTGAGTAATGCGCCAACTTGAGACCGTCATCGTAGCTAACCGCTCCAACCCAAATCGGCTGACCAGACTTTGATTCTAAACCTGCTTGCCACCAGCGGATATGAGAACGTTTTAGCAAACTTCCGGGCTCTTGGAATGCCATCGACTGTGGCTTGCCATTCCAAAACAGATCAGAAACGGGCGGCAGTTTCTGCTTCAACAAACTCACATAATCTGCTAGCTCGATGTCGTTTCTCGAGAAGGTTTTATTCTCTAGCCAGCCTAGCGCTTGCATTAGGCTTCTCGGGGATTCACCGACATACACCAAGTTCACTGCCTGAGCGTCAAACACATTCGAGCGCCCCGGATAAACCTTAAAGCCGATATCATCAAGTACTATCGATTGATTTTCAACAACGCCGTTTTGTTCAATATTGTCATCTGCTAGATAGAAAAAGTGTCCATAATTCGCAGCAACTAAACAGAACACTAAAGCTGTTAGGGATTTGGTCCATTTACGTGACCAGCTTTTCTTCCAAGCCACAAAGGCGAATACAGAAGCGATTAGCACTGAGGCGATAAGAAGCTTGTGTTCAAACAGGATGAACTTAATGGAATCAATTGAAATCCATGTGTTAAGACCCGCGGCAAGCAAATACCCTGCAACGGCAAACTGCCCAACACCGAGCACCAATCCAATTGATGAACAGACCGTAAAACGCTTCCAACTCACATTCACAGAACCCGCCATAAATGGCACGACCCAAGCAACAGGTCCGAGTAAGCGTGCAAAGATCAAAATGGCATTGCCGCGTTTTTTCATCAGCAAACGGCAACGGGCTATTGGGCGCTTCGTCTTGGCTTGCCACCGAATAAGCTTCCTCTGCGCTTTAGAGCCAGAACGTTTGCCAATAAAATAACTGAGTTGGTCGCCAATCCAACCGCCCAATAAAACGGCGATGACGCCCCAAATGACGCCTTGGTGTAATTGATAGCCCGCAGCGAGCAAAAACGGCTCGCCCGGGATAAAGAGGTTAGGTCCAATCGTCGCATCTAACAGAGCCCCGAAGAACAGGCTGATCGCTTCCAGCATGCAGCCCCCCGTCGATTATGAGTGTTGATCTTTATAGTGGCCGAATTTGTATTCCATTTCGTTATTACGCATCTCACCAAAGAAGAATCGACGCATATTAGCTTTGAAATAGGTCATGCCCATTTTAAAGAAACCGTCTTGATCAAGGCGGCGCGGATCGAATTCAAAAGTCATAGGTAAGAAGCGGAAACGCCATGTTTTTGAAGCTCGCTTTACATAATCGCAATCTTCACAAAGCGTGATGGACTCATCAAAGCCATTGATCTCATTATGCGCACGTTTTGTAGAGAAAATACATGCCCCTACTGCGGTTGGGAATGCGTATTGAGTAATAAACAAACCTGCGTTAAACAGGCCGTAGCCTAACTTATGTGCCATTGGCAGATCGTTTGATCCCATATAAACACCTGCTACTTCCAACTTCGCACCTTCCAATTTACCCATTGCTCGGCTCAGAAAATCGCTCGGTAAGCGCACGTCCGCATCTAAGAAAAGAATACGTTCATATTTTGCAAGTTCTGCTCCCGTGTTACGTCCTAAGCTGACACCACGCGTTTCCATATGATGAACAGTCAGTTCTGGTAGTGAGCCATCGTAAGCTTGCGCGACTTCTCTCGTCGAGTCTTCACTGTTCGAATCCACTACGATCACTTCAAATTTTTGGTGAGTTTGCTTGGTTAAATCTTCAAGTAGTCGACCAATACGTTTTTCTTCATTCAAGGTAATTACAACGATACTAACTGAATTCATAATGTGCTCCATTGAGGTTATCCGTTTATTTACGATGGAGAATAGAACCGAGTGACTTAACGGTTACTGAGGCCAACATTCATTTTGCGTTCATTTTGTTAACGAATGATTTCGTTCAGAAAGAGAATTGACTGCAAGAGGAATAAAACGTGCGAACAAAAAAAGCAAAATCGGTTAAAATCAGCGCAATGTGAGCAAACTTTTGCCCGAGCCGCAAAAACGACACTCTTCTGCAAGAAGAATTACTGGCTTTTTGGTGATTTAGGTACAATTTCGGTTGCTGAATTCAGAGCAGGATGATAGTATCCGCGCTCGCTTGAACAGTTCCTGTTTCAAGCTTTACCACGAACACAAGGTCGCATTGTGTCGTGAAGTTTTATTTTTTACTAATTTGAGAGTAAATACTATGAAATTCGAAGCAGTAGTACGTACTGAACTAGGTAAAGGTGCGAGCCGCCGCCTACGTCACGCTGGCAAATTCCCTGCAGTTGTATACGGCGGTGAAGAAGCAGCAGTTGCTATCGTTCTTAACCACGACGACATCGTTAACCAAATGGACAAGCCAGCGTTCTACGAAGGCATCGTTCTAGTTATCGACGGCGCTGAAGTTAAAGTTAAGCCACAAGACGTTCAACGTCACGCTTACAAGCCAAAAGTTGAGCACATGGACTTCATCCGTATCTAATTCCCTACCAAGGAATTAACGGATAAAATCCAAACCTTTTGCATAAAAGATTATCGGACTTACCAACCGAGACATCTAAAAAATTTCAAAACCCCGGAGACTTACCACCTCCGGGGTTTTACTATTTAGGGAAAAGTAAATTCTCTTCCTCTTTTCTCAATTTTGCCAGCAGCTTACTCTACCAAACGCTGCGCAGCACATCCTTCACCAGTAAGTTATCACGTTCGTGCTATATACTTCACTAACGTAACATCGTTGAGTGTCATCTCATCAATGACTTCCGCTTCCTCCTCTCCAGAACGTACAAAACCGCACTTCTTGTAGAAATTAAGCCCTTGCTTATTGCTGTCCAACGCCTTAAGACTGATTTGCATCACTGGCGTTGAGAGCAAGCGAGTTTCTAATTCATCGATCAGAGCACTACCAGCACCTTGCCCGAAGTATAAGGGAGATACATAGCAGCAAGTCACAATAGCCGTTTTATCTTCACTGGAGTGATTAGGCAGCTCATAACTCAAAAAGCCGACAATCTCCTTCTGCTTCTCTACAACAATGAGATGCGCCAGTTGCTCCGTCATAACCCGAGTCCACATTCGCTCTCTACGCTCTCGAGTAAATTGGTCGATGTAGCTTTGAGGCATTAACCCTTTGTAAGCGACTTGCCATGAATCGACGTGTATTTTGGCGATCTGACCCGCTTCATCTCTAATTGCATTTCTAACTGTATATTCCATTGCTTGACTTTCCATTACTCCGGAGTAAACACCCTTTGACGACTGTACGCTTCAAACCCAAAAGACTGGCAAAGCTTTATCGAAGGCGTATTTTCGATATTTACTCGATACCTGATTTTACGCTGCCTCAACTTCACTTCATTGATTAAATGACTGAGCAGGCGTTTTCCATACCCTTTTCCTCTTGCTTCAGGAGAAACCAATATGGATAAAGATTCAAACGGTTCTTTCCCTTTATAGCAATAAGAAGCCAACGCCGCGACCAGCTCATTTTTGTCAAATATGCCGTAAAAGAAATGGCTATCGAGGTCAAAGTCCGCTTTAAGGATATCTTCTTCGCTCATTCGGCTAACAAAAGATTCAAGTAATTCGAGATCAGATTCGATCGAGAGAGGAATTATCCCATCATCTTTATTATTACTATTATCATTAAATAAATAGTAGTCGACATCATCAAATTCACAGAACAATTGCTGATCATTGAGCTTTCTCTCCAGCTCATTTGGGTGAACATGTTTAATTGTTTCCCATAAACTTTCTGGGCAAGAAATATATGTGACGCTACCCGATTGGTATAGAAATACAGCGCAAAGTTCAGAGAACTTTTGCCAATAGTGCGGGTCATAAGAATAGCCGTTGTACAAATTGCCGCTCACATTGAACAGTCTTTGCCATGAGCAATCGATTTCCGCGGTAAGTGTGGTTGTTTTTTTGAGCATCCCTTCCTCTCAACACAGCGTACAGAAAAATCTTAACTATTTGTTTCATAGAGGGTAAGAAGACATTAATCTGATAAAATAATCACCAAAGTTTGCTTCATATCTCACCAAAATGCGTATTGATTCACATTAGAAAAATGAATTCAATTAAGTCACTCACAAAATAAAAACTTAAATTTAACTCCCAACCACAAAATACCATTTCTGTTTATTTGTAGACTTAGGTAGCAGCCTCGTTAATTCCTTTCGTCGACAGAAGTATAAATAAGACTCTGATCACTAAAGTTTAATATTTTTTCCGTATATTTCACGCCGTAACTAAATCAAAATCACACAGAAAGGATCCCCTATGAAGTTTTCCAAATCTCTTTTGGTGCTTTCAGTCGGCGCAGCACTAGCAGGATGTGGCTCAGACAGCGATAACTCTCCAGTTACTTGTGAAACAGCAGATTCATGTACTAAATTCACTGTTCTACACACTAACGACAACCACGGTCGTTTCTGGGAAAACAGTAAAGGTGAGTACGGCATGGCAGCACGTAAAACTCTTATCGAGTCAATTCGTGCCGAAGTTGCAGCTAATGGCGGTGAGTCAATCCTACTTTCAGGTGGTGACATCAACACTGGTGTTCCTGAGTCAGATATGCAAGACGCAGTGCCAGACTTCGTAGGTATGAACCTTCTTGGCTACGACGCAATGGCAGTAGGTAACCACGAGTTTGATAACTCTCTAGATGTCCTAGACATGCAAGCAGAACTTGCTGACTTCCCAATGCTAGCAGCAAACATCTATAAGAAAGATGCAGACGGTAAAGTAACGGGTGAACGTTACTTCGCTCCTTACAAAGTATTTACTATCAACGGCCTTAAAGTTGCAGTAATCGGTCTTACTACAAAAGATACTGCGAAGTTGGTTAACCCTGACAATGTAGAAAGCATTTACTTCGAAGACCCGCAAGTTGAAATCCAAAAAACACTTGCTGAAATCGAAGCTAACGAAAAAGTTGACCTAGTATTTGCGACTACGCACATGGGTCACTACCAAGACGGTAACCACGGTAGTGAAGCGGCGGGTGATGTAATGCTGGCACGCTCTCTTAAAGAAGGTGAGCTTGATGCAATCATCGGTGGTCACTCACAAAACCCTGTGTGTATGGAACCAGGCACTAACGAATACGCTGACTTTAAACCAGGCGACGATTGTGCACCAGACCAACAAAACGGCACTTACATCATGCAAGCGCATGAGTGGGGTAAATACGTCGGCCGTGCAGATTTTGAATACTACGACGGTAAACTGCACCTAGCTGATTACGCGCTAATTCCAGTAAACCTAAAAGCCAAAGATGAAAATGGTGATTACCAGTTCATCACTGAAGAAATCAAGCCTGACGCAACAGTTAAGTCAATTCTTCTTCCTTACCAACAGCAAGGCCAAGATCTTCTAGACGTTAAAGTGTCTGAAACTGACGGCAAGCTAGAAGGCGACCGTACTACAGTTCGCTCACAGCAAACTAACCTTGGTCACCTATTGGGTGAAGCGTACCGTACTTACAACCTAGTAAATGCAGACTTCGGTGTGATGAACTCAGGTGGCGTTCGTGATTCAATCCAAACGGGTGACATCACTTACCGCGACGTACTGACAGTACAGCCTTTCGGTAACTTTGTAACGAAAGCAACCATGACTGGTGCAGAAGTGAAAGAGTACCTAGACGTAGTAGCAACTAAGTCTGCAGGTTCTGGTGCATACGCTCAACTAGATAACATCAAGCTATCTGTTGATTGTGATGCTAGCGACGTAACAATCACTGACATCAACGGCAAAGGCTTCGATCTTGCAGCTACTTACACATTCTCTGTAATCAGCTTCAGCGCAGCAGGTGGTGATAACTACCCAATCATCGACGTTGAGTCTACACAGATGACTGACGCGTCTGTTCTGCGTGAGTTCTTTGTGAACAACCCTCAGATCTCAGCTGAAGACTTCAATAAAAACTTAGACAACATTCAGTACTTCAGTAACGGTCAAGCTGTTAAAGGCTGTCCATCTGCAAGCAACTAAACAAGCATAATTGCTTTAACTTGTTGTCGACGTCCACTCAGTTAGTTAACAACTGAAACAAAAGTCGTCAGACTGACCCTAAGATCAACCGGAGCCCTAAAGGCTCCGGTTTTTTATTAGCGCTAAATCTCTGATAAAACACCACCTTCACAAATCGTTCAAAAAATGTTCACTTGTGTTATTGACGCCTCTGTGTAGGACTTCTATGTTTGATAAGGTCTTTCAAATATGCAGATTCATTAACTGTGATTTATGACTCTTTTTGATTCACATAGCTAATGATTCTAAGAAAGATGCGAATGGCGTTACAAACACTGCTCTCAAACAATTTGTCTCTCAGACTTCAAACTAAAGCGATGGGCTTCTACGCTCCCGCAAATGAGCAGCCACCTGAACGCCAATGTGTTCAAACTGCTGCCATCGAGTTCTGGAGGTCAAAATGAAACGAGCCAGCAACAGCTATAGACTGCAATTAATTAAAGAAGTGGTCACTCGTAGAGAGCGCGAAGCGTGTACTGATCCTATGGCGAGATACATACATCAACTAATGGATGAATTGCCAACCAGTAAATTAGACGTGGAACAAAATCATCGCTTTGCAGGTAGTCACTTCGACGAACAAGCAGGAGGCTGGGTAAGCGACCAATGGTCATTGAAATAACGCCAAACGCTCGTATCTTTGGGCGAGAAGATGGATAGGAAGTTCCCGGCTCTTATGGATAAGAATTTCAGACTGGGCCGGGAATCGTTATGGAACGAGAACAATCAAAATAGAAATAAAAAAGCTAGAACAGATCTTGTTGTGGTGATGCATCATCGCGAGGCACTTCTTTTTTACCCTTCCCTGCTAACACCTTTCTTCTGTATCGTTGTCGACACAGCTTAATGACGTGCATCTGCTGCGCAGGAGTAAAGCTCAGCCAATTAAACCGCTCTTCTCTTTTACGCATGCATCCCTTGCAGTAACCTTTTTCGTCAGAAGTACAAACTCCGACACAAGGACTTGGGACGGTAAAAAACTCCAATTGCTCCATGCTCAACCCGTTCTTCCGCTCACTTATTTAAGTCCGATACGTTTATAATCAAATAACCATAAGAAATTTCGAAGTTTTCGGTGAATTTCAATACCGAGAATGGGATCTCTGTTATAAAATACGCCGTGTTTAAAAACATACGAAACCATAACCGTATGCTGACAAAAACAGTGTTTTATTACCTATACTTACCACGTTTTCTAAAAACGGAGTCAATAAAATGAAGCTTAGCCTAAAAACGTTAGTAGCAGCAATCTCACTTCCAGTTCTAATGACTGCATGCGCTAGCAATGGTGACAATGTGAAAGAAATTACGGCTCAAGATCTACAGCACCATAACTGGCAGTTGGTTCAAATCGATGGCAATAACATCGAACTGAAAGAGCGTCAAAAAGCACCTCGCCTAGAGATTGGCGAAAACCTGACGGCAAACGGCAACGCTGGTTGTAACAACTTCTTCGGTCAAGCTGAACTGAAAGACAACCAACTACGCATCGAAAAAATGGGTATGACCATGATGATGTGTATGGATGACCAAATGAAGATTGAAAAAGTAATGTCTGAAACGCTTTCTGATTGGAGCAACATTACTCTGACTAACGAAGGTCTAGTACTGAAAAACGCAGACCACGAACTAACGTTCGAATTGCGTGATTGGGTAAACTAATCCCATATTCGTTTCGAGGCAATCGGTCTCTGACAGAATAAGTCTCTAAAAAGCAGCCAATGGCTGCTTTTTTTGCTTCTAGTGTCCCATACCTTGTTTAGCAAGCTTTTCTGGATCGTCATAAACCGCGTGGCGATCAATCATATCCAACGTCGCTTCGTTCATTCCGGTCACAGCGACTATCGAGCCCCCTTTTCGGAACTTAAGAATCGCTTTATCCAATGCCGATATCGCTGTGATATCCCAAAAATGCGCATCGGATAAATCTATCGTGATGTATTTCGTCGCAGTATCAAAGTCAAACATATCGGTAAAGCTGTAAGCGGAAGCAAAAAAGATTTGCCCATGAACTTTGTGAATCGTATGGTCGTTATCGACAATGACTTCATCCGAAACCTTCATCAAGGTACGGCTTTGGTTCACATAGAAAACACACGCCAGCAGAACACCCACCAACACACCTATAGCAAGGTTGTGGGTGGCAACAACCGCAATCACAGTCGATAGCATGATAAGGTTTGTCGACAAGCTGTGTTTACGCATTTCTGCAATGGAGTGCCATGAGAAAGTGCTAATTGCTACCATGATCATCACGGCAACGAGTGCCGCCATTGGGATTTGCTTGAGGTAATCTCCCAAAAACACCACCATGATCAGCAAAAATACACCGGAGCAAAGCGTCGATAAACGTGTTCGACCGCCAGACTGGATATTGATCATCGACTGACCAATCATTGCGCACCCTGCCATACCACCAAACAGCGATGCGACCATATTCGCAATCCCCTGTCCTTTGCACTCGTCGTTTTTCTCACTCTCTGTATCCGTCAACTCATCGACGATAGATGCGGTCATTAATGATTCAAGTACACCAACAATTGCTAATGCTAACGAATAAGGGAAAATGATTTGTAGAGTTTCGAGGTTGAAAGGAATATCGGGAATCATGAACACAGGGAGCGCGCTGGGCAGTTCACCCATGTCGCCAACGGTGCGAATATCGATATCAAACATCAACGCAATCACCGTCACCGAGATAATGCACACCAATGGAGAAGGCAGCATTTTTCCGATTTTCGGCAGGTATGGGAACAAATAGATGATGGCTAAACCTAACGCGGTCAAAGCATAAACTGGCCAAGAAACGTCAGTCAGTTCAGGCAGTTGAGCCATAAAAATTAGAATTGCCAAAGCGTTAACGAACCCTGTCATAATCGACTTGGATACAAAACGCATTAAATCCCCTAGCCTCAAATAGCCGATTAACAGTTGCAGCACGCCAGCGAAAAACGATGCGGCAAGCAAGTATTGCAAACCATGATCTTTAACTAAGGTGGTCATCAATAACGCCATCGCTCCAGTTGCCGCGGAAATCATTCCGGACCTTGAGCCAGTAAACGCAATCACGACGCAGATGGAAAACGAGGCATACAATCCCACTTTAGGGTCGAGTCCTGCAATAATAGAGAATGCGATAGCTTCTGGAATGAGTGCCAGTGCTACAACAACTCCTGATAAACAATCTCCTTTAACATTGTTGAACCAAGTATCTTTTGTAAATTTAAACATAAATCTCTCATAAACGTATTGCCTTAATTGGTGCCTTGCGCACGGTGAAGGGAGTGATGCAAACGCATCTGAGAGATCGTTCTAGGGCGGACTAATGAGCAAAAAGCACCTTCCTTATTCATCAATTAAAAAGTCATAGTTTCCTCGAAATGAGTTTCCTCGATATGGACAGTCAAAAAACAAGACCGGCCTCATCAGAGGTGTGCTTTATATCACTTCAAAAATGTAATTTGTAATAAATTCTTACAAAAGTAGATAAATACACCTACAAACAACAATAAAAAAGCGCCTCTCAAAGGAAGCGCTTCATCATCAGTAACACTTTGTTATATCAAAGTTTATTTTCATTTGAGCATCAGAATGACTGCTGAGAATAAGACTCCCCGTCAAAACCACTCAATTGCTCATACGCTTTAGACAGAATTGCAATCCCGATAATGGTTACTACAAAGCTCAATAGACTCATTAAGAAAGGCAGTTGCAAAAACGCCAATGGCGACATAGCCAACCCGAACAGAAGCGGCACCAAAATAACCACGCTCATCATGTACCAGGTGTGGCCTTTGGTCAGATTCCATGCGTAAGGGAAAGAGACACCTTTACCGATCGCAATCGCTGGAAACACCAGTACTAGTCGACAGCAAATAACACCTAACACCAGCAACGCGATAGCAGCAAGTGCCACGTTAATCACAGCAAAGAGAGCTGCAACCGCGACAACTGCGACTGTCATTACCAAGTAGTGACCGATAAACCACATTTCGATCTTTCCAAAGGTGAAACGTCCCCACTGAGGTACCGATTGAGGGCCTTTCAAAATGATGCTGTGTACGTTTATTGCCACAATGGCAGACAGTAATGCCATCAAAATTTGCACTAAGACAGTAGCACCGTCACCTTCTGATGTATTTAAGAGAAGATCCAGAATAATTGAGAGGAGGATGGGTAACGCGGTTGCTTTTGCGATCGCTTGTTTATGAGTACTCAGAGAAGAAAAAGCGCTTTTAACGGTATCGACAAACATAGTTAAGTTCTAGGGTCTGTTGACCTTTTGCGGTTAAATTTTGTTCGAGATAAAAGCGTTTTAATCGCGGCGAGAGGCTTGTAGCCTAGTTATTCTAAGCAAAATCCTCTCAACAAAGAGTAAAACGCTTTTAGCCGAACCCTTCGGGCAGCGTTTGTGGTTCCTTTCTACTGCGTTATCGGCTTATCAGGTAGGGCAACTACATTTCAAAGCCTCTGCCTTGTATAAAGAACCCACAAACTGCTGCAAAAATCAGCTCAAAAGGTCAACAGACCCTAGCCAAGATTAAGGTTTATTCTGGTTGCTGATGTTATCTTCCTGATATCAATTGAGCAAACCTTTCCCTAAATATCATTAGGTTACAATGAATATTTCGACCTAAATACTTTCATTTATCGATACCAAAATACACTGAAGTTAAATTAAACGCCCCACTTTATGGATCAACACCGCTAAGCTCTCTGCTTCGAGCTTCTTCATCACGTTAGAACGGTGCACCTCAATCGTTCTCAAAGATACGCACAATAAGTCCGCCATCTCTTGGTTTTTCATCCCCTTGACGACCAAACCGAGAACTTCTCTCTCACGCTTAGTGAGACTCTGTAACACCTGCTTAGCACCCAACTTCTCACCATTTTTGAGTGACTGCGCCATCGCATCATCCACCGCCATCACAAGGGCGTTACCATCAACTGGTTTTTGAAAGAAATCGAGTGCGCCACCTTTTAGCGCATCCACTGCCATTGGAATGTCACCATGTCCAGTCAGGTAAATCACGCTAATTGGACTGAGTTTCTCGTTCATCATTTGGTGAACATCTTGCCCGCGCATGTCTGGCATGCGGCTATCAAGCAAAACACAACCAGGTGCAGACAAATTGACCTCATTGAGAAAATCTATCCCGCTAGAGAAAGTCTCAACCTCATAGCCATAGCTTTCTAACAGAAACGCCATGGACTCTAATACTGGTTCTTCATCATCAACGATATAAAGCGAACAAAGGTTACGACTCATGACAAGCCTCCTGATACGGTAAAACGATGGTCACCTGACACCCTGTTGGATCAATTGACCTAAATTGAATGCTGCCTTGATGGGCATCAAGCACATCACGGCAAATGGCCAAACCTAAGCCCAGCCCATTTTCTTTGGTGGTGTAGAAGGCTTGATCTAATGGTGTCTCTTGCTCTTCGATACCAATGCCATTGTCCATCACATCGATAATCACCATCTCATCGCAAAAGCTAACGTGCAGATCCACATACAAGTCTTCGCGCTTCGGCACATGGCTCAAACAGGCGTCTTTTGCATTGTTCAGAACATTGAGAATGACTTGCTGCAAACCAGTGGCGTCAGCAAAGACTTTTTGTGGCTCGCCAGAGTAAAGCACGCCCAATTGAATTCGGTGACGTTGAAACTCGTAATCGACCAGCTTCATCGCTTCTTCAGTTAACGAAGCTAAATCCACCCAGCTCTTTTCAATTGGCGTTTTGTTTATCAAGCTGCGAAGGCGCTGAATAATGTCACTTGCAGAAGTAACCTGCTGTTGAATTTTATCGAGGATTGGTGCCATCTCTTCCGCAGTCGCACCTCGCTCCATACGTACCTTAGCCCCTTGGCTGTAGTTCTTTATCGCCGCCAGAGGTTGATTTATTTCATGCGCCAGGCTACTACCAAGCTCACCGACAATGGTGATTCGCTGCGCGTGCTCAAGCATGGAACTCTTGCGGCGCAAATTATTCATAGTGGTTTTTAGCGTTTCGCGACTGCGCTGAAACTTCCACTCCAGCCAGAAGTGATAGCCCGTCAACAACAGTAAAGTCAGTAAAGACGCCATCGCAATGGCTTGGTTCTTATGCAGCCACTCTTGCGCTTTTTGGCCCCAAGATTTTTGCAGCGGGTGCATGTCTAAGTGCTTGTAAACTTTATCTACATTGATGCTCGGTGCAGGCAGCATCCAACCGACATTGTTTGCAGCAATCGCTGCAGGGTGGTCTTCTGGCATTGCGAATAGGGTTTGTGCCACGATCTGACCAACATCGACTGGTGCACGTTCCGTCATCGCCATCGTCCAGTTTGGGTACAGTGGCGTACTCACCGCGCAAACTGAATCTGCAGGACGCTTCTCATTCAATACACGTAGGTTATGCAGTTGAATACGCCCCTCTTTCGCCATGTTCTCCAAAGTACAAGCAGGTACGATCGCCACATCGAGATCGTTCTCGATCACGTCCAAAATCAGTTGATCCGTCGGTGGGCCAGTAAAGTGGATCTTTTCAAAGAATGATGATTTGAAGTAGCCCAGTTTATCGAGCTCGTAACGCAGCGCGAGAAAACCACCAAACGCTTTTTCCGATACCGCCGCAACATTGGCTTTATTGATGTCTTTCAGTGTTTTAAAAGGCGATTCTTCACGTACAACCACCACCGAGGCAATCGACTTATTTGGTAAATCACTGTAAGCGGTTTTCTGCGTTGCCAACCAGTTGATTGGGTATTCGCGAGCAAGTTTGGTCGCCTGCCCCGGACTGGTCAGAATGAAGTCGAGCCAACCGTGTAAAAATGCATCTTCAAGCTGGTCGAAATCGTAAGTATGTAGGTTGAATTGATAGCCAGGATTCTGAGTCTCCAGCCAATCCAAAGTCGGTTGCCATGCTTCTCGCGCATGTGCGTGTCCACGCAGCGCTAAAACACCCACATCGTAGTCTGTTCTCTGTACTTTTTGGTCATTAGCAAAAGCAAAAGAGGTGAAGAAAAAAGAGAGAGCAAAAATGAAAAGAATAAACTTTTGAGAATAATTATCAATCACTTACAAAATACTACCAAAATACGGCTGTGGCGCATTTTACCACCATTCCCCCCCCTGCTACTTTGTTGCTTTAGATCAATCCCACATCATTATTGTGGGAAACCACAATATCGCCATTTAAACGATTTCCTCAGAATGCCTTACCCATAAAGGGGTAGAGCGCATTTTCACCTGTTTTAAATCATGAACACCAAAAATGAATAAAAAACGTTCATGCCTGTACTCCCCCTTCAAAAGCATTCTATCTGTCGAAACATCGAACTGTCGAAACATCGAAGGTTCGGCAGCAAAACTTTAAATTAAAATATGGAAGCAACTCATGAAAAAATCGACGATTGCGTTGGGTGTGTTAGCCGCTGTTACAGCGGTTGGCTACTCAGCTTACAATACGATGTTTTCGGCTGAGGCTGTGACTGTGGATGCTGCTGCTCAAGAGCAGAAGTTCACACAGTACGCTCACCCAGAACACTTCATTTCTGCACAACAACTTAAGTCGCTGATGGACGGTGACAAAGACCTGGTTGTGATCGGTGCGCTAAACCCTATTAAACCAGATAGCCCTATTTCTGGTTCTTACACTATGTGGCGCAACGATTACTCAGCAGCTGAAGACGCCTACGACTTCGGCGGTATGAGCAACAGCACAGAAGAAATGGAAACGATTCTAGGCAGCTTCGGCGCGACAGCAGACAGCACAATCGTGGTTTATGCCGCGGGCTCTCACCACGATGCAGCTCGCCTTTACTGGCAAATCCATAATCTGGGTCACCAAGACGTTCGTTACCTTGACGGCGGCTTGAACGCTTGGATGGGTGCTGGTTACCCAACAGGGTCTGCAAACCAAAGCGTGGCAGCTGTTGAATACAACGCACCTAATACACAACAAGATAACAATGCCCTAGCAACACTCGACATGGTTATCGCAGCGCAAAACAACCCTGATTGGGTGATCCTAGATACTCGCGGCAACGACGAATTCAACGGTGAGGTTGCGGTTTCTGGTGCGTACGGCCCTGGCACAATCCCAAGCAGTGTTCACATTAACTGGACTAAAGCGCTGAACGAAGACACAACGCTGAAATCAGCAGAAGAACTGCAAGCCCTTTACGGCGACATCATCAAAGGCAAAAAAGTCATCGCTTACTGCCAATCTGGTGTTCGCTCTGCCCACACCACCATGATTCTTACTGAAGTCCTCGGTGCAGAAGGCGTCTACAACTACGACGGCTCATGGATCGAATACAGCCACGCTCACTACGAGCAAAAGAATCCTGAAGTGAACGTTATCAACGGCAAGAGCTAATCAACACGGAACCGCAGTGAATGAACAATGTAATTTTTAGCCAAAAGCTATTCGACACCGCTCAAACGATTGTCGATGGTTGTATGGGTGATGCCGATCCGGCATGTCAAACCGCATGTCCAATGCACACGGACGTAAAACAGTACGTTCGCATGGCAGGCGAAGGGAATTTCCAAGGCGCTTTGGATCTGATCCGCAGCAAACTATTCCTTCCTCAAACTCTTGGCCGTATTTGTGCCCACCCTTGTGAAGCGTCTTGTCGTCGTAACACAGAGTTCGGTCAACCGATCAGCGTAGCGGGCATCAAACGTTTCGTCGCAGAGAAAATGGATAACCAAGATCACTGGGATCTCAACATTGCCCCTCTAACGAACAAACACATTGCGATCGTAGGTGCTGGTCCTGCAGGTGCTCAAGCAGCGATCGAACTTCGTCGTCAAGGTCACGAAGTAACGATTTACGAAAAGCTAGACGTATACGGCGGCATGATGCGTGTGGGTATCCCTGAATACCGTCTACCACGCGATGTTATCGATTTCGAATACAGCTACCTAGCGATGCTGGGTATTAAAACTCAGTTTGGCGTTAAGATCGGCAAAGACATTAGCTTCGACACTCTACGTAGCGAACATGATGCTGTGATTCTGGCTCACGGTGCACACGTAGGTTCAATCATCCCTCTACCGGGTCATGACAACGATGGTGTGTTCTCTGCGGTTGAGTACCTAAAAGAGATTTCTGAAACTCGCCAATTCCCTCGTGCAGGTAAACGCGTGATGGTTATCGGTGGTGGTGACGTTGCAATGGACTGTGCTCGTTCTTCATGGCGTATTGGTGCAAGCGACGTTTACCAATGCTCACTTGAGAGTCTTGAAAACCTACCTGCAAGCCAAGTCGAAATCGATGAGTCACTAGAAGAAGGCGTCGAGTTCAACGCAGGTTGGGGCCCAGTTGCTATCGAACATGAGAACGGCAAAGTAACCGGCATCACTATCAAGAAAGTACTGTCTATCTTCGACGAGCAAGGCAACTTTGCTCCTCAATACAGCGAAGAAAGCAAAACCATCTCTGTGGATACGGTTGTTTTCGCTACGGGCCAAATCGTGGCAGACATTACTGACGGCGCACTAGAACAAACTCGCGGCGGACGTTACGTTGTCGACAAACAAACACTAGCATCAAGCCTAGAAGACGTATTCGTAGCCGGCGACGCATGTGGCGGTAACATCGTGATTGAAGCGATGGCATTGGGTCGTAAAGCAGCAATGAGTGTTGAGCGCTTCCTAACGGCTCGTCCACTGACTGAAGATCGCGACTTCGAACAAGAGTACAGCTACGCATCTCGCCTAGACGTACCACTACCAAAAGGTACGGTAGATACCCCTCGCCTACACAGTGAATTACGTGACGCTGAAGAGCGTAAGCAAGATTTTGCCCAAGTGGACTTAGGCTTTACTGAAGCGCAAATCAAATTAGAGGCCTCTCGCTGTCTGCAATGTAGCTGCAAGCTATGTATGAACGAGTGCATCATGATGAATGACTTCAGCGATTGTCCGAAGACCATCTTCTCTGACTTTGTGAACAACAAGTCGATGGACCCACTGATGGCTTACTCATGCAACGCGTGTGACCAATGCACCATCGTGTGTCCGAAAGACTTCCCGATGAAGGAAATGTTCCTAGGCGCACGTGCTGACTTTGTTAAGGCAAACAACGGTGAATCACCAATGCCTGGTCACAAAGCGATCAACATGCACCAGAAGCTGGGTTTCTCAAAAATCTTCACTATGGCAAAACGAGCGGTATCGACAAAATGAGTAATAAAGTATTTATGCCAGGATGCAGCTTGCCATCCTATTCGCCAGAAGGCGTAGCGGCAATCGCAAGCTACCTAAAAGAAGTATTCCCTGAGATGGGCGCAGTGCAGAAGTGCTGTGGCAAGCCCACCGCTGCTATCGGTCAAACAGAGAAGTTCAAAGAGCGTTACGGCCAGCTTCAAGCTGACTTTGACAAGCTGGATGCACAAGAAGTCATCGTGGCGTGTCAAAGCTGCTACGGCATGATCAAAAAATCCGGTGGGACACAAAAGCCAGTTTCATTATGGAAACTGCTTCCTGAAATTGGTCTGCCAGAAGCATTACGTGGTAAAGCGAAAAACAGTGACGTGGTATTCACCATTCACGACTCTTGCTCTACTCGCTACGAAAAAGAACTGCAAGACGGTATCCGCTGGATCTTGAACGAGCTTGGCTACAAAACCTCAGAACCAGAACACACACGTGAAAACACACGCTGTTGTGGTTTCGGCGGCATGGTAGTGCCAGCAAACCCAGACGTCGCAACACGCGTAATCAAACGCCGCGTGGAAGAGTTTGAGACAGACTACGTTGTGGTTTACTGCTCGGCTTGTCGCGCATCCATGATGGGTGTTGGTACGAAATCTTGGCACATTCTGGATCTGATGTTCGGCCCTGTGATCATGCAAGGTGATGAGCCGCCAGTCAACGTGCTCGCTAGCCCTGTAAAAGCTTGGTTCAACCGCTACAAATCTAAAGCGGGCCTAATCAAGTGTATGTCTGTGTAGATGTGTCTCTGTAGCTACGTTTTTGTAGCTACATCTTTTTAATTATTAGGTTTAAGTGAAGTTGAACTTATGAAATTCGTAAAAATCGCTCTTATTGTTGCTGTTATCGCTCTCGCTCTATTTGCAGCAAAACAAACTGGCATCCTTGAAATCATCACAGACATCAAGAGCCTACAAGATTGGATCGCAAGCTTTGGCGTTTGGGGTTACGCAGTATTCGTAGCAGCATTCGTATTTGCGTGTGTTTTCCTACTACCAGGCAGTGCATTCACCATCGTAGCGGGTATCGTATTTGGCCCAATCAAAGGCGGTATCTTAGCGCTGTTCTCTGCAACGCTTGGCGCAGTGGCAGCATTCATCGTGGCGCGCTTCCTGCTTCGTAATACCATCATGAAGAAGTTTGGCGACAACCCAATCTTCAAGAAAATCGATGATGGCGTAGCTGCAAACGGTACCAGCTTCTTGATCCTGACTCGTCTTGTGCCTGTATTCCCATTCAGCCTACAGAACTACGCTTACGGTCTAACTAGCCTAAACCTAGGCACTTACGCTCTGGTTTCGCTACTAACAATGGCACCAGGTGCATTCATTTTCGCTTACATGGCGGGTGATATCGCAACAAACGGTGTGTCTGCAATGCTGCTAGTGAAATTTGCAGTGGCAGGCCTTGTGTTATTTGGCATGTCTCTGATTCCAAAATACATCGCGAAGAAAAAAGGCATCAACATGGAAGAATTAGCGAAGTAATCCGGTCTATCCATTATTGACGCCAAAAGAGTGCGACTTATCGAGAGTTGCACTCTTTTCATTGCTACTAATTTGCTCACACTTTGCCCTTCAATTGGTGACTTTTAAGGCCAAAAACTGACGTGGATTGGTATGACCTCACAAGGCGAGTAATTCTCTGAATCTATTATCAAATTCGCGTTGATAATAAAGCGAGATAGATTACTATCCACCTGAGGGAACGGAGCTTCCAGCGTGGTTTATACCCTTATATTTAGTGCTGAAAACAAATGATTTTCATCGCACGGGTATACAGAGCTCCAAAATGAAAACAAAGATAAGAAACACGGATTACGTATGAAAAAGCTACTTAGCACCATTGGCATTTTAGCCACCACTTTTGCCACCTCCTCTTTCGCCGCTGCTCATTCAGAAGAATGGCAAAAAATAGAACAGCAAGCCGACGGTCAAACCGTTTATTTTCATGCTTGGGGTGGCAGCCAAGAAATTA
Organism: Vibrio rotiferianus CAIM 577 = LMG 21460; assembly: GCF_002741985.1. GTDB lineage: Bacteria > Pseudomonadota > Gammaproteobacteria > Enterobacterales > Vibrionaceae > Vibrio > Vibrio rotiferianus. The sequence continues at coordinate 19,389 of NZ_APHW01000019.1, forward strand.
ACCGCTACATCCAATGGGCAGGCAAAGAGCTTAAATCTCGCTATAACGTGACGCTTAACCACGTCAAAGTCACTGATATTTCTGAAACCACCACTCGTCTTATTGCAGAGAAAGCTGCAGGCAAAAACAGCGGTGGCAGTGTTGATATGGTTTGGATTAACGGTGAAAACTTTAAATCAATGAAAGACAACCAACTGCTGTTTGGCCCTTTTGTTGACGGTCTACCAAGTTGGCAATATGTCGACAAAACACTACCGGTAGATATCGATTTCTCTGAACCAACAGATGGTCTAGAAGCACCTTGGGGTGTCGGCCAACTTGTTTTTATCTACGATGAAGAGACGCTAAACAACCCGCCAAGCTCGTACGCAGAAATGCTAAGTTACGCAAAAGCGTTTCCTAACCGCCTTACTTACCCTCGCCCACCAGAGTTTCATGGCACCAGCTTCATCAAATCTCTACTCATTGAGTTGAGTCATAACGACGCTGCACTGCAAAAACCAGTGACAGGCGAATCATTTAAAACCGTCACACAACCTCTGTGGGCTTACTTAGATGACTTTCACAAAGTCGCATGGCGCGGTGGTAAGCAGTTCCCGGGTGGTACCGCGGAAACCGTGCAACTGCTGGATGACGGTCAAATTGACTTAGCCATCACCTTCAACCCGAACGCGGTTTATTCAGCACAATCAAGCGGCAACCTTGCAGAGAGCACCAAAGCGTACGCGATGGATGCTGGCGCACTGTCTAACATTCACTTCCTAGCAGTTCCTTGGAACGCAAATGCCAGTGCAGGTGCGCAAGTTGCTATAAACTTTTTATTAAGCCCTGAAGCACAATCTCGCAAAGGTGACATCAACATCTGGGGTGATCCTTCAGTGCTAAGCAGCCAGTACCTAACCGGCACGGCTAAGAATACTCAGCAGTTCAAATCTATCGCGGAGCCACATCCAAGCTGGCAAGCAGCGTTAGAAAAAGAATGGCTGAAACGCTACGGAAATTAATACACACCCATGTTAAGAGCGCTGTATCTAGTTATTATCGCAGTTTGTATATTACCGACCATCCCGGGGCTACTCGGGGTGGTGGTGTCTGCGCTCGGCTATGTACCCCCTATTGGTTTGCACCACTTTTCACTGGATGGCTTTCATGCTGTGTTTGACTGGGAAGGTGTGTGGACGTCGATTGGACTGACTTTCTATTCCGCCATTTTCAGCAGCTACCTTGCTTGTTTGATCACTTTCGCGATTCTTCAAGCCTCATGGGGCAGCAAGTTCTGGCGCAAGATTGAAATGAGTCTTTCCCCTCTTCTTGCTATGCCGCATGTCGCGTTTGCCATTGGCTTCGCTTTTCTATTCGCACCAACAGGCATGGGCGTTCGTGTACTCAATCAAATGTTTGGTTACGATCCAAATGCGCAAACGGTGAATGACTTAGCGTTGTTGATCAAAGACCCACACGCACTGGGTTTGATCGTCATGCTCGCTATTAAAGAAGTACCATTTTTATTGTTGATGAGCATTCCTATTCTTCAGCAATTAAAAGTTGAGAAGATTGAAAAAGTCAGCCATTCGATGGGTTACAGCTCAGCGCAGGCGTGGTGGAAATGTGTCTTCCCACAATGGTTAGCGAAGTTGCGTTTCCCAATGTTGGCCGTTCTGGCTTACAGCTTATCCGTTGTGGATGTGGCGCTAATCATTGGCCCAACCAACCCTCCTACATTTGCTGTGTTGGTATGGCAGTGGTTTAACGATCCTGACTTATCCCTGCTACCAAGAGCGGCGGCAGGTGCAGTGATGTTGTTTGCCATTGCGAGCATCTTGATTGGTTTTGCACGACTCGTCGAATGGAGCATTACCAAAGGCTTCAAACGCTGGCAATACTCCGGCCGTAGCGGCTTCCGCTTACCGGGTAAAACCTTGTTCTCTATGATTGCCTTGCTAGCACTGTTAATGGTGCCACTTATGGTGGTCTGGAGCTTCGCTCAACGTTGGCGATTCCCAGATTTATTACCAAGCCGTTACAGCTTACGTTTTTGGGAATACGAGTGGCAAAGCATTCTCGGCACGCTCGAGCAAAGCATGTTGATTGCGGTGATCAGTGCGTCTATTGCCCTTGTACTGGCGCTGATTGCTCATGAATACCGATTACGTTACCGCTGGCAGGTGCCGGGATACATCATTGCCGTACCAATGTTGATCCCCCAGCTATCTGTGTTGTTTGGTATGCAAGTCGTCACGCTGTATCTCGACAGCAATGCGTATTTCTTCTGGGTATGCTGGGCACATGTCTTCTTCGCTTTCCCATTCGTTTATCTGTCATTGGATGGGCCTTGGCGCAGCTTCGACAATGGGTTAACTCGCGTTGCCTTAAGCCTTGGAAAATCACCGATGCAGGCTTGGCTAAAAGTCAAACTGCCGATCCTTCTGCCTGCGATTGCTTTTGCTTGGGCAGTGGGTATTAGTGTTAGCTTGGCGCAATACCTACCAACACTCGTACTGGGTGCTGGTCGCATCAGCACAATAACAACAGAAGCAGTCGCCCTATCAAGTGGCTTTGACCGTCGTGTCACTGCGATTTACGCCATTTGGCAAGCGCTCTTGCCGTTAATGTTCTTCTCTTTTGCGATTTTACTTAGCCGTTTACACGTTAAGTATCGCCGGTTGTCTATTAAAGGTTTACTACCGAATGAGTCTTTGTCTCGAAAACCTCGCCATCCGTAAAACCAATGGCGACACGCTTTTCTCTGCCTTCAACATGACGGTAGAGAAAGGTGAAATTGTTACCCTGATGGGTCCAAGCGGCTGTGGCAAATCCACCTTATTGGATGCCATTGCTGGTCACCTGTCTTCCGAGTTCGACTATTCAGGCTCAATCACTCTCGATAATGAAAAGCTGGATGCGTTACCTGCGCATAAGCGCCAGGTGGGTATTCTGTTCCAAGATGATTTGCTCTTCCCACATCTCACCGTGTGGGAGAATCTTGCCTTTGCACTACCCGACTCAATCAAAGGCGCAGAACGCAAAGAACGTGCAATGCTGGCTTTAAAGCACATCTCGCTAACTAAACTTGCAGAGTCTTTCCCTGATCAAATCTCAGGCGGCCAGCGCGCACGTATTGCTCTCACTCGCATGTTATTGGCAAAACCGAAAGTTGCCCTACTAGATGAGCCATACAGCAAATTAGATAAAGATCTGCGCGTACAGTTTCGCAATTGGGTTGTGGAGCAACTTCAACAAGCCAACATTCCTGCATTAATGGTGACTCACGATGAGGATGATATTCCTGAGGGCAGTCGCTGCCTGAACTGGCCTTGGGAGACAAGCCATGCTTGATAGCCTGAGTATCAAAATCATTAAGTGGCCATTGGCACAGAGCGCAAAACTTATTGATAAATGTGGCGTGACAGCTAACCAAACCACATTGTTTGGCTTCGCCCTTGGCTGTTTTGCCTTACCTGCATTGATGGCAGAGCAATACACGCTTGCATTAGCGTTTATTCTACTGAATCGAATCTGTGATGGATTGGATGGTGCTCTAGCGAGGATTCAAGGCATCACCGATGCGGGCGGCTTCCTTGATATAAGCCTAGACTTCTTGTTCTATTCTTTGATTCCATTTGGCTTTGTACTAGCAAACCCAGAACAAAACGCCGTCGCGGGCGCATTCTTGATCTTCTCGTTTATTGGTACAGGAAGCAGCTTCTTAGCTTTCGCGATCATGGCGGGTAAACGTGGTATCGATAACCCTATCTACAAGCACAAATCTCTGTACTACATGAGCGGCCTGACAGAAGGCACAGAGACCATCGGTTGCTTCGTGCTGTTCTGTTTGTTCCCACAACATTTTGCCATCATTGCGTACATCTTTGGTGCAGCGTGTTGGTTTACTACATTTACGCGTATTTATTCTGGGTTTCATACACTGAAGCCGTAAACAAAACTTCAAGAGAGATTCCTGATTGCAACGAAGGAATACAGTCGGGAATCTCTTTTCAATCCCCCCCTCAGTAAAGCATCCCACTCACCACCAGCGTCACCACAATTCCAGAGACAAAACTCGGAAAATGCCACGTCCGCTGCTTAGCGCGGTAATACTCTTTTTGTAGGTCCTCTTGGTAGCTCTTTACGGCTAACTCTTTAATGTAGTTATTATGCATAACCTGTCCTCCTGACATGTATTACAGGTGGAGGATAAAAGCTCAAGTTAACTTAAGGTCAACGGAAAAATTCAATTTCGGAGAATATTATTTGCGAAGGCTGAATCCCTCATTCCTAGCTCTTAAGCGCAATCAGTTGCACTTATTTGTATCACAGTTCTGTTATGTCACTTGATCGTCGTCAATGGAACATCAATCTCTCACACCTTTCGATGTTCAAATGACATCAAGTTGCTAGCATGAGCCCATTCAAGATAACTCTGGGCTTGTTATGACTCCTACTGTCGACCACGTACTTCTCAATATCGCACTCAATCTGAGCTCAAATCGCTCTCATGAGCAGCAATACCAAAACCTGATAGACGGGGTGGCGCAAGTATTCCCTTGTGATGCAAGTTGTTTGTTTATCTTTGATGAAGATGCTTCCTAACGCCAGTTGCAGTAAAGGGCCTATCGAGCTCAGTACTCGGTCGCCGTTACTTTCCTAAAGCTCATCCACGCTTGGACGCTATTATCCACAGTCGTGAACCAGTTCGCTTTGATGCTGACTGCGCCCTGCCCGATCCATTTGATGGAACACTTTTAACGGAAGATCAGTGCATTGATGTCCATGACTGCATGGGCTTTAGCTTGTACGTCGAAGGACAACTTGTTGGCGCGTTAACCATGGATGCGCTTGCTGTTGGTGCGTTTGATCATATCGACCCAGTAGCAATCGAAACATTCGCAGCACTAACGGCGGCAACACTGCGTAACATTGCGCAATTAAAAGCCCTTAAAGCACAAAACCAGAAGCAAAAGAGCGTCACGCAAACCCTTATCCAACAGGCGCGCTCACAACACGGTGATATGGTTGGCTTAAGCCCACAAATCAATCAATTACGAAACAACATTGCGACCGTTGCTCAATCAGATTACGCAGTATTGGTAACGGGAGAAACGGGAACGGGTAAAGAACTTGTTGCTCACTCCGTCCATGCTCAATCTCATCGTAATGATAAGCCGATGATTTACGTAAACTGCGCCGCCCTACCCGAAGGTCTGGCGGAGAGCGAACTGTTTGGCCACGTAAAGGGCGCTTTTACCGGAGCCAATAGTCATCGTGCAGGTAAGTTCGAATTGGCTGATGGCGGTACAATCTTCTTAGATGAAGTGGGTGAATTGCCATTGATTTTACAAGCAAAACTGCTGCGAGTTATCCAGCAAGGTGAGTTGCAACGTGTGGGTAGCGATCAGCATTTGATGGTTAACGTGCGCATCATCGCAGCCACCAACCGACAGTTAGAAAAAGAAGTGGAAGATGGCACATTCCGTGCGGATTTGTTCCATCGTTTAAATGTATTCCCAATCAAAGTGCCACCACTTCGCGCTCGTGATGGCGACATTCCGGTTCTGGCGGGATATTTGTTAGAAAAAGTACGCCAGCAATTTAATGCGCCAAACCTTCACGTTCACCCTAAGGTGCTAACTCAATTAGAATCTCTGCCTTGGTACGGTAATGTTCGAGAGCTTGAGCATACCTTAACGCGTGCGGCATTACATGCAATTCAGCAAGGCGCGAGCACTATTATGCTCAGCCACTTTGATACTTCATTGGCACTGGACGATGTAAAAAACACATCACATTACTTGCCGAAAGAAAGTCAGCCAATGCGAGAGTTAATAGAAAGTTATCAGCGTGACTTGATTGAACACGCTTTAAGCCAAACTGGCGGTGTGTGGGCAAAAGCAGCGGAGTTTTTACAAATGGATCGAGGCAACTTGTATCGCATGGGTAAAAAGCTCGGCATTAGCAAATAGAAGCCTCTACTTCGCTCTCTTCTCTGAGAGAGAAGAAACTTACGTCTTAAAAAAATAGATTCCGGATGGCTCGCTTAGGCTCGTCCGGAATGGCTCCTAGCCCGAAGCGGAGCGAGCCGACGAAGGAGCGCAATCGGGAATCTCTTGCCTCCACAAAACCGCATTAACTTTTCTCCTGTTTAACAAGCACTTCCACTATCGCCCGTTAAAACGTTTCTCGCGCGTTGCTTTTATCATCACATCTAAAACTCCGTTGTCATTTGCACATCATTCGTGTTGTCACAATCACATCAAATACGTACCTGAAAACAAATAAAGTCATTTAAAATCAATAACATAATAATTGGCATGCATTCTGCTCTATTGGAGAAAGCAAAACGACTATTACTACAATCACTGGAGAACCCAATATGTTCTGTATTCAATGTGAACAGACAATCCAAACCCCAGCTGTAAAAGGCTGTTCTTTCGCACAAGGTATGTGTGGCAAAACTTCAGAGGTATCCGATCTACAAGACGTGTTGGTTTACACTTTGCAAGGGGTTTCTTTTTGGGCAGCACGCGCGCTTGAATTCAACATCATTAATGATGAAATCAACCAATGGGCTCCAAGAGCATTCTTCTCTACGTTGACTAACGTAAACTTCGATCCAGAACGTATCCTTGAGCTAACCTCTCAAGCAGCTACTTACAAAGCACTGCTAAAAGACCAAGTGATGTCTGCAGCCACACTGGCAGACAAAGTAGTAGAGAACATTCCTAATGTCGCGGACTTTGAACTGCCAAATAGCGCAGAAGAAATCCTAGCATTTGCTCCTCAAGTAGCGGTAAACCGTGGTAAAGACCAAGTACATGAAGACGTTGTCGGCCTACGCCTACTTTGCCTGTACGGTCTAAAAGGTGCTGCAGCGTACATGGAGCATGCACGAGTATTAGAGCAAACCAACAATGACATCTTCGCGGAATACCACGAAATCATGGCTTGGTTAGGTACTGACCCAGAAGATCTAGGCGAACTGCTAGATTGCTCAATGCGCATCGGTCTTATGAACTACAAAGTGATGGAAATGCTGGATCATGGTGAAACAGCAACGTTCGGTCACCCAGAGCCAACCACCGTTAACGTTAAGCCAGTGAAAGGTAAATGTATTCTTGTTTCTGGTCATGACCTTCACGACCTAGAGAAAATCCTTCAACAGACTGAAGGCAAAGGCATTAACGTTTACACCAACGGTGAAATGCTGCCTGCACACGGCTACCCAGAGCTGAAGAAGTACCCTCACCTAGTGGGTAACTACGGTAGCGCGTGGCAGAACCAACAAAAAGAGTTCGCTAACTTCCCTGGCGCGATTGTGATGACATCAAACTGCCTATTGAACCCGAACGTTGGCCAATACGCAGACCGTCTATTCACTCGTAGTATCGTTGGTTGGCCGGGCGTCGCTCACCTTGAAGGTGACGATTTTAGCCAAGTCGTTGAATGTGCATTAGCGCAAGAAGGCTTCCAGCATGACGAAATCGAACACAACATCACGGTTGGTTTCGGTCGCAACGCACTAATGAACGCAGCACCAGCGGTTATCGACCAAGTGAAGCAAGGCAACATCAAACACTTCTTCCTAGTAGGTGGCTGTGATGGTGACAAAGCAGAACGTAGCTACTACACCGACTTCACTGCAGAAGCACCAGAAGATACGCTAATCCTAACGTTAGCTTGTGGTAAATACCGCTTCAACAAGAACACATTTGGCGACATCAATGGCATCCCTCGCCTATTGGATGTGGGCCAATGTAACGATGCGTACTCAGCAATCCAGCTTGCACTGGCACTTGCGAAAGAGTTCGATTGCGACATCAACGAGCTTCCTCTAACGCTTGTTCTATCTTGGTTCGAGCAAAAAGCGATTGTGATCCTGCTTACGCTATTCGCTCTTGGTGTGAAAGGCATCTACACAGGTCCAACAGCGCCTGCGTTCCTAACACCAAACTTGGTTGCGATTATTCAAGAGAAGTTCGACATGCGCAGCATTGGCAATGTTCAGGACGACCTTAAAACTATCCTAGCAGCGTAATCGCCTCGCTTATCATGCGCCTCCTTAATTGGGGGCGTTTTTATCTATTGAGTACTCGACAACCAAAGAGATTGTTATGTTTTTTGAATGGCAAGGCAGTCAACCTGTCACATTACGCTGTGTAGACAAATACCATGAAACTGCCGATGCAGTGAGCCTCAAGCTGGCAGACCTGTCAGAATCGCTTTTGTTTGAATTTAAAGCGGGTCAGTTCATCAACCTTGGCGTTGAAATCGATGGCAAGATGGAGTTTCGTGCTTACTCTCTCAGCTCTCTTTCCGGTGACGACTGTCTGCAACTAACGATAAAGCGTGTCGAAGGCGGTAAGGTATCCAACTACATCATCGATAAGCTTCTCATTGGCGATATGGTTCAAGCTCTTCCTCCTACGGGTGACTTCAACTGCATTGATCACCCACCAATCACGGTCAATGGTAGAAAGAAAGCACTGCTCATTAGTGCAGGCTGTGGCATCACGCCTGTATTCGCGATGGCAAAACAGTGGCTGAGCAATGATCAAGAAGTAGATATCGAGTTTCTGCATATCGCTCGCTCTCAACCAGAAACGATTTACTTTGATTTGCTAGAGACTTACCACTCGGTTTACCCAGATTTTAACTTGAAGCTGTTACTGAAAAATCGCGGAGAGACACAGTACCCTGAAGGTCGACTCAGTAAGGAATGGCTTCAGGAGTTGGTCCCAGATTTTAATCAGCGCACGGTTTATCTATGTGGCCCAAACCAGTTTATGCTCGATGTCCAAGGTTATTTGACCGAGCTTGGCTTTGATATGGCGAACTTCTTCCAAGAAAGCTTTACTCCTGCTGCCAGCGAAGAAGCGGAAGTGTCAGATGAAACAGCCAGTGTGTCAGTACCAGACTTTGCTCAAACGATTGATGCACAAAAAGGCCAAGTCCTTGCAGACGTATTGGAAGGCGCTGGATTACCGTTGATCGTCGCTTGTAGAAGCGGCATTTGTGGCTCTTGTAAGTGTAAGGTTCGCAAAGGCAACGTTTCTTCAACCAGCCTTGAAACATTGACTCCTGAAGAAATAGAGCAAGGCTACGTACTCGCCTGCTCTTCGACGATTGAATCCGATCTTGAAGTACAGATTGGTTAAAGCCGTTGATACGAACATTAAAAAAGCGCCGTACTGGGCGCTTTTTGTTCATGGAAACGGGTTATTAAACTCGGAAGCTTCTTTATCTAAACTCAGCTAAACAGTAAAACCTTCAGTGCAGCTTCGCTATCCACATCCATAAACTCTGGTGGGTTATCCAGACGCTCGCGGAATGCTAGCTCTGGCGCTTCTTCCTTCATGCTTTCAATCAAGAAGTCGCTAGTCACCGATGGCGAGTTAACACACGCTAACACCTGACCACCTTCTGCCAACAAACCTGGCAAACGGCGTAGAATCTTTTTGTAGTCTTTGGTTAACGCGAAACTGCCTTTTTGGAATGATGGCGGATCAATGATGATCATATCGTACTGGCCTGACTTCTTGATCTTCCCCCACGACTTAAAGATGTCGTGTCCCATAAAGCTCACTTGGTTGATGTTATGGCCATTCAGTTTATGGTTCTCACGACCTTTAGACAGCGACGCTTTTGCCATATCCACGTTAACCACTTTATCTGCACCACCAGCAATTGCAGCAACAGAGAAGCCACAAGTGTAAGCAAACAAGTTGAGCACGTTTTTATGCTTTGCATTTTCACGAACCCAATCACGACCGTAACGCATATCAAGGAACAGACCGAAGTTCTGGTTACGACCGATGTCTAGTTGGTACTTCAAGCCACTTTCTTCAACCACAGGTCGAGCATCTAGCTCACCCAATAGGATTTCAGAAGGTGCACCGTCAGCGTAGCGATGTTGAATCACGATGGTACGGCCTTGTTTTTCAGCCCACTGTGCAGACTCAGAAAGTGCATTCAATCCCGCTTTTAACTCAGCAAGAAATGCGTCATCAACTTCTTTAAAGATATTGATAATCAATTGACCTTGTAACCAATCACATGTGATTTGCTCTAAGCCTTCAAAGCGGCGGCCACGACCGTGAAACAGTCGACGAATTTCATTGGGAGCTTTTGTTAGCTCGGCTTCTAGATGCTGGAAAAACAGCGGAAGTTGTGATGCTTGCATCGAATTCTCTTATTCGTTTTCTTTGTGATGGTTATTTGATCGTAGGCCAGTTGAGTTCCCACGGAGAAAGCCAAGTATCGACACCTTGGGATACAATTTCATTTTGCCATTTACTGCCAAGCGCTTTATGCTCGCGTGGATCGCAAACAAAGCAATGTGTTTCATCTTGATACGGGAAGCACAACGAAAATGCATGCAAGTAGCCGCGGTCAGCGTCATTGCCTGCATTATAAATAGGATCGCCAACAATACCCGAGCCAACTGATTTTAATGCCACGCGAATTTGGTGTGTTTTGCCAGTGTGTGGCTTACATAAAAACAGACGTTCTCCTGGCTCTGCCGCTAGTGAGAAGAATTGGGTAATCGCTGGATTCGTTTTGCTGTTGACCAGTTTCCATGAAGAACGACGAGAGCGTTCCATGTCACCCACTACCAGCCCTTGCTTCTTCTTAGGCTTTTTCGAGCCTATAGCAAGATAGAACTTCTCGACTTCACGATCTGCAAATGCTTGCGACAACGCACTTGCTGCTTTTGCGTTGCGACCCAAAAGCAAAATTCCAGACGTCATTTTGTCGAGGCGGTGGATAAGATACAACTGCTCATCACCACTTTGTTTTGCTACTTCTTGCAGCAACATGGTATCACCATCGTCCTTGTGTACTGAGACGTTGGGATGTTTATTGATGATCAGAAAGTCTGGATGGGTGTGTAGAATGTCGAACATAAAAAACTGGCTCCACGTTTGGAGCCAGAAGTATACCGATTCTAAGCAATTAGGCGAGCTTAAACTTACCCACCAGCGCTTCCAATTCTTGAACTTTACGGTTCAGACCTTCTACGCTTTGCGAGCTGTCATTCGCCAATTGTAATGAGCGATTCGAGATATCACTGATCGAGGTAATGTCAGCCGCAATTTCTTTCGTCACTGCGGTTTGCTCTTCCGCCGCCGTCGCGATCGAATTGACCATGCTTTGAACGTGCGCCGCACCAGAAACGATTTCTTCCAGTGAGTTCACTGCCCCCGAGCTTTGACTCACACCAATTTCAACCAGACGACAGCCATCTTCGGTGTAAGTCACTGCCTCTTGAGTCCCGACTTGAATCGCTTGAATGATCTCACCAACTTCTTGTGTTGCCTTTGTTGTACGTTCAGCCAGAGCACGAACTTCATCTGCAACCACAGCAAAGCCACGACCAAACTCACCTGCACGTGCCGCTTCAATCGCTGCGTTCAATGCCAGCAGGTTCGTCTGCTCTGCAATATCTTCAATGACTTTGATAACCGCGCCGATCTTCTCTCCATGAGAACCTAGGCTGTTCATCTGAACCGACATATCGGACATTTGTTGTGATACTTGCTGAATGCTTTCAACCATATCCACGATCACGGTGCGGCCTTGCTCTGCGGTTGATTCCGACTTACGTGCTTCTTCAAACGTTGCTGCACCCTGCTCAGCAACTTGAGAAATCGTCAAGCTCAACTCTTCTGCCGCAGTCGCAATCAAGTTTGCTTTATCAGATTGGCTACTCGCACCAGACACAATATCTTGGCTCACAATTGACAGTTCGCCGGTAACAGATTTCACTTCTTCTGACACGAGCGAAATCGAACCAATAAGACTGGTCAAAGACGCTTGCATCTTATTTAGTGACGTCGCTAGGTTAGCTAGTTCATCACCCGACTTATCTTCAATCGGTTCTACCGTTAGATCACCTTCTGCAACACGCTGCGCCAACTCATCGAGTTTGCTCAGACGGTTGGTAATTGAATTCGACAACAAGTAAGCGATTACTGCAGTGGCAACTAACGCGATAGAGCCTAGAACATAGATTGTGTTTTCAATACTGGTAAAGGAATCAGAAAGATTTAACAACGCTTCACTGGTACTTTCTCTCCCGTCCATTGATGCCGCATCTAAGATTGCCTCAATCGGTGCTAAGTTTGCATCATAGAGTGAACGGAGTTTCGCGACATTTTGCTCAACATTTTGAAGGCCCAAATTAGTGAGAATCTGAGTTTCAAAATCTTGTGTGAAGGTTTTCATATAGCGCTCAGCCTTTTCAACATTGCGGTAGTCCTCTCCGCCTACTGTTTCTAAAAGCTTAACGTCAGCTATGGCTGCGGCGAATTCTCCTTTGTTTTGTTGGTAATCCGCTTTGGCTCCCGGCACGTCAACAATTGCACCTAATGCATCTCGATACACATCTCCGGCTTCATCAATTAAAATTAAGTACTGAACAGTTTCAGGAACATCGTCCGTTCTTACCTCGTCAGCCACTTCGTGCGAGCTCAATACTTCTAATGTGATAATTCCAATCATGACCAGCATAATGGCTAATATTGAACCAAAGCTCGAATACAGCTTTTTACGAACAGACATTTTCATCTAATTACTTTCCTATAAACATTCTTACGCTTATTCAATAAACATAAGAAATCACGCAAATTCTGTAAGGCTTATCGGAATGCCACTCGATAACTTTAATCGCGTTTTTTGTGATTCAAATCACTATGCGAGCAACTTCACAATAAACCTATGAATTTAGTATTAAAAACATCAAATATATAAATTTCGAAAATAAAAAAACGGAAGCCCCTAAGGGACTTCCGCTGTTAATTTTAAAAGATCTGAGTAAGTTATAACTTCTTAGAGAAGATACCCGCTAGTGCAATAATACCGATACCTAGTAGCATGATTTCGCCTTTACCGCTGTCGAAACCAGACTTGATACCCATGAAGGCTACGATAGCGATAGCAACTGGGATTACGTATTTAACTAGGTTGTACCATAGACCAAATAGTGGGAAAGATACTTGACCGTCGTTCGTGATTTCTTTCTCAAGCTCAGCACGGTTCAGGCGCCAGCCAGCAAAGATACATACCAACATACCGCCAACCGCTAGGAAGATCTTATCCGTTAGCAGGTCGAAAATGTCGAATGCGCCAGTACCAAATAGTGTAGGACCAACACCGCCAAGTGATAGTGATGCAAACACACATAGTGACGCCATTACTACACTTGCTGAAAGTACTGCTGTTGAACGCTTCAGGCCTTTCTCATCGATTAGGTAAGAAACCACAACCTCTAGTAGAGATACTGAAGAAGTCAGTGCTGCAACTGTTAGTCCGATGAAGAACATCAGAGCGAACAGAAGACCGATTATGCCGCCCATTTCAGCAAACAGCTGAGGTACAACAACGAATACTAGACCTGGACCTGCTGCTGGCTCCATACCGAATGCGAACATTGCTGGGAACATTGCAACACCCGCAAGGATTGCCACACCCGTATCCATCGCCGTAACCATACCGGTAGTTTGAACTAGGTTCTCTTTCTTCTTCAGGTAAGAACCGTACGTCATCATACAACCCATACCGAGAGATAGTGAGAAGAATGCCTGACCTAGCGCTGCTAGAACCACATTGCTGTCTACTTTCGAGAAGTCTGGCATGAACAAGAACTCAAGACCTGCCATAGCACCTGGTAGCATCAGACCTTTCACTGATACAACGATCAGGATAAGGAATAGAAGAGGCATTAGAATTTTGCCTGCTTTTTCAATACCGCCAGAAATACCTTTCATTACGATAGCAATGTTAAGGAATAGGTAAATACCCATCCACATTAGCGGTTGAACTGGATCAGAAATAAAACCGCCGAAGCTATCACCGATTGCTTCAGGGGTGCTTAGTAGACCACCACCTACTTTAAAGATGTATGCTAACGCCCAGCCACCTACTACAGGGTAGAAACCCATGATCAGTAGACCACTTAGTACGCCGATAACACCAGTAAATGTCCAACGACGGTCAGTAGATTTGAAAGCACCTACTGCTGAAAGACCTGTCTTACGACCAATAGCGAATTCAGTAAGCATTACGCTAAAGCCGATAAAAATAACAAATAGAAGGTAGATTGCAACGAACGCACCGCCGCCACTCTCACCTGCTGTGTAAGGGAATTTCCATATATTGCCTAAACCGACAGCGGAACCCGCTGCTGCCATTACGAAGCCTAGTTTAGACCCCCACGTATCACGTGGTGCTGCTGTATTAGTTGTAGCCACGCTTCTTCTCCAAAATAGTTATGTTGTGTATGCATAGAGATAGGCGTCGAAAATGTTGTGTAAAAAAAAGTATACACTTTATAAGATGTTTGTGTGACGCTCTATGTATGGCAAGTAAAGCAGTTTCAAATTAGAATTGGAACCCCAAAAGTTACATTTATCGAACAATTGTAACTTCACGCACGTTAAATGCTGCTTTTTTAGTCAAAGGTTAAGAAAAAGCCTTATTTTTTACACAAAAATAACAGATAGCCCTGTTATAAATTTCACTCCTTGATACAAAATCCTCTGCACTTTCCCAATTAAAAATTGTTCCCCGAATTTGTTTTTGCGCTTAGTATCCATATTGGGCTTATTACTTTTGGCATTTATGGACAAGTTCTATCATTTTCTCACCCTTGCTAGCATCGGGCTTTATTGGTTCCTAGTCGCTGGTGTTACTATCCGTGTCGTATTAAAACGTCGCGCTGTTAGCGTTTCTCTTGCATGGCTGATGGTCATCTACATCGTGCCTGTGCTTGGCGTTGCCTGTTATTTCCTATTCGGTGAGCTCAACCTTGGTCGAAAACGTGCTGAACGTGCCAAAGTGATGTTCACACCGTTCCAACAATGGTTTACTCAGTTAAATGATTGTAACGCACATGTTCCTGAAGCAATGGGGCGTCATATCTACCGCATTGACGAACTGTGTAACAACCGTTTAGGCCTTCCTGCACTGAGTGGCAACACTCTCTCACTTCAACAGTCGCCAGATGAGATTCTTCACTCCATCATCGAAGATATTGAAAACGCACAGCATAGCATTCGAATGGTTTTCTACATTTGGCACCCTGGCGGATTGGCCGACTCGGTGGCTTCAGCCCTAATCCAGGCCGCAAAACGTGGCGTAGACGTAAAGCTGTTGCTCGACTCTGCCGGCAGCCCGCGCTTCTTTCGGAGTCATTGGTACAAGATGATGAAAGATGCGGGCATTGATGTGGTGCAAGCATTAGAAGTAAAAATGTGGCGTATTTTCCTACGCCGTTTGGATTTGCGTCAGCATCGTAAGATCATCGTGATTGATGATGAGATCGCCTACACTGGTTCGATGAACCTAGTAGACCCAGCTTTCTTTAAGCAAAGTAGTGGCGTTGGTCAGTGGATCGATATCATGGTCCGTATTACCGGCCCTACTGTTAACGTGTTAAGTGCTATTCATTGTTGGGATTGGGAAGTGGAAACAGGTGAGCGTCAGCTACCTAAACACCCTGAATGTCGCATTGACAATAGCGATGAATTTCAACATCCGATTCAAGTGGTTCCATCAGGGCCAGGGATGCCGGAGTATCTGATTTATCAGGTATTGACCTTAGCAATCAACCAAGCGAACCGTTCACTGAGAATCACAACGCCTTATTTTGTCCCAAGTGCCGATCTTCTTGAAACGCTAAAAATGACCGCACAACGTGGTGTAGAAGTTGAACTCATCATCCCACATAAAAATGATTCCATGATGGTTCAATGGGCATCAAGAGCTTTCTACAGTGAGTTAATGGCGGCAGGAGTAAAGATCTACGAATTCTATGGCGGCCTGCTGCACACCAAATCGGTGGTAATTGACGACCAGTTCTGTTTGGTCGGCACAGTCAATATGGATATGCGCAGCTTATGGCTGAACTTCGAAGTTACGCTTGCGGTGGACGATGAAGAGTTCACAAAACAGATGTCATGGCTGCAAGATACTTACATCAAACAGTCACACACTGTCTGCAAAGACGAGTGGAAAAAGCGCAGTATCTTTTCTCGTTTCTTAGAGCGTGTTTTCTATTTATTTAACCCGCTACTTTAATAAATAAGATAAAGCCGCTAAATCTCAACAAAACCGACAGATTGATGCTGTCGGTTTTCTTTTTTACGCCCTATACCACTGTTTTTCGAGTGATGCTCGGACAAGTCGTTTCATTTCTATTTTTCCCTTGCAAACCACCCTTGGTCCATGTTTTAAATATTGAAAATTGTAATTTAGACAGGGAATTTTTATGTCAGAAGGCAAAAAGACCAAACTCGTCACCGCTGGCCGCGATAAGAAGTGGACAAATGGCGTGGTAAACCCTCCGGTACAGCGAGCTTCTACCATCGTATTTAATACCGTTGCGGAAAAGAATCAAGCGATGATCAACCGTGCAAACAAGACCCTGTTCTATGGACGCCGCGGCACAAACACGCACTTTGCCTTTCAAGATGCCATGGTGGAAGTGGAAGGCGGCGCAGGTTGTGCTCTTTACCCATGCGGTACTGCAGCGATTTCTAATGCCATCCTGTCTTTTGTCGAAACGGGCGACCACATTTTAATGGTTGATACCTGTTATGAACCAACCCGCGACTTCTGTGACACCATCATGAAGAAGATGGGCGTCGAGACGACTTACTTTGATCCTATGATTGGTGATGGTATTCGTGAACTTATTCAACCGAATACCAAAATCCTTTTCCTTGAATCTCCTGGCTCGATCACCATGGAAGTGATGGACGTTCCTACTCTGGCAAACATCGCACACGAACAAGACATCATCGTAATGTTGGATAACACCTGGGGCGCGGGCGTGAACTTCTCTCCATTTAAGCACGGCGTTGATATCTCGATCCAAGCCGCGACCAAATACATTGTTGGTCACTCAGATGTGATGTTGGGTACTGCGGTCGCGTCTGAGAAGTACTGGGATCAATTACGTGAGCAAAGCTACCTAATGGGTCAGTGCGTTTCTCCTGATGATGCATACCTTGGTCTGCGTGGTATTCGAACTTTAGATGTCCGTCTGCGCCAGCATGCAGAAAACAGCCTGAAAGTTGCACAATGGTTGGCAAGCCGCCCTGAAGTCGATCACGTTCGTCACCCTGCCCTAGAAAGCTGCCCAGGTCATGAATTCTTTAAACGCGACTTTACCGGTGCTAACGGCCTGTTCTCATTCGTATTGAAAAGCTCGTACCCGAAAGCAACCACTGCGCTGTTAGATGGTATGAAGCACTTCAGCATGGGTTATTCATGGGGTGGCTTTGAGAGTTTGATTTTAGCCAACGAGCCAAAAAGCTTTAACAGCTTGCGCACAGTAGCGAATCCAAACTTCGAAGGCACACTTGTCCGTCTGCACATCGGTCTTGAAGATGTGGAAGATCTCATTGCCGATCTTGAAGCTGGCTTCGAGCGATACAACGCTCTCGTACTAGAAAGAGAAGCGTCTTACTAAGTTCCTTCAGATTAGATATAAACGCCCTAATTTTAGGGCGTTTTACTACTTACCTGCTTTACAAGGACAACCAACAATATGGTCATCGACCATGCCGACTGCTTGCATAAAGGCGTAGCAGATCGTCTCGCCCACAAACTTAAAGCCTTTCTTTTTGAGGAATTTGCTCATCGCTTTGGACTGCTCTGTAGAGGCTGGCACTTGGCTCATGTCTGTCCAGTGATTCACAATTGGCTTGCCATCAACAAATTGCCATAAGGCTGCAGAAAGGCTTCCGTATTCTTCTATCAATTGCTTTGCCGCTTTAGCGTTGCTAAATACTGAGTTGATTTTGCCTCGATGTTTAACCACGTCGAAGTTTTCAACAATGAACTCTGTACGTACTTCATCGCGTTGGATCAGCTTGTCCAAGTCATAGTTTTCAAACGCCTCTCGATAACCTTCGCGTTTTTTCAAAATCGTAATCCAACTTAAGCCGGCTTGAGCACCTTCTAACGTGATGAATTCAAACAATACCGTATCGTCGTGTACAGGCACACCCCATTCAGCATCGTGATATTCGCGTTCAAGTGGATGGTTCATCGCCCATGCACACGTATTCTGTTCCATATTTAATCCTTATAAAAACGCCTCTGACGTTAGCCAGAGGCGTTTTAGAACGTTACTTAAACTAAGCCGTTACTTAGGCACTGCCACCTTGTGGAATAGACGATACAACACTGGCACAACAACTAATGTCAGTATGGTCGCAAAACCTAAACCAAACATGATCGTTACCGCCATTGGTTTAAAGAAGATATCCGGTAGCAGCGGAATCAACCCCAAAATAGTAGTAATCGCTGCCATACATACTGGACGGACACGGCTTACTGCCGCATCAACAACCGCGTCGTACGCTTCTTTACCCGATTTCATCTCAATCTCAATCTGATCAAGCAGTACGATACCGTTTTTCAGTACCATCCCTGACAAGCTCAAAAATCCAAGGAGCGCCATAAACCCAAACGGTGTATTCAAGGCAAGTAGACCAGTTGTAACACCGATTAATGCCAGAGGCACCGTCAGCCAAACAATCAGCGGCTCTTTGATTGAGTTAAACAAGAAGATAGTGATCAAGAACATGAACAAGTAGCCCATTGGCATCGTTGTGAACAATGACGCCTTCGCATCGCCTGATGACTCGTACTCACCGCCCCACTCTAGTGAGTAACCTGGTGGCATTTCGATTGCTTCAATCTGAGTCTGTAAACGTTTTTGCAAGGTCGCCGCAGTCTCTTGACCCAAAATATCTGGATCTGCCATAACCGTCAGCATACGTTTGCGGTTCTTACGCACAATGATTGGATCCTCCCAACGCATGTCGTAGCCCATGGTTACTTGTTGTAGTGGAATAAACTCACTCTGAGCTGGGCTCCAAATTTTCATCCCCTCGATGTTACGGATGTCAATGCGTTCATCTTCAGGAAGACGAGCGACGATTGGCATCAGCGTTGTACCATCACGGTATAGACCAACGTTCATACCAGAAAATGACATCGACAAGAAGTCGTCTACATCTGATTTGGTGATACCGTAACGACGAGCTTGGCTCTCATTAAATTTAGGCTCTAGTACTTGCGTACGTTCACGCCAGTCATGACGAATGTTCGTTGCACCCGGATCCGCGTACATTATGTCCATAACTTGAGCGGCAAGAGTGCGAAGTACGGTAGGATCTGAACCGATGATACGAGCTTCAATTTTCGCGCCGCCACCAGGACCCAATTCAATTTGCTTCAGCTTATAATTGATCTCTGGATAGTTCGCTTTTATATGCGCTCTGAATCGCTCCATCAATGGCGCTAACGCTTCGTAGTTATCCATTCGTGTGGTAATTTCACCGTACGCGGCATAGCTCTTTTCTGGAGCATACGTCAGCATAAAACGTTGCAGGCCCTTACCGGCTGTCGTCGTAATATGATCGACATGGTCCTGTTTTGCTAACCAGCCCTCTAACTCTTTTAGTTTTGTATTAGTAGCACGAATATCCGTCCCTTCCGGTAACCAAACATCTACCTGGAAGATAGGTGTGGTTGATGATGGGAAGAATGCTTGTTTCACAAAGGTAAAGCCATAAATACTTGCAGCAAGACCCGCAACCAAAACAATGACTGTTAGCCACGCTCGGCGCATACAAAACTCAAGGAAGTTCTTGTACATAACAAAGATAATGCCGTTGTAAGGGTCATTATCTTCGCCCTCCCCACTCTTTATTTTCTGACCTTTAAAAAAGATATCAGCAAAAAATGGGGTTAATGATATCGCCGTAAACCAACTCAGCATTAAAGAAACGAGCAGAACCGTAAATAAGGTCCCACAGTACTCACCCGTTGAGTCTTCAGACAAACCAATCGGAGCAAAGGCGGTTACTGCGATAACCGTAGCACCCAACAAAGGCCATTTGGTCTGGGTTACGATATCAGTGGCAGCCTGTAGCCTCGTTCGCCCTTTCTGGGTACCAATCAGTATCCCTTCCACCACCACGATGGCGTTATCCACCAGCATACCCAGTGCGATAACCAAAGCACCGAGAGAAATACGCTGCAAGTCGATGGCTAGGTACTTCATGAAAATAAAAGTACCCAGAACCGTCAATAACAAGATCAAACCAATTAGTAGACCAGATCTAAGCCCCATAAAGAACAGTAATACTATGATTACGATACCAACCGCTTGCGCTAAGCTGACAACGAACCCGCTCACTGATTTGTCTACTTCTTTCGGCTGACTGTATATCTCAGAGATTTCAACACCAACAGGTTGTTGATATTTCAACTCAGCAAGGCGACGGTCAAATGATTTTCCGACTTCAACCACGTTAACGCCTTGCGCGAACGACACACCAACGTTCAGAGCTAAGTTACCGTTAAAGTTGATGATATTCGTTGGTACATCAACATACCCACGCTTGATATCTGCTACGTCTTTCAAAAAGATCAAGCCTTGTGCACCGGACTCGGTTAGCAACAAATCCCCTAACTCATCAACACTTTGAAACTCACCTGTTGGCTGGATACGAATATATTCGTTACCAATTCGGATTGCCCCCGCATCCGAAACCACGTTCTGCGTAGACAATAGATTGAAGACTGTATTTGGTGACAAGCCGAGGCTGCTTAATTTCTTCATCGAAATCTCAATGAAGACTTGCTCTTGCTGCTGCCCTGACACTGAGACTTTACTAACACCATCAACTAATTCGAGCTCACGCCTTAAATAGTCAACGTAATCGAGTAGCTCTTTGTAGCTGTAACCATCACCAGTTACCGCAAGCAAGATCCCGTATACATCACCAAAGTCATCAATGACCGAAGGATCGTTTACGCCCGGAGGCAAAGACCCCTTCAAATCATTCACTTTACGACGTAATTCATCCCAAATCTGAGGTAAGTCATCTGGACCGTAGTTATTCTTCATTGTCACAGTGATTTGCGACAGACCACGACTGGAAATCGAGTTAACCTCATCCACATAGGTTAGCTGCTGAATGGCCTTTTCGAGCGGGTACGTTACTTCCTCTTCCACTTGTTGAGGCGTCGCTCCTGGGTACGACGTTACAACCATTGCATCTTTGATGGTAAAAGCAGGGTCTTCAAGACGGCCTAAACCAAAGAATGCAGCGGTACCACCAATCAAAAAGATCAATGAAACCATCCAACTGATTACACGGTTACGGATAAAATACGCTGCAATACCCGTTACATTATCATCATCTTGAGGCGCACTATTATTTTGCTCACTCATTGCGTTGCCTCCTGCTTGATTACTTCCACTTTAATGCCATCTCTCAATCGAGATAAACCGGCCACAACCACTTTGTCATCAAGCTCTAAACCGTCAAGGATTTGGACCGACGTTTGTGAGGCTTTGCCCGCTCGTACCTTTTGGCGACTGACGGTATTATCGTCGTTCAATACCCATACAAATTTGTTTTCTCGGCTTAACTCATCACCATCAGCATTGAAAATTGCTTCAATCGGCACGTTGATCCCAACATTGAGTTCCAAACCAACATTTTTGTCTTTAGATGTCACATCCACAGCCATACCATCAAGAATGTACTCATCTTGAGGCATCGGCAAAGAAAGCGTAACGGTGAACGTACCCGTATTAGGATCAGGTTCTGTGGTAAATTCTTTGATTCTTGCTTCATATTCATTACCACTCGGTACACGAACAACCGCATTAATCGTAGTCAACCGCTCTTCTGTTGGTGGCTGACTCACATACAATCGATCCGGAAGCTGAATTAAGACTTCAACTCGCTCCACTGAGTGAATATTTACGATGTACTGACCTACCTTGATGTTTTCAAATTGATCGACATTAACTCGCGAGATGATGCCATCAACTGGGGCTTTAAGTGTGGTGAAAGACAAACGCAGTTTTGCCAGTTCTAACTCTGCAAGTGCAATTTGTCGTTGCGCTGCAATTTCATCAAATTGAGATTTCGCCAATAATCCCTTCTTCACCAAAGGCGCAGAACGACGATATTGGCTATCAACCACGGAAAAACGCGCCGAGGCGTTATCAACATCCAATTGGTAGTCAGTTGGATCCAACTTCGCGATCACATCACCTTTTGTGACCTTATCACCTTCTTTGACCAAGACTCGGCTCACCTCTCCTGCAACACGAAAACTCAAGTGAGAACGATCGGCAGCGTTAGCGATAGCAGGGAAGTACAGGTTATCATCCACTTTCATTCCTTCTAATGAAGCAACACGGACGCGCGGTGTTTCAACCTCTCTCTCTGGGCCCTTGTCACCACATCCCGCTAACAACACGGCAGAACAGAGAGCCGTTAAAGCTAAGATTCCTTTCATATTACAATCCTCGCTCCTTAACCCACTCGCGAACCTTGATCCCTGACTCAATCACGTTCACACCAGAGATGATGATTTGATCTCCATCATCCAAGCCTTCTTCAATTTGCTGCTTTTCGTTCAACGTGACTGAGACTTTCTCAACAATACCTTGTTCATTCACACGCCAAACGTAAGTTTTGCCATCTTCAGTAAACAAAGCTGAATCAGGAATCTTGGTCACACCAGCATTTTCAGAGACTAAATGAACGTTACCGGACATACCCGGTAAGATACCCACACCTTCTGGGCGATCCATTACCATCGTCACCTTGTAGCTGCCGGTTTTAGGATCGGCTTCGGTATCAATTTCTTGGAAAGTGAGTTCAAAAGAACGCTCAGGAAACGCATCAAAAGTCATCGTCGCGTAGGCATTGGCACCTTGGGTGAATTTACTCAACAGGTAATCAGGCAGCTGGAACAGAACTTTCATCACTTGGTTAGTTTGAATGTTCATGACGCCTTCTTTAGCGGCCACGAACTCATGGTTTTCGGCTGGCAGATAGGAAATAGTGCCATCGTAGGGCGCAACAAGTTTTGTGTATCTTAGGTTTGCTTTGGCCTGGTCCCACTGTGCTTTTGCGGAATTATGATTGGCTTTTGCCGCATCGAAGTCTTGTTCAGATACCACCTGCTCTTTGCGAAGCTTTTTCGAACGTTCGTATTGAACGTCGGCTAAGGTGTAATTTGCTCGGGCTTGTTTTTCGAGGAGTGAATACTCGTCAGGGTTGAGTACCGCGAGCACATCGCCTTTTTTAACCATTTGCCCGGCATTCACTTCTATCGATTGAAGTAAGCCAGGCACTCGGAATGCGAGTACTGCTCGGTCGCCGGCTTCTGTGGTGGCAGGAAAATGTCTTTCAAACTGGGCATTGCTACAGAGACCGTGAAGAGTTTTGCGGGCCGTGATTCGGGTTCAGGGACAGGAGGCAGTTCTTTCCCACATCCAGATAGAACCGTCATGACCGCTAAGGGAATGAGCGCTTTTCTCATGTGAATTCATCCATTTAACATCCATTCTATTTAAGGTAGATGAATTTATGGTGTTCTTCTAGAGCAGGAAGGAAAAAATTTCTTAAAAAATAGTAATTTGAGATAAAAATAAAGCAGACCTGAGTCTGCTTTATCAATAAATTGGGAACTGATTACTAGAGCTTATTAAACTCTCTGTTTACACGGTAAGTATCAGATGTGACATACGCCTCCATACCGCGAATTTTGCTATCAAGGCGACTGAAGTCGCTTTCTAGCACACTCAACAACTGGTCTGGGCTTTGACCTTTCTGCCACGGTTTACTCTTCAGCGTATGTTCTTGGCGTGACTTAATGTTTTCTGTGTAAGTCACTGGCTGCTTTTCCAACATAAAGGTCATCGCGACATATGCTAGCAATACTAGAAAGGTACCACCTAGTAATGCCGCTGAAATCACAACGATACGAATTAGCCAAACTTCCGCACCAAAGTAGTTTGCCACTCCGGCACACACGCCGGAGATTTTTCCATTTACAGGGTCACGATACAGTTCTCGTTTATTCATATTTGCGTCTCCACGTTGGGGATTCTGCGTCCAAGATACGCTCCAATGTTTCAACTCGAGACTGCATCGACTCCGCTTTTTCCGACAGTACCTGAAGACGCTCTAGATCTTGGCTCGACAGTGCACTATCTGCTTTGCGTTTACTGCGATAGTGTAAGAAGAGCCATAGTGGAGCGACAAAGATTAAAAAGACAATCAATGGTCCAGTAATAAAAAATGTCGACATAAATGGCTCCTTTCTTATTTATCGTTCGATGACATCTGTTCTTTCAGTTTTGCCAACTCTTTTTCAATTTCATCTTGTGCTTGTAGCTCTGCAAACTCTTGGTCTAAAGATTTTGCGTTGCCAGTTTTCGCGTACAGATCCGCTTCCGCTTCCATTTCGTCAATCTTACGAGAGTATTGCTCGAACTTTGCCATCGCCTCGTTTGTACGACCTGCGTGAAGCTGTTTTTGTACATCGCGACGGTTAGATGCTGTTTGATTACGAATCGCTAACGCTTGTTGCTTTGCTCGTGTCTCAGTGATCTTGGCTTCTAACTTGCCAATTTCACCCGTCAATTTTTCGATGGTCTCTTCTACCAACGTCTGTTCAGTGTGAAGACCTTTAATCACTTGCTCAAGTTTTTGCTTCTCAATTAGTGCAGCACGTGCTAAATCTTCGCGCTCTTTCACTAAAGCAAGGCTTGCTTTTTGGCTCCATTCATTAATTTGGTCTTCTAGTGCTTCCACTTTACGAGCCAACTCTTTTTTGTCTGCAATTGCTTTAGCCGAGTTAGTACGTACTTCTACGAGTGTGTCTTCCATTTCTTGAATGATAAGACGGATCATTTTTTCAGGATCTTCCGCCTTGTCTAGCAATGCACTGATGTTTGAGTTAACGATATCTGCAAAACGAGAAAAAATACCCATAACGGAACTCCTCTTTTTTTCCTATTTAAACTCGACAAGGCGTTAATTTACCTTGCGTCTCCCTTTACATATAACAAGTTGCGTGCCAACTTTAATTAACCTTAATAAACAATAAGTTAAGCACATTGTTGTTGTGACGCACCGATATGCTATGATGTTTTTTACCAATAGTTGGTAAATTTCACCAACTTCAATACGGTAACTTATGGCCAGATAGAAAATAAGAAGGACTTTATGAAGCAAAACCTCATTGGTGAATCGCCCGCTTTTCTCGCCGTACTAGATAAAGTATCACAACTTGCGCCAATCGAACGCCCCGTACTCATTATTGGCGAGCGAGGCACGGGTAAAGAGCTCATCGCACAACGTTTACACTATTTATCAAAGCGTTGGGACAAGCCACTGCTTTCTTTAAACTGTGCGACCCTAAGCGAAGGTTTGATTGATTCCGAGCTATTTGGCCATGAATCCGGTTCATTTACTGGCTCTAAAGGTAAACACAAAGGACGTTTTGAACGTGCTGAAGGCGGCACTCTGTTTCTAGACGAGTTAGCAACTGCCCCTTTGTTGGTACAAGAGAAACTGTTACGTGTGATCGAATATGGCGAATATGAGCGTGTTGGTGGGCATACTGCACTCACTGCCGATGTGCGTCTAGTGTGTGCGACCAATGCCGATTTACCGAAACTAGCCGAACAAGGCGATTTTCGAGCGGATCTACTCGACAGATTGGCGTTTGACGTCATCATGCTTCCACCACTGAGAGAGCGAAAGGAAGACATTCTTTCCCTTGCCGAGCATTACGCGATCAAGATGTGCCGTGAATTGCAGTTGGAATACTTTGTGGGCTTCACGGAAGAAGCGCAACAGTCGCTGCTCGATTACGAATGGCCGGGTAACGTCCGTGAGCTAAAGAACGTTATTGAAAGAGCAATCTATCGCCACGGTTTGAATGCTGACCCTATCGAGCATCTTACCTTTAACCCATTTGAAACTGGTTGGGATAACTCGCTTGGCCATACCGCAGTTCAAGAAGAAGCTGAAACAACTGAAACCAATCAAACCTCTGTGATTCGGTTCCCTCTGGACTATAAACAATGGCAAGAAGAACAAGATATTGAACTGCTCAACCGTGCACTGGAAGAAGCGAAATTTAACCAACGCCAAGCAGCAGAGTTATTGGGATTAAGCTACCACCAACTTAGAGGTATGGTCAGAAAATACAGTTTAGTCGGCCAAGGATAAATTTCACCTGCCCTCTCAGTCTAGAAATGGCTCACTATACTGAAGGAAAACAAGCTGTTTTACATCAATAGTGGGCAATTTGAGAGGCAAAGAAGGTCAACAACCAGACAATGATACGGTAATTTGATCTAACACCCCGTGACTCAAAGATTTTATGTTTGGAGCGAGTTGGTAAAGATGATAAATTAGCGGGATCATTTTCGCTTGTTATACCTAATGCAAAAAGCAGAAGGAACAAGCAAAGTCCAATGACCATTTCATATTATGAAAGCTTTTATAAGACTATCGCTGAGCCTTCTTGGTATTAGCTTACTCACCGCATGTGGTGACGAAATCGATCACAATGAGATTCGTGAGAATGGATTTGTGTTTTGTGGGCAAGGTAAGCCAACAACATTTAACCCTCAGCTCATTGACAGTGGTATCACTGCTGAAGCTTTAAGTCCTCAGCTTTACGATACACTGCTTACGCTCGATCCAAAATCTCATCAACCCGTTGCAAACATTGCAGAAAGTTGGTCTGTAAACGAAGCGGGAACTGAATACACGTTTAATCTTAAGCGCGGTGTTCAATTCCAGGGTACTGCTTGGTTCACACCGACTCGGGCATTAAATGCGCAAGATGTCGTATTTAGCTTTAAGCGAATCATTGATGTAAACCATCCGTTTCACGACGTTGGTGGTGGTTTTTATCCATGGTTTGCGGGCTTAGATTTCCAAAACCTTGTCAAAGATGTGGTAGCTCTCGATGACTACACAGTTAAATTTGTTCTTACTCAACCTAACTTTGCATTCCTAGCCAATATCGCTACTAGCCATGCGGTACTTTTATCTGCCGAGTATGGTCAACAGCTTGCTGTAAAAGATGAAAAAGCACAAATTGACTTTTTGCCTATCGGCAGTGGTCCTTACCAACTTAAAGAGTACCAAGTTAACGATCTTATTCGGCTAGAGCGTCACCCTAGATACTGGAAGTCACCAGCGAAGATGGAACAAGTCGTATTTGATATCTCACATCGTGGGACAGGTACTCTCGCCAAGCTATTAAGAAATGAATGTGATGTTTTAGCATCGCCAATTTCTAGCCAGATACCGATCATTCAAGAAACAGAGCACCTTGAGTTAACCGCAACGCCAGCGAACAACGTTTCTTTTATCGCTATCAACACCAGTCATTCTGCACTTAGTGATCCTCGAGTTCGCCAAGCATTAAACCTAGCGATCAATCGGCAAAATATTCTGGATTCTGTTTACTACGGTACGGGTACTCAAGCCTATACCCTACTTCCTCCGAACTCGTGGGCTTATCAAAAAGACAGCGTAAAAATACGTTATGACCGAAATTATGCTTTGGCATTGCTACGCGATGCTGGGTTTAAGAAAGGGCTTAAGCTGACTATGTGGGTTCCATTAGAGCCTCGTGCATTTAATCCAAGCCCAAGAAAGACTGCAGAATTAATTCAAGCAAACTTTGCCGATATTGGTGTTGAATTGAAGTTATTGACCGATGATCGTTTTGAACGAACGCAACTTGAAACCATCGATAATGTCGACTTGTTGCTCACAGGCTGGATCGGTGACACTGGTGATCCGGATAACTTCTTCAGGCCTCTACTTTCTTGTGATTCAGAACGTGTCGGTTTGAACGTATCAATGTGGTGTAACGATGATTTTGACTTCTTGCTGGACTTAGCACTAGAAACACAACAACCACGTTACCGCCTGAACTTATACCGTCAAGCACAGAACATTTTGAACGAGGAGTTTCCGGTTATTCCGCTGGCTCATGGCGTTCAATTCCGTGTCCACGATAAATCGCTGAAAGGCTTTAAATCGAGCCCTTTCAATTCACAACCTTTTGATAAAGTTGAGAGAATTCATTAATGTTTTGGTATGCCGTAAGACGCCTTAATCTCTTTGTCATCACTTTGATGATTCTCACTTTAGTGGGCTTTTCTCTGCTACGCCTAGATCCAATCTCACACTGGGCAAACGTTGAGTTTTGGTCAGGCTGGCAAAGCTACTTAGTCGAGCTGTCTCAGCTCAATTTCGGTATTAGCAAAAATGGTAACCCCATCTACGATGAACTGGCGGTGGTATTCCCTGCAACGCTAGAGCTGTGCTTTTTCGCTTTCGTGGTGTCGCTACTGATTGGTATCCCACTCGGTACCATTGCAGGTATGAAACAAGGCAAATGGCTCGATACCAGCATCTCGTTTGTTGCGATGTCAGGTTACTCAGCACCGATTTTCTGGGTCGCGCTGATGTTGATCATGATGTTTTCGTTGCAGTATCACGTCTTTCCTGTCGCAGGGCGTTACGATTTACTCTACGAAATTGATCATGTTACGGGCTTCGCCATTATTGATGCCTTTATGGCAAAAGGTGAGTACCGAGCGCACGCACTGCAAAGTGTAATCGAACACATGATCTTGCCATGTTTGGTATTAGCACTTGCACCTACCACTCAAGTCATCGGCTTAATGCGTTCTTCAGTAGCGGAAGTCATGAGCCAAAACTATATCCGTGCTGCGCGAATCAAAGGTTTATCCAACCGTGAAATTGTCACTCAGCATGTACTTCGCAACGCAATTCCACCAATCATCCCAAAAGTTGGCGTTCAGCTATCCAGTATGATCACTTTGGCGATCATTACAGAGTCTATCTTCAACTGGCCGGGGATAGGTCGCTGGTTATTGGATGCGCTTGCAAATCAAGATTATGCATCAATTCAAGCGGGCGTTATGGTTCTCGCAACTCTGGTTTTGACCGCGAATATACTATCAGACTTGATCGGAGCGATGATCAACCCTCTAGTGAGAAAGGAATGGTATGCTAACAAATAACGTTTATCAGGAAGAGCGTATTCCGACTCAGTTTGAGCGCTTCTGGCGTAGTTATCGTGCAAATAGTCTCGCAATGTTCGGCCTATGGTGCTTAGTATTCATCGTATTGGTAACCATTTTTGCGCCGTTACTAGCTCCATATGATCCACAAGCACAATCGGGTGAATTACTCGTTCCACCATCTTGGGCACCAGCCGGAACGGTAGATTACTTCTTAGGTACGGATGACTTGGGCCGCGACATTCTTTCGCGCCTGATTATCGGCTCACAGTTAACATTTGGTGCTGCTGTCGCTGTCACTGCTATCGCAGCTCTTATCGGCTGCTTTATCGGTGTTTTGGCGGGCATGACCAAAGGCCTTCTTTCAAGCACGTTGAATCACCTACTCGACACGGTGATGTCGATTCCATCGCTACTGCTTGCGATTATCTTTGTGGCTTTCTTGGGCTTTGGTGAGTTCAATATTCTTCTCGCAATCTGCTTAGCTTTGATTCCGCGTTTTATTCGCTCGGTGTACATTGCAGTGCATACAGAAGTTGAAAAAGACTACATCATGGCCGCACGTCTAGATGGCGCTAATGATTTCTACCTTCTGTGGAACTCAATTTTGCCGAACGTTCTAACGGTTATTGCTGCAGAAATCACACTGGCGCTGTCTGTAGCGATTCTAGACATCACAGCACTAGGTTTCCTAGGCTTAGGTGCTCAAGCACCAAGTACTGAATGGGGTGCGATTCTGGGCGACTCCGTTGAGCTGATTTACATCGCACCATGGACCGTGACGCTACCAGGTCTCACCATTATGTTTACCGTGGTTGTTCTAAACTTAGTGGGTGAAGGTGTACGCCAAGCGCTCAATGCAGGGATCGAATAATGCCGTTATTAGATATTCGACATTTAACCATTGAAATTGAAACACCATCGGGTTTGGTGAAAGCCGTCGACCGCATGAGCATCACCTTAAATGAAGGTGAAATTCGTGGTTTGGTGGGTGAATCAGGTTCGGGTAAGAGTCTGGTTGCAAAAGCGATTGTAGGGGTCTGTAAGGACAACTGGAAAGTGACGGCTGATCGTATGCGTCTCGGTAATATTGATTTACTACAGTTAACCCCGAAAGAGCGTCGACGTGTGATTGCACGTGATATCGCGATGATATTCCAAGAGCCTTCAACTTGTTTAGACCCTTCAGAAGAAGTGGGACGTCAATTGATCGAATCGATCCCATCTCGCTCTTTTGAAGGTAAATGGTGGGAACGCTTTAAATGGCGTAAAAAGCAAGCCATTGCCCTACTGCACAAAGTAGGTATTAAAGACCACAAACGTTTAATGGGCAGCTATCCATACGAACTAACCGATGGTGAATGTCAAAAAGTCATGATCGCAATGGCAATCGCGACTAAGCCGAAGATCTTAATTGCTGATGAGCCAACTAACGACCTTGACCCAATTACGCAATCACAAATCTTGCGTTTGTTGAGCCGTATGAATCAGCTCAATAACACCACGATTGTATTGATCGGACACGATTTGACGACCATTACACAATGGGCAAACCGCATTACCGTAATGTACTGTGGTCAGTCGGTGGAATCAGCGGATACAGATAAACTCATCGAAGCACCTAAACATCCCTATACGGCAGCGTTGCTGAAAGCGATGCCAGACTTTAATGACTGGATACCGCATAAACAGAAACTGCAATCTCTGCCAGGTTCTATCCCTCCTTTGCAACATTTGCCGATTGGCTGTCGCTTAGGTCCTCGTTGTCCCTACGCCCAGAGACAGTGTGTGGAAATACCACATACTAAACGTATAAAGAACCATAAATTTAGCTGTCATTTCCCACTGAATACGGAGAAAAATTCATGAGTGCGTTGCTTGAAGTCGATAACCTATCGAAACAGTTCGTCACGCGCTCAGGTCTGTTTAAACGTACAGTCAAAGAGGCAGTGAAACCGGTAAGCTTCAGTTTAGAACCGGGGCAAACCATCGGTTTTATCGGACAAAACGGCTCAGGAAAATCTACCCTAGCACGCATGCTTGCAGGCGTGATTGAACCGACCTCTGGTGAGATTCGTGTAAACGGAGAACGCCTTGAACATAAGGATTACTCAACGCGTTGTAAGCTGATTCGCATGATTTTCCAGGATCCAAATACGTCTTTGAATCCACGTATTCAAATAGGCCGTATTTTGGAGGGGCCACTAAAGCGTAATACTAACATGCCGCCAGATGCACGTATGAAACGTGTGAAAGACACCTTGTTACGTGTAGGCTTGTTACCAGAGCATGCTTACTTCTACCCTCAAATGCTCGCAGCGGGTCAGAAACAACGTGTATGCCTTGCTCGTGCTTTGATACTTCAGCCGTCGATCATCGTTGCCGATGAAGCGTTAAACGGTCTCGATATGGCAATGCGCTCTCAGATCATCAACCTCTTCTTGGAGCTTCAAGAAGAAATGGGCTTGTCGTTCGTGTATGTATCTCAACATATTGGCATCGTGAAACACATTACTGACAAAGTGATGGTGATGCATGAAGGCGAAGTAGTGGAATTTGGTGATACAAACCAAATCCTAACCAATCCAGAGCATGCGATTACCCAACGACTGGTTGAGAGCCACTTTTACAAAGCGCCAAGCCACTAAAAATTGAGCGAGTAGTAAGTCTCTAGTATTCACTTCCTCAAAAAAACTTTCTCTAAAAACAACAAAGCCTGCATCAACGCAGGCTTTTTAGTCTCTGAATTTCAGAACGCAATTGATAATGCTTAACGACGGCTCGCTTGTTTGCGCAGTTCGAAATCGAACTCATCTGGAAACAGCACCACACCTTCTTCATTCTGGTTTGGGAAAACCACAACAGACAACTCATCATCTTCTAGACCTGAAGTCCAACGGCTGTGCCATTTATTCAAAGAGATAGCTTCTGGCTCGCACTCTTCCCAGTCGCCTGTCGCCCATTGCTGTGCAAACTCTTCGTTTGGCCACACTGGTACACAATCGTCGTCTTCTGTGTTTAGCATCACGCAGCCGTGTTCATCCTTCAGAATCCACACTTTGCGGTTTGCTACGATTTCCTTCACACAGTATTTCAAGCGCTGCTCTTCGTTGTAGCGATTGATGGTGTCCATTTGCTCTTGGGTTAATGCTTCAGACATGTTCGTCTCCTATTCCCATAGAAAAATGCCCACCTAATGGCGGGCATTTACAGTATACGTTGGTAATAATGAAATTACACAAGCTCAGTTTGAAGCCAAGGCCAGCCTTGCTTCTTACGGCTTAGTGTGTTTTCCATCATTAGCATGCCGTCTTTCTCGTGCTTAACAAGTTTCTCAGCCCACTCACCTTTGTAAAGAAGACGAGTTTGAGCAGTAGTGATGTCTGTTAGCATAACAGCAGCGAATGCTAGGCTGTCGTTTGCACAACGCGCCTCTAGATCCGCTTCTAGAGCTTCGATCATGCCGTCAACTTGCTCTAGAGTCGCAAGTTCAACCTGACCTACTACTACGTCACGGCCGTTGAATGGGTAACCTTTAAGGTCTTTTTCAACAAGTTCAGCCGCAGATAGACCTTCGATGTTTGTTTTAGCAATTAGAAGATCTTTAGTGAATGCGTCTACGTCTTGTACGTCTGCGATAGCCGCTAGCTCAGCAACAGCATCTTTGTCTTTTTGAGTACAAGTTGGAGAAGCAAAGCCTACTGTGTCAGATAGGATAGCTGACATCATTAGCTTAGCGATTTGAGGCTTGATCTCGTGACCTTCAATCTTGAACATGTTGAATAGTACTGTGTTAGTACAGCCAACAGGCCAGATCCATGCTTCCATTGGGTTCACTGTCATCACGTCACCTAGACGGTGGTGGTCAACGATACCTGCGATTTCAGCTTCTGCGATGTCGTCTGGTGCTTGCGCTAGATCTGAGTAGTCTACTAGCCAAACTGTTTCGCCAGCTACTGAAGTACGTAGCTCAGGAACTTCTGCGCCAGCTACTTCTAGGATGTGCTGAGTTTCACGGTTAATTTCGCCCTGGCGAATTGGCATTGCTTCTACGCCACGCGCCTTTAGAAGTTCAGTTGCAACTAGTGCACTACAAATACTGTCACTGTCTGGGTTCTTATGACCTACAACTAGAATCATGTCTCTTCCTATTCAAGTCAATTTGATGGCTTCCTAATAGGGTGAATTGCATAACGAATTACACCGAGGAAGCGGGTTTTCTCACAAAGGCGCTTACTTTACCTGATTTGGGGCAGATTGACACGAAGAAAAGTTGTTACGGCCTATTGCGAATAATTCTCACTTTCATATAATGAGAATAATTACCATTTGCATTTGAGCTAATTATGAACGCGACCAAGATTTTTAATTCGGCACATCAGTTGCTGCAACCCACTCAATTTCGCCTTGCTTATAAGCGACTATTGCTTCCTGTTGCGCTGCTGGCTCTATTAGCAAGCGACGCAACGAGAGAAGTCACCGTTGCAACCCTATCTGATTCATTCTGGGCGGTCTCTTGTTATGTGGCAGCAACACTAGCGATTTACCACTACCTGTCGAATTTCATGTCGAAGACCAACCGATTGACGGCGCTTTATCATCGTTCTCGCAGTCATCAAGTGTTCTTTGCAGCACTCCTTGGTGCACTTCCAGGCTGTGGTGGTGCAATCGTCGTAACAACCCAGTTCATTAGTGGACGTGTGGGATTTGGGGCGATTGTGGCCGTACTTACTTCGACCATGGGCGATGCAGCTTTCTTGTTGCTAGCAGCGAAACCAGCTACTGGTTTTGGTGTTATCGCCTTAGGTATTGTGGTTGGTACTCTGTCCGGATGGGTAGTGAATGCTTTTCATGCAGATGATTTCCTCCGCCCAAAGGAGAAAGAACAATCACCTCAAGCACAGTGCTGCAACAGCCACGGCGACACACATACCCCCATGGAGCAGCGCGCGATTAACTTGCAAGGTGCATTTTGGAAATGGTTGCTTTTGCCTGTCACTATCGTTGCAATACTTGGTTCTTTTCAAGTCGATATTAACCAAATGCTTGGATTGAAAGACAATACCATGGAGTGGTTAGGGGCGACGTTTGCGGTGATAAGTATGTTCCTGTGGGCAATGACCAAGGAACTTGGCGACTACCAGTCGACCGTATCGGAAGATGACAAAATCATAGACTCTCACCCAATTCAAAAAGCCGCGCAGGATACTAACTTTGTTAGCGCATGGGTGATTTTGGCTTTCCTCGCTTTTGAGCTCACTACGTACTTTTCAGGTCTGGATTTAGGTACGACTTTCTCTGGTTGGGGGATTTGGATGCCACTCATTGGCCTTGCGATTGGCATGCTACCAGGCTGTGGGCCGCAGATCCTCGTTACCAGTCTTTACATTTCTGGTGCCGTACCTTTGTCAGCACAATTATCGAATGCAATCTCAAATGATGGTGATGCGCTATTCCCCGCTATTGCAATGGCACCAAAAGCAGCGTTAGTTGCGACTGTCTACTCGGCAATCCCTGCGTTAATTGTCGGCTACGGATACTTCTTCCTATTCGAATATTAATAATCTAATGCAAATGGATATAAAAAGAGCCTCAATCGAGGCTCTTTTACTTTTTCAACTTAAGCAGATTATGCGGTCACAATCGCTTTAGCATTCAAGCCTTTATCCAAACTAACGAGTAACAACTGACAAGGCTCTTGGTTAAGCTTCTCCCCCGTCCAGTAATCGTACCAATCGGTAGGCTGGTCTGCAGTAAGCGTAAACTCTGTCGCTTCATCGCTCGCGTAGTTGAACAAACAGTGCAGATCGTTTTTAGATGTTAGTGGTAGGAAAGCATGGTTCAAACCGAGCGCAGTAAATTTAGCAGATTCCTGATTACGACGCTGGCGCAGCATCAATTTTGCTAACGTTTTACTCGCAAATGGCGTAATTTCTGGTAAAGGGTCACCAGATAGCAGTAAACCGCCACACGCCAGTAGAGCATTACGATGGAATTGATAATCTTCTCGCGAAGCCGCTTGGTTTGGTAATGAAGTAAACGTCGCACAATCTGGATCGATTTGCCACAGCTTACGATGCTGCCAACTGCGGAAAAAGGTCTCTTTCGCGATTTGCTCAAAGCGATGGCTAAGGCGCTCTACATCGTCAGAGACACGCATTGCATCAACTAAGCCCAAAGAAGGCCACATTGGTGCGTTACAGCCTAAAAGCCATGCATCCCCAGCCCCTTTAGCGATTGCCTCCATACCCATGCGGTAGGCTTCTACACCAGTAACTCCCGATTGGCTTCGCTTACCTTTTAACGTGCCCCAGTAGTTTGCGTCTAGTTTGAATAGCTCGACGCCCCACTCTTGACGCATGACTGAAACAACGTGGGTTAAATGATCTTGTACTTCTGGATTGGAGGTATCGAGAATATACCAAGGTGTGCAGCGCCATCCGCCATAAGTCACCTCTTCGGCTTTCAATAAGCTGCCGTCATTGTGGCGAACAAACCAATCTGGATAATTTTTAAAAATTTCAGACTCTGGCTGTGCAATAAATGGTGCCATCCAAATCGCTGGTTTTTTACCTTTCGCGCGAATGTTATGAATCAGCTCTTTCACCCCACCAGAGAATTTATCTGATGGCGTTAACCAATCGCCCATAAATGCTTGGTAGCCATCATCAAGCAGCACCCACTCAAGCTCAGACAAGCTATCTTGCATGCATTCAACGTTGTCCAAAATGTTATTTTCAGTGACATCGGCATAGTAGGCATACCAAGAACACCAACCAATTGGGGCATCTTGCACAACACCATTACGGACAGGATGATGCTCAGCAATCATTTCGCTGTACTCTTTGTAAAGTTCAGACAATGAACTTCCTCGCAGTACCGCAACCGATTCAAGATGGTTGTGCTCCCAGTCTGATACTTGGGTGTGCTCACCATCAATGGCCGCTGATAGAACCCAGCGATCGTCATGCTGTTGCACTTCAAAATAGCCGGCAAAGCGGCGACAAGAGGTGAAGCCAAACAAGCTGTAGCCTGCAGAATCTTCAATAACTAAATAGTTGTAATAACGTTTAGGTGCGTGTTCCGGATAAATTCTGTAAGAGCTATTGTTGTCAGGACAACGCCCTACTTCGACAGGTTGAGAAATCGTGCCAGAGGTTTGCGCAAGCATTTGAAAACCGTCACCAATGACTGTTGCACCATGCTCATACATAAATGGCATTTCGAATAACACTTCACGTTCGGTGAAAGTTTTATTGTGAAGTCCAGCAAACGAAAAGTGGGCCTGATTGCCAACAATCTCAAACTGCAGATCATTGTTACTTACCGAGATTTCGGTGTGATTGGCCAATTGAATGGTCTGTGCCATAGAGTCTCTACTCACTTGATCTTTATTATGTCATTTCCCCCATTATCCTTCGCTTCATTCTCCCAATTCGTTACCAAGCTCACGAAACCGAATCCCGTTCACTTTCATCTAATTAGTATTGAGAGAATGCTCACTGAAATTTTGGTTAAAAAAATACCAGCCCGAAGGCTGGCATTTCATTTAAAGTTTAGCGCTCTGATTAAGCTACTTCGATTGGACCACCGAATGAAGTAACTGGTGGAACTTTACCAGTAAACTTCTCAAAGTCTACGATACATGTGTTCGCAGAAGTCGCCTGTGCTAGCTCAGAAGAGCCGATGTCTTGAGTTAGTGTGTTAGGGTCACCGTAAGTACAGATTGCACCTACTTTCTCGTTTAGAGGACCGTACCACGCACCTTCTTCAATACGAATAACACCACGTGGGTAGCTGTCAGTAAGTACAGCACCAGCAAGAAGCTGACCACGGTCGTTAAATACGCGTACCAAGTCACCGTCTTTGATGCCTTTCGCTTTTGCATCAACTGGGTTGATGTATACAGGCTCACGACCTTGAACAGCGTAAGTTGCACGGAAGTCTTCAGATTCACACATCTGAGAGTGCAGACGCTTGTCTGGGTGACAAGACTGTAGCCAGTACGGGTGTTTGTCAGAGCCAGGGCCACCGTGTGAACGTTCTGATTTCTCGAACCACATTGGGTGTTCTTGACAGTGTTCGTAACCGTAACGACCGATCTTACGAGAAGTGATCTCGATGAAGCCAGAAGGCGTACCCAGTGGGTTGATTTCTGGATCTTGACGGAAGTCAGCGTGACGAACCCAAGGCTTACCTTGACCGAAGTCTAGTACGCTCTTCTCCCAGAACTCATCGAATTCTGGCATTTCGAACTTACCGTCGTTCGCTTTCTTACAATCGTTGTACAGGCTGCGGATCCATTCCATCTCGCTCATGCCACGAGTGTACTCGTCGCGACGACCAAAGCGTTGAGTCAGTTCGCTCATGATTTGGAAGTCTGGCTTAGATTGGAACAATGGGTCCACTAGACGATGCATAGCAATCAGACCTTTGTTCGAGTAAGAACCGTACACGTCGATGTCGTTACGTTCCCACTGAGTACATGCTGGAAGCACGATATCAGAGAAACGACATGTTGCAGTCCAAGCGAACTCAACCGTTACGACTGTTTGTAGCTTCTGGAACGCTTGCTTCATGCGGTTACGATCTTGGTGGTGGTGCCATGGGTTACAACCCGAGATCACCATCATCTTGAAGTCCGGAAGCTTAACTTTACCACCGTTGTAGTTGATCTCTTTGCCTGGTTCTAGCAGACAGTCGATCCAACGTGCAACAGGGATAGTACGGCTGTAACCGTTAAAGTCGTTGTTATCCCACTTCGGCTTCATACCAGTATCTAGGTTACGAGGGAAACCACCAGGGCCCGCGAAACCAGTTGAAGGTACACCGATACTTGAGTAGTGGTGACCGTAAGAGATACCACCGCCAGGTAGACCGATTTGACCAACCATTGCTGCAACTACTGCTGCTGCCCAGTATGGTTGCTCACCGTGCTCTTGACGTTGGATACACCAACCCATAAGGATCTGTGTACGACCGTTCACCAGCATGCGTGCGAATTCACGAATCTTGTCCGCTTTCACGCCACAGATAGGTGCAGCCCACTCAGGTGTCTTAACAACTTTATCTTTCGTTTCACCTTGAACGTACTTGATGAAGTCTTCGAAACCTAGACAGTAAGTTTCAATAAACTTCTTGTCGTATAGGTCTTCGTTGTACAGCACGTGCGCTACAGCAAGCATGAATGCTACGTCTGTTAGCGGGTTGATGTACAGGTGGTCGTTCTCTAGGTAACGTTGAGTCTTGTTCTTAACTGGGTCTACAGAAAGAACATTGATCTCGCCTTTCGCTACTTTTTCTTTCAACTGTGCTAGGTAGTTGAATGATTCGTGCGTTTCACAGTTCCAACCTACTTGTAGGTTTTTCACAGGGTCGTTTGCCCAAAGAACGATGTTGTCTGAGTTCTCTAGAATTTCTGACCAAGACGTACCTTGTGCATAAACTTCTGTTGAACCAAGTACGTAAGGCATGATGGTTTGACCAGCACCAGTAGAGTAGTCACCTACTTTAGTGATGAAGTTACCGTGCATACCTACAGCACGTTGCATGTGTGCTGTACAGTTGTTGAACGCACCAGTTTGGTTCCAACCAGTTTGACCTGCGTGTAGAGCCCATGGACCGTATTCTTTCTGAACACGTTCTAGCTCGCGGTAGAACAGGTCTAGAGCTTCATCCCAAGTTACACGGATGAAACGGTTGTTACCGCGCGTTTCAGCGCTATATTTGTGCTTCTTCAGCCAATCTAGACGAACCATTGGGTAACGAACACGTGATGGGCTGTAGATGATGCCCTTGATGCCGTTCAACATTTCTGTTGGGTTCTGGTCTAGTTCTAGCGGTTTGATCTCTTGAACTTTACCCGCGTAGATGTGGGCGCGGAACGCGCCCCAGTGTGAACCTGTTACTTTCCAAGTACCAGTAGTCTCAGCTGCGTTTGCAGATGCTGAAGCCAATAAGCTTGGACCGATAACTGACGCTGCACTTGTGGTTGCTACACCTTTAAGAAAACTTCTTCGTGTAATAGCCATTTAATTTACTCCAATCC
The DNA here is from genome assembly GCF_002741985.1 of Vibrio rotiferianus CAIM 577 = LMG 21460. Lineage (GTDB taxonomy): Bacteria > Pseudomonadota > Gammaproteobacteria > Enterobacterales > Vibrionaceae > Vibrio > Vibrio rotiferianus. The sequence continues at coordinate 58,352 of NZ_APHW01000019.1, forward strand.
GACGCTTATTAGTGGTGACCTTCAGCATAATCTGAAGAGTGCTTCTGTAGGTACTTCAAGATCAGTGCTTCACTGTCTGTATCTAGGTTAACGAACGCTAGCATACCGTCGAACATACCTGGCCATGTGTTCGCATCGAAGTGCGCTTCAGCAGGTTGTGTGTGACATACAGAACAGTTAGTTTTGTAAGCTTCTTTCGATTTTTCCCATACAGGGTTGATGTCGTTCAGCATAGATTCTTTCTTGATCCATACCTTCGCAGCGACTTTCTCCCAAGGAAGACCAGTTAGCTCATCAACTTTCTTCTCACCAGCAGTCACAACGTTAGCGTCTGTTGATGCTTCTTTTAGTAGTGATGCTACTGCAATGTTCTTACCGAAGTCTTCTTGAATTACACGACCGAAGCCTTTCGCTTTACGCCAGCCATCGATTTCGATTTCAACGTAGTCGCCTTTATCTTCCAGTACTTTAACAGTCGATGCTGGGTTTAGAAGACCAGCTTCTTTAGCACCTTTGTCGTCGAAGTAGATTGGTAGGTGACGAACACTTACAAGTTGTTGGCCAACACCGTAGTCAGTGTTTGAAGTCATACCTTCAAGGTCACCAACGATACCGCCAATGCTGTCCATACCAGCTGGTAGGTTGTGCGCGATACCTTTGTGACAGTCAACACAGCTCTGATCTTTTTCAGCAGCTTGTTTCATTTGGATACGAGCGGTTGGAGACATTTGCTCAAAGTCCATAGACTCGTAGTTATGACAGTTTTTACACTCTAGAGATTTGTTCGCAGAGAAACGATCCCATTCGTGTTTAGCAAGTTCGATACGACGCTCTTCGAAAACACCCGGTTCGTCGTAGTTGCCAAATACCTGTGCAAATACTTCTTTAGATGCTTGCATCTTGCGAGCGATCTTATCAGTCCAGTTGTGTGGAACGTGACAGTCTGGACAAGTAGCACGAACACCAGAGTGGTTTTTCCAGTGAACTGTGTCTTGCAGTTCAACGTATACGTTGTCACGCATTGTGTGACAACTGATACAGAATTCTTCTGTGTTGGTAGCTTCTAGGGCTGTGTTAAAGCCACCCCAGAAAATAACACCAGCGATGAAACCGCCCATAGTCAGCACGCCAAGGCTGATATGAACTGCCGGGCGCGTCATCGTACGCCACAGTTTAATGATTAATGATTTCATTATTTGCTCTCTTAAAATCTTTTCAAAAGTGTGGTTATGAGCTCACCGGCTTACATGCCGTGCGCGCCTGGAGGACCAAAGAAGAACACTTGCAGTGCCCAAACAATAAATCCGTAGCCGCCTACGAAAGCCACACTCAGAATTGGGAAGAGAACAACTGCAATGAAGAGGAAAGACTTCCACTCCAGTGAGCGTTTTTCACCACTCTCAACTTTGTTAACATCACTCATACATTTGCCTATTTTGTATCTAGTGTTATGGAAAGCCTGTATTACCAAGCTTAAGTTTTTGTACAATCTCTATTGGAAAATGTTAGACCATACTATTAGTAAGGTTCAATTAAATCCGGCACTTCAACCCTTGTTATTCAATACTTTTTTGAGCTCATCCGGATATGTGTTTGATTGATATTCTTTATTAAAAAATATTAATAGATGTGTAAAAATAAGTCTTTTGTAAATTTGTTAATCATATAACATCAGTATAACTTTGTTTACAATTTTGCGGATTTTTTTGTGCTAGAGAATTACTGATTTTCCGTCTAAATCTAGTATCTTGTGAAGTTTATGTTAATAAAAACCCACTACTTGAAGGTTATTTTCTCGAAGGAAGATTACGAAAAAGAAGAGTAACTTGATTCATAAAGCAAACGTACTCCGTTAAAATCACAATGTTGATTTATGGAGAGGATTTATGGAGCACGTTGTCGATATAAACTGGTTTGAATTAGCACTTTTCAGCCTAATTCTTTTAGTCCCACTCACAATCAACGCTAGGTACAAACTAGGCATTGCCACAGATACCGCAATGAGTGTCGCCCGCATGACCATTCAGTTGATTCTTGTCGGTGTATATCTGGAATACCTGTTTAATTTAAACAGTTTGCTGGTGAATCTTCTTTGGCTAGCAATCATGGTTATTGTTGGGGCGATCTCTATTGTTGGTAAAGCAAACTTACCCAAAAAACCACTTATGCTGCCCCTAATCACCGGATTAGCATGCAGCTTACTCCCTATCCTTTCCGCTATTATTTTCGGCTTGGTAAAACCCGAACCATTCTACAATGCACAATATATGATCCCTTTGGCAGGCATGCTGCTAGGCAACAGCTTGAGCAGCAACATCGTTGCCCTGCAGAACTTATTCACTGCATTCGAACAAAGAAAATCTGAATATGAAGCCGCTATATCTTTAGGTGCATCCCCCAAATACGCCTCCTTACCTTTTCTTCAGGAAGCGCTTCGTAAATCTCTGGCCCCAATTCTCGCCTCTATGGCAACGACTGGCTTGGTGACGCTTCCAGGAATGATGACTGGTCAAATCTTAGGTGGTGCTAGCCCAATGGTTGCAATCAAGTACCAGTTGGTCATCATGCTGGCGATTTTTGTCATGCTGAGTGTGTCTGTCGCGATCACTTTGGAGATGACCCAGAGCTGTGTACAAACCAAAGAAGGCCTCATAAAAGTGAAGTTTATCAACAAGGAAAAACCGTAAAACTGGTCACTTTGACATCACATAAGCATCTCATTTTATGAATTTTTCTCGATCCAAAAAGATACTCACGATCTTTGAGACAGGTTATCCACAGAAAATGTGGATAACCCACACAAACCCATAAGCAACAAGAAACATAGGTGCAACTTTAAGATCAATCTCTGCTCATCAATCAAACGTTCACGAGTTGGTCATAGAAGCGTCATCTACTCCTCCTAGAGTGCAGTTAACCGACGAAGGGAGAGAGCATCATGGATAGGTTGGCCACCCACGAAAAGATCGATGACTTAGTGTCAGAAGCAATAGTAGATTGGCTCACACAGGAGCCTGTAGAAATGACGTCCCATTGGATCCCAAATGAGTTTGGCATCAATGAAGAGCTCGTCTAACGAATCAGTTAAAACATTCAGATAAAAGAAAGGCAAGCCATAGGGCTTGCCTTTTTTGAAAACTATTTCAGATGCTTGTCTTCATCACGTAGGTAGATCATCCAGTACCACATGCCAACGAAGACACCACCACCGATGATATTACCGATCGTCACAGGGATCAGGTTGTTCATCAAGAAACCGATCATATTTAGATCCGCGTAGTCAGCGATGTTGGCACCTGTCATTTGCCAGAAAGACTCTGGCGCAAAATACTTAATACCAATCGCCATTGGCACTTGGAACATGTTCGCAATACAGTGCTCAAAACCAGCAGAAACAAACATCGCGACTGGCAAGATCATTACGGCGATCTTATCAGTTAGAGTGCGACCGCTGAACGTCATCCAAACAGCGATACATACTAAAACGTTACACATGATGCCCAATGCGACGGCTTGGAAGAAACCGTGGTGCAACTTATGTTGCGAAATAGCCATTGCATTCAAGCCTACTTGACCGCCATCGAACATGTATTGCTTAGTGATCAACATACATACTACCAGCAGTACTGCGCCAACCATGTTGCCGAAGTAAACCACTAGCCAGTTCTTCATAAGGGCTTTCCATGAAATCTTGCCACTCGCGCGCGCAACGAGTGTAAGTACCGAACTGGTGAACAGTTCACCACCCGTTACCACAACTAAAATCAAGCCAAGGCTAAACGCCAAGCCACCAATAAGACGTGTAATACCCCAAGGGATATCGCCTGCACCTGTGGTTACCGTTGTGTAGAAAATAAAAGCAATACCAATGTGAATGCCTGCAGAAATCGCCAGCAGGAAAGATTTCATTGGAGCTTTGGTCGCTTTGCCAACACCTACTTCGGCGGCACGTTCAGCAGCCTGAGGCGGTAGTAGTGAGTCAAACTGATTGAAGTTCATGGAAGTGTAACATTTAGAAACAATTAACGAGGCGCGGATAATCGCTCCATTTCCAGAGTTTTTCAAGGGCTATTTTTAATGTTTACTATATTTGTTGTTGTTGAGACGGTAATCGATAAAACTCAACTATGAGTTCTTACCCTAACCATCAAGTATTTTTTGTTCGCATGTTTACTATCGAATAAAAATCCCGCGTTATATCAGCCCTATAGCGCTACACTTAACACTTCTAACGGATTTCTATTGCCCAACCTCTATTTTCAGACTAGCTTGGATAAAAAAGTACGAAGGAATTACCTATGAAATATTCTGCTGACCATATCGCTGAACTGAACCTGCTTCTTCAATTCGATCTAAGCAGCGCAGCAACTGGCATTAAAGTTCACAAAGAAGCATCTGAAGAGATGCACGCAGCAGTATCACGTCTGTATGCAAAACAGCTATGTACTCAGCCTGATGGTGGTTATCTAACCGATGAAGGCATCGAAATCGCGGAACATGCCGACAAAATCCTACGTGTGCTTTCTGCCGAATAGCAATAAACAAAGCCTCGAGTTCCTAACAAGAAAAAGCCACCATTTTGGTGGCTTTTTTATCACGTCATTTATCGACCCTAAGCAATGAGTTTTCTAAACTTTCCAAATGGTTGGATTCTGTCATACGCCCAGTTAAAGCCTGTTGCATAAAACAAGAAGAAGATTAAGAAACCAGCTTCTAGCGCTAGAGCCTGCAATAGCGTGATTTGTAAAAACCAAGCGATGACCGGAATCGTAATAAAGATCAACCCTCCTTCAAAACCAATCGTATGGCCAATGCGCATCATTAAGCTTCGCTCTTCTCGGTTTGAACCAAACCACTTATCGAAGTAAAGGTTGTAAATGTAGTTCCATACGACCGTGTACAGGCTCAAGCCGATTCCTACCACTGCTAAATCACTTGACCCCTTCCCTGTGATCAAGGATGTCACTGGTACAATGATCGCTAGCGCAATCATTTCGAATAATACTGCGTGAAAAATACGTTCGTTACGAGTCATGATTATTTACCTAAATAGTTCTACTCAATGACGCGCATTTTATCTATTATTAAGATGATAAAAAGTTAGATACCATCGGTATAAGCGATATGTTTACTATTGAACAATTACAGGCTTTTGTTGCCACGTCAGAAGTCGGTTCTTTTTCCGCAGCAGCTAGGAAGCTTGGCCGAGCTCAGTCTGTGGTGAGCCAACATATAATGAATATGGAACTCGATTGCGGCGTCGACTTGTTCGATCGCTCGGGTCGCTACCCCAAGTTAACTGAAAAAGGCCAAGAGCTTTTACCTTATGCATTGGCAACCATCAGCCAGTTGAACCGACTTAACAATAAAGCTTGCCAGCTATTTTCACCACAAGCGACACAGTTCATCCTCGCTGTCGATGAGGGAATTCCACTTACTAACCTCCCTAAAGCACTCAAAAAACTTGAGCAGCAATTCCCAGATATCCAAGTTGAATGTTTGACGGGCTCAAGCCCAGACATCATCGAGTTGGTAAAATCAGGAAGAGCAACAACAGGCATCATTCTCAGCGACCTACAAATGCCGGAAAATATTGACTTCTCGAATCTGGGAAATATTGGATTTGATGTTTTCATTTCTTCAAAACATCCTTTAGCGACGCAAAAAATTCGTCATATCGACGAATTAAAGCAACATAGACAATTGGTTATTCGTTCAAAGAGTGCCGATACTAGCGGAATCAATCAGGCGCTGAGCCCCGATATCTGGTACGCTGACAACTATTACATCTTATTGGAACTGGCAAATCAGGGATTTGGCTGGTGCTTTCTTCCAAATCATTTGGTGTCACACTCGCCCAATACATTGACCAAAATTGGTGAAGAATTCACAAAACTGGCATGGCAAGTTAATATCGACTTGATACAACACCAAAAATGGCACTCCGATCCCCTACACCAGCAAGCCAGATTAGAATTACAAACCCTGTTCGAATCATAATCGGGGTCTAAAGTAGGAACTTACCGATGGCAAATACATTGATCGTTGGCGCAGGCTGGCTAGGAACACCACTTGTACAAGTCTTATCCGAGCAGGGACATCGAGTTACAGCCACTCGCCGAAGCCAAGCAAAGCTTGATGAATTCCCAATCTCCTCCATTTCCACTGCCCTACTCGATCTCAATGAACTCAACTCCGAGCAACACCTCATTGATATTATCAAACAGCACCATATCGAGCGCGTTGTGGGAGCTTTTCCGCCAGGTTTTCGCAAAGGCAACGGTGAAGAGTATGCACTGCAATGGCAACGCCTAGTTGAAGCTGCAAAAGTAAGCCGCGTGGAAAAGCTTTTGATGGTCAGTTCAACGACGGTCTATCCAAATTTGCCCGTCGATATGAGAGAGGAAGACGCCACATTCGCTTTAGCACA
>NZ_APHW01000020.1 GCF_002741985.1 Vibrio rotiferianus CAIM 577 = LMG 21460
GACAATTGAGCAAGTAAGATTCTTTGCATACATCGTGCGTCCAGTGGCTTTCTCTTAGCTCAGTAGGCGCATGGCAATCCACGCACTGACTATTAGCTTTGAGGATCAAACTCGGATCGAGGAACACCTTATCGTGCACTGCTTTTGATTGCGCAGCAGAAAACTTAATAACATCCGGCGCCCCTTCACGGTGGTCAGGACCAATAATGCTGTGGCAGTTGGTGCAATTAAGTTGCTTTCCTTGGCTCAATAACGCTTGTGGATCATGCGATAGATTCAGAGTGTCTTTGGCGTCCTTATGACATTGAAGACATTTATAGTCTCGGTCTCGGATCAGTTCGACTTGATGACGCTCGGCCTGAGCACCTTCAACTGACTCTGAAGAAGTCGCATGGGCGGCGATGGAAAAACCATAGAAGGCAAAGATGAAGAGAAATTTCAGCATTGTCTCTATGGTCAATTTTATATTGCCCATATTTTTCTTTCCTTAGCTCGATAATAATTGATAACCATTCTCAATTATTTATTTGAGCGACAATTAATTTCCTCTGAAGATATTTTTACAAACCTTCAAATGACATCAATTCTTATTTCGGAAAGCCACAACGCTAAACCTATATTTATAATACCCCTATTCTCCATAAGGGGTAGAAACAACCGCTCAAAAAGCGAGCTTAATCACCCTATTTTTTAAACAGACAGAAAGCTAAAACCTTAGCACACAATAAGTTACACCATACCACTTTAGGGGTATATAAATATAAACATGACTGAGATCACTGGCGTAAATTGATCTAAAACAAGACAAGTATCGCTCACTATTTCATCTATTTGATTAAGCCATATTATTAATCTTAGATCTCCGGTTCTTATTTGGAATAGCTCCTCACAACGCTGCTTATAAAAACAAATATGGAGATAACACCGTGAGCATAAAACACTGGATGAGCGCACCCATCGCGGTTGCGACCTTATTCGCCAGCCAATTATTTTTGGTAGGCGCTCCTATGGCAGCGGAAGATAAAGGACTCGTCGATCCACGCAACGATGCCTTTGAACAAAACCACCCTGACCAATATCATTCTTGGAAAGCAACATCAGAAAGTGAACATATTGAAGATGCCTTAAGTGAAGACCCAAACATGGTGATTCTATGGGCAGGCTATGGCTTTGCGAAAGATTACAATAAAGCCCGCGGTCACTTCTACGCATTGGATGATGTTCGCCAAACCTTACGTACCGGTGCACCGACAGACGAAAAATCCGGACCTATGCCGATGGCGTGTTGGAGCTGTAAAAGCCCAGATGTGGCTCGCGTAATTGATGAACGCGGTGAAGATGGCTACTTCGAAGGAAAATGGGCACGCTTAGGATCGGAGGTCGTTAACCCTATTGGTTGTTCTGACTGTCACGACACTCGCTCTGATGAGTTTAAAAACGGTGAACCAGCGCTGGCAATAACTCGCCCTTATGTAGAACGCGCTTTCGATGCCATCGGCAAAAAGTTTGATGACCAATCTCGCCTAGATCAACAAGCGTCTGTTTGCGCGCAGTGCCACGTTGAATACTACTTTACCGGTCCAACCAAAGCCGTGAAATTCCCATGGGACATGGGGACCACTGTGAACGATATGGAACAGTACTACGATGCATTGAACTTCAAAGATTGGACACACGCAGTATCGAAGGCACCAATGTTGAAAGCACAGCACCCAGGTTACGAAACATGGCGTGATGGCATCCACGGCAAGAATAAAGTCGTATGTGTGGACTGCCACATGCCAAAAGTAACTAAAGAAGACGGCACCGTTTACACCGACCACAAAGTGGGCAATCCGTTTGATCGCTTCGAAGACACTTGTGCACAATGTCATACCCAAACCAAAGAGCAGCTACAAGGCATCGTTTCAACGCGTAAAGCTCAAGTACTGAACATGAAGCTAACAGCCGAGAAGCAAATCGTAGCAGCGCACTTTGAAGCGGGTGCAGCATGGAAAGCCGGCGCAACCGAAGATGAAATGCAGCCGATCCTGCAAGATATCCGCCATGCACAATGGCGTTGGGACTACGCGATTGCGTCTCATGGTGTCCACATGCACGCGCCTGAAGTTGCGCTAGAGGTGTTAGGTACTGCGGTTGACCGTGCGGCGGACGCACGCACTAAGCTGGTTCGTTTACTTGCAACCAAAGGCATTACTGAACCAGTACAAATCCCTGATATCTCGACCAAAGCTAAGGCACAACAAGCACTAGGTATGGATATGGAGAAAATGAACTCAGATAAGAAACACTTCCTAGAAACGGTGGCACCAGAGTGGGATAAAGCAGCGGCTGAACGCGAAGCCAAGTACTAATTTAACTGGTGAAGATTAATTAATAGATACAACAAGGGGCGTACTGAACGCCCCTTTCTTTGTTATCTTTATTTCTTCGTCCTCGATTCTATCGAGAGACAAAAATCGAATGTGCTAACGACGAGGAAGTCTCGGCCTAGACTGAATATTTGGGCGCGTTTTAGGCATTTGCACATTAGGTCTTTCCGCAGGACGCTGAACCTTCGTCTCTGGCAGTGCTTTTCTTTGTTGCGCCTTTTCTTTCAGTGCTTTGTCTCGTAAAGCCGCGGGCTCGCTTCGCTCTGGACGATTCTCCCACTTGGTTTGAATCTCCTGCTTCTGCTCTTCAGGTAGAGATTGCCAATGGTCGTCAAGTTGGCGTTTCATGTTGTCAATGTTGGTGGACATATCATCATCCTTCCAATCTTCAACTTTGTCTTTGATGGATTGCTGTTGGTCTTCATCCAAGCCATTCCACCACTCTTCCAATTTCTCTTTGTATTCATCATCATTGTCACAACAACCCGGATAATAGTAGATCCAGTAATCGTCATGATCATACCACCATGGATCGTAGTAACCGGAAGAGTAATAAACCGTAGATGAGGAGCCAGAATGTTCGGAAGAAGTACAGCCTGCCAGTACGGAGCCGCACAGCACCACCAAAATGCCTAACGCTTTATTCTTCATTCGTCGCCTACCTTTCGTCTACTGCTTATTAAATTCTACGTCTACAACAGCTCTTTCGCTTGGTTGATAGAGTTAATAATTTGCACTCTATCTAAGTTGGGATCGTTAGAATCTAGTAATAGTACCCAAGCATCAATCGCCTCCTGAAAACGGAATGACAAAAAATGATCATTTGCGATCAAAGACAAAGCAGCTTCATTATGAGGCTCTAACTGCAACGCTTGTTCAAGCAATAAACTGACTTCACTCGTCATCGCTTGTTTATGGATGTAATACAGGGTGGTTGCTTTAGCGGCAAGTTGAGTTGCATTGACTGGGTCTGTCAACTGAATGGCATAATCGAAGCAAATCAGTGCTCCATCAAGCTCTCCTTCGACCAGATATCCCTGCCCCAACTGAAACCATAGCTCAGCATTATTTGGGTCTTCACGCAATTGGTCTTGGATTTCCTCAATGATGTCATGAGCAGTCATCATCCGCGATGCTTCGGCTTGTATTGGCTGAGGAGCAGATTGACGAAAAAGTAAAAAGCTAGCACTCGTCAGCACGAGCACCAACGCGCAGAAGCTAAACCATTGCGCTGGCTTTACTTTGGCGGCGCTCAGCGACAAAGCCACAATGAATAAACCCATCAAAGTGATGGCAACAAAAAACCAAACCGACATAGTGCATTCCATAAAACAAGAGAGTTTCAGTCTACTGGTTTAGAGCTTTAATTGCGTTGATACAAGTACAAAAAAGCCGAGCGTAATGCTCGGCTTTTAAATTTAGCAGTGACTGAGAAGATTATTCTTCTTCAGAACCTTCAGCTGTATCGTCCGCTGCTGGTGCTTCAGGCGCTTGACCTTCAACATTTGCTTCTGTTGCTTCCGCTTCTTCACCTTCAGGTAATTCAACTTCTTCAACTTCGTCAATGCGTTGTAGACCAACTACTGACTCATCTTCTGCTGTACGGATCAGCGTTACACCTTGAGTGTTACGACCTACTTGGCTTACTTCAGCTACACGAGTACGAACTAGAGTACCAGCGTCGGTGATCATCATCATCTCGTCGCCTTCTTCTACTTGTACTGCGCCAACAACTGGACCGTTACGCTCAGAAACCTTGATAGACACAACGCCCTGAGTTGCACGACCTTTCGTTGGGTATTCCGCTAGTTCAGTACGCTTACCGTAGCCGTTTTGTGTAACCGTTAGGATATCGCCTTCGTTAGACGGAACGATTAGAGACACAACTTGGTCTTCGTCTGCTAGTTTCATACCGCGAACACCCGCCGCTGTACGACCCATTGCACGTACTTTGTCTTCGCTGAAGCGAACCACTTTACCTGCTTTAGAGAACAGCATGATGTCGCTATCGCCATTTGTGATATCAACGCCAATTAGTGAGTCATCATCACGTAGGTTCACAGCGATTAGACCGTTTGAACGTACGTTTGCAAACTGGTTCAGTGGGGTCTTCTTAACCGTACCATCGCCTGTCGCCATGAAGATAAATTTCTCTGGTGAGAACTCATCAACTGGAAGAATTGCGGTGATACGTTCGCCTTCCTCTAGCGGAAGGATGTTTACGATTGGCTTACCACGTGCAGTACGAGTTGCATGAGGCAATTGGTAAACTTTCAGACGGTAAGTCTTACCACGAGTTGAGAAACATAGAATGTTATCGTGGGTATTTGCAACAAGTAGACGTTCGATGAAGTCTTCATCTTTCATCTTCGTTGCACTCTTACCTTTACCACCACGACGCTGAGCTTCGTAGTCGCTTAGAATTTGGTACTTAACGTAACCTTCGTGAGACAGAGTTACTACTACGTCTTCACGAGCGATCAGCTCTTCCATGTCAATGTCATGGCTAGCTGCTGTGATTTCTGTACGACGTGCATCGCCGAAACCATCGCGAACCGCTTCAAGTTCTTCACGGATCACTTCCATCAAACGCTCAGTGCTTGCAAGAATGTGCATTAGCTCTGCGATTTCATCTAGAAGTGCTTTGTATTCGTCAAGAATCTTCTCGTGCTCAAGACCAGTTAGCTTGTGTAGACGTAGGTCTAGGATAGCTTGTGCTTGAGTTTCAGTCAGGAAGTACTGGCCGTCACGGATGCCGTATTGCTCTTCTAGCCATTCTGGACGAGCAGCATCGGTGCCTGCACGCTCTAGCATTGCCGCTACGTTGCCAAGGTCCCAACCACGCGCTACAAGGCCAGCTTTCGCTTCTGCAGGTGTTGGAGCTTTACGAATAAGTTCGATGATTTCATCGATGTTCGCTAGTGCAAGCGCCAAACCTTCAAGGATATGTGCACGTTCACGAGCTTTACGTAGTTCGAAGATAGTACGACGAGTAACAACTTCACGACGGTGGTCAACGAAACACTTCAACATCTCTTTTAGGTTGAATAGTTTTGGCTGGCCATTGTCTAGCGCAACCATGTTGATACCGAAAGTCGTTTGAAGCTGGGTTTGTGCGTAAAGGTTGTTTAGAACCACTTCGCCCACAGCATCGCGCTTACATTCAATTACGATACGCATACCGTCTTTATCAGACTCGTCACGTAGCGCGCTAATGCCTTCTACTTTTTTATCTTTAACCAGCTCAGCGATCTTTTCGATCAAGCGAGCTTTGTTTACCTGGTAAGGAATTTCAGTGACGATGATGGTTTCTTTACCATTCTTCTCCACTTCGATTTCCGCTTTTGAACGCATGTAGATTTTGCCGCGACCTGTTTTGTACGCGTCTACGATGCCTTTACGACCGCTGATCAGCGCCGCTGTAGGGAAATCAGGACCAGGAATGTAATCCATTAGCTCATCAATAGTGATTTCTTCATTATTGATGTACGCAAGACAGCCATCGATCACTTCGCCAAGGTTGTGTGGCGGGATGTTGGTTGCCATACCTACCGCGATACCAGAAGAACCGTTTACCAGTAGGTTAGGAATTTTCGTAGGAAGAACCGCAGGGATCTGCTCAGTACCATCATAGTTAGGTACATAGTCTACGGTTTCTTTGTCTAGGTCAGCCAGAAGTTCGTGGGCAATCTTCGCCATACGTACTTCGGTATAACGCATTGCCGCAGCAGAGTCGCCATCGATCGAGCCAAAGTTACCTTGACCATCGACCAGCATGTAACGAAGTGAGAACGGCTGAGCCATACGTACGATTGTGTCGTACACAGCACTATCACCGTGTGGGTGATATTTACCGATTACGTCGCCGACAACACGGGCTGATTTTTTATATGGTTTGTTCCAATCGTTGCCTAGTACGTTCATCGCGAATAAAACGCGGCGGTGTACTGGTTTTAGGCCATCACGCACATCTGGAAGAGCACGACCCACGATTACTGACATCGCGTAGTCTAGGTATGAACCTCTAAGCTCATCTTCAATGTTTACGGGCGTGATCTCTTTAGCTAAATCGCTCATAGAGCCATTATCCCTCTATTATCTGATCGTAATTACGATACGTGTAAGGTGCAAAAATATAACACACAATTCATCAACGGGGCATCACTTTCCCGCTCCTTTTATCAGGTTGTGAGCTTGGTTATGGGTTAAATGAAGAGAATTTGCACATTCATCCCATATCTTTCTGAAAACTGACTATATTTCCACCAATATCGTTCAAAAATGTCCCCTATTGCGATTGTGAGAAAAGAAGCAGTTTTAACGTATCGTACCATTGGAGTATAATCGCGCCTTCCAAAGGACTATTAGCGAAGCGATATTACTATCATGACAAAAGCACAAAACGTCGATCCAAGTGAAATTAAGAAATTCGAGGAGATGGCTTCTCGTTGGTGGGATTTAGAAGGCGAGTTCAAACCACTTCACCAAATTAACCCGCTTCGCTTGAACTATGTCCTGGAGAAAGCCGACGGTTTATTTGGCAAAAAAGTGCTCGATGTGGGCTGTGGTGGCGGTATTCTTGCAGAAAGCATGGCAAAAGAAGGTGCAGTGGTAACTGGCCTAGATATGGGTAAGGAACCTTTAGAAGTCGCTCGCCTGCACGCACTAGAGACAGGAACTAAGCTGACTTACATCCAAAGCACCATCGAAGACCACGCAGCGGAAAATGCCGGGACTTACGATGTCGTGACTTGCATGGAGATGCTTGAACACGTCCCTGACCCACTCTCTGTGATTCGCTCTTGTGCAGCGTTGGTCAAACCTGGCGGCCATGTCTTCTTCTCTACACTAAACCGCAATATCAAGTCATACCTATTTGCCATTGTTGGCGCAGAGAAGCTATTGAAAATCGTTCCGGAAGGCACTCACGACCACGAGAAATTCATCAAACCAGCAGAAATGATGAAGATGATTGACCAAACAGACCTAACCGAAATGGGTATCACTGGCTTGCACTACAATCCTCTTAACGATAGCTACAAACTAGGCCGTAATGTCGATGTAAACTACATCGTCCATACTCAAAAATACTAGTCTGATTACATAGCAATCACATCAACCAAATGAGCCTATAAAAGAAGGGTTCGTTAGAGAGGCAGTAGCATAGGTTTACTGCCTTTTTTAGTTTCTGTTGGTACATTTTTCGTGCACTAGATTCCATTTTAACCAATCTATTTTTAACAAACAAAAACTGTCAAAGATCAAGGAAAATATTTTTACATGCGGTTATTTGTAAACCGATCTGAAAACTGCAATTTTCTCCAATCAATCTCCCCCTTTTCTCATCGGTTAGTGTTCACTTACTGATTTTTTTCGTTCTCATAGTTATCCACAAGTCATCCCCTGCCTGTGCCTTGAAAAATTGGGGCAATAGCACTATCTTGTAACCCGCAAACAAATTAACCCCTATATGTTGTGTTTAAGCTACAATATATAGATAGACTTTGATCACAAAGCCGCCGCAAATTTTACAAGTTTTGCACATAAACAAACAAAAATACGGCTTTTATCAGTTTTCTTAGGGAAATAAAGCAGAATGAACCAACAACTTACCGTCACTAAGCGTGATGGCCGCAAAGAAAATATCGATCTGGAGAAAATCCACCGCGTTATCACTTGGGCTGCCGAAGGTCTTAACAACGTTTCAGTATCACAAGTAGAACTACGTGCTCACATCCAGTTTTACGACGGCATCACCACGTCAGATATCCATGAGACGATGATAAAGTCTGCTGCAGACTTGATTTCTGAAGAGACTCCGGACTACCAATACCTAGCTGCTCGCCTAGCGGTATTCCACTTACGTAAAAAAGCATACGGTCAATATGAGCCGCCTACGCTTTATAACCACGTGTCTCGTCTTGTTGATATGGGTAAGTACGATCAACATATCCTAGAAGACTACACAAAAGCAGAATTAGATGAGCTTGATGCGTACATCGACCACAAGCGCGATCTCGATTTCTCTTACGCTGCAGTAAAACAGCTAGAAGGTAAGTACTTCGTACAAAACCGTGTATCAGGTGAAATCTACGAAAGTGCTCAGTTCCTGTACATTCTAGTGTCTGCTTGCCTGTTCGCTAACTATCCGAAAGAAACGCGTCTTGACTACATCAAGCGTTTCTACGATGCGACATCGACATTTAAGATTTCTCTGCCTACACCGATCATGTCTGGTGTACGTACGCCTACTCGTCAGTTCAGCTCATGTGTACTGATCGAATGTGGCGATAGCCTTGATTCTATCAACGCAACAGCAAGCTCTATCGTGCGTTACGTTTCTCAGCGTGCAGGTATCGGTATCAACGCAGGTCGTATCCGTGCACTAGGTTCTGAAATCCGCGGTGGTGAAGCATTCCACACAGGTTGTATCCCATTCTACAAATACTTCCAAACAGCAGTGAAATGTTGTTCTCAAGGTGGTGTTCGTGGCGGTGCAGCAACGGTGTTCTACCCGCTATGGCACGGCGAAGCTCGCTCGCTAATGGTACTTAAGAACAACCGTGGTGTAGAAGAGAACCGTGTTCGTCACATGGACTACGGTGTTCAGTTGAACAAACTGATGTACCAACGTCTAGTGGAAGGTGGCAACATCACGCTATTCTCACCGTCTGACGTACCGGGTCTATACGACGCATTCTTCGAAAACCAAGAAGAATTCGAACGTCTATACGTGAAATACGAAAACGATCCTTCAATCAAGAAAGAGACCGTTAAAGCAATTGAGATGTTCACTCTGCTAATGCAAGAGCGTGCATCAACAGGCCGTATCTACATTCAGAACGTGGACCACTGTAATACTCACAGCCCGTTCGATTCAGAAGTTGCGCCAGTTCGTCAATCAAACCTATGTTTGGAAATCGCTCTGCCAACTAAGCCTCTGAAAAACGTTGAAGATGATTCAGGTGAGATCGCACTATGTACGCTGTCTGCGTTTAACCTTGGTGCTATCAAATCGCTAGATGATTTCGAAGAGCTATCTGAGCTTGTAGTGCGTGCGCTAGACGCTCTACTTGATTACCAAGATTACCCACTACCAGCAGCTTACAAGTCGACAATGAACCGCCGTACGCTGGGTGTTGGCGTTATCAACTTTGCATACTACCTAGCGAAGAATGGCGTTAAGTACTCTGACGGCAGCGCAAACGGCCTAACTCACCGTACATTTGAAGCGATTCAGTACTACCTATTGAAAGCCTCTGTAGCGCTTGCGAAAGAGCAAGGTAAGTGTCCTTCGTTCCACGAAACGAACTACGCGAAAGGTCTACTGCCAATCGACACTTACAAGAAAGACGTTGATCTAATTTGTGAAGAAGAGCTTCACTACGATTGGGACAGCCTACGTCAAGAAATCATGGAGCACGGCCTACGTAACTCAACACTGACTGCGCTAATGCCATCTGAGACTTCTTCTCAGATCTCTAACGCAACAAACGGTATTGAGCCACCACGCGGTTTCGTGTCTGTTAAAGCGTCGAAAGACGGCATCCTGAAGCAAGTTGTGCCAGATTTTGCTGAGCTGAAAGACAACTACGAACTGCTTTGGAACATCGGTTCTAACGACGGTTACCTACACCTTGTGGGCATCATGCAGAAATTCGTTGACCAAGCGATCTCTGCAAACACAAACTACGACCCTTCTGGTTACGAGAGCGGTAAGGTTCCAATGAAGAAACTTCTTCAAGACCTTCTAACTGCGTACAAGTTTGGTGTGAAGACACTTTACTACCATAACACTCGTGACGGCGCGAAAGACGATCAGAAAGACGCAGTTCAACCACAGGATGACGATTGTGCAGGCGGCGGTTGTAAGATTTAATCTCCCGCACCCTAACAATCCGTAGAAACAAACAATCGAATACCTCCCCTTTTGGGAGGTCTAAAAGGAATTGAGGCATTATGGCTTACAGTACTTTTAACCAGAACAAAAACGACCAGCTAAAGGAACCAATGTTCCTAGGTCAATCAGTGAACGTTGCTCGTTACGACCAACAAAAATTCGAGATCTTCGAAAAACTAATCGAAAAGCAACTGTCTTTCTTCTGGCGTCCAGAAGAAGTTGACGTTTCAAGCGATCGTATCGATTACAACAAGCTACCAGACCACGAGAAGCACATCTTCATCTCAAACCTGAAGTACCAAACGCTGCTTGACTCAATTCAAGGCCGTAGCCCGAACGTTGCACTGCTTCCACTTGTTTCTCTGCCTGAGCTAGAAACATGGATTGAGACTTGGTCTTTCTCTGAAACGATTCACTCTCGCTCGTACACACACATCATCCGTAACATCGTGAATGATCCAAGTGTGGTATTTGACGATATCGTTGAAAACGAACACATCCTTAAGCGTGCGAAAGACATTGCACACTACTACGATGATCTGATCCAAGCGACAAACGACTATCACCGTTACGGTGAAGGCGAACACGTTCTTAATGGTGAAACGGTTAAAGTTAGCCTGTACGATCTGAAGAAGAAACTGTACGTGTGTTTGATGTCAGTTAACGCACTAGAGGCAATCCGTTTCTACGTAAGTTTTGCATGTTCATTTGCTTTCGCAGAGCGTGAGCTTATGGAAGGTAACGCGAAAATCATCAAGCTTATCGCTCGTGATGAAGCACTTCACTTGAACGGTACGCAACACATGATCAACCTGCTACGTAACGGTCAAGATGACTTCTCATTCATGCAAATCGCTGAAGAAGCAAAACAAGAGTGTTTTGACCTATTCAAAGAAGCGGCTGAGCAAGAAAAAGAGTGGGCTGAGTACCTATTTAAAGATGGTTCAATGATCGGTCTGAACAAAGACATTCTGAGCCAATACGTTGAGTACATCACTAACATCCGTATGCAAGCGGTAGGTCTGCCAGCAGCGTACCCTGAAGCGACGTCAAACCCTATCCCATGGATCAACGCTTGGTTGTCATCGGATAACGTTCAGGTGGCACCGCAAGAAGCAGAAATCTCTTCATACCTTGTTGGTCAGATTGACAATGAAGTAAGTGCAGACGACTTCGAAGGGTTTGAGCTGTAATGCCAAATATCAAAATCAACAAACTCGTGAGCATTGAATCCAACCCATCTAATACGATTTTGGAGACGATGGAACAAGCAGGCTTATTACCTGAATACAACTGTCGTGACGGGCACTGTGGTGCTTGTCGTTGTAAGTTGGAGTCGGGTGAAGTGGAGTATGTTGGTTTTGCAATGGCTTACATCCAGCCAGACGAAATCTTACTCTGTATTTGTAAGGCAAAATCTGACCTTTCGCTTAGCGGTGTGAACTACGCGATGAGAGAAAAACGCGCGTAGATTACCGCCCTACCGAACATAAAAAAGCCAAGGCAATCGCCTTGGCTTTTTGTCATCTAGAAATATTTATCTTATTTGCATCAAGAAGTTAAAGCACACTGTTTGGAATGTGCATCTCTTTGACTTTTTCTAAAAATGCATATTGAGCTGCCATTGGCTTGCGCTCTAAGTAACGGCGTAATAAATCTAACGCTGCGGCACTGATAACTTTTACTTGATCATCGCGCTGGTACTTTCTCGATAACTTATAGAGCGCCCCCCCCACTCTCCCACAGAGGTAGAAAGAGCGACGGAAAATACACCATCATCAAGTTTCCCCGTTACTAACGCTAAATCTGTGCCACATTTCTCTCGTGTCGCTCCGGCAAGGGCAAAAGTCGCAGCCAACGTATCGCCTTCATCCATTATTGTCTTATTTTGCCCAGGCAGCACCCAGCCATGACCAAATTGCTTCCCTACATTTTCATCGCCATTAAGCCAATAAGTCAGGTGCCCAGCGCTGCTTTGCTCAGAAACGGATAAGGTAAGCCCTTTCTCTAACAGTAAGCGACCAATATGCTCAACCATCGGTACATCAACACTTACAGTATTGGTTTCCAAGTGTTTATGAATAAGCTGCATTAGCTTCATACGCTGTTCCAATTGATTGGATGGGCCAAACAATTTTACTTCGATGAAAGGTAAGTAAGAGCGATACCCAAGTTCATAGCCTTGAGGTAGCTTCATTTGGTCAAGTTTGTCAGATATCCCGGATTCAGAAAGACCAAAGGTATAAATTCGACTACATGATGAGCTTTCTACGTCTGGAAAGCATTTTTTTAAGTCTGGCAGAATTTGAGCTTCCGCCATCAACTTAAATTCACTTGGAACTCCCGGCGTAAAATAGAACACGGCATCATTGATCAGCATTTTAAAACCGCAAGCCGTACCAATTGGGTTATCAACAATCTCTGCAGTTTCCGGCAACATCGCTTGCTTCAAATTACTGTCTGGCATTGGTATACCACGACGGGCATACATTGCCTCTAGATAATCTAACCAGTCCTTAAATAGCACTAACTTACACTCTGCCGCTTTTGCTGCCGCTGCGGCACTCATGTCGTCCGTTGTTGGTCCTAAACCACCGTTTACAATAACCACATCGTTATTGAAGCTAAGCATCAAAAACTCTTCGAGTAAGCTTGAAAGGCTATCTCCAACTGTCGATCGTTTGGTTAAGCCAAATCCATGTTGATAAAATAAGCTCGACAACCAAGCTGCGTTTGTATCAACAATATCACCGTGAAGCACCTCTTCACCGGTACTAAGCATTGCAATTTTCACAACTGACTCCTGAAATTAGGCAAAATTCACTTTTTTTCGACATTGTCCCTATATCGTTTTCATTTTATTGGACTAATCTCTTAGTCAATTCGTTGAGATTAAATGTAGGTCAAGTATTTAAATGGCTGTTCTTTTGAGGGATAATTGTGAACTCGATCATCCAACCAACAACTCGGAGACCTTTGTGTCAAAATCATCCATGTTCAAGAAAACTTTAAGTGGTCTTGTTCTGACAGCATCTGCTGCGGCAAATGCAAGTCAGTACGATATGAGCAACCATATTGAGTTCTCTTACAAGCCTGATTGCTTGTCAGGTTACTGCGAAACGACCACTCTGTATAGCTTCGAACCACAAAATCGTCGTTTTGCTATGGGACTGGATAATGATGATTCTTTAAACCTCGACGCAGGTCTTCAACCAAAACACGTTATTGTTCCAACTGACAAAGATTGGGATTACCTTATGGGTCAAACTTACACCATCCTTGGTTTAAGTGTGGCGACAGTAGGTTTGATGACTTTTCTACCAGAAAGTATTACTAAGTGGGACGAAGAAGATCGTGACATGAGTAAGCTAGGTAGCAAATGGAAAGACAACGTTTCAAGTGGTCCAGTTTGGGATCGTGATGAACACTTTCTTAACTACATCATGCACCCATACTTCGGTGGCGTATACTACACGGCAGCACGACACGCAGGTTACAACGAGTTCGAATCCTTCTTGTACTCTGCAACTATGTCGACTTTCTTTTGGGAATACGGTGTAGAAGCCTTTGCAGAAGTTCCATCGTGGCAAGACATTTTTATCACACCTTTCTTCGGTGCGGTTGTCGGTGAAATGATGCTGACAGCTGAGCAAGACATTGTTGCCAATGGTGGTGAAGTGATGGGCTCAGAAACAATGGGCGACGTGTCACTTTTCTTCCTTAACCCGGTTGGTCATATTCATTATTGGGTATCGGATGCTTGGGGCGGCAGCGCAGAGTTCCAGTTTGCTTCATCTCCTTGGTTCGGAAACCAAGACGCCGCTAAGTTTGCGATGGATGCCGGCGCTAGCTATGACAACGTCTTCTATGGTTTTGAAATGAAGGTTACCTTCTAAAATAAAATCTCCAATGAGCAGCCGAACGGCTGCTTTTTTGTGCCCTGAGCATAATTTTCATTATTTGCATCACGAATTAGCGTCAAAAATTGACTTTAGTCAAACATAACCTCCCAGCGACACCTACACTGAAATAAAAGGCATTATTCCAAGGACTTAAGTATCGATCACTGAAGGTCCAATAACTGCAGCATTACGTATACAGTGCCGCACCCAAACCTTATTCCGGGAGGGGACATTATGAACACAGTATTTATCGTTAATTTTGTCGGTCAGGCTTCGCCAGCTACCATCAAACAACTCGCCGCAGCTACCCATGAAAATGGTGGGAAATGGTTAATCAGTAAAGTGAACTTTATCGAAGACCAAGTCGCTGGCGTAATTAAAGTTGAGCTCCCTGAAGAGAACGTAGATACCGTTAAAGATGCGTTCACAGCTTGTCAAACCTTAGTGGTTAAGTTTGTTGACTCAGAACCACACTCACATCGTGAAGAAACAATATTCCAGTTACGTTTAGACGCCAATGACCGCGCAGGTATTGTCAATGAGATCACTCATGTGCTTGATAACCAAGGTATCTCTATCCTAGATATGGACTGTCAACGGGTGTTCATTGCAGGCGGCGGCGGTATAAGCTCAAGTCTGTTCAGCGCGAAACTGGCGATCAAACTACCAAGTGAAGTTGAAGTGGATGATGTGGTGAATGAGCTTGAGTCGCTCAGTGAAGATACTCGTGTGATTATCGAAAGCTAACACGCCCTAGCTTATAAATTAAAAAAGAGCAGCGTTTTGCTGCTCTTTTTACGTTCAACCAAATGAAATAGGATTACTTCACTGTCCATTGAGACAAAGAACGCTTGAAATCTGAATAATCAAATTCATTCAGTTTTTGTACATCACCGTTTGAGCGTTCGCAGTACACAGATGGCATGCGCAGACCATTGAACCAGTTTAGCTTCACCATGGTGTAACCCGCACTGTCCAGAATGTGTAGACGCTGACCAATCTCTAATGGCTGTTCGAAGTTCGCCACACAGAACTGATCACCCGCTAGGCAAGAGCAAGAACCAATCACGTATTCGTGTTCGCCATTTTCTGACGCTTCTAGGATTGACGCTGGTTCATTGTAGATTAGTGTGTCTAAGCGATGCGCTTCCGTTGCCGAATCCACAATTGCAGTCTTCTTCACGTTCTCAACAATATCTACCACGGTCACGACAAGATCCGTCGTTTTAGTGATGATTGCCTCACCCGGCTCTAGGTACATTTGTACACCGTGCTTTTCAGAGAACGCTTTCAGCGCTAGGCCTAACTTCTCGATATCATAGCCTGGCCATGTGAAGAACACACCGCCACCCATGCTAACCCAATCGAGTTTATTTAGGTAGTCGCCAAACTGTTCGGAGATCGAGTCCAGCAGGCCGATGAACTCGTCCACGTCTTTGTTCTCACAATTCATGTGGAACATCACACCATCAATGCCATCGAAAATTTCCGGCTTGATGTGGTTAGCTTGTACGCCTAGACGAGAAAACTGACGTGCAGGGTTAGCCAAGTCTTGACCTGCGTAGCTTACGCCTGGGTTAAGGCGAAGACCAATAGACGCTTTGCCCTCAACGATATGGCGGTAAGCCGCTAGCTGTGACTGCGAGTTGAAAATCATCTTGTCACAGATATCTGCTACTTCACGTACGTCATCTTCACTGTAGCCAACACTGTATGCGTGCGTTTCACCACCAAAAGTCTCGTAGCCAAGCTTCACTTCAAACGGACCTGAACTGGTAGTGCCATCTAAGTAAGGCTTGATGATGTCGAATACGCCCCATGTTGAGAAGCACTTAAGCGCCAACACAAGCTTCACACCAGAAATATCTTTCAGCTGCTTCGCTTTTTCTAAGTTCTCAACCAGTTTGTCTTCATTGATCATGAAGTACGGGGTTTTAAGCTGTTCTTTGTTCATAACTAACCATTTATCAACCATTAACCCCCTCTAACTCCCCCTTAAAAAGGGAGAGGACTAAACCAAGCCACCTCTGTTCTTGCCAAAAAAGTGGAAGATTTAAAACTAAGCTCGGTCTGTTTCTGCTCCTCCATTTTTAAGGGGAGGCTGGGAGGGGTTAACCTTAAATACGACAAAAGCAGCCACGGCTTCACGCCATGACTGCTCGAGTAATCTAAATAAGTTTGACGTTAAACTTATTTGTTCAGTTCGTGAATCAGCGGCAAACCTTGACCTGCTTCTAATTCCTGAACATGCCAATCAAGGCCGATAGTTGGCATTGTTTCTAGGAACGGGTCTGGGTTTAGCTGTTCCATGTTGAACACACCTTTATCTGCCCATTCGCCACGGAAGAATTGCAGCGCTGCAGTAATAGCAGGAACACCCGTAGTGTAAGAGATCGCTTGGTGTTCTACATCTTCGTAAGCCACTTCGTGGTCTGCGTTGTTGTAGATAAACACGCTACGCTCTTTGCCGTCTTTCTTACCTTGAACCCAAGTACCAATACACGTTAGGCCAGTGTAGCCTGGTGCTAGAGACGTTGGATCTGGTAGCATCGCTTTTAGTACATGAAGAGGTTGGACGACTGTACCATCGTGCAGCGTTAGCGGGTCTGGGCTCAATAGGCCGATATCACGCATTACATTGAAGTAGTTAAGGTAACGGTCACCGAAACCCATCCAGAATTCAATGCGTTTAGCAGGGATGAACTCTTTCATTGAGCGAACTTCATCGTGTGCCATTGAGTACACTTTGTGTGAACCACAGTTCGGGAAATCGAACTCTAGCATACGAGAGTGACAAGGTACTTGTTTCCACTCGCCGTTTTCCCAGTAGAATGAATCGCCTTGGATCTCAAGCATGTTCGTTTCTGGGTCAAAGTTCGTCGCAAACTTCTTACCGTGATCGCCTGCGTTCACGTCCATTACGTCAATCGTGTCGATTTCATCAAACAGATGCTTCACTGCATACGCCGCGAATACTGATACTACGCCTGGATCGAAACCCGCGCCTAGGATACCCGTGATGCCCGCTTCTTCGAACTTCTCACGGTAGCCCCACTGCCAATCGTAAGCTTCAGGAACCTGCTGACCTTCAGAACATAGGTCAACCGCTACTGATGTATCTAAGTATGAAACTTTTGCTCGGTAACACGCTTCCATGATTGGCATGTTAACCCACGGAGGACCCGCGTTGATCACTAGATCCGGTTTTACTTCTTCAATAAGAGCAACCAGAGAATCTACGTCGTCAGCATTCACTGCACGCGCGTCTAGTTTCTTAGCTGAATCTTTCAGGTTGTTTTTCTTCTGAATCGATTCGATGATCTTCTCACACTTACCGATAGTACGTGATGCGATTGTGATATCACCCAGAACGTCGTTGTTTTGTGCTGCTTTATGTGCAACAACCCAGCCAACGCCGCCTGCACCAATCTGTAGAACTGCCATAGTTTTCCGTTACCTTTATTAAACTAGCTCAACTGCTAGCGTGTTGATTTTCAAGAGCAAAGATTCAAAGTCCGCTGTCGTTAGACAAGGATTCAAAATCGTAAATTTAAGAGCGGTTTTACCATCAACGATGGTTTCACCAAGTACCGCGATACCACGAGTTAACGCTTCAAGACGCAATGCTTTGTTCAGTTCATCTAAATCTGCAGATGCGTTGTTTGTGCGTACATTGGTTGCACGGAATAGAACCGTTGAAAGTGCTGGTTCAGCAAGAAGTTCAAACTGCTCGTGGTTGCGAACCATGTCGGCAACCTGCTGCGTTTGTACCAATAAGTGATCGTACATATCACCAAGTGCCTTAGGACCAACGTTTTGCATCGTCATAAAGACTTTCAATGCATCAAAACGCTTCGTCGTTGCGATAGATTTGTCGACCAAGTTTGGTAGCTCATCATGTTCACGGTTTAGGTAGTCAGCATGATGAAGCAGGAACTTAAAATTAGACTTGTCGTTCACCAGCAACGCGCCGCAGCTGATTGTTTGGTAAAACAGTTTGTGGAAGTCGACACTGATCGAGTGTGCACGCTCTACACCTTTCAGGCGTGATTTGTGGCTGCTAAGAATCAATGCGCCACCGTAAGCACCATCCACGTGCATCCACATCTCATGTTTCGCTGCCATATCAGCAATGAAATCAAGATCGTCAATTGCGCCGTGATCGGTCGTACCCGCAGTGCCAACAATAGCGAATGGAATCAAACCTTCTGCTTTTGCCTGAGTTAGAACGTGATCTAACTGAGTAATGTCCATTGTGCCGTCAGCGTTCGCATCGACGGTCATCACGGCTTTTTCACCTAGACCCATCCAAGATGCTGACTTTTGAACCGTGAAGTGCGATTTCTTCGAACATACGATACGAAGTTTGTCGGCGTAATCAGGAAGGCCCAGCTTCTGAATTGAGTGGTTACTTAGCTTGTCAGCAATCCAGTCACGCGCCAGCATTAGGCCCATTTGGTTGCTTTGTGTGCCACCGCTAGTGAAGATGCCATCTGCCTTATCACCAAGCTCGTATTTATCGCACAGCCAGTTAATCACTTTTTGCTCTACGTAAGTCGCAGAAGATGCTTGATCCCATGAATCCATTGATTGGTTCAACGCTGCAATCATCGCTTCTGCCGCGACTGCAGGCATCAAAGGAGGCGTATGCAAGTGAGCAATACAATCAGGGTGTTGAGTGAAGATCGCGTTTTTAGCAACAAGTTCTGCCGCTTCATCAATCACCGATTTCAGCGATGCATTTTTGTTATCCAGATCGACAGCATTAATTGCAGCTTCTAGAAACTGAGGATTCATACCTGAGTATGGTGCGTTCACTTGTTCGAATACCGACTTCATCGCCGCTGTCGTGTGATTCATTACAGACGCAAATTCAGCACTGCCAAGTTCACCGGTATGAATGAAGTGCTTTTTCCATTCTTCTTGTTGCGATGTTTCAACATGGCTACCGCCTGCTGCGATGATCGCATCTTCAAGAACTCGTAGAGCAAAGTCGATTTGCTCGAAAGAGATGATAAGCGGAGGAAGGAAGCGAATTACAGAGCCATCACGACCACCCTTTTCTACCATCAAGCCACGCTCAAGTGCCGCTCGTTGGATAGCAAGAGTAAGCTGACCATCAGCGAGAGGCTCTCCGAACTTATTCAATTCGCCGTTTGGATTCTTAATTTCTACACCCAGCATTAAGCCTTTACCGCGAACGTCTGCGATACAGTTAACGCGTTTTTGAATGCTCTCAAGACCAAAGCGTAGATACTGGCCTGCAACGTTTGCGTGCTCAACAAGACTGTCGCGTTGGATGATTTCGAGTGCTTTCGCACCTGAGACCATAGCAAGTTGGTTACCACGGAACGTACCGGTGTGTTCGCCTGGCTTCCATGTATCGTGTTGCTTATTGATCACAAGCAGCGACATTGGTAAGCCGCCACCAATCGCTTTAGACAAACACAAAATATCAGGAACGATCCCTGCTTCTTCGAATGCGAAGTTGTAACCAGATTTACCCACACCACATTGAATTTCATCAAAGATCAGAAGGATACCGTGCTCATCACAGATGCGGCGCAACTCACGTAGCCAGAATGCAGGCGCAGGAATAACACCACCCTCACCTTGCACAGGCTCCACGATAATCGCAGCAGGCTTCATGATACCCGCTTCATCATCGTTGAGCAGACGCTCGATGTAACGAATACTCGCTTTCGCCCCTTCGTCACCGCCTAGACCAAATGGACAACGTAAGCTGTAAGGGAAAGGCATAAAGTGTACGTCTGACATCAAACCAGTACGGCGAGCTTTAGTGCCCAAGTTCCCCATCATACCCATGGTACCGTTTGTCATGCCGTGGTAGGCACCGCGGAAAGCAAACATGGTGTTACGACCCGTGGTTTGTTTGGCCAGCTTGATTGCTGCCTCAACCGCGTCTGCACCAGAAGGGCCACAGAACTGAATCACGCAGTTGTCACTCAGCTCTTGAGGAAGAAAGCCTTTAACAGACTTAATAAAATGCGTTTTCGCAGATGTCGCGATATCCAGAGTTTGGTACGGCAGACCAGAATCCAATTGTTCTTTTAACGCTTGGTTGATTTCTGGGTGGTTGTAACCCAAAGCCAAAGTGCCGGCCCCTGCAAGACAATCTAGGAAGATTTGACCACGCGTATCTTCAACTAAACAGCCATAAGCTTGCTTGATCGCTATTGGTAAACGACGTGGGTAAGAACGAACCTCAGATTCATGTTCCGCCTGTTCAATAAGGATTTGATCTGGCGTTAAATCATACGTTCCATCAACAACTGGAACCTGAGTAGAAAAAGTGTTTGCGATAGTATTATCGACTTCAAAGGCAGTGCTCATACTACATGACCCCTTGAATTAGAATGATTCTCTATCCTGTATTTATTATCGTTAGCATTAAATAACAGGAGATACAGATACACCTCCGCATTCGTCATCGATTAAACGACAAATACAGATAACCCGTCACAAAAAGCGTGACTTTTATTAAGCTTGGGAAGTAATCAAGGCTCCGTAATGCACCCGTTTTGTAAAACAGGACATTTCGGTAGTATGAAGCTGATTAGTGTGTGTTTATTTAAAGGTTTCAATGTTGGGTTTCCCATTAACATGCCGCTTCTACAGCACTAGTATCCCGTCTATCAACAAAAGGCTTTGTCGATACCTACCCTACGCAGTGTCACAATCAGCTTGAATGGTCGCTGCGCGTATCCCCCAGAGAATCAAATGACGTAAAATTACGCTCCGAGATTGCGCGCGAATTTATCACAGAATAAAATCGTCTGGCAATACGTTTTCATCAGTTTCATATTGATTAAGATCACAATAACAATAAACCGAGTGCTAAGGGATTTGCCACAATATGGATCTGTCTCGCAGAAAAGTGCATTAGAGGTGTGTAAGCAGAAAGAAATAAGCAGAACTAGAAGCCGACCAACATCGTCTAAGCTGCAGTTTAGGGCTAGTAATTGGGATAGTGTCAAACGAGAAAAGAAAAAGCCCAGCATAAATGCTGGGCTTATAATCTGGAGCGACACACGAGGTTCGAACTCGTGACCTCAACCTTGGCAAGGTTGCGCTCTACCAACTGAGCTAGTGTCGCAGATTTTGAGATGGTGCCCCGGGCCGGACTTGAACCGGCACAACGCGAACGTCGAGGGATTTTAAATCCCTTGTGTCTACCAATTCCACCACCAGGGCACACAAATATTCTTTGTGATGCCTTTACAGAAAAGTAAAACACCATCTGATACCGCTAATCGCCATATCATTTAAATTTGGAGCGACACACGAGGTTCGAACTCGTGACCTCAACCTTGGCAAGGTTGCGCTCTACCAACTGAGCTAGTGTCGCATTTATTCTCGAAAGCCATTCGCTCTCAAAAGAATAATGGAGGCGCCTCCCGGAGTCGAACCGAGGTCCACGGATTTGCAATCCGCTGCATAGCCACTCTGCCAAGGCGCCTCATTTGTGAAGGAAGCTTAACTTCTCTCACCACCCTTTCAAGCCGTGCTCTCTTGGGTACGGAATGCATTCTACGGATTCGGACGATCGAGTCAACACTATTTTTATTTTTTTAAATCGTTTGACCAGAATTTGTGCGAAAGACGGTAAATTGATTAGTTTTAATACTGAGATTAGCCCAAATACTCGTGTTTATCATGAATATTGCGCTACGCCGTTCACCTACCCTCTGGCATTCCTTCTTGTATTAACTATCGATAATTAAAGGAACAAACCGCATTACGCGTTTAGTAGGATTAAAAACAAGACTCATGTCACATTTTTTCTTCATCATGAATCCGAGGCACAAAAAAGCAGGCTATCAAGCCTGCTTCTTAAAATGCTATTTGTGTTGGATTCTTTTAATGGTGCTCTTCATTGAGCAAATCATCCTTTGCAGCAGCCAGGTACTGAACCATTGACCAATACGTTAGGAAGGTTGCCACATACAAGGCACCAAAGCCTAACCACACCATCCAATCGTCATAACGCCAAATCAGAACCCACAGAGCAAACATTTGTGAGACAGTCTTGACTTTGCCCACCCAAGAAACCGCCACACTGGCTCGTTTCCCGATCTCGGCCATCCATTCGCGCAATGCAGAGATAATGATTTCACGCGCTATCATAGTAACCGCAGGGATCGTGACCCAAATCGTGTGGTAATGCTCAGTGATCAAAATCAACGCCGTCGCAACCAGCACTTTATCAGCCACTGGGTCGATGAAAGCACCAAAACGAGACGTTTGGCCTAGCTTACGAGCAAGCATGCCATCTAGCCAGTCAGTAAAACCTGCGACCCAGAAAACCATTGCTGCTGCAAAAGGCGCCCAAGAGTAAGGTAGATAGAAGACAACCACAAAAACTGGGATTAGGAACAGTCTTAGTAGAGATAGAATGTTCGGGATATTCAAACGCATTTTATTATTCTCTTACACATTGCGGCTTAATGTTGCGGGATTTTCCTTATTGTTTCAATGCTTGGAAAATAATTTCTGCCAAAGAGTGACTAATTCCCGGTACTTTGGCGATTTCTTCAACACTTGCGCGCTTTAATTCCTGTAAACCGCCCATGTATTTGAGCAAGGCTTGACGACGCTTTGGACCCACGCCCTCAATTCCTTCTAACGCACTGGTTCGTCGGGTTTTTCCCCGTTTAGCCCGATGCCCCGCAATTGCGTGGTTATGGCTTTCGTCGCGAATGTGCTGAATGAGGTGAAGTGCTGGCGCGTCACTTGGCAAATTAAACTCATCACCATCTACGGTAATTAAGGTTTCAAGACCAGGTTTGCGGGTCACACCTTTGGCAATACCAATCATAGTTGGACGCTTCGGCCAATCTCCCCAGTAGTGGGATATGATTTCATGCGCTCGGTTGAGCTGCCCTTTACCACCATCGATGAAGATGATGTCAGGAATCTTCTCTACATCAAGCTGCTTCGAATAACGACGCTCTAGAGCTTGTCCCATTGCTGCGTAATCATCACCACCAGTAATGCCAGTAATATTGTAACGACGATACTCCTGTTTAACAGGGCCTTCACTGTTGAACACCACGCATGAGGCAATGGTACTCTCGCCCATCGTGTGCGAGATATCGAAACATTCCATACGAGCGATACTTTCCATCCCCAAGACTTCTCGCAGAGCTTTAAAACGCTGATTGATGGTCATCTTGTGATTGATCTTGGTGGTGATTGCCGTCAAAGCGTTAGTATTCGACAGTTTGAGGTAACGTCCACGTGACCCTGTTGGAGAGGTATGGAACTGAACCTTACGGCCTGCCACTTCACTCAGGGCTTGTTGAATCGGCTCGATATCGCCACTCAGCTCTTGATTCAAAATAATACGAGACGGGATGGTGCGTGCCTCGTTATGGCTCAAATAGTACTGAGTAAGGAAGCTATCAAAGACTTCTTGTTGACTGGTGTTCTGTGGAATCTTAGGAAAATGACTGCGACTGCCTAGCACCTTGCCCTGACGAATCATCAAGATATGGATACAAGCGATACCGTTTTCTTGTGCAAAACCAAGTACGTCCATATCATCCATACTGTCTTCTGAAACGTACTGCTGTTCTTGTACGCGTCGAATCGCTTGAATCTGATCACGAAATTTCGCTGCATCTTCAAAGCGGAGCTGCTGGCTTGCCACTTCCATCTTCTCGATTAGTTGCTCAAGCACTTGTTTATCTTTGCCCTGCAAAAACAAGCGAACAAAGCCCACCAGCTCGGCATATTCTTCATCAGAAATTATGGTGCTAACACACGGCCCCGCACAGCGACCAATTTGGTACATCAAACAAGGGCGAGTACGGTTGGAATAAACCGTATCTTCACACTGACGAACAGGGAGTGTTTTCTGCAAAAGGTGCAAAGTTTCTCGTACCGCACCAGAATCCGGGTATGGTCCAAAGTACTCACCTTTGCGCTTTTTCGCACCACGATGCATAGACAATCGCGGATGTTTATGACCACTGATGAAAATGTAAGGGTACGACTTATCGTCACGCAGGAGTACGTTGTATTTCGGTAAATATTGCTTGATGTAGTTGTGCTCAAGGATGAGCGCTTCCGTCTCGGTGTGGGTCACCGTGACGTCAATTTTAGCGATATTACTTACGAGAGCGCGGGTCTTTTCACTGTCGAGTTTCTTACGAAAATAACTTGAGAGGCGCTTTTTTAGATCTTTGGCTTTGCCGACATAAATAACAACAGCCTCGGCGTTGTACATTCTGTAAACGCCGGGCTGATGAGTTACTGTCTTGAGAAAGGAAGCCGAATCGAAGGGTTGATTCACACTAAAGAGTCTCGGTGTCCAGCATTCCGTGGCGGATCGCTAAGTGTGTTAACTCAACGTCACCATTGATGTCCAATTTACTAAACAGACGGTAGCGGTAGCTGTTGACTGTTTTTGGACTTAAATTAAGTTGTTCAGAAATATCCGTTACTTTCTGCCCTTTGGTGATCATCATCATGATCTGCAATTCACGTTCTGAAAGGTCTTTAAATGGATTCTCTGAGGCTGGTGAGAATTGACTCAACGCCATCTGCTGCGCGATCTCTGGTGAGATGTAACGCTGTCCACTGTTAACCACTCGAATGGCATTCACCATTTCGTCAGGTCCTGCACCTTTCGTTAAATAACCAGAAGCTCCCGCTTGCATGACTTTTGTCGGAAACGGGTTTTCAGTATGAACGGTTAAAACGATGATTTTGACATCAGGATTCACTCGAAGAATCTTCTTAGTAGCTTCCAAGCCACCGATTCCCGGCATATTCATGTCCATCAAAACGACGTCAGCATGATTACTGCGACACCATTTTACTGCATCTTCACCGCTGTCAGCTTCTCCTGCTACGTTCATTCCACGGACGTCTTCAATAATACGTCGTATCCCTGTGCGAACCAGCTCGTGATCATCTACAAGGAAAACATTTATCAAACTTGTATCTCCACACTTTTAATTGGCTCTGCACCCACATTCAGTTTATTCAATGCGGATATCAGTATGAGTGCCTATATAATACCGTATATGGCAAAAATTGCTTTATATGAATATGTGCTGAAACGCAAAGTTTAGCAAGAACTTATTTCTATATCTGGTCAGTAAGGCTGAATTTGCATATTTATCACAACCTTAGCCGAACAAAAAAACATCAACAAGTCGCTTCCCACATCATTGGGACAGCCATACAGCAAATTGTCCTCACAACGAAAATGTAAACAAGTAATGCCCGAAAGAAGCGTGCCACAATGTGATACTGGTCAATTTAACAACATTATCAATATCTTAACTCCGGACAGAAATTGGGTAGGAACCAGTGTCTCATATTTAATTATAATTCAATTTCATCATTAAATTAGATTTGCAAATGCATATTGTTTCATTATTATGGCCGCCGCAATTTTATATTGCAGTTCTAAATTGGATATAACTTAAATATCAGGAAAATATAATGAAAAAGCTTTTAGCAGTGGCAGCGCTAGCTACTCTTCCTCTTTCAAACGTTGCAATGGCTGACTCTGACATCGGTTGTGGCTTAGGTACTATGATTTTCGACGGAAAGTCTGGCAAAGTATTTAAAGTACTAGGTGCAACAACTAACGGTACTTCTGGTAACCAAACGTTCGGCATCACTTTCGGTACGCTAGGTTGTGACGGTAACGGCACTATTACTTCAGCACAAAAACTAGCACTATTTATCGATGGCAACATGGATAACCTAGCTCGTGATATCGCGAAAGGCGAAGGTGAGACTCTTGCTACGCTTTCTGAAGTTTGGGGCATTCAAGAAGCCGATAAAGCGGCTTTCAACCAAATGGCTCAAGAAAACTTTGCGAAAGTATTCAAATCTGAGAATGTGACTTCACAAGAAGTCTTCGCTAACCTAAATGACTTGGTTGCTGAAAACAACGCTCTAGCTGCTTACACTATCTAAGCACCGGACCCCCTAATAGAAAGTGTCCTTTTGGACACTTTTTTAATGCTATATTTTCGCGGTATTCGATGAAGTTCCCTTTTTGCACACATGCTTTAATCCTCTCGGCAAGTGTCTTTGCCTCCCCACTCTCAGCTCATGTTCACCAGATAGACTTGCAACAATTGTCCGAGGAGCCTTACTGGTTAAAGTTGGGGCATTACCTTCCTGTGACTTTGAGTGATTATAAAAGCACCGTTGACTCGAAAGCCTTTTTTTTATCAGTGGACGGCAAAACAAACCCAGAAGCTGAGTTGATCGCTACTTTTAATGCCTTTTACAACGCCGATGACACAACAAAGGCTGAAATGCGTTGTCGTTACCCAGCCCGCTTTACTTGGCTTGAACAACAACAGGATCGTGTGGCGATACTAAACTGCCCAGAAATGAATGACTGGAAAGAAGTACTAGACCCTGCAGGCATGACGTTAGTTTTCCCTACCGCCTTTATGAACAACCCTTCCTCCATGTTTGGCCATACATTGCTAAGAATCGATGCAAAGGATCAAACAAGACACAAGGAACTCGTGGCGTTTGCTGTTAATTTTGCTGCTGAGCCTCAGACCAATGATAATGCCGCTTTATACGCTCTCAAAGGCTTAGCAGGCAGCTATCCAGGTCGATTTACCGTCATGCCCTACTATCGCAAAGTCCGTGAATACAACGATATTGAATCTCGTGATATCTGGGAGTACAAGCTCAAGCTATCAGAAGAAGAAGTAAATCGTGTGCTATTGCACCTATGGGAAATGCAAACTGCTGAATTCGATTACTACTTCATTGATGAAAACTGCTCTTATCAATTGCTCGCGCTACTTGAACTGGCAAGAGATGATCTATCTTTAGTTGCCGACTTCCCAGTTCACGCAATTCCATCAGATACGGTAGCAACACTCGCAGACAGTCACCTTTTAGATGAGCCTGAATATCGTGCTGCATTTGGCACTCGACTGCTTCATCAATCTAACGAAATAGACGAAGACCTTTTTCAAGCTGCAGTCAAGGCTAAGCAAGGAGAATACCCTAGCGCTGCAAAATTTACGGATGAAGAGCGAGCAGCGATACTTGAGTTCGCTTACGAATGGCTAAACTATGAGCTTTACGACGACGGTTTAGAAAGAGATCCAACAGCAAAACAGCTGACTCAACTTCTCTATCAGCGCAGTCGAATCAAAGCTGACTCTCCCTTCTCTCCTGTGGAAGCGCCTAAAGTATCCCCTGAAAAAGGCCATGCTTCTGCTCGAGTTGGATTGAGCTACCAATATAATGATGGGGCAACAAATCGAACACTCTTCCATTGGCGTGCTGCCTACCATGATTTGCTCGACTCTCAAGCGGGTTTTATTCCGGGAGCGAAAATTAGCTTTCTAGATACCACATTGAGTATCGACCAAGCGTCAAACGCCAGACTCGAGACCTTTCAACTTTTAGATGCGATGGCTTTAGCACCGGGAAATCGTGTTTTTGACAGCTTAGCGTGGAACATCCGTGGTGGCTTCGACCGAATGCCGGCAGAGAGCAAACTTGCCGGTCGATGGTTTGCTCAAGGTGGTGCTGGTAAAGCTTGGGGCGAGTCAGACAAGCTTCATCTATACACTCTCTTCTCCTTAGATGTTAGCGCAGGAGAACTCACTGAATACGATCTTACCGTGGGCTCTGGCGTTGAAGCTGGTGTTTTATGGCAAGCCACTCACAATCATCGCTTAGCCTTACAAGGTCAGTATCTATATCTGTTTGACTCACTCGTAGATCAAAATGCTAAAGCAACAGCGAGTTGGAACTGGGCGTTGAGTCGAAACTGGGCAATTCGAAGCGAAGTCGAGTACCAGCATTGGTCTAGAGAAAACACCACAGCGAAGCTCACGGGATATTTTTACTACTGAGTTTTTGCTAATATCCTCTGATTAAGTAAAAAGGCTACCAAATGTGGCCTTTTTGGTTTTTAAAGGAAATATTCGTTGGCGATTCAGCAAGGCTTTTTACTCACCAGACAAGCTCGGGACCTTTCAGGGCAAACTCAAATCGATCTTTGGGTCGCGACTAATAACGGGCCCGTAAACCTGACCATTCAAGGCGAAAAGCCTGTCTTTTTTATTGAGCAGAGTCATCAAGATCATGCTAGTACGCTAGCTAAGCAACATCATATTCCTTTAGAAATCAAACCACTCAACCTAAAAAGCTTTGAACTCATCCCCCTCAGTGCTTGCTACTGTCAAACGATCAGAGATTCATACACCTTGTCTGATCTGCTCGCTAAAGATGACATCATGACACTGGAAGCCGATATAAAACTTGCCGATCGCTTTCTCATGGAACGCTTCATTAAGGGAAGCATTGAGTTTACTGGTCAGTTTCAGGCTCAAAAGAATCATACTAAAGTATCTAAAGCCCAGTGCCGTCAAGGCGACTATATTCCTAGTTTGCATGTCGTTTCGCTCGATTTAGAGTGCTCAGAGAAAGGCATCCTCTATTCGATTGGTTTAGATAGCCCTGCTGATTCACGCGTAATCATGATTGGCGAACCTGAACCGGCAGACACACCAATCCAATGGGTGAAAGATGAGAAAGCGCTGCTTCAGGCGCTAATCGCTTGGTTTAAGCAATTTGATCCAGATGTGATTGTCGGCTGGAACGTTATCGACTTTGATTTCCGTCTACTGCACAAGCGTGCCGAGTGGCACAACATGAAGCTGGTGCTAGGCCGTGCTGACCAACCGAGCTTCTTCCGCAGCTCCGCGCAAAGCCAACAGGGCTTTATCTCTATTCCTGGTCGTGTGGTACTCGATGGTATCGATACGCTCAAAACCGCGACATACCATTTCCGCTCTTGGTCACTTGAGTCTGTTTCACAAGAACTCCTTGGCGAAGGTAAAGAGATTCATAACGTTCATGATCGAATGGACGAAATCAATCGCATGTACCGTTCAGACAAACCGTCTCTCGCTAAATACAACTTGCAAGACTGTGTGTTGGTCAACAAGATTTTTGACCACACTCACCTACTCGACTTCGCTATCGAACGCTCTCGCTTAACGGGAGTGGAACTGGATCGCGTTGGAGGCTCAGTGGCAGCGTTTACTAATTTGTATCTGCCGCAGATCCACCGAGCAGGGTATGTTGCGCCAAACCTGCATCCAGAAAACTGGATTGCCAGCCCGGGCGGCTATGTGATGGACTCCATCCCAAACCTTTACGACTCGGTATTAGTGCTAGATTTTAAGAGCCTGTACCCTTCGATTATTCGTTCATTCTTGATCGACCCTATGGGTTTAGTCGAAGGTTTGCAGCTTCAAATCGGCACAGCAGACGATGAAGCGGTACCCGGATTCCGTGGCGGTCAGTTCCATCGCTCGAAACACTTCTTGCCAGAAATGATCGAAAAACTTTGGGCAGCACGCGATGTCGCAAAGAAGAACAATGAAAAAGCGTTCTCACAAGCGATCAAAATCATCATGAACTCATTTTATGGCGTGCTTGGTTCTTCTGGCTGTCGTTTCTTTGATACCCGCCTAGCTTCCAGCATCACTATGCGTGGGCATGAAATCATGAAGCAGACCAAGGTCCTGATTGAAGACAAAGGCTATCAAGTTATTTATGGCGATACTGACTCAACTTTTGTCTCTTTAAACGGCGCCTTTAGCCAAGCAGACGCAGATAAAATTGGTAATGAACTGGTCGACTACATTAACCAATGGTGGAATGACCATTTACGTAGTGAGTACAACCTCAATTCGATTCTTGAACTCGAATACGAAACCCATTATCGCAAATTCTTGATGCCAACCATTCGAGGCGCGGAAACCGGCTCCAAGAAACGCTACGCCGGTTTAATTGGTGAAGGCGAACAAGAGCGCATCATCTTCAAAGGATTAGAAAGTGCACGTACTGACTGGACACCACTGGCACAGCGATTCCAGAACACCTTGTATCAAATGGTCTTCCACGGTGAAGACCCAAGTGACTATGTGCGAGAGATGGTCGAAAAAACCAATAATGGTGAGTTTGATGATCAGTTAGTGTATCAAAAGCGATTACGCCGTAAGCTGCACGAATATCAAAAGAACATTCCGCCACAAGTACGTGCTGCGCGCTTGGCCGATGACATCAATGCGAAACTAGGCAGGCCATTGCAGTATCAAAATCGTGGTCGAATCGAGTACTTGATTACCGTAAACGGGCCAGAGCCACACGAATACCGTAATAGTCCTATCGACTATCAACACTATATTGATAAGCAGTTAAAACCTGTTGCGGATGCGATATTACCGTTTATTGGTACTAATTTTGAGCAACTCTCTGCACCACAAATGGGATTGTTTTAAAAGTACGATCAATGTTCTTTATTAAGGTTATCCGATTCGAAATTCCGTCTTCTGATATTCCTTCACTAGCCATTGTCCATATCCATCCAGCAAGCCAAGCACCGAGCGTTTGGGAATCGAACGTCCAGAAAGCAAAATTCCCAATCGAGCAATTTCCGTCTCTTTCTCTGGGTGGTACTGAAGAAATACATTGCCACACTCCTCGGGGTCATCAAACCAGCGTCGGTCTTTGTGCATAATAACAGAATAGGAAGCCCGTAATAGCTTCTTCGCGATAGTAACCTGAGCGCGAATCAGCTCGTCGGTGTCCTTGGCTTGCACTATTTTGGTTCTATATATCGACACCCACTCTTCTACATCCATGTTCCAATGCTTGGCAATCTCCCAGCTTGGAATGTAGTCGCCAAAACAATCCGCAAGATCATCGCCGTAGACACAAACACAGCAATGCTTGAGCATGAAACCCCAGGTAAAAATACTATCTAGGTTTGCAACTTCTTTAGTCAGGGCTGTTCGTATAGAAACACCTGTCACTTGGGGATAACCTTTTTGCACACGCCAGCGGATGGTATTGAGCAAAGTCACTCTATTGTCTTCAAACCCAGTCTTAGTCACCACAACAATATCAAGGTTTGATTTGCCTACAACTGCGGTTTTACGCGCCACACTGCCATAGACATAAACACTATGGAGATTTGGCCCTAAGCCCCCTTTTAAGCACATTAAAACTTCTCGAATCAGGGCTTCAAATTGGGGTTGGCAAGGTTCGCTTGGATCAATAACAGGTAGAGACATGTATCAGGAAATAAAAAGAGTTAATTGGAATATAGCCTATGATCGATCAGCTTCTGTAACGAATCAAGTTTATCGGTACTATACATCTAGGTTTCAGCTAACCACATGACTTCGAAGCTAAGGTTTAGCTTATATGGAGGTAAATATTTTGATGTCAGCTAGACAACTTAGCGCTATAATCTCCAAGTTTTGCTTAATAAGTGTAAATAGGAAAATACAATGCCAAAGGCAAGTGAAATCAAAAAAGGCTTCGCAATCGAGTCTAATGGTAAAACTCTTCTAGTAAAAGACATCGAAGTAACGACTCCTGGTGGTCGTGGCGGCGCTAAAATCTACAAAATGCGTTGTACAGATCTAAACACTGGTGCTCGTGTAGATGAGCGTTACAAGTCTGATGACGTTGTTGAAACAGTAGAAATGAACAAACGTGCAGTTGTGTACTCATACGCTGACGGTGATGAGCACATCTTCATGGATAACGAAGACTACTCACAATACACATTCAAGCACGCTGAAGTTGAAGATGACATGCTGTTCATCAACGAAGATACACAAGGTATCCATATTATCCTTGTAAACGGCGCTGCAGTTGGTATTGAACTACCATCGTCTGTTGAACTAGTGATTGAAGAAACTGATCCATCAATCAAAGGTGCATCTGCATCTGCGCGTACTAAACCAGCTCGCTTTGCTTCTGGCCTTGTTGTTCAAGTTCCAGAATACATCGCAACTGGCGAACGTGTAATTGTGAACACTACTGAACGTAAGTTCATGAGCCGAGCATAAGCATGTCTGATTTGATTTCTTACGACGACGTTATCGACGCTGCGTACGACATCTTCCTTGAGATGGCTCCAGACAACCTAGAGCCAGCTGATGTCATTCTGTTTACTGCGCAATTTGAAGATCGTGGTGCCGCTGAGCTTGTTGAAACTGGTGATGACTGGGTTGAACATGTTGGCTTTGACATCGACAAAGAAGTGTATGCAGAAGTTCGAATCGGCTTAGTAAACGAGGAAAATGACGTACTTGATGACGTTTTTGCTCGTATGCTAATCAGTCGAGACCCTGAACATAAGTTCTGCCATATGCTTTGGAAACGTGATTAACGATTTCCTCGTCATGATCAAAAACACCAGCCTTGCGCTGGTGTTTTTTTATGTATGAAACCGACTTACGTAACTGTCCTCTTTTAATAAGACAGACAAGAAAAAGGCTTGCCGAGTAGGCAAGCCTTTCTAATTTTCGCTATCGATTAACGATGCTTGTTACGTGCACCCTGATCACCAGCGCTCTTCTTTGGCTTGCGGCGAGAAGGGTTGTTGCTGCGGCCTTTAGGCGTATTTACGCGCTCTTCGTGACGCTTAACAGCGCGACGGATTTTTTGGCTACGAGCACGTTCACGTTTGCGTGAAGTGTTATCTTTGTTCAGATCAAGCATGGTTTCTTTTTCTGGACGAAGCTCTACCAATTCTCGTAGGTAGTTTACTTCTTTAAGATCAAGTTCCATCCAACCGCCACGAGGCAGTTTCTTGTCCAGATAGATATCACCGTAACGAACACGTTTTAGGCGGCTAACCGTCGTATCTTGCGATTCCCACAGACGGCGAACTTCACGATTACGACCTTCGTTGATTGCAACATAAAACGTGTGGTTCATACCTTCACCACCCGCATATACCACATCTTCAAAGCGCGCCATACCGTCTTCAAGTTCAACACCACGAACCAAGTTTTTCACTTTTTGTTCAGTTACTTCGCCGAAAACACGAACAAGGTATTCACGCTCTACCTGACGACTTGGGTGCATAAGGCGGTTTGCCAACTCACCATCTGTTGTAAACAGCAGTAGACCTGATGTGTTCGCATCAAGACGACCTACTGAAATCCAACGAGAACCACGGATCTTTGGCAGACGATCGAAAACAGTGCGACGACCTTCTGGGTCGTGACGAGTACATAGTTCACCTTCAGGCTTGTAGTAAGCCAAAACACGACAGATCACTTCTTCTTGCGCCTTTGCAGACACAACGTGACCATCGATACGAACTACGCTGTTCTCATCTTCCAGTCTTTCACCAAGTTTAGCTACGATTCCGTTCACGCTAACGCGACCAGATTTAATTAACGATTCAATCTCACGACGAGAACCGTGACCTGCACGTGCTAATACTTTTTGTAACTTTTCGCTCATTTATCTACCTATGTGTCGTCTTCACAGACGTCGAGACCAGAATTGGTCATCATTTTGCAAGTTACCCACATGAATGGGATTTTTTCGGTCGGACATTATACGAGATTCTTAAATCTATTGTAAGAGCATTTCGTGCTTTGGTTGATGAAATTGCAGATTAGGATTCCACTCCAATTCCTCCAGCAAATAACCCAATAGTACTAAAACGAATCAGAAAAATTCGGCCTAAACTCAAACGCTAATAACCCACCACTTCAGCCTTACCTTGATAAAATTATCAGGATTTCTCACAGCTAGGGCGTATTTCAGTGTCACTAGTCTCTTTGACGCATACAATCAAAAGGAAAAGATATGTCTCGATCAGAAAGCAGCTCAACGGCTCCCGACTATAATTGGATTTTTGGAACGTCTGAGGAAGATGATGTTAAAGGAACGGTCGATTCTTTTACGCCAGATGTATTCGTAGGCGATAGCGGAGATGAAAAGTTCGTCGGCTTTGGCGGAAATGATTATATCGATGGCAACGGTGGTAATGATTATCTACTAGGTGGCAAGGGCGAAGATCATGTTTCTGGCGGAAGTGGCAAAGACTATCTGTCTGGAGGATTAGGGGATGACTTCCTTTACGGTGGAGAAGGTGATGACATTCTATTCGATTACTCTGGAAACAACTTTCTCAATGCGGGCCTAGGAAACGACAAGCTTATCGTGGGTGATGGTAACTCCACGCTCGCTGGAGGCTCAGGCAACGACGAGTTTGTATTCTCTAATCGCCTCTCCGTCAAAACGCCTGAGGGCATCATCACCAGCAATGAGATTGAAATCAAGGCGGAAGTGCTCGACTTCAATATCTTTGAAGACAAGCTGACCTTTGATCTTGGAAGAGATACTGATGGCGATGGCAAGAGAGACTCCTTTCTTGAGTCTGAGGAACAGCTTGAGCTTTCCTTCAATGAATATGGATGGGCGGTTTACTCAAGTGACGAGTTCAATATTGAAGTAACGTTGAAAGGTGTTGATCAAGCGTACGTTGACTACATGAGTAACAACGACATTAATATTTTTGATTTCACCTAAATAGTCCCACAATCAAAAAAGGGAAGCGATAACGCCTCCCTTTCTTATTTCTTTAGCAGCAAACCAATTATTCAAATGGTGCAGGGTCGCCAGAGCCAACACGTGCAACAACGGCTTCACCTTCACTAAAGTCAATTACCGTCGTTGGCTGTTCACCTAAATAGCCGCCGTTAAGGATAACGTCTACCGCGTGCTCTAGTTTGTCACGGATATCCTCTGGATCCGATTCTGTCACGTCATTACCCGGAAGGATAAGCGACGTTGACATCATTGGTTCACCAAGCGCTTCCAAAAGGTCTAGCGCAATACGGTTATCTGGTACACGAATACCAATGGTCTTGCGTTTTGCGTTCATCAAACGGCGAGGCACTTCTTTCGTGCCTTTAAAGATGAATGTGTAAGGCCCTGGTGTATTATTTTTCAATAGTCGAAACGCGGTGTTATCAACTCGCGCGTACAGAGAAAGCTCCGATAAATCACGGCATAACAAAGTAAAGTTATGCTTGTCATCCAGACGACGGATCTGACAGATACGTTCCAACGCCTGTTTGTTCTCCAGTTGACAGCCTAGTGCGTAACCGGAATCGGTTGGGTACACCACAACACCGCCACTACGAATGATTGCTACTGCTTGATTAATCAAGCGAGCCTGTGGGTTTTC
Source organism: Vibrio rotiferianus CAIM 577 = LMG 21460 (assembly GCF_002741985.1). Classification (GTDB taxonomy): domain Bacteria; phylum Pseudomonadota; class Gammaproteobacteria; order Enterobacterales; family Vibrionaceae; genus Vibrio; species Vibrio rotiferianus. Next base: position 35,224 of record NZ_APHW01000020.1, read on the forward strand.
TGGATGAACGTAAAAAAACTGGCTCATTGTAATTCCTCATTATCGAACCTCTCGGCTCTATATTTTTTAGGGAGTTTCGACTTCGTCTTGTTGCTTATTGTCCAACGAAGGATCAATACCCCAATCTTTCCAAACTGGTTCTACGCCCGCAGGTAACCAGAGGTTTCTTCCCAACTCCATCCACGGTGATGGATAGTGAAAATCGCTGCCTTGAGAAGCTAATAGTTTGTATTGTATAGCATAATCGGCCAAGTTGCGTCTTTCTTGTTGCGCTTGTTGAGGTTGCGCAACTTCCATGGCATCTCCGCCTGCTTCGACAAATGCCGCTAACAAGCGTTTTACCCACTTTGCGGTAAGCTGATAACGACCCGGATGAGCCAATACAGCAGAACCACCCGCGGCATGAATCGCGTCAACCGCATCTTTCATGGAACACCAATTCGGTGGAACATAGCCAGGGTTAGAGCGCGTCAGGAATTTCTTAAACACCATCTGCATGTTTTTGGCGTAACCATTGTCCACCAGCCATTTGGCGAAGTGAGCTCGTGTAATGGGCGCATCACCTGCAATTTGCTGGACTTCTTCTAGTACGCCCTCACGGGTGGCTTTTTGTAGACGCTCCGCGATCAATTCAGCTCGAACCACGCGGTGCGTTTTCTGCTGCTCAATCAGCTCCGTCAATGCTGGGCTATCTGGATCGATATTCAGCCCCACAATATGGATGTCTTTGTTCTGCCAAACGGTAGAGATCTCGATACCGTTGATGATTTTTATCGGGAGATTGTTCTCTTCAACGTATTGCTTGGCCGGAGCTAAGCCGTCAACCGTATCATGATCCGTGATCGCCAAAACCTCGATATCAAAACTCAATGCCCTATCCACTAAATCATGTGGTGCAAAGCGACCATCTGAAGCGGTGGTGTGGCTGTGTAAATCAATTCTCATCTTTTTGTCGTTTTAATGCTGTTTTGGGGTTGACTTTTTATCTCTGCACTAGTTAACTAGTACACAAATACGAAGTACCTAATTAAGGCTCACCATGTTACAAGAATTTAACCAAAACCAGGAAGCGAAAGTTGCAGTTCATACGAATAAGATGAATTCTGCTGATCTTGCTTGGTGGCGCACTTGGACAAGTTCTTGGTGGGCGAACGTGTACTTCTAGTTTATAGAATTAAACAACACAAAGCCCGCTACTTCAGCGGGCTTTTTATTTTGTCGTTCATCTCACATTCAACTGCTTAAACATTCATCGAATATGACCAAAACTTGATTGGGTGAACGTTTGCTTTATGCCACTATGTACGGCAGGAAGATATAAAACAGCTATAAGGAGGTCTTGTGAATAAGGCCATTGATATTCAGAAACTTGGACAGCTTGAAGTGCTAACGGCCTCCGTCCCTTATACTCAAGACCCGACTCGCTTGTTCCACACATTATGTGAGAACAAGACTGACAGCCTATTACTAGAATCCGCTGAGATCGATTCAAAGCAAGATTTAAAATCACTACTGATTGTCGATTCGGCCGTGCGTCTCGTCTGCTTTGGTCATAGCGTCAGCATGCAGGCATTGACCAACAACGGTAAAAACCTACTTTCCCATTTAAACCAGAACATTCGTGGTGACATTGAGAGTGGTTTCGATGGCGAAACGCTGACTTTGGAATTCACTCAACCGTGCGACACACTAGATGAAGACTCTCGCCTACGTGAAGCCTCTTCTTTCGATGCGCTGCGTTTAGTGCAACACAGCTTCGATATTTCAGAGCAAGATAAGCACGCGATTTTCCTTGGTGGTTTGTTTGCTTACGACTTGGTCGCGAACTTCGAACCACTGGGCAATGCGGAAGCAACCAATCAATGCCCAGATTACGTTTTCTACGTAGCGGAAACGCTGTTGGTTGTGGATCATCAAACCGAATCTTGCCAGCTGCAAGCGACTTTGTTTGTCGATGATTCAGAAAAAACAACACTAGAAACTCGCATCGCAGAAATCAGCGCTCAATGTGCGGCGCCAAAACTGCTGCCAAGTGCAGAGCAAATCGCCGACGTCACGGTTGAACCTAGCGTATCTGATTCAGACTTCTGCCAAATCGTTCGTGACTTAAAAGAGTTCGTAGTGAAAGGCGATGTATTCCAAGTTGTACCATCTCGCCGATTCACTCTACCTTGCCCTTCTCCACTAGCGGCTTACAAAGAACTTAAACAAAGTAACCCAAGCCCTTACATGTTCTACATGCAAGATGAGCTGTTCACTCTGTTTGGCGCATCACCAGAAAGTGCGCTTAAGTACGAAACCGACACTAACCAAATTGAAATCTATCCAATCGCAGGCACTCGTCGCCGCGGTAAGCGCCCTAACGGCGAGATTGATTTCGACCTAGATAGCCGCATCGAACTTGAACTGCGTACTGACATGAAAGAAAACGCAGAACATATGATGTTGGTTGACTTAGCACGTAACGACGTTGCTCGTATTGCTCAAGCTGGCACACGCCACGTAGCAGACCTTCTAAAAGTGGACCGCTACAGCCACGTAATGCACTTGGTATCTCGTGTGGTTGGTCAACTGCGTGAAGACCTAGACGCGCTGCACGCATACCAAGCATGTATGAACATGGGCACGCTAACTGGTGCACCAAAGATTCGTGCAATGCAGTTGATTCGCGATGTAGAAGGCGCACGACGCGGTAGCTACGGCGGCGCTGTGGGTTACCTTACCGGCGAAGGAACATTAGATACTTGTATCGTGATCCGCTCAGCGTACGTTGAGAACGGCATTGCTCAAGTTCAAGCTGGTGCTGGCGTGGTGTTCGACTCTGATCCACAAGCGGAAGCAGACGAAACGCGCGGCAAAGCACAAGCGGTAATCTCTGCTATCCAAGCAGCGCATAAGTCACAATAAGGAATAGGGTTCAGAGATGGCTAATATCATTTTTATCGACAACTTTGACTCGTTCACCTACAACCTTGTGGATCAATTCCGCTCGCTAGGTCACTCAGTCAAGATTTACCGAAACAACATCCCAGCAGAAACCATTGAACAAGCGGTAAACGAGCTTGAAAACCCAGTGGTCCTGCTATCACCAGGCCCAGGTGCACCGTCAGAGGCAGGCTCAATGCCGGAGCTTATCCAACGCATGAAAGGCAAAGTGCCGATGATCGGCATTTGTCTTGGTCACCAAGCGATTGTTGAAGCATACGGCGGCACCGTTGCTGGCGCAGGCGAAATCATTCACGGTAAGGTCTCTATGATGGAGCACCAAAACCATGCGATTTACCAAAACCTACCATCACCACTTGCTATTGCACGTTACCACTCGCTGGTTGCGACCAAGGTTCCTGAGAGCCTAACCATCACAGCAGAAGTGGATGACTTGGTAATGTCTGTTGTACATGAAGAAGATAAAGTTTGCGGGTTCCAGTTCCACCCGGAATCTATTATGACGACCTACGGAGCAACACTGTTGGCCAATGCCATTGAATGGGCGCTTGAAGAATAAACTTCAGTAAACCCACTCACTGCTTAAAAAGCACTTGGCACATAAGAAATTTAGGAGAGGAAATATGGAAGCAATCATCAACCCTATTATTACCAAACTGTACGAGCAAGAGTCGCTTACTCAGGAAGAGAGCCAACAGCTATTCGACATCATTATCCGTGGTGAACTAGACCCAATTTTAATGGCATCAGCACTGACTGCACTAAAAATCAAAGGCGAAACGCCGGATGAAATTGCGGGTGCGGCAAAAGCACTGCTGGCAAATGCAAACCCATTCCCTCGCCCAGATTACGATTTCGCAGATATCGTAGGTACTGGCGGTGACGGTCACAACACCATCAATATCTCAACCACAGCAGCGTTTGTTGCTGCAGCATGTGGTCTAAAAGTGGCGAAACACGGTAACCGCAGCGTTTCAAGCAAATCGGGCTCTTCTGACCTTCTTGACTCGTTTGGTATCAACCTTGCCATGAGCGCTGAAGATACGCGCAAAGCAGTAGACGATATAGGTGTTGCTTTCCTATTTGCACCTCAATACCACGGTGGTGTGCGCCATGCGATGCCAGTGCGTCAAACCATGAAAACACGCACCATCTTCAACATTCTTGGCCCACTGATTAACCCTGCTCGTCCTAACATCGAATTGATGGGCGTATACAGTGAAGAACTGGTTCGTCCTATAGCAGAAACCATGCTACAAATGGGTATGAAGCGCGCAGCAGTAGTACACGGTAGTGGTTTGGATGAAGTGGCGATTCACGGTGAAACAACGGTTGCAGAAATCAAAGATGGCAAGATCACTGAGTACACGCTAACACCAGCAGACTTCGGTCTACAAGCGCATCCGTTAGAAGCGATCAAAGGTGGTGATCCTGAAGAAAACAAAGCGATCATTACCAATATCCTGACGGGTAAAGGTACAGACGCACAATTGGGTGCTGTAGCGGTGAACGTTGCTCTGCTAATGCGTCTATTCGGCCACGAAGATTTAAAAGCCAATACGCAACAAGCGATTGAGGCAATGAATTCAGGCAAGGCGTACCAATTGGTACAACAACTTGCCGCACACGCTTAAGGAATTGAAGAAGATGACTGACTTCAACACTCAGCAAGCTGGCAACCTGTCTGAACACGTTTCTAAGAAAGAAGCAGAAATGGCAGAAGTACTGGCGAAAATTGTCCGCGACAAATATCAGTGGGTAGCAGACCGTAAGGTGTCTCAACCGCTAAGCACATTTCAGTCTGATTTGCTGCCATCGGACCGCAGCTTCTACGATGCACTGAGTGGCGAAAAGACGGCGTTCATCACCGAATGTAAGAAGGCATCTCCTTCTAAAGGTTTGATTCGTGATCATTTCGACTTGGATTACATTGCATCGGTTTATAACAACCATGCTAATGCAATTTCGGTATTAACAGACGAAAAATACTTCCAAGGTAACTTTGACTTTCTTCCTCAAGTGCGTGGCCAAGTCAAACAGCCCGTTCTGTGTAAAGACTTCATGGTAGACACCTACCAAGTTTACCTAGCGCGTCATTACAGTGCTGATGCTGTCTTGCTAATGCTGTCTGTCCTAAATGACGAAGAGTACAAAGCGCTAGAAGAAGCAGCACACAGCCTGAACATGGGCATCCTAACCGAAGTGAGCAACGAAGAGGAGCTTCATCGTGCCGTTAATCTAGGCGCACGCGTTATCGGCATCAATAACCGTAACCTACGCGACCTAAGTACCGACTTGAATCGTACGAAAGAACTGGCGCCGACAATTCGCGAATTAGCACCTAACGCGACCGTGATTTCAGAGTCTGGCATTTATACGCATCAACAAGTCCGTGATTTAGCCGAATACGCAGACGGCTTCTTGATTGGTAGTTCGCTGATGGCAGAAGAGAACCTAGAGCTTGCAGTGCGCAAAGTTACGCTGGGCGAAAACAAAGTCTGTGGTCTCACTCATCCAGATGACGCAGCGAAAGCGTATCAAGCTGGTGCAGTGTTCGGTGGCCTGATTTTTGTCGAAAAGTCGAAACGCGCCGTTGATCTTGAAGGTGCGCGCTTAACCATGAGCGGTGCTCCACTGAACTATGTAGGCGTGTTCCAAAATCATGATATCGATTTTGTTGCTTCCGTTGTGACCTCTCTGGGTTTGAAAGCGGTGCAATTGCATGGTCAAGAAGACCAAGCTTACGTTAAGCAGCTAAAAGCAGAGCTGCCAGCATGTGTTGAAATCTGGAAAGCTTACGGTGTGACAGATGCGAAGCCAGAACTGCTTTCGGACAACATTGACCGCCACCTGTTAGATGCGCAAGTTGGCTCTCAAACAGGTGGAACCGGTCAAGTGTTCGACTGGTCACTGATCGGCGACCCAAGTCAAATTATGCTAGCGGGCGGACTGTCGCCAGAAAATGCTCAACAAGCTGCGACACTAGGTTGCTTGGGATTGGATTTAAACTCTGGTGTAGAAAGCGCACCAGGCAAAAAAGATTCACAGAAGTTGCTTGCGGCATTCAGCGCCATTCGCAACTACTAAAGCTGGATATCAGCTAAAAAATTTAAAGCTATTCGTAGCGAAAAATACGAGAAGGAATATCACCATGGCAAAACTGAATGCCTACTTTGGCGAATACGGCGGTCAGTACGTTCCGCAAATTCTAGTTCCAGCACTGGAGCAACTAGAGCAAGCGTTTATCGACGCGCAAGAAGATCCAGAATTCCGCAGCGAATTCATGACGCTTCTTCAAGAGTATGCGGGCCGCCCAACGGCTTTAACTCTAACTCGTAACCTAACCAAAGGTACGAAAACCAAATTGTACCTAAAACGTGAAGACCTGCTTCACGGTGGTGCGCACAAGACCAACCAAGTGTTAGGTCAAGCGCTACTTGCGAAACGCATGGGCAAAAACGAAATCATCGCTGAAACTGGCGCAGGCCAACACGGTGTTGCAACCGCACTAGCATGTGCACTGCTTGGCCTTAAGTGCCGCGTTTACATGGGTGCAAAAGACGTTGAGCGTCAAAGTCCGAACGTGTTCCGTATGAAGCTCATGGGTGCAGAAGTTATTCCTGTCCACTCTGGTTCCGCAACACTTAAAGACGCATGTAACGAAGCACTACGCGACTGGTCTGCAACTTATGAAGACGCGCACTACCTATTAGGTACAGCGGCAGGTCCTCACCCATTCCCAACCATCGTGCGCGATTTCCAACGCATGATTGGTGAAGAAACGAAGAATCAGATTTTGGCACGTGAAGGTCGTCTTCCTGACGCAGTTATCGCATGTGTGGGCGGTGGTTCAAACGCTATCGGTATGTTTGCTGACTTCATCGAAGAAGAAAGCGTTCGCCTAATTGGTGTTGAGCCAGCAGGTAAAGGTATCGATACCGACCAACACGGCGCGCCACTTAAACATGGTAAAACGGGTATCTTCTTTGGTATGAAAGCGCCATTGATGCAAGATCCAAATGGTCAGGTTGAAGAGTCATACTCTGTTTCTGCTGGTCTTGATTTCCCTTCAGTTGGTCCACAGCACGCACACCTGAACGCAATCGGCCGTGCTGAATACGACAACGTAACGGACGATGAAGCACTAGAAGCATTCCAAGAAATTGCGCGTCACGAAGGCATCATCCCAGCTCTAGAGTCCTCTCACGCTGTAGCACATGCACTGCGTATGGCTCGTGAGAATCCAGAAAAAGAACAATTGTTAGTTGTGAACCTATCAGGTCGTGGTGATAAAGATATCTTCACTGTACATGCCATCCTAGAAGAAAAAGGAGCGATCTAATGAGCCGTTATGCAAAGATGTTTGAGCGCCTAAACGAGAAAAACCAAGGCGCGTTTGTACCGTTCGTAACGGTTTGCGATCCAAACGCAGAACAGTCTTACAAGATCATGGAAACATTGGTTGAGTCGGGCGCAGATGCCCTAGAACTCGGTATTCCATTCTCAGATCCTCTTGCGGATGGCCCGACTATCCAAGGTGCGAACATTCGTGCTCTAGATTCTGGTGCTACGCCTGATATCTGCTTCGAGCAAATTGGTAAGATCCGAGCCAAGTACCCAGAGCTACCTATTGGCCTTCTGATGTACGCGAACCTTGTATACTCTCGTGGTATCGAAAACTTCTATGAGCGCTGCGCAAAAGCGGGCATCGATTCGGTTTTGATTGCAGACGTACCAACCAATGAAAGTGCAGAGTTTGTTGCTGCTGCAGAGAAGTTTGGTATTCACCCAATCTTCATCGCACCACCAACGGCAAGTGACGAGACACTGAAGCAAGTATCAGAGCTAGGTGGTGGCTACACGTACCTACTATCTCGTGCAGGTGTGACTGGCGCGGAAACCAAAGCAAACATGCCTGTTGGTCACATGCTCGATAGACTGAATCAATTTGACGCGCCACCAGCGCTACTTGGTTTTGGTATTTCCGAGCCAGCGCAGGTAAAACAAGCTCTAGAATCTGGAGCAGCAGGCGCAATTTCTGGTTCAGCCGTTGTAAAAATTATCGAAGCGAACGTTGAGCAACCACAAACCATGCTCGACAAGCTAAGCGAGTTCGTTTCTGCAATGAAAGCTGCAACACAAAAATAACGTATCACTAATTTAATCAATATGAGATCGATTCCTTATTAAGCGATAAGAATCGATCTTTTTTTTAACATTCACTTTCTAAAATGCCCCTTCCTTTACCATTAATTTTATAAACACATCCAAGCTCGAACATGATCAACACCAATAGCAAACGTTTGCTGTTGGTTAAAAAATTATCACCAGTCAATAAATTACTTATTAGCTAGTCATTTTGTACTGAAATTGTATTGCTAATTGTGAATGATAAGTGTAAAAAGCAAGGCGATATAATTATCCAAATAACAACTTTAGATTGGTGGGTAATTTTAGGATTTTACATATTATTAGCACAGAGGTTATGGAAGTGTTAGAACAAAAGAGTTTGCTAAACAACATTGGCGTGCAAGTCGTCATTGCAATGATCGTCGGTACTGCCGTTGGTGCCTTCATGGGTCACAGTGCAACTGTATTTGCGCCACTAGGTGCTATCTTTATCAACCTAATCAAAATGTTAGTGATCCCATTGGTCGCTGTTGCATTGATTTCAGGTGCGGCAGGTCTGGGCAATAGTCAATCTGCTGGTAAAGTGGGCTTAGTAACCCTAGGTTACTTCGGTCTAACATCAGCTCTGGCAGTAGCACTGGCACTGTTTATGGGTGAAGTATTCCAACCAGGCATGGGTATCGACGTTTCTGGCGTTGAAGGCATGTTCTCGGCAGAATACGCTTCAAAAGGTGAACTACCTACTTTCTGGGCAACCATCACTGGTATGATCCCAACTAACGTTTTTCAATCACTAAACGAAGCAAATATCCTTCAAATCCTAGTGTTCTGTATGTTCTTCGGCATCGCGATTTCAAAGCAAGAGAAAGCTCGCCGCGAACCAATCATCAATGGTGTTAACTGCATCGTTGACGCGATGGTTTGGATGATCAACAAAGTGATGATCATCGCACCTATCGGCGTATTTGGTCTGATGGCAGAAGCGGTAGGTACGTTTGGTTTTGGTGCCCTAATGGTGGTGTTCAAACTGTTCGTCGTTTACGTCGCTGCAATTCTAGTATTTGGTTTCGTGGTTTACCCAGCAATGGTACACATCTTCACTAAAACATCAGCGAAGAAGTTCGTATCTGCAATGAAGAAACCACAAGCGGTTGCACTGTCTACAGCATCTTCAATGGCAACACTGCCAGTGACGATGGATACGTGTGAAAAAGAGCTAGGCGTTAAGAACTCGACGGCGTCGTTTGTTCTGCCTCTTGGCGCGACCATCAACATGTCAGGTAACGCGATTTACTACGGTCTAGTGGCAATATTCTTTGCTCAGCTATTCAACATTGACCTAGGCATGGGCGCTTACATCGCTATCATCGTGACATCTACACTAGGTGCGGTAGGCCAAGCTGGTGTCCCTGGCCCTTCATTCCTAGTTGTAGCTGTACTGCTTGCTGCGGGCATTCCAATCGAAGGCTTACCACTATTGTTCGCTCTTGACCGTATCTTTGACATGATCCGTACAGCACTAAACATCACCGGTGACGCAGCATGTGCTGTTATCGTTGATGCGCTAGTGGAAGAAGAAGCAGAACAAGTAGAGCTTCAAAAACAAGAAGCGTAATTACCTACTTTATTTTGTATTTAATTGAAACCGGGATTCGTCCCGGTTTTTTATCGCCTTAATTCTTCGCCTCCTCTCACAATATGGCAAAAGAGTCCTAGCCCTATGCCCCTTCTCACTATGAAACCTGTTTTAATACGATTAGTATATTCAGCATAAGAGTCGATATAGAACAAGACCTTAAGTAACTGCTTTTTAGAGTGTGCGTTAGACACAACTAGCAGTATGCTCAATCAATTCGACACAAACATAATGATAAGGGTGGTTTGGCAAACACCTGATTGAAACGTCAAACGAGGCTAGGATGGCGCAATACTCGACTGAAGTAGAGTCGAGCCTAGAATTTCATCTTGATTCAAGAGTCAAAAAAGAAAGAGCTTTTGAAGCATTTATTAGGCTTGAAACTATTCAAGGCAAACACCTAATTGAAGAGGTTTGTCGAAAACGTATTTCTGATGCAAGAAAAATAGACCCATCGCTAGAAAGCGGTAATTTGCTCAAAATAATCACCTCCAATGCATATGAGAAAGCATGCCGTTCGAGTTCACTTGGAAGTATAGCCATTGAGCTCGAAGCGCTAGAAAGCACAATTCACCAACACTACCCATCGTGGCTCGATTTTTGGTGTGATTATCTCATCTATAAGCTTTGCAAGAGTTACCAAGGGTATTGCTGTCCAGAGCAAGCTCCAACCTACGCTTACATGCCACGAGTCGATGGGTATTACAAATCTGAACTCGTAAACGTCTCCAGCAATACCGAGTTAGTTTTCACACCATATTGCAGCCAACCGATGAGACTTGCTGATGCCATACTAATGAGCAATTTACAAACCCTTGTCCGCAAAGAGCAATGGTATGAGATTTTGTTGGACTTGGAGTTATCCCAAAATGAGACACATTTTGTATTAACTGCCCAGAGCATCGATTCAGAACATAAGCATCTTATATCAAGCGCTCGAATTCAGTGCGGGAAATCACTTTCTGAATGGTTGTTCTTTTCTCATTACTTCAATAACCCTTTGTGGCATTCTGAAAACTCTAATGAATTGGGGCAGCTTCTTGTTCAACAAAAAGTGACCTCTGAAGCAACGACTTCTGACGCTTCCTTACAACATCAATTACATCACCACACACTGAACAAAAATGCCATTTGCGAAATAATAAGACTGGCAATTTCTGCCCCACGTTCACTTGGGCTGTATTTCTTGTACCTTAGCCAAAAACGTTTAGCTGAAGTGCTAGACGAGAATCAGTTCTGCACGGCTTTCATCATTACGCAAAATCCGGCCATGCTCTATTTTTATCAATCGATGTCGCAGAAAAGCTACACAAATTTGGCATTTTTCAGTTCCGGTACAGAGCAAATCAATAAAGGTATGTGGTATTTGCCCAATGTCCGGAGAGACTTCGAGACAACGGACTTTCGAAGCTATAAAACAAAAGTCCTAGCAGAAAAACGGAGTCAAAATTGATATGGATATTTTGAATCTCTTTGACGTAATGACGTATCCAAAAGCAATAACACTGGTCGTGACTGCTGGCTTTGTATTGGCATGGATCGGATACTTCATCAACTCATTAGTTCGTAAGCACTATGATTTTAAATCTGGGTATTATCTCTATTACATCGGCTACTCTTTCAGTCTATGCCTGTGGATACTAACCAATGTGTACTTTCACACCGAGTTGCCGTTATTGCTCGGAAAAACACTATCTATTGGTTTAGCCGTATTGTCGAATTTGTTTGCTTACTCGGCATTTGCATTTGCTTATACGTTTTCGTGTTTACTTAGTGCCGGAATATCAAAACCAGAGCTAAAGTCCAGCCAAAAGTTGGTGCTCTTAGCCTTTAGTACAGTCGCTATAGCAATAAATCTAGTACCAGGACTTACCGTCATTGATGTTGCTTTTGCAGCACCTAGTGAGTTTTCAATTCAGTTTGGCCCATTAACTAGCTTATTTTTCACCTTGGTTTTTGTGTTGATCATCCTTACGCTAAAAAACCTGTTTTATATTAAAGGAAGTAAATTTAGGCTTATCAAAGTCCGCTCTAACTACATGATTGCCGGGATTGTTATCTTTATGCTTTCTACGCTAACAATTCAGGTTGGAATGACTTTTTTCCTTAATGACTTTTCGCTAACTTGGCTTCCACCAGCCCTATCCATCAGCGAAATGCTCTTTGTCGGATATGCATTGCTGACATCACGTTTTTACAGCGCTAGGTATTTGACATACATGGTAATCACCGCGGTGTTTACTGCAGCAATGTACTCTATTCCCCTCGTTGCCTTATACATCCCGTTATCAGAAAGTCACCAATTGGTCACTGCTGCTTTCATCTGTTCATTCATAGGCATAACTTGGCAAGCTGTATTCAAACAGGTAAGTCGCTATACCTCCTTCCTCATCTATGGGGAAGTTCTAACCCCCGTCCAGCAAATTCTTTCTCTAGAAAGTGAGTTTAAAGACTCAATCGATGATGCAATGCATCAATTAGCTTTTTTACTGAATATATCAAGTGAGAAGCTTCGTCTAGTGACCAGCAGTTATACCGAAACCGTTTATGAAAACTACTTGCCTAATAAGAAATCTGCACTGGTTTTTGACGAGTTGGTGGAACGGCTGGAGCAGTCCTATTCAACTGAACGCGAACTAAAACAGCTGCATGAGAAAATGAGCTCGAATAAGACTGCACTCGTATTACCGCTTTTTGGAAAAGGAAAGTCAGTGACTCACTTGCTTATCTCTCCTCACAAAATCGATAATGCACTCTTCTCCAACGAAGAAATTTCGGCACTGCAAACGCTATTAAACCGCGTCCAGACAACCATTGAAGCCGACAGGAAGATCAGACAGAGTCGTGCTCTGGCGAATTCGATTGCCCATGAAATGCGAAATCCATTAGCGCAAGTTCAGCTCCAGTTTGAAAAGCTAAAGCAGAATATCGAAAAGAAATCAGAAACAGCAGATACGTTAGTTGATATAGAAAAAGGACAAGGCGCAATTCAAAGAGGTCGCCAGCTTATTGATATTATTCTGCGCGAAGTGAGCGACAACGCTCAAGAGCATGAGCCAAGCTCACAAGTCTCCATTCAGGCGGCTGTTCAGCAAGCGGTACAGCGCTATGGGTTTGAAAGTGCTGAAACAAGTCAACGTATTCACTTATCTGAGAATAATGATTTTATTGCCAACTTAAACGAAACACTGTTTAGCTTTGTCATCTTCAATCTTTTGCGAAATGCGATTTACTACTTCGATTCTTACCCTCAGAGTCAAATTGAGATTCAATATGAGATTGGCCAGTATGAAAACACTCTCGTCTTTCGTGATACCGGGCCTGGCATTGACGAAAATATTCTGCACAGAGTATTTGAGGACTTTTTCAGCCACCAAAAAAGCGGTGGTAGCGGACTTGGTCTTGGCTACTGTCAACGTGTTATGCGCTCGTTTGGAGGCCGAATCGAGTGTCAATCGGTCTTAGGGCAATACACTGAGTTTTATCTATATTTCCCAGTGGTACCAAATGCTATCAAACCTATCGCCAAGAAGATAACCAACCTACAGTCACTGTCAGCTCAACCGAGTAAAGCGATAACGAGTCGTGACGGGCTTCAATTTAACAACGTCAAAATTAATGCCCCAACGATTCTTGTCGTCGATGATAAAGAAGTCCAACGTGCGTTGGTTCAGATGTATCTTGATAAACTTAAGGTCAATACTATTCAAGCAAACAACGGTGAAACTGCCGTCAATATATTCAAATCAAATCATATTGACTTGGTATTGATGGATGTACAGATGCCAATCATGAATGGATTTGAAGCAAGCAAAAAAATCAAAGAGTTATCTCCAAACACCCCTATTATTGCTTTATCAGGAGAGTCAGGAGCTCGTGAACTAGAGCTGATTCACGAGTTGATGGATGATCGCCTTTCAAAACCTACGACCATAACTGCCCTCAACAATATTCTTGATCGATGGCTCAATAATCAGCATACAAGAGAACAAGAAGTAGAAAAGATATAAAACATGGCACTTGTTATGCAACATCGTCAGCAATAGGAACATTACGGTACCAATTAATACATTAAGTTATTGGTACTGTGAGGAGGCTATATGCTAATGCAGAGACATACTTACTACGGATTGATACACCACGGTATAAAAGCACTGTTGTTAGACAGAGTTGGGCACTTTACTGAAGATGAATACCATCAATATTTGTCTATCATGACAGGGAAATCAACCTGCTTCACAATGTCTGAAGAAGAGCTTGAAATGACGGTCCACAATTTATTGCACGAAGGCTACTTAGAAGACGTAAAATCACTGGTCTCCCAGTACCAAAACGTAGCTTAGCCAAAGTAGAAAATTGCCGCGTAACCGTGGCAATTTTTGTCTCTAAACACCTTCAAGTGTTCACATTGCCCGAGATTCCGCTAGACTGTCCTCAACTCAACAACTCGGTTTTTCTGCAATATGAAGCAAATCATTGATTTTATTCCCCTCATAGTCTTCTTTGCCCTGTACAAGATGTACGATATATATGTTGCGACTGGGGCACTTATCGTCGCAACCGCGATTCAGATTGTGTTGACGTTCGCTTTATACAAAAAAGTAGAAAAGATGCAGCTCATTACGTTTGCTATGGTCGCAATCTTCGGTGGCATGACTATCTTCCTACACGATGAAAACTTCATTAAGTGGAAAGTCACCATCGTTTATATGATCTTCGCCATTGGTCTAGCAGTTAGCCATGCGATGGGTAAATCAGCAATCAAAGGCATGTTGGGTAAAGAGATCTCCTTACCAGAAGCCGTCTGGACGAAGATCAACTGGGCGTGGGTTGGCTTCTTCTCTCTCTGTGCGGGCTTAAACGTTTATGTTGCTTTTAAGCTTCCATTAGATGTGTGGGTAAACTTCAAAGTATTTGGCTTGTTGATTGCAACGTTTGCGTACATGATCGCGACAGGTTTCTACATCTACAAACACATGCCCAAAGAGCAGAAAGAAGACTCATCCGATGTATCGGTTGATGATTAAAAACTCAGTTTTGCTATAATCCGCGCACATTGATTATTCACAGCGACCCTTGGGTCGCTGTTTTGTTGTTTGCTCCATTTTTTGCATATTAGAAATATTAGGATGTCATCATGAGTGAAGAAGGTCATTCACCTAAAGGGCAATTACTGCTTCGTACTTTGGCTATGCCAGCCGACACAAATGCCAACGGCGATATCTTTGGCGGTTGGATCATGTCTCAATTGGATTTAGCTGGTGCAATCTTGGCCAAAGAAATATCTTCCGGCCGCGTTGTTACTGTTTCAGTTTCCAGTATTACCTTTAAAAAGCCGGTTAGCGTTGGAGACGTTGTATGTTGCTACGGCGTATGCAGTAAAATTGGTCGTACTTCAATGAGCGTTGATCTAGAGGTTTGGGTAAAACCAGTCAAAGTACACGGTGTTGAAGACCGCTTCATGGTTTGTGATGCCACATTCAACTACGTAGCCATCGATAGTGACGGTAAACCACGCCCGATTCAAAAGTAATCTATTGTACTTAAATGCTAGGAATTGCTTCACAATTTCGCATGTAAACTTGTTCGTGGTATAAAAAAGGCGTTAAATTAACACTTTACCCTCCCAATTAAGGAACTATGCTATGTGGTATGTCATCTTTTCTCAGGATATTGAGAATTCGTTGGAAAAACGTCTGAGTGTTCGCCCTCAACACCTTGAGCGCTTACAACAATTACAAGATGAAGGTCGCCTACTTACAGCAGGACCAATGCCAGCGGTCGATTCCGATAATCCCGGTGAAGCAGGCTTTACTGGCTCAACCGTGATAGCAGAGTTTGTTAGTTTGGAAGATGCCCAAGCATGGGCAGACGCTGACCCTTACATTGCGGCGGGTGTTTACGAAAACGTGATCGTAAAACCGTTTAAGAAAGTATTTTAAGTTATGAAAAAATTACTGTGTCTCTTCCTTGTATTTGGTGCGTTAGCCGGTTGTACATCTAACGATGACCAACAACGTCAGCTTGAACTGATGGCATCAAACCGAGCAGGCGTTCTATCTGCAGGCCTGCCTGTTGAGTATGGCCCACTGAAGATCTTGCGCGTTTCATCCAATAAAAATGTTGTTGAGATGATGATGATCTATAACGACGATGCGCTAGGTGCTAAGCCGTTAAATCAAGTACTCAACACCAGTATCTACACATACTGCAATACACCTGCAGTACGTAAGCAAATCGATATGGGATTGATGTACCGAATTAAGATCCGCAACTCTCGTGGCCAATTAATAGCAGATGAGTTGGTATCTGAACAAACTTGTACTGCGACTCAAAAGCCACAGTAATTGCTGGATTGGTTTACCTAAAACCAATCAGGGATACAAAAGCGAGGACAACGGTCCTCGCTTTTTTGTTTCTCTAAGATACTTACATAACTGGTTTATGCTAACTCTGCGCGCAACTTTTTAGTCGCTGACACTAAGTTGGCCAATGCCGCTTCGGTTTCTGTCCAGTTACGAGTTTTCAAGCCACAGTCTGGGTTCACCCACAAGCGCTGCGCTGGTATTTTCTCTGCCGCTTTTTTGATCAAGCCTTCAATCCAATCTTCTGTAGGGATGTTAGGTGAATGAATGTCGTACACACCAGGTCCAATTTCATTTGGATAATTGAAATCCTCAAACGCTTTGAGTAGCTCCATGTTAGAACGAGACGTCTCAATAGTAATGACATCCGCATCCATTGCCGCAACAGAGTCAATAATTTCATTGAATTCGCTATAGCACATATGGGTATGAATTTGAGTTTCTGGCTTCGCACTAGCTGCCGAGATCTTAAATGCATCAACGGCCCAGTTGAGGTACTCATTATGATCGCGTTTTTTCAGAGGTAAGCCTTCACGAATCGCAGGTTCATCAATTTGAATAATATTGATACCAGCATCTTGTAAATCTGATACTTCATCGCGCAACGCAAGGGCGAGCTGGTTTGCAATTTCTTTGCGAGTGATATCTTCACGAGGAAATGTCCAACACAAAATCGTCACAGGGCCAGTAAGCATACCTTTCATTTGCTTACTCGTTAGTGATTGCGCGTAGGTCGACCACTCTACCGTAATTGGCTTTTCACGTTCTACGTCAGCGACCACAATCGCAGGTTTCACGCAGCGGGATCCATAGCTTTGTACCCACCCAAACTTGGTGGTTTGGAAGCCAGCTAAGTTTTCTGCAAAATACTCCACCATATCGTTACGTTCAGCTTCACCGTGTACCAATACATCAAGGTCGAGCGCTTCTTGACGCTTTACCGCGTCGGCAATGTGACCTTTCAGCGCTTGATGGTACTCAGCCTCTGAAAGTTGACCGCTTCTGAACGCACTGCGCTGAACACGTATTTCACCGGTTTGGGGAAAAGAACCGATAGTCGTAGTAGGCAACAATGGCAAACCTAGCACCTCGGCTTGATGCGCCGCACGCTCGACATAAGGAACACTGCGCTCCGTCAAAGAAGCCGAAATCCCTTTCAAACGATTTTGCACATGTGGCTTGTTTACGTGAGTCGCGGTTTTACGAGCTTTTATTGGCTGGCTATATGTATCACAAGCGAGGATCGCATTGCGGTCACCATCGAGTGCACGTCCAAGTAGCGCTACTTCAGTCACTTTTTGTTTTGCAAACGCAAACCAACTTTTCACCTCATCACTTAGCGCTGATTCCAATTCCAAATCCACAGGGCTATGCAGAAGTGAACAAGAACTCGCGACCCAAAGCCTATCACCAAGTTTGTCTTTGATTGGCTGCAAGCGCTCTAACTGGGAGCTTAAATCTGAGCGCCAAACATTACGGCCGTTTATCACACCAGCAGAAAGTACCCAACCTTGTGGTAGTTTAGCGACAACTTCCTCTAGCTGCTCTGGAGCGGCTGACAAATCAATATGCAAGCCATCGACTTTCAGATCTATAACCTTATCAATCGTGTCAGTAACAGAATCAAAATAGGTCGTGAGAAGCACCTTCACATCACTTCGGATCACTTGATAAGCCAAGTTAAACGCGTCAGCCCACTTATCTTCAAGTTCAAGTGAAAGAATTGGCTCATCAATTTGTACCCATTCCACACCTTGGCTTGCCAACTTAGACAAAATCGCTTGGTACGCTGTTAGTAATCTCGGCAGTAAGGTAAGGCGGTCAAAGTCTTCTTCTACTTCTTTGCCCAAGTACAGATAGCTAAGCGGACCAAGCAACACAGGCTTTACTTTATGCCCCGCTTTGATTGCGTCGTTCACTTCTTCAAACAACTGCGGCCAGCTGACTTCAAATGTATCGTCCTTACTGAATTCAGGAACAATGTAGTGATAGTTGGTATTGAACCACTTAGTCATGTCAGAGGCCGCTGCACCTGCACAGCCACACCCCGATTGAGACTGACCACGACCCACTTTGAATAAGGTATCCAGATCTGGGAAGCCAGCTGCATGACGCTTAGGAACATGACCCAAAAGCAGCGTCGTGGTTAATACGTGATCGTACCAAGCAAAATCTCCGGCAGTTGCGAAACTCAGTCCCGCCTCTGATTGGGTGTTCCAGTTTTTCTCGCGTAGTGCCGCGCCGACTCTTTTAAGCTCAGCTTGATCGATTTCACCTCGCCAGTATTCCTCCTGTGCAAACTTCAGTTCGCGATTTTCGCCAATGCGTGGGTAGCCAAGAATATGCGTTGTCGTAGCCATGTCCGTACTCCTTATTCATTTTCTGATATTGAGGTCAGCACATCGGGAATGAAATTCACCAAGATGTCTGGATGGCTAAAACTATCTCTCTCATGCATGAATTGAACAACATCCAATTATTCAACTTGTTTATTAAAAAAATTCATAGTGAGCGATCTCACTCGCACTAGATTGATATAAATGGACGTCTAGACGTTTACATATCCATTTTTTATCGGTAAGTTAATATGGCTCATGGAAGACACATAAGGATGAAAGGGATTCATGATAGAGTTGAAACACTTACGTACCCTCACCTCGTTAAGAGATACTGGGTCACTCACTGCGACCGCGACGGCATTGCACTTAACGCAATCCGCCCTTTCACACCAAATCAAAGACCTAGAATCTCGCATTGGTGGTCAGCTGTTTTTACGAAAAACTCGCCCAGTAAAATTCACTTCTGAAGGAGAGATCCTACTGCGTCTTGCTGATGAAATATTGCCAAAGATCGCCAGATCCGAGAACGAGCTGGCCAGCCTAAAAGAGGACGTTAACGGTCGCTTGCACATGGCGATTGAGTGCCATTCTTGCTTCCAGTGGTTGATGCCGGCCCTAAAGGAATATCAGTTGACGTGGCCAAGTGTCACGCTCGATTTCTCCTCTGGCTTTGGTTTTGAGCCGCTTCCCGCCTTACTCGCTGGAGAACTTGATTTAGTCATCACTTCCGATATTCAGCCACGCTCTGAAGTGCATTATGAGCCACTGTTTGATTTCGAAATGCGCTTGATCACGTCCACCAGCCATCCGCTTGCCAATAAAGAGATCATTGAACCAGAAGATCTTGCCGATCAAACCATGCTCTCCTACCCGGTTCAGAAACAGAGGTTGGATGTGGTAAAACACTTTTTGCAACCAGCAGGTGTGGAACCAGCCAAATGGAAACAGGCAGATAATACCTTGATGCTAGTGCAAATGGTGTCAGCAGGATTGGGCGTCGCGGCGTTGCCTAATTGGGCTATTTCGGAGTTTTCGCGACAAGGGCTCATCACCAGCAAGCCATTTGGGGATGGGTTGTGGCGTCGCTTGTTTGCAGCAACACGCAACTCAGAAAAGGATAAGCGTTACCTGCAAGCCTTCTTTGCCACCGCGCGCCAACAATGCAAAAGCCACCTTGACGGCATCAAGATGGCTTAAAATATGGGATATAGAAACGAAATTAACGTTCGTAGGATTTGAATTGATTGGTAAGTGGGTCGTATTGGTAACCAAGCATGTCAAGCTTGCCCACCACCGATTCCACGTCCATCTCATACATAGAAACCAGTTCTTCAAAGCTGTCGCACTCTAAGCGCAACTTTTCATTCACGATACCCAGCAAGATAATGCTGTCCCAGTTACTCACATTGCTTAAGTCCATAGCGACACTCCTCTAAAACAAGGTATTTTGCCTCAATTCTGTTGAGCAAATACGTCTTGGCGCGCTCTAAACCAATAGAGGCTATATCTAAAGCGTAGACTTAATCTAATGATTTGAAAGTGAGCTCGGTCTAAATCCCGAGCTCATCAATAAGAATTCTGATAGGAGTGTTAAACAGATAGGCTTATGCGCTAAGCAGGAATAGACCTTGAAGGCTGGTCATTGAAGCAAGAGCAAGTAACAATGCCGCTGCAACCTGAACTTTGTTTGGTGTTTTATGAGTAAAGATATGCCAACACCAAACCACGATCGCCATAATCAGCATCGCCAATGACGCCAAGATATGTTGAGTAACAGAGTTAAGCGTCACTTCATCTAATTGATAGGCAGAGAACAGGCTCATCACAACCAACAGCATACCTGATACCACGCCTGTCACTGGAAGAATGCGATGGAAAGCTTGCAAACGACTACGCGCTATTACAAGTAGAAGCTGAGCAAATACTGCCCCTAAGAAGAAAACCATCAGAGCCATAGAAGCGGAAGCAGCCCAGTGCGGTTGTTCTATCACTTGAATGCTCACATAAGCAAACGCCAAACCGTTCGCAAGATGCAGCGCCCATAAAGGACCTTTTTCACGTGTTTTTTTGGTTTGAACTTGTGAGTAAAAATAGAAGATAGCGAACACAATCATGAATGCTTCAATACGAAGCGATGCTACTGCTAACCAAAGAATGCCAATTGATGGCAACATCTTGTGCAGACGACCACGTTGACCCGGACAGATATCGCCCTTAATCAAAAGCAAGGTCAACAGCGCTTGGGCGCCAAATAGCATAGGAGGAAAAGTTAACAGCAGTTGTTGAATCATGTTGAATGCAAACTCAAAAGTCATTTTGGGGTGGCGATAATAGCAAATAGCCTTTGTTCAGACTACTGCTTCGCCACCCTTCGAGTAATGGTTTGCTAACTATTTGCTAAGTAATGTAAGACGTCAGCTTGTGTAATAACACCTCGATAGTGATGCTTCTCGTCACATACCACCCACGGAAAGGCAATGTCTGCTTGCAGCAACTCTGGAATATTTTTGAGTTGTGTACTTGCTTCTACACTCTGGAATTTGGTACTCATCACTTGATTGACAGGTTTCTTCCAAACTCTAGCTTCTCTCTCTGTTTCTAAATCGGTTCCCATAGAGGGCGTCAAGTGCAAACTTATGTGCTCTCTTAATACCACTCCTACACATTGCTTCTCGTCCACAACCACGAGTGGAGAGTCAGGGTTCAAGTTCATAAACTCTACCGCAAGAGACAACGGATCACCCGGGTCAAGGTGGTGAACGTTTGAATGACACAGCGAAAGCAATGTTGCATTTGGGTTTGGCTTTGATTGCACATCCTCAAACAGATGCTCATAACTGATAGCTTTATCGTACGCCAACAAAGGTAATGCCTCTGAGAACACAAAACCTTGCATATAGTCCACGCCAATTCTGGATAATGCCCTCAGCTCACTCACGGTTTCAACACCTTCAGCTATCACTTTTACATTCAGGTTATGAGCGAGTTGAGTGATCATTTTGACAATATTGTATTTGGTACTACCTTCCGTTAGGTTCTGAACAAATTTTCTATCAATTTTAAGGACATCAAATTGACCATCCTCTAAGTATGAAAAAGAAGAATAACCCGTCCCGAAATCGTCAATAGCAATACTGATACCGTGCTGACGTATTTGCTCCAAAGCCAGCTTATGCTCAACATCTTGTTCAAAGTATGCGGTTTCGGTCAACTCCACTGTTACCACTCTAGGATCAACCTTACTAGATTGGATAATTTCAAAGGAATTTTGTATTACCTGGAGAGAATCCAACCGCGTATTCAACGAACGATTAATCGTTAAGCCTACGTCCTCGCCGTAAACATGCTGCAAGTGTGGAAACTTCTCAATGGCTATTTGACACACAAGATCATCAAGTGCAGAGACCAGCTCTAAATCCTCAATGATGGCGATCACCTCTTGAGTACTGCATTGCTGAGTCTGTAAATGAAAGCGAGCAAGCGCCTCAAACTTAGCCACTCGACCAGTTCTTGCCTCTATGATTGGTTGGAAATAAACATCAACTTCCCTACTGGCAATTTTCTCTCTCAAGACACTTTCTAATTGCAGTCGTTTTACCAACTCTGTGTGCAAATCACTATTGTAAAAATTGAAGTAATTCTCAATCCCAGATTTAGCAGAAACCATTGCTTGTGCAGCTTGCACAATCGCTTTGGTTGGGCTGTCTGTATCATATCCGATGACCGAAACACCAGTACGACCTGCGACAACGGAATCGTGCATTTCAGAACCCACTTCCGCCCTTAGTTCAGCGAAGAATCCTCGAATTGCAATTTGTATCAATCGTAAAGGGCTAAGCCATCGACATTTAGGTGTTTGTATACAAATAGAAAAGACATTTTTAGTAAGCTGACTCGCTAGACTGACATGTTTACTACGCATTAAGAAATCAGATAGACCCAGTTGCTCTTCAACCATAAATTGAGAGCTAAAGTTAGGTGCGATAGTCATAACAATCTTAATATCGTTCTTTATATCGTCAGTGCACAAAGCGGTGAGTTTCTTCTCAAACTCATTTTTATTTGGTAGATAACTGATCCAATGGGAGTTGGTTTCTTTAGCATTTGTAAGCCTGAATAAAGCAGCGGATATATCTGTTGAAAAGCCAATATAGAGAACGCGTTCATTCGATAAAGCAAGTTTATAGAGACAAAGATGGTGAGCCTGATCGCCACCGGAAGCATTCAGGCTGAGCAAATTACCACTCCAGACCCCTTCTGTTTCCACCTCTCGCCAAATATTCTCGTAAAACTCTTTGCTGTGTAACTCTGAACTGAAGATTTGAGTTTTTAAGCCAACAATATCAAGGTTTTGGTAACCCATCTGATTTTCAAATGCGGAATTACACCCCAGTATTCTGGTCTCGGAGTCAGCAACCAAAACACCCACGTTTGGTAAATTGAAAAGCGTCTCTAAAATTTTGGCTTGCTCTTGTTGCCCTTTGACTTTGATTTGAGGAATCAATGACCCCTGAATATAAGCGCTATTTATCTTTTCGAACCGACATTCAATATGAACAAAAACATCAGGCTGGGGGGGGTAATACAGCACGAAAAAAACTCTTCCCCACCTAATGCTTTCACTCTACTAAACCGAATTGACGCCTCTTCTTTTTGTTCTGGCGACATGTAATCGAACAACTGTTCAAAACAGGTCAACGGCACCATTATTTCGCAACTTTTCATTAAGGCTTGCTGATCACACTCAAATACTTGCGTATCGATATTCAACGACCAGTTTATGACCTTTGTTTCACTTTTTAGTGTGGGCTCAGATTGCGACACCGCGTTAAGTAGTTCTGTCATCACTTAACCTCACTTATTCCCTAGCACAGACTATGCGTCAATTTGAGTATAGACAAACTCCATAACATGAACACCATAGCTTTTGGCTAAAGTTTGAGTTCGATCAACACCTTTAACCCTATATGAAATAAGGACAAAATTGCTGAACCGCTCACTTAAGAACCAACTTGCTCAATTCTCTATTGGCAATACGATTAGAACTAAGAGAGATATGTCACTTGCCTGTAGATACCTGATCACCAAATCGCTATAATTCGCGCTCCCTGGAACAGAGAGCAAAATATGACCAACGACATTACTCCTATTCATGAGTACAAAAAATACTGGGCTGAGTGTTTTGGTACGGCACCTTTCTTGCCGACCAGCCGCAAAGAAATGGACGCCCTAGGATGGGATAGTTGTGACATTATCATTGTCACGGGTGACGCGTACGTGGACCACCCGAGCTTTGGTATGGCGATCATTGGTCGTCTTCTGGAAGCACAAGGCTTCCGTGTTGGTATCATTGCTCAACCAGAATGGAACAACAAAGATGCTTTCATGCAGCTTGGTAAGCCAAATCTGTTCTTCGGGATCACCGCGGGTAACATGGACTCGATGATCAACCGTTACACGGCGGATAAAAAGCTTCGTCACGATGATGCGTACACGCCAAACAACGAAGGCGGTAAACGTCCTGATCGTGCAACCTTGGTGTATTCACAGCGTTGTCGTGAAGCCTATAAAGGCACACCTATCGTTCTTGGTGGTATCGAAGCAAGTTTGCGTCGTGTGGCTCACTACGATTACTGGTCTGATAAAGTTCGCCGCTCTGTTCTGTTCGATGCAAAAGCGGACATCCTTCTTTTTGGTAACGCAGAACGTGCCCTAGTGGAAGTCGCGCACCGTCTTGCCGATGGCGAAGACATTTCGACCATGACCAACATTCGCGGTACTGCGGTAAACCTTGCGGCTGAGCCAGAAGGCTACACCATTATCGATTCTTCTCGTATTGAGAAACCTCGTAAAGAAGCGTTCGTACCTAAGAACCCTTACGAAGTGGAAACTCAGTGCGATACCAAAAAAGATGAGCCCGTCGCACAGCCGATCACGATTCGTCCATCGCGTCACGATGCAGCAACGACCGCTGTCCGCCTGCCTCATTTTGAAAAACTCAACAACGACCGTATTCTTTATGCGCACGCGAGCCGTGTGATGCACTTGGAAACCAACCCATACTCTGGCCGCGCACTGATTCAGCGTCATGGTGACCGTGAGCTTTGGGTAAACCAAGCTCCGATCCCGCTAAGCACAGAAGAGATGGACTACGTGTTCGGCCTATCGTACGCACGTGTTCCCCACCCAATGTACGGCAAAGCAAAAATTCCTGCTTACGACATGATTAAGACCTCGGTTAACATCATGCGTGGCTGTTTTGGTGGCTGTTCTTTCTGTTCGATTACCGAGCACGAAGGCCGCATCATTCAAAACCGCTCACAAGACTCAATCATCAATGAGCTGGAAGAGATCCGCGACAAAGTACCGGGCTTTACCGGTACAATCTCTGACTTGGGTGGCCCTACAGCAAACATGTACCGTCTTGGCTGTAGCGATCCAAAAGCAGAAGCAAACTGTCGTCGCCCTTCTTGTGTGTTCCCAGGTATCTGTAACAAACTAAACACGGACCACAAACACACCATCGATCTTTACCGTGCCGCGCGTAAAGTGGAAGGCGTGAAGAAAGTCATGATCGCATCAGGCGTACGTTACGACCTAGCGATTGAATCACCAGAGTACGTGAAAGAGCTTGTAACTCACCACGTAGGCGGTTACCTGAAGATTGCTCCAGAGCATACCGAGAAAGGTCCACTGGATCTGATGATGAAACCGGGCATGGGCACTTACGACCGCTTTAAAGAGATGTTTGAGAAGTACAGCGCGGAAGCGGGTAAGAAGCAATACCTGATCCCTTACTTCATCTCAGCACACCCAGGTACCGAAGACGAAGACATGCTGAACTTGGCGCTGTGGTTGAAGAAAAACAACTTCGAGTGTGACCAAGTACAGAACTTCTACCCATCGCCGATGTGTAACGCAACGTCAATGTACTACTCAGAGACAAACCCTCTGAAACGCGTGAAGTACAAACAACGTGAAGATGTGCCAGTAGCAAAAGGTGAACGTCAACGTCGTCTACATAAAGCGCTACTTCGCTACCACGATCCAGATAACTGGCCAATGATCCGTGAAGCGTTGATCAACATGGGCAAGAAGCACCTGATTGGTGATAAGCCGAACTGTCTGGTTCCAGCAGAAGACATTGATGCGCAAACTCCAGCACAGCGTCGTAAGTCTGGTCGTCACGGTGCAAACCGTTTTGCGACCAAACACACCAAGAACCAACCGGGCTTCGGTGGTCACTTGAATAAACGCTCTGAAGGTGGTTCGCGTGATGGCAAGCCATCTGGCAACCGCAACGGTTCAAGTAAAGCGCAAGGTGGTCAAAACGGCCAAGGTCGTGGCAACCAAAACGGTCAGCGTCCTAATACGGGATCACGTCCTGGTAGCAACAACCAAAACCGTTCAAACGGTGCGGGCTCACAAGGTCAAGGTCGTCCTCAAGGACAAGGCAAACCGGCTGGTCAACGCAAACCGAAACGCCGTTAATTCAATATGACTTGAATACTAAAAAGGGCTCCAGAGATAACTCTGGAGCCCTTTTGTTTTGTTTTAATTACGCGGATAGCTAACTTATTTCGCTACGTTACCTGCAACGTTTAGTGCATCCCAAGTACGTGCGAATGGTGGTGCGTAGCAGAAGTCCATGTAACCTAGTTGCTGTGTGGTCATCTTCGCAGTGATAGCAACAGCGAGTGCGTTGATTCGGCCCACTGCGCCCTTCTTGCCAACGATTTCGCCACCAAGCAGCACATTAGTTTCTGGGTGGTAAACCAGCTTCACTTTAATGTCTTCTTGGCCTGGGTAGTAGTCGGTTTGGTTCTTATCTGAAATGGTTGAAACCTTCACTTCCAAACCATGTTCTTTAGCTAGAAGTTCTGATACGCCTGTACATGCCAGTTCGTAGTCCAGCACTTTTAAACAAGACGAGCCCAAGAAGCCACTCATGTAAGTGTCTTTGCCTGCAAGTTTGTCGGCCATCATGCGCGCTTGCTTATTCGCTGTGGTTGCCAGTGGAACATACACTGATTTGCCTAGCGCCATATGGTGAACCACGGCACAGTCGCCAACAGCGTAAATGTGCGCATCTTCTGTTGCGCCAAACTCATCGACTAGCAATGCGCCGTTCGCGGCTTTTGGTAACTCCAACGCTTCTGTGTTTGGTTTGAAGCCAAGTGACATGATCACAACGTCTGCTTCAACATTGCCGTTGTCGGTTTCTACGATGTAACCGCCCTGCTCTGCGTCGCGAATGGCTGATACGCTGCAACCGGTTTTAAGCTCAGCGCCAGATTCACGAATCGCGCCTTCTACCACTTCAATCATCTCAGGGCTGAACTGACGACTCATCACGTGTTGTTCACGCTCAATGATGGTGACGTGCTTACCCAGTAAGTGTGCGGCATCGAACACTTCAAGGCCGATAAAGCCGCCGCCAATCACACAAACGCGTTGTTTGTTGCTGTCCTTAAGCGCTTCTTTTACTGCCAAGCCATCTTCCATGCTGGTTAGCGTGTATACGTGCTCTGGGTTGAACTCACCGAAAGATGGCACGATTGGACGTGCGCCCGTGGCAATCACCAACATATCGTAATCGATGGTGCTTTCTTCCTCTTGGTGACGAACTTTAATCTGCTTTTCTGTGCGGTCTAGTGCCACCATTTCGGTTTCAATACGCACGTCCAAGCCAGATTTAATCGCTTGCTCTGGCGTACGAGAAATCATGCGCTCAGTGTCATCAAACATGCCACCAGCAAAATAAGGTAAACCACACGCACCGAACGAGATGTAATCGCGCTTATCCAGCACAATCACTTCATCTGATGGCTGATTACGTTTGTATTTCGCTGCGAAACTCATACCTGCAGCGCTACCGCCTACGACAACAACTTTCATATTTATTACCTAAATAACCTGAACTCAGGAAAAACGGAGAGCACCCGCGTTGGGTGCTCTTTATTAAGTTTGGAAATTACACTGCTGCTTCTTTTGTTACTGTTGCAGTAACGTCAGCATTGTATTGCTCAGTGTTTAGTGAGCCATTCTTCTTCGCGGTTAGTACACCTGACAACATTGAGCCAGAGATGTTAAGCGCGGTACGAGCCATGTCGATAAGTGCTTCGATAGAAACCAGAATCGCCACAACCGTAATATCTAGACCCATGATAGTCAGCACCGCTACCGCCGCGAACGTTGCACCGCCACCAACACCTGCGATACCGAATGAAGCAATCGCGATTACAGCAATCAGTTGTACGATGAAGCCTAGGTCTACTGGCATACCCATTACTTGAGCCGCCATGATAGCTAACATTGCTGGGTAGATACCCGCACAACCGTTCTGACCGATACTGGTACCGAATGTTGCTGACATGTTTGCTGTTTCTTCGTCCACACCTAGACGTTGAGTTTGAGTTTCAACGTTTAGTGGGATTGCCGCCATGCTTGAGCGAGAACCGAAGCCGAATACTAGCACTGGCCAGATTTTCTTCATGAACTTCGCAGGAGACAGACCGAACATAGACACCATCACGAAGTGGATTGCGAACATTACACCGATTGCCACGTAGCTTGCTAGTAGGAAGCGACCCATTTCTGCTAGTGCGAACAAATCGTTTGTCATCATGAACGTGGTCATCAGAGCGAATACACCGTAAGGCGTCAGCTTAAGAATCTCACGTACCATTGAAAGAACTACTTCTTTCGCAGAGTTGATGAAATCAACGAAGTTTTGCACTTTCTCAGGCTTACGGTTTTTCACTTGCAGGATACAGTAGCCAAGGAACATACCGAACAATACTGTCGATAGTGTCGATGTACGCTCAGAACCCGTTAGCATGTCGAAGATGTTGGTTGGAATGATAGACAGCGCCATACCTGACAGACCGCTGCTCGCCATTGCATCTTGCGTCGCTACTAGTGCATCACCACGAGCTTCAATCGCACCGTTGGTACCAATTGTGCTCACTAGCGCGTTTGCATCGATACCGAATAGGTAAATACTTGCGATGCCCACTGCCGCAGAGATAGCACAAGTGAAAAGTAGAATACCGATGATTTTTGGTGCGATACGCGAAAGTGCACCGCCACCCTCTACGTTCATGATCGAAGAGATCATCGCCACAAATACTAGTGGGATTACGATCATTTGTAGAAGCTTGATGTAGCCTTTACCGAACACAGAAATCAGTTCAGCAAAACCTGCCGTTGCCACGTTGCCAACACCGAATACGAGTTGAATCGCACCGCCGAATAACAGACCAGCAGCAAGCGCACTCAGTACGCGGAAGTTAAAGCTTTTCTTTTGTTTTTTGAAGTTCGCAAGTAATGCGTAGAACCCAAAGAACAGGATGCTCAATCCAATAAATGAAACGCTCATGAGAATCTCCTATTGATACCCATTTATGTCCGAAAATCGGTTATTTTTTGTATGCAATGGCTTCAACTTCAACCAATGCGTCTTTTGGTAGTCTTGCTGCTTCAACACAAGAGCGAGCTGGTGCGTTTTCTGTACCAAATACCTCTGTGTACACTTCGTTAAATGCGGCGAAGTTTTCCATATCTGATAGGAAGCATGTTGTCTTCAATACTGTGTCTAGGCCCGCACCGCTTGCTTCTAGAACCGCTTTTAAGTTCTCTAGAGACTGACGAGCTTGCTCTTTGATGCCGCCTTCAACAAACTGCATGGTTTCTGGAACCAGTGGTAGTTGGCCTGATGTGTAAACCATGTCGCCATAAGCCGTACCTTGAGAGTAAGGGCCGATAGCTGCTGGTGCTTGTTCAGTGGCAATGATCTGTTTCACGATGTAACTCCTAAGTTATTAATTTTATTCTGATTTAAATTCACGGATAAACTTGTAAACCGCCTGACGGCTGATCCCAAGTAGCTCTGATACTTGTGTGGTCGTCTCTTTAAGCTCGAATACGCCGTTATCAAACAGACAACGAATGATGGCTTTGTTGCGACCTTTTGTTGAAATCGTCTCGTCTTGATCCACTTCTTGCATCGCTGCACTCAACGCTTGCTTGATGACATCATTCGCGTTGTTGCTGAACGTTTCGCTGACTAGAGTTTGCGATACATTGCATTGCGGCATCAGTGTTTTAACGATTTCAGGGAATGGGAAAGATAAGTTCATGTTGATGCACAGCATGCCTATCGGCTTTTGCTCTGGACCAGCCAAAATGCACGTGGTCGATTTCAGTAGCGAGCCATCGGCTGCATTGGTGAAATAACTCTTCGGAGAGACCTCGCCCGTTTTCTCGAATGTGCTCCACATACGTAGACCCAAATCGGTGATTGGCGAGCCAATTTCGCGGCCGGTATGATGACCATTCACGATCTTCACGACTGAATTTTCTAAGCTTTCAAATGAATGAATAACCACTTCGCAGTACGGTCCGATCAAATCGGCAATCGTGTCTGCCAAACGAAAGTAGTTGCTTAAACATTCTCTGTCTTCATCGGTGAATCGAACTTGCTTTACACTCTTCATCTTGGTTTACATTTTTGAACTCAATGACTGTAAATTACTTCTTTCGGGTTAGTTGAGCAATACAGAGTAAACTTCTGTAAACCATCAATTCACGCCTAAAACACCAACAAAAATCGAAGAATTGATCGAAATCACGCGCAATAGTTGAACAAGATCACCAAAAACATATGAGTCCGGTTTAATTTCTTAAACCACATCAAAGTTTAAATATTTAAAATCAAAGATTGCAATTTTGAACACTTTAATGATCTAGAGCAAGTTCTAAAACACAGTAAACACTTCATACGGTAATGACTCCTTAGAAGCACGAATTGATTTATAAAATCCAGTCAATTAAAGCATTCACCAAACCACTGAATGTGCATAAAACATCACCAAGCATCATTGAATTAATCCCAATTCATACTTGTAGGACGTAGCAAATTTCAAAAAGACGCAAATTAAAGAAAAAAACGGAAGAGAACAGACAAAAAAACCGAGTGCACTACACACTCGGCTTATCGATAACTCAGTAAAAGAGAGAATAAGAAAGCTTGAACTGTGATGAGAATAAGTCGCTTGGTTAATTCTAGGCAGAGCTGGGAATGTGCTGAAACCTCACCCCTGGCGAAATACCCACTTTGAACTCAACAAATAGTTGCTCACCATGCCTGTCAGTATTCCCAAAACTAATGCAACGTACACCATGAAACCTTGAGTTCCTAAGAATAAAGTGACGCCTTTGAAAACAATGAAATTTGGTAACGCACTGATACAAGCACTCATCATAAACTTTTGCCATTGTCGTAAAGGATTGGCTTTGTTGGATTGGGAAAATGTAAGCCAGCGATTACCAAGCCAGGTTGTGGTGGCCGCAAACAAAAAGGCAATACTACGGGCAATCATTAGATCCAAGCCAATAAAATGGAATAGCAACGCAAAGATAATGGTGTCGACCACAAAGCCAACACCACCGACAAAAGCAAACCGAGCAAATTTAGCCATTCGCTTCACTAGTAATACAGCTATATAGGGAGCGCTTAGAATTGGCAGTAAACTCGTTCATGCAACTTAATGATTTGTTCTTGATGAGAACATCAACTTCATGATCTTTACCAACTAAATGGTAACGAGGTAATGATTCTAGAACGGCAAGATCTTCGAGTTGTTTCGCTTGGCCTTGGCTATAAAACTGTCCAGAGAATGGACGCTTGCCAACGTAGAAGACAGGAACGTCATCTTTTACCTGCTCTAAGATCACTCGATCGCTGCGGCTATCCGCCTTACCAAGATTCAGAACTAGCATCGCGATCATCAGAAGAACCGGCAGAACAGCTGCGGTCCCAGAAAGCCACTTGAGGTCTTGCTTGTCGACTAGCATCGCGATGATTAACCCAAGCGCGGGAACTCCTGGAAGCACATATGCAGGTAAGATGTTGCCTGCCATCGTAAACAAAATCATTGGGGAAATTAGCCAACAAAGCAAAAAGGTAAATAAACCCTGATGATCGGTTTCGATCTCCTTCAGTGCTTTTCTACGCTTCAAAGCTAAAACGGGTAAAACGATAGACCATGGCGCAGCTGATTGTAGCCAGAATAACCAAATCATACCGCGAGGTTGGTCGTGGGCAGAGCCATATAAGTCCCCTTCCCAACCACTTACCACAAAGCGCTTAAAGTGTTCACCAACGATAAAGTAATCAATAAAGCCAGGGGTCGCCATCTCTGCCATGATGTACCATGGCAATGCAATTGCTAGCATCAGTGCCAATCCGGAAACAATTGGGAAACGCTGCCACAACGTTTTGAAAGCCCCCAAAAAACCATGCTGGATGATAAGCCAGGGGAATACAGCGATACCCATGATCACAATCGCCACTGGTCCCTTAGCTAGCAGACCGCACGCTAAACCAAAGAAGCCTAAATAGCCCCAAAGTCGGCTGTACTTATCTTTTCCAAGCCAGCAGTAATAGAAACCTATCATAGCTATTGTCATCGCAAGGGTAAGAGCCATGTCTGTCATGACCGCTCCCGCTGCGATAGAAAAAATGCCACAAGTCGCCAAGACGAGAGAAGCGATCAGCGCACTGAAACCTGCTCGATGAGCCATAAACGCAATAAGGCCGATTGTCAGTACACCCGCTAACCAATGGGGCGCACGAACTGCAAATTCATTCAAGCCAAATAGCTCAATACCGTATGCACTCATCCAAGTAAATAAAGGTGGCTTACCCCAGAAAGGCACACCGTAGTCAAATTGCGGGGTTAACCAATTCCCAGTTTCCACCATTAAGCGCGCCATTTCTCCATAACGGGCTTCCGTGGTGTCCATTAGAGGATAAGTAGCTAGTGAAATAAGACGGAGTAAAAGAGCAAACGCCAATAACAACCACAGGTGGGTTTTATTAATACTCATGATTACGCGGTTTCTCCCAATTTAAATTTCAGAGATTGGATGGATTGATGTTTTGCTGGCTGCTCGTAAACAGACTGAACAAGATAGAGAGGACGTTGCTTGGTCTCGACGAAAATACGCCCGATGTATTCGCCCAAAAGGCCAATAGACAGAAGTTGAACGCCACCCAATGCGAGTTGAACCACCATCATGGATGGATAACCGGTGACGGGCTCACCGAATACGACGGTTTTCATCACTATGAAAGCACCGTAAAGAAATGCACTAAACGCAACTAAAGCACCCGCCAACGTCGCCAAGCGAAGAGGACGGATTGAAAAGGACGTGATGCCATCCATAGCAAGCCCGATTAGCTTGAGATAGTTCCACTTAGTTTCTCCGCAATGACGAGCATCGCGTTCAAACTGAACCGTGACTTGCTTGAAACCAGGCCAAGAGAAAATACCTTTCATGTAACGGTTACGCTCTGGTAAGGCGTTGATGTGTTTTACCACTTTTGCACTCAACAGACGGAAATCACCTACGTTCTCCGGCACATCAAGCTTCGCCATACTGTTTAGGAGTTTGTAGAAGCAAGCCGCAGAGAAACGTTTAAACCACGTCTCACCATGACGCTCACTGCGTTGCATGTTCACCACGTCATAGCCTTCACGCCATTTGGAGACCATCTTAGGAATCAACTCTGGCGGATCCTGCAGGTCGGCGTCGATCACGATGACAGCCTCACCTTTACAATGCTCTAGGCCTGCACTCATGGCAGATTCCTTTCCAAAATTACGGCTAAGAGCAATACAACGAACCACGCTAGAGGATTGAGAAAAGTTTTGCGCGATCATTAAACTGCTATCTTGGCTACCATCATCAACGTAGATAATTTCGCAATGCTCTGGCATAGCATCTAATACATCAGTTAGGCGGCGATGAAACTCAGGAAGGACTTCCTGTTCATTGTAAAAAGGCACAATGACAGACAAAACCGGTTTAAGGTCAGAGTCTTGATTGACCTTTGAAAAGGTTGCGGCGTGAATGTTTAAAGTCGACATGCTACTCTTCCACTGGAATCTTTTAGTTGCACTAATCTACTTGTTGCAATGTGAAAGAGTTGTTGTCGACATCTTTTTCACGCCCTTAGTGCATAATGTTCGGTTAAAACAGAAAGCGATTTTCTAAAATCTGCAAAAAATGGAGAGCAATACATGAAACGCGTACTTTTAGTCGAAGATAATCGAGAAATTGCCGGCATGCTTTTCGATTATTTCGAGTGTGCAGGAATGGATCTCGATTATGCAGATAATGGTGAGTTGGGATTGAAACTTGCTATGGAAAACAGCTTCGACATTATTTTGCTCGATTTGATGCTTCCACGAATGGACGGCTTAACGGTATGCAACAAACTTAGAGATGCTGGTAACAATACTCCAGTATTGATGCTGACCGCACTTGATAGCCGTGACGATATGCTTAAAGGCTTCCAGCATGGCGCAGACGACTACCTAACCAAACCATTTGACTTGGATATCTTAGAAGCTCGAATGGAAGCACTCATCCGTCGTTATCGTGGGACTGTAGCTTCAGCCAAACTCGAGTACGGTGAAGTGTCGATTGACCAGAAAACACGAAAAGCTTACAGGCAAGACAAGTTACTGGCGCTCAATCCAACCACATACACCATCTTAGAAATGCTGGTAAAAAGTGCCCCGGATATCGTTACGCGTGAGGATATTGCATTTAGCTTGTGGCAAGAAAATGAGCCGAATAATGATGTGTTACGCAGCCATATTTACCAGCTGAGAAATCAACTCGATAAACCGTTCGAGTCACATCTGTTAAAGACAATACCGAAAGTCGGCTTTAGATTGGAGAGTGGTGAATGATACGCCGACTGCTTGACAACACACAGAGCATGACTGGGCGGTTAGCTCTGTTTTTCTCTTTGGTTTCAATCGTCATCGGTATATTTTGCTTCCTATTAGTTACAGCGTCACTACTATGGTCTGAAGATCGTGTCGGTGAGCGTCGCATCATGATAGACAAAAAAGAAGCCATAGAGCATTTTCAACTCTATCCTGATGAAGGGATCATTAAACTCGACCTGCTAACCACCGCGTACAACGATATAGAGTTAGTTCCAGCCGAATATCAAGAATACTTAGTAGGAAAAAAACAGTTTCTCGATGAAGTCGGTGACGAAATATCATCACGTATGGTCTACATGAGTACTTATACACATAATGGTGTTGAGTACCCAGTCATCCTCATTTCGCTCATTGATGAAATTGAAATCACCTACGATGAATTTATCTTCGTCGTCGCTTTAGTACTCAGTGTCGTTGCCGTCCTCATTTTTTTGTTTGGCAGTCTCTTATTGCGACTATCTCAAAGCCTAATCGAGCCTGTAAATTCATTGAAAAGCCAGTTGGATCAACATCATGGTGACCCAACGCAGATTTTTTTAGTTCCAGCCGGATCAGCACAAGAATTCCAGAAACTGGCTTCGCACCTAAACGAATACCGAAGTGAAATTAATAAAACCATCAAGCGTGAACAAGCGTTTGCTCGATATGCGAGTCACGAGCTTCGTACTCCTCTAACGGTAATGAAAGGTTCAAGCAGCTTATTGGCAAGAAGTGCGAATACAGATTTCCAAACACGCCAAGTGAATCGAATTCAGGATGCCACGCAACAGATGTCAACCATGGTGGATGCCCTACTCGGTTTAGTGCGATACGAGCGCAATGCAGATGACTCTCCTATGCGAAGCATTACCGAAGAGGAACTCAGCCAAATCATCTCCCAAAGCCAAGCTCAAGCGGATGAAAAAGCGCTCAAATTTGATGTTCAGGTAAACGGTAATCCAACAACGCGAGCCACCAAAGCGGTGCTCACTATTATTCTTGGCAACCTAATTCGCAACGGCATTGCGGCAACACCATCAGGGTCGATTCACATAAGCATGGATAAAAACACCATCTCAGTCCGTGACGAAGGGGAAGGCTTCTCAAGTATTCCTCATTCTGATGGTCATGGCTTGGGCTTGATGATTGTGGATGACTTATGCCAACGCTATGGCTGGCAATTTAAGATTGGCACACATCCAGAGGGTGGATGTGAAGCACTGATTGATCTCGCTTCAGAGTATAAAGAGTAGATCATAGCTCCACCCTAAGTAACGCGAATTGCTTAGGCGTAACTTGCTAAGAAAAAGAGTCAATCAGAGAGGTATCTTACTTGCTTAGTATCAACACAGGCAATCTGATACCTCTTTCTGATTCGCTTAATTGACACCCTATGCGATGAGCGCTGCTAATCGTTTGAATGCTTGTGACGTAGGCGCCGACTCTTCACACACAGAAAACAAGTCTTCGATAAAGTACGTCAACGCTCTGGTTTCAATGGTTCTAATCGCAGTTTGTTGCTCTTCAGATAAATAGCCGTAAATGCTCGCCGCACCAAAATCACCGAAGATCATCTCACCTTGTTCATTCACCAAGGTATTGTGTGCATACAAATCACCGTGACACACCTTGTTGTCATGCAAGTGATTAAACACATCCACCATCTGTTCAACAATGGCATTTACTTGCTCGACAGTTAAGGTAAACCCTTGTGGGAAGGTGTCTCGTGTGCAGGTTTCCAAAGTTGGCGGCAAACCTAAGTTGTAGTAGCTGTTTGGGATCAGCTCCATCACCAACGCTAACTCATTACCGTCATCCACTTGAGCGATGGATTTCACCAAGTTGTTGTGATGTCCCGCTTGCAGACACGCTTCAAGTTCATCATGTGGGTAACCGTCACTTGTCACTTCGCCCTTGAACACTTTCACCGCCACTTCACTCGGGAAGTCGTATTGAGTGTCAGTCCAGGTAGCATGAGAAATCACGCCACTCGCTCCTTGGCCGAGAACATGGTTAAGCGAGTAACTGTTTGTCGTCACTTTCGGCACACTGTCTAGAGAAGATAGATGTTTGCAGAATGGGTTACCTGCGAACGCAAACCACGCCAGCTTAGGCAGCTTCATCAATACGTCCGGGAACTGCTCTAACTGGTTCGCAGATAAACGAATCAACTCCAAATTGACCAAGTTTTCCATGCTATTAGGCAGTTGCTTGATACGGTTCCCCGCCAATGCCAGCTTTCTTAGGCGCGGTCTTTCACCAAGGCTGTTTGGGAGAGCTTCAATCTCGTTATCCGTCAGAATCAACCAACGTAACTGGCTTGGCAGCGAGGCTTCACTCACCATTTTGATCTTATTGGTTTTAAACCCAACCATCTCAAGGTTTGGTAGCTTGCCCAGAACCTCTGGCAAATGGGTGAACTGGTTATTCGAAGCAAAGATGATTTTCAGCTTGGTCAGTTGTTCCAATTCTGGAGGTAAATCTGACAGTGCGTTGCCGGATAAATCCAATACTTCAAGCGTTTCTGCAAGCTCTAAAATTTCCATCGGAAACTCAGTTAGCCCTTCCGCCAACTTCAGTTGTTTGATTCCTACTAATTGTCCTGTTTGTAATAGTTCTAGAGTCTGCAAAACCAAGCCTTCTGATTGAATGAAAATAAGCGGCGTAGTTTACGTGGCTTGAAGAAGAAACGCGAGTCGTGATACCGCTTGGTTCATTTAAGCTGTAAACCTTGTTGGATATGAAACCTTTTAAGACTCCCATGACCATCAGGAATAATCGAAAAGGTTGTATTGAAACACGGACTTTTTATCTGAGTTTAATAGCGTTACACTACGCGCCCTTTTTTACGGCAAGGTCACGTGGTTGGACACGTCAGCAGCAGCATGAAACTCTCTGAAAGCCCGATAACTCAACACAACTTTAACGGTCATACCTTTTTCCTAAAGCGTGATGACATGCTGCACTCTCACTTTTCTGGGAATAAAGCACGTAAGTTTATGGCGTTGATGGAAACGCAGAATAGCGATATCAAAACGCTTATCAGTTATGGTTCAGCCCAATCCAATGCGATGTATTCCCTTGCTGCACTGGCACAAATCAAAGGCTGGAACTTCGAGTTCTACGTTCACCACATTCCTTCTTGGCTCCAAGACGCGCCGATTGGTAACTATCGTGGCGCACTTGATCTGGGAATGACCATCACCGCAATGCAAAACATTGGCTCTGTTCTTCACCCTCTGGAGTATATTGAACAAGTGCGTGGCATGGACGAAACCACCCTTGTGGTGCCTGAAGGCGGACGAGCTTCCATTGCCGAATCGGGTGTGAAACAGCTAGCAATGGAAATCCTTGAGTGGACGCGTTTTGAAGGCAGTAGACAGTTTGTCATCGCCTTACCATCCGGAACGGGCACAACCGCACTCTATTTGAGTAAGCATTTAAAACCACACGGAATTGACGTAGTAACCTGTGCTTGCGTAGGTGACGCACAATACCTGACTGAACAATTCAATACTCTAGAAACGGATAACCATCCGACCATTTTATCCGTGCGCGATAAGCACCACTTCGGCCGTTTATACCAAAGCGATTACGAAACATGGAACGCGTTGCACGACCAAACTAACCTTGAGTTTGACCTGCTTTATGACCCTTACATGTGGCAGTGTTTACAGCCGTGGTTGGCAGAAAATAAAGACAAGACTCTCATCTATATCCATCAAGGTGGATTACTTGGCAACGAGTCCATGTTGCCAAGATATCAACGAGAATTCGAATAAACTTAGTAGCGCAATCTGGTTACTTAATGAGTGCTAGGATTGATTTAAATTCTGGCGCGCGGCAATCTTCAACCATTTCATACAAGCACATCTCCACACCAGTTAAACCAACACCATTGGCGGTCAGTTTGGCTAGCGCCAGCGCTTTGTTAGCTGGTGTTCGGGAAGAAACACAATCAGTCACAAGTTCCACTCGGTAACCCATCTGCCGCAGCGAGACCGCTGTTTGATACACGCAAATATGTGCCTCGATGCCACAAACCAACCACGTATCGACTTTGGCATTTTCTACAGCGAGTTTGAATGTCGGCTCTTTGCAACCATCAAACGTGTACTTGGCGATCGGCAGATGATCTTTCGCTAACACTTCACGAATAGGCTCTACCGTTGGCCCCAAGCGCTCTGGGTTTTGCTCTAGCCAAATAATAGGTAAGTTGAGTGCTTTCGCTCCTTTGACTAGTTTGGTGGTGCTTTCAATCAGCGCTTCGCTTTCATGCATGAGCGTTGCCAATTTACCTTGTACATCGACAACAATCAGACCCGTGGCATTTTTCGATAACATTCTCATCTCCTATGAGTCGCTTGAGAATCGACATATTCAAGCGTTTGATTAAGATAAATCTACCAGATCTACCAGATAATCAGATGAGCAAATTCGCAAAGTTATTGCCCGCTCACGCTATTGCTATTGAAATTTTTCTCTAAACAGCTCAATCAGGGCTTTAACCTTGTTTGGTAAAAACAGGTTGGATGGATAAATCAGAGTCAGATGCTGTTTAGGATGAGTAAACTCTGGCAACACTTCGACCAACTGCCCGTCCTCCAAGGCAGGCTTTGAATGCACTTGAGGTATGAATGCGATGCCGTTTCCTGCAATCGCCATTAGACGCAGCAAGTTCAAATCATCTGACCTAACCGCCACGTGTAATTCTGGGTCCAATAAATCTGCATTGTATCTATTGGTCAACAACCGATGATGTTTTAAGTCATCCATGTTTTTCAGCGGTGGATGTGCATCAAGATAGGCTTGGGATGCCACGAAATGACTACGATACGGCAATAAACTGAACTGAACATAACTGTCATCCGAGACTTTCGCAACGCTCGGAAGAAGCTGAAGGTCGAATGCTTGGCGTTTGAGATCGACACTCTCTTGATGGTTTTCAATCTCCACCGACATCTCCGGGTAGCGCGTGGTGTATTCGTTGATGATCCAATTGAACGCCGCTGAGCTCATCAACGCAGAAGGAATAGCAACCCGTACTTTACCCGTCAGCTCTTGCTGATACTCGTGCATCACCTTCAACCCTTGTTGAATATGTTCAATTGGCTGCCCCACCAGCTCAAACAGACGCTTGCCGTGCTCGGTAAGCTCAATAGTTCGCGTGGTTCGAATCAGCAGTTGGCAACCCATGGCTTTCTCTAATTCTTGCAATCGACGGCTCACTTTAGAGCGTTGCAGCTGGTTAGCTTCTGCCGCAGCACTGATGCCGCCGTGCACGACAGTTTGGCTAAACAGATGAAGATCATCAAAACTTACGTTCATTGTCCTACTTTTAGGTCATTTGTGCGCTTATTGTCATTCTACTGAATTGTGATCAACTTCTCTATAATTCGTTATCTTATTTGCTTTATA
Organism: Vibrio rotiferianus CAIM 577 = LMG 21460; assembly: GCF_002741985.1. Lineage (GTDB taxonomy): Bacteria > Pseudomonadota > Gammaproteobacteria > Enterobacterales > Vibrionaceae > Vibrio > Vibrio rotiferianus. Next base: position 74,846 of record NZ_APHW01000020.1, read on the forward strand.
GCCCCATAAATTCAGGATTTCCTTATGACAGCGGATCATAAATTCAAACACTGGATGCGAACACTTATTGTCCTGTTCATTGTACTATTTTTCTACATCATCATTGCTGACCGACACGCGCCAATCACCACCGAAGGGCGAGTTCAAGGCTACGTAGTACAGGTTGCTCCGGAAGTATCGGGGAAAGTTACCAATGTTATGATCGACAACAACCAAGCCGTACACAAAGGCGATGTACTGTTCAAGATTGACGATCGAAAATACAAAATAGCGCTAGAGCAAGCCGAGTTGTCACTGCAATCGGCCTATGAGAAAGAAGCCACCCTTTACTCACAACGTGAAGCTGCACTGGCAAACATTGCGCGCGCTCAAGCAACTTACAACAACGCGCACAATGAATACTCCCGTCTGCAGAAGCTGTCTCAACAGAAAGTCATTTCACAATCGAACTTAGACAACGCCTACGCACAAAACCAAGTATCGCGTGCCGCCCTAAAGGCAGAGCAGCAAAACCTGAAAGTGATTGAAGCTCAACTTGGCGATAAAAAAGGCCAAAGCACCGCTGTGCGCATTGCTAAAAATGGTATCGAGAAAGCACAGCTCGATCTTGCAAATACCTCAGTACTTGCACCAAGTGACGGTGTTGTGACTAACCTGCAGTTGGAAGTGGGAACCATGGCAAACACTAACATGCCACTACTGACATTCGTTCCAACAGGTTCAATGTGGGTGGTGGCTGATTTCCGCGAGAAATCGGTTGCCAACGTCAATAACAGCTATCACGCAATGGTCGCGTTTGATGCTAATCCAGGCTCAGTCTACGACTTCGATCTGTCCAGCCGAGATTACGGTGTCGCTGCAGCACAACAAACACCCAATGGCGCGCTAACCAAAGTCGAAGTAAACAACCGTTGGGTACGAGATGCACAGCGCACTCGCGTGAATCTAACCAGTGAAGAAGCACTGCCTTCATCGCTATTTGTCGGCTCGCGAGCAACCATCGTGCTTTATCCAGACAACAGCCCGTTCTGGGCGCTGATGGCACAAGTACAAATCTATCTTGCTAGCTGGTTCCACTTTATCTACTAGGCGGCTACGATGAAAACCTTACGTATTTGGTTCGGCTGCTCAATGGGGTTGGCATTGAGCATGATCTTTGGTTGGTCATACGGTTTCTTTGCCGTCATGCTGCCACTGTTCGTGCTCGGCCGCATGGATCACTTCAGTCTGCCCTTAGTATTGATGGTGCTGTTCTCTGCGGTTTGGACCACGGTTCAAGCCACCTTTATTCTTGAATACCTGCAATTTCATCCCACCCTGATGTTTGCTGCTGTTGGCATCATGATGATGTTCAAATGCATTGCAATGATGAACCAGAAAACCTACTTGTTTGGTTATATGGGATTGCTGGTCGGCTCTATCGTACTTAACTTTGCAAGCTACGATTTCATGGATATTGAAGAGTTCAACGTCAACCTTTGGGTGATCTCATTCAGCAATATCTTTGTTTGCGCCCTTGCCTACTGGCTGTTCCCAGAGCCTGAATCAAAGATCCTGCAAACAGAAATGACCACGCCAGTGAAAAGCGATATCGACTACATTAGCCAAGTTGCAATGGGTTGGGTCGTCGCTATGGCAGCGTTTGTGGTGTTCCAAGTGGGTGATTTGTACGACTCACTCTCTGCACAAGCTTCGATACTCATTATCCTAACGCCAATGACACTGGCTGGCTCACTGGCAATGGCAAAGATACGCATCATCGGCACCGCACTAGGCTGTATTGCGGGTATGACAGTACAGTTAATTTTGGGCAGTTGGTTTGGGCACGGGTTGTTGTTCTGGCTAGCATTTACCATCGCGATGGGACCATTTTGTCTGTGGCTCACCAAGGGGCAAGCCAAAGCCGCCATTGCATTCTCGGCCATGTCTGCTCTATCCGTGCCACTAACAACATCGTTAGTACCCGAGCAAAAAGACGCGTTCTTTTCCATCTTGTACCGCTTTAGCTCTATCTTCATTGCGGTGTTGCTCACTGCCATGGTGATGTGGGTCGTACACCACTGGATTCGAGTGATGTTATTGAAGCACCCAGAGATTCAACATGTGGAAATGTAGTTGTGCATGGTGAACCGAACCTGGTTCTGGTTCTGGTTCTGGACGGTTTACGTCAGTAGCCGCTTGTGAAAACTGCGCACTATTATTCGTTATATAATTACAAACTGCCTGCGTTCTCTCTTTTTCTTATCATGAACGCAGGTGATGACCATCACCTGCAAGCCATGTAACAAACTGTTTGATTGCTATTTATTGTGATTGAACGTCACTATTTATCAATTAATCTCTCATTAAGAGCCAGTTCTGCTCGTCACCATCTGCCTGCATTTTCAAAACTCAACAAATATGTAAACAACGTGATCTAGTTGTTATATTTTTGATAACTACGATGGCAACAACTGATCCTTAAATTACGTCATACTTTCATGATCACAATTTATTAACACAAAACGCTAGAGAATTTTTCATTAACGTGTGTAAATCACACTTCAATCTCTGGTGCTCAATCTTCTATTGAAATACACCTTAAGATCACCTCATCGATTCAACTTACCCTACACATAACGAATAAAGGATTGATGAAGATGAAAAAGGTCTTACTAAAAGCGGCAGCTTTAACGCTAGCCCTTGCTGCTGCAGGCGTTCAAGCTAAAGATTATGAAATCGTAAACGTAGTTAAAGTGTCTGGCATTCCTTGGTTTAACCAAATGAATAAAGGGATCGAGCAAGCAGCTACGGATTTCGGCGTGACAGCTCGCCAGCTTGGTCCTTCCACTCCAGATCCAGCGCAACAAGTTAAAATTATTGAAGACTTAATTGCCAAAGGCGTTGATGCAATTACTGTGGTACCGAATGATGTAACTGTATTGGAGCCAGTATTTAAAAAAGCTCGTGAGAAAGGGATTATCGTATTAACCCATGAGTCACCAGATGGACATGGCGCGGATTGGGATATCGAAACGATTGATAACCAAGCCTACGCGAAAGCAACCATGGATGAGCTTGCAAAAAATATGGACAAGCAAGGTGGTTACGCGGTTTATGTTGGCTCATTAACGGTGCCACTGCATAACAACTGGGCAAATCTAGCCATCGATTACCAAAAGAAAACCTACCCAGACATGTATGAAGTCACTAGCCGTATGCCAGTTGCTGAAAGCATCGATCAATCTTATGCCGCAACGAATGACCTGATGAAAGCACACCCAGATATGGCAGGCATCGTTTCTTACGGTTCATTAGGTGGCATCGGCGCAGGTGAAGCCATTAAGAAAAAACGCGCAAAAGACAAAATCAGCGTCGTGGGTATTATGATGCCAAGCCAAGCTGCTCCGTACTTAGCTCGTGGCGAGATTGATAAAGGCTTCTTGTGGAACCCAGCAGATGCAGGCTACGCCATGGTTGCCGTTGCTAAGCAAATGCTCGAAGGCAAAGACGTATCTCAAGGGGTCACTGTCCAAGGGCTGGGCGATGCAGAAATCGATACGCAAAACCGCGTGATCAAGTTTAACAAGATTCTAGAAGTGGATAAAACCAACGCACGTCAGCTTGGTTTCTAAGCTAAACAAACTCTGTTCTAAATTGGGCGGTGCAACGCCGCCCTACCATATTGGAAATGATCATGTCTGGAACTCCTTTTATTACCCTCAAGCAAGTATCCAAGCACTTTGGTTCCGTGAAGGCATTGGATGGGATAAACCTAACATTCAATCAGGGTGAGGTGCACTGCTTAGCCGGCAAAAATGGCTGTGGGAAAAGCACACTATTTAAAGTGATATCTGGCGTTCACGCACCAGAGAAAGGCGCTGAAATCACATTAGCGGGCAAACGCTACTCTCGACTCACTCCACAGCAATCAATAGAACACGGCATTCAAGTTATCTATCAAGACTTATCCCTATTCCCAAACTTGACTGTCGCTGAGAATATTGCCATTCAGGATCATGTTGAATGGACAAAAGGGCTGGTGCAACAAAAGCGTATCCAAAGCATTGCAACTCAAGCAATGGCAAAAGTCGGTGTCAAATTACCACTGGATAAACGCGTTGAGCAGCTTTCAATTGCCGAATGTCAGCTCGTCGCCATTTGCCGAGCCATGGCATCTGATGCCAAATTAATGATCATGGATGAGCCAACCGCCTCACTCACTCGCACCGAAGTGAATCACCTCATCGAAGTGGTCGCAGACCTTAAATCCAAAGGCGTCACTGTGGTATTTGTGAGCCACAAGCTTGATGAAGTAATGGAGATCTCCGACCGAATCACTGTCATTCGTGATGGCCGCACCATCGGGACCTATCAAGCTGATGAAGTCGACAGTGACGAATTGGCTTTTCTAATGACCGGACAACGATTCGAATTCACTCCTCTTGCCGATTACCACCAGCAAGGTGCCGTCAAACTTGAAGTCGAAAAGCTGTCAAAACGTGGCCAGTTTGACGATATTTCATTTCAAGTTCGTGCGGGAGAGATCGTCTCCATCACCGGCTTACTTGGCGCAGGCCGAACCGAATTGTGCATGGCACTGTTCGGCATGACTCAACCAGACAGCGGCGTTATCCGCATAAACGGCCAACCAACTACATTCAAATCTAACCGTGACGCGATTTCTCAAGGCATCGGTTATGTCTCTGAAGACCGCATGTCGACTGGGTTGGTGATGGAACAAGCGATTCAAGACAACATTACCGCCTCAGTCATGCACAGACTGAAGAAGCCCTCAGGTTTTCTTGACCATCTAAAGGCAAACAAGCTCGTCGATAGATTGATTTATTCATTGTCCATCAAAGTCGCGGATCCAAAACTCCCGGTAACCAGTTTATCCGGTGGTAATGCGCAGCGTATCTCTATCGCAAAATGGATTGCCGCAGAACCAGAAGTGCTCATCCTTGACTCTCCGACCGTGGGTGTCGACGTTGCCAACAAAGAAGCAATCTACACCATCGCAAAAGACCTTGCCGCAAAAGGAATGGCAATCATCATGGTCAGCGATGAAATCCCAGAAGTGTTCTACAACAGTCACCGCGTGATTGTGATGAAAGAAGGACGTTTTACTCATGACTTCCAACCCGCTCACTCTACCGAGCAACAAATCATGGAGGCAGTCAATGCTTAACCAGTTTCGTTGTTCCTTATCTTCATTCACCAAGCGTCATGAGTTCTACCTCTCATTGATGATTGTGTTGATTGTCGCAGTGCTGACTTTTACCTCTGAAGATTTCCTCACTCTTGGCAACATCTTTGATATGTCAGTCAGCTCTGCATTGCTAGGCATCATGGCTTGTGGTTTGTTTGTCGTGCTTATCGCTGGCGGCATCGACATCTCATTCCCAGCAACCGCTGCGATTGCGCAGTACATCACCGCGACGTATATTTTGACGATTGGTGGTAACTTCATGATTGCGTTTGCTATTGCAACGGTTGTGGGTGTGTTACTTGGCATGATCAACGCCACACTGGTATACAAACTCAAGGTGCCAGCGATCATCATTACCATTTCAACATTGAACGTGTTCTTTGGCTTACTGATTTACTTTAGTAACGGTGAATGGTTGTACGGTTTTCCTGACTGGTTTATGGATGGTATTGAGCTGTTCACGTTTACCGGTAGTGACGGCTATGACTATGGTTTATCACTGCCAATCTTAACCTTAGTGGCAATGATTGCCCTCACCTCATTCCTGATGTCTAAAACCCGCTTAGGTCGTCAGATTTACGCGGTAGGCGGCAATGCAGACGCGGCGAGTCGTATTGGTATTAACCTCTTTGGTATTAATCTGTTCGTTTATGGCTACATGGGAGCACTAGCAGGCATTGCTTCAGTGGTTCAAACCCAAATTACCCAATCAGTCGCTCCTAACTCTCTTATGGGGTTTGAGCTTACGGTACTGGCTGCAGTTGTACTTGGTGGCACGAGTATGACAGGAGGCAAAGGTACGCTGCTTGGCGTGGTCCTTGGGGTTATCTTGCTCGCCGTTGCTAAGAACGGCCTGACGTTGCTCGGTGTACCTTCATATTGGCACACGGTGGTAACTGGCTTAATCATTGTTTGCAGCATCAGCATGACGGCAATCAATGAGAAAAAACAAGCGCTACAAGAGGCATAAACCATGGAACAAGTGCTAAATAGTTTAAAGCTACCGACAGACAAGAACATTCGTTACTTACTGGTGATTTTAGTTGGCATTCTCACCGTTATGGCGTTCTCAAGTGGGCAAGCATTCTTCTCCATTGATAACTTACAATCGATGTCATCGCAAATGCCACTGCTCGGTCTACTGGCACTGGCAATGGCCGTGTGCATGCTGACTGGTGGTATCAACCTATCGATCATTGCAACAACCAACGCGTGTGGTTTGGTAATGGCGAGCATCATTACTCAAGCTCCTGATAGCTCAACAATGCTTGTCTTGGCGCTCTTCGGAGGCCTCATTACCGCTACGGTTATCGGTTTGCTCAACGGTGCATTGATCGCGTACGTTGGCGTTTCACCAATACTCGCGACCTTAGGGACAATGACCCTGATTAACGGTCTGAACGTGTTGATCTCTGGCGGTAGTGTTATCTCTGGTTTCCCAGAAGCCCTTTTGGTACTCGGCAACGGCTCTATCTTTGGTGTACCTATGCCGCTGATCTTGTTCGTTGGCTTTGCAATCGGCTTATGGGCACTATTGGAACACACCAGTTTAGGTCGAACCATCTACCTGATGGGGTCCAATGAAAAAGCCACTCGTTTCTCTGGTATCAACACACAAAAAGCGACCTTGTACGTTTATGTCACCTCTTCTGTGCTTTGCTGGGTCGCAGCCATTGTGATGATGGCAAAATTCAACTCTGCGAAGGCTGGCTACGGAGAATCCTATCTTTTGACGGCCATTCTCGCTTCAGTACTGGGGGGGAATTAACCCAGACGGTGGTTTTGGACGCATTATCGGAATTGGTCTTGCGCTTATCGTATTACAAACATTAGAAAGTGGCTTTAATTTGCTGGGAGTGAGCAGCTATCTCACTATGGCGCTATGGGGCGGCATCTTGATCTTATTTATCTTCTTACAAAAAAATAAGGCTTAACGGAGCAGTATATGAGTATTTATTTTATCGGCGTTGATGTAGGCAGTGGCAGCGCGCGTGCGGGTGTCTTTAACGCAGAAGGTCGTAAAGTGGGCGAAGCCAAACGCGACACCATGATGTTCAAACCTCAAGCTAACTTCGTTGAGCAATCTTCCGATGACATCTGGCAATGTGTATGTCTTGCGGTTAAAGATGCGGTTTCTCAAGCCAACATCGACCCTATCCAAGTCAAAGGCATCGGTTTCGATGCAACTTGTTCATTAGTCGTGTTGGATAAAAGCGGCCAGCCGCTAACGGTGAGCCCTACTGGGCGCAGCGAACAAAACGTCGTAATGTGGATGGACCATCGCGCTATTGCGCAAGCCGATCGGATCAACAAAACTCAGCATCCTGTATTGGCTTATGTGGGCAACCGTATCTCACCAGAGATGCAAACACCTAAGCTGCTTTGGCTCAAGCAAAACATGCCAAATACATGGGCAAAAGCAGGTTACTTCTTCGACCTGCCCGACTTTTTAACTTGGAAAGCAACATTCGATGCCAGTCGCTCCCTTTGCTCAACCGTATGTAAATGGACATACCTTGGCCATGAAAACAAATGGGATCGAGGCTTTTTCGAACTGATTGGTTTGGAAGACCTATTGGAAGATAATGCAAAAACCATTGGTGACAGAATTCTACCTATGGGTCAGCCTGTCGGTGACGGTCTAACCGTGCACGCTGCCGATGACTTAGGCTTAACCCCAGGAACAGCCGTGGGCACATCCATCATCGACGCCCATGCCGGTGGTATTGGTGTTCTTGGTGCCTCAGGGATGACGGGTGAGAAAGCCGACTTTAACAAACGCCTCGCTTTGATCGGCGGTACCTCGTCTTGTCATATGGCAGCATCAAAGACTGCTCGATTCATTGATGGTGTTTGGGGAGCGTACTACAGTGCAATGATCCCAGGTTACTGGCTCAACGAAGGTGGACAATCAGCTACCGGTGCTTTGATCGACCACATCATCACCTCTCACCCACTGTATGAAAACGCGAAGGAGCTAGCCGATAAACAAGGCAAAACCGTTTATCAACTATTAAACGATCGTTTGTTGGAACTTGCTGGCAATAAAGAAGACATCGCATTTTTGACAAAAGACATCCATGTTCTGCCTTACTTCCATGGCAACCGCTCACCGAGAGCGAATGCTCATTTGACTGGCACAATCACCGGACTAAAAATGTCAAAAACGTTGGATGATATGGCATTGCAGTACCTTGCAACCATTCAAGGCATCGCACTCGGCACACGCCATATTATCGAAGTGATGAATGACTCAGGCTATGACATCGATACCATTATGGCCTGTGGCGGTGGTACGAAAAACAGTGTCTTTCTACAAGAGCATGCCAACGCGACTGGCTGTATGATCCTACTGCCAGAAGAGAGTGAAGCCGTACTTCTTGGCTCTGCAATGTTAGGCTCCGTGGCTGCAGGGTTCTACAGTGATATTCCAGATGCGATGAATGCGATGAGTCGGATAAGCAAAAGCGTGATGCCTCAGACAGAGAAAATAAAACACTTCTATGATGCGAAGTACAAAATTTTCCACAAAATGTATGAGGACGATGCTCAATACAAACGTCTAATGGAAGCGTTTTAAAACACCAAACCCAAGGCTCATCACCTTGGGTTTTCTAATTCTGGGTACAGATAAGCCATACCATCACATTGGCTCACTCATCCCTTAGATAAATGATTTAAAGGAGCCCATCCCCATTCACCTAACGCCCCAACCTTCTCGCACCATATCCAGCCATTTAGCTCATATTCTTCGACAAGTTCATCGCCCACTGACAGCGTGTGTTCTTTTGCAAAGTAATCTTTGCGCACCAGAACATCGCGGCCTTCAATTGTAAGTATTTGCTTTGGCACCCAGCCTTCTTTCCCGACGCCTTTACAGAATACCCAATTGGCCCAATCCCCATTTGGGTCGGACTCTTCAATAAATTGTAATTGTTCACCTTCAGACACCTGTATCGGATCCTTTGGTGCATCTGTGTACTCTTTGATTACCTTATATTTCATGGTTTTATTCCTGATCGGTTCTTAACGTCTGTTGATTGGGTTAGCAATGCAACCTAAACGTTGCTTAGCTCAGAGGAATTGAAGGAAAACATACGGACTTCATCACGTGGGAACCAACCCAACTTCTCATAAAATGCTTGCGCATTAAGGTTTTCATTAGCAACAAAAAGGTGAGTTTTCGCAATCCCTACTTGTGACAACGCATCCACTGCACTTGAGATAAGTCGAGCACCAGTACCCAAGCCTCGGTACTCAGGCTTAACCGCTAAATGTTGAACATAACCTCTACGCCCATCTGTCCCGACTAAAATGGCGCCGACAACCACATCATCATCCAACGCGACAAAACTCAAACCAGGATTGCGTTCTAGATATTTGGCGATATTTTCTTTGGAATCGGCATCCCTTAGCAGCATGGCTTCTGTTTCAGACCACAACGCAATAACCTGATCATAGTCTGAGATTTCCATTTCTCTTATCACAGTAAACTTCCCTAAAAACAAAATGATGCAATTGCTCTTTACTCTATAGACACATCAAGCGGCTTACCAGCCAGTTTTGTATAAAATGCCAATAGTCACGCATCAATACGAAGGAGTCGAAAATGCAGGTTTAACTTGAGGGTGCTTGAATTCGGTCGAATAAAAGATGAGATATTTGAGCCTATTAAGCTATTGTTTTTGCGCAATCAGAAAGTCTTTTTGCAAGCGCAATAGGCTCAAGTGCAAGTAAGAACATAGCGTGATGCACTTACCTGTTAACGCGATTACCAGTTACAAGTATCGTTTCGTTTTGGATCTAGCTTTAGGCTGGTTTCAGTGAACCACTGTGAGGTAAATCCATCAGCAGGAAATAACTCTGTTCTGTCGTCTGAGATCTTAAAAGTGAACTTGCCGTTCGAGTTCAACACGACGTAGTTACCGTCGTCTTTCTCCTCAATTTGGTACAATCTTGGAGCCATGCCAGCGTATGCTTTACCGCTATCACAGAAGATAGCTTCATCCATCAAAGATGACTCATCTTGGTTAACATAAACCCCTTCCAACCATTCAGCAGCAAAACAGCCATTAGCAACCAAACCTAGCGAACAAAGCGATAACAACAGTGATAATTTTTTCATTGTTTCCTCTATATAATCACTTATCTATCCAAGTGGCTTCATCACAAATAATTTAGCCACTACATATGAATCGTGATTAATATACTGATTTTATATATTCAGCTCTAGTTGATTAAATAGGCATTTTTTGTTTCCGAATTAAAATCACAAAGGGACCAAATTTTATTAGATGCCTTATCTAATACTAACTTTCATAAAATACAACCAATCTATACTGTTGATTTAATAAACAAAAAAACCAAGTGCTGTGAAGTTCAAGGGTTATCGCCATTTCCAAGCGAGTGGTTAGCAGATTCCTAGTCTCGTTTAGACTCGCTGGAATGACCCGACCTTGGGTACAAAGCGAATAGTTGAGTAGGTGAGCAACGTATCTCCCAACTTACGTCATCCTGAACAGCGAGGGACGAGCGTGATTCAGGATCTACCCACCAAGTGCTGTGAAGTTCTATGGTTATCGTCATGTCCCAGCGAGTTGTTAGCGGATTCCTAGTCTCGCTTAAACTCGCTGGAATGACCCAATTTTGGATACACACCAAATATAAAAATATCGGGAGCACCGTATCTATCAACGTCCGTCATCCTGAACAGCGAGGGACGAGCATGATTCAGGATCTACCCGCAGAGTGCTGTGAAGTTCGAAGGTTATCGCCATTTCCCAGCGAGTTGTTAGCAGACTCTTGGACTCTCTGGAATGCCCCTAACTTGAGTTTATTGTGTCGAACCTAAGTTTTGATATTAATCAGCCAACTCTCTGCGGATAATCTCTGCGCCTGCGCTGAGTGCATTGAGCTTCGCAGTTGAGACTTCGCGAGATAGAGGCGCCATGCCGCAGTTGGTGCATGGGTAAAGTTTGTCGGCGTCGACGTACTTAAGTGCTTCGCGCAGTGTTTCTGCAACCTCTTCTGGCGTTTCAATCTCGTTGGTTGCTACATCAATTGCACCAACCATCACCTTCTTACCGCGGATAAGTTCAAGTAGTTCGATAGGTACACGCGAGTTATGACATTCAAGTGAGATAATATCGATATTGGACTTTTGTAGCTTTGGGAACACCTCTTCGTATTGTCGCCACTCAGAGCCCAGCGTCTTCTTCCAATCCGTATTGGCTTTGATGCCGTAGCCATAGCAGATATGTACAGCCGTTTCGCATTTTAGCCCTTCGATAGCACGCTCTAGACAGGCAATGCCCCACTCGTTCACATCATCAAAGAAGACGTTAAATGCGGGCTCATCAAATTGGATAATGTCGACACCTGCCGCTTCAAGCTCTTTGGCTTCTTGGTTAAGAATCTTTGCAAATTCCCAAGCGAGTTTTTCACGGCTACCGTAGTGATCATCATACAGTGTGTCGATCATCGTCATTGGCCCCGGCAGCGCCCACTTGATCGGTTGGTTGGTTTGCTGACGCAAGAACTTCGCACCTTCCACAAACACAGGTTTGGTTCGGCTTACTGGGCCAACAACCGTCGGTACACTCGCGTCATAACGATTACGAATGGTCACGGTTTTGCGGTTCTCAAAGTCTACGCCACTAAGGTGTTCAATAAAGGTCGTCACAAAGTGTTGGCGAGTTTGTTCACCGTCACTGACAATATCGACCCCTGCCAGTTCTTGCTCTTGCAAAGAGACACGCAGCGCATCGCGTTTACCATCAATAAGCTCGTCGCCTTGCAGTTTCCACGGAGACCAAAGCGTCTCTGGTTGAGCCAGCCAAGAAGGCTTAGGTAAGCTGCCCGCCGTTGAAGTCGGTAATAGTGTTTTCATCGTCATTCCCTTCTAGATTCTCGTTTTCGATTACGCGTAGTTTGCAGACCATTGCTCAAGGATCGCTTGATAAGGCTTGATGAAGTGCTCCTCAGCAAACTTCCCTTGCTCTTTTGCAAGCTGGCTGCGCTCTTCGCGGTCATAAACGATTTGGGTTAACGAGTGATCAAGATTCTTCAAGTTCGGTTGGTAGCACTGGCCGGCTACCGCGTTCGCGTTGTAAATCTCTGGGCGATAAATCTTTTGGAACGTCTCCATGGTACTGATGGTGCTGATCAGCTCTAGATTCGAGTAGTCATTCAACAAGTCACCGAAGAAGTAAAACGCCAACGGAGCGACACTGTTTGGCGGCATAAAGTAGCGCACCTGTAAGCCCATCTTTTTGAAGTACTGCTCAGTCAATGACGATTCGTTTGGCTGATATTCAAAACCCAACACTGGATGCTGGTTGTCAGTACGGCGGTAAACTTTGTTGTCCGACACACTCAAGCAAATCACTGGCGGCTTTTGGAAATGTTGTTGGTACGATTCCGACTTCACGAACGCTTTAAACAGCTTACCGTGCAACTCACCAAAATCGGCAGGAATGCTAAATTGAGGCTGGTCTTTGTTGTGGTCTAACAGCAGAACGCTAAAGTCGTAATCGCGCACATAAGAAGAGAAGTTGTTACCCACAATGCCTTCGATGCGTTCATTGGTTTTGCGGTCAATAATGTTGGTTTTAAGCACTTCAATGGATGGGAACGCTTCGCCACTGCCTTGAATATCCATATCCACAGAGATGATTTCCAACTCGACACTGTAACGATCGCCATTTGGGTTATCCCAATGTGCCAAAGCATTAAAACGATTGTCGATCATGCGCAGTGCATTGCGAAGGTTATTTTGGCGGCTGTCACCACGAGCTAGGTTAGCAAAGTTGGTAGTGATGCGCGTGCTGTCTGATGGTTGGTAGTTCTCATCAAAACGGATGCTCTTAATAGCAAAGTTGAAATCGTTATTCATGGTGAGTTGGTATCCTATTTCCTTAGATAAACGCTGACTGATTCCTAACTCTGTTCTTGGGGATGGTTGTGTTTTTTGATTTTCCCAATCGTCAGTGTGTGCAGCGTTTACTTCGAAAATTCAGTTCAAAAACAGCTGTCACAGTGCCTAACACCAGAGCAGTCTGTTTTTTATACTTGCTTCGTTACTTGAATAACATTGGTAATACTTCACGTTGAACATGAAGGAATTTCATGGTTTGAGTACGTAACTCCGACTGAGTTACAATTCCGAGGCGAACGAATGTTCAAGCCTCGTTACTAGCAACTGCTAGAGCCATCAGAGGAGCTACTAATAGATTGAATTTAACTCTAGCAGTTCATTGTTTTATAAAATGGAAAGTAGAAAGGTATTATCCGGAATACAGCTAGTGTTCTAAAATACGAGAACACAGATGCGGAGTTTAGTTAACGACTCTCCGTTGTATTGTGTTCTGACATCCACAATGCTCCACCTTTCCTTCCTATAACAGTTTACTACTATAAATCAGACCACTTGAGTAGCCTGATTTTTAAAAGTAACAACAATGAAATCCACACCTACCTCTTTTCTAAGGTGATTACGGTTCCGTACAAACTCAGTTCTACTTCATCAAATTTCCATAAAAGAACTCACTCAGTGCCTGATAATGCTCTTCAGATTCAGGGGTACCAAAAGCTACAGCGTAATCGGCATGAGATTGACCTTCATAGACATTAAGTTCCGCTTCACCCCCTGCACGCTTAAGCTCGCGATGCACTCGTACAGTATCACTCAATAACAAATCGCGCGTGCCAGTGATCAAATAAGTTGGCGGAAAGTTCTCAAAGCTGCCGTTAATTGGCGATACGATAGGATCTGTTAGTTCTAGCTCACCCACATAGACATTGACTAACTCAGAAGACATTCCACGCCAGCTACCTAAAATATGGTCTAGTCCTTCATTGATATAACGGCTGTCTCCAGTCATCGTCATATCAACCCCCGGCGTCCCCACGTAGAGTGCCGCTGGCACAGGTAAAACCTTCCTATTGAGCTCTTGTGTAACCGCTAACGTTAAAGCACCGCCAGCAGAAGTCCCCCCCCATAACCATGGAGTCTGCTGTTCGTGTTTCTAGTAACTCATTCCACACCATAACAATATCATTACGGCTTGCTGGTGCAGGTGCATCTATCGATTTAGTGTAATCGATGGCTAGTGCTGGAATTTGCATCTTAGCAGCGATGATAGAGGCTTCTGAGGTTGATGCTAGACCACTATTCAACATATAGGCACCGCCCTGAACCGCGACATAGAGCTTGTCTTTTAGCTCTGGCGCTATCGTCTTTGGCGTGACCCAATACACATCAACACCACCAATAGAATCTTTTTCAATGGTTACCTCTAACATCTTAGCTAACGATCCTGCACGTTCGATGGCCGGCGTGTCACGTGCATCAACGAAAGCGCGCCACTCGCTTTCTGTTTTGGGTAAGTTTTTCTGCAATGCCGCTACATTCGCTGCCGGAAAGTTTTTCGAAAACTCATAAAACTCAGGGCTAACGGCTGTTGTTAAAGGTACTGGCTGTGAAGAAAGTGATAATGCCTCTTTACCTGTATTAGCCATGACGCCAGCACTTAAAAAACTTGTTGCTATAAAAGAAAGGAAGAGATTACGTGGTTTCATTTTGTCACCTATACAGTTTGATACAAAAGCACTCCTTGCCGCGATGGAAGTACGATAAACAAACCGATTTGCTAAGTGTATGAATTAGAGAAATTCATTTTTACAACCCACTACAAATAAAGTGAACTTAAAGACTTCACAGCCACAGGTTGCCTGCTAGGATTAAACTAAGGACGATAGGGAGAGTTAACTATTAACATCAAAGATTTAGATCTTAATTTACTTCGAATACTACGAGCGTTAGTTGAAACTCAAAGTACTCACGCAGCAGCGATAAAACTAGGCATATCACAAGCCAGTGTCAGTCGTGCTTTGATGAAGCTAAAAGAGTGTTTCGGAGAACAGCTGTTCATTCGCAAAGCTCACGGCGTTGAGCCTTCTGAGCTAGCCGTAATGTTGGCAGATGCTTCAGTAGAAATGCTGCATCCGGTCGAAAAGGTGATTGAAGACTACTCTACTTTTGATCCAAAAAAGTATGCCGGAAAAATCAGCATATTGATCAATACTTTTTTGCTCGAGTTCTTTGGCCCACGTCTAATTCTTGCTTTACGAACCAGCTTACCTAGCGCGAGTTTCAATATTTCTCAATGGCAAAAAGACTCTCTCTATGATGTATTACAAGGTGGCGTTGACTATGTAATTCAATTTGAGTCTTACTCCATGCCTCAAGATGTGTTCTGCCGAAACTTGGCCAAAATTGAGAATGTTATATTGGCTAAAAAGAACCACCCAATTCTATCCAAGGGTAGTGATTGGGGATCGATTCACCCATTGCCAATAGTCAGGCTCTATCTCGATGGTATTAACCCAAGAAAAGGAATCCTTGAACACCTGTATGAAAGACAGGGCTACCAAGCAAACTTCTTGCTGACTACACACAGTGTCAGGACAGCGGTTGAATTGGTCAAAAATAGCAACGCGATCATGTACTCGAGCAGCTTCGTAAAACAAATTGCACCTGAGATTGAATGCTACTCTCTACCACCCAATATCCAACAACATAATGTTCTCGACATTAATGGCTCTTATCTACAAACACGGCGTGGCAGCCCGTTCAGCCAATATCTCCATCAAACTATCCAATCCTTTTTTGATGAAACCTTATTAACCCAGTGAGCGTAGCATGAGAAAGAAACTCCAAGATCTCGATTTGAACTTATTAAAGCTTTTAAAAGCTGTAGTAGAGACTCGTAACACGCATGCTGCTGCTGACAGATTAGGAATCTCACAAACAAGCGTCAGCCGTGGACTTTCAAAACTTCGTGATGTATTCGGAGAGCAGCTCTTTATCCGCAAAGCACATGGTGTTGAGCCATCAGAGCTTGCCGAGAAGTTAGCTGAAGCAAGTGATCAGATGTTCACACCACTAATGAAAGTGGTAGAGTCTTACCAGAGCTTTGACCCTATAGAGTTTAATGGCCAGATTAAAATCGCCATGAATATCTTTTTCTTAGAGCTACACGGTGAGGGCATTTTTAATGCTCTGAGCAATACCTTTCCCAACGCTAATTTCAGCTTGGTTTATTGGCAGGAACAGTCATTATCTGAGGTTTTAAATGGCAGTATTGACTATCTAATTCACTTTGAAGGCTATCCTTTACCGCAAGAGATTTACAGCCATACACTCGAAGAAGTAGATCTTTGCTTAGTCGCACGTAAAGATCACCCAGTGTTGAGAAAAAGTTCTGACTGGGAATCAATCTATCATTTACCATTAGCCCGAGTGATCATCGATGGTATCAACTCCAAACGTTCACCTGTAGAAGAGATCTATATAGCCAAAGGCTTTCAGCCGCGAGTATCGTTGGTTACCCACAGCATTCGGGTGCTTACCAACAAATTAAGTACATCAGATGCGATAATGTACGGTAGCAAGTATATGAGTTTACTTGACGAACGCCTGACAAGTTACCCACTACCCGAGCTCCCAGTACAGATGAGGAAGATTAAAATCTGTGGTGGCTACCTGCAAACAAAGCGTGGCTACCCACTTAATCAGCATCTACACCAAGTTATCCAGTCATATTTTGATGAGCTAGTCACTGCCATTGTCACTTAATGAATCAGAAAATTCAGAAATGCATTTCTCTAATTCATAGCAAGGAAAAATAACTCGCTATAAGCTTCTCATCAACTTAAGGAATTATTGCTATAGGAAAGGCTTAACTTATGTTGATGAGAACGACCAATGAACAAAACACTACTTTCTGTATTCTCACTATTACCAATTTCTATCGCTTCAGCTAGTGCATTTGACTCTTCACGTTTCACTGGTGAAATCTCTTTAAACTCTGGTTTTAGCACAACGAACTCAAACCTAGATACCAATGGCTCTGAACAAATTAACCACTTAGGTAAAGGTGGTAGCTCTAGCAGTGCATTTATTGCTCCTCTGGGCAACCTTTACTACGCGCTTAACGAGCAAAATAACCAGCGCCTATATCTTGGTACTTCTCGCGATGATTTGGCCGTTGGTACGCTCGCATTTGAGCTTGGGTATCAATATGACTTCCTAAATGGCACCAAACTCGACATCGGTTATCTTCCTACCGTTCTCGCCGATGAAGTATGGACGAATCCATACCTAACTGAACAAGAAAGGGAAACAACCGATCGTCAAGGCAACGCATATCGATTGAAGCTCTCTAATCTGTGGAACAGCGGAGTGTCATTTGATATGGCGTATGCGACTGCTGAGATTGACAATGAAGGAATTAATCACGCGGAATTATTACGAGATAGTGAAACCTATTACATAAAAGGTCAGTACCGCACAATGCTTAACGCCAACTCAGGCTACATTACCGCTTTTAGCTACACTGACCATGACGCTGATGGTAGCGCTGCATCGTTTAACGCCTATAAGGGGGAACTAAGTTATTTCTACCTAACAAGCAACTATAAGCTAGCGCTAACAGGAAGCTATACACTACGAGACTTTTCAGCAGAAAACCCTGTTTTCTCCAAAACGCGAAGTGATGATGTGTACCGACTATTTCTCGCTTACGAGTATAGCAATATCTCAGGTTGGGATAACTGGAGTGTCACATCATTTGTTGGCGGTACTATCAATGATTCAAACATCGACTTCTATAGTAGCGATAGCTTACTGATGTCTATTGGTATGAACTACAAGTTCTAATATTTCTTATGTTCGGGTCCATCAATCTGATGGGCCTAAAGACTATTCCAACAAACAGCAAACAAATCCCGCCGACCATAAATACAAATTAATTCAATTTCCTGTTGTTAGAATATTATTTATTTTGGCTGATCTATTAATTGACGGACGTTCCATATGAGATTGCATAGCTTTTGAGTTTCTAAATCACATAGGATATTTAACAGAGAAGAACCCACTCCTTCCCTTTTCCCATACTTTCAACGATACTCTTGCGCCTTATTGTTCAGTTGGAAAACTTCATGCCTCAAGCTAACTCCGTTGTCGTACTCGACTTTGAAACCACAGGTCTGTCTCCGAATATGGGGGATCGCGCAATAGAAATCGGTGCGGTTAAGATCGTTGATGGTGAGGTGGTCGATAGTTTTCAACAACTTATGAATCCTGGCTTTCGTGTGAGCTCATTTATTGAGGGCTACACAGGCATTACCAATAACATGCTGCGTACCGCGCCGAGCTGCGATGAAGTGATGGCTTCGTTCAGTGAGTTTATTGCGGGTGAGAATCTTATCGCGCACAACGCGTCTTTTGATAAGCGCTTTCTGGATGCGGAACTGGAGCGAATCGACTGCGGTTACTCTGGCGAGTTCGCGTGTTCTCTATTGGTGGCAAGACGCCTGATTCAAGATGCGCCGTCACACAAGTTGGGTGAGTTGGTTCGTTACAAAAACATCGAAAACGACGGTGTATTCCACCGCGCGTTAGCTGATGCACAGGTAACGGCAAAACTGTGGTTGTTGATGGTAAAAGAGCTTGAGCAATCCGGTATTGCAGCGCCAAGCTTCAAGTTTATGCAGACGGTAAGTAAGACAGCAAAAGGAAAAGTGGATCAGCTACTGGCTAAAAACCGCGCTTAGTTCGACTTCTTGGTGTATGCCCCTACTTGCCTCCATTTAGTCCATTCTGATACTGCCCTATTGGACAGACAAATTTTGATAACGCTTGATAACGACATTGAGATTTTCGTCTTGTTATCAAGCGTTCATCTTATATGATTCAAACTCACTTAAGCAGATTGGAACCTGCTCATGTAGTATTGAATAAGTGCCTTACTTATTCGCCAACATGCGTTTTTCAACGGTTGCAAGTGCATCCTCAATCGATTGTCTGTCCGTAAGTACATCCGCAATTGCAGCTTGTTGACCAAACCAGAATGGCATCATTTGAGGGATGTTAGGCATTACCTCACCTTGAATCGCATTCTCATAGGTTGCGGCCACTCTAAAGTCTTTCTTCAGTTCTTCATTGAATGATTTCAATGCAGGTACACCAATGGGTTTGTCGTTATTCATGTAGCGAAGACCATCGTTGGTCAGAAGGTAGCTTTCGATAAACTCTCTTGCCAAATCTTCATTTGGTGTGGCAGAACTAATGCCGGCGGTCAGAACCCCCACAAATGGCTTGGATGGGTTACCGTTGAGTTTGGGAAGGACAGCCAACCCATAGTTCGTTCCGTTTTTGTCCAAGTTAGCCCATGCCCAAGGGCCATTGATCGTCATAGCTACCTTGCCTTGATTGAAGGCAGACTCAGCATTAGCATAATCGGCATCAGCGATGATGATCTTGTTATCGACGAGCTCTTTCAAAAATGCCATCGACTTATGAGCACCTTTGTTGTTTACCCCTACATCTTTTGCATTGTAGCCTTTGTCATTTATACCAAACGCATAAGCACCATTAGTGGTTAACAATGGCCAAGTAAAGAACGGAGATTTAATATCCCACATAATGGCTTTCTTGCCTTGTTTGGATAGCTCTTTATCTAGGGCGTAAACATCTTCCCAGTTCTCAATTGGCTCTGAAATAATGTCTTTGTTATAAATGAGTGAAAGCGTTTCCGCCGAAATCGGGTATCCGAAATACTTACCATTGAAGTTCATTGCACTCCAAGTAAAGGCTTCAAATTTACTTTTGTATTCCTCGCTAGGCTTAACTTCACGAACAAGGCCAGCTTGAGCGTAACCACCAAATCGATCGTGGGCAAAGATCATGATGTCTGGCCCCTGACCAACCGCAGCACGACTCTCGTATTTCACTTCTAGTTTGTCAGGGTATTCCACAACTAAGTTAATACCCGTTTCTTCAGTGAATTTCTTACCAATTTCGATAATGCCGTTGTAGCCTTTGTCACTCGGCACCCACACTGTAATTGTGTCTTCTGAGAAAGCGACAGCGTTTGAAGAAGTTATTGCCAATAATGTAGCGATACTAAGCGCTTTTAGTTTGTTCATTGTTTCACCTTATTATTACTGTTGTTCAACCACTGCTTTAAATCCATAAGGTTCCAAAGTAATGACTGTTTTATTTAACGTAACTGCAGCTTGTTTCGATGAAAAATTAATGCAAATAATGACTTTGTTGTTTTCTTTTTCACGAGAAAAAACAATAACTTCACCGTTTGAAGCTTCTAGAATCTCTGGTACAGAACCGTATTGGCCGTTCCATAATGCTGGGTTGTTTTTCTTTAGGAAAAACAGTTCTTTGATTAGCGGTGTAAAGGCGAATGTCTTCCAATCGATGGTATCTTTTTCGAAAAAAGCGAGCTTTTTGCCTAATCCCGACTCTTGCCCGTTATAGATCAATGGCATGCCGTGGAATGTCATCGTCAGCGCCAAATACGCTTTCAATGCATCGCCGAAGATTTTCACATCGCACTCATCCCAGGAATTTTTGTCATGATTGGTAGTAAAAGCCATACGATAGGCGTCATATGGGTAACGAGACACCTCTTTTGATAGGTACTCTTGGAAGGATGTGATGATCGGTTTACCGGCAGCCACCGATTTCATCACGTCGTAGAAATCCCAGTTATAAGTCATATCAAACGACTTTTCATGTAGCTCCACCGTTGACCATTCAGCAAGCATGAAGACTGGCTTAATTTCATCCAACGTTGCTCTTACGCGCTCCCAAAATGGGGTTGGAACAAGACCCGCGACATCACAGCGATACCCATCAATGTTAGCCTCTTGAATCCAATACTTAAGAGCGTTTTCCATTTCGTCCCAGAGTGGCTTCTGAGTGTAATCGAAGCCCACGACATCATCCCAATACTCAAGCTCTTCACCGTGATCATAGACATACGAATGGATCTCTCCTTGGGCATTCTTTAGGTACCATTCAGGATGCTCAGTAACCCAACGGTTATCCCAAGATGAATGGTTAGCGACCCAATCCATAATGATGTACATTCCTAACTCATGAACGGCATCCACTAGAACTTTGAAATCATCTAAAGTGCCATGCGTTGGACAAACTCCATAATAATCTTTTACAGAATATGGGCTTCCCAAGCTCCCCTTACGCTCTTTTTCACCAATAGGATGAATGGGCATTAGCCATATAATATCTACACCCAACTCTTTCAGACGCGGAAGGTCTTGTCTAAATGACTGAATGTCTCCTGCTTCTGAATATTGTCTAAGGTTGACCTGGTAAATATTGGCCGATTTTGACCACTCAGGATGCTGAAAGCTTGTATTTACAGTTGCCAATTTAACTCTCCGTGTAAACGTTAAAATTTTTATCGTTGCTGTGTCGAACTACGTCTAATGAGCTCGACGGGTAATATGGTTTGAAGCTCTTCGATCGGTTTACCATCAAGCAGAGATTTCATTTTTTCTGCTAATGGCTTTGAAGAGCCATTAATTGGAGACAATGTCACTGTGAGCGGAGGATTGAATTTGGCGCTGTTAAGGTGAGCTAGCACGTCATCATGTGCAACGACAGATATGTCTTTTCCAACTTCCAGTCCGCTTTGTTTAATTGCTTGATAGCATCCCAAGGCCAAGCTGACACTTGAGCATACGATTGCCGTCGGAATGAAATGATTGTTGGGGTTAAGCAGTGCCATTGTGGCTTCAAAACCTTCATGTTCAACAACGGATACGTTGACAACCTTGCTTTCAATATTTGCGACTCTTCTTTCAAAAGCCGCTTGACGCTGCTGAGCAAACGCTAAATGTGTTGGTGCGTTTATGAACGCGATCTTCTCGTGACCAAGCTCTATGAGATGGTCCACTGCAAGTGTGGCGACTTGTTCATTATCAATATCGTAAAAAGCATAGTTAGGGTTAGCCTCTGAGCGACCATGAACAACAAACGGGTAGTTTTTTTCCAGTAAATATTTGATTCGCGGATCATCAACTTCTGGTGCTTTTAAAATCAAACCGTCAACCGTTTTTTTGGAGACAAATTGTTTAATGGTAGAGAGCGCGTCGCCTTTCACAGAAGAACCGATGAGTAGATGGTGATTTAATTCCGCAAGGTAAGAACTGATCGAGGCAAGCTCTTCAACATAGGTTGGAGCATCGACTAGTTCGTTCGTTGATTTCAAAATCATTCCAATCATCCCAGAACGGCCAGTAGCCAGTTGTTTTGCACTTGCGTTTGCTGAGTAGCCAAGCTCTTTAGCTGCTTTAAGAACGCGTTCACGAGTTTTCGCTCCTACTTCAGGGTAACCATTTAGAGCTCGACTTACTGTCGCCTTTGATAACTTAAGATGTTCGGAAAGTGTTTTGATAGTCGTCATCATTTTCGCCAAATATTTAAACCGGTTTAAATTTAGAGCTAAGAACAATTTAGGACAATAAGAACAATCACTTATTGTGACCGCCACCTCTAACTGCGCAAGAAATTTAAACCGGTTTAATTTGTAGGTATTCGAACAAAAATGATTAGCCGATAGTTAGGCGACAATTTATGAACTTTGCGATAAGGATAGAAAGAAAGGGTTAAGCAATTCTGATTTAACCAACCAAAATTGCTTCTTGTTTAGAGCTATTTATTAGAGGAACTCAAGTCTGTAGAAAGACCTTAAGTCGGAACTCTATCTGAAATCACCTTGCCATCTTTGATGGTGATGATGCGTTTAGTGCGCTCTGCTAGGGCGTTATCGTGCGTCACGATGATCAAGGTTCTGCCTTCGGCGTGGAGTTGATTGAACAAGGCTTCAATCTCTGCGCCGGATTTCGAATCCAATGCCCCTGTTGGTTCATCCGCTAAGATGATTTGCGGATCGTTGACCAAGGCTCTTGCAATCGCGACCCTCTGTTTTTGACCGCCAGAAAGCTGGTTTGGTTTGTGGTCGAGACGGTCTCCTAGCCCCACTTGTTCTAACAACTTCGCGGCACGTTGACGGCGCTCTTTGGCTTTGATACCAGAGTAAACCAATGGCAGCGCCACGTTATCCAATGCTGTCGCGTATTCCAACAAGTTAAAGCTTTGGAAGACAAACCCTATCTTTTGGTTGCGAATACCCGCTAGCTCGTTCGCGCTTAGACTTGCCACGTTTTGACCACCCAGTTGGTACTCACCATCGGTCGGTTTATCTAAGCAGCCGAGCATGTTCATCAATGTGGATTTACCCGAACCAGACGGGCCAAGAATCGAAAGAAACTCACCTTGATTGATGGTTAAGTCAACACCGTCTAGCGCGCGCACTTCCGCCTCTCCGCTTGAGTAGTATTTGCAGATGTTAGTTAGCTCAACAAGTGGTTTGTTCGACATCTTCTCTCCAGAATTCTTATTATTATTCACTTTGTAGTGCCTCCAACGGGCTCACTTTAGCAGCTCGGTTTGCAGGCAACCAAGCGGATGCAACACCGATGATCACTAAGGTGGTAATCACAATCGCGACCACAATCCATGACAGCTCTGGGACAGGTTTGCCAAGGTGCTCATAGAATACGTTGCCTTCTAGGTTGATGGCGCTGATTGCCGATACCAATGCGTAAGTCACCCCTAACCCCAACACGCCACCTAACATCATGGTCATCAGTGATTGCACCAAGTAGTGCAAGCGAATCGCCGTTGGCGTAGCACCGACCGCCATTCGCACGCCGATGTCTCGGGTTGAACGCTTCACGGTTGCGTACATAACGTTGGCGATCCCCACACCCGCTACGGCAAGCGTGACAAAACCGATGATGCCAAGGAAACTTTGCAGGCCAATCAAAAACTGCTGCATGCTTTTCTGTTTGAGGAACATGTCTTCCACTTGCACCACTTGCTCATCACTTACACTAGCGCCATGTTTGCGAGCTATGACTTGGCGAATGGTATCTGCGAGCTTTTTGCGGTCAGTGTTAGCTTGTGGCTCGACGTTGATGCCACCAATATCGCCGTTAGTATGAAAGCGCTGCCACGTTGCTAACGGTACAAAGCTGGAGTAGTTGATTTGGTCGCCCTGCTCAATCTCGGCGCTGCTTTTCTTCAATACACCAATCACGGTGAATTCTTCGCTGCCAATCTTGACCTTCTCCCCCACGGGATCGGTTTGCAGTGTCACTGGTGCGAACCAGTTAAAATCATCGACAGGGTTGAACAAGTCTGCCGCGAGCGAATAGCCTAATACGACCACTTTGCGCATCTGCTTTTGGTCGAGTGGATTTAACCAACGTCCGCCATCCATTGGCGTTAGATTGGTCATTGATGCAAAATCTGTGGTGACGGCTAATGGTTCTTGCCATGAACCTCGGTCGCCGACGGTAATGCGCTCATTCCAAATAGCGGTGGGTGCAACGTTCTTTACTTCTGGAAGGGCTTTGACCACATCGGTATCGTCGACTTTTAAGGTTAAGAACTTGCCTTGGTGAAAAGCGCCATAATCGACCGTCGCCATACCACCCGTTAGGTAAATCAGGTTCCCATTACCATTTTGCGCGGTTCTTAATACCCCCTGACGAATGCCCTCGCCCACGGCCAGCATTGCCGCGATACATAAGGTCGCCCATGCCACAGCAAGAATGGTTAAGCCTAAACGAAGCTTTTCTGCCGCCATTTCCTGAAAGATTTGTCTCATTGGTAGCAACATGATTATGCCCTCGCGCTCAAAGCGATTACTGGAGTGAGTCGCGATGCTCGTCTCGCTGGGAAGTAAGACGCCAACAATGCAAGCACTAGCGTGACTAACAGTGACCAAACAATGGAATCCGGTGTGATTACAGGAAAACCTAACCACTCCGGTAAGGTGATGGAGCCTAACAACGCCACCACCATATACGCGACTAACAGGCCAAGTGCCGTACCGACAGCCACCAAGAACAAGCCTTCAAGAATGAACTGACTGAGGATCGATTTTTGTGTCGCGCCTATTGCCAAGCGCACGCCGATTTCTCGCGTTCGCTCTGTCACTGAGAGGAACATGATGTTCGCGACACCGAGCGCCCCAACAGCCATGGTCATTGCGCCACTTGCCCCAAGGAAGATTTGAATGCCTCGGAAAATACCCGTGATTAGCGCTGCACCTTCACTAAAATCTGGTAGGTTGATCGCTTCTTTATCGGTTGGGTCGAAGTGCAATTGCTTAGCATAGAAGTTCACGATCGCTTGTCGGAAAGCGGGACCATCCATACCTTCAGTCGGCTTAAGTAGTAGCATCCACGGTTTGGCATCCCACAAATCGAGATAAGTGGTTTGCGGGATGAAGACTTTGCGGCTATCGCCGAATGAAATGCCTGTATCTTCGTCTTTAATGATGCCAATCACCAAGAAAGGGATACCGTTAACCTTAACCATTTGCCCAATGCCGATTTCACCCATCTTGGCAATTTGATCGCCAAGCACGGCAACACGCGTGTGGTTAGCGATATCAGTTGGTGACAGGTTGCGCGAGCCAGACTCCAACTTACGTTGAATAAGGGAGAAGTAAGACGGGTCAATACCGCTGACGTTACTGGTCAAGTTCTGCCCTTTGTCATTGGTGACGCTCGCATCCCATTTGGCATAAACGCTCGATGCCGCTTCGACAAAACCGGACTGCTTAATCATATCGACTTTGTCTTGCGGGATCTGAATTTGACGCCTTGAGGGTAAGCCGTGCCATGGTTTGCTGGTGCTCGACGGAAACGCGATCTGCACGTTGTTGACCATAAACGACAGCTGCTGGGTTTGATGGCGATAAAAGCCCTCACCTAGCGCTATCAGCACCACCACGGATATCACGCCCCAAGCAATGGCAATGATGGCGAGCATGCTTTTCATGCGATGCGCCATCAGCGTTTGCCATGTTTGTTGCAATAAACTGGTCATGAATTAAAAGCTCGGGAGATCAGTGCGATAGTGTCGTCGTCCAATTTTCCTGCCGTTTGCAGCAGACCAATGCGCTGACGCCAGTAGTTATACAAGTTGTTTTGAAGGCTGTTTTTCGCTTCAAACAAGCTGTTATGTGCACTGATGACTTCCGATACTTCTAACATACCGGCATCGTAAAGCTTCTCTTTGCTACGCAGTATTTTCTCTCGCGAGGTGACGAGTTCGCTCGCAATCAAGACTTGGTTCCAGTTGATGTCGACTTGAGTAAACTGCTGAATAACTCGCTTTTGAATATCAATTTCAACTCTACGAAAATCTTGCTTGGCACTGAGAATATTCAGTGATGCTTCATCGACTCTTGCGCGCGTTGCACCATTCAAATCAATCGGCACGCTTAGGGTAATGCCCGCGTTGAATTCACCATTAGACTGTCGGTCACTATCACTGTAACCAAAATCACCTTTGATAGTCGGATAGTAACCACCTTGAGCTGAATCTTTAGCGAATTCACTCGCTTTCATGTTTTGCGCTGCCACTAATAGCGCAGGGCTACTGTCTTTAGCGAGCTTTAACCATTTTTCTTGAGTGTCCACCATCATTGGCGGCTGAATAAGGGAATCGGTACGGATTTGATCAACACTTTGTGGGATGTGGTTGATCAGTGCAGCTAGTGCGGCGCGTTTGATTTCCAGATCAGAGCGCGCACTCAAAATGCCAGCTTTGTCTGCAACTTGAGTGGCACGGATCTCTTCAACGTCCACTGATTTCACTTTACCCGCAAGGTAACGTTTCTCGATGATCTTCAGCAGTTCATTGCCTTCTTCCAACTTAGATTGCGCCAGCTTAAGGTCACCCTGCGCGCTGGCAACGTCTAAGTAAGACGAAAGCAGTCTTTGTGCTAATTCATTGTGTGATTGAACCAGTTCAAGCTGAGCCTTGATGTAGTTGGCATTGGCTTGATCCAAATTTGACCACAAACTGCTGTCCCATATTGTTTGAGAAAGCGTTGCGCTATAACTATTAGTATTATCCGCAGACTCACTCCAGTTCATAGATGCAGTCGCACTTAAACCTGGCAATAATGAACTGCGGCTCGCATCTACACTGACTTCACCGAGTTGCACGCCAATCTTGGCTTTCTCGTAATTTGGGTCACTCTGTTTCGCTTGTTGCCACGCTTGCTCAATCGAAATCGCATAGCTTGGTAAGCTGAGTGTTGCGGCTAATATCGCGCAGCCAATTTTGGACAAATTCAGCTTAGCCATGCGCCGCTCCCATCATCATGCTGTTATCGATGATCTCTTCGTTCAGCTCAACACCATCCAATACTTCTACATTAATGCCGTCTGACAAACCAAGCTTCACTTTCTGTGTATGGAAGCCTTGCTCAGAGCTATCTGGAACCAACACGCTCGGCGCATCACCATCAAACTGAAGTGCTCGCTCTGGCAGCGTTAAAACGTTCTCTGATTTCTTCAGCGTGATTTGCGCTGTCGATGAGAATCCCGAACGCAGCATCACTTCTTTAGGGATTTCCAACTCACCCACTTCAACCCCAAATCCGTTATCAAAGCTTTTTGCCGATGCATTGCCTTCTGGCGAGTTTAGGTTCTCTGATTGAATCGCAACTTTGGTCAGCACGCCAGAGATTTCCACATCAGGATACGGCGCAACGGTCAGCAATACCGGCATGCCCGGAGAAAGCTGCGCGGCATCATGCTCGCTTACGCTGCCTTTGAAGATCAGGCTGTTCATGTCGGCCAGAGACATCATTTCTGTCGCGGCTTGGCTCGATTCGGTTGAGATAATTGGCTCACCGACTTCCACTTTACGATTTAGTACCGTGCCATCAATTGGCGCGTAAATGGTAGAGGTCAGACGCGCGTTGCCAATCGACGCTTCACCGCTGCGAATTAGCTCTAAGTTCTGACGTTTTTGCAATACATTGGCTTGTGCAGTTTTTACTGATGAGCGCGCACTTACGTACGAGTCAAAATTCTTAGGGATAATATCCTGTTGAACCAAGCTTTCTAGGTTAGCGAGTTTTTGTTTAGCTGACTCAAGATCCGCTTCACTACTCATTAAGTCTGTAGACGCTTCAGTCAATGCTTTCGGAGTTGGATTTGGACGAACCTTAATCAATGGCTGGCCTTGCATCACTTTATCGCCGATTTTGACGTATATCTCGCCGACGATACCATCAATTTGTGACTTAATAGAAACCGAATGTGCAGGGACAATGTTACCAACTGCCACCGCTTGTTTTTCAATGGTTCCCTTTTCCACTACCAGAGTCGGAAACGGCTCTGGTTGAGCCGAAGATTGCAGATAGAAATACGCACCGCCGCCAAGCAATGCAACGCTCACAGCAGCGATAAGCCAAGTTTTTGCCATTATTGATACCAATTATTGTTTTGTAGTCTTGTGACCATCTGATGAACACAAAGTTCTGGGATAATATCGGCTTTAACGCTCTGAATTTGTCGCATTTGGTATGGCTATGTAAGGCAGAATTGACAATAAACAAAATGAATAACTGGATTTAGGGCCTGTTGACCTTTCGTGCTGATTTTTGCAGCGAATTGTTGGCTATTTATACAAGGCAGAGACTTTGCTGTGTAGCTAGCCTACATGAGAAGTCGATAACGCAGTAGAAATAGCCAACAAGCGCAGCCCTAGGGGTTCGGCTAAAATCGCTTCATGCTTTGTTAAGGAGTATTTGCTTAGAATGACTAGGCTACACACTCCTTGCCTCGCCTAAAACGATTCTGACTAGGCGTCCCCATCCGAACAAAGTTTAACCACGAAAGAACAACAGACCCTAGTAAATCACTATGACAATTTATAGGTTTACACTGCGACCTGTCGGTAAATGTTCTAGACGATCCCCTAGCACTTCTTTTAACAGCCCGTACGCCTTCGTACCGGTGCAATGCCCCGTATAAAACTTATCAATCGAATACTCTGATAGTGCTCTACCCAATGCTCTAATATCGTCTTTGGTGCCACCAATACCATTCAAAACGGGCAGGCCTACGAGATGAAAGCCACCAACTACCGCTTTAATTGTGCAGTTTGGAAACAACGCTATGGCGGTTTCAACCATGTTCAGTACTCCGCTGTGGGCACATCCCGTGAACACAACCAAGCCATCTTCTTCCTTGATCACCAAAAGTAACTCGTGTTCAAAAGCGTCTTGCTCATAGCTGCCAACTTTCGATTGGGTATAAAGGTACTGATTGCCTTTAGGTTGTGGGTACTTGTCGCTGATCTTGGTAATAACATGAACATTCGGGGCAACTTTCGTCGTTTCGCGTACTTGCACTATGCGGTCATTTGTTTTGTCTAACAAAGCTTTGTCGATGCCAACATCGCTTTTAAAACCAAAGGCGCGAAAGTAGTAATCCTGTTCTTTACATGCCTTCAAGTAAATGCGAGCGGTGTCATTCTGCTTCAAGAAGTGGGACGCTCCGTTGCAATGGTCATGATGTCGATGAGAAATAACGGCGAGATCCACTTCTTGAATATCAATATCTAGTAAAGGCGCGTTATCGCAAAACGTTCTACCACTGCCCATATCGAAGAGCAGCTTTGTACCTAAAGTTTCGATATGCAGTGATAAACCGCGTTCGACACAGAGATCGGTTCTGTCCTCAACACGAGAATTATCAACGAGAGTGGTAACGATCATGGTGTCTCCTAGTGACGTTGAACAGCTTTAGTGGGAGGGACAATAACGAGATTTGATACTTCTAGAAAAAAGTAATGCTAATTGTGTGATTAGACAGAGGTTTGCGACATCAGTTTTCAATCACCTTCGATTCTTACTCTATTTTTAATCCACTTAGCCCATCAAGGGACCTTTTTCTGATCCATTGATGTGGAGTCACCCAGACGAGCAGGTGCAATAAAGCCTAAATAACAAAAGCCCAAAACACATATTTTGGGCTTAGGTGTATAAGATTCTACTGTTCACAATGTGCAAAAACTATTTGTTCGTCAGATAGATTCTTAGCGGCTTCTTTCGCTATCAAAACTTGTTCTTGGGTAGCTTTGAATTCAGAGCCTGTTCCGGGCCAGTAGTACCCTTGCTCATCATGACAGAGAGTGATGATTATTGGATCAATTCCAATTTTAGGGCTATCTCCAACCTCTGTGTACATATCGAAAGTAATGTTGGTAGTAATGTGGCCTCGAACTCCATCCAGCACCTTAGCTTGAACCTTATAGTAGTTATCTCCACCGTCTTTCCCCGATCCCTCAAAACCAGTTAGTACTACAACAGCCGAGTATGGAGTCTCTTCAACCGCAGTTTGAAGCCTCTCATTTGCTACTGCTTCATATCCGATGAGCACCATTAAACATATTAGCCATTTCATGCTTTCAACTCTTTTAGCCGCATATCCCAACAATCCTGAAGTTCGTCGCTAAGGGCAGGAAATACCGAATACTCTTTCAACACGCCTTGTTTCTTAAATCCACACTTTTCGAGCACGCGAATACTGGCCTGATGGTCGATATGTGGAGCTGTATGAATCTGCTCGACTCCGATGCTTTTCAGATATTCAGTGCCAAGCTTACACGCCTGAGTCGCATACCCTTTACCTTGATAATTTCTAGAGATCCCAAAGTGAATTTCGCTATGATTGCTTTCAGGGATTAAGACTAAGCACCCGATAGGAATTTGAGTCGCGCTTTCTTCGATTACGAGTACCAAAATATTAGGGTGAGCCAACTCGTACTGAGCTCGCCATCGACCGATCGCTTGTAACGTTTGAATTGGGCTTTGATGTGCTTGTCGATTGAGATACAAACACGTTTGCTCATCACCAAGGTAGTTTTCAAACAAAGGCACCGCGTCCGATTCTTCAAGGTACCTGATTGCCACATCTTGCGCTTCTAATCTCACTGACTCTCACCTTGATACACGTCTGGGTTCCATATCTGCATAAAGTTCTCGACGGGCTCGATAGGCTTAAAGCCGAACTGTTCATACAGGCCATGAGCATCACGCGTCGCGAGAATCATTCTACGTAGACCTTGAAGATCTGGATGGGACACAATTTCAGAAACTAACCATTTACTAATGCGTTGCCCACGGAACTCTGGGAGCACGAAAACATCGGCAAGATAAGCGAAGGTGGTTTTGTCTGTGATTAGACGAGCAAATGCGACTTGTTGATTCGACTCAGAGAACACTCCGAAACAAAAGGAGTTTCGCACCGCTTTATCTAGCGTGTCTCTCGGCACGCCTTTCGCCCAATAGCTCTGTGAAATGAACTGATGGATGCAATCCAGATCCATATCCTCAAAGGCAGTGCTAATACGATATCCTTGCATGGTGTTCTCCCAATAAATCAAAGCTTCTCTGCGACGCAAATTAGGTTGTTTGAATTTTCAGAAAACTTCTCTTCTGCCCAAGAGCTGTATTTTTCGGTGGTACATAAACCCGCCTTAGCAAGAAACGCTTCAATTTCAGATAACTTTCGATACTTCAAATCAATGCTTGAGTGAATTGTTGAACCATCTTGGTAGTGACGTTCTTTCTTCAAATAAAGGATTGCACTTTCAGCGTCATAACGTTCGCTCATCCCCATGTACTTCACTTCGCTTTTTTCGGGCAATTCATAGGTTTGCCACAGCGACATTTCAGCATCAGTTTCCAAGTTATCGGGCGTTGGTAAACGGGTATCAAAGATGAAACGCCCACCTTTGTTAAGGTGATTAGAAATCGAATTAAGGACGCCAACTAGCATCTCATCGGAGAGGAAAGCTTGGAAAGCGTTGCCCGTCATAATCGCCATGTCGAAGCGTTTATCGAGAGAGAATTGAGTGGCATCCTGTTGCAAGAAGGAAAGGTTATCTAGTTCCTGCGCTTTTCGTTTAGCCTGTTGTAACATCCCCTCGGCAATATCAATACCGACAGCATTATCGAGCTTCTTCGCGACAGGTATGGTGACAATACCCGTACCACAGCACACATCCAGCAAATTTCGAGCACCCATCGCGGTAATGTGGCTTTGTATCAGAGCGATATCATCATCGTAATGTTTATCATACTGTGCATCGTATTCCATGCCCGATGCGAACTCACTCAGGTCTTGTGTCTTCAAAAACAGTCCTTGTTTATTATCTACATCAAGAGCCCGAATGTAGCACGCCATACTCACCTGAACACTTATGTCATTGTAAAAGCGTGAAAAAAGTCGACGTGCTACGCATTAGTTTAAGCCATCCAGATCCTTGCCAGAATGCCCATTGGCGTTGTGACGCCTGTGGTAATTGAGCTCACTTCTCCATCTTTTAACACATAGATGGTCGGGGTCACGCTAATGCTCCATTCTTGCATGATGGCGCTTTTCGGGTCATTGATGTTGTCGAACTGGTAGTCTTTAGACTGCATGAACTTTTGCACCCTTTCTTGCGGGCCAGACGCGCCAGATACCGCAACCACCTCATAGTAATCACTCAACCAACTCACGCTTGGGCTAACAAACTTGCATGCCGGACACCACGTTGCCCAAAAGTACACCACGACGGGTTCTTCATGGCTTTTGGCAATCACATCGACAAATTCGCCATCGGCCATGATCGCACTCAGAGGTGGTGCTTGCTCTTTAGGGATGTCTTTAGTGCGATACCAATCCATGGCGACCGAAATCACGGTCACCATAAGGACGAGTTGTAGCGCTTGACTGAGCCAGTATTTGAGCGACTTGCGCTTTTTTACTGTGTTCACTTAATTGCGCCTCCACTTGCCTGTTCGATTGCTTTCACCACTACATCGTCAGTCAGGATCACTGGCAGAGGAATCCCCTCTGGTGCTGCTGGGCCATACACGATGTTAAATGGCACACCAAAGCGACCGTGCGCACGCAAGAAATCGGTCACTGAGCCATTCGGATGTGTCCAATCGCCTTTCAGTGTCGCCACGTTCGGGCTTTGCAACAGTGAGTAAACCGGATCTTGCCAGATCACGCCGATCTTGTTGGCTTTACAAGTCACACACCAATCTGCGGTCACATCGACGAACACCACACGGCCATTCTTCACGTGGTCGGCAATCGCTTCGTTTGACAGTTTTTCCCAAGCCAAATCTTCTGGCAATGGCGTCGCCCAATGATTTGCAGTCACACTGCCTAGTACCAGACCACCAGCAATCAGAATCAACGAAACCGTGCCAGAAATCGCCAACGCTTTATTGCCATAAATACGCTTAACACGCGCCATAATGACGATGAACGCAACTAGGCCAATCAGAATGACCCAAAATACCGGCAAGTGATTCGCCATCAATGACAACAACCACGCACTGGTTGCCAACATCATGATGCCGAATACGATCTTCACGACATTCATCCATTGGCCTGGCTTTGGTAGCTTGAGTGCAATCCCCGGGAAGATAGCCACTAAGATCCAAGGCAGTGCCATACCCAGCGCTAACGCAGTGAAGATAGCAAACAGAGTCACCACGTCTGCACCCAGTGCAAACGCCACCGCAGTGCCTAAGAAAGGTGCAGAACAAGGCGTTGCTAGCAGAGTCGCGAACATACCTTGAACGTAATGCCCAAGTAGTGAGTTATCCCCTTTTGAAGCCAACCAAGTGTTCGTACCCGAAGACAAGCGAATTTCAAACAAGCCAAGCATGTTGGCACCAAACAATCCGGTCACCAACAGCATTAGACCTAAGAACCAAGGGCTTTGGAATTGAACGCCCCAACCGATGGCGTTACCAGTGAGCTTCAGCACTAAGATAAAGCCAGCCAGTAACCAAAACGACGTCAGAATACCTAGCGAAGAAGCCACGAACTGAGTGCGAATTTGACGACGCTCAACGCCTTGTGCCGCTACGATGCTGCTTAACTTCATGCCGAGAACTGGCAATACACAAGGCATGATGTTGAGAATCAAACCACCGAGTAACGCGAACAAGAAAATGTTCACCAGTGATGTACTTGGCAAGGCTTCTGTGATCACACCTGCTTTTGCTTGCGCGGTTTCTTGCGCCAGTAAGTTATTGTCTTTGATTGAGACGTAAACCGATTGGTTATCCAGCTCTACATCACCCAACCAAGTATTCACGAGGTAGTTTACGGTAAGCGTGTTGCCCTCTTGATGCAGCCCTTCTAATTTGAAGCTGTAATCGCTGGTTGCTTCATCGACACCATCAACCAACACTTCTGGTTTTTGCCAACCTTGTGAGTTAGTCAGTTTGATTTGTAGCTTAGATTGGTTTGCATCCCAATTTGCTTCTGTCACCTCAACAAATGGCGACGCTTGAGGCACACTGCTGACCGCTTGCGCGTAAGTGAACATCACTCCTTCATCAACTTGTAGGTCGGAAGGTAGGAAAGACAGTTGAATGTGGTAATCGGTTAGTACACAAATGGTGGTACATGAAGACAGGGTCAGCGTCGCATCAATCGTCACTGGTTTGTTCATGTCTTCGACGTGCAGCGTCATTGGGAAGACGGTGTCACCTTTGTAGCCTAGCGTCTCGATACCAAGCAGCTCGTATTTCTGCGGGTACGGCCATTGCCAATCCACTTTGGTTAGGTTTTGTGATTTTTCCCAATCAATAGATGGCGCAACGCCACCCTCACCCGGCGAACGCCAGTAAGTTTTCCAATCACCGGTCAGTTTGACATCAAGGTAACCAGTGAGTGTGTTGGTATTTGGATCTTGCTGGCCCGTTAAGACAAAGCGCGTTTGCACAGGTGGATGCTGCGGGTTGGTCAGCCATCCCGTGTCTGTCGTTTGTGCTTGGGCAATTAGCGAGAATAAGCTCAGCGCCAGCGTCATGATAAGCATCAACGCGGCTTGAGTCGTTTTTTTCATGTGGTTCATAGTTATTCCTAGTTAAAAACAAGTGTAGAAAATCGCTGACGAAACTCGTCAGAAATCACTTGTCATTCGCGGAATACACACAGGGTGAGATGGACTCGATACTTTTGGACTATCGGTTCGGTCCATTGTCTTTTGCTGGCGAATGCACAACAGCGCCACACGACAAGCGCGAAAATGCCAACAAATAATACAACGACCAAGGTTTCCAGTTGTTGTTGAGCAAATTGAATCAGCTTTTCAGACAATTCACATTTACTCGTGTCATGCCCACTTTCTGCTTTTACGATTTTAACTTCATCGCCGACAACCGCAGAAGTCGAGCTTGCGTCATATTGCATGGCACAACTGAACATCAAACCAGAATTTTTCATCAGGCACACCACAATCACCCAGCCTATTAGCGCTAGGAGCCATTTGCCCTGTTGTCGGGACGCAGCAGATTGTAAAGTGGATGAGTGCATTCTAACTTCGATAAATGTGGAAACGCGGGAAATCATACGCAAGTTAGCATAAACCTCAAGTAGTATGATTTTTTGAACAGCGCGTTTTCGTAACTAACTGTGATAGTCTTATGACTACCGTTTCTGTAAATAATTCAACATGCTCAATAAAGTTAATCTTGCTGATATTCGCTCGTTCGTTTTGATCGCTCAACTGGGTAACTTCACCAAAGCGGCAGAAGCCCTTTCGGTGTCGCGTTCTCATGTGTCTCGCCAAATCAGTGGGCTCGAAGCGCAAATGGGCGTGACCTTACTGACCCGCACGACAAGGACGCTGCGCCTGACTCATGCCGGAGAACGTTTCTATCAAGAATGTGAAAAGGCACTGCACGATATCGACCAAGCGTTGATCGCCGCGGTCGACGACACTCAAGAAGTGCGCGGTTTGATTCGCGTAAACTGCGTGGGTGGTTATATCGGTGAAGACATCATTGCTAAATACGTCAATGAGTTCATGTTGGAATACCCGAACATTACGGTCGATCTCGACTTCTCTTCACCGCGGATTGATTTGATTGAAGATCAGTTCGACGTTGCGATTCGTATGGGCGAGTTGGAAGACGCAGGCTTTGTCGCACGTAAGCTGATGATGATTGATATGGTGACGCTTGCAAGCCCGAAATACTTGAAGACTTATGGCGAACCCGTCACACCAAAAGAGTTAGCCAAGCATCGCACGCTAACGGGCTCAGTCACTCGTTGGAGTTATCGTAACGTTGCTAACCCGAAAGAGCACAGCGATGTAATAGTGAAAGGCAATCTGCGTTGCAAGAACGGCCGCGCACTTGTGATGGGCGCACTACACGGTAACGGAATTATTCGTGTGCCATTGAGTTACTGTGACGAGGAAGTCGAGCAAGGCCAACTGGTTAAAGTGATGCCGGAATGGGAGATCCCGTCTGTGCCGCTGTCCGCCATTTTCCATCGTGATCGCTACCAACCTAAACGCCTTCGTACCTTCATCGATTTCGTCAAAACCAAATTTGAACAAGACTTTGATGTTTAAGTTTAGCGCATAAAAAAGTGCGTAAGAACCGAAGCGCTTACGCACATTTTTCAGACTTGATGAGGGTTAAGATAGCTTCTCTATGTAGCCCTCAATATCGACATCATCAATAAGCTCATTTGGCAGATAGCGCTTGGCGTAACTTAGATAAGTGCCACTGGTTAACAGCAGCTTAAATACGTCTTTATCAATGTGCCCACCGAGTGCCATTTTCGACATAATACTGATTGCCTCACTCAAGGACTTGGCTTTCTTGTAAGGTCGATCAGCCGCGGTTAACGCTTCGAAAATGTCTGCTACTGCCAGAATGCGTTCAGGGATCGATAATTCCTCTCCCATCAAACCTCTCGGATAGCCGAAGCCTTCCATCGCCTCGTGGTGCGTAGTAGCGTAACGAGGAACGCGCTCAAGTTCAGGTGGGAACGGTATGCTTTCGAGCATCTTAATGCCGCTGATCATGTGCTCATTAATCTTAAAGCGCTCTTCTGCTGACAACGTACCGCGCTGCACGGCCAAGTTATACAGTTCACCATGGTTGTAGAGCTTTTCTGGCACCGTCATATTGATGCCAAACTCAGGGTCGAGATCAAACGGCTGTTCACGCTCAATCACATGCTCAGGACGATCAGAAAGCAGCTTCTCTGTTGCTGGCGTTGTTTGTGGTTGGTAGCGCGTTTCTTCTAATGGCGATAAACCAAGTCCACAATCGAAGTAACGCGTCCACTCTTTCTCAGCCAACTTGTGTAGACGTTCGATGTCTTGATCCGACATAAACTCCGCCCCCACGTTCGCATTGGCGACAAATTCGAACTCTTCTTTCAGCGACGCAAATTCTTGTTCCAGTGCTTGCTCGGGTTGCTCATCGACACCCATAGTTTTTAGCTTTTTGAGTAGATATTGAATCTGCGCATCTCGCCACAGCACTTCGAATCGCATGCGAACTTCGTGAATGCGGTTGTAGTTGGTTTCTAGCTTACTGCCTTTATCAACCACATACTCAGGCGTCGCGATCTTGCCACAATCATGAAGCCAAGCTGCGATGCGGAACTCACGACGCTCTTCATCGCTTTCAAAAGCGAACGACTCAAACGCCCCTTGCTCTGACTTCTCGGCCTCTTCGGCCAGCATCAAAGCAATCTCCGGCACGCGGTTACAGTGCCCTGCCGTGTACGGAGACTTTTCATCGATCGCACGTGCGATAAGCTGAATGACTGATTCAAAGAACTCATTTTGCCTTTGTTCAAACTGCTTAAGCGAGTTGCTGCCTCGCATCACTGAAAGACCAAGTTGGTGAATCTCTTCAATACGAGAGTGAACACGCTGCACTTTGTCGTATTCGCGATCGCGTACAAATCTGACTTGCTTTCTCAACATATTGATTGGCTGTGAGATTGGTTTCGCCATCTCCCATGCAACGGGAATCAACAACGCAAGAACAAACAAGGATGCGCCCACAGCATATAGCGTCACTTCATTTACGCCGGACATGACGTAAGCCTGTGGAATCACGACAGCAAAGTAACGCTCTTCCTTATGAGTGAGTTTGGAGACAAAAACATACTTGTCTTTCCCATTGATCGTCACTAGTTGAACGGAGTTGATGAACTCAGGATCTTTGGCAAATTTGACCAGCTCTTCGTATGGAGTAAAGGTATAGGTCGACACTGCTGCCTTACCCTCAAACCATTTTTCGCGCAGCTCTTTTCTTTGCTCTGGCGTAATCGCATCAATGGCTCGGTTAATGATCTCAACTAGAGGCCTTTGTTCCTCATTCGCCAAGTAGTAAAACGCGTTGGAGAGGTTTGAATCCTTAACCAAAGTGATGGCTAAGTTCTGACGAAATGTTTCGCGTATTTTGTTGACCAATATTTGACGAATGTCGAGCACAGCGACGATGTCTCCATTCAATACCCCGTCGATCGCATCGTGCAAAGAAGCGTAATTGACGATGGTCATTTGCGGGTAAGCCTCTAACAAGTCATCTTGAATGCTCCAACCTTTCAGCAAGCCAATTCTTTCGTTCTTCACTTGCTCTAAGGTATTGATGTGCTTGTTCTCTTCTGTAGTGAGCAACGCAAACTTTGCGTGATAAAGAGGTTCACCCACTACACCGATGCTCGAAAGGTCATCTTGGTCAGCAATCGATTGAAGAATATCGATATTGCCATTTTTAAAGTCGTTGACGAGCTCATTCCAACTTCGACCGTTCACAAACTTAAACTTTAAGCCGGTCATTTCCGAAATCATCTTAAACAGATCAACTGAGAAGCCGTTAGGGCGACCACCAACGGTGTAATCAACCGGAGCCCAGTTATTTTGGTTCGACACTTTCAACTCTGGCGTTTGGGCGACCAGTGCTCGCTGCTCATCCGTTAAGTTCACAGGTGAAACCAAGGGCAAGCGCTCTTCGATATCGATCATCTTGTTGGTCGCAATCAATCGACCGTTCGCTTGATAGATAAACGCCTCCGCTTCTGGCGCTTTCTTGTTTTCGACAAAACGGTTGGTGAGTTGCGCCTCTAACGAGGAGAGAAGAATGTCTACACCCACCACAGTATCGGATTCTGGCACCTTAATGGAAAAGGTTTCCCCAGATACTTTTAGAGTGTTGAACAAATAAGGAGAAGTATTGTAAATGTCATCATGGTCAGCATTTTCAAACCAGCTGCGTTGAGTCGGGATGAAGTTACTAAACTCATCTAAAGCATGGCGTGATACAAAGTTTTCATCATAGTAAATACTGACTTTACGACGCTCTCGCTTCACTCCACTATGCGCGATTAACAACCACTTGTCCCCTGGTTGAGCATCTATGCGTGAACGAATGTCCTCTGAGGAAAGGTTGATCAGCTGGAAGAAGTCATTGTTCGCTTTGGCAACAAAAATACTATGAATGCCGGGTTCTCTTACCAACAATTTAGACAAAGGAATAATGATGCTCTCTTCGGGCGTATCTACCCCGATGAGCGACACTAGCTGCGCGCCGCTTCGTGCCACGTTCTCAGCTAAATTTTGTAGATTAGATAAATGACTCGATACACCTGTCGCGATGGTTTGATATCGGGTGAGGGTGTGTTGCAGCTCAGTTTTCCTTGCAAAATGGTATTGCAAAGTAATCGCCACACCTGCTGTCACTAGGGTACAGAAGACAAACATCAACCCTAGCACTGTCCTTAACGAAATGCGTTTACGTTTTTTCATCGTTTCATCTTGGAGTAACCCAAACACCTTAATCCTTTAACCAACTGAAATTATTGTCTAAAAATTGAGTTTCGGCCAATTACTAAATTTTGTCGAAGCAAACGAAAACGCCTCCATCGGGAGGCGCTTTATCTTAGTGACTAAATTGAGTTGGGGTACTTAAGTGAAAACGTAACAATTATGCTTGTGCTGGAACGCTTTCGCTTTCAACTTGAGTTTGTTGCTCTGCTTCTTCTTTGTTGAAGCCTTCGTGTAGATGGTAGTAACGTTGGTAAATCATGCCAATTTTGGTCAGACGCTCTTCCGTTGGCAGCATCAAATAAAGCTCAAACCAGTCTCCGAGGCTGTTTTTTTCATTTAAACAGGTTAGAAGCTTGTAAAACATCTCCGCTAAAACAAGCGCATATCGATAAAAAGGGTTATTCTTAGTTATTAAAAGTACGAAATAATAATTGAATGAGCATTCAACCTAATTCTCGCCAATTGATTGCCTGTGAAGAATGCGGCCTAGTTGTCCGTATTCCAGATATACAGCAAGGTCAAAAAGCACAGTGTCCACGCTGCGAGCACTCACTAACAAAAGTTAACGCTAAACCCTATCAAAGTGTAGTGGCGGTATCGATCGCTAGTTTGATCATGTTGGTTTTGAGCATTTCATTTCCATTCATGTCATTTAGCGTTCAAGGGCTCACACAAGAAATAACGTTAATGCATGCAGCCAAAATGCTGGCTGAGTTTCACAACGTTTTACTTGGTGTCCTTTTACTGGCTACCGTAGTCGTGTTACCTGCCATTTATGTCGGTCTGATATTGTTCCTTCACTTGGAAGCATTGAAATCAACGAAGCACCCATTAAGCAAAAAGAAAACGCGCATGGCAAAAGTGCTGTGCCGGATTTTATTCCGGGTGGAACCTTGGCTAATGGTCGATGTATTTCTCATTGGTGTATTGGTTAGCCTGATTAAAATCGCCTCTCTCGCAGATGTCGGTATGGGCAGCTCATTCTGGGCATTCTGCGTGTATACGGTGTTAGTTGTTAAATGTATTTCTATGGTCGATAGAAGCTGGCTCTGGGGGCACTTCATTGCAGCGGTAGAGCTACCAAGTGTAAAAGAAGGCGACACTCACCACAGCGAGAATCACATCGGCTGCCACACTTGTCATCAGCTGAACCCTATTGAAGATAAAAAACACCAGAAGTGTATTCGCTGCCAAAGCCCAGTGCATAAGTACGATCCCATAAACAACCTGCAAAAAGCCTGGGCACTATTGTTTGCGTCGATCATTTTCTATATCCCAGCCAACTTATACCCAATGATGTATACCGTCAGCCTTGGTCATTCCGAAGGTTCAACAATCATGGAAGGTGTCGTGCTGCTGTGGCAACTGGGCTCTTACCCGATTGCTGCAGTTATCTTCTTCGCTAGTGTATTTATCCCAATGGCCAAAATGCTCGCGCTGGCCTGGTTGTACTTCAACGCCCAAAAAGCGCAGTACTTGCCTCCGGAAGAGAGTATCTCGCGTCTAAAAGTATACCGTATGACCGAGTTCATTGGCCGTTGGTCAATGATCGATATATTTGTCGTCGCCATCTTAGTGGCTTTAGTGCAACTACAGAACTTAATGGCAATATACCCTGGCCCTGCAGCACTCTCTTTCGCTGCAGTGGTCATTTTTACTATGCTCTCTGCAATGATTTTTGACTCGCGTTTATTGTGGCAACTTCCACAAAAACAAGCGCAGGAGCCAATAACAGATAACTTAACTGAGAAAGCTAAATATGAGTGATGAGAACAAAATAACCGCTCAAATAACCCCACAAAAGCAGATATCTGCGATTTGGATTATCCCAATTCTTGCATTGGCAATGGGCGCATGGATGCTGTTTCAGTACGTCAACAGTACCGGGCCAGAAATCACCCTAAAACTTCCAACCGCAGAGGGTATTGAAGTCGGAAAAACCGAGATCAAAGCTCTAAACGTTAAAGTTGGGGTGATTACCGATGTAAAACTGAGCAAGGACTATGACCACATCATTGCCACCGCACAGATGAATAAAGATGCTAAGCGCATGCTTCGCGAAGACTCGATGTTTTGGGTGGTAAAACCTCGTATTGGTCGTGAAGGCGTATCGGGCTTAGAAACACTGCTTTCCGGTGCTTATATTCAGCTTCAACCTGGTAAATCAAACATAGAACAAGAGCACTTTGATGTGTTAGATGTTCCACCTGTCGCCGCTCCTGATGCGGAAGGCTTACGAGTAGTACTGACCAACCGAGAGGCAGGTAAACTGGGCGTTGGCGATCCGGTTATCTACAAAGGCTTTACTGTCGGTCGTGTTGAAACTACAAGTTTTGATGTTGATACTCGCCGTGCACTGTACCAACTGTTTATCTTCAAGCCATACGACAGTCTCATTCGCACTAAAACACACTTTTGGTTGAGCTCTGGCGTCGATCTTCAGTTAAACGCTGAAGGCTTCGAAGTCAAATTCGGATCCTTAGAAACTTTGATCACCGGTGGTGTGACATTTGATACGATTCCAGGAATTGGAGATGGGGCAGAAATCACTGAAGACATGACAAAATTCCGTTTATTCGATGACGTGAAACAGGTTCGTGAAGGCATGTATGACGAGTACATTCAATTCGTTATGATGTTTGAAGAATCAGTTCGAGGGTTGAAACGCAAAGCACCTGTTGAGTACAGAGGCCTAAGAATTGGTACTGTGATGAAAGTGCCTATGCGCATGCCAACCCCTGAGGAAGATTTTTCCGCAAAGAAAATTCCAGTATTAGTACGTATCGAATTGGGTCGAGTTTATGACAACCTTCCAGTAGATAAACTTCCGCTGTTTAAAGGCAAGTTAAAAGAAGAGTTTAAGAAAGGCCTTCGCGGCACGCTAAAAACTGGTAACTTGCTGACTGGTGCATTGTATATTGATACAGACTTCTACCCAGAGGAAGCCCCATACGTAGCAAGTACTTTCGAGGGCTTAGATGTGTTCCCTACAAAACAAGGGGGCTTTGCTCAAGTACAGCGACAGGTCAATGACTTCCTAAATAAGATCAACAACTTACCAATGGAAGATACATTGCTTTCCCTAAACAAGACGCTAAAGACCTCCGAGAAGACATTAGCATCTGCAGAGCGTGTTGCGAGCAGTATCGATAAGTTGCTAAATCAACAAGACACTAAAGCAATACCAGCGGACATTCGTCAAAGCCTGCAGCAGTTGCAAAAGACACTTGATGGCTATGGCCCCAACTCAACGATGTACAGCGAAATGGAATCAACGTTGAAAGAACTAGAGAAAGTGATGACCGAGTTCAGGCCCGTCCTGCAGCAATTGAACGATAAGCCAAACTCACTTGTATTTGGTAAAGATGAGATGAACGACCCAATGCCAGTTAGAGGACAAAAATAATGAAACGTAGAATTTTATTGATCTCTGCCCTACTCGCTGGCTGTAGTAGCGCTCCGCAAAATACCGATGCCTTTTATGTGTTGCCAGAGTTCAGCGCGGCAAACATTAATAGCACCCTGGTAGTCCAACGCACTCCGCTCATTGTTCGTCCTGTCGAGTTAGCCAGTTATCTCGCTGATAGCGGAATTGTATATCGCACATCAGAAACTCAGATTGTTCAAGCAAAGCACAATCAATGGGCACACAGCATTTCTGAGCAGATCACTTCTCGCGTGATTAACGAACTACGAACCAAACAAACGCAATACTGGCCTGTTGAAGTCAACAACTTGCTCGATCAGAGTCACGAAAGCAAACTTCAGCTTTCTCTAAGCAAGTTCAACGGTAACTTTGAAGGCAATGCGGAGCTCGAAGGCGAATGGCTAATTATTGATGCGAATGGCAAAGTGACAAACAGCGCGCCAGTAAACATCAATGTTCCCTTACAAAACGACGGCTACGATGCACTTGTTGGTGCACTTTCTGAAGGCTTAAGTAATCTAACAGACCAAATAGCCACTAAGCTGTAATCGGCCATGCCAAAAAACAAAGCCCTAGCAATAAATGTTAGGGCTTTTTATTCTGCCTTCTCTTAGAGCTTAAAGGTTTCCATTCTTGCTTTTAGATTATGGGCAAGACTACTAATCTGCTGACAAGCCACCGCCGTTTGCGATGCCCCCTCAGCCATTTCTGTTGATGCACTATTGATGTGCTCGACACTACGATTCAGTTCCTCAGAGACTGAGTTCTGCTCGCTACACGCCGTCGCAATTTGAGTACTCATTTGAGCAATGTTATCCACCGAGTGCTCAATTTCATTGATCTGATTACCCGCCTCATTTACCTGATCGACACACTGAGCAATGCCTGCTTGGCAATCTCGACTTGAGTGCCCCATCTTGCTGGTGTTTTCTTGCAGTTGATTCACGATTTCGATGATTTGTGAAGTTGAATCCTGAGTACGTTGAGCTAAGGAACGAACCTCATCTGCAACCACCGCAAATCCTCGCCCTTGTTCACCCGCGCGCGCCGCTTCAATTGCTGCGTTGAGCGCTAGCAAGTTTGTCTGCTCCGCGATACCGCGAATCACATCTACGACCAGGTTGATGTTGTTCGAACTAGATTCAAGCTCCTGTGCTAAATCATCTGACTCTTGAATTGTCTGCGATACACGCTCGATAACAGCAATAGTTTGTTGAAGCGTTTCCGTGCCCTGTTTTGCTACCTCGGTAGCTGAGTAAGCAGAAGTCGCACCTACTTCGGTATTTTGTGCCACTTCCCCTACTGCGGCTTGCATCTCTGTCATTGCAGAAGCAACAGAACTCAATTCCAGTTGTTGATTTTGCATACCGGAAGCAGTTTGAGAAGAAATTGCACTCACCTCCTCTACCGCTGCAGTTAGTTGAATGGTTGAGTCACTAATTTCGGACACTAATGAATGCAAATTGCCTTGCATCGTCACAAGCTCTTTCAGCAAAGTACCCAATTCATCTTTGGTGAGTTCTTCTTCGTCAATCGTGTTGTTCAACTGACCTTGCGCAATCTTAGAAGCAAACGCCAATGCACGATCTACCGGTCGACAAATCGCTCGAGAAAGCAAAACTGAAGACAACCCGATGACCACGATAATAACGAGCGCACCAATACCTGCACTATATTGAGTGGAAAGTGCTTCTGCATGCACTTCTTCACCTATATGGTTGACCAGCTCATCATTTAGGGCAAGCGTATCATCTAAACTACTTAGTGCTTTTGAGTAAGTAGAGAAACTAAATAAAACAACTTTGTTCGCTTCATCAGACTTCCCTTGGCTCAGCAAATCATTGTAAGGCTTGGTCTCTTTTATGTATTGATTCCAAGTTTCCTTGAAGACGTTAAACGATTGCTTTTCTTCAGCATTTAGATCCAAGGCTTCAAAAGCGGCAATCCCTGACTGTACATCTGCACGCCATTGATCGAGATCTTTCAGCCA
This sequence comes from Vibrio rotiferianus CAIM 577 = LMG 21460, assembly GCF_002741985.1. Classification (GTDB taxonomy): domain Bacteria; phylum Pseudomonadota; class Gammaproteobacteria; order Enterobacterales; family Vibrionaceae; genus Vibrio; species Vibrio rotiferianus. The sequence goes on from NZ_APHW01000020.1 coordinate 119,823, forward strand.
TTCACCAATCTTGGGATGATCTCCATTTGGGAGTAACGAAAACTCATCTTTTCGAACTTTAGTGATGTCGACTTGAATCCCCTTCAGAATAGCAACCGACGGTAGGCTCTTCTCGGTAAGTACTGCAATATTCTTATTCAGAGTCGATAGGCTCAGTACCAACATTATAGATACCACTGCAAATACGACAAACACAGTCAAATAACTCAACCATATTTTCTTTACGACACTTAAGTCTTTAATACTCATAAACTTCCTCGCGACAGCGTTAATGAGGCGTCTCAAAAATGAAACAACATCAAACGCAAAAAACAATACTTACTAACAATGTGACTACTTCACGCCTCTTTATAACCGGGGCGTTACACACTCACTTTAACCACCCATTGATAAAGTTGTTATCACTATTTTCTGATTTTGATACGTAGCTCGACTTATATATACCGCTTCAATAATCAGCTATTTTTTTCAGTAATACTTCACGACGAATTTCCAAAATCTCATCAATCAATTGCGCTTTTATGGTGACACAAAAAAACCGAACCATTACAGTTCGGTTTTTCGATATAAAGCGGTGGTAATAACTAGTCAGCAATAGCTGATTTAACTGTACTCTTTAAATTCTGCATAAACACTTTGAACGCAGGCATGAAGTCAATGAACAGTGGATGCTTTCTGTCTTTCATCATCACAGGGCCTAGCAAACGTATTGCTACACCAACTTTTGTCGCCTCAGCTTCATCAAGTCCACTTCCCTTTCTCAGGCTATCAACGTCTAATCGTTAAAGAAGCGAATCCAGAAGACAAACGTAGCCAATGCCTCCGAGTCACAGATGAAGGCAATGTAGTCATGGAAAAGATCGCACACGTTGATGAGTTGATACTCAAAAAAATGACACAAGATATGTCTTCGGAAGAGCTCGAAGCTTTTCAAAAAACAACGAGCAAAATAGTTAGAAACTTGAGTGAATCGATGAAAATCGCATGCTATTAAATTTAGCGTGCGATTTTTGATGATAAATAGAGCACTAGGTCAATGCGCCTAGACTTTAAAAAACGCCACTTCTTCTTTTAGTCTGTTCGAAAGCGCATTCAGATTTTGGCTTGCAACGTCGTTATTTTTCATCGAATCAATCGAGTCTTTAGACATACTGGAAATTTGGTCCATCGCCACTACAAGCTCGCTCACTACTTGGACTTGTTCCTCTGTCGCGCTCACAATGTCACGAACTCGTTCCAATGAATCCTGCGCTTGTTTCTCAATACTCACCAATAAATGCGTCGCTTCTTCGGTGTTCCTTTGACAACTTTCCACTTGTGGCTGAGTGCTTTCCATCGCATTTACGCTGGCAACCGTTTGGGCTTGAACCTCTTTCAACATGCTTTCAATTTGAGTCGTTGCTTCACCAGTACGTTTAGCTAGATTTCTCACCTCATCTGCAACAACTGCAAAGCCACGCCCAGACTCACCTGCTCGTGCCGCTTCAATTGCAGCATTGAGCGCCAATAAGTTGGTCTGCTCAGAGATGTCACTGATCATATTCACAATGCCACCAATATCGCGCGTTTTCGCTTCCAGCGCTTTCACTTGCCCTACAGTACCATTCACCGCAGCGGTAACTGACAACATTTGCTCTGCAACAGCAGCAATACGCTCACGGCCATCACGAGCATTCTCTGATGTGTTAGCAGAGTTTTGCTCTGATAAATGAACGATCTTGGCAATCTCATCAATGCGAGCATGCATCGTTTCCAATCTAATCGCCATTTGGTCCGTCAGTGAGGCTTGCTGTTGAGCCGTATCAAATACTGAGCGAGAACCGTGAGACACCTCTTCGACTTGTTCTGCCAATTGCTCTGATGCTCCGCGAATATTGCTGACGATCGAGCTTAGTTTTTCTGACATCAAAGACAACGAATGCAAAATACTGCCCGGTGCACTATCGCTATGATCTTGTGTTAACTCACCTTCTGCCATCGTCTGAATCGCACTTTGAGCGACAAACGGCTCACCACCCAGTGAACGTCGGAAACTGCGTTCGATAACAAAGCCAACTAAAACTGAAATCAGTAAAGCAATTCCACTCAAAGCAAGCATCAAGCTTTGAAAGCCACTTGCTTGTTCGCGAGCAATAGGTGTGAGTTGTTGATTCAATGCCTCTTGGTAATCGATGAACTCATTGATCGCCTTCAACCACATTGCAAAGCTAGGGCGAACTTGGTCTAACAGTATTGTGGTGACTGGTTCGCCGTTTTCTTTCTTGCTAATGACCTCTTGCACCAAAGGCAATGTCTGCGCCTGAATATCATCAATACTGCGCAAGATTTTTAGCTCCTTTTCCGTAAAAGGAACACCATCAGCCTTCATCTTCTGCATAAGCAGCTCCGACTGACGGTAGAATTCTTCAAGCCTTTTGATCTCATTTTCAAAAACACGCATTTCTTGTGTATCACGGGCCATAACCACATCGCGAATGGCAATCGCGCGATCATGAACACTGCCGCGATAGTTAATCGCATATCGTTGTTTTACTGAGTTAATGTCTGTCACCTCAGACAAGGTCATATCGATAAAGTTAACCTTTTGAATTCCAACTATTGTAAGCACTGCCATTAGCGCTACTAACGTACCAAAACCTAGCGCCAAACGAGTTCTCACTTTCAACTGAGCAAGGTATTGCATTTCATACTCCTGATAGCAAACGAGAAAGTTGAGGGCTACTTGATCAGTAACCTCTATTTTTCCACGAAAGAAACCAGACCTTCCAAGCCTTGCAAAAATTACAAATAAAATATGATTTTGGCTAAGTCAGTTCCAATTCGGTAACCAAATCACATTAGAAACTCGATTTAACGATGGATGAAGATAGTTGGGGCGAGATTTCAGGGTTGCGAAAGGTTTCAATGGCAGGATTGTTGCAGAGGGTAAATAAACTCGTCCAATCGCTTACATCAATTAAATCAATAGGTTTTGCCGAATATAATAGGGCCCATTAGATAAAGAGCCCCTATTGAGTGTCCGCACTGCTGTACGTTGAATACGCACGCGATGTAGCTGTATCCGCGAATCTCAGAACAGGTTCAAACCAAACACACCTTTTACATCAAACAGTACTTGTTCGGCTTTCTCACGTGAACGTTGGCTGCCTTGTTTGAGGATATCGACAAGCTGCGCTTTATCATCTAGGAACATGGCGCGTTTTTCTCGGATTGGTCGTAGCATTTCTTGTAAGCATTCTTCCAATACTTTCTTGGTAGTGCCGTCACCTAGCCCGCCACGACGATAATGTGCTTTTAGCTCTTCAACATAATCTTTATCGGTATGAAAAGCATCTAGGTAAGTGAACACGATGTTGCCTTCCACTTGGCCTGGGTCTTCGATGCGCAAGTGGTTTGGGTCTGTGTACATAGACTTCACAGCCGCTGAAATCTCTTTCTCTGTAGCCCCTAGATTAATCGCGTTACCCATGCTTTTCGACATCTTGTTTTTACCATCGGTACTAGGCAAACGCGGCGCGTCGCTGAGCAGCGGACGGCACTCCTTCAGAATCTCTTTTCCACCGAGATGGTTTATTTTTCTTACGATTTCGTTAGTTTGCTCAAGCATTGGCAATTGATCATCGCCGACAGGAACTAAGGTAGCGTGAAAGCCCGTTATATCTGCCGCTTGAGAGATTGGGTAAGTCAGAAACCCTGTCGGAATCGAACGTTCAAAGCCTTTATTTTGGATTTCGTTTTTTACCGTCGGGTTACGCTCTAACCGCGCAATTGAAACCAGATTGCTGTAGTACATAGTGAGTTCAGCAAGCGCTGGTACCTGAGATTGCAGACAGATGGTCGTTTGAGTCGGGTCGATGCCTACCGCAAGATAATCCGCCACCACGTTCAGAATATTAGAAGAGACCTTAGAAGGGTTGTGCGCGTTATCGGTTAACCCCTGCATGTCGGCAACTAAAATGGTTTGATCGTGCTGACTTTGTAGCGCAACACGTTGCTGTAATGAACCAACGTAATGGCCTAAATGCAAAGGGCCTGTAGCTCGATCGCCAGTAAGAATGATCTCACGTTGTTGAGTATTTAGTGTGGTGTTCATGACTTATCTCCGACTAAAAATAGATCGCTACTGGAGATAAAAAAGACAAGACACTCTTAGCTACCGTCCAGCAGCGTAAGAATGTAAGGATTCCGCGCCGCTCTAATTAGAGCGCCACCAGAAGAAGTTTGATGAAGGGGTAAATGTCGTTTTCATACTTTTTAAACTAACAAGGAGCAGAGCTAAAAACAACCCTACACCTTGCATAACTTGATTTTCCAGCTTTGATAGGTTCAACCAACACTGAATCAAATTTGGATATACATTGCGATGACCAGTGCAGCGCCAAACACGCTACCTGATACAAACGCAAACAATACCGCTCGGTTCTGTTTACTTTTCATCCGTGAATACCTTAGTTAGAACCAATTAATGGCTCCTAAAATAAAAATCGCGCCTAATCCAATTAGGCTAATTACAAACGCAATACTTCTTAGTATTTTTAAGTTGATGTAGTAAAACAGCATATGCAACACACGACCAGTCAAGTATACCCAAACTGCGATATTGAGCATATCAGCAGATGCACTAGATAGTAGTGCGAACATCACAAACAAGATGTAGATGCCAACACTCTCATTACTGTTATGTAGTGACCGTGACGCCCTAAATAGAAAGCTTTCATGATCTGCTTCTATGGGATGTCCCGGGGTATGCCTTTGGGCTAAACCCAATACGTCCAGAACAAGAAGCTGAACCAGAAAAACGAAACCAGTTAATCCGATTGCAACTATCGTCGGTGAGTAAGCAGTATCAAGCTCCATCTACATTCTCCATAAATCTACACTAAGTTTTGCTCTGTAGGCTCAAGGCAAGCGGACCGAAGTTAAATGCTGAATCGCTATATCTGCGAGCCATTTCAGAAAAACTGACGCTTATGGCTCCCTCCATCTCGAGATTTTTCGCTTTTGGTCACAGTAGTAAAACATCAAAGCAAAATGCCTAACCTATAACTAAACTTTTGGGACACTAACCCTTGTTAGGGAGCAAGAGATGAGCGACAAAAAACATCACTCCAAATGCCCTGTTATGCATGGAGCGAATACCAACCAACAAGCCAACGAGTTTAACTGGTGGCCGAAAATCCTCAACCTCGACATTCTTCATCAACACGATCATAAGACCGATCCAATGGGTGCGGACTTTAACTATGCCGACGCATTTAACTCACTCGATTTCGAGGAAGTGAAAAAAGACCTGAAAGATCTGATGACCGACAGCCAAGATTGGTGGCCAGCAGACTGGGGGCATTACGGTGGCTTAATGATACGTATGGCGTGGCACTCTGCAGGTACGTATCGAATTGCAGATGGTCGTGGTGGCGCAAGCCGAGGGAACCAGCGTTTTGCGCCACTCAACAGTTGGCCTGATAACGGCAACCTCGACAAAGCACGACGTCTACTGTGGCCAATCAAAAGAAAATACGGCAACAAGCTCTCTTGGGCCGATTTAATGATTCTTGCTGGCAACATGGCTTATGAATCGATGGGCTTTAAAACGTTCGGTTTTGCTGGCGGTCGTGAAGACATTTGGCACCCAGAAAAAGACATCTACTGGGGCGCAGAGAAAGAGTGGCTGCAGCCAAGCGGCGGCGAAAATAACCGTTACTCTGGCGAACGCGATCTTGAGAACCCACTCGCCGCGGTGATGATGGGCTTGATTTACGTGAACCCAGAAGGCGTCGATGGCAAACCAGACCCACTCAAAACCGCACACGACATGCGAGTCACCTTTGCGCGAATGGCAATGAACGATGAAGAAACTGTTGCGCTAACAGCTGGCGGCCATACTGTGGGTAAAGCTCATGGTAACGGCGATGCTTCGGTACTAGGACCAGAGCCTGAAGGCGCTGAGATTGAAGACCAAGGTTTTGGTTGGCTCAATAAGACCTCTCGTGGCATAGGGCGTGATACTGTCACCAGTGGCGTCGAAGGTGCATGGACTACTAACCCAACGAAGTGGGATAACGGATACTTCCACTTGCTATTCACCTACGATTGGGAAATCACCAAGAGCCCTGCAGGTGCCGCCCAGTGGGAACCATTAGACATCAAAGAAGAAGACATGCCAGTGGATGTAGAAGACGCTAGCATCCGTCACAATCCGATGATGACCGATGCGGATATGGCGCTTAAATATGACCCAGAATATCGCAAGATTGCGGAGCGCTTTCGTGACAACCCAAAAGAGTTCGAAGACTGCTTTGCTCGCGCTTGGTTCAAGCTAACGCACCGCGATTTAGGCCCTAAGTCTCGTTACCTTGGCCCCGATGTGCCAGCGGAGGATTTGATTTGGCAAGACCCGGTTCCACCTGTCTCTTACTATCTCTCTGAAGACAATATCGATGCGCTCAAAATGGCGATTCTCAATAGCGAATTGAGCATTGCCGAGTTGGTTTCCACAGCATGGGACAGCGCACGTACTTACCGTGGTTCTGACCGTCGCGGCGGGGCAAATGGCGCTCGTATTCGCCTTGCTCCACAAAAAGACTGGGTAGGTAACGAACCTGAAAGATTGCAGAAAGTACTCAATGTGCTGGATTCGATTCGCACTACGCACCACTCACCTATCAGCATGGCCGATATGATTGTACTCGGTAGTAGCGTAGGTATTGAGAAGGCCGCCTCCAATGCTGGAATGGATATCTCAGTACCATTTAGCCAAGGCCGTGGAGATGCTACCGATGCAATAACCGACGCCGATTCGTTCGATGTACTCGAGCCAATCCATGATGGATTCCGTAACTGGCTAAAATCCGATTACGTGGTCACCGCGGAGGAGCTTTTGCTTGAAAGAAGTCAATTGATGCAACTAACTGCGGTTGAGATGACAGTGCTTATCGGCGGTATGCGCGTACTGGGCACCAACTATGGCGGCACGAGCCAAGGCGTACTCACCGATAACGTCGGCGCGCTAACTAACGACTTCTTCGTCAACCTCACTGATATGAGTTACACCTGGCACCCAGTCGGTGATAACGAATACGAAATCCGCGAGCGCGCTTCTGGCCAAACAAGATGGACAGCGTCACGTGTGGATTTGGTGTTTGGTTCCAACTCGGTGCTCCGCTCTTATGCTGAGGTTTACGCTCAAGACGACAACAAAGAGAAGTTCGTACAAGATTTTGTTGCCGCGTGGGTGAAAGTGATGAACAACGACCGTTTTGATCTGTAATCGTAAAGTCTAGTCCAGAGCCCTCTTTTTGAGGGCTTTAACATTCTCCACACTATTCTTCCTCACTCTTTATGAGAGCCAATCAGCGCACTTTCATCAATAGTGCAAAAGTACATTTAACAAAAACAAAGCTCTATTTCTTTCGTCGCTCTCGATGCTCAAAAGGCGACGATGTGACAATGCCCAAAACAAATCAGACTTGCCTGCTATCTACCTATTCCCAGTTATGGCTTAATGTACTTATATCGAAAGACTTCAAGGTGCCGGATTCAGAGCGTTGCCATAAACTAGCACTCAAAAAAAGCAATGCAGTGTAATATCCAGCGAGCTCCAAATTGTTGGGAGCAACAAAGGGTAAATGACGCGCGCCCAAAGGATGAGGTTACTTGAGGATATAAAACAAAACTCTTTTCATTGCTGCGGATACACTCATGGATGCTGTTTTACATCAGTTGCAATTCTCGTTGTCGATCACTGGCCCCATCTGCTTAATGCTGGTATTGGGCGTTATCTTCAAACGCATTGGGCTTATCAACGACAACTTTATCGAAGTCGGTTCTAAACTGGTGTTTCAGGTCACGCTACCTGCGATGCTGTTTTTGAGTATCGTTGTCTCCGAACACGATTTCTCCGCAGCCAGTGGCTTTGTCAATTACGGCATTGTTGCCAGCATTTCGTTTTTCATCTTCACCTATATTTCCGTCAAACTGTTCTTCAAATCTTCGCCAGATCAAGGTGTTTTGATTCAAGGTGGCTTTCGCGCCAATACGGGCATCATTGGTATTGCGTATGTGGCGAATGCTTACGGTTCTCAAGGTGTGGCTCTGGCTGCGCTTTATGTCGCGGTAACGACCTTTATCTATAACGTGCAAGCGGTGGTTTGTTTGTCTCCCAAAGGGTCTACGTCAGGCTCTCAAGCCGCCAAACTGATGATGAGAACCTTAACCCGCAATCCGCTGATCATCTCGATTGTTTCTGGCATGGTGTTCTACCTGCTGTCTATCCCAGTCCCTGATGTCGCGATTGATGCGGGCAATTATCTGTCGAAGATGACGCTTCCCCTCGCCCTGTTATGTACTGGCGGTTCACTCGATTTAAGTTTGATGAAGAAAGAGAAAGGGCCGTCTTGGTTTGCCAGTAGCTACAAATTACTTGTTGCTCCTATTTTGATTACCACTGGGGCCTATTTAGTCGGCTTTAGAGGGATTGAGCTTGGCATTCTTTTCTTTATGAACGCCTCTCCCGTTGCGGCAGCAAGCTACGTTATGGCGCGCTCAATGGGAGGTAATTCTGTTTTGGCGGCGAACATCATCGCTCTAACAACCGTGCTTTCGACGGTGACTTGTACCATGGGGATTGTGATTCTGAAAGCGTATGGCTTAATCTAAACGCTCAAATGGATTGCTTTAAAAGGTTGAATGGAAGAAGCGGTGTGAGTGGCTAGAGAAGCATGAACAGCTAGAAAACCACGAATAACTAGAAAGATATCAATAGAGACAATAAAGCCTCAGCGAACTGAGGCTTTATGTTTGTACTTTTGGTCACTTACTGATTCGGCAATCCGCTAAGAAACTCTTGAAAGCTAGGTGCTCGCACACGGCTCAATACTTTTCTCATGTCTTCTATCAAGCTGTCGTCAGACCAATCAACACGAATATCAATCGGCGCTTGCGTGTAGCTCTCAATACGAAGGGAGGCAGAATACGTACCGCGCTTATCGCCGCCCGCTGCTAATGCCGCTTCTAACGCGTTAACCAACACTTCCGCCAGCGTTGCCTCGTAATCGTCACGATATTGAGGTTTGCCCCCCAGTTTCACTTGCTCTGCATTCAGCATCGTCTGAGCCATGAACGAATCAGCAAACGCCTCAATAACTGCGTTATTTTCTAGCATGTTGCCCGCAACCGCTACGTCTTGATACGCAAGAGAACCCACATACGCGATGTTCTCTTCGCCATTGATAAACGCCGCATGGCCGTGCTTATCCATCACCATGCATTGGCGCTTAGCAAACTCGGCATCACTCTCTTTCAGACGTTCAACAACGTCGTGGCAAGAAAGCTCTTGAGATAACCATCGATTGGCATTGTCTGCATACCAAGGGTTAGTAAACAAACCTTGGGTTGCACAGGCGCCAATCCCGCGCCAGCTGTGGTTTACGTAACCACCAACGGCAACGCCGCCAGTGGCTGTAATGGAAGCCGATAACCCCGTTTCAGGATTAACGTGAATAAGTGAAATCGTCATAGATTCTCGATATAAAAAAGATCTTAGTAGCCAACCATTTGTCCGATAAATAGCGCCAACCAACACAGTGCGTAAACAAACACCATGAATGGCATAATTGCTTTTAGCCACTGCTCGTAAGACACGCGACCTAGCGCCAACATCGCTAGCGTACCACCAGAAGTCGGTACAATAAGGTTGGTAAGACCATCACCCACTTGGAATGCCGTGATCATTAGCTGACGGCTCATACCAGTAAGGTCTGCTACAGGAATTAGGATTGGCATGGTCACCATTGCCTGACCAGAACCCGATGGCACGAATAGGTTGATCACACCTTGCACCACACTCGCGACAATCGCAGAGATAGCAATTGGCATATCTTGGATAAGTGAGCTTAACGCGTTAACGATGGTATCGATGATTTGTGCTTGGTCGAGGATGATTTGAATCGATGCAGCAACACCAATCACCAATGCGCCTGCGGTTACGCCCGATGCACCTTCCATCATTTGTTTCACGATGCCATTTGCACTTAAGCCGTTGACCGCGCCGATCACAATCGCCATCAATAAGAACAGACCTGCTATCTCGTTGATGTACCAACCGTTGGCAAATACACCGTAAAGCATCACACCCAGGCCTACTAGGAATACGCCTAGCGTCAGTTTGTCTTTCTTCTCTAGGTGGTATTCCGATAGATCTTTGCTTAAGCCTTCAGCTGAATCTGGCTCTTTAAACTCCATCTTCGCCACACGAGTACAGATGTAGTAAGACAGCAATGCAAGAGAAGCAATTACCATCGCTGCACGCAACCAAGCGCCTGAGAAAGTAGGCAGTTCAGCAATACCTTGAGCCACACCCACTGTGTAAGGGTTGATTGGTGACAGTGCAAAGCCCACACCGATACCGCCCACTGCCATTACCGTACCTACAAGACTTGAGTAACCAACGGCTGCAGAAATAAGAACTGCAACCGGAACAAGTGCGATGTTGTTCTCAAAGCCTACCGCCACGCCAAAGAAACCGTAAATAAAGGTGCCGATGGTGATGATCAGATTACGGTTCTTCACACCCGCTTTGTTTACCGCAACACCGATTGCGTTCTCTAGCGCACCAGTACGTTGCAAGATGTGGAACAAGCCACCCGCGATAAATACGATGAACAGGTAAGGCGCCGCGCTGATCAAACCTTTCGGAATCGCGACAAAAATATCAAAGAAATGCACCGCAGGCACATCACTTAGATAAGCAAATGAGTTAGGTACAACGGTAGTACGACCGTCCACCACAACACGTGAGAATTCCCCGGCAGGAACAACAAAGGTCAGTAGATACGTTGCCACCAAGATCATAAAGATCAGGACCATTGGGTCCGGCATGCTTTTATACCAAGCCTTCTTCTGTGTTGTCTCCATCTTCTTTGTCATATCCATAACAAAATCTCTCCTTAGTATAGGAATGAAAACCCATTGGTATGAGCCTTCACGTTCACAAGCTAAAACCAAGTCTTGGTTTTGAAAGTAAAAAAGAGGATGAATCCCCACCCTCTTTTGTGTTATTTCGCTTTTATTGGTGTTTCATCAGCATGCAGAAGTGGTTCAGCACCTCTACTGCGGCAACAAGATCTTGTTGCAAAATCGCCTCATCAGGATGGTGACTAACGCCACCAGTACAACGTATAAACAGCATCGCAATATCCGTCAGCTCACACACAGCCAGACCATCATGACCCGCGCCACTGAATAGGTGTTTGGTGTCAATGTTGGATAGCTCGATCGCTTGAGTCAGCGCCGCAGAAAGTGAATCCGAACAGGTTACGGCCGATTGCTCATAAGTTTGCTCGTGGCGATACGCGAGGTTGTACTGCGCCATCAAGGTTTCGATGTTCGCCAGCATTTCTTGTCGCGCAGCAATACGAGAAGCATCGTTTGGTGAACGCAGCTCAATGGTGATGTCCGTTTGCTGAGGAATCACATTCACACCGTTCGGGAAGTTGGCAATTTTGCCCACAACCCCCACTAGGTCGTCTTCACGTTTGCACAGTTGATCAAACATGTGGATGACCTGAGCTGCCCCGACTAACGCATCTTGACGCATGTCCATTGGCACTGTGCCTGCGTGTCCGGCTTTACCAACAATCGACAAGGTATGACGCTCAATCCCCGTGATGGCAGTAACCACTCCGACTGGCAGGTTCACTTGTTCAAGCTGCGGGCCTTGCTCAATGTGCAGTTCTACAAAACCAAGCACTTTATCTTTGTCGTAAGCGTCTTTTTCGATTTGCTCTGGTTGGCAACCAAAAGACGTCAATGCTTCACGCATGCTCACGCCATTGGCATCTTGTGCGTCCAACACACTTGGATCGAATGTGCCAGATATCGCTTTTGAACCGAGTAACGTCGATTGGAATCGGGTACCCTCTTCATCACTGAAGGCAATCACATCGATATTGAATGGGAACTCGAGTTTCTGCTGATGAAAATAGTGAATCAACGCAACCGGTAGAATCACACCCAAGATGCCATCGTATTTACCGCCATTTGGCACGGTGTCTTGGTGGGAGCCAAAAATCAGCGTCTGGGCATTTAGATTTGGGCTGTGGTAGCGACCAATAAGGTTTGCAGCATTGTCCATGCACACTTCCATACCAGACAGCAGCATCCACTCGCGCAGTTTTTCATTCGCTTTCGCGTGCTCTTCACTGGCACACAAGCGAGTAACACCTTCGCTATCTGGGTCTTGAGTTTGGCTGCATTGAGCAATGTCTTCCAACCATTCCCACGCTAGGCTGGCAGTTTCTACAAATTTTTCCATTTTGAATCGCTCTTTTTCTAACCATGTTCATTTTTAATTTATCATGATAAATATCAAACGAAAGACATTTATCATGATAAATGGGCTTTTTTGTGAGAGCGATTCGATCGATAATCGAATGGTTTCATAATCAGCAATGCACACTTTTTCCAAAAAAAGAAACGCAGAAAACAGGTGACATCCTTTGAATTTCCTTCAGAATTCAATAGGGTCTGTTAACCTTTCGTGCTGATTTAATCACTAAAGAAACAGACCCTAGATACCGCGAGAAAAACCAGCGAGGATAATGTGGCAAGCAGCGCAAAAGGACGTAGAACTCAACAACTGGCCGAATCGATCAAAGCGTGGATTGTCGATCAAGCTTTGCAACCTGGCGATCGTCTCCCAAGCGAAGTCGACGTGATGGAAACTTTTGATGCGTCAAAAAGCACGGTGCGTGAAAGCATGCGCATCTTAGAGGCACAAGGTATTCTCTCTACCAAGACCGGGCCAAAAGGCGGTGTGTTTGTGAGCGAAATGAGTGAAAACAAAGCTCAGGCACTGCTAAGCAACTACCTATTCTTTAAAGATGTTTCGATTTCTGACCTATACCAAATCCGCTTATCGCTAGAGCCAGAGATCGCCGCATCGTTGGCGGGCACATTGACTGATGAACAACTTGCTAGCCTCGATCAACAAATCGATAAGTACCAAACGCCACCAGAAGACGTGTATCAAGAACGCGAACACCACATTGCATCGATTGAGTTTCACAGCCTATTAGCGAGCTATTCTGGCAACGAGCTACTGAAGTTTGTGGTTCGTTTTACTGCTCAGATGCTTACCGAGCTGACGATTTATCGCAAGCTATATGAACCGGGTAACCACAAGCTGTGGCACACGGGCGTGCAAAGCCAACGTTCATTAGTGGAAGCATTACGTAAAGGTGACGCATCGAAAGCCAAGCAAATCATGGAACAGCACATGCTGACTGCACATCAATTAATGAAGAAGCAAGAAGCTGAAGTGGCGAACCGCTTCCTCACAGAAAGCTAATGGGCTCGCCATCATCTGAAATGAAGAATTAGGGATGGTTAGCTAAGGTCATTTTACGCACCAAACGGAAGAATTCGTTGGATTCCTCTTCCGTCAGACAAGAGAAAAAATCTTGCTTGAGGTTAGTCATGATGCGGTGCACTTTGCGTACCGCTTCTACCCCTTCTTTTGTGAGTGTTAGAATCTTTAATCTCTGATTGGTTTCGCTCTTAGAGACTTGTACAAAGCCACGCTTTTCTAAGTTGTCCACCATGCGTTTTGCGACACTTCGCTCTGTTAGTACCGCATCCGCCAATTCTTGCTGACTCATCGGTTGAAACTCTTCCAACGCGGCCAAGGCACTCGCCATTTCCAACGTCATCAAGTTCTGACGCGATAGCTCTGCTTGTGCACGATTACGGAATGTTCGGTGCATCACACCACACACAAACATTGGGCTTTGATCCAACACGGATATCGGAGAAATCTTCTGATCTTTCATATTGCCTGTTCTACTTTCGGCTTTGTTTTCAATTGGATAATCTGGTGCTTGCAAGAGATTCCCGACTGCGCTCCTTCGTCGCTTTCGGGAATGACGAGAAACATAACCGAGAGAGCAACACCCCGTCATTCCGACGAGCCTAAGCGAGATCAGGAATCTAATTGCCGCACGCTCTTGGCTCAATATTTCTCATCAAGCCACAATACTCGGTAAGCAGATTCTGAATCACACTCGTCCCTCGCTATTCAGAATGACGAGAAACATAACCGAGAGAGCAACATCCCGTCATTCCGACGAGCCTAAGCGAGATCAGGAATCTAATGCCG
>NZ_APHW01000021.1 GCF_002741985.1 Vibrio rotiferianus CAIM 577 = LMG 21460
CAATGAACTCAACGAGCAACACCTCATTGATATTATCAAACAGCACCATATCGAGCGCGTTGTGGGAGCTTTTCCGCCAGGTTTTCGCAAAGGCAACGGTGAAGAGTATGCACTGCAATGGCAACGCCTAGTTGAAGCTGCAAAAGTAAGCCGCGTGGAAAAGCTTTTGATGGTCAGTTCAACGACGGTCTATCCAAATTTGCCCGTCGATATGAGAGAGGAAGACGCCACATTCGCTTTAGCACAAGACAATCCACATTTCTCGGATAACGCACGTATTATGCTGCAAGCCGAGCAATACGTGATTGATTCTGGCATCGACTATGCATCGTACGTTGTAGTGGTTTGATCGGCTCCGACCGCCACCCTTCTCGCTTTGCTCTGCGATTAAAACAAGTAAGCCGCAAAGCCCCTGCAAACATGTTGCATCAAAACGACGCTGTCGCAGCAACCGCCTTCGCTCTCAATCAGATCAGCAATGAAGTGGTTAACGCCACTACGCCGAACACCTTCAGCAAAGCCGAGTTTTACCAAGCGGCCATTACGAGAAGTGATTTGGATATTGCCCTTCCGCCAGTCACTGAAACTACCGATAAACGAATCCTTGCAGACAAGCTTATTGCGCTTGGCTACCAGTTCCAATTCAACTCAACGCTGGATGCACTATGAAGCTTTATCAACACATTGAAACCTTGTGGGATTACATGCAACTCAACCAGGAACTCACACCGGCTGACTGCATATTTGTTATGTGTAGCAATGATTTACGTGTTGCCGAATACGCCGCAAAGCTATACCACCAAAAGCTTGCACCTCTGATTATATTTTCTGGCGGTGAAGGCCGTTTTACGGATGGCTTGTTTGACAAAAGCGAAGCTGAAACCTTTGCAGAAATCGCCAAGCTTGCAGGCGTGCCAAATGAAGCAATATTGGTCGAAACAAAGTCGAGCAATAGCGGTGAGAATGTTCGCTTCACCGAACAATTGTTGAGAGAAAAAGAGATTAAGTGCGAGTCTCTTATCTTGGTCCAAAAACCATTTATGGAACGACGCGCTATTGCGACCTTCGAAAAACAGTGGCAATCGCCTTATTCACAACTGCAAGTCACGTCCACTGCGCATCCTTTCTTTGAATATATCAACGAAGAGATGACACTAATGATGGTACTTGAGGCACTAATGGAAGATTTTTCTCGCGTGAAAACATACCCAGAGAAAGGCTTTCAAACGGAACAAGAAATCCCAGCTCACGTTGAGTCATCTTATCAGGCACTAAGAGAAAAGTTTGAATTCGGCCTAGCGTAATACGCTTATCAGTTAACAAACTACAAAAAAGCCACCGGATTCGGTGGCTTTCTCTTATCTAGACTCACTTATTTGCCAAGTGCTTCTTTGTAGTGCTGGCGACAAACGGATACGTAACGATCGTTACCACCGATTGCGACTTGATCACCTTCTTTAATTGCGACGCCATGCTCATCAGTACGGATAACCATGTTTGCTTTGCGACCACAGTGACAGATGGTTTTGAGTTCAACCAACTTGTCAGCCCAAGATAGCAGGTACTTACTGCCTTCAAAAAGTTCGCCTAGAAAATCGGTGCGAAGACCATAGCAAAGTACTGGAATATGCAGCTTATCCACCACCTCTGTAAGTTGATAAACCTGCTCTTTCGATAGGAACTGACACTCGTCAATAAGAATACAGTGACGCTTTTCGACTTCATGCAGGGCTGCAATCTCTTGATATAGATTAGTATCTGGACGGAACAATTGCGCGTCTGATTGCAAACCAATACGAGAGCTCACTTTACCTACACCGTAACGGTCATCTAACGCTGCTGTGAAAATCACAGGCGTCATGCCACGCTCCTGGTAGTTAAATGAAGATTGAAGAAGAGTTGTCGATTTACCCGCGTTCATTGCTGAGTAATAGAAATACATCTGAGCCACAGAGCACTACCTTCGTTAAAGTTTAGAATTTATAAAAGCTTGTAAAGAAAAGGGCTGAATCATCAGCCCTTAAATATTCTTATACTAATGCCATTGACTGGATGTTCAGTTTATTGCGCAGAGAAAATCGCTTAGAACAAGGCATAGATTGCAGCGAGCTAGTGGCTCTAACTTCCAAATCTATAACGCAGTTATCAGCGATTTTAACCAGCAAGAATGAACAGTTAGTTGATGGCATAAGTATCCATTACTTACGACGCCACGTTGTGCCTTCCGGCCCGTCTTCTAGAACGATACCCATTTCAGTCAGCTTGTCACGAGCCATATCTGCGTTAGCCCAGTCTTTTGCTGCACGAGAGTCGTTACGTAGCTTGATTAGTGCTTCGATTTCAGCCACTTCATCATCATTACCTGCGTCACCTTTTAGGAACGCTTCCGGATCTTGGTGGAGAATACCAATCACTTCCGCAAGCTCGCGCATTAGCGCACCTAGCTCGCTTGCTTTCTCTAGGTTTTCTGTCTTCACACGGTTTACTTCACGCGCCATGTCAAACAGTACTGAGTAAGCTTCTGGCGTGTTGAAGTCATCGTTCATCGCTGCAGTAAAGCGCGACACGTACTCTTCACCACCCGCTGGCGCTGCATTTAGATCTAGACCACGTAGAGACGTGTATAGACGCTCAAGAGAAGCGCGTGCTTGGTTTAGGTTATCTTCGCTGTAGTTTAACTGGCTACGGTAGTGACCTGACATTAGGAAGTAACGAACCGTCTCGGCATCGTAGTGACCAAGAACGTCACGGATAGTAAAGAAGTTACCCAGAGACTTAGACATTTTCTCACGGTCTACCATTACCATGCCGCTGTGCATCCATGTGTTCACGTATTGAGTGTCGTGTGCACAGCATGATTGCGCGATTTCGTTCTCATGGTGTGGGAACTGAAGATCAGAACCGCCGCCGTGAATATCGAAGTGGTTACCTAGGATTGAAGAGTTCATTGCAGAACACTCAATGTGCCAACCTGGACGACCAGGACCCCAAGGTGATTCCCATGTTGGTTCGCCTGGCTTAGACATCTTCCAAAGTACAAAGTCTAGTGGGCTGCGTTTTGCTGTTTCGATATCGACACGAGCACCAGCTTGAAGCTGATCAAGATCTTGCTTAGACAGCTTGCCGTATTCGTTGAACTTACCGACTTCAAACATTACGTCGCCGTTGTCTGCAACGTAAGCAAAACCACGCTCGATTAGCTTTTCAACCAATTCGATGATTTCAGCAATGAACTGAGTCGCACGAGGCTCGACGTCAGGACGTTTCATGTTCAGAGCATCGAAGTCAGCGTGCATTTCGCCGATAAGACGTTCAGTCAATGAATCACAAGATTCACCGTTTTCAGCAGCACGCTTGATGATTTTGTCATCGATGTCAGTGATGTTACGTACAAATGTTAGGTCATAGCCAAGGTAACGAAGGTAGCGAGACACTACATCGAAAGAAACAAATGTACGACCGTGACCGATATGACAGAGATCGTAGATGGTAACTCCACAGACATACATGCCAACTTTGCCGGCTGTAATTGGTTTGAATTCCTCTTTCTGTCTTGTGAGTGTGTTATATATCTTTAACATGATCTCTATCTATGATTGTGAATGGATAACAAGAAGGCCGAGTATAACAACTCAGACCTTATTAGGTAATAGCAATTCACGGATAAAACGATAATCGGCTAAACTTCAAGCACAAAACTATTAATTTGTTCTTCCTGAGTTTTTAAAGCGTAATAACTTAGGCTAGAATCGCAGTTTCAATACAACACAGTAAAGGAAAGTAGCATGATCACCCTTCACACTAATTTTGGTGACATCAAGATTCAACTAAACGAAGAGAAAGCGCCAGAAACAAGCGCAAACTTCCTTCAGTACTGCCGCGACGGTTTCTACGACAACACTCTTTTCCACCGTGTTATTGACGGCTTCATGATCCAAGGCGGTGGTATGGAGTCTGGTCTACGTGAGAAAGCATCACGTGCACCAATCAAGAACGAAGCAAACAACGGTCTTAGCAACAAAGTGGGTACACTTGCTATGGCACGTACTATGGAGCCGCATTCAGCAAGCTCTCAGTTCTTCATCAACGTAAACAACAACACGTTCCTAGATTTCCGCAGCGAAAGCCTAGATGGTTGGGGTTACTGTGTATTCGGTGAAGTAATCGAAGGCATGGACATCGTAAATAAGATCAAAGGCGTTAGCACTGGTTCTTACGGCATGCACCAAGACGTACCTCTAGAAGACGTACTGATCACTGGTACTACAATCGAAGAGTAATTCTATAGAATTGCTACCAAGAGATAAGTTTGTGGGGAGGCGTCGCCTCCCCTTATTTCTATGACGACATTATTTATATCTGATCTCCACCTTACCCCTTCTCGTCCGGATATCACGGAGTGCTTTGTCACGTTTATGCGTACAGAAGCGATTCATGCCGATGCACTTTACGTGCTTGGTGATTTATTTGAGTTCTGGATTGGTGACGATGATAACACCCCTTTTGCAGACCAAGTCCGTGCCGAGTTTAAAGCACTGACGGATTCTGGTGTCCCTGTTTTCTTCATCCAAGGCAATCGAGATTTTTTACTAGGTAAACGCTTTTGCAAAGAAACTGGCATGACATTGCTCGATGATGTTTGCACTATCGATCTTTATGGGCAAAAGGTCGTGATCCTGCATGGCGATACACTTTGCATCGACGACGAGAAATATCAAGAATTCAGGAAAACCGTTCATAAGCCTTGGCTTCAATGGTTATTTAATCGTATTCCTTGGTTCGTTAAAAAAAGAATTGTCGCCAAAGTTCAGTCTGATATTCGAGACGACAAAAAAACCAAGTCTCTCGACATCATGGACGTTAACCAAGGCGAAGTTGAGCGTGTCATGTCTCAAAACTGCGTCAACCTAATGATTCATGGTCACACACACCGCCCAAATACACATATTTTTGAGCTAAATGGTGTTAAAACTACTCGTATTGTCTTAGGTGATTGGTATACACAAGGCTCAGTTTTACAAGTAGATTCTGAAAATTTTCACCTTCACAATCGACCTTTTCGAACGTAATTTCACCAATGTATCATTTGGATGTTTAAGATTGACGTATAGCCCATAGATCTTTTGTGAAAACTCGTTATTATCATTACTAATAGATTTAACAGAATAAAGTACCGCATTGAAGTATTCGTATGTAGCTCGTCAGCCTATTCTTGATAGAGAAAAGAAAACTATCGGTTATGAACTTCTCTTCCGCGATGGGCCAAAAAATACCTTTCCAGAAGTAGAGCCTGAGCTGGCTACTAGTCGTTTACTGTCGGATCATTTCTTATCAACTCACTACAGTACTTTGGGCGACAAGCTTGGCTTCGTAAATTTCCCTTATCAAAGCTTAGTGAACCTTGTTCCGACTCTTTTTCCAAAAGAATCTTTAGTTGTTGAGGTTCTGGAAGATTGTGAGCCAAGCGATGAACTGCTCAATGCGATAAAACATTTGCATTCTTCTGGGTATCGAGTGGCATTAGATGACTTTGTGCCAACGAAAGCTTGGAAGCGCTTCTTGCCTTTTATTTCGATAATTAAGTTTGATATCAGGGTCGTACCCATTGAAAAAGCGTCGATATTTATTCGTGCGCTAAGTCATCTAGATATTGAATTTCTTGCAGAAAAAGTAGAAACCTATGAAGAATTTGAACAAGCCCTAGATGCTGGATTCAATTACTTCCAAGGTTACTTTTTTAGCAAACCTGAAATGATTCAAAAAAAGCGCTTAAATCCTGCCTTTTTAACCGTCATTCAACTGTGTAAAGAGATTGCTGATAAGCCAATTGATTTCAATGAAGTCGAGCGACTGTTTTCAATCGATGTAACCTTGTCTTATAAGCTAATGACTTATGTAAACTCAGGCTACACACTGACGACAAAGTTGAAATCCTTTAGACAAGCCTTGGTATATTTAGGGGAAGATCGTTTAAGACGGTTTATATCACTCGTCGCCATCGCTTCTGTACATGAAGACAAACCAGATTCCCTATACTCATTAGCCATTCAACGCGCGCGTATGTGTGAGATACTACTGAGCCAAATGAACACTAAGTACGATCCCGGTCAAGCATTCCTAACCGGTATGTTTTCATTGCTGGACTCGTTATTAGACCAGCCTCTTGCTGATGTGATTGAAGACATTCCTGTTGATGAAGAAATCAAAACGGCATTAACCAGCAAAAAGGGCGTTCTAGGTTACCTGTTGTCAATGATCATCTCGTATGAAAAAGCCGATTGGGAAACTACTGAAAAATACTGTCAGGCACTTAAACTAACAGAACCTCAACTGGCAAAAGCGTTCAATCAATCAACTGCCTGGGCTCAAGAACTGCTGTCTCAAACATCTTAGAACGCTATAATGCGCCCTAGAATACCTCGACCTTTACGTGAGGTTGTTTGTTTTTATCGCTTAATTAATCGAGATTTCATTTTATGGCCTCCTCTTGTCCTTGCGGATCTAACCGCACCTACCAACAGTGTTGTGAAATTGCCCACAACAACCATGCAGACGTCACCACACCAGAGCAACTGATGCGCTCTCGTTTCTGTGCACATGTACTAGGTTTAGTGGATTACGTGGTAAACACTTATCACCCAAGCTGTAATGCAGAAGAGCAACGCGAAGGCATTGCCCAGTCGATAGATAGCGATTGGTGCAAGCTTGAGGTAGTAAAAGCTGAAGCGGGTAGCAGTGAGAATGAAGGTTTTGTTGAATTCAACGCTTACTTTGATGAGGACGGCAAACGCTACTGTATGACAGAACGTTCTCGTTTCGTGAAAGAAGATGGGCTTTGGTACTACATTGATGGCACGTTCCCAGAAGAAGAGCCGGAACAAGATCCACGTTTGAACCAAACAGTAAGCAGTCTAAAGGTCGGCCGTAACGACCCGTGTATCTGTGGAAGCGGTAAGAAATTCAAGAAGTGTTGTGGGTAATCGCACCCACACCTAGCTTATTGAGCCCGCTTTAATGAGATTTCTGATCTCACCTAAGCCCGTCGGAATAACGTGGATATGTGCTTTCGTTTGAAATAGATAACTCTACTTCAAATACCGTTAGAAAATATATCGTCATTCTCAACAACGAAGAACAAGCGTGATTCAGAATCTAATCACCTTAAGCTCTGCTGTCAGGTTTCCCCACCGAATCAACAATATTACATTAAAAAAGCCCCTAGACTCTTGAGTCATAGGGGCTTTCATTTAACTATCGCAGCTTATTTATGACGCTCTTTCAGTTTATTCACTACGTCATTCATCGATAGGCCTTGGTCTTGAAGCAATACCATTAAGTGATAAATCAAGTCTGCCGATTCACACACTAACTCCGCCTTATCGCCCGACGTCGCCGCAAGCGCAACTTCAACGCCTTCTTCGCCCACTTTTTGCGAAATACGCTTGGTGCCACGGGCATAAAGACTGGCAGTATAAGAGGAATCTGGGTCGGCACTCTTGCGGGCAGCCAATAGCTGCTCAAGTTGATGAAGCCACACCATTTGTGACTCCTCTTGAGGGTCCACATCCCAGCAAGTTGTGTTACCCAAGTGACACGTAGGACCAATGGGATTCACTTTCACCAGTAGCGTATCGTTGTCGCAATCGAGCTGAATGTTCACCAATTGCAATACGTTGCCAGAGGTTTCACCTTTCGTCCAAAGACGCTGCTTGGTACGAGAGAAAAACGTCACTTGACCCGTTTCGCCCGTTTTTGCCAACGCATCTTGGTTCATATAACCCATCATCAGCACTTGGCTTGATTGGAAATCTTGTACGATGGCAGGTACCAGACCATCCACCTTTTCCCAGTTGATTCGCTCAGCTAGCGAACTTACTTCGGCGGCTTTTACACTCATAGTCGTACCTCAATGCCTTGTTGTTTCAAATACTGCTTTAGTTCACCAATATTGATGACTTGTTTGTGGAATACCGATGCAGCAAGCGCGCCATCCACATTGGCTTTTTGGTAGGCTTCTGCGAAGTGCTCCATGGCACCAGCACCACCCGATGCAATCAGCGGTACGTTACATACTTCGCGCACCATATTCAGTTGTTCGATGTCGTAGCCGTTACGCACACCGTCTTGGTTCATCATGTTCAGTACGATTTCACCAGCGCCACGTTTTTGTACTTCTTGCACCCAATCACGGGTTTCCCATTGGGTCGCTTTGGTGCGTTCTTCATCACCAGTAAACTGGTAAACCTGATACTTGCCGGTCTCTTTGTCGTAGTATGAATCGATACCAACGACAATACATTGCACACCAAATTTATCAGCAAGGTCAGTAATCAACTCAGGGTTCGCCAGTGCAGGTGAGTTGATAGACACCTTGTCTGCGCCAAATTCAAGAATGCGTGCTGCGTCTTCTGCTGACTTAATGCCACCAGCCACACAAAACGGAATATCAATCACTTCTGCAACGCGAGCGACCCAACTTTTATCGACGACACGACCATCACTAGAAGCGGTAATATCATAGAACACAAGCTCGTCAGCCCCTTCTTCTGCATAACGCTGCGCCAGAGGGACGATGTCGCCAATGATTTCGTGGTTGCGGAACTGGACGCCCTTTACCACTTGTCCATCACGAACATCAAGACATGGAATTATTCGCTTTGCCAACATGCAAACGCCTCCTCTGCTGTGAACTTACCATCTAACAATGCACGACCAACAATCACGCCAGCAACACCGCTGCCTTTTAGTGCTTCGATATCTGCTAATGAACCGATGCCGCCTGAAGATTGGAACTGCACTTGTGGGTACTGTTTACATAAGTCGACGTAAAGCTCAACGTTTGAGCCTTCTAGCGTACCGTCACGAGAAATGTCCGTGCAAAGCACATGCTGTAGACCTACCGTCAGATAATCGTTGATCAAAGCTTCGATGGTCACGCCTGAATCTTCTTGCCAACCAGAGATCGCCACTTTACGCGTGCCGTCTTGGTCGATGTTGATGTCCAGCGCAAGAACGATTTTCTCTGCGCCGTATTTTTCCATCCAACCTTTCACGAGCTCTGGCTGTTTTACTGCTGTTGAGCCAACGACAACACGCTGAGCACCGGCTTCTAACAGATCAATCACGTCTTGCTCTGTACGCACACCACCACCGATTTGGATGTTCGCTGGCGTGCTTGCTAGTAGCTTTGCAATCAAATCAAGCTGGCGTGCTGTTGTGTCTTTCGCGCCAGTCAAATCCACTAAGTGTAGCCAGTTTGCACCAGCTTGATGGTACAAGTTGAACTGCTCTGCTGGGTCGACTTTGTACTCGGTTACTTGGCCGTAATCACCTTGATAAAGGCGAACCACCTGTCCTTCAATTAAATCAAGAGCTGGAATAATCACACTAAATCCCTTTTATAATTCTAAGAAGTTTTGAATAAGCTTCGCGCCCGCTTTTGAAGAACGCTCAGGGTGGAACTGCACACCGTAGTAGTTGCCACTTTGTACTGCGGCTGTGAACGGGTTGCCGTATTCACATTCAGCAATCGTGTAATCCCCAACTGGCATCGCAAAGCTGTGCACGAAGTAGAAGTACTCACCTACTTCAATACCTTTGAATAGTGGGTTACCTGCTTTTGCAGACACCGTGTTCCAGCCCATATGCGGCAACGGTAAGTCGCCAGTCTGTAGCAACTTCACTTCACCGTCACAAAGTCCAAGACACTCAACTAACTCGTCTGCTTTCTGGCCTTTTTCTTGAGACACTTTGCCCAACAGTTGCATGCCTAAACAGATACCTAGTAGCGGCTTCTCTACCTGTTTTACCAAGCTGATTAGGTCACGCTCTTCTAGGTTTTTCATCGCTTCACTGGCGGTTCCCACGCCCGGTAGGAATAGCTTATCTGCCGCCAATACAACTTGTGGATCTTTTGAAATCGTTACGTCATAACCTAGGCGTTCAATAGCAAACTTCACCGAAGAGACGTTGGCACAGCCAGTATCGATAATGACAACTTTCTGTTCTGTCACTGTTTTTCTCCTTGCTAACGTTAGCCTTAAAGTACGCCTTTACTACTCGGTAGCTCAGTGCCTTCTACTTTGATTGCTTGGCGCAGAGTGCGACCAAACGCTTTAAACAAGCTTTCAATGATGTGGTGATCATTGTTACCCGCAGAAGAAAGGTGCAGCGTACACGCTAGGGTGTCAGTCAGAGAACGGAAGAAGTGAACCACCATCTCTGTTGAAAGGTCACCCACTTGCTCACGGCTAAACTGCGCGTCGAACTTAAGGTAAGGACGACCAGATAGGTCCAGTGCACATTGTGCCAAGCACTCATCCATTGGCAGGCTGAAACCAAAGCGACCAATACCACGTTTGTCACCCAATGCTTCTTTCAACGCCTGACCCAAAGCAAGAGCGGTATCTTCTACCGTGTGGTGATCATCAATGTGCAGGTCACCTTGTACTTTGCATACCATCTGGAATCCGCCGTGCGTCGCGATTTGATCCAGCATGTGGTCGAAGAAGCCAAGACCTGTAGAGATGTCATTGCCGCCTTGTTCATCAAGGTTCACCGCAACTTTGATGTCTGTTTCTTTCGTAGTACGTATCACTTCAGCAACGCGAGTCTTCACCGTTAGATCTTTCAAGATCTGTTTCCAACCCATGGTTTCTGGGTTGTATTGAATGCCACGAATTGCCATATTTTCTGCGAGTTGAAGATCGGTTTGACGATCGCCAATCACAACAGAGTTTTGGAAATCGACTTTGCCACCTTGAAGATACTCTTTTACCAAGCCTAATTTAGGCTTACGGCAAGAACAGTTATCTTCATCGAAGTGAGGACAAATCAGCACGTCATCAAACTTCACACCCTGAGATTCAAAGATCTCCATCATCATGTTGTGTGGAGCATCAAAGTCTGCTTGTGGGTAGCTGTCGGTACCCAAACCATCTTGGTTAGTTACCATCACTAGGCGGTATCCTGCATCCTGTAACGACAACAGGCTTGGGATAACAAATGGCTCTAGTTTTAGCTTATCTAAACGGTCTACTTGAAAATCAACTGGCGGCTCAACAATTAAGGTGCCATCACGGTCGATAAAAAGGATTTTTTGTTGTTTGCTCACTCGAACTTCCTTATTGCTATTCTTTTGGCGCTCCCACTATTGAGCGAGAGCGATAAATTTTTTCTCTACTTATGAGTAGTAGTTTCTAATAAATCCAAGTGTTTTTTCGCACTCGTCACGGTTCCCTACACTGATACGTACACAGTTTTCGATTGGCGAGTTACGCAGAATAATACCCGTCTCCCAAGCGGCTTTGAAAAGATCATCGCCATCTGGGAACTTCACCAATAGGTAATTCCCCCATCCTTCAAAGACTTCCAATCCCGGAATCATTGACAAACCAACTTGTAAATAAGCTCGGTTTGCATTCAAGTCGAGAACTTGGAACTTCGCTCGCGCTAGACCTGCTTCAGACAGCGCTTGAGTAGCAATTTCTGCCACTGGAACCGGTACTGGATATGGTGCGATAACTTTAAGAAGTACATTAATCAGCTCTTCGTTCGCAAGCGTAAATCCACAACGCAGACCAGCAAGCGCAAAAGCTTTCGACAGAGTACGCAGAATTGCGAGATTCGGGTATTGCGCCAGTAAATCTACCGTTGATGCTTCAGGGCAAAAATCAATGTACGCTTCATCCATCACCACGATTGCTCGGTCCTTTGTCATCTCAAGCAGAGAGACAATATCTTCACGCTTAACTAAGTTACCCGTTGGGTTGTTTGGCGAACATACAAAAACCAGTTTCACGTTATCCAGATTAGCTTCGATACTTGCAAGGTCTAGTTGCCAATCTGACGTTAGTGGCACGGTTTTTCGCTCGACACCAATGGTTTCTGCGCTGATGGCATACATACCGTAAGTTGGTGGACAGTAAAGAATCGCATCTTCACCCGGCTCACAGAAAGCACGAATCAGTAGTTCAATGCCTTCATCTGCACCGCGAGAAGTCAGCGTTTGTTCTGGTTTCACACCCGCATACGCTGCGTAAGCGGAAATCAGTTCTTTCGGTTGGCATTCGCTGTAACGATTAAGACGAGCAAAGTCTGTTTTGTATTCATTGTTAAATGGTGATTCGTTGGCATTTAGCCACACGTCACCGGTACCACCAATTCGGCGAGCAGATAAATAAGGGGTAAGTTGTTGGACTTGTTTACGCGCTAGCTTTTCCATCTCAATATCCTCTTACTTAGCTGCCAGTTTTTCTGTGCGGGTTAGTTTCTCAGTACGGATTGTCACTGCACGTTTGTGTGCATCTAAGCCTTCCGCTTCCGCCATTGTGACTACTGTAGGGGCAAGGTTCTTTAGACCATCAGCAGACAGCTCTTGAATCGTCATACGCTTAGAGAAGTCCGCCAAGCCTAAGCTTGAATAAGTACGTGTGTAACCGTAAGTAGGAAGAACGTGGTTAGTACCAGATGCGTAATCACCTGCTGATTCAGGCGACCAATCACCAAGGAAAATAGAGCCTGCGTTGTCTAATAGAGGCAGAAGCTCGCGTGGGTTCTTAGTCTGAACAATTAAGTGCTCAGGACCGTAGTAATTTGAGATTGAAACCGATTGAGTCAGAGACTCGGCGATAATAATCAAGCTTGAAGCTAATGCTTGCTCGGCAATATCCGCACGCGACAGTTCTTTAAGTTGGCGTTGAACCGCGTCCGTCACTTGATCCGCAATCACAGGTGAAGGTGTCACAAGTACCACTTGAGAGTCAGGGCCGTGCTCCGCTTGGCTTAGAAGATCTGCAGCAATGAAGTCTGGGTCTGCGGTTTCATCGGCAATCACTAACACTTCTGATGGGCCTGCTGGCATATCAATCGCTGCGCCACGGAAATCATTACTTACCTGACGTTTTGCTTCTGTCACATAGGCGTTGCCCGGGCCAAAGATCTTATCGACTTTGGATACTGTCTCTGTACCGTAAGCCATTGCAGCGACGGCTTGACCACCGCCAACGTTGTACACTTCATCAATACCACACAGTTTTGCTACATAAAGGATCTCGTCAGCAATTGGCGGTGGAGAACAAAGCACCACTTTACGACAGCCTGCAATTTTTGCAGGAACCCCAAGCATCAAAACAGTCGATGGCAATGGCGCACTGCCACCGGGAATGTACAAACCCACTTTTTGAATTGGGCGCGTTACCTGCTCACAAAGTACACCCGGTTGAGTTTCTACTTTGATTGGCTGTGGCTTTTGCGCTTTGTGAAACTTAGTGATGTTTTCATACGCTTGCTCTAATGCGCTTTTCATCTTTTCAGAAAGACGCGCTGACGCTTCATCGATTTCTTGAGCGGAAACACGGATGGATTCCGGTTTCACACGGTCGAACTTCTCAGTCAGCTCCAATAATGCAGCATCACCTTCTTTGCGAACTTTTGCGATTACTTCAGAAACCGCGGCAGTGATATTCGCACCTTCTGCAATTGCAGGACGTTCTAGGATTGAGTCTTGTTGCGTTTCACTTAGCGATTGCCATACGACTGTTCTCATTGCGATTACTCCATCATTTTTTCAATTGGTAGTACTAGAATTGAGCTCGCACCCAGTTCTTTTAGTTGTTCCATGGTTTCCCAGAACAGGTTTTCAGTACTTACCAAATGAACCGCAACTTTTTGCTTGTCGGCAGACAGAGGTAATACAGTCGGATCTTCCGCACCTGGCAGTAGTGTTTTGATTTGGTCTAGCTTCTCAGCTGGTGCATGTAGCATGATGTACTTAGACTCTTTCGCTTGCTGTACACCTTGCATACGAGTCAAGAGCTTTTCGATTAGTGCCACTTTGTCTGCGTCAAACTCACCAGTGCGTTGAATCAGTGTCGCTTTTGAATTGAAGATAATTTCAGCTTCTTTAAGACCGTTAGCCTCTAGCGTTGCACCTGTAGAAACCAAGTCAGCGATGGCATCAGCAAGACCCGCGCGAGGGGCAACTTCTACAGAGCCTGTCAGCATACATGCAGAGAAAGGAACACCCGCTTCATCCATGTAAGCTTTTAGCAGTTGTGGGTATGTCGTAGCGATACGTTTGCCAGCGAGGTCTTGAGGGCCGTTGTACTCTTCGTCTTTGTCGATTGCGATAGATAAACGACAGCCACCGAAATCAAGACGACGAAGTTGAACAAATTCATACGGTTCACCCAATGCTTTACGATCTAGACGAACTTCTTCCAGTTCATTTTCACCGATAAAGCCAAGGTCTACTACGCCATCCATAATCAGACCAGGGATGTCGTCATCACGAACCAAAAGCAAATCAATTGGCATGTTCTCTGAGTGAACGACTAGACGCTCACCCATTACGTTGAATTTCACGCCACACTTTTTCAGTAGAGCTTGGCTCTCTTTGCTTAGGCGGCCTTTTTTCTGAATTGCGATTCTTAAGCGTTGTGTTTGCATTGCTTTATCCCTGTGCAAAATTTGGTAATTTGAATATTTTATAAACCAGTAAAACTAAAAAACCCTCGAGAGATGTTGGTCTCCCGAGGGTTTGAAATCTGTTTTCACTTTGATTTTCACCTCCGGGAGTTTCCTATCTCCCGGGTATGCGTACATCTCCCGAAAGACTAGGCTGGGTGATGATGGTGATGAATGTTCATTACAAAATTACGCATACTTATTTAAACTCGATTGAATTGCTTCGTTAACAACCACACTAACTAAGCTTCTGATTTTTTTCAACACAAAAATTAAACTTTTAGCAAAACACCACTTAACCAATTGTTTTTAAACGAATTAAAGTTAGCTCAATCTTAAGCTCACATCAAATCGCGTTGTAGATGTTTAACTTGGTGAAACCATGTAAACCCATTTCGCAAAAAGTTAGTCTGTTAGGTTGAACACAAAGAACCACATGTCATTCTCATATTTGAGAGCGCGAATCATCCCTGAGACAGTTAATCCTGACTATCCTTCTTATGGGGCATCGGAAGAAATAATATTAATGAAAATTCGCAAAGTGGGAGTTAAGCAGACCACTGCTGACCAGCATCCACAACTTCAGCTTTTGATCGGAGAAAGCTCATGCATTAACGAGTTACGCACCAACATCACTAAATACGCCAAAAGCGATGCTGAGGTGCTGATTCATGGTGAGACAGGCGTCGGTAAGGGACTCTGTGCGCACATAATTCACGAACTTTCGTCACGACATGAACACCCTTTTGTCTCGGTCAACTGCGGGGCTATACCTTCAGGTCTTGTAGCTTCGGAGCTGTTCGGACACACGAAAGGCGCCTTCACTGGCGCAATCCATGATCGCACTGGATTTGTCGAAAGAGCAAATAAGGGAACGCTTTTTCTAGACGAAATAGGCGATATGCCACCTGATTCGCAAATACATTTATTGCACTTTTTGGAAAGTAAGCAAATTCAAAAGTTAGGTGGGGACAAATGCTTAAACGTTGATTGTCGTATTATCGCTGCTAGCCACGTGGATTTAAAAAGTGAAGTAGTAAGGGGGAACTTTCGAGAGGATCTCTTTTATCGTCTAAACATCCTTCCGCTCTCCGTCCCTCCTGTCAGGCGTCGTGGTCATGACATTTTGTTATTAGCACAGCATTTTTTAAATCAGCTGCAAAATGGAGAAGAATTCGAGATATCAAAAAAAGCTGAAGATAAATTAATGGCGCATTCATGGCCAGGTAATGTACGCGAACTGAGAAATGTCATTCAGCGAGCTATTGTAATGAGTGAAGATGGCACAATCTTAGAAGCTGATCTGGGATTAAATAGCAAAGATAGAGAAATCCTGCCTAATAGCGAACAAATTGACTTAGAGTTCCTGCTTCAAGCTATTGAAGATAACAAACATAATATGAGCGCTGCTGCAAGGCAACTTGGTATTTCCAGAACCACCTTATATCGTCTCATCAAGAAATATAACTTACACGTATAAAGTGTAACGTAACACTGTGTAACACACGTAATCCACACTTTCAGTTACTTAGCAAAAAGCCAAGATAACTGCCATTCTAGCTATAATAAAATCATAGACTTAAATCCGGCATAGCCCTTGCTTAATAACCAATATTGTTTAAGTAAGTTGAGGTGTATTTTACAGCACTACTTTTCTCTAACTGTTACCCCAAAAACGCGATAGCCCCCCCCTCACCTATATATCGCGTTAAAAAAAAGCTCCGCCTGACCTCGGCGGAGCTTCCTCTTTTAATAAGCTACATTCGATGCGCTAAGCGTTTTGACATGACGCCATTTTAGACTTAGAGATCCAAGATAGTACTGCACATACAATCACAAACGTAATTGATGCTGCAATAAACGAGAACGCAATAGACGCTGTCATACCCAGAACAATAAAGCCCACACATGAAACAAGTGCTACCGAAAGCGCATAAGGTAACTGCGTTGATACGTGATCAATGTGGTTACAACGTGCGCCAGTCGATGACAGAATTGTGGTATCTGAGATAGGTGAACAGTGGTCACCGAATACAGCACCAGCCAGAACAGCACTTAACATTGGTAGCATTAGTGCTACGTCTGTTGCACCAGCCATATCACCCGCAATTGGAAGCATGATCCCGAACGTACCCCATGAAGTACCTGTTGAGAATGCCATTAGGCCAGAAAGCAAGAATAGGATAACCGGCAGCCAATGAGGGTTAATGTTACCTTGCGCCATTGTCGATAGGTAAGAACCCGTCTTCATGTCACCGATAACAGAGCCGATAGTCCATGCGAATACAAGAATTAGAATCGCACCAAACATCGATTTAGCACCAATCCAAAGTGTGCGACCAATCTCTGCCATTGGAATGCCTTGTTTAAACACAGTAAACAGTGCTACAGCTAGGCCAAGCAAGCTACCGTAGATTAAAGACATACCAACATCGGTGTTCTCAAACGCACCTAGAAGAGCAAACTCTTTACCGTCCGCAGCTAGTGCTTGACCACCGGTGTAAAGCATAGATGCGATAGTAGCAACGATAAGCGTTACGATTGGAAGCACTAGGTCAGAAACTTTGCCCTTCTCGCTTTCACGAATATCTAGCTCTTCGTTAAGCTCGTGAGCTTCTTGAGTATCGTTTTCTTTATCTTTGTCAAAACCACGGCCTTGAGATGCTGCGATTTCATGGTCACGCATCTTACCAATATCAAGACCAAACCACGCAACTGCAAATACCATTAGTAGCGCAAAGACAGCGTAGAAGTTCATTGGGATAAGGCGTACATAAGCACCAAGCGCTGAGTACTCCGTGATACCGTGTGACACCAAGATACCACCGATAATCGTAATAATGTACGCACCCCAGCTAGAAGCTGGCATGATCACACACATTGGTGCAGCGGTTGAGTCAAGGATGTACGCAAGCTTGGCGCGAGAGACGTAGAAACGGTCAGTCACTGGGCGAGAGATCGCACCAACGGCAAGGCTATTAAAGTAATCGTCGACAAAAATGAATACGCCTAAGAAGGCAGCAAGAAGTTTAGAGCCGCGTTTACTTTTTACTCGTGTTTGCGCCCATTCCGCAAAAGCGCGCGTACCACCGGACAGTGTCAATAACGCTGTTGTCATACCTAGAAGAATTAGGAAGCCAACAATACTCATATTCCAAGTGTTAATACCACCGTCTTCAATAAAGACAGAAGAAACTTGAGTACTCACATAGCCTACTGTATTACCAATAGACCAATCATTAAGTAGAATCGCACCAAGTACGATACCTACACCAAGAGAAACTAATACGCGTCGAGTTAGAATCGCCAGTGTCAAAGCAACAATAGGCGGTAATAACGAAACAGGAGAATGTGCAAAATCTATTAAATTCATGATCTTCAAAAACCAAAGTTTGGCTAGAGATCTACTGCAGACAAGTCACGTAGCATACGGTACGTGCTCATGTTGAACTTAGCGACAGGGAAGCGAACACTCCACCCAACCCTACAGTAGCGCTCCATAGTTTAATGTTTATATACTATGGCAGTGTTGCTCCTTTCGGATACAACCCCAGCAAGTGGTTTCGATAGGCCACTTACTTCGGCAATCTTCGCCTTCCACTATTATTCATTGGCATCACCCCAATAATAGCTACTCTTCGAGACTGCGCCTCTACGGCAACAACAAACAATTAACCATTAATTGTACAAATTAACAACATATTGTCTGCAATATTGCATCAGGTATTTGCCATTGTACTCATGAGGACCACCAATGCAACACATCAAACTAAATTAAATCGATAAATAATCGTCACAATGATTTATAAATGAAATGTAACTGAAACATGGATTACGCAACTGCAATCACATTAATTAAATAAATAGAAGTTGACGTAAACACTCTACCTTTAGCACTGTGCATTTAAGCTCATAATATTCGAAAAGGAGCAATTCCCCAAATAAGAGTAAGTCTCATATCGCATAT
The DNA here is from genome assembly GCF_002741985.1 of Vibrio rotiferianus CAIM 577 = LMG 21460. Taxonomy (GTDB): domain Bacteria; phylum Pseudomonadota; class Gammaproteobacteria; order Enterobacterales; family Vibrionaceae; genus Vibrio; species Vibrio rotiferianus. The sequence goes on from NZ_APHW01000021.1 coordinate 18,434, forward strand.
TTAAATTCTATCGGTCATACAGCGGCCTTTCACCTAAAGAATAGATTAACAACTTTATGATTAAAGTGATTCCCGCTGAGTATTAAAGCCAATAATGCTTACTAGGCCAAATAAGTTTGAACTTATATTAAACAGTACGCTCCAATATTGAACTTTTATAGAAAAAATTACTTATTGTTTGCCAACCACGGAAAGATGGCGTTAAATATTAAAGTTTAATATTTCTATTATTTTGTTTGTTTTAATTAATCACTAGCATTATTATTACCAAACACCCTACTTAAAGAATAGGAACAGTTATGTCTGAGCTGACAAAAACACTTCTAAATATTCGTAGCCTACGCGCATTTTCACGTGAGCTAACTCTAGAGCAACTTGAAGAAGCACTAGATAAACTAACTATCGTAGTTCAAGAACGCAAAGAAGCTGAAGAAGCTGATCGCGCTGCACAAGCAGAGCAAGAAGCAAAACTAGCAGCAATTGCAGAACAAATCGCCCAAGATGGTATCGACGTTAATGCACTAATTAGCGCACTATCAGGTGAAACAAAAACAAAAACAAAAACTAAGTCTAAGCGCGCTCCACGCCCAGCTAAATACAAATATGTAGATACAACTGGCGAAGAGAAAACTTGGACAGGCCAAGGCCGTACACCTTCTGCAATTCAAGAGCAATTGGATGCCGGTAAATCGCTAGATGATTTCCTAATCTAATCTCGACCAACAGTCATACTAAAAAGGCTCCTCTAAGGAGCCTTTTTTATCTCTTACACATTTGTATTCTTCACTAAACTCAGAAAGCTCAGACAAAAAAGGCGCATTAAAAATATGCGCCTTATAAAGTCATGGTGAAGAACGGTTAACGCTCCCAGTACGCCTCTTCTAGGCTATCTTCTCGCTCAGGCAGTCCACGAGATAGACGAGGAGAATGCTGCACTAGCACTTCATAGCTTGCACGGTTCGCGTATTTACATACTTGCGAAAACGAAGAATACGTTAAAAACTGATGCGCATGCTTGCTGGAGTTTGGCACATTTTCTTTGTGGTACTTATTTGCGGCCATATCATGAAGTACTGCAGATAACGCAGCATCACCAGCACCATTGGTATTTTTAATTTTCTCAGGGCCACCCATATAAGGAGAAATATGAGAATAAACTTTAATTGGGTTTACACTTGCATCCTTTTTCGCTGGACGGCTAAATTCGTAGCGGTTAAATTCCGCGATCGAGCCAGGAAGCAATGGAAGTGAAGTTTCGCGCTTAGCATCATCTTCTGTATAACCCGCCATAAACAATCCAACAGGGCCCGCTGTACATAATACAAGATCAGCCCATTCTAATGTTTTATCAGACGCAGCCAATGGATCAGATTCACCAGTAAGTGCCTCTGCTTCATCTTCATTCATTGCCACAACCGATACGTTATCGCGAATAAATTCTTGCCAGAATGTAGGATCATCTTGAATAACGAATTTAGTACCTAGTGTTAATACCACTGGTACGTCGTGTTTCTTCGCGTATTCAATCGCGCGCATGGTTGCTTCAGGCATTGGGTCGCCTTCTTTACAACGAACTAGGTACGCTGTGAGAACCAGAGCAGATGCACTCTTGAAGATTTTCTCAGGAATATTGTCTGGGTGAAGTTGGTTCATTTGGCCTTCGCTGATTGCGAAAGTACGTTCACCGTCTTCAGTAATAAGAGCAAAACAACGACCGATTGCACCTTCAACACCTTGAAGGTAGTTTAAGTCCATACGGCTTGACGTATTACATAGGTAGCGGTAACCGTAGCTACCGATTTTGATATCCTGGCTCATAACGCCTAGAAGTGTAGAGCGGTCATCTGCCAATACAGAGTAGTTATGTAGCGTGTTACCGATCGTACCGCCCGCATACTCATTCGTAATTAGGTTGTCTTCTTTTAGCTGCTGGTAAAGCGCTTCTGCCGTTGCATCATCAATTACCAGCGAGTGTCCCTTACTCAAACCATATTTTTCGATTACATCCGTGGTAACTTTAGCTTCGATATCTACCAACGTCTGATCAATACCGATAATGTGAGTACGCGTCATTTTCTTGCTTTCTTGTGCTTGACTCACTAAAGGGTCGCGAGCATGAACAGGAAAATAATGCTTCGATTTGCGTTGTCCAGGAAATTTCATATTGTTTGTCTGAATAAGGGATGAAAAGGAGAACGGATTCTATACCGCTGTTATAAAAGCAGCAATAAAAGCAATTATAGCAAACGTTTGCATTCTATTTTTTTCTTTCAGGCTACTTATTCACCTTCCATAAAGCTTAGATCAGGTAATTGCTCCAGGTGCTCGCTATAACGCTTTAAGTTGAACTCCCCTTCATTTTTCATCACGTCAAAAATCTCAATCGACATCGCACACGCCATCATTGCAATCGCGTCTTCACGTGGAGTGCCTGTCATCATTAGGCGCATGAGCGTTTCTTTTACTTTAAGTGGGTTGCTGTCTTCGAGTTGATTTTCGACAATTTCAATCAACTCAGCTTCTTGCATAAATTGGTTTTCTTCGGTCATTTGATTTTTCCTCTTGGATTTTTGCCAACTATGCCATATATACCATCTCTATACTTATGAAATTACCAACTTGCGATTTTGTTGGAGAAAAGTACAGCAAATCGAAGTGTGATTTCGATCTCGGATCTGTCACCGGCCTGTGGATTCTGGTAGAATCTGCGTCCCGTTTATTTAAGTGGTGTTTAGTAATGTCTGATAACAGCCAAAAGAAAGTCATCGTCGGTATGTCCGGCGGCGTTGATTCATCTGTTTCTGCGTATCTTCTCAAGCAACAAGGCTACCAAGTAGAAGGCCTGTTCATGAAGAACTGGGAAGAAGATGACAACGAAGAATATTGTACAGCAGCAGAAGATCTTGCTGATGCTCAGGCAGTATGTGACAAGCTAGGCATTCACCTACACACCATCAACTTTGCTGCTGAGTACTGGGATAATGTATTTGAGTACTTCCTTGCTGAATACAAAGCAGGCCGTACACCAAACCCAGACATTCTTTGTAACAAAGAAATCAAGTTCAAAGCATTCCTAGAATTCGCTGATGAAGTGCTTGATGCTGATTACATTGCAATGGGTCACTACGTGCGTCGCTCTTTCCCAGAAAACGGTGAAAAGCCACAGATGCTGCGTGGTCTAGATGGCAATAAAGACCAAAGCTACTTCCTATACACGCTAAGCCACGAGCAAGTTGCGCGTAGCCTATTCCCTGTGGGTGATCTAGAGAAGCCAGAAGTGCGCCGCATCGCGGAAGAACAAGATCTAATCACGGCGAAAAAGAAAGACTCTACGGGTATCTGTTTCATCGGAGAACGTAAGTTCACAGAGTTCCTTGGTAAATATCTTCCGGCTCAACCAGGTGATATTGAAACACCTGAAGGCGAAGTGATTGGTCAGCACCAAGGCCTTATGTACCACACACTAGGTCAGCGTAAAGGTCTACACATCGGTGGCCGTAAAGGCGGCGGTGGTAACGAAGACCCATGGTTCGTTGGCGAGAAAGATCTTAAGCGCAACGTTTTGATTGCCGTTCAAGGTAAAGACCACCCAATGCTGAAATCAGAAGGTCTACTTGCATCACAACTTCACTGGGTAGATCGTGAGCCAATTCGCGATGTTATGAAGTGCACAGTGAAAACTCGTTACCGTCAGGAAGATATTCCTTGTACAATCATCCCTATCGATGATGAAAACATTAAAGTGATCTTTGACGAGCCACAAATTGCTGTGACGCCAGGTCAATCAGCTGTGTTCTATAAAGATGACGTGTGCCTAGGTGGCGGCATCATCGAGCAACGCATTAAATATTCTCAAGCTTAGGAGTCGTTACGTGGCGAATACACTTTATGACCGTACTATCGCTTTTGCAGGTATCTGCCAAGCTGTTGCTTTAGTTCAGCAGGTAGCGAGAGACGGACATTGTGATCAAGATGCCTTTGAAACGTCAATTAACGCCATTTTGAATACTAGCCCAGCGAACACCATTGGTGTTTTCGGTCGCGAAGCCGATCTTAAGCTGGGTCTTGAATGCTTGGTGAAAGGGATTGATAGCACCCCATCGGGAAGTGAAGTCACTCGCTACATCATCAGCCTAATGGCATTAGAGCGCAAGCTATCGGGTCGTAACGATGCAATGTCACAACTTGGTGATCGCATCCAAATGGCTCAGCGTCAAACGGAACATTTTGAATTGCTAGATGATCAAATGATCAGCAACCTAGCAAGCATTTACTTGGATGTAGTTAGCCCTATTGGTCCTCGTATTCAAGTAACTGGTACTCCATCGGTACTGCAACAAACCTCTAACCAGCACAAAGTTCGTGCGCTGTTGTTATCGGGTATTCGTAGTGCAGTACTTTGGCGTCAAGTTGGCGGTAAACGTCGCCACCTAATCTTCGGACGCAAAAAGATGGTAGAGCAAGCGCAAATCCTTCTTGCTCGAATGTAATAAGGTATCTAGTAAGCAGCTCGCGTTTATCGCGAGCTCATTTTTTTAGACCAAAACAAATCTCGCGCAAACGTTTGCGCAATATTCGTGACAATTGCCACAGTTATTGGTATAAAGCTCACGAAATTTAGAAACCCAATTCAGGAGAACATCATGGAACTGTCAGCATTGACTGCTGTTTCACCAGTAGACGGCCGTTACGGAAGCAAGACAATTGCGTTACGCGAAATTTTCAGTGAATACGGTCTACTAAAATACCGTACTATCGTTGAAATCCGCTGGCTACAAAAGCTTGCTGCTACTGCTGAAATTGCAGAAGTGCCAGCGTTTAGCGCAGAAGCAAACCAATTCCTAGACGACCTTGCTGCAAACTTCTCTGAAGAAGATGCACGCCGTATCAAAGAGATCGAGCGTACAACTAACCACGACGTTAAAGCGGTTGAGTACTTCCTAAAAGAGAAAGTAGCAGACGTTCCTGAACTGCACGCAGTAAACGAGTTCTTCCACTTTGCATGTACTTCTGAAGACATCAACAACACTTCACACGCTCTTATGCTTAAAGAAGCGCGTGAGAACGTGATTCTTCCAGAAATTCGCAACCTAATCGACGCTATCAAGGCGCTAGCTGTTGAATACCGCGACATTCCTCTTCTATCTCGTACACACGGTCAGCCTGCTTCTCCATCTACTATGGGTAAAGAAATGGCAAACGTGGCGTACCGTATGGAACGTCAATTCAAGCAAATCGAAAACGTTGAGATCCTAGCGAAAATCAACGGTGCAGTAGGTAACTACAACGCACACCTTTCTGCTTACCCAGAGCTAGATTGGCACAAGTTCTCTGAAGAGTTCATCACTGAGTCTCTTGGTGTTACTTGGAACCCTTACACAACTCAAATCGAACCACACGATTACATCGCTGAGCTTTTCGACGCTATCGCTCGTTTCAACACTATCCTGATTGACTTCGACCGTGACGTTTGGGGTTACATTGCACTAGGCCACTTCAAGCAAAAAACCATTGCTGGTGAGATTGGTTCTTCAACAATGCCTCACAAAGTTAACCCAATCGACTTTGAAAACTCAGAAGGTAACCTAGGCCTTGCGAACGCTGTGTTCGGTCACCTAGCACAAAAACTGCCTGTTTCTCGCTGGCAACGTGACCTAACTGACTCAACGGTTCTACGTAACCTTGGTGTTGGTGTTGGCTACGCAATCATCGCTTACACTTCTACGCTTAAAGGCATCAGCAAGCTAGAAGTAAACCGCGAAGCACTTCTTGCTGAACTAGACAAGAACTGGGAAGTACTAGCAGAGCCAGTACAAACAGTAATGCGTCGTTACGGCATCGAGAAGCCATACGAGAAGCTAAAAGAGCTAACTCGTGGTAAGCGTGTAGATGGCGAAGCAATGCGTAACTTCATCGACGGTCTTGAGCTTCCTGAGCATGAGAAAGCACGTCTGAAAGAGATGACGCCAGCAAACTACATCGGTCAAGCAATCGAGCTGACAGATAAGCTTTAAGAGAATCGAGAATCGAGAATCGAGAATCGAGAATCGGATAAATTTGAGGGTTGACGTGAAAGCGTCAACCCTTTCTTCGTTTAGGGGGAACGGGATTCGCCCTATGGAACGCTAAGTTTCAGGATAAGGGATAAAGCTCAGTTATATCCATTAAAGAAGCAACTTCTACCCATACATCCCAAATTTAACTTACCTTTACTGAAATACCAGCGAGCCTTCTCGATTCCTAAAGCGAAGCGTTCCCGCATCTCGATTCTTTATTTCTATTGCCTCTGGAAAAACAGTGTAATCGTCCCTACCTCGACCCCAAACTTCTTAATCTTGGTAAGGTTAAACACGTGCATGTCATCTTGGCGGTAGAGCCAATCATCGAACGATACCGTGATGGTTGAATCGTCCATTTTCAACTCGAAGTCGTATTGCCATTGCAGCGCATTACCCATCTCTTTCCCGGTCGCAACACCAATAATATCGTCCGCTTTACCTTGATAAGTACCGTCTTCGAGTCTGGTAATGACCCATATACGCTGGTCAAGCTCACCATCATCAAAGACAAAGTCTTCCACCAGCGTTAGTTCATTGCCTTCCACTGTGCCGACTATATCGACTTCAAATCTACGAGTTTGTTTCTCAGTATAGTCCTGCACCATTCCCCAGGCCTTGACGTCACCTTCGAAGTAGCCAAACAGGTCAAAGGCTGGCGATGCTGCTTGGTAGTTATCAATATCAGCAGAGCATGCGCTAAGAAGCGTTACCGCAGCAATCACTGGTGCTTTGAGCATTCGTTTTAATAATTTCACTACCTTACCTGCCCTATCAGTTGTTTACGAAGTTTAGGAAACTCTGTTTTCGGTGATAACCAAATCGAAAGAAACGCATCATTAAGTCGCTCATCTTTCACATATCCGACGGTTTGATACGGCTCGCTCCCGGCTTTTCGATAGATAAGTTGCCCATTTTTACCATCAGTGAGATAGGTAAGCTCATCACCCTTCTTAATGTTGGGAAACATAGTGTCCAGCTCCAAGATCCACTTTTGTCGGTAAGGCTCCGTAAAGCCCAGCTTTTGCCACTGCTCATCAGTCACATTGAGCAGCTGCTCTTTACTGATATCGCGCTGGTAGTTGATCTCTAAAGCAAAAGGATGGGGAGAAACGTCTCTAGACACCGAGTACTGACCATCGGGTGCTTTAAGGCGGGACTTGTAGATATCAAAAACAAACCAAGTGAGTTGAGCTTCGCCGACCGTTTGCCATTGTTGCCAATTGCTAGTGGTTATTATCTCACTCAAACCAACCACATTTTGGGCTTGCAAAGGCACTGCATAGAACAAGGAGGCTGCCATAACACTGCTAATCAGTTTCCGTCTCCAATTTCTCTTCAAGCTTTTCATTTCCGTACACCTTGAGTATCAGAAGCATCATTGCGCACCATTCGACGAACAAGATCGTAAGCGTGGTGCCAATGCTGAGGCCAAATTCAACGGCTTGGAGTTTGTAGCCAGCAAAGTAACTCGCTGTTCCTCCGATACCGCCTACTATAGATACGTAGGTTTTTGGAAAACGGTACAAAATTGGCTTGAGTTGGTAGGCATACCATGAGAATAAAACCCACAGACAAACAAGCCATATGGGCAACCAAGGGGTTGGGAATATAAAGAGGGAAAATTGCTTATTGAAGGTATCTAAGACCAAGCCGATAGATACAATCATGGCGATATTCTTGAGAGCGGAGGGGGCGGCTCTCCAGCAGTACACCAAGGTAAATAACGTGAGTATTAACGTCAGCCACTGCCATTGATAGGTCCCAAGCACCGCGGCAAACCAGCAGAGTTGGAACCATGTTGATGCAACAAACACTCTCATAACGAACTACGGACGCTGAAACGTCATGTGAACGGCACTGATCGTGCGAGCTAAGAAGCCACCCTCACAGTAGCTCAAGTAATAACGCCACATGCGCACGAAGCGATCATCGTAACCAAACGAGCGCACTTCACTCTCAGCTTGATTAAAGCGATGATGCCACTCGTTAAGCGTTTTAGCGTAATCCAACCCAATATCAAACAGATCTCGGGTAACCAAGTCACTGTACTTCGTCGTTGCTTGAGTAAGGGATGTGACTGAAGGTAAAAAGCCTCCTGGAAAAATGTACTTCTGAATAAAATCGACATTGTTGCTGTAGTAATCGTAGCGCTGGTCGGCAATCGTAATCGCTTGAATCGCCATCAAGCCCCCCCCGACTTCAACAAGGATTCACACTTCTTGATGTAAGAAGGCAGAAACTGCTTACCCACCGCTTCAATCATCTCTATAGAAACAAGCTTGTCGTAAGTTCCGGTGAGGTTGCGGTAATCCTCTTTAAGCAAAATGACTTTACCTTCTAAGCCACGCTCTTTGATCTTCTGTTCCGCGTACGCATGCTGCTCTTCAGAAATGGTTGTCGTCGTCACCTGACAGCCATATTGTTCAACCATGTAAATCGCCATTGCACCCCAGCCGGTGCCAATTTCGATGACATGATCGCTAGCTTTCAGCTCAAGTTGCTGACACAATCGATCCATTTTGTTGATTTGTGCCTGTTCTAATGAGTCGCCCACTTCGTTGTACAATGCTGACGAATACAGCATGTTGGTATCAAGAAACGCTTCATACAAGTTATTACCCAAGTCGTAGTGAGCATGAATATTCTTACGGGAGTTTTCTTGCGAGTTGCGGTTAGTCCAATGACTGAACTTATACAACAACCTTGTAAGCCAACTGCCCTGCTCTTCGAGCTTATCCAGTGCACGCATGTTGAGAGCCATCAACTTCATCAATGCCGTCAAATCTGGGCTATCCCACCAGCCGTCCATGTAAGCTTCACCTGCTGCAATACTACCGCCTTGTAAAATGCGTGAGTAAAAGCCCGGATGCTTGACCTCAATCGTCGCCACAACTGGCTCACCGTTATATTCTCCATTTGGCGTTGAGAATCTCTCACTGCGCTCAGTCGTTTCTGTTTTGAAGCTCTCAATAACCGTTAAGCAGCCGATTTCCATCTTTTGAAGACACTGAAAAAGAACTCCACGAGCCGCTTTTTGCGTCGTCGTTAATTCACGCGGCATTGCCATAGAAGTCGTATTTAACATGCAGAGTTCTCCTTGTGCTTATTATTCTTTTCTTCTTTACTCACTTGCTCAGGTTCTGTTGTTTCAGGTTGAGCGTATTTAGGATGTGAGTAAAAAGGCGCGCCTTTAATCCAAAGTTTTAGAGCGTGCCAGTAAATACCAACCATGACTTTTACCGTTTGAATCGGCGTAACGATCAAGCACTTCAATAAGGTTTTACTTGAAAGTGGCTGAGCTTTCATCGCCATGGTGGCATCAAAATGTTTTTCACCTTTGTGGCATTCAAGATGGATATTCAACTTGTCTGTCAAAGGTTTGATTTTCCAATGGTAGCGTTGGTCAATTGGGTTAAAAGGCGACACATGAAACGCTTTGTCTTGCTCCCAACCAAAGTTTTCATCCTGTTCATTTGCCGCTATTGCGTAATAATGACGTTCATTCCAAGGGGTGTTGCTGACTTCTGCCAGCAGGTACTTCCACTCGCCCTCCTTGTTATAAACGTAGTAGAAATTGACCGGACTGAAATAGAGCCCTAAGTAACGCAGGTGACAAACGGCAATCACTTTACCCGTCAAACGAACACCAGTGAGCGCTTCCAGTTTGTCTTGAACGGCTGACTTAATGCATCCTTTACCACCGATGTAATCACTGCGCTTAAAACGTGCCCAATGCCACCAGCATGCTCCAAAGCCCCAGACATTTTTCTCCAACGCCTCAAGTTCATCTAAGTCGATGGCAGGCATAAATAGTGAGTAATTCAGCTCATGACTCACAGGCGTGAATCGACGGTGGCGAACATTGCCTATAAACAATCGGCTGTTTATCTGGCTACTCATATCACGCCGCGCCTTTTTCAAAGGGCACCACATTTTGCTCGCGGTATTTTTCTTCTAGCCCTTGAACGACATCAAGCGCGCTACGAACACCATCTTCATGGAAGCCGTTGTACCAATAGGCACCACAGAACCATGTGCTCTGTTTGCCTTGGACTTCGTCTTTACGTTGCTGGGCGGCAATAGACTCCGTGGTAAACACTGGATGATGGTAAGTGAATGAACGTAGAATCTTGTTTGGGTTGATTTTTTTCATACTGTTCAACGTGACACAGAAAGTATGCTCAGACTGAATGTGCTGCAGTATGTTCATGTTATAAGTCAAAGAAGGCAGACGCTCTTGCTCTTCTTGACTGCCATCAAGTAGGTAATTCCACGCCGCCCACGCCGCCTTGCGTTTTGGCAACAGGCCGATATCCGTATGCAACACGACCTCGTTTGCTTGGTACGCCATGTCGCCTAAGATTTCTTGTTCGGTAGAGCTTATATCGCCCAGCATTCGCATTGCTTGGTCACTGTGGCATGCGAAGATAACGTCATCAAACCAGTGCGTCTCACCATGAACTTCAATACCAACACCGTTATCAGTACGGATGACTTTTTCGACTGGGCTGTTAAGACGAATATTATCGGCAAAGCCTCTGCTCAACGGCCCAATGTAAGAGCGCGAGCCGCCTTTTATCACATACCATTGCGGGCGGTTTGTGATATCTAACAATCCGTGATTGAGGAAGAATCGCAAGAAGAACATTAACGGGAATGCGCGCATGTCAGCCAAGGTCGATGACCAGATTGCGGCACCCATCGGTAATATGTAGTTATCAGTAAAAAACGGGCTGAAGTCGTGTTCGTCAAGAAACTCCCCTAGAGTCTGAGAGTCTGTCGAGTTATCGTTAGCAAAGCTTTTCGCCAGTTTGTTAAAACGAAGGATCTCGGAGATAAAGCGGTAGAATTTTGGGTTCACCCAGTTTCGTTTTTGAGCAAACAATGTCGACACGGTGTGGCCGTTGTACTCCAAGCCATTACCATCGTTTCTGACGCTGAAGCTCATTTGGGTCGGCAAACCTTCGACACCAATTTCGTTCATCATTTTGATGAAGTTTGGGTAAGTCCGGTCGTTGTAAACAATAAAGCCGGTGTCGATCGCGTACTCTTTTCCGTCAAGGCTCACGTCGACAGTCGCCGTATGCCCGCCTATGTAGTCATTCGCCTCGAACAACGTTACGTCATGTTCTTTATGCAAGTAATAGCCACAAGTGAGACCAGAAATCCCGGTACCAACGATGGCGATTTTCTTTCTTCCTGCAACGTTCATGCTTCTTCCTTCTTATGATACGAGTTTTGCGGTTAGCCGTGCTTGCCAGCTGTAGGGAAGCAGCGAGATAAAGCGCAAAATGCCAGTGAATCTCGCTGGGAAATAGATGTGGCTTTTATTTGCGTCCAACTGTTTGCGGATGGCAGCAGAAGCCTGCTTTACCGACACAATCATCGGCATATCAAAAGTGTTTTTGTCAGTGAGAGGCGTTTCAACAAAGCCGGGGAAAACCGTGACGACTTTGATCCCTTTCTTCTTTAAGTCGACTGCCAGCGTGCGTGCGAAATAACTCACTGCGGCTTTAGATGCGCCGTAAGCCTCTGCTCGAGGCAATGCGACTTCCGATGCAATGGAACCAACAATCACGACACGATGACCACGTTCAAAGCGAGGCTGACAAGCTTCAACACAATTAGCGACACCAACCACATTCACGTTCATAACGCGCGCCATGAGTTTCGCGTCAACAACGCCGTCATCCATGTATTCGCAGTCGCCAGCGTTGAAAATCCAGTTTTCAGGATTAAAAGGCAATTCAGACAGTGTTTGGAGCGTTTCGTCATACTGCGTCACATCAAAACGTAAGGTTGAGACGTTCTTCGACGCGCCCTCAAGCTCTGCCAACACGGCCTCATTGCGTCCGCAGGCAATCACTTTCCAGCCTGAGTTTGCATAGTCCAATGCGAGCTGACGTCCAATCCCCGAAGTCGCCCCTGTAATCAGTACCGAACCACTCATTGTCCTAGCCTCTGTTTGATGGTTTTAACCACAGAGCCAAGTAGCGGCAGGTTTTCGTATAGCATTTCACCCAAGTCAAAATAGTCTCGATGATAAATAACCTGCCCGTCGCAGAATTTAAGATGCGAAACGCCGTTCACCGAAATAGGTGAGCCTTTCTGTAGTTTTGGGTGCTGCAAATCCATCGTCCAAGTGAGGAATCCAGTCTCCCCGACTTGTTGATGGTCATGAATGACGAAATCACAACGAATGACATTGGTATAAAGTGATTGAAAGTAATCCGACAGCGCAGGCCACCCCTCTAGACGATGAGCAGCATCTTCAAACACTACATCCTGGTGGTAAACCTCTTCTAGCAAGTGCAAATTTGCCTTGCTCAGCTTTTGATAAATGTTGCCAACTGACTGAATGTCCATTCTTACGCTCCTATATCACCTTCAACAGTTGTACAAAATTATTATATGTACAAGATAGCTCAATCATGAAAAGTTGTACAAAAATATTTTTGTATAACTTTGTTTCTGTAGAGTGATACGTGATGGAGTGCGGTAGCGATCAATAGATACAAAAAAAGGCTTGGTCAAAAAACCAAGCCTTTTCAGGAGATTAACTATTTACTTGCTGAATGATTAGTACTGTTGGCTACGTAGTGCCGCAATACGCTTATCTAGCGGTGGGTGGCTCATTAGAAGCTCAGTCATCGAACGCTTACCGTTGATACCAAACGCCATCATAGTGCCATCCAGTTGAGATTCGTGGCTCATCTTCAAACGCTCAAGCGCAGCGATCATCTTCTCTTTACCCACTAGATGCGCTGCACCCGCGTCAGCGTGGAATTCGCGATGACGGCTGTACCACATAGTAAGGAAGCTAGCTAGGAAGCCGAACACCAGTTCAAGCACCATGGACACAATGAAGTAAACCATCATGTTTGAGCCTTGACCTTCCTCATCGTCATTCGAAGCAACAATGTTAGCAATGAAACGAGATAGGAAGATAACGAAGGTATTCACGACACCTTGCATTAGCGTCATGGTCACCATATCACCGTTAGCGATGTGGCTAACCTCATGCGCAAGTACCGCTTCCGCTTCATCACGAGTCATGTTGTGCAAAAGACCAGTAGATACTGCAACTAGCGAATCATCACGCTTAGCACCGGTTGCAAATGCGTTGATGTCTGCCGCATCATAAATAGCGACGGTTGGCATACCGATGCCCGCTTGTTGAGCTTGGCGCCCAACTGTTTCTAGAAGCCAATGTTCAGTTTCGTTACGTGGGCTCTCAATCACCATGCCGCCTACCGAGCGTAGTGCCATGCTCTTAGACATCATTAGCGAGATGAATGCGCCACCAAAACCAAACACTGCTGCCATCAGTAGTAGACCAGACAGACTGCCTGGCTGCATTCCAGTTACAGCGTAAACAATATTCAGAACAACACTAAGCACTAGCACGACTGCTAGGTTAGTTGCTAGGAATAACATAATTCGCTTCATTACTTTTCTCCGAGGAAGCTTATCGTTTTTTTAAAACGGATTATTATATGGAACAAGATTTATATCTAAGTAACAGAACGTCTGAAAAGCTCGCTCTGCTTGGTTTCGTGCTCCGTTGCGTTATAGATATAGTCTATCCTCGATAAAAACAAGGTTAAGCAATAAATTGCAACATTTGTTTTCGAGATTGAAATATTTACACAAACTGCAAAATTTAACTCCCATAGAAACAGCGCCTTAGCCTAGGTATAGACTTTGGTCTTATTGTGCGACTATCTGTACGTGCTAGATTCAGCTTAGATGAACGAAACGGGGCGAGCTTTAAGGACAAAAAAGCAGTTCCAAACTTCCATGTCTTGAGGGAAAAATCATGGTAGAAACTAACGACTATCAAATGGCTATCGATCTACTTTGTTGTCATCTAGGTATCTCAGAGGATGAGGCAAAACAACAGCTAGGTATTTCAACCGATGCTCACATGTCAAAGCGCGTTGCTGAAACGCAACAAGCTTTGATGGGGCTTAGCCAAGAGAAATAAACTAAACGTCGAATCTTACGATTAGACACATAGGTTTACATGAGAAAAGGGCTGCATTGTGCAGCCCTTTTGATATTTACAGCTCATTCGTAGGTTTATATGTTAAGCAGTGGCTCAACATTGATGTATTTACCTAACTCTTTACGCTTCGCACTTGGAATGTACGGAATCTCACCTAACTTTGGTGCATCAATACGATCTTCCAACATATCGATGATTTCCGCATAGTGCTCTGTGCCTGGGTTAACGCGGTTTGCAACCCAACCGACTAGATTCAGACCATCCGCTTTGATGATCTCAGCCGTGAGCAATGCATGGCTCAAACAACCCAGTTTAATACCTACAACCAGTACTACTGGTAATTGCTCTTGCTGAACCCAAGTTGACAAACTATCAGTGTCAGATACAGGTACGCGCCAACCACCGGCACCTTCTACAAGAACAATATCCGACTGCTCTTTGTGCTGAGCTAGTTTTTCGCTCAATACTTCGTACTTAATCTCTACGTGTTCGTGCTTAGCGGCGATGTGGGGAGAAGAAGGTAATTCCAAAGCATATGGGTTTACATCGTCGTATGCGATATCTAACGTCGCGGCTTTCTGCAGATGCAATGCATCCGAGTTACGCCAACCTTCAGCCGTCTTGTCGCTTCCTGCTGCCACTGGTTTATAACCAATGGTGTTAAGCCCTTTTGCACCAAGTGCCTGCAAAATAGCTTTAGACGCTACCGTTTTTCCTACATCAGTATCCGTACCAGCAATAAAAAATGCATCAATCATTTAACTATGACTCCAAAACAAACCTGATAACTTGCAGGTAGAAGACCTTGATCGTTTCTAAATGCTTGGTACGCACGCTCAACTTGCAACAAAGTGCGACGGCTCGTCAAGCCATGTGAGCGCCCGCTTACGTGATTTGCACCAATGCCTTTGAGATCACGCATGACAGAAAACGCTGAGTCGTACCAAACTGTGATGGGGGTCAAGTCTAGATGATGGTTGTGGCACCAAGATTGCGCTAACGCAATTTTTACCTGATTGTGGGTAATAAAGTTATTCACGTGTTGATGTGTATCAATTTTTGACCACGCCTCGCGTAACTCATACAACGAGCCATCCGCCAGAGTAGAGAAGCATCCCGTCCCTCCTCGCTTTAGCACACGACGCAATTCTCGCAGTGGGTAGCTTAAATCCACACACCATTGCAAAGCTAAACTTGAAAAAACGTAATCGAAGCTCTCATCATCAAATGGCAAGTTTTCGGCATCAGCTAACTGGTACTGCATTCGCTGTGTACCACAACGCTGCTGCGCTTTATCTAACATCGCTTGTGAGATATCGCCACAAACCACTTCTGCGCCACGCTGTTGGAGCAGGTGAGAGAAGTAGCCTGTACCACAGCCCAAATCGAGAACGCGTTTACCCGTTAAGTCCTCTGGAAGCTTATCAAGCAAGCGATGTCCAACATCACGCTGAAACGCCGCGTGTTTGTCGTACGTTTCTGCTGCTTTGCCAAACGAAGAGGCAATCGCATCCTTGTCTTGATAGAAACTCTCCAATGCGGCCGTTTCTGCTAAAGCGGTGGTTGCATTATCCATTACAGCGCTCCTAATGCTTGCTTCAGTGCCACTGAAAGCGTTTTAACTTGTTCATTAGTGTGATTGGCAGTGAGTGTAATTCGAAGACGAGATGTTCCTTTAGGTACCGTCGGTGGACGAATCGCTGTCACCCAAATACCGTTTTGACGACAAGCGCTTGCAACCTGTAAAGCCAGTTCGGATTCACCAATCATAAATGGCTTAATCGAGGTTTTCGTTTCAACAAAACCGTCGAGTTCGTTGAGGCTATCTCGATAAACTTCACTTAGCTCTGCAAGCTTTTCACGTCGCCAAGACTGCTCTTGAATCATAGAGACAGCATGCGTCAACGCATACGCTTGTGCTGGCGGTATCGCCGTGGAATACACATGGTGACGAGCAAACTGAGTTAAAAAGTCCCCCGTTGCGTGGTCACATAAGATAGCCGCGCCAGACATACCAAAAGCTTTGCCAAAAGTAACGATCAACAACTCAGGCTTAACTGTTGCCAGCTCGCAAGACCCACCACCGGATTCACCAAGAACACCAATACCGTGTGCATCATCGACGGCAAACCAAGCATCGTGGCTGCTTGTAACTTCTGCGATATCAGCAAGCGGTGCACAATCCCCGTCCATACTGAATACCCCTTCAGTTACGACCAGATGATTGTCTTCGCTACTCAGCAGCGATTTTAGGTGCTCGATGTCGTTATGTTTAAAGCGCTTCATTTTAGCTGGCGACAACATCCCTGCCTCCATCAAAGAAGCATGGTTCAAACGGTCTTGAATGAGTACGTCTGATTTTTCTAGCAAGGTGAATAACAACGCTTGATTGGCACTGAATCCAGAGCCAAACAGGATTGCCCGTTCGTAACCCAGCCATTCGGTCAATGCAGCTTCTAAATTACTATGCGCCGCACTAAAGCCTGTCACCATTGGAGAGGCGCCGCTACCGCTGCCGTATACACTCAAACCTTGTTGCCAAGCACGAACAAGCGCTTGGTCATTGGCCAAGCCTAAGTAGTCGTTACTTGAGAAGTTGATGTAGCGTCTGCCTTCGTACTCCAAAATCGATTGGTTGCCGGAAAACACCACATTCATCGAACGATTCAGCCCCTGCGCTTTACGGTCGGCAAGGGCGGACTCGATACGAGATTTAAACGCTGGCATCGTAGAAAAGGTCGTCTTTTGTTGGACGAGCAGCAACACGCTCTACAACGCGATCCAGCAACTCGTTTTCTTCGATTTCATCAGGTTTTTGAGACACTTCTTGGCTGTTAATGCCGAGCTTATTGAACAACATCATGTCTTTATCTTCAGAAGGGTTTGGCGTGGTCAGAAGTTTGCAGCCATAGAAGACTGAGTTTGCACCCGCCATAAAACACAGCGCTTGCATTTGTTCGTTCATGTTTTCACGGCCAGCCGATAGACGAACCGCTGATTGAGGCATCATGATACGTGCAATCGCAATCAAGCGAATGAAATCGAACGGCTCAACATCGTCCACCTCTTCCAGTGGTGTGCCTTTCACCTTAACCAACATGTTGATTGGCACGCTTTCAGGATGCACTGGCAAGTTAGCTAATTCAACCAACAAGCCCGCTCGGTCATTGGCACTCTCACCCATACCGATAATGCCACCAGAACAAATCTTCATGCCAGCATCACGAACGTGGGACAAGGTATCTAAACGGTCTTGATAGGTACGTGTGGTAATGATGTTGCCGTAGAACTCAGGTGAGGTATCTAGATTGTGGTTGTAGTAATCCAAACCTGCAGTTGCCAGTTGCTTTGCTTGGTCTGGCGTCAACATGCCTAACGTCATACACGTTTCTAAACCCATGCCTTTCACGCCTTTGATCATGTCTGTCAAGTGCGGCATATCACGCTCTTTAGGGTTCTTCCACGCTGCGCCCATACAGAATCGAGTAGAACCCGCGTTTTTCGCTTTTTGCGCAGCGTCGAGTACGCGTTCTACTTCCATCAGACGCTCTTTTTCTATGTCTGTGGTGTAACGAGCACTCTGAGGACAGTACTTACAATCTTCCGGACAAGCACCTGTCTTAATCGAAAGAAGCGTGCTTACTTGAACATGGTTGGTTTGTTGGTATTGACGATGAACAAGCTGTGCTTCGAATAGCAGATCCATGAACGGTTTTTCCATGAGATCGCGCACTTCAGCGTGCGTCCAGTTATGACGAACTTCCACGTGTATTCCTTTAGTCACTTTTTTTGTTGTGTTGACAGTCTACTGAGTCTCGATAAACTGTCAACACAACACCAAACAACAAAGTTTACATCTGTTTATTTTTTAATCTTAATTACTATTGGAATAGCACATGGATCTCGCCTTCGACCGCCAGCACATCTGGCATCCCTACACTTCGACGTTGACACCTCTGACCTGCTACCCAGTGGCATCAGCAAGTGGTGTCCACATTAAATTGGAAGACGGGACAGAGCTTGTAGATGGTATGTCTTCTTGGTGGTCAACGATCCACGGCTACAACCACCCGCACTTAAATCAAGCGGCTCACCTGCAAATCGATCAAGTCTCTCACGTGATGTTTGGCGGTATTACCCACCAGCCAGCAATCAGTTTGTGTAAAAAGCTATTGGCCCTTGCACCAAGCAACCTTGAACATGTCTTTCTGGCTGATTCTGGCTCCGTTGCCGTAGAAGTCAGCTTGAAGATGGCGTTGCAATATTGGCATGCGAAGGGCGAACGCCGACCGAAGTTTCTTACTTTGCGACACGGTTATCACGGCGACACCTTTGCGGCTATGTCGGTCACCGATCCTGATAATTCCATGCACTCTCTCTACAAAGGTTTTTTGCCTGAGCATATCTTTGCCCAGTCACCTACTTGTGGCTATTGGGATGAATGGAAGCCGGAAGATCTTGCCGACTTTGCGCACAAGATTGAAACGCATCACCAAGAACTCGCTGCGGTGATTCTAGAGCCTATCGTTCAAGGTGCAGGCGGTATGCGTATCTACCATCCAGAATTTCTCAAAGGTGTGCGTAGGCTTTGTGACAAATACGGCTTGTTATTGATTGTAGATGAAATCGCAACCGGATTTGGGCGTACCGGCAAATTGTTTGCCTGCGAACATGCAGACATTCAACCAGACATTCTGTGTGTCGGTAAAGCGCTCACTGGAGGTTACATGACCCTCTCAGCGACCCTAGCTAGCAAACACGTCGCAGATACCGTTTGTGGCGGTGATGCTGGGTGTTTTATGCACGGCCCAACCTTTATGGGTAACCCGCTCGCCTGCGCCGTGGCCACCGCAAGTTTAGAATTGATAGAACAAGGCAACTGGCAGCTACAAACCCAGCAAATTGAAACGTTGTTTTCTGAACTACTGCCAAAACTGGACAAATACGACTTGGTTAAAAACACCCGTTGGTTGGGTGCCATTGGCGTTGTAGAAACACACCGCCCAGTGAATATGGAAACCATCCAAGCACTGTTTGTTGAGCACGGTGTGTGGATTCGTCCATTTGGCAAACTGATTTATATGATGCCGCCATTTATTAGCAAGCCGGAAGATATTGAGAAGCTAGTTAACGCAATTGATGCTGCGCTTCAACGTCAAGATTGCTTCGCTTAATGCGCTCATTAAATTTGAAGAACACTTAAAAAATAAAAACAGGAACGGTTTGAGTATGCCACTCAAACCGTTTTTACTATTTAGAGCAATATTATTAAGCGTCGTGCTAATAATCTAAATGCCGCTACGAAATATGATTAGCGCAATTGGCTATCTTTACTTGCTCGTCGATTAAATAACGCTTGGCGTTGAGACACCAATTCGATTGTTGACTGACATTCGATACATAAACGAACGCCTTTCATGGCTATTCGACGCGCTTCAGGAATTTCATCTCCGCATTCATCACAATAATGAGCACTTTCGCCCTGTTTGATATTGCCACGAACACGGGAAATCTCGTCGTCGATGGTATGTTGAATTTGTTGGCTGACGCTATCGTCGTTTGCCCACCCTACGGCCATAAGCCCTCCTCGTTACTTGAATGAGAAAATCTACTTACCGTGGTAAGGTGGATGATTATATCGGTTACAATTAACAAGATAATTAGGGCGTATAAGAAAACACTATTACGTATTGGTAATAATTGTTATATCATCGGTTAATCGCTACTCTCTTGAAAAAGCAATGCAAGGTTACTCATACTCCCTTCCTCACACTCATAATATTGCGTTTGCCCTGACTGCTTCAACGTAACACTGAGTATCTTCTCTACCTCATTAAACTCCTCGCTAAAGTACTCACTGACTAATATGACGCGCTCACCAATACTAAATTCCAGTGACTTCTCATCTACCAACGCTCGATGGTAATGTTCGACACGATAATCTTGAGGTTTTATCCGCTGAAAAACTGGGCTTTGATTCACAATGGACTTATTAAAGAGAAGCTCGCCTTTGCCTTGTTCTATCGAAATACTAAAGTTCATAGTTTGGTTTACTGAACATTCAAAGACTTTTCTAGGCGAGGTATCAACGACAGCAAACGTACTCACCATGGCAACACCTAAAAAACAAATAACCGCCAATCGTTTCATTACCATTCAGCCAACACACTAAATAGCGCTTGCTCAGACATGCGAGTTAATACATAGCCGTGTGAAGAAGAATACGAGCCACTGAGTACGCTATTCTCTTTCTCAATAACGATATCCTCGATGCCGTCAGCGTTGTAATCCCCTTTTGCCACAATCGTAATGACTTGAAAACCATCGGTCGCGTCGAAGTACTCTGCTCTCACTGGACTGGCGACCTGAGTTCTTTGGATACGATCCGCTTCATCCCACGTTGATAGTGTTTTTGCTTTCTCAGCGCTTTCGTTAGAAATAACAAAAGCAAGCGCACTTGGGGCTAAACTAGGAAAGCTATTATCTAACTTAAATTTCGATATATATGAACGCTTAGAGGCAGTTAACTTTGCCATCTCACTCCATGTTCGACACTGTATTAAATAAGCTTTGAACGCGCCGTATTCATAAGCTTTAGCCGCAGTAAAACCCGCTGAGCTTGCATTAGCTAAATCTTGGCAATTAGATACCAATTTTTCTTTGTCAGGCGAACGTCTCAATTCAAGTTCATAGCCCCAATCGAGGGAGTTACGAAGTTGCATATTTTCTTTGGAAGGTTTCGCTACTTCGCGCACGAAAAAGCGGTCTGTTCGCTCACTATCTAAGTATTGAGGCTGGATAAGTTCGCTTGCGACAACCCTACCGAAAACGAGCAAGGTAAGCGCAAAAATAACACGTAATAAAAGATGATTTACTGGCATAACATTTCACAACAAAGACAGATGAGGACGTTAGCTTGTCACGTGAAAAACCGCTAAGAAAAATATCATTTATCTCGTACTGCCAAATTCTGGGCGAGTTCGTCGTTAATGCGTGTGCTAATTACATACAAACGTGTTTTCACTCGACGCAGATAACAAAAAACCCAGCGCTAAGGCTGGGTTTTGGTGTTCTAGTGGTTAATGCATTAACCGATGTGCGTTGCGCCCGCCATGTACTTCTGAAGTACTGTAGGGATTGCAATGCGGCCGTCTGCTTCTTGGTTGTTTTCTAGGATAGCAACCATTGTACGACCTACAGCTAGACCAGAACCGTTTAGCGTGTGTACAAGCTCAGGTTTCTTCTCGCCTTTACGACGGAAACGCGCTTGCATACGACGAGCTTGGAAGTCCCACATGTTAGAACATGAAGAGATTTCACGGTAAGTTTCTTGAGCAGGAACCCAAACTTCTAGGTCGTAAGTTTTACGAGCGCCGAAGCCCATGTCACCTGTACATAGAACCACTTTACGGTAAGGAAGTTCTAGAAGTTGTAGAACTTTCTCAGCGTGGCCTGTTAGCTCTTCTAGCGCGTTCATTGAATCTTCTGGCTTAGTGATTTGTACTAGCTCAACCTTGTCGAACTGGTGCATACGAATCAGACCACGAGTATCACGACCGTAAGAACCTGCTTCAGAACGGAAACATGGCGTGTGAGCTGTCATCTTAAGCGGTAGATCCGCTTCGTCAGAAATCGTGTCACGAACTAGGTTCGTTACTGGTACTTCTGCCGTTGGGATTAGAGACAATTTACGTGGCTCTTCATCGTTTACTTTTTCTACTAGCGGCTCAGTGTGGAAAAGATCTTTACCGAACTTAGGAAGCTGACCAGTACCGAATAGGCTGTCAGAGTTTACTAGGTAAGGCACGTACATTTCTGTGTAGCCGTGCTCTTCAGTGTGAAGATCCAGCATGAACTGAGCGATTGCACGGTGTAGACGAGCAAATTGGCCTTTCATCACGATGAAACGCGCGCCAGTGATCTTAACTGCGCTTGCGAAATCTAGACCGTCACCCATTTCGCCTAGGTCAACGTGGTCTTTAAGTTCGAAGTCGTAAGTCTTTGGCTCACCCCAACGCGAGATTTCTACGTTGTCGTTCTCGTCTTTGCCATCTGGCACTTCATCCGCTGGGATGTTTGGAACAGATAGCGTGAATTCGTCTAGTTGAGCCATTACTTGCTCAAGTTCAACTTTCTTCGCATCAAGATCGCTACCTAGAGTACCGATTTGTTTCTTGATCTCTTCTGCGCCTTCTTTGTCGCCAGCTGCCATTTTTTGGCCGATTTGCTTGGAGATGGAGTTACGCGTGGATTGTAAATTTTCTACTTCTACTTGAATGGACTTACGTTGTTCTTCAAGTTTACGAATAGTATCTACGTCTAGCTTAAAGCCACGACGCGCCAGTTTAGCAGCTGTTTCATCCAGCTCTGTACGAAGTAATTTAGAATCCAGCATTGTTAATCCTATGCTTTGTGTTGTGAAATCACGCGCACTTTCCAAGCGTACGCGTTAAAAAAATTTACTGAACAAATGTATCCAAAAACGCCTACTTTTCATAGCGCTTTTGTGGGCTATTTGCGTCTAAAGTAGCCAAGTAATCTAACTTTTCGCCGATTTTGGTCTCTAGACCACGATTTGTAGGCTGATAGTACCTACGATCGTCCATTTCAGGTGGCAAATATTGCTCACCCGCGGCGTAAGCGCCAGGCTCATCGTGAGCATAACGATACTCTGCACCGTAACCCATGTCTTTCATCAAACTGGTTGGCGCATTTCGAAGGTGATGCGGCACTTCATATTCAGGTAAGTTATGGGCGTCTGTGAGGGCTTGTTTCCATGCTACGTACACCGCATTACTTTTTGGCGCGCATGCTAAATACACAATTGCCTGCGCAATCGCACGTTCACCTTCTGCCGGACCAACACGGGTGAAGCAATCCCAAGCGGACAGTGCCACTTGCATTGCACGAGGATCCGCGTTACCCACATCTTCAGAGGCAATCGCTAGCAATCGACGGGCAATATACAAAGGGTCACAACCTGCAGCAATCATCCGCGCAGCCCAGTAAAGTGCAGCATCAGGGTTTGAGCCACGAATGGATTTGTGGACCGCAGAAATTAGGTCGTACCAAATGTCGCCTTTGTTATCAAAGCGAGAGACTTTCTCCCCTGCTACTTCCGCAAGCAACTTCAATGTGATCTCTTTTTCACCCTGCGCATTGTCCTCTGCCATATCGTAAAGCAGTTCAAGGTAATTGAGAGACATGCGAGCATCACCGTTTACCAGTTCTGCTAGGCGGTCTAAAACATTGTCGGCGAAGTGTGCAGGCGTATTACCCAACCCACGCTCTTTGTCACTGATCGCTTGATTCAGCGCCAACGAGATTTCATCTTTATCGAGAGACGTTAGCTTGTACACACGCGCACGAGACAGCAATGCGTTGTTTAACTCAAACGATGGGTTTTCTGTCGTCGCACCAATAAAGGTAACGGTGCCATCTTCAATATGCGGTAAAAACGCATCTTGTTGAGATTTGTTGAAGCGATGCACCTCATCAACAAATAAGATGGTGCGGCGGCCTGCCATTTTGTTCTCTCGCGCTTTCTCAATCGCTGCACGGATTTCTTTCACGCCAGACGTCACCGCAGACACACGCTCAACTTCAGCGTTGGCATAGTTTGCTGCCACTTCCGCCAATGTCGTCTTACCTGTGCCTGGTGGTCCCCAGAGAATCATAGAGTGAATATGACCAGCCTCTAGCGCACGGCGTAGTGGCTTACCAGGACCTAAAATATGCTGCTGACCGATGTACTGTTCAATCGTTTCCGGTCTCATACGAGCAGCAAGGGGACGAAAATCTTCGTCCCCCGAGAAATCTAATGTGTAATTGCTCACTGCCAATTAATTCCTTTGGTCATCCACTTCCACGCCATCTGGAATTGTGAATGTGAATCTATCTGCCTTAGGTTTACCAAGCTTCACATTGTTAAAGGTGAACAAGCCTTTCTGACCGTCTTGCTCAACCACGTTAAAGCCTTTCACCACACCTTTAGCATCAATATTAATCTGGAATTGTCCTTGTGTGGAGTCTACCGCAGTAGGAATAAGAGTAAACTGATCACCTTTTTGAGAGATCTGGTAGTTATCCCAATCACTTGCACGGTTACGCGTTAACAAAACAAATGGCGTCTGCTCGGTTGCTTGCTCTTGCCAGTAGATACTCACTTGTTCAATGAACGGGCTGTAGTACCACAATGTTTTACCGTCAGAAACCAACAAGTTTTCATCAGGGAATGTGGTGCTCCAACGGAACAAGCTCGGACGAGCAATCTCAACCGTGCCTTCTCCTTCCATTACCGTTTCGCCTTCAGGGCTGATAACTTGCTGAGAGAAGTCCGCACTGAAACCATCGTTCATAGAAAGGCGTTTGTTTAATTCATCTTTAGGTGTCGCTGCATGTGCAGTAGAGAAGAGAGAAAAGCTTAAAACAAGCGTAGAAAAAAGTTTCGCTGAAAATAGTTTTTTCATTCAAATACCTATCAGAGGGTCAAAGACCTAAAGTTACTCACCTCATTTGGACTGAGGTGAGTAACACAAGTTCATTAATCTTTTGGTGGCGCAGGAGCCAATACTTCGCGGTTACCGTTATGACCTGGAGCACTTACGATGCCTTGTGCTTCAAGCTGCTCAACAATTCGAGCCGCTCGGTTATAGCCGATCTTGAATCGACGCTGTACGCCAGAAACCGAACCACGACGCGATTGAACCACATGCTCAACAACTTGATCGAACAGTGGATCCACTTCTTCATCCGAGTCCATCTGCTCGCCTGGAAGTAAGCTTTCTGGGCCTTGGTCGCCACTGATGATTTCATCGATGTAGTTTGGTTTACCACGCGCTTTCCAGTTGTTCACAACAGCGTGAACATCATCGTCCGATGCAAACGCACCGTGAACGCGGGTCGTATGGCTTGAGCCCGGTGGTAAGTAAAGCATATCACCCATACCCAATAGCGATTCTGCACCGCCTTGGTCAAGGATAGTACGTGAGTCCGTCTTCGTAGATACAGTAAACGCCACACGCGTTGGGATGTTTGCTTTAATCAGGCCGGTAATAACGTCAACCGATGGACGCTGCGTCGCAAGGATCAAGTGAATACCTGCCGCACGCGCTTTTTGCGCCAAGCGAGCGATCAGCTCTTCAACCTTCTTACCTACCACCATCATTAGGTCGGCAAATTCATCGACAACCACAACGATGTAAGGCAGTTTCTCTAGCAACGGCGGCTCAGTGTCCATGCTGTCGCCTTCTTGCCAGAATGGGTCGTGAATTGGGTGACCCGCTTCTGCTGCCATCTTCAACTTCTCGTTGAAGCCTTTCACATTACGTACACCCAGTGCCGACATCAGTTTGTAACGACGTTCCATCTCGCCCACACACCAACGCAGTGCGTTAGACGCATCTTTCATGTCCGTTACAACTTCTGAAAGAAGATGAGGAATACCTTCGTAGATGGAAAGCTCCAACATTTTCGGGTCGATCATAATGAAACGCAGATCTTCAGGTGATGCTTTGTATAGCATACTCAAGATCATCACGTTTACACCTACTGATTTACCAGAACCGGTTGTACCCGCTACTAGCACGTGAGGCATCTTCGCAATATCAGCAATAACCGCTTCACCTGCGATATCTTGACCAAGAACAACGGTCGTTGGTGACGTTGCTTGTTCAAACTGAGGGCTACTGATTACATCAGATAGGAATACCGTTTGGCGGCTCATGTTAGGCAGCTCTAGACCGACATAAGGTTTGCCCGGAATCACTTCTACTACACGTACCGCCATTGCAGACAACGCACGTGCCAAGTCCATAGATAGGCCAGAAATGCGGCTTACTTTTACGCCTGGCGCCAAATCAAGTTCGAATCGAGTGATAACAGGACCAGGATAAATGCCGACCACGTCCGCTTTAATCTTGTAGTCTGCAAGCTTAGTTTCAACGAGACGAGCCACTTCTTCCAAAGCATCACGATCGATAAAGTTGTCGCGCTTCTCTGGGTGGTAAAGCAATTCTAGCGTTGGTAGTGGCTCTGCTGGTACTGGCAAGTTTTGCTCTTGCTGTACCAAGAATGGATTTTGCTGAGCAACCACTTTCGCCTGAGCGCTCGATACCATATTTTGGAACGCGGCCACATCTTGGTCGCCTTCTTGAACTTCTTCTACCTCAACTTCTTGAGGTGCAGGTTCAAAGGTAGCTGAAGGCGATGCAGGTTGTGGTTGTGACGCAACGTGTTGCTGCACAGGTTGCTCTTGAACAGCCTGCATAGCTTCTTGTGGGTTAACAGCTGCTTGTTGCGGCTCCATATAAGTTGGTTGAGCCTGCTGCGCTTGGTACTCATCTTCTTCATCTAAAATATCTAGATTCGAAATAGTTGGTTCGATGTGCTGGCTTGGCTCAGCTTGTTCAACAATGTTATCCAGTGCTGCAGCGTTAATCACAGGCTCTTCGTGTTGAGGTTTCTCTGTATTTTCTTGCTCAAACGGTGCATGAATTGAAGGCTGTTCGTGCTGAGCTTGCTCTGCTGCAAACTGAGCGTATTCGTCATAACTTGGCTCGTTATCGTACTGTTCTGATACAGCAGGTTCAGGCTGAACAAACGATTCTTGCGGCAATTCTTGCTGATGAATAACTTGTTTATGAATAGCTTGTTGAGGAACAGCTTGCTGTAGAACTGAATCTTGAGAAACAGGTTGTGAGACTTCAGGCTGAGTAACAACAGTATCAATAACTGGCTGCTGAACTTGTGGCACTTCGTCAGCCCAGTCGTCGGCTTGTTGCGCCGCCGCTTCTAGCTCTTCAATCGTGACATTTAGCTGCTTAGTTCGCTCAACCTCTGGATCAACATTGTCTGTATTGACCATTACCGCCGGCGTAGCAGGAGTTGGCGCCTCTTCTGGCGGTTGAGACGGTTTTGCTGCCGATTGAGGCATGTAGATTGGGTATTCATGTACAGGCTCTGGCTCTTTACTGTCATCAATATCATAAGCAGTAAGATGCGGAAGTACTTCATCCTCAGTCTCAGTCTCAGTCTCAGTCTCTTGTTCATTGAGACGTTGAGGCACACTATCAGCAACAACTTCATCTAGCTGAGGCTCGATGGTTTCTTTTTCTGTTCCGCGAACCTTGTTCAAAATAGCAGAAAGCAAACTTAGAGATTTATCTCCAAGCCATTCAACTATCGAAAGCCATGAAATACCAGTAAACAAGGTAAAACCGGCACCCCATAAGAACAATAGAACCAGAGTGGTACCTAGCACGTTTAGAGTTGGCAGCGATAAGCTTGTCAGAACATCACCGACTACACCACCTGATGAAAAGTACCAAATATCATCGAAGTTAATATCCGCAAGGCCGCTACTGGTTAAGATCAAAATAACCAAGCCAAGCAGGCGGGTACCCCAAAGCATCAGATCGATAGGGTCATCCTCTCCGCGTTTACGAAAAGCAACCCACGCTCCGATGATCAATAGGAAAGGTATAGGATAAGCGAGCGAACCAAACGTAAAGAATAAGGTATCAGCAAGCCAAGCTCCAAACACACCGCCAGCATTATTAATCTCCCCTCCCCAAGCCGTTTGTGACCATGAAGGATCGGCTGGACTAAAAGTGAATAATGCGACGGCGAGTAAAACTGAACTGAGAACGCCAACAATCAGGCAGCATTCTTTTAAGCGTTGGAAGCCATTGAGTCGTGAAGACTGAGGCTCTTCACTGGTTTTGATAATAGTTTCGACTTTCTTAGCGTTCTCTTTGAACATAAATCAACTTGAATACGATATGAGTAATAAATAAGCAAAACAATCCGAGCGGCAAAAGCCGCTCGGTAAATTGATTTAACCATATCAAAGAGAAAAACCCAATTATTCAATGGTGAAAGCGGAAGCATATACCGCTTTCTTTGCAATAATTTAACGAGTTTTAATCACTAGCTGGTTAGTTTGTTTCACTTCTTCCATAACTACATAGGTACGAGTGTCATTTACGCCTGGAAGACGCAGTAACGTATCGCCTAGTAGTCGACGGTATGCACCCATGTCAGATACACGGGTTTTTAGAAGATAGTCGAAATCACCTGATACTAGATGACACTCTTGAATGTCGTCTAGTTTTTGAACAGCGGCATTAAACTGCTCAAACACATCTGGTGCACCACGGTTTAGAGTGATTTCTACAAACACGAGTAGAGATGCATCTAGATACTGCGGGTTTAGTAACGCAGTGTAACCTGTGATGTAGCCTTGACGCTCCAATCGACGTACACGCTCCAGACATGGAGTCGGAGAAAGTCCTACACGTTTTGAAAGCTCTACGTTTGAAATACGACCGTCTTTCTGCAATTCATTAAGAATGTTGCGGTCGATACGGTCTAGTTCCTTGGACGGCTTTTTATAGTTGTCTGCCATTTTTTATTCCACCTTATTACTTCCTTGCAAAAAAATATACTACAACTTTTTAATATTTAGGGCCAAATTTTGTAAAACAATATCTATACTAGATATTAATTCGACAATAACACCCTACAAACAGTTAATACAACCATTATAGAAAGAGGACACAGGATGATCATTGGCGTACCTAAGGAAATCAAGAACCACGAATACCGTGTGGGCATGATCCCAGCTAGCGTGAGAGAACTCATCTCACATGGTCACCAAGTTTTTGTTGAGACCAATGCAGGTGCCGGCATCGGTTTTTCAGACGATGACTACATCGCTGTAGGCGCATCCATTCTTCCTACTGCTGCTGACGTGTTTGCGAAAGCAGACATGATTGTCAAAGTAAAAGAACCCCAAGCTATCGAGAGAGCAATGCTCCGCGAAGGGCAGATTTTATTTACTTATTTACACCTAGCACCAGATTTTCCACAAACTGATGAGCTAATCAAGAGCAAAGCTGTCTGTATAGCCTATGAGACTGTAACAGATAATATGGGTCGTTTGCCACTATTAGCACCAATGTCAGAAGTTGCTGGTCGTATGTCTATCCAAGCTGGTGCCCAAACTCTAGAAAAATCACACGGGGGTCGTGGTTTACTTCTAGGTGGCGTTCCTGGTGTTGAACCAGCGAAAGTCGTTGTTGTGGGCGGTGGTGTCGTTGGCGCAAACGCAGCTCGTATGGCTGTTGGTCTTCGCGCAGACGTTACAATCCTAGACCGTAATGTAGACACACTACGTAAACTAGACGAGGAATTCCAAGGTCGCGCTAAAGTGGTTTATTCTACAGAAGACGCTATTGAGAAGCATGTTCTAGAAGCAGACCTAGTTATCGGTGCGGTTCTTATCCCTGGTGCAGCAGCACCTAAACTGGTAACAAAAGAGCACATTGCTAAGATGAAGCCAGGCGCGGCGGTCGTTGACGTAGCAATCGACCAAGGCGGTTGTTTCGAGACTTCTCACGCAACAACGCACGCAGACCCAACTTACATCGTTGACGAAGTAGTTCACTACTGTGTTGCAAACATGCCAGGTGCAGTTGCTCGTACTTCAACATTCGCGCTGAACAACGCAACGCTTCCATACATCGTGAAGCTTGCAAACAAAGGCTACCGTGAAGCACTTCTAGAAGACAACGGCTTCCTTGAAGGTCTAAACGTTATCCACGGTAAAGTGACTTGTAAAGAAGTTGCTGAGAGCTTTGACCTAGAATACGTTGAACCAGCGCAAGCTATCGCAATGTTCAACTAATGACAAAATAACGCATAAATTGTCACGTTTTGTTTACAAAAGCCCACTCTAAAGTGGGCTTTTTTGCATAGAGCATTTAATTATAAAAAATAACTAAACCTTATAAGCACAAATTAATATGTTTCTAGGTGTGACAGATTTAGCGCAAAACTCTGCCAATCTAACACGATAACCACGTTCTTCAAGATAAAGTGCTTTGTCCAAAGCAAGCCAAATCTCCAACGGCCGTTGAAAGACCAACTGAACCAGGCTCAAACGCTCCATTTGCCAAAAGCGTTGCTCGCCTAACTTTTCAAAATAATCGAAGTTGATTTGTTGAGAAAGATCGATGCCCTTCTGATCCGCCGCCAAGCGGCACAAAGACTCAAAACCATAACTTAACTGCGACTTACGAATGCTTGGCACCGGCTGATACCCTTCCATACCCAAACCTTGTCGAGTGATTAAATCAAACCCCAGCCTAAATACCATTTCTTGCTGACGATGACGGCGTACACGTTCACCACCTGTCACAGTTTGCTGTAGCGGAATACGTAGCTCTTGCTTAGACAACGAGAGAGAAGACGCTCTGCCCCGCTCCGACATCGGCTGATACTGCTCAGACTGAATCAAATGATAACAGCAAGGCGAGATCGTCATTGCTGCCACACCGTTTTCGCTGCCATACTGCATCAAACGAACATGGAGATCACCACACGCATGCAGTGCCACCGCGTGTTGCGTCGGCTTAAACACCGCCTTCGCTTTGCTATCGAACGCGTCACCTTGAATAAAAGTCATCTTCCAATGATGCTCATTCGCCACTTGTTGCCCCGAGTCACACAGCGCTTGTTGGTATTCGAAACTGGTGACGGGCTGATCGGTTTGCGTCGTCAGGATTCGCCCCAAATAACCTTTGCCTGAACACCACTCTAACCATTCTTCACCATGATGAAACTGAATAGCCGCTTCCCCCATCGAGCTAATTTGCTCCAATTTACGACCGGGGATGCCGTTATCTAAACCACGGGCAAGCTCCAAACCGTTTAAAGTCAACGTTTCTAAATGGGTAAGATCAGCGAGTTGCTCAAGTTCAGGTAAAAACGGGCTAAGCGCTTTCAACACAAGTTCGGGCTCTGCTTTGTATTCTTCGATTTGAGAGGGACTAAGAGACGCTAGCCACTGGCACAGCTGAGGATGTTGTTCTTGCCATGGTAGTGATGTGTAAATGCTGCTTTTAAATGGCTCGAATCGCCACAAAGATTGGTTTTCGATTAAGCAGTCATTAATAAATTGAAATTGCGTTTTCATAGCTCCCCCTACAACGAGCGCATTGTAGAGGGAATCGAAACATCAATGAAGTGTTATCTAACCGGAAGTTCGATGTCTTTAAACATCTCTTCGATTTCCGCGTTCGACTTCAGTGAAATCGCCTGCTCAACGACAGGGCGAGTTAAATGTGGAGCAAAACGCTCCATGAAGTCGAACATGTATGAACGCAGGAAAGTACCACGACGGAAACCAATACTCGTTGTGCTTGCACCAAATAAGTGGCTAGCATCAATCGCAACCAGATCACCGTCTTGCTCCTCATCGACAGCCATACTTGCTATCACACCAACACCAATACCCATACGGACATAAGTTTTGATTACGTCTGCATCCGTTGCCGTAAACACAACGCGTGGCGTTAGGCCTTCACGATTAAATGCGGTATCTAACTCCGAACGCCCTGTAAATCCAAACACGTAGGTAACTAGAGGATATGCAGCCAAATCATGAATGGTTACCGTCTCTTTTTTCGCAAGAGGGTGATCTTTAGGTACCACGATAGAACGATTCCAGTGGTA
Source organism: Vibrio rotiferianus CAIM 577 = LMG 21460 (assembly GCF_002741985.1). Classification (GTDB taxonomy): domain Bacteria; phylum Pseudomonadota; class Gammaproteobacteria; order Enterobacterales; family Vibrionaceae; genus Vibrio; species Vibrio rotiferianus. Next base: position 50,018 of record NZ_APHW01000021.1, read on the forward strand.
ACAAGGCAACATGATGGCATCTTGGTAGAGATGAAGCGCTTCTGTTGCAATCGCAAAGTTCGCCGTGCCTTTGGCAATCGCTTCAGACATCTGTGAAGGCGTACCTTGGTGCATGTGCAGCGATACTTTCGGGTAACGAGCCGTAAAGCCTTTGATTACATCTGGCAATGCATAACGTGCTTGAGTATGAGTTGTAGAGATGTTCAGCGTACCCATTTCTGGGTGTGTATGTTCACCTGCGACCGCCTTGATACTTTCAACGCGAGCAAGAATCTCTTGAGAAATTCGAATAATTTCCTCACCTGCAGGCGTCACTTGAGTTAGATGTTTTCCGCTACGCTCAAATATTTGAATACCAAGCTCATCTTCAAGCAAACGAACTTGCTTGCTGATACCAGGTTGGGACGTATATAGACTTTCTGCGGTAGCAGACACATTTAAATTATGGTTAACAACCTCAACAATGTACTTCAGTTGCTGCAGTTTCATAGTAATCCCTTACTCAAATGGAGATGAACATTGGACATCGTGTCGTCTTGCCGAACGCATAAGCGCATCAAGCTATTTAGCTGGCACGATATAATCTTTAGTTATAACGTGTTAACCATTAAATTAACAGATCTTTCTAACTTATACCCATATAAGATCAGCGAGTTAAGTTAACACACTATTCGTTAGGTAAAATCGCAAGTACGTCATCCTCATGCTGCTATTTGATGCCGCAAAGCGGTATCTCAGCGCAATCTAGTTTCATAAATCCTTGCGCGTAGAACGCTTTATTTGTTCTTTAGGCCGCATTCTTTGTTCAATTCATCATCAAAATGTGCCTAATGCAAAATAATCAAACAAATGGGGTGCCGAGTAAGATAAGATTCATGTATTCTTGAACGCTAGCCATCAAAAAAATATAAGCAGACACAGAAGATATGAATATTGGTTTAATCATTGCCTTAGTTGCCATCTTATTGGTGTTGGTGCTCGGCTATAACATCATGCTGCAATATAAAGTTAAAGTTGAAACTGCGAGAAGACAGGAATCAGCTCGATATGTAGCACTCATAGATGGGACTGAAGAACTTATCGGACATGCGCACCATATTCCTTTCAGTAAAGAACTTTTAGTGTGTCTTAATAACCGCATTCTCGATGCACTGGAAAGCATGCGAGAGCTAGATCCAAAGAATAAGCAGCTTGTTCAACGAATCGAAAATATGAAGCAACAAATCGACCAGTTGAAAGCCAACTATAAAGGTGGAGATAGCACCAGCTTTAAGCTACCAACCAGTGATAAGCAAGCGATTGTTATGCTTAAGCTGGTTAAGCGCCTACGTGACACTATCCGAAATGAGCACAACAAAGGCCGCCTAGATACTCAGACGTACGTGACTGAGAACGCTCGTCTTGAAACAATGCAAATCCGCATCAACATCGAAAACGTAATCAAACGAGCGAATGACTCTATCGCTCGAGGTCAGCCTGGTACTGCACTACAATTGCTTCGTAAAGGTATTGATGCTCTAAGCACAAAAAATGATGCTTACTCTGTTCAAGCTAAACAAAAACTGGAAGAAATGCTTGGTGACTTAGATAAGAAACGTCAAGATAAGAATGATGCCGAGGTCCAGCAAATTGCCGATAAAGAGCGTGACAATGATATGGAAGCACTCTTCGGTGAAAAGAAAAAGTGGTAAACTCGATAAAAGCTTTCCACCCTATTCGATTAAAGGCTGCGTTTGCAGCCTTTTTTACGTCTTATCGTTTTGAATAGGCATAAGCTGAATAAATAAAATTTGAATGTAAAGTGCTAAAAATTAAAATGATTAATCTCGACGCCTATCAGGATCTTCTTGCTCCAATTAACCAATTCTTACAATGCAGCACCCCAGATGAATGGGTTGAGGAAGCAAAAAAGCCAGAAAACCTTCAAACTATTTTGTTGGATCATCTACTGTGTGAACTCAAGGCTGGGCAGTCAGCGATGTTCTTAATCCGTAAATACGCAGTAGACCAGACTAGTGCCCACACCCTACTCGATTGGTTCAAACCCTACGAAGATTTCGCTTATCGCAAAACGGGCTCACTTGCGACATTGAAGGGTAAAAGTAATATCTCTAAAGCGATCATTGCAAAATCAGATTCACCATATAGCCAAGATCTAATTGATAAGATGGTTTTGCTGATCAAAGAAGAATTGCACCATTTCTACCAAGTATTGGAAATCATGGAGAGCCGTGGGGTGGAATACAAAAACATTCCAGCTAGTCGCTATGCAAAAACTCTAATTTCGCACATGAAAACACATGAGCCAGAAACTTTGATTGATAAGCTCATCATTGGTGCGTACATCGAAGCTCGCTCTTGTGAACGTTTTGCAAAACTAGCCCCACACATGGATGACGATATCGCAAAATTCTACGTATCCCTACTACGTTCAGAAGCGCGTCACTATCAAGATTATTTGATACTCGCAGAGCAAATTGCTGGTAAAGATATTAGTGAGCGTGTGACTTATTTCGGCCAAATCGAAGCGGAACTAATTAGCACTCTAGACGACGACTTTAAGTTTCATAGTGGCGTACCCAGTTCTAAAGTTGCTTAAAATAAAAAGCCCACCTAATGGTGGGCTCTTTATTCTCTGTTCGATTACAGCTTGTATCGCTCATCAATGAAAGTGACTTCTGGGAAGGTTTTCCCCGCTTTCATTGCTTTTTCTGTTTCTTTCTTCGCTGTCTTATCAATCCAGAAGTTACCAACATCCATTGGGTGGAACATCCAATCTGTGCTCTTCGTCATACCATCTTTTGGTACTTTAACCCAACGCCAGTGTGCTTCGCGTGTATAAGGAACCATGTATCCAGGAACAATGATATTCGCTTCAGATACATACTTTTGGATCTGGCGTGATAAGTCGTAGCGTTTCTGCTGCTCAAACTCATTGTCATACGCTTCAATCAGCTTATCTAGCTCAGGACTGCTGTAATTCGTATGCGCGTTAGTTTGTGGTTTGTTCGCGTTATCAGAGTGCAAGTACTCCCAGTACGCAGGAATCTCACCAGAGCCCATATTCAAGAAGGCTAATTGGTGTTTCTTTTCAAGGATATACTTAAATGCCGATGAACCATCAACAAGATTCAGTGTGTATTCCAAGCCAGCCAGTTTTGCTTGCTCTTTTAAGTAAGCAATACGTGGAGTCCATGAGTTGTAACCATAGGTAATTGCAAAACTTAAGCGTTGCCCCTTGTCGTTAATACGAACACCGTCAGCGCCAATTTTATCAAAGCCTGCCTTCTCAAAGTGCTTAATCGCAGCTGCGGCATCAAACTTTGGAGGTGTGTTATTAGGATCATCATAGTTACCATGACCAAAGCCAAGACCATGAGGTTTACGCGAGTAGTCACCACGCATGATGTTTTCAATCATGCCGTCATAATCCGTTGCAGCCATGACACCTTTACGTACTTCTAAGTCGTCTAGCATTGGCATAGCAGTATTCATCCATAAGCCACCAGCGCCTTGAGGTGCTTGGTTGAATCCCCAATACTTCTGCACATAACCATTTTTATAGACATCACCGCTTGTTTTGTCATGCCAAAGGTTTGGTAATACCATGTCAAAGTAATCTAGATTGCCTTTTTCAAAGTGCTTCATCGCAATGTCTTGATCGCGAATCACTGTAATACGCACTTTATCTACATTGTAGCGATTCTTGTAATAACGATTGTTGTAACCCCACCAATCGTCACCAACATGTTTAAACGTTACGCTCTTACCTTTCTTAACTTTATCTAAGTAGTATGGCGCAGCGGTAGGTTCAGCCTTAAAGTTGAACTTACGAACAAAGTTGTCCGGCATACCATCATTATTTTCATCTTTTTCTTTAGCAAAGAAATGCTCTGGACGAGGTTGAAAACCATTACTTGGCATGTTGATCATTACCATCAATGAGTCATGGCTTTGCGCAACGGCGAGACCAACTTTAATGGTATACTCGTCGATCTTTTCGACGCTCAGGATGCTGTTTTTGAAGAAGTCGTTATACCAAGGGTCAATAATGTCTTTAGATGTGTAGTACTTCATCATAAACACGTAATCGTCCGCGGTGATTTTTTCACCATCCGACCATTTCGCTGTGTCATCAAGCTTGAAGTAAACGGTTTTATTGTCATCACCAAACGCCCACTCTTTAGCAAGCTGAGGAATCCATTTACCCGTATTTGGGTGACGCTGAGCCAGTTTTGGAGCACCATCCATAAAGTACTGACGAAGGCCAGAGTTAGCATCAGGGCCTACACTACGAAGAGTCTGAGGAAAACTCAGCATATAAGTACGCAGCGTCCCGCCTCTTACTGCTTCTTCTGAAGCAAATAATGGTTCGTTATTATTTGAAATCCATTCGATATCAGCTGGCAGTTCCGTAGCGTTTATTTGAAAGCTCGTAGCGACCAAGGTTGCCAGTGCCGTAAGTGGCAGGTTTCTTATCATTGTATTCTTCCTTGTTGTGTTTACGTCGTAAACTAGGAAAAACAAGTGAACCCCAGAGAGAATGCGGTGAACGCAGTTCAAGAAATCATGAAGGAGATAATACTAAGCAAGTTCCATTCTATTTCAGTATTAAAATCAGAGAGTTTCACTAGGTCATCCTAGACCTTACAACGCAGTGAATGCATCTATTGCATAGTATTCGTTACGTATTTGTAACGCAACCCATCAATAACACATGGTTGCACATTTCCATCATCACAACTCATTATGTTACTAAAGTGTGATCGTTATAGTTAGAAGTCCTAGCGTCTTCGAGAATATCAAGACGCTAGCCTTTCGACTTTTTGAGGGAAGCTGTAAACAAAAAAGCGAAGTGTTTCCACTCCGCCTTCTTAATTTTATGTTGTTCCAACTTACATGTTTAACAAGCTTGCATTGATTGTAGCGAGTACTGCTGAAGGGTCAGCAGCTTGAGTAATAGGACGACCAATCACTAGGTAATCAGAACCCGCTTGGATTGCATCTACTGGCGTCATGATGCGGCGTTGATCACCTTGCTCTGAGCCTGCTGGACGAATACCCGGAGTCACTAACTTAAACTCTTTGCCAAGTTCATTCTTCAGTAGCGATGATTCTTGCGCAGAACATACTACGCCATCAAGACCTGAATTCTTTGTCAACGTTGCTAGGCGAATCACTTGCTCTTGAGGCGCAACGTTCAAGCCAATACCTGCCAAATCATTTTGCTCCATGCTTGTAAGCACAGTCACGCCGATCAGCAGTGGACGGTCTTTACCGTAAGGTTCAAGAATCTCACGAGATGCCGTCATCATACGTTCACCACCACTCGCGTGAACGTTCACCATCCATACACCTAGCTCAGCCGCAGCGCGAACTGCTTTTGAACACGTATTCGGGATATCGTGAAACTTCAGGTCTAGGAACACAGAGAAACCACGTTTATGAAGCTCACGTACGAAATCAGGACCAAATAGCGTAAACATTTCCTTGCCTACTTTTAGGCGACATGACGCAGGATCAATTCTATCTACGAACGCAAGTGCATCTGCTTGGTTGTCATAATCCAGTGCGACAATAACTTTTTGGTCGATCATTTCATCTCCTAACTAGTTTTGGTTCTTATTAAATAAAAGGTTAAAAAAATGCAGCGGACAGAAACTCTGCCAGCTGCATTAAAATTATTCACCGTCCAATCCTCGGATTGGCTTGATCGTCCCCCATCCTTTACAAGATGGACAATGCCAGTAAAGGGAATGAGTGGAGAAACCACATTTCCTGCATCGGTAATGTGGTTTAACTTTTAACTGTTCACCAACCATTGCTTGAAGCGTCGACAAACTGTCTTTTGCACGGCCATCCTCCGCCTCTGCAATATGGTAGTCGATAAGGCGATAAAAGCCCTTCATGGTAGGATTTTTCAATAACTGTTTAGTCAACAGTTCTTGAGCAGCACCAACACTGTCATGATGAGCAACAAGCTGAGCCAACATTAACTCGGCCGACACGCCCGCTTTTTTACCTATACAGGTACGTAGAAATTCTACCAACTCTTCTTCTTGACCAAGGTGATGGTAACACTCCGCAATGGTAGGCAGTACATCACTGACGAAGTCTTTGTCTTGCTCTAGTACGCCAGTCAAATACTTAATAGTGTGCTTATAGTCTTCAGACTCTAAATACAGTCGTCCCAACGAAATACTGGCGCGGACACATTTCGGATCTTCCGAGAGTGCTTTCTTGAAGTGTTGAATGGCTTTATTGGTATTACCGTCAGCTTGGTCAAGCATGGCAAGCTCACACCAGAAATGGGCGATATTGGCACGAATTCGAGTGCGCTTTTTACCCAGCTTGGAAAGCTGATTGGCATAGAAAATTGCTTTATCCCACTCTCGGGTCTGTTGATAAATGGTGACAAGCTGCTGCAAAGCGCCTTCTTTATGATCGGGTTCTTCAACTAACTGCTCGAATATCTTTTCAGCACGATCGAGAAAGCCCGAAGCCATATAATCTTTAGCTAGCTGCTGAAGAGCGAGATTTTTCTGATCCAAGGTCAGGCCAGAACGTGAGATGAGATTTTGGTGAATACGAATTGCGCGATCCACCTCACCTCGAGAACGGAAAAGATTACCCAGCGCTAGATGGGTATCTATCGTTTCATTATCGACTTGGAGCAATTCAATAAAGTGATCAACCGCTTTGTCTGACTGGTCAGACAAAAGCAGGTTTAAACCCGTCACGTATTGACGGGATATTTGATGAGATTGCTTCTGCTTGTCTTGCTGAGCGCTGCGATGCCCCATGTACCAGCCATACGCGGCGGCTATCGGCAATAACAAGAAGAGTAGTTCAAGCATTAAAGTTGGGCCTTATCCTTATGCCTGTTTTTCTACTGCAGGTTTTGCAGGTTTCTGTGCTTCTATCGGCTCGTATTTTTTCAGTTTCTTTTTCAAACGACGAACTTGAAGCTGCGTCTTAAACTGAATGCTAGCAAAGATTACCCATGCCAATGCGAAGCCAACCACAAATACAACACCTAACAATGTTGAAAGGTGGAAGTCACCTTTTGCAATTAAGTAGTTAAAAGCTACGATCTCTTGGTTTTGAGAACCTAAAGCCAGTGCAATTAAAAAGAGAGCTAGTACAGCGATAATTTTTATAATTTTCATATTACATCACCCTTAGAGGAGTAAGTAGGTAAGATTATGCAGGAAAATGTTTCTTCAGACCACGTATATTATACCGAAGTCACTTCTAGGTGCTAGATTCAACTCTACTTGCTCACTTTTTGGCTATAAAAAAGCGGCATACTGTAGAGTATGCCGCTTTTTCAAACCGTTAGTTGACAATTAACTGCCAATATTTACGCGTTCACGCAATTCTTTACCTGGTTTAAAGTGAGGAACGTACTTACCTTCTAATTCCACTTTGTCGCCAGTTTTAGGGTTGCGACCTACGCGAGGCTCGCGGTAATGAAGAGAAAAACTACCAAAGCCACGGATCTCGATACGATCACCGGTCTCTAGTGTAGAGGCCATATGCTCCAAAATATCTTTTACAGCATCTTCTACCTCTTTCGCTGACAAGTGTGTTTGCTCAGCGCAGAGTCTTTCAATCAGTTCTGACTTAGTCATAGTTGCCCTCTTAGAGTATTTTTATCACTCATTATAGTAAGTAATACTAATTCCAACAAACACTTGCTATCAATTCTAGACAAATTTTATGCAAAATGCGTAATGAAAAAATGCCTTTTACCAAGATAGTTTATCGACATTAGTATTACTACTTAGTTTGTAACAAGCATAAAAAAGGAGCCTTGCGGCTCCTTTTTAGCTTAAGCGAGTAAATTATTCGCCTTTAGCAGCTTTGAAAGCGTCAGCCATTGCATTACCAAAAGCAGCTTCGTCTTGCTTGTTGATAGATGCCATTGCTTCTTGCTCATCAGCTTCATCTTTAGCTTTGATAGATAGGTTGATTACGCGGTTCTTACGGTCAACACCTGTGAACTTCGCTTCAACAACATCACCAGCGCTTAGGATTAGAGAAGCATCTTCTACGCGATCGCGAGATACTTCAGAAGCACGGATGTAGCCTTCAACGCCTTCTGCGATTTCAACTGTAGCGCCTTTAGCGTCAACAGCAGTTACAGTAGCGTTAACTAGAACACCTTTCTTGTTATCAGCAACGTAAGCATTGAATGGGTCGTTTTCCATTTGCTTAACGCCTAGAGAGATGCGCTCACGCTCAGCGTCTACTGCTAGAACAACTGCAGAGATCTCGTCGCCTTTCTTGTACTCACGTACAGCTTCTTCGCCAGCAACATTCCAAGAAATGTCAGATAGGTGAACTAGACCGTCGATGCCGCCTTCTAGACCGATGAAGATACCGAAGTCAGTGATAGACTTGATCTTACCAGTAACTTTGTCGCCTTTAGCTTGTGCTTCAGCGAATGACTGCCATGGGTTAGCTTTACACTGTTTCAGACCTAGAGAAATACGACGACGTTCTTCGTCGATCTCAAGAACCATAACCTCAACTTCGTCGCCAACATTAACAACTTTAGATGGGTGGATGTTCTTGTTAGTCCAATCCATTTCTGAAACGTGTACTAGACCTTCAACGCCTTCTTCGATTTCAACGAAGCAGCCGTAGTCAGTTAGGTTAGTTACGCGACCAGTTAGTTTGTGACCTTCTGGGTAACGCTTAGCGATTGCTACCCATGGATCTTCGCCTAGTTGCTTAAGACCTAGTGATACGCGAGTACGCTCACGGTCGAACTTAAGAACTTTAACTTGGATCTCGTCACCAACGTTAACGATTTCAGATGGGTGCTTAACGCGCTTCCAAGCCATATCAGTGATATGTAGAAGACCGTCAACGCCACCTAGGTCAACGAACGCACCGTAGTCAGTAAGGTTCTTAACGATACCTTTAACTTCAGAACCTTCTTGTAGAGTTTCTAGAAGCTCGTCACGCTCAACGCTGTTCTCAGATTCGATAACAGCACGACGTGAAACAACTACGTTGTTACGTTTTTGGTCAAGTTTGATAACTTTGAACTCTAGCTCTTTGTTTTCTAGGTGAGCAGTGTCGCGGATTGGACGTACGTCTACTAGAGAGCCAGGAAGGAAAGCACGGATACCGTTTAGTTCAACAGTGAAACCGCCTTTAACTTTACCGTTGATGATACCAACAACAGTTTCAGCTTCTTCGTAAGCTTTCTCAAGAACGATCCAAGCTTCGTGACGCTTAGCTTTCTCACGAGAAAGTTGAGTTTCACCGAAACCATCTTCAACAGCGTCTAGAGCTACGTCTACTTCAGCACCAACTTCAACTTCAAGTTCGCCAGCAGCGTTCTTGAACTGTTCAGCAGGGATAGCAGATTCAGACTTAAGACCAGCGTCAACAAGAACGTAACCGTTCTCGATAGCTACTACAGTACCTTTAACGATGCTGCCTTGTTGGAATTCTGTTTCGTTTAGAAACTCTTCAAAGAGTTGAGCAAAAGATTCAGTCATTTATTTAATCTTCAATAAATTAAACGTCCACGGGTATCCTACCGCATGGGGTTATTAAATTCGCCAGTCATCATCCTTGCGACCAACGCTCTTAGTCTAGCCGAGTATCATTACTCAGCTAGCTTCGATTCGATATATTGTAGTGCCTTTTCTACCACTTCGTCGATAGTCATCGACGTAGAATCTAGCACAAGCGCATCCTCTGCAGGGCGTAGTGGCGCCACTGGGCGGTTACGATCTCGGTCGTCACGCTCTTGGATCTCGCTCAAAAGGTCAGCAAATCTAACATCTAACCCTTTATCTTGCAACTGTTTAAGGCGTCGATTTGCACGCTCTTCTGCACTTGCATCAAGGAAAATTTTCGCTTGTGCACCTGTGAATACAACCGTACCCATGTCACGACCATCAGCAACAAGACCCGGAGCGGTCTCAAATGCACGCTGACGACGCAATAATGCTTCACGAACGCGTGGCAGTGCTGCCACTTTAGACGCAGCCATGCCGGTTTCTTCTTTACGAAGTTCACCTGAAACGTCTTCGCCTTCTAGAATCACTTTTACTAGGTCACCTTCAGCAACAAACTGAACGTCTAGGTGAGTAGCTAGTGGGACAAGCGCGTCTTCTGACTCAGTGTCTACACCGTGGTGAATCGCTGCAAGTGCAAGTACACGATAAATCGCGCCAGAATCCAGAAGGTGGAAGCCCAACTTCTTTGCTAGCAACATACATAAAGTGCCTTTACCTGCACCGCTAGGTCCATCTACGGTAACAACCGGAGTTTGAGAGGACATGTTCTTCTCCACCTATAATTTCTTTTTCAGCAATTTGCTCGGTTTTCGAGGCGCGTATTATACGGGTAATTGCCCTCTGGGGCGAGGAAAAATGTCCTGTAAAGCATTACACCTAATGCGCAGTTGGATTCACGCTATTGGGGAAAGTTCCAATAAAAACGGCAAGAGTTTTCACCCTCGCCGTTTTTACTTTAAATAGCCGTATTATTGATTAAACAATCGGCTTTTGACCGCGCTCTGCAAGTTTCAGCACCACGCTATCAGCCACTTTGCTAGCAACGCCAGCAAGTTTATCCGCCAGTTTTTTCTTCTGTACGTATTGAACGGCCAACACTGTTTTCTCTTTGCATGCCGCAACCACAAGGTCGTCAGAAGTACTGATTTCATCCACCAGCCCTAACTCTTTCGCTTGCGTGCCAAACCAATGCTCACCTGTTGCCACTTTTTCAAGCTCTAGCGCAGGGCGACGCTCACGGATGAAGTCTTTGAATAGTACGTGCGTTTCTTCAAGCTCTTGCTTGAACTTATCACGCGCTTTGTCGGTGTTCTCACCAAACATGGTCAGTGTACGTTTGTACTCACCCGCAGTTAGCTGTTCGTATTCGATATCATGCTTTTTCAACAGTTTGTTGAAGTTAGGGAGCTGCGCAATAACGCCAATAGATCCAACAATCGCAAACGGTGCTGACACAATTTTGTCAGCCACACACGCCATCATGTAGCCGCCACTTGCTGCTACTTTATCGACAGAAATTGTCAGAGGCAGACCGGCTGCTTTGATTCGATCAAGTTGAGAAGATGCCAAGCCATAGCCATGAACCATGCCACCACCAGACTCTAGACGAAGCAGAACTTCATCACCTTCGCGAGCGACTGCTAATACTGCAGTGATCTCTTCACGCAGTGAACCCACTTCTTTTGCATCAATGCTGCCATTGAAGTCCAACACGAACAGATGCGGTTCGCGCTTGCTATCAAGAGAACCTTCTTTGCTCGCTTGTTTGATTTCTTTCTCGCGAGATTTGTTCTTTTCTTTTTCTTCTTTCTTAACCGCTTTATCACGCGCTTTGATGAAAGCATCATCGTGCAAGTGATGCTCTAGTTGCTCTACCGCATCTTTATGACGCTCAGAAAGATTCGTAACTTCTAATTCGCCTTTTGCCGCGCCTGACTTACCACCTGCTGATTTTGCAATAATCAGCAGCACAACAACTGCCGCTACGACGGTGATAATCTTGGCTAAAAACAGACCGTAATCTAATAAAAATTCCAATGAGAGTTCCTCTATCTCATACCAGTGATAGTCATCAATATGTTACGTAGAAAAATCAGAGAGAAGGCAAGAAAATCAGTAACCTCTTGTTCTGATTGATAGCGTTCAAATAACATACCGGACAACCGTTCTGGAATTGGTATAACACATGAATTGGTGTATTGTAACCAACTTGTCACGATTACCAAGATTTTCCATTGAGAAACAGGCGCATTTCTACACAAACGAACATGAAGCCTGTACGTCGGAACTAGATACAATAATAAGGATTTACTACCGTGAACTACTCCGTTTCAGCAGATGCCCTAAAAGGTAAAGTCATTCTTGTCACTGGTGCAGGTAATGGTATCGGTCGCCAAGCCGCACTTTCTTACGCTCAGCACGGTGCGACTGTGATTCTACTTGGTCGAAACGTTCAAAACCTTGAATCCATTTACGATGAAATCGAATCTGCGGGCTACCCTCAGCCTGCGATCATCCCACTTGACTTGAAAGGTGCAACAAAGCAGCACTACATCGATATGGCAGAAACCATCGAAGGTCAATTTGGTCGCTTGGATGGCCTATTGCACAACGCCGGCGTTCTCAGCACGCTGTGTCCGTTTGAGCAAATCAATGAAGAAGACTTCGATGACATCATGCAGATTAACGTGAAAGCCGAAGTGCTGATGACCCAAGCTCTGCTACCTATCATGCGAAAATCAGACGCGGGGCGTATTGTTTTTACCTCTTCAACCGTTGGTCACTCTGGTCGTGCTTTCTGGGGTTCATACGCTATTTCTAAGTTTGCCGTAGAAGGCATGATGCAGGTATTGGCAGATGAGTTGAGCGACACGCCAATTCGCGTTAATGCAATTAACCCGGGTGCAACTCGCACTCGTATGCGTGAAAAAGCCTACCCAGGTGAAGATGCGAATACACTAAAAACTCCACTGGATATCATGCCGCTGTACCTTCATTTAATGGATCCTGCGGTCACTGATGTAAACGGCCAATGTATCGACGCGCAGCCAAAGCGTAAGTAACCAACTCAGGTTACCTCACATAATCGATTAAAAAGGCAGCAAACGCTGCCTTTTTTCGTATTTCTTCCTATAAAAATCTTGCGACTTTTCCCTACAGAAATATACTGTATATACATACAGGTATTTTATTTATGCAAGACATCATCCAACACTTAAAAAGCCAACATCTTGTTTGGCAAGCAAATTTAACCAAAGCAGACGACCATCAGTTCCTCCATAGTTCTGGTTTTCCTGAGCTAGATGCCCTGCTTGGCGGCGGCTTTCCTCCTCACGGTGTGGTAGAAATGGAATCCGTAGGCAGCATTGGTGAGCTGCGTTTGCTTGCGCCTTACTTAAAAGCATCTCTTTCGAGAGGGGTAACAGCATTCATTCAGCCACCAGCGTTGATAAATTCATTGTTCCTCCACAGCATTGGCTTGGACATCAACCAGGTGTGGGTGATCACACCTGAACATCAGCGTGATGCATTATGGGCAGCGGAGCAATGCCTCAAGAGCGGCGTGTGTACCAACGTTTTGCTATGGCAAGATGAGCTAGAGATCCACCAAGTAAAACGCCTGCAAGTGGCGAGCGAGCAAGGTTCTTGCCCTCTGTTTATGCTCAAACCCAACATGACCAATCGTTTGTCTTTACCTGTTTCATTGAGTCTGAAATTGCAAGGCCATGAACAAGGTGTCAGCGTGGAGGTTCTCAAACGAAAAGGCGGCTGGAGTAAAGGTAGTGTCAATATCAACTTCCAGCACCACTACCCGCAATTAGTAATGCCAAATACAACTCATATTCCATCGACCGTGGTCAATTTCCCATTAGCGAGCCAAGGTTAGCGATATGACTTTGTGGATTTACTTGCACTTCCCTCGCCTACAGTTAGATGCCCTCTTTGGTGATAACCAAGAGCAAGCAGTGGTAATTGTAGAAAGCCAACGTTGTCGGATCATTCAATACAATGAGATTGCTGAGCAACAAGGTATTAAGACCAACATGGGTTTAGGCAGTGCCGCGTCCTTGTGCCGAGATCTCCAAGTACACCCTTATCATCCGCAAACTGAGTTAAGCAAGTTACAAGAAATTGCCCAGTGGCTGTATTTGATCACGTCTGATGTTGTGTTGATGCCAAGCCAAGGTATTTTACTGCGCGCAACCCCAATGCTTAATCTGTATGAAGGGCTACAAAACTATTGGACTAAAGTCAGCGCTCATTTATCGGAGCTAAGATTAAGCTTTCAATTCGGATGTGGCTTTTCGCCTTTTGCTGCCAAGTTGATGGCATTGGCAGGAGCGAACTTCATCAGCGAAGACAAATCGGCCATGCAGCAAGCCTTATCGCCACTGCCCCTAACAATGACGGATTTATCCAGTACTACCGTTGAGAAGTTACAGCGTGTAGGTGTTACCACACTGCAAGGCTTGCTTGAACTGCCGCTACAAGACATCGCACGCCGATTCGACATTGATTTGGTGAATTACGTTGGTCGACTGACTGGGCAGTTCAAGCATCCTGTCGACTTTTATCATCCAACCGAATCCTTCCAAGTCTATTTAGAACTGTTGTTTGAGATTGAAAACGTTCAATGGGTGGAGAAACCACTGGCTAAGTTGCTTCGTCAGCTCGAAACCTTTCTCAAGCTACGCGATAAAGTCGCGTTTGAACTGTGCTTAACCCTCCACCAGCGAGACAAACAAGCACAGCACCTTCTGCTCACATCCGCGCAAGGCGATTACTTGTGTCAACGTTGGCAACAGCTCGCAAGTTTGAGTCTGGAATCCGTCACGTTAAACGGTCCTGTAATCGGTCTGACGTTACAAGTAAAACGCCAAGGTGAACCTTTAAGCTCTGCACGCGATTTTTTTGCCGGGCAAAAAGGACAAATGAACGCGTTAGAGCTGCTCTCTTTACTGCAAGCTAAATTGGGCAAAAGCGCGGTACTCAAACCCAATATTGCCTGCGATCCAAGGCCAGAGAAAGCCAGCCAATATCGCCCAGCTGACGAGCCGGATGTGCCGATTAACACCATACCTTCTCTGCTGCGCCCCGCGATGCAACTACCCGAACCTATCGCGTTACAAGAGCAAGTCTCTCTAGTGCATGGGCCTGAGCGGATTGTCTCTGGGTGGTGGGATGGCGATGAGATCATGCGTGATTACTACATCGCGCACACCAAACAAGGCCGCTGGTTATGGGTATTTCGCGATCAGCACAAGCATTGGTTTCTCCATGGCTATTTTTGTTAAATCGACGGTTATTTTTGTTAGGTCGTTATGAGTTACGCAGAACTGTTTTGTCAGTCCAACTTCTCCTTTCTCACCGGCGCTTCTCATGCAGAAGAGTTGGTGTTGCAGGCGGCATTTTATCGCTATCAAGCCATTGCGATCACCGATGAGTGCTCGGTTGCGGGCGTAGTGAAAGCCCATGCGACCATCGAGCAACATAAACTCGACATCAAACAAATTGTCGGCAGCATGTTTTGGCTCAATGGCGAGTGCCAAGTGGTACTACTTTGCCCCTGCCGTAAAGCTTACGCTGAGCTGTGCCGGATCATCACCAATGCGAGACGCCGCAGCGAGAAAGGCAGCTATCAGTTATCTGAATGGGACTTAATGTCAATTCGTCACTGCCTTGTGTTATGGCTTCCGACTCATCAGGAGAATGACCATTATTGGGGACGTTGGCTCCAGCAGCATCACGCTCATCGCTTATGGGTCGCGATTCAGCGCCATTTAGGTGGCGATGATGACGCCTACACCACACACTGTGAGTTACTGGCAAACGAGTTTCAATTGCCGATTACCGCTTGTGGTGGCGTCTTGATGCATGCTGTTGAGCGTTTACCATTGCAACATGTCCTGACAGCAGTTAAGCATGGTTGTAGCGTCGACAAGTTGGGCTTTGGCCGTTTATCCAATGCCGAGAGAGCGCTGCGCCCATTAAATAAACTCTCTCGAATTTACAAATCCGAATGGTTAGTTGAAAGCGCCCACATTGCGGACTTGTGCGACTTCAATCTCTCAGATCTAAAATACGAATACCCAACCGAACTGATTCCAAACGGTTACACCCCTACCTCTTATCTGCGAATGTTGGTCGAGCATGGTAAAAAATTGCGCTTTCCAGAAGGCGTACCCACAGACATTCATCAAACCATCGAGAATGAATTAGCCCTTATTGAAGAGCTACAATATCACTATTACTTTCTCACCATTCACGACATTGTAATGTTCGCTAAGCAGCAAGGCATTCTCTATCAAGGACGAGGCTCTGCGGCAAACTCGGTGGTGTGTTACTGCTTAGAAATCACCGCCGTCGACCCTAGGCAAATCTCAGTTCTGTTCGAACGCTTTATTAGCCGAGAGCGAAAAGAGCCGCCAGACATTGATGTCGACTTTGAACACGAGCGCCGTGAGGAAGTGATTCAATATATCTACAAGAAGTACGGACGCGAGCGTGCCGCTTTAGCAGCCACCGTTATCAGCTATCGCTTTAAAAGCGCCGCGCGTGAAGTAGGTAAAGCGCTGGGGATTGAAGAAACACAATTGGACTTCTTCATCAAAAACGTTAATCGACGTGATCGCAGCCAAGGTTGGCAAGCACAAATCATCGAATTAGGGCTGCAACCAGAGTCGTTAAAAGGCCAACAGTTTATCCAGCTGGTGAACGAGATCATCGGCTTTCCGCGCCATTTATCTCAGCACGTGGGCGGCTTTGTGATTTCATCAGGCCCTTTGTATGAACTGGTGCCTGTCGAAAATGCCTCAATGGAAGATCGTACGATTATTCAATGGGATAAAGATGATTTAGAAAGCTTAAAGTTACTGAAAGTCGATGTACTGGCACTGGGCATGTTAAACGCGATCCGTAAATGCTTTCAATTGGTTGAGAAACACCACCAGCGATCCCTGTCGATTGCCGAGATCACGCGCTTACAAGATGATCCACACGTATACCGTATGATCCAAAAAGCGGACACCGTTGGTGTGTTTCAAATTGAGTCTCGCGCACAAATGAGCATGCTGCCACGCTTAAAGCCTGCACGTTACTACGACTTAGTCGTACAGATTGCTATTGTCCGTCCGGGCCCAATCCAAGGTGATATGGTGCATCCGTTTCTAAAAAGGCGCAACGGTGAAGAACCGATCAGTTACCCATCGGAAGAAGTAAAAAGCGTACTAGAGCGCACTATGGGCGTGCCGATTTTCCAAGAGCAAGTGATCAAACTCGCGATGGTAGCGGCAGGGTTCAGTGGCGGAGAAGCCGACCAACTTCGACGAGCAATGGCATCATGGAAAAAGAACGGCGATCTCGCCAAGTTCAAGCCAAAGCTTATCGACGGGATGCGTGAGCGCGGTTATGACTTGGAATTTGCAGAGCGCATCTTCGACCAAATCTGCGGCTTTGGTGAGTATGGCTTCCCAGAAAGTCACTCCGCCTCTTTCGCGGTGCTGGCTTACTGCTCCGCGTGGTTAAAATTCTATTACCCGGCTGAGTTCTATACAGCCCTACTTAATAGCCAACCGATGGGGTTTTATAGCCCTTCTCAACTGGTGCAAGATGCTCGCCGACATGGCGTGGAAGTGCTGCCTGTTTGCATTAATCACTCTTCGTATCAGCATCATTTGGTTCAGCGTCCTAATGGTCGCTTTGGTGTTCAACTGGGGCTTCGATTAGTGAAAGGGTTTAACCAAGAGAGTGCTTCTCGACTGGTCGAGCGCCGACCAAAAACTGGCTATCGCAGTATCCAAGAGGTAAAACAAATCTTAAGAAACCGCCGCGATATTGAATTACTCGCCTCTGCCAATGCATTTCAGATCCTTTCTGGCAATCGCTATAACGCACGTTGGGCAGCGATGGATTCGTTATCAGACTTACCCTTGTTCACTCATGTGGAAGAGCCAGTGATGAGTTACCAAGCTCAGCCTTCTGAATACGAGAGTTTGATAGAAGATTACGCCAGTACCGGACTATCGCTAAGTCGCCACCCGATTACTTTGCTGGAAGAGGCAGGCAAGTTACCACGCTTTACTCGGATGAAGCAGCTGGTAGAAAAAGAGCACAAATCTTTAGTAACGGTCGTCGGCGTCGTCACTGGCAGACAATCTCCTGGCACGGCAGCAGGTGTGACCTTTTTCACTTTAGAAGACGATACGGGCAACATTAATGTGGTGGTATGGCGAGCAACCGCGCGTGCTCAAAAGCAGGCTTATCTCACCTCAAAAGTATTGATGGTCAAAGGTATTCTAGAACGAGAAGGAGAAGTGACGCACGTAATCGCAGGGAAGCTCATCGACTACACACACAATCTTGCCGAGCTAAAAAGTAAATCGCGTGATTTCCATTAAGAAATAACACCTTAAGAGCTGTGCCACTAAAGTAAAGGCTAGACAAAAAAAGGGAGGTTAGCCCTCCCTTCTCAAATCCGCTGAATTAATTATCAGCTTCCGCTTCCGTACGCTTTTTCTTGTATTCCCTATACAGTAACAAAGATAAAGTCATAACGACTTTAGATGTTAGCCATATCATTAAAAGGAACGGCCCTATGTTAGTAGGTGAAAAGTGACGTGGTATACCTTACATATTTCATTGTAAAAAATATGTAACTAAAGCATAGCAAAAGCAGGGCGATTAATCACAACAGCTAATACGGTAAATTGTAACTGTACTTTATCCCTCAGGATAAACGACTTGACGTAAACGCTCTTGGGCAACTTCTACCAACAAATCGGGTTGGAACTTTGAAATAAAGCGATCACAACCTACTTTTTGCACCATTGCCTCATTGAAACTGCCACTTAATGACGTATTCAGAG
Source organism: Vibrio rotiferianus CAIM 577 = LMG 21460 (assembly GCF_002741985.1). Lineage (GTDB taxonomy): Bacteria > Pseudomonadota > Gammaproteobacteria > Enterobacterales > Vibrionaceae > Vibrio > Vibrio rotiferianus. The sequence goes on from NZ_APHW01000021.1 coordinate 68,427, forward strand.
TAACAAATAGATCGGACATGCGTGGGTCGGTACGAACTTCGTGAGTCAACTTATATCCGTCCATCTCTGGCATTTCTGCGTCGGTAATCATCATAAGTAGCTCTTTAGACACTTCCTTACCTTCGTCACACCAACGCTTTAACAAAGTTAAGGCTTCAAGGCCATCACAGCATTCGATGATATTTAGACCAAGCTGAGACAAGGTGTCCCTAACCTGGTTTCGAGCTGTAGAAGAATCATCCACAATCAGAATATTACGACCCACCATTTCTTGAACAAGATTCTGATCCAAAATACCTTCAGAGATCGTCACATCATAATGAATGATTTCAGCTAAAACCTTTTCAACATCTATGATTTCTACGATCTGCGAACCATCCCCTTCTTTGACTTGGGTAATCGCAGTTAAGTAATTTGAACGCCCTGAAGTCTTCGGTGGCGGTTGAATTTCGGTCCAAGCCGTATTGATGATATTGCGTACAGGACCAACTAAAAAGCCCTGAATAGAGCGGTTGTACTCGGTAATAATCAAGTTCTCTTCCTCAGCATCACCACGCAGAGGAGGAAAACCAATAGACTGACGTAAATCGATAACTGGAACGGCTTCTCCACGTAAAGAAGCAACACCACGAATATTGTAATGTGAGCCAGGAAGCTTGGTTAGCGGAGGTAGCTTAATCACTTCTTTTACTTTAAAGACGTTAATAGCAAACAATTGTCGACTGTTTAAAGTAAACAACAATAATTCCAGTCGGTTCTCACCTACTAAATTTGTACGCTGATCAACGGTATTTAAAACTCCAGACATACGACTTCCTACTACCTTAAAAAATGACAAGCAACTTTCTTACAATATCGGCTCAAATGAGAAAAAGTTAAGTTGCCTTGATAATTAGAGGAAATTACATGAATGGAGAGAATATAGCAATGAACACGGTTTCGTAGGTGTAGCTATCTCACTAAACCTACGAAAAAAGGATTAACCTTCAATCACCTTCATCAGCAATTGACCGTCATAAAGGGCTTGTTTAATTAGCGCAGCACCAGGCATTGTTGCCTGTTTATAGAAGCGAGACTCGACTAATTCAAGATCTTGGTGGTAAACAGGAAGGCTTTGCTCTTCAATACAGCGACGAACCGAAGGATAAAGCACATCTTTTGCTTGATTGATAACCCCACCGATTAGAATCTTTTCAGGGTTGAAAAGATTGATTACGATAGCGATAGCTGAACCTAAATAACGGCCAAGCTTTTCAATCACATCAACGGCTAGCGGATCTCCGTTTGCAGCCGCCTCACAGATGCTTTCAATACTCATCTCTTCCTGTTCAGCAAGAATAGACGGCTCACCATCCGCAATACGGCTCACCACTTCTTCACGGATAGCTTGCGAACTTGCTACCGTTTCTAGACAGCCAATGTTACCGCAATGACAGCGCTTCCCATTCGGGTCGATTTGGATATGTCCGAGTTCACCGATGTTTCCGTGACGACCTTGCAGTACTCGTCCATCAAGGATGATGCCTGCTCCGAGTCCGTGGTGGATAGAGATAAGAACCGAGTTATCGTTCTCTTGTGAGTGACCAAACAGCTTTTCAGCTAGCGCCCAAGCTCGCGTATCGTTAGCAATGAAGACTGGTAGCCCCGTCGCTTTGTAGATTTCAGGACCAAGCGCTAGGTTTTCAACATTGTAATGCGGCATTTGCAATACAATTCCCTGTTCTGAATTCACGAGGCCAGGAAGTGTAATAGCAATACTAGTCACGCGATCAAGCTGATCGGCATAAGTTTGAAAAAATTCATCAATTTCGTAAAGCAAGCGTTCAAGCACGTCGTCTTGATCACGCTCATGGATATCGATTTTGGTATCGATAAGAACATCACCGCCCAGTTCATGAAGTGCAATCGTCAAATAGCCTCGGCCTAAACGCATCGACAAGAACTGCCAACCTTCATTATTGACCTGCAAACCTACCGCCGGACGTCCACGGCTCGTAGCTTCTTGCACCGTCGTCTCATGGATAAGGTGGGCTTCAATTAGTTCTCGAGTGATCTTTGTGATACTCGCAGGCGCAAGCTCACTTTGCTTGGATAAATCAATTCGAGAAATTGGACCCTTTAGGTCAATTAGTTTGTATACACGACCAGCATTGACCTGTTTGATATGATCAATATGGCCCGGTTGAGCCATGTACATCTTGCACTCCGAAATTCTATAACTCGGTAATTTTTTTACTTTGCGAAGTAATTGTGAAGTGAATTGATAGATCCCCGTGACAAGCGTCACGTATAAACATGTTTGTTTGTGTATTCAATCAAATAACAGAAAATCAACTGCTGATAAATTGAATGGCAAGACACTTATTTTTTTCCTCAAACTAGGAACCAAAGTCTGAAGCATGGTGTTTCTACAGAGCTTTGCGCTAAAAATGAACAATAGCTAAAGACTGTGCATATACTTATCTCGTCCCTACATCGCATTCCTCGGAGAATTTATGACTTCAACACTAAGAAGAACAAAAATCGTTACAACACTTGGCCCTTCTACAGATAAAGACAACGTCCTAGAGGATATCATCAAAGCTGGCGCAAACGTCGTCCGTATGAACTTTTCTCACGGCACCAGCGAAGACCACAAACTCAGAGCTGAAAAAGTAAGAGCGATAGCGGCAAGACTCGGGCGACAAGTTGCTATTTTAGGAGATCTTCAAGGCCCCAAAATCCGCGTATCCACGTTTAAAGAAGGGAAAATCACTCTGGCCGTGGGTGACAAATTTACCTTAGACAGCGATCTCCCAAGAGGCGAAGGTAACCAAGAAGCTGTTGGACTTGATTACAAAGAGCTTCCACAAGATGTCACCACTAATGACATTCTTTTATTGGACGATGGCCGTGTACAACTACAGGTAACGAAAGTTGAAGGTAATAAAGTCCACACTCGAGTGACCGTAGGTGGCCCTCTTTCGAACAATAAGGGCATCAATAAAAAAGGTGGTGGCTTATCTGCCGATGCCCTTACGGATAAAGACAAAGCCGATATATTGACGGCTGCGGAGATCAAAGTCGATTACTTAGCAATATCTTTCCCTCGTAATGGGGAGGATATGCACTATGCCCGTCGACTCGCACGAGACGCAGGATTGGAAGCAAAATTGGTCGCTAAGGTCGAGCGTGCCGAAACTGTCGCAAGCAATGACTCTATTGATGACATTATCAAGGCTTCTGATGTAGTAATGGTTGCACGTGGTGACCTCGGTGTAGAGATCGGAGACCCAGAACTGATTGGCGTACAAAAGAAACTTATTCGCCGTGCTCGTAGCCTAAACCGACTTGTCATTACAGCAACCCAAATGATGGAATCGATGATGGCAAACCCAATGCCAACACGTGCTGAAGTCATGGACGTAGCCAACGCAGTATTAGATGGAACAGATGCCGTTATGCTATCGGGAGAGACAGCAGCAGGCCTCTACCCGGTAGAGACGGTTAAATCCATGGCCGAGGTGTGCATGGGTGCTGAGAAGATGTCAGAAGCAAATCACTCTAGTTACCGCTTAGACCGAACTTTTGAAACGGCTGAAGAAACCATTTCAATGTCGACGATGTATGCTGCCAACCATATGGAAGGCATCAAAGCGATGATCGCATTGACCGAATCTGGCCGAACAGCATTGATGATGTCTCGATTAAGCTCTGGTCTGCCGATATTTGCTCTTTCGCGAAATGAATCGACCCTCAACCGCGCAGCGTTATACAGAGGGGTAACGCCAGTATACTTTGATTCCAAGGGTGATGTCGGGCTTACAACAGCACATGCTGCGATTGAGACTCTCAAAGAGCAAGGCCTGCTACACGAAGGTGATTTAGTGATTATTACCCAAGGCGATGTAATGGACGTGGTAGGTTCAACGAACTGTATGCGAATCTTATCGGCTTAGGGCTCACCTCTCGCTAGGCTCAATATTCTCAGCGAGTATTGAGCCTATTTTAAGCCCTTTCCAAACCATCCGATTTGAGTTCATCATAGAGGCTGATTAAGTTGAACCCAGCTTGAAGTCCCAGTTGATAGTCGTGCTCCAAATCCTCGGGCTCACTCAACAGTGAAGACGCCCTCAATTCCTCTTTTGGAGCCACTTGCAAAATAAACGTGTCATCGGGTGGGTTCGCTAAAAACTCTTGGGTCAACTCGTATGTCTGATAATGAATCATCAACATGTCTGCGAGGCCAGAGTCAAAGTGCTCACCAATCAAATGACTCAGGCGATATAGGTTATCTGCACCAAACAACCAACGCCCACCGTTTAATAACTTATGTCCCGGCATTTTAGTTTGATGAGCAGCCGCCACTTTCTGCTGTAAAAAGCTGCTCCAATCTTCTTTCCATTGCTCAACTCGCTGCTGCCAAGTATCTTGAACTGAATTGAATGACTCTCGATACCACTCAACATGTTGACCAGTTTCACTCTCTTTAGCTTGAGCCGGAGAGAATGGCTCAGTCCTTATCACAATGATATTGCGGGCATTTTGACGCCAAGCTTCTTGCACCGGAATGGAAGCAGAAACCCCACCGTCCACATACTGTGAGCCATCAATGTTAACGATTCCTTGATATAGCTTGGGAATCGCACAAGTCGCGATCATGGTTTCGAACCAGCGTTTTCCTAGCATAGGTAAATAACGGTCAGATAAAGAATGCGTATCGGTGACCGCAGCAAATGCCCTTCGATGACCAAGAGAGCGGTGTCCCAAATCGAGATCGAGTTTATATGGGTATTCTTGGATACGTTCTAACGCCCATTCGAGCCCTAAGTACTGCTTCTTACGGATATATCCGAATAAGTTAAAGAATTCTGTTGAAGTCGTGAGATCGGTAATAAACGCTTTTCCCATCCCATGCTGACGACATAAAAACGCACACAAGTTGAGGGCACCCGCGGAAGTACCATAAAATTCATCGAAAGGATCGAAGTTGGAGAGTAGAAATGCATCCAACACACCAGCGGTAAAAATCCCTCTCTGGCCGCCACCTTGTGCAACCAAAGCTGTTTTCCCTTGCCAATAGTGCTCATAAACTGAGAATTCAAGCTCTATGTGGCTGTCTGTGATAATACCGCTGTTGCGTATCATAGGCTCAACCTCTTAGGTTAAGCTGTCGTAATCGCTATGATGCCGAATGTAAGTAAGACAGCAAAGACTGTTACGACAATGAGTAGGGCAGATTTGAGATCGTGTTCCATAGACACCTCCTGTTGTTGTAACAAATTAATAACACCAGTGTGAATTATGTTCAAGAAATGGCTAATTTAGTCGCACAATTTTGGCTAAGGCATCACAATTAATCTAGTTACTATAGGGAGATAGCAAGATGAAGAACAATATCAAGTGGCTAATTGGGAGTGCATTATTGCTGGGCAGTATCAGCTGCCATGCAGAAGTTATAATTACTCCCTATATAGGTTTTACCGGCGGCGGAAATGTTGAAGATGAGGACGGCGCTAAATTTGACATTGAACCATCACCAAACTACGCACTTGCTGTTGAAACGCCATTTGAGAATGGACGATTGGGTCTATTCTACTCTTACCAGTCTACAGAATTAGAGCGAGTCAATAATAATTCTGATTTTCACTATCTCCATTTTCAGAGCAGCATCTTGTACCCTATCAGCCAAGGTTGGTCTTCACAGCTAGGTATTGGTTTAGGCGCCGCTTATACCGATGTAGATTGGGCTGATACGAAATATGGGTTTTCGGCCACGGCTTTTTTAGGCATGGAATACGCGATATCACCGGAATTTGCCTTAACAGCACAAGTCCGTTGGCTTGGAACTGTTGTTGATAACGATACGTCCGGAGCGTGTGTACTGCCAGATGACGGTTCCAACTGTGTAATCAAGTTTGAAACCGACTGGATGAACCAATTCCAATCAAATATTGGTTTTACCTTCCGCTTCTAGTTAAGGCTTTTAACGGAAAATCATCTATTGGGCGTAGGGAACATAGCGATACGCCCTAATATTAAAAAACAGATTATTTGACCAAAATCACACCCAGCAAACACAATTTTATTTCACAAGATACCCTCCCCCTCGATCTAATAGCCTACAAAACGATTAATCAACAATATTTAAACCAGATAAAATATCTTCATTAACATTTAGAATCTATTGCGCTAAATAATGTAAAAAGTTAGTCTGAAGACAGAAAGCAGAAGAATATTTCAGCTTTTGCAAACACATATCAAAATTTAAAGCATTTAATTCTATTTCTTGTTAGGCAACGCAAAGCAAAACACCTGAATTTTATACCAACACCGAATATCGGATAGAAAGCTGACGGATAACAGTTGTCCTTTGTTCTACTGGTTTTGCTCATTGCCGAGAAGAGCTTCATTCCTTAGGGAGTCGTACAGGAGTCAAATATGAAGCGAGAACAATGGGGATCCCGTGCGGGATTCATCTTAGCCGCAGTCGGTTCAGCCATCGGTTTGGGTAACATCTGGCGTTTCCCATACATGGCCTATGAAAACGGTGGCGGTGCCTTTTTTATTCCTTACCTTTTCGCCATGATCACAGCGGGTATTCCATTCATGATCCTAGAGTTCAGCATGGGCCAAAAATACCGTGGTTCTGCACCTAAGACACTGGCAAAAATCCATTCAAAGTTTGAATGGCTAGGCTGGTTCCAAGTTGGTGTAGCCGCTGTTATCGCCGTTTATTATGTGGCAGTTATTGGCTGGGCAATCTCTTACTTTGGCATGTCGTTTACCCAAAGTTGGGGGTCCGATACCAATGCTTTCTTCTTTAGTGAATACCTAAAGCTTGGTGATAACTCACCGACGAACTTGGGCAGCATTCAATGGAAGATCGCACTCTCTATGCTGATAGCTTGGGCAATTACCTATATTGCTATCGTTAGCGGTGTTAAGTCGGGTATCGAACGCGCCTCTAAGATCATGATGCCGGTATTGTTCATCATGGTGCTCTTCCTAATTGGACGTATGATTTTTCTTCCAGGCGCACTAGACGGTGTGAACTACATGTTCGAACCGGACTTCAGCAAGATTTGGGATGTGAAGGTTTGGGCAGCAGCATACGGGCAAATCTTCTTCACACTGAGTATCGGCTTTGCCATTATGCTGGCTTACTCTAGCTACTTGCCAGAGAAATCAGACATCACCAATAACGCTTTCATGACAGTTTTGATCAACTGTGGCTTCTCTATCCTTGCTGGTATCATGATTTTCTCTGTATTGGGTTACATGGCTCAAGAGCAAGGGAAACCGCTTACAGAAGTGGTATCAGCAGGCGTAGGCTTAGCGTTTGTAACGTTACCTGCGGCAATTAACCTGCTACCAGCTCCTTATATTCTTGGTCCACTGTTTTTCTTTGCATTGGTTATTGCTGGCTTGAGTTCACATATTTCGATTATGGAAGCGGTAACATCTGCGGTTATTGACAAGCTAAAGTGGAGCCGTAAGAAAGCCGCAAACGTAGTCATTGGCACTGGTTTTATTGTCTCAATGGCATTTGCAACCAACGGCGGTTTACTTCTATTGGACTTAGTCGACCACTTTGCCAATAACATCGGCATCATGGCTGGTGGCCTAGTTGAAATCGTGTTGATGACTTGGTTGCTAAAACGAGTCCCTGAAGTTCATAGCTATGTGAATGAGCGCTCTGATTTCTCGGTTGGTCAATGGTTTGAAGTCTGTTTACGTTTTATCACACCTATCATGCTAGCCGTTATCCTAACAACAAAGCTGTATACGCTTCTAACAGAAGGTTACGGTGGCTACGACCTAACTCTTGGTTGGGCAATGATCGCCGCACTATTTGTGTCTGGTGTATTGATTAACGTAGCAAGCAAGGAGAAAGCATAATGACTACAAGTGCAATCATCATGATGGTTATCGGACTTGGCATCACTTGGGGTGGCGCTGCGGTATGCATCAAACGAGCAATGAATAAACAGCAGTAAGGCTAACTGCCAGAAAAATTAGGGTTCAAAAAACAGAATGCCGGCTCAGTGCCGGCATTTTGGTATCCATTAGAAATTGTACTTGATACCAAGCGCCCCACCGATTTGTAAATCTGGTCCTTTATAAAAATCTATCTCCGGATGAACTTGGGCGTACAGATCCCAGCCTTTAGATAAATCCCAGTTCAAGCCGAGCGGAACACGGACACCGAACTCATCATCCCACTCGTACCAACCACCAACACCGACATACCAAGTTAATGGCATGCTTTGATCAAATGTGCCGCGCTTCGCTATGTAATCAAACGCCATACCATCATTACCAATAATACCGCGGTACTTGTCATCAATTTCAACGACAACGCTAAGCTCTTGATCAACCGCCATACCAACAGAAAAATTCTTTGCTCCGTCCGCCGCCATTACGGCACTCGGCAGCATTGTTGCCGCCAATAAAATTCGCTTTTTCACAGCCTTCCCCCACTTAAAAAACAGCGTGCATAATTCAAACATGATGTCATTTTGTTGTGTCAGTAATGAGTAAGAATGACGTACGAAAAAAGCCACGAACGTAAGGATGAGCGTGAGATCACGGCTAAAACACCAAAAGTAAGTGCTAGTGAGAAAAAGATTGGAGATTGGAGATTGGAGATTGGAGATTGGAGAAGAATAAATACTGAGGGGTATGAGGGGAAAGATACAGAAAGCAAAAAGGAGGCCGAAGCCTCCTTTTTTATGAATGACTGAGATTAGCCGTGGTTACGAATCCACTCATCCATTTCAGTTTTCAGGTTGTCAGACTTAGTACCGAAGATAGCCTGAACACCACCTGCTACAACTACAACACCAGCAGCGCCTAGTTGTTTTAGCTTGTCTTGGTCAACTGCTGCTGTGTCAGCAACTGCAACACGTAGACGAGTGATACATGCGTCTAGACCTGTGATGTTAGCTTTGCCGCCGAATGCTGCAACAAGCTCACCTGCCATGTCAGAACCAGTAGCTGCTACTGCATCTTCAGATTCATCTTCACGACCAGGAGTTTTCAGATCAAGTGCTGTGATTACAGTACGGAATACTACGTAGTAGATTGCAGCGTAAACTAGACCTACAGCAATCATTAGACCCATCTTCTGAGCGTTACCAGATAGAACTAGGAAGTCGATCAGACCGTGAGAGAATGAAGTACCGTGTACGAAGCCTAGAGTGTTAGCAACAACGTATGCAGAACCAGCTAGTAGAGCGTGGATACCGTATAGTAGTGGAGCAACGAATAGGAATGAGAATTCGATTGGCTCTGTAATACCAGTTAGGAATGAAGTCAGTGCAGCTGACGCCATGATACCCATTACTTTCGCGCGGTTTTCTGGTTTAGCACAGTGAGCAATAGCGATTGCTGCAGCTGGTAGACCGAACATCTTGAACATGTAACCACCCGCTAGCTGACCGAAGCCATTACCAGCAGCACGAGATGCTTCATCAGCAACTAGGTAACAAGTTAGTACGCCGTTTTGAGTTTCACCAGCAGCGTTCACACAAGTACCTGCTTCGAAGAAGAATGGTACGTTCCAAACGTGGTGTAGACCGAATGGGATTAGAGAACGCTCAACAACGCCGTAGATACCAAACGCTAGTTGTGGGTTTTGATGCGCAGCCCAGTCAGAGAATGCAGAGATTGCACCGCCGATTGGAGGCCAAACAACAGAAAGTACTACCGCTAGGATAATCGCAGCGAAACCAGTGATGATTGGCACAGCACGCTTACCAGCGAAGAAGCCAAGGTACTCTGGAAGTTGGATTTTGAAGAAACGGTTGAATGCCCAAGCAGCAACACCACCGACAAGGATACCACCTAGTACACCTGTATCGATTTTCTCAACACCCATGATGCCAGCCATAACACCTAGTGTAGCTGTCATGATGCCGTAACCAACGATTGCAGCAAGACCTGCTACACCGTCGTTGTTTGTGAAGCCAAGTGCTACACCAACAGCAAATAGAAGTGCCATTTGGCCGAATACTGAGCCACCAGCTTGTTCCATTAGGTTCGAAACGATCTCTGGAATGAAGCTTAGGTGGGCAGCACCAACACCTAGTAGGATACCTGCGACTGGTAACACTGATACTGGTAGCATCAGAGCTTTACCAACTTTTTGCAGGTTTGCAAAAAGGTTCTTAAACATGTTTATGCTCCTGATAAATTATAAGTATTATTTGGGCACTAACGGCACACCCCCGTAGCCTAAATGTTAGCACCCAATGAAAATGTAACCACACGTTGCATTATATTTTCCGGCTCTAAATATATATTGATGACCCTCAAACTTTCCACACAGTTACGAAATTTAGTTTCAAAACAAGTCTTAGATCACATGAAAAACGAGCTAATGAAAAGGTTTGCACCGCACCTAAAGCCTTGTTTTTTAATTAGTTTTATATCTATAAAATTAATTTCACTGCGTAAATAAAATAAACCACGATGTTATTTTTAGTAACAAAATTACATTTGTAGGTTTAGGCCTTCAGTAAATCAACATTTTTAGTAAACATTAAATTAATTAGTGGTTTTGTTGCTTTAATCAACAAAAAAGGGGCTTACGCCCCTTTTTTAAACTATTTAATGATTTCTAACGCAAAAAAAGATTTCGGAAGTTTTCGGTGGTTTTTTGCCCGACCTCGGATAAAGCACACCCTTTTAGCTGCGCAATATAGGCCGCAACTTCCACTACATAAGCTGGTTGGTTTTCTTTTCCGCGGTGAGGAACAGGAGCCAAATACGGCGAGTCCGTCTCAATAAGCAACTTCTCTAGTGGTAGAGCTTTCACAACTTCTTTTAGTTCTGTTGCTTGGCGGAAGGTCACAATACCTGAAATTGATATGTAGAAGCCTAAATCAAGCGCCGCTTCTGCAAATGCTAGATCTTCAGTAAAACAGTGGATCACGCCACCACATTTTTCGGCACCACCGTTACGAAGAATTTCTAATGTATCTTCTCGTGCATTACGAGTGTGGATGATAAGTGGCTTGTTCAATTCGACAGCTAAGTCAACTTGCTGCTCAAAACGTTCTTTTTGCAGTGCTGCTGTCTCTGGCTTGTAGTGATAATCCAAGCCCGTTTCACCAATCGCCACCACCTTTTCGTGCGACGCATGTTGGTGTAGCATTTCTAATGAAAACGCGCTTTCCACATCGAGTGGATGAACACCACAAGAAGCATAAACATTCTCATAAGATGTGATCAACTCCAGCATCTTAGGAAACGAGTCCAGCGTTACGCCAACCGATAGAAGCTCTGTGACATTCGCTTGCTTTGCTTTATTAATAACGTCTTCAACGTTGATGTGAAGATCATCGTAATTCAATTTGTCTAAATGACAGTGCGAATCTACGAACATAATGCCTCTCGTGATTCAATTAACCAATTCATAGAAAGTAGCTCAAGGTTTAAGCCTGGGAAGGTTTGCATTTGAGCCTTTAATTCGAGCAATTTTTGTGCTGCTGAGTATAAGTCGTTGTAGTTGCTCGGAGGAAACTTATCAGCCCCCGGAAGTTGGTCCACTTCGACCACACCAAATTGCGCTTTTTGTGCATCCGCTAACAAGTGCCAAGCCCAATCCAATGTTTTGTCCGGGTTCTTAGCCATTAAGGACGCACATTGAAACACATCAGAAACCGGAGAAGACAAAGTCTCTATAAAGCAGCGCTCAAACACTTGGTACTCATCAAGCTCACCGTTTTTTACCGCTTCTAGTGTGTTTATGGGGGACCCCATGTTTAGCTTGAGTGCGTACGGCGGCACTTTCGAGGTGCCCCGCTCGCTCATCCAAGTCATTGCTTGTTCTGTTGAAGGTGGCGTAACTACCCACTGCTGGCAACGGCTCTGAATGGTTGGAAGCAATCGCTCTTGATTATGCGTGACAAGCAAGAACAAGCACTTCTGCCCAGGTTCTTCGAGTGTTTTGAGCAACGCGTTCGACGCTGATTCGTTCATCGCATCCGCAGGTTCAATGATAAACACACGATAGCCATTTAGCTGAGACGATTCATGCGCAAGACGATTGCATGCTCGAATCTGCTCAACGGTAATGGATTTCCCTTCCTTCTCTGGTTTGACCCAGTGTAAGTCAGGGTGGCTGTTTGACTGAATCAACTGGCAGCTATGGCAGAACCCACACGCTTCACTGGTGTAGTTTTGACATAAAAGTGAATGACTAAAGAGCTCAACCAACTTTTCAACGGCTAAGCCTTTCTCACTTTGTAATAACAGTGCACCTGGAACTCGTTCTGAATCCAAACTTGTTTTGAGGTTATCCCAAACGGGTTGTAACCATGGAAAGTCATTTAGCATGAATCACCTCAATCCACATCCTGCTTACAATGATGCAAGCCATTCGTTCAAAGCGGCTTTGATGTCTTGTGCTACTTCTTCAATCGACTGCTCTGCATTGATAACTACGATAGAGTCATCTGCATTCGCGAGTTCCAAGTAACGCTCACGAGTACGCTCAAAGAAGCTGATATCCATCTTTTCGATGCGGTCGAGTTCACCGCGACCGCGTGCACGCTCAAGACCAACACGCGGATCGATATCCATGTACAATGTGAAAGCAGGCTTAAACTCACCTAGAGTTGTATCGCGCAGGTTCTTCATCAGTGATGCATCGATCTGACGGCCACCACCTTGGTAAGCTTGAGAAGACAAATCATGACGGTCACCCACAACCCATTGGTTGTTTGCTAGTGCTGGTTTAATCACGTTCTCAACTAACTGAACACGCGCGGCGTAAAGCAAAAGCAGCTCGGTCATATCTTTTAGGTCTTCGCCTTCGTGCTCTTCTTTAACCAACGCGCGCATTTTCTCAGCCAGTGGTGTACCACCCGGCTCACGAGTATTGACGATGTTTTCAATACCCGCCGCTTTCAGCGTGTCTAAAACGGTTTTAATCGCAGTACTTTTACCCGCGCCTTCTAGGCCCTCAACGACAATAAAGTTTGCTTTCATCATTTATTCTTTCTTAGTTCTCTTAAATAGGCACGTACAGCACGGTTGTGCTCAGCAAGGGATTTCGAAAATACATGTCCGCCCTTTCCACTTGCTACAAAATATAAATATTTGCTGTTTTCTGGGTTTAAAGCAGCTTCAATCGACGCTTCGCCCGCCATAGCGATTGGTGTTGGTGGCAAACCGTTGATTGTGTATGTGTTGTATGGCGTTGGAGTACGTAAATCTTTTTTACGAATATTACCATCGTACGCATCACCCATTCCGTAAATAACGGTCGGGTCGGTTTGCAGGCGCATGCGTTTATTGAGACGGTTGACAAATACAGACGCCACTCGTTCACGCTCCGAGTCGATTGCCGTTTCTTTTTCAATAATTGAAGCAAGGATCAGAGCTTCGTATTTGTCTTTAATCGGCAGTTTCTCTTGGCGCCCTTCCCAATGAGCATCAAGAATATTGTTCAACTTAGTATGAGCACGCTCTAAGATCTGACTTTCACTCGTGCCTGCTGTGTAATGGTAGGTCTCGGCAAGGAATAAGCCTCAAGCTTTTCACGCTCAATACCTAGCTTTTCAGCCATCTCTTTTTCAGATAATCCGGTTAAGTCATGTTTTACATAAGGTGCTGAACTTAGTTGTTCAACCCATTCAGAAAAGCGACTACCTTCCACAAATGTTATTGCAAACTGATGTTCTTTGCCCGTATTGAGCTGTTCTAACGTTTGATAAAGCGAAAGCTTTGGCTCTAGTTGGTAAGTGCCTGCTCGCACTTGAAGAAGCTCTGGGTAAAGGTGAGGCATTAAGCGGGTGTAATCAGAAGCTTCAATAATATTATCTTTCGCTAAATCACGCATGACTCGGTGAAAGCTGGTGCCATTTTCAACGGTGAACAGCTGTGGCTGTTCTATAAGGATTGGCGAGTTAACGTATTGCTTAGTCTGTGAAACAACGTAAAAAGCACCTGCTGCACCAATAACGGCAATCAGTACAACAAAAGCAAACAGTTTTTTAATCACGTATTTAGATTCCCTTGAAGTCGTCGAGTCAGTTTTCCAATTGGAAGTTCAATCTTGTTCTCTGGTGTTGAAATACCGCAAACCGGCGCTACACCCAATAGTGAGTTACACATCCACACCTCTTCTGCATCAAGCAAATCTGCCAGTGTGAATTGGGCTACCTTCACCGGGTAACCTTCAGCTTGGAGAAATTCCAATACCTTACGGCGCATTACGCCGGCCACACCGGACAAACTCAAATCCGGTGTGTATACCCTTTTATCATTAACCCAAAAAAGGTTTGCCATTGTAGTTTCAATGACATGATTTTGCACATTTAACGTCACAGCATCGGCAAATTCAGAACCATCAATTTCCGCCTTTGCGAGAACCTGCTCTATTCGGTTGTTGTGCTTGTGACCTGCAAGTAATGGTTGGATGCCAAGGCGAGTTTCACAAATACCTAACTGCACACCATTTTCTTGCCACAGAGCATAATGAAAAGGAAATGCAAAGTTCGAAATAGTCATAACTGGACCATCTATACCGCTTGGGCTGTACCCTCGACCACCACAACCACGACTAATATGAATCTTGATTCCTGCCGCCTCGTCATTTAAGACCGCGAGCATCGCCCAATCAAAAACCGTATTCCAATCTGGGAAAGGTATTTGCAATGTTTTTAGACACGCCTCCATACGTTCAATATGCGCTTGCCAGTGCTCCAGTTGACCGTACTTAGTCTTAATAGTAGTGAAACAGCCATCACCATACTGAAATGAGCGATCACCGAGCGAAACATGCGTTTGTGGAAGTCCATTTACCCAGAACATTCAGATACCCTTTGATTTCTGATCGACAAATAAAACAAAACGGCTCAATGCTAAGCATCGAGCCGTTAGAATACAAGTATCGCTACTCTAAAACAGTGTTAGAGATTCTTACTCAGCGAATTTTTTGAATACAAGTGAACCGTTTGTGCCACCAAAGCCAAACGAATTACAGATCGCGTATTCCATATCAACTTTGCGCGCAGTATGCGGTACAAGGTCAATATCTAGGCCTTCTTCAGGATCATCTAGGTTAATCGTTGGTGGAACGATTTGGTCAACCAGAGAAAGAACCGTAATGATAGCTTCAACAGAACCTGCAGCACCCAGTAGGTGGCCAGTCATCGATTTAGTCGAAGATACTAATACTTGTTTTGAGCCTTCTTCACCAAGAGCACGTTTTACACCCTTGATTTCAGCTACGTCACCAGCTGGTGTTGATGTTCCGTGAGCGTTCACGTAACCAACTTGAGTACCGATGATGTTTGCATCACGCATCGCGGCTTCCATTGCTAGTGCGCCACCTGAACCATCTTCACTTGGAGAAGTCATGTGGTAAGCGTCACCAGACATACCAAAGCCAACAAGCTCTGCGTAAATCTTAGCGCCACGAGCTTTTGCGTGTTCGTACTCTTCAAGAACCATCATACCCGCGCCGTCACCAAGAACGAAGCCGTCACGGCCTTTATCCCATGGACGAGACGCTTTTTGAGGCTCATCATTACGAGTCGATAATGCTTTAGCCGCGCCGAAACCAGCCATGCCTAGCGGTGTTGATGCTTTCTCGGCACCACCAGCTACCATCGCTTCTGCATCACCGTATGCAATCATACGAGCTGCGTGGCCGATGTTGTGAAGGCCTGTAGTACATGCAGTAGAGATCGCGATATTTGGACCACGAAGACCACGCATGATAGATAGGTTACCTGCAACCATGTTTACGATGGTCGAAGGAACAAAAAATGGGCTAACTTTACGCGGGCCTTTCTCAACAAGTGCTGAGTGACCTTTTTCGATTAGGTCTAGACCGCCAATACCAGAGCCGATTGCGACACCAACTCGAGCTGCGTTTTCTTCGGTAATTTCTAAGCCAGAGTCATCCAACGCTTGGATACCTGCTGCGATGCCGTACTGGATAAATAGATCCATTTTACGAGCATCTTTTTTAGACATGTACTCTGTGCAATCAAAATCTTTAACAAGACCTGCAAAACGAGTTGAGAAGTTCGTTGCATCGAAATGATCGATGTTAACGATTCCGCTTTGACCTTCTAGCAGGGCTTTCCAAGATGATTCTACTGTGTTGCCTACCGGTGACAACATACCCATGCCTGTGACAACTACACGACGCTTGGACACGATATAATTCTCCGGGAATTGAATGTTTCTATGAGAGGATAGAAGAAGTTAGAAAGAACACAGGCGGTCTAGGAGACCGCCTGGGAGAGATAATTACTGAGCGCTGTTTACGTAGTCGATTGCAGCTTGAACAGTAGTGATTTTCTCAGCTTCTTCGTCAGGAATCTCAGTGTCGAATTCCTCTTCTAGAGCCATAACTAGCTCTACTGTGTCTAGAGAATCAGCACCTAGATCGTCAACGAAAGAAGCTTCATTCTTAACTTCTGCTTCGTCTACACCTAGCTGTTCAACAATGATTTTCTTTACGCGTTCTTCGATGTTGCTCATTTTTCTTTTCCTTTACAGATTTCGCCTAATGCGATGATTCCGTAGTTTATTCGAACTATGGAAAGTTGCAAGGGGGTCCTTGCTGGTCAAACCACAAAATTAGCGAATTTAACCGAATTTCAATACATTTTTGACTTAAATCATGCACAAATCTTGTGCACGACCATCACAACTTAATGACAGTTAACAGCAACTATAGGCTATTTTTCATAAAGTAAAATAGCTTATTTTGCACGAACTGTGCATTAAACCATGTACATGCCGCCATTTACATGCAAAGTTTCACCAGTAATGTAAGCTGCCTCAGGTGAAGCTAGGAATACTACTGCTGATGCAATTTCACGTGGGTCACCTAGACGACCTGCAGGCACGTTCGATAACGTTGCTGCACGTTGGTCATCATTTAGCGCCTTAGTCATGTCAGTTTCGATGAAACCAGGAGCGACTGTATTAACCGTTACACCACGAGAAGCTACTTCACGAGCCATTGATTTAGTGAAACCAATTACGCCTGCTTTCGCTGCTGCGTAGTTCGTTTGACCAGCGTTACCCATAGTACCAACAACAGAACCTACGTTGATGATGCGACCAGCGCGTTTTTTCATCATGCCACGTAGAACCGCCTTAGACATGCGGTAAATTGGCGTTAGGTTCGTATTGATGATGTCGTTCCACTCGTCATCCTTCATACGCATTAGTAGGTTATCGCGAGTGATACCAGCGTTGTTAACTAGAATATCGATTACACCGAACTCATCATTAATGGTTTTTAGTGTCGCTTCGATAGACTCAACGTCAGTCACGTTAAGTGCTAGGCCTTTACCGTTTTCACCCAGGTATTCGCTGATCGCTGCTGCGCCACCTTCAGAAGTCGCAGTACCAATTACTGTTGCACCGCGTTCAACAAGAAGCTCAGCAATCGCACGACCAATGCCACGGCTTGCGCCTGTCACTAGAGCGATCTTACCTTCTAGATTCATCATGTTGTGTTTTCCTTTTCTTATCGTGAACGAATTACTTAGCAGCTTCTAGCGACGCTACGTCGTTAACAGCTGCTGCGCTTAGTGTTTTCACGATACGTTTAGTCAGACCTGTCAGTACTTTGCCAGGACCAAGCTCAAGAAGATTTTCTACGCCTTGCTCGCTCATTAGCTGCACGCTCTCAGTCCAACGAACTGGGCTGTGCAGCTGACGAACAAGTGCGTCTTTGATTTTTGCAGGATCCGTTTCTGCTGCCACATCAACGTTGTTGATAACTGGAAGTTGTGGTGCGTTGAATTCAATAGACTCTAGCGCAACCGCTAGTTTCTCTGCTGCTGGTTTCATTAGTGCACAGTGTGAAGGCACTGAAACAGGAAGAGGAAGTGCACGTTTTGCACCCGCTTCTTTACATAGTACGCCCGCGCGCTCTACTGCGTCTTTGCTACCTGCGATAACAACTTGACCAGGCGAGTTGAAGTTTACTGGTGAAACTACGTCACCTTGCGCAGCTTCTTCACAAGCTTTTGCAATCGCTTCGTCATCTAGACCGATGATCGCGTACATTGCACCAGTACCTGCTGGTACGGCTTCTTGCATAAGTTGACCACGTAGCTCAACCAGTTTGATTGCTTCTTTAAAGTCAATCACGCCAGCACATACTAGTGCTGAGTACTCACCTAGGCTGTGACCCGCTAGGTTTGCTGGTTGCTCAAGACCAAGCTCTTGCCATACGCGCCAGATAGCAACAGATGAAGCTAGCAATGCAGGCTGTGTACGGAAAGTTTGGTTTAGATCTTCTGCAGGTCCATTTTGAACAAGCGCCCATAGGTCGTAACCTAGTGCGTCAGATGCTTCTGCAAATGTTTGTTTTACTACGTCATATTGTTCGCCTAGATCAGCAAGCATACCTACAGCTTGTGAACCCTGGCCTGGAAATACGATAGCAAACTTGCTCATGTTGTTTTCCTTTAAGCAAAGTAAAAAGAAATAAGATGCACGGTAGCGCATCTTAAATTTTGAATTCTTATGAAACTTAGAATTTCACCAGAGCCGAGCCCCAAGTGAATCCGCCACCAAACGCTTCAAGAAGTAAAGTTTGACCGCGTTTAATTCGACCATCACGTACCGCTTCATCCAGTGCTGTTGGCACAGTTGCAGCTGATGTGTTGCCGTGCTTATCAAGTGTAATCACGACTTGGTCTAGTGACATCGAAAGCTTTTTCGCTGTCGCTGAAATAATGCGGTAGTTCGCTTGGTGCGGCACTAGCCAGTCTAGTTCAGACTTGTGCATATCGTTCGCTTCAAGTGTGTCTTTCACTAGCTTAGATAGCTGAGTTACTGCCACTTTGAATACTTCGTTACCCGCCATGTGCAGCCATTTGTCAGCATCTTTGCCACGTTCTGGCACAGGCAGACTCAACAGATCACCAAATTGACCGTCTGAGTATACGTGTGTAGAGATGATACCCGGCTCTTCGCTCGCGCCAACCACTACCGCTCCTGCCGCATCACCAAATAAGATGATGGTTGAACGATCCGTTGGATCACACGTTTTCGATAATGCGTCTGCACCAATCACGAGTACGTTTTTACACATACCTGATTTGATGTGTTGATCAGCAACAGATAAGGCGTATACAAAGCCTGAACAAGCAGCGGCCAAGTCAAATGCTGGACAACCTTTAATGCCAAGCTTTCCCTGCACCTGACACGCAGATGAAGGGAAAGTATGGCTACTGCTAGTAGTAGCAACGATAATTAGGTCGATATCATTTTTATCAATGCCGGCCATATCGATAGCGTTTTCAGCTGCGTAGAATGCCATGTCTGCAACAGTTTCATTTTCTGCTGCAATTCGACGCTCTTTAATACCCGTGCGAGCTACGATCCACTCATCACTTGTATCTACCATTTTCTCTAGGTCTGCGTTAGTACGCACCTGAGATGGCAGGTAGCTGCCAGTACCTAATATTTTGCTATGCATGAAGACTAATAATGCCTCTCGAGTAAAACCGCTTCCAAACGATCGCTAATACGGCTTGGTACTTGTCGTTTGACCTCGTGTACTGCCTCGCCAAGTGCATTGACAATCGCAGATACATCCGCACTTCCATGGCTTTTTATGACAATGCCGCGCAATCCTAGCAAACTTGCGCCGTTATACTGGTCGGGGTTCAGTGTTTTTAGTTCATTAAATAGCCGAGAAAACAACTTTCTAGCAATCCATCCCTTTATCGTTGATGCCATCATGCTGGTTTTAAGTTTTTCGATAAAGAGTTGTGCTGTTCCCTCGCTGGCTTTTAAGCATACGTTACCGACAAAGCCATCACAAACAATGACATCGGCTACGTCATGCAAAATTTGATTACCTTCAATATAACCCACAAAATTAATTGCGTCGGTTTGAGAAAGCATTTCTGCACAGCGCTTGACCAAATCGTTTCCTTTGATTTCTTCAGCGCCAATATTTAGTACAGCCACACGAGGTGGATGACCGAGGTGCTCCTCAGCTAATGCACTGCCCATCACTGCAAACTGGAACAAACTGTCGGCATCGCACGACACATTCGCACCAAGATCTAACATCCAGGTACGCTTGCCGCTGATAGTTGGTAATGCGGAAACTAAAGCAGGACGCTCAATACCAGGAAGCAGTTTAAGAATGAAACGTGAGAGCGCCATAAGCGCACCGGTGTTACCACCACTCACACATGCGTCTGCTTCGCTTTCAGAAACAAGGTCGATGGCCATACGCATAGAGCTGTTTTGGCTATTGCGTAATGCTAAAGATGGCTTTTCTGAGTTTGATATCACTTTCTCGCTATGAAGAATGCTCAAACGAGAACTGGTAGAGGCGCCTAGTTGAGATAATTGAGACGTGATCAGAGATTGATCACCTATAAGAATCACTTTTAGCTCTGGGAAATGAGACAGTGCCTGCACGGCGGCAGGCACTGTTACGCGTGGACCGAAATCCCCGCCCATTGCATCAAGTGCAACGGTAATACTTTGCAAAGGTTCAACCTTACTTGTTGATAACCTTTTGACCACGGTAGTAACCTTCAGCAGTTACGTTGTGGCGTAGGTGAGTTTCACCAGAAGTCGCGTCTACAGATAGTGCAGCTGTAGTTAGCGCATCGTGTGAACGACGCATACCGCGCTTAGAACGAGTTTTACGGTTTTTCTGTACGGCCATTGACCCTACTCCTATACTATTGGGTTAAAAACCTAAAGAAGAAGCGGCTACCACACCAGTTACTTTTTCAGATTTTTCAAAACGTCGAATGGATTCGGTTTTTCTTCCTCAATTTCTTCAGGAATCTCACCAAAAACCATGTTATTTGAATCAACGCTACAATCCGCTTCATCGTGCATTGCGATTTGAGGTAATGTTAAGATGAACTCGTCTTCAACTAGTTGTATAAGGTCTAATTCACCGTACTCATTTAGATCTACCAAATCATAAATTTCTGGTGCTTCCTCTTCCGTCTTCTCACCGTAGTAAGGAGTGTAAAGGAATTCAACTTCACACAAATGTGTGAATACCTCATTACAACGCTGACACTCTAAATCGACTTCGATGTTAGCTTTACCAGAGATAACAACAAGTCGCTGTTCATCAATATCAAATGACAATGAGACTTCTGCGTCGCGTTTTACGCCTTCAGTTGTTTCCGCTAAGCGCTTGAAAAGACTAGCTTGGATGATGCCATCGTAATCTAATCGTTTCTGTGCGGACTTCGCCGGATCAACCGTTCGCGGTATTTTTACCTTTTGCATAGGGCGCGAATATTATCTTCCAAATCAAAATTAGTCAAAGAAAAAGGAAAAAAAGTTGTACTTTTTTACGCTTATCATACAGAGCATTAGCCAGAATCGATTTTGATCGATTATCCTAGTGAAAATGCTTGTGCGAATTGTAATTCAAAATGAAAAATTACCAACTGGTTTTAGCCTCAACCTCACCTTTTCGTAAACAACTGCTGGAAAAACTAGCAGTACCTTTTACTTGCTTATCACCAGACTGTGACGAGACGCCTTTACCCAATGAAACCCCTTTAGATCTCGTTCAAAGGCTCGCGATTGGAAAAGCGACGTCTTGCCACACAACTCAGGACAGTTTGGTCGTTGGCAGTGACCAAGTTTGTGTTATCGACGGTGAAATTGTGGGTAAGCCGCTAAGCCGAGAAAACGCAATCAGACAGCTATTAGCTCAAAGCGGTAAAACCATCACTTTTTATACCGGGCTTGCAGTACATAACACCGCTACGAATCATACTGAAGTCGGCTTCGATACCTTTGAAGTCCATTTTAGAGATTTGGCTCGCGAGCAAATCGAGCGTTACGTTGACAGAGAAGAACCGTTTTACTGCGCTGGCAGTTTTAAAAGCGAGGGTATGGGGATTTGTCTGTTTAAGAAGTTAGTCGGCAAAGATCCGAATACGCTAGTCGGCCTGCCACTGATTGATTTGATCGATATGCTGCAAAAGCAAGGGTTAGAGGTTTTGTAGAGAGGCCCAGCAAAATTCAAAACAAGCGAGTTGGGGCTCTCTTTCGTCTTTAGTTCTAAGCACAGAGAGCTCATAACTCAACGGATAAAGCTGGCGCTATTCCCTAAGAAGCTTTCTACGATCAAAAAAGCCGATGTATTAACATCGGCTTTTACATAGCTTTTTGCGACCCCAAAGGGTGTAGATACTCTTGCCTCTACTTTTTACGCAAACCCGCTAAGACTTTCTCTAATTTCGCTTCCATCGGCGCGTTGATCTCCATCCACTCATCATTCGATGGGTGCTGGAACTTGATGTTCGCCGCATGAAGGAACAAACGATCCAAGCCAACTTGCCCAGTATAAGCATCAAAGCGACGGTCACCGTAACGGTCATCCCATGCAATTGGGTGCCCTGTATATTGGGTATGCACACGAATCTGGTGAGTACGACCAGTAATCGGGCTTGCTTGGATTAGCGTTGCTTGGTCGAACTTTTCCAAAATCTTGAAGCGTGTTTCTGACGGCTTACCATTTGGGTTCACTCGAACAATACTGTTCACTTCGTTTTTTAGCAGTGGTGCATTAACAACCTTACAGCTTGCTTTCCACTCCCCCATGACAAGTGCAAAGTAGAACTTCTTCACTGTCTTTTCACGGAACTGTGCTTGTAAGTGGCGTAGTGCCGAACGCTTTTTCGCGACAAGCAATATACCGGAAGTGTCACGGTCGATACGGTGAACTAACTCAAGGAAGCGAGCTTGTGGGCGCAAAGCACGAAGTGCTTCAATCGCGCCAAACTTCAAACCACTACCACCATGAACTGCGGTTCCAGAAGGCTTATTAAGAATCAGCATATGATCATCTTCAAAAATGATCTTATCTTCTAACTCTGCCACTTTGTTTAGCTTGGTACTTGGTGCAACGTCATCTACTTTCTTTTCTACCGTAACTGGAGGAATACGAACAAGATCGCCTGCTTTTAGTTTGTACTCGGCTTTAATGCGCTTTTTATTTACGCGTACTTCGCCCTTGCGCACAATTCGATAAATCATGCTCTTTGGGATGTCTTTTAATTGGTTACGCAAGAAATTATCAATGCGTTGACCCGCCATATCTTCGTCAATATCGACGAACTGGACTTGTGTTCTTATTTCGCTCATGCGCGGTATTGTAAACCCAAATCTGTACGACTTCACATTATTCTTGCCACAAAAGAAATACTTGTTGCCATAAATAGTTCTAAAACACGCCAACCTTTTGTTTCAATTATCAAAACTCTTGGCCAACTTCTCAATCTGCTTTGCCTCTTTTTCAATTTTCTAGACTCAACTGCTTATGAAACAGCCAGTTATAAATTACAAAACTTGAATTTAGCGCCAAATTTTCCAACGTTTGCGTGAAAGCAGATTGCTGATATCCACCTGCACTGCTATAGTTCACAGCTGCTAAGGAAGGTTTGGTTACATTTTGTTCATTACCAATCATTTATCCCCAAGCAATGTGAGTAGATTGTTGAAGCTCAGGTGCTGCATTGGCGTAAGACATGCTGAATTCAACACACTTGTTACTCTACTCCTCGCATATTCACGTTGAGTATCTACCGCACCATATAGCGGGTCACAAGCCTGCGTTTCCAACGAAACCTAAACTAGACTTGTGATGACTGAAGTGCCCAAGAGCATCCCCTTCCAGCCGGGAGGCTGCAAAATATAGCCATGGGATCAGGCACCGTGAAAGAGCGAAAAAACAGTGACAAGTTGACTAGAAAGACAAAAGAAAAGACAACGAGAAATTTTCAATGAAAAGAATGTTAATTAACGCAACTCAAAAAGAAGAGTTGCGTGTCGCTCTGGTTGATGGCCAGCGACTTTTCGATCTTGATATCGAGAGTCCAGGTCATGAGTCCAAAAAAGCGAATATCTACAAAGGACGTATCACACGTATTGAACCAAGCTTAGAAGCCGCATTTGTTGATTACGGTGCTGAGCGTCACGGTTTCCTTCCTCTTAAAGAAATTGCCCGCGAATATTTCCCTGAAGGTTACACTTACCAAGGCCGACCAAGCATTAAAGAAGTGCTGACCGAAGGCCAAGAAGTAATCGTACAAGTGGAAAAAGAAGAGCGTGGTAGTAAAGGTGCAGCCCTGACTACTTTCATCTCTTTAGCTGGTAGTTATCTAGTTCTGATGCCTAACAACCCTCGCGCTGGCGGTATTTCTCGCCGAATCGAAGGTGATGAGCGTACGCAACTAAAAGCTGCATTGAGTACTCTTGAACTGCCGCAAGGTATGGGTTTAATTGTTCGCACAGCTGGCGTTGGTAAGAGTGCCGAAGAACTAGAGTGGGATTTAAACGTACTCCTAAATCATTGGGGAGCGATCAAAGGTGCTGCAGATTCTAACCCTGCTCCATTCTTAATCCACCAAGAAAGTAACGTTATTGTTCGTGCAATCCGTGACTACCTACGTCGTGATATCGGTGAAATCCTGATCGATAGCAACACTATCTACGAACGTGCGAAAGAGCATATTCAGTTAGTGCGTCCAGATTTCATCAACCGTGTGAAGAAATATGATGGTGAAGTTCCACTGTTCAGCCACTACCAAATCGAAAGCCAAATTGAATCAGCTTTCCAACGTGAAGTGCGCTTACCGTCTGGTGGTTCTATCGTTATCGACCCAACAGAAGCACTGACTTCTATCGATATTAACTCTGCTCGTGCAACAAAGGGTGGTGATATCGAAGAAACAGCACTTAACACTAACCTTGAAGCTGCTGATGAAATTGCTCGTCAGTTGCGACTGCGTGACCTTGGTGGTCTGGTAGTTATCGACTTTATCGATATGACACCTGTACGCCACCAGCGTGAAGTAGAAAACCGTCTACGTGAAGCCGTTCGTCTAGATCGCGCTCGCGTTCAAATTGGTCGCATTTCTCGCTTCGGTCTATTGGAGATGTCTCGTCAACGTTTGAGCCCATCTCTAGCAGAAGCAAGCCACCACATCTGTCCTCGCTGTACAGGTACTGGTGTTGTTCGTGACAACGAGTCCCTAGCTCTTTCTGTACTTCGTCTAATCGAAGAAGAGGCGTTAAAAGACAATACAGCTCAAGTGCTGGCAGTTGTCCCTGTTCCAATCGCATCATACCTTCTAAACGAAAAGCGTCGCTCTGTGAACCACATTGAGCGTACACAAGAAGTGAAGATCACGGTTGTTCCTAACTCAGATATGGAAACACCGCACTTTGAAGTAATTCGTGTTCGTGAAGGCGAAGAGTTCGACCTGCTTTCTTACCTACTTCCAAAGAAACTGGAAGCCATGAAAGAAGCAGAAGGCAAAGAAGTACCTGAGACTGAATTAAAGCCTAAGAAGATCGAAGAACCTGTACTAAAAGGCTTTGCTTCTTCAACTCAATCAGCTCCAACGCCAGCAGCGAAACCTGCTGCTGCGGCTGCCGCGCCTAAGAAGAAACACGTAGAGCAAGAAGAAAAGCCTGGTTTGTTTAGTCGTTTGTTCAAAGCATTAAGCAGCTTCCTATTTGGTTCTAATGAAGAAAAAGAAGAACCTAAGCAAGAAGAAACTAAGCCTGCACGCGACAACAAACGTAACAACCGACGTGATCGTAACGACCGTCGCCGTAACCCACGTGACAACAGAGATAACCGCGATAACAAACGTCGTCGCAAGCCACGTGATGAGCAGGCAACAGAGCAAAACGAAACACAGCAGCCTAATAAACAGCAAAACCGTAACCAAAAACGCAAACCAAAAGCTCAGCAAGCAGATAAAGCTCAAGAGCAGAAAGCAAACGCTAAGGTAGCGGAAAAAGGTCTACAGCTTGCGGCTGAAGCTCGTACTGGCTCTGAAGCGAAACCTGAAGAGAGCAAAGCGAAGTCAAATGCGAAAGCAGAAAAAGTTAAAGAGCGCCGTCAACGTCGCAAACTTAACAAATCTGTACGCGTTAAAGATCAGCAAGCTTCAGAACAGGTAGCTGAGGCTCCAGTAAAAGCGATTGAAACTCCTGTAGAGAAGCCAGTAGAGGCAGTGGCTGAGACTCAACAGGATAAAGATAACAAAGCAGAATCAAAACAACGTCGTAACCGTCGTTCACCGCGTCACCTACGTGCAAGCGGTCAACGTCGTCGTCGTGGTCGCGATCGTCGCCCTAACCCATTCCGCCTACGTAAAGGTGGTGTAGCATCTCCTGAGATGGCAATGGGCAAAGTGATGCCACGCTACATTCCAAAACCAGCGCCTAAGAAGGAAGAGCGAGTGAAGGAAGAAGCAGCGGTAGTAGCGACAGCAGTACCTGCAATCCAAGGTGGTTTTGCTTGCCCTGAAATGGCGATGGGTAAAGTGATCATTCGCCGTGAACAACCTGCAGTCGTTGAAACGCCAGTGGTTGAACCAAAAGTTCAACAACCTGTAGAAACGAAAGTAGAAGCTCCAGTTGTAGAAGCACCGGTTGTAGAAGCACCTATTGCAGCAGCACCAGTGGCTGAACCAGCAGTGGTAGAGCAAGCTGAAACCACCACAGAAGCAGCTCAAGAGCCAGTAGTTGAAGTGGTAGAAGTCACTGTAGAGCAAGTTGCAGTAGAAGCACCAATCGCTGCACCAGCTCCTAAAGCTGAAGTTATCAAAGTAGCAGCTAAGCCACGCGCTAGTGCTCCGATGACTAAAGCACCAGGTCCTCAAGAGCTTCGCGAGATTACTGTTTCAGCAGCACCGTTTAAAGCTGAGCGCTACGCACCAAAAGGTGCAGGTAGCCAAGTAGCGACTAACCGTGCATCTTCAGGAATGACAAAGCCTAACTTTAACTAAGTTTTAGCTTGTCATCGCATTAAGCGAAATAAGAAGCAAAAGGCTGCCAATTGGCAGCCTTTTTTGTTGAAGTAAGTGTTAACTCTAATTAGCCATATTAATATCAATGACGGATCACATTTGTGCGTCAATATCCCCTTCATTCTTGAACTTAATCACACTTTTCGGTAGCATTCGCCGACTCAAGTTTTCGACACCATTCTGATGCTGCTCTTTTTTACTACGGTTTGCGCTGAAACGAAGTAACAACTTCGACCACCAGTGCTTGTGCAAATACGAATATGTGTCGAGAGAAATTCATCGCCAAGAGAACTCAATACAAAACATGTTCGAATTCCCTCAATTTTCTAAGCACTCCGTAAAAAACGACGTGCTATCAGGCCTAACTGTTGCATTAGCACTGGTCCCTGAAGCCGTTGCATTTGCATTCGTTGCCGGTGTTGACCCTATGGTCGGCCTGTACGCAGCCTTTATTGTTGGCCTTATCACCTCTATCTTTGGTGGTCGCCCAGGTATGATTTCTGGTGCAACAGGCGCAATGGCCGTTGTTATGGTGTCGCTGGTCGCGACTCACGGCGTTCAATACCTATTTGCTGCTATTATGCTGGCGGGTATTCTTCAGATCGCAGCTGGTCTATTCAAGCTAGGTAAATTCATCCGAATCGTACCTCACCCGGTAATGATTGGTTTCGTAAACGGTCTTGCTATTGTTATCTTCTTAGCACAATTGGGCCAGTTTAAAGCACCAGACATCAACGGCATGCTGACTTGGCTACCACAAGACCAAATGCTGCTAATGCTGGGTCTCGTTGCGCTAACAATGGCGATCATTCACTTCCTACCAAAGCTCACAACTGCGGTACCGTCTTCTCTAGTAGCAATCGTGACGGTGACGGCTCTTGTGGTTGGCTTGGATCTAGAAACGCGTACAGTTGTTGACTTCCTACGTACTATGTCTGGTGACGAAGCAGCGACTTTGGCGGGCTCTCTTCCGACCTTCTCTATTCCAGCTGTACCTTTCACTCTTGAAACACTGCAAATCATCTTGCCTTACGCAATCATTCTTGCGGCTATCGGCCTGATTGAGTCTCTACTGACGCTAACGGTGCTAGATGAAATGACCAACACACGTGGTCAATCTAACCGTGAATGTATTGGTCAAGGTATGGCGAACATGACTTGTTCAGTGTTTGGTGCAATGGGTGGTTGTGCGATGATCGGCCAGTCAATGATCAACGTGAACTCAGGCGGTCGTGGCCGTCTATCAGGTATCGTGGCTGCAATCGCTCTACTGATGTTCATCCTATTTGCTTCTTCGCTGATTGAGATGATCCCTCTAGCCGCGCTCGTTGGTGTAATGTTCATGGTGGTTATCGGCACATTTGAATGGGCGACATTCAAACTGGCACGTCGTGTACCTAAACAAGATTTCTTCGTTATTGTTCTAGTAACAGTTGTGACGGTTCTAACTGACCTAGCGGTTGCGGTTGCAGTGGGCGTTGTAGCATCTGCTCTCATGTTTGCATGGCAACATGCGAAGCATATCTATGCAGATACTCGACTAAATGATGAAGGCTCAAAAGAGTACAAGATTCACGGCCCTATCTTCTTCGGTTCAGCGGCAAACTTCCTAGAACTGTTCAACGCGCACGGCGATCCAAAAGATATTATCGTAGACTTCGCAGACTCTCGCGTAACAGATCACTCCGCAATCGAAGCAATTGAAACTTTGGCAGAGCGCTACGCTGCACTAGGTAAAACACTTCACCTACGTCACTTGAGCCCAGACTGTCGTAAGCTTCTAGATAAAGCTGGTAGCTTGGTAGAAATCAACGTAAAAGAAGACCCAAGCTATAAAGTTGCAACTGACATTCTGGCTGGCTAAGCCGACATAAATTGCAGTTTTTAGCTTTATGAATAATACAAAAAGGGATGAGTAATACTCATCCCTTTTGGTATCTGGCACGTTGTAAATGCTTAGAGCTTCTTCAAAATCGTTTCTGACGCCTCTTCAATCAAATCAAGTACCAATTCAAAGCCTGCATCACCACCATAATATGGGTCTGGGATTTCATTGTAATCAGAACTTGAGTGACTCAAAAACAGTGATACTTTATGGCGATGCTCTCTAGGACAAAGATCGAGAAGATCAGCCAAGTTCGCTTTATCCGCGGCTAGCACCATATCAAACTCCTCAAAGTCCTCTAATGTTACCTTTCGAGAACGCATCCCTTTAAACGAATAACCTCGTTGCTTACCAGCTTGCATCGAACGCGCATCAGGCTGGTTACCGGCGTGGTAGCCAATTGTCCCAGCAGAGTCCACTTCTACAACCACACCCAGCTCCTGCGCTTTTGCTCTTAGCACTGCCTCCCCGGTTGGCGAGCGGCAGATATTTCCCATACAAACAACGAGTAGTTTCTTCATTTTATTCCCTGAATTATCGATGGTTTTTCTTCACGGTATGTTGGTCTATCATAGCGAGATAATTCAATGAACCCAAGTCACCCCGTACAAGGTACAAAAAGGAATTGAGGAAGCCGCATGTCTATCGAAGAAAACAAAGAAGCTCGCCATAAGGCTCGCCAACAAAAAGTAAAACAACAGGTAGACGCCAAGATCGCTGCCGCCCAAGAAGAAAAAGGTTTATTGCTGATCATTACAGGTAATGGCAAAGGTAAATCGACTTCAGGCTTCGGTACTATTGCGCGAGCGGTGGGCCACGGTTTGAAGTGTTCTGTTGCTCAGTTTATCAAGGGGACATGGGACAACGGAGAGCGTAACCTACTTGAAAAGCTCGGTGTTGAGTTCCAAGTGATGGCGACGGGTTTTACATGGGAGACACAAAACAAAACCGCCGATACTGAAGCAGCGCAACTGGTTTGGCAAGAGTGTAAGCGTATGCTCACCGACGAATCGATTGATGTAATTCTATTTGACGAACTGACGTACATGGTGAGCTATGGCTATATCGACCTAGATGAAGTGGTCGAAGCGCTGAACAATCGTCCGAAAATGCAATCTGTCGTCATTACTGGTCGCGGAGCACACCGCACTTTGATTGAAATGGCCGATACAGTATCGGAAGTAAAGAACGTCAAACACGCTTTTGAATCTGGCGTAAAAGCGTTAAAAGGTGTGGATTGGTAATCTATTCATCGTGTAATAAGTAATAAAAAGGGTTGGCACATTGCCAACCCTTTCTCTTTTGGATTTAGACCGCTGTTAATTAAACAAGCCTTTCAATAGACCATCAACGGCTTCTTTGGTCTTCTCATCTTTGATCTTATCCGTTAGCTTCTCTACACCACGGTCAATTTCTTTCTGTGCTTTTTGCTTCAACACATCATCAAAGACCAGCTTAAACTTAGGATCTGCCCACTTACCAGAAACATTGATAGGAATAGTAATGTCCTTCAGTTCATCAATGTTCTTACCGCCCTGACCTTCTAGCGTACCCACAATCGAGGTGCTGATAGTGAAGTCAACCGTTTCATTCAGGTAGTTCGCTTTACCTTTACCACGAACGCGAAGAAGTGGAGACTGCGCTTTCATATTGTCGGTAGAGACTACACCTTTGTTCAACTTCAAGGTCGCTGTCATAGCACTGAAGTCGGTTTTCTTAACTTCATCTGTACCTTCTAGACTTTGACCTTTGAATCGCGCGTAGTTTTCTCGGATCAATTGAGCAACGTTGATGCCATTCACAGCGCCATCGGCAAAATTGATCACGACCGTGCCGGTCAGGTTCTTCTTGATGCCAGTTGGCGTTAAGCTCTTACCACTTACGTTTACATCAATGTTACCCGTACCTTCCAACATGTCGTTGTTGGCTACATCGATCAGCAATGGTTGGATATGGACACCTTTAATTGACTTCTTCGCTGAGTAAGTTGCAGGTGATTTACGTGCGTCTAGCTTAGCGGTTGCAGTAATCGTACCTTGGTACAACTTAGAGCTGAATGAAGTTAGGTCAAAGACACCACGATTGATAGAGAAGCTTGCTTTAACCGCTTCCATCTTCGCGTTAGCCGCTTTGAACTTATCAATCGTAATATCGCCTTTCACATCCAGAGTCTTTAATGCAGATAAGTCTGGTTCAACTTCCGGCCCTGCTGGCGCACTTTCGCCACCGGACGCTGGCTTGTCACTAACCGGTGCTTGTTGATTTAAGCCAAGGAACTCATCTAAGTCGATGTTAGGACTGTGTACAGCAAAGCGAACTTTCGGAATATCGCCTAGAGTCACATCCGCTTTACCATCAAGTGCAATGGCGTTTGCAGTAAGTTTCTCTAGAACAAAGCTCAAGTGGCCCTTAGCCAAATCGAATGAAAGGTCTGAAGCCATATCGACTTTCATTGGTGATTGTGGAAGCGCATCTCCTTCAAACGTTGAGTTCAACGTCAATTTGTTCAATTGCACTTTGCTGATAGCTTTATCGACGTTTAGCTCACCGCCACCTTGCATATCAAGCTTCATGCCACCTGCTTCGCCTTTTAATGCGTAGCTTAGGTTGTTTACTTTATCGAACTCAAACGTGTCTAAACCAATGGTTGCAGATTCAATTTTGTTTGCAGGATCGCGGTAAGTTGCATCAAAGTTGATGTTTTTCAGAGCGTAGCTAGTTAAACCTTTCGCCAGTTTG
Organism: Vibrio rotiferianus CAIM 577 = LMG 21460; assembly: GCF_002741985.1. Taxonomy (GTDB): domain Bacteria; phylum Pseudomonadota; class Gammaproteobacteria; order Enterobacterales; family Vibrionaceae; genus Vibrio; species Vibrio rotiferianus. Next base: position 99,852 of record NZ_APHW01000021.1, read on the forward strand.
AAATCCGCTTTACCTTGCGCTGTAAACGTCTGGTCATTCATTTCACCTTTCACGCCGAAGTCTGCCGTTGTCCAGCTATCAAAGGCAAACTGAGAAAGGTTTAAAGAAATATCAGACAGCTTAGTGTAGCTACCCGCTTGCTTGTCTTGGATTTCAACATAGCCATTAGAGATGGTGACGCCAGCCAGATTGATCGTCCAATCAGAAGCCGTGCTCTGTGAATCTACCGCTTGCTCTGGAGTCGCTTCAGTCGTTTTTTCTGCTTGCTGAGTTTGTGCTTTGGTTAGCGCATCAATGTTCTTGGTACCATCTTTCTGCGTTTCAAGATAGAACTCAGCACCATCAAGAGTGACATTCCCAATTTCCAGTTGTTTGCTGAACAGAGGAGTAACGGAAACATCTACACCTACCGTCTCAACTTTAAATAGATTTGGTTGGCTGAAGCCTTGTGGGTTTCTTAATTCAGTGCGACCCAGTTCGAAGCCAATTGATGGGAAAAACTGCCAACTAATGTCCCCTTCAATGACCAGTTCCAAGCCGGTTTGCTTTTGAGCTTGTTCCACAATCAGTGGTTTAAATTGGTTTGGATTAACAAAAATCACTAACCCTAAAATAACAGCCAAAATCGCCACAATTGGGATGGCAATGACTAAGAGCAGTTTCTTCATTCGCTTTTTTCCTTGCTCGGGTGTTTTTACAATTATAAGCGCAGACTTTTTTTATCGCTGACAGTTCCACGAAAGCGTGAAAAATGTCCGATTTTGTATTGCAACTGGCTAATTTAAAAACAAAAAAAAGAAGTGGCACTTAAGGTGCCACTTCTTTATCCAAAAATAAAGCGATATAGCCTTCTAAAGGCTTAAGCTTTCAGAAGTTTTGCAATGTGCGCTTTAAGAACGTCGATTGCGATACGGTTTTTACCACCACGAGGTACGATGATGTCCGCGTATTGCTTAGAAGGTTCGATAAATTGCATGAACATCGGACGAACTGTCTGTTGGTATTGCTTAAGAACCGACTCCATAGTACGGCCACGCTCTTCAACATCACGCTTAACACGACGAAGTAGACAGATATCAAGTGGAGTATCCATAAACACTGTCGCGTGCATTAAATTACGAAGGCGTGGGTCTGTTAGCAGCAAGATACCTTCCAAAATGATTACCTTTTTAGGGGTCATTGGAGTGGTGTTGCTTGTACGAGTGTGCTCTGTGTAGCTGTATTCTGGTACTTCTACAGCCTCGCCACGCACCAACTTCTCTAGGTGTTCACAGAGTAGGTCGTGGTCCAACGCGCTCGGGTGGTCGTAGTTAGTCTTTACACGCTCTTCCATGCTTAGTTGGCTTTGGTCGTTGTAGTAGCAATCTTCCGTGATGACACCGATTTGATGATCGCCCACTTTCTCGCGAAGCTCATTGTAGATTGTGCTCGCGATCAGACTTTTTCCAGAAGCAGAAGCGCCAGCAATACCTACGATGACGCATTGATTATTATCAGACATTAGTTTGCACCCGATGATGATTTTCTAGTCACATAAAAAGATAAACTGCCTGATTATAGGGAGTTCACCCCTTCGTTACTAGTTGGAATTAGGGTTTAGTTATAAGTTTCTATCTACTCAGAGGATTAACCGCCAAGCAAACGTTTAAATGCACAATATTCAACCGGCCTTGATATTAAACTCAGTTCACCATAGTAAAACTGATTGCATCTGGTTTTGCTTTGCCTTGCCAATACATTGTACAACACACACGATCCGCAAGCTGTTTGTAGTAACCGGCATGCTCGCTATCAGAACGTCTTGCCACAGTTGGGATACCCGCATCAATATCTTCTCGCATTGATATATGAAGTGGGATCTGCCCAAGTAACGCCAAACCAAACTCTTGCGACATTTTTTCAGCACCACCCGTGCCAAATATGTGCTCAACCGCTCCGCACTGGCTACAAATGTGATAGCTCATGTTCTCCACGACGCCCACCACTGGTACATTCACTTTATGGAACATCGCAGCACCTTTACGAGCATCAGCCAAAGCTAAGTCTTGCGGCGTAGTAACAAGTACAGTACCTGTTACTGGAATTTGTTGTGACAACGTCAGCTGAATATCCCCTGTACCCGGTGGCATATCAATCACCAAATAATCGAGTTCTGGCCAATCAGTCTCTGTTAGCAATTGTGACAATGCCTTAGAAGCCATCGGCCCCCGCCATATTGCCGCTTCAGCTTTATCTACTAAGTAACCGATAGAATGAGTATAGATGCCATGGGCTAAAATTGGCTCCATCCATTTCGCGTCACGTACTTCAGGCTTTGCGTCTTCTTGACCCAGCATCATCGGTACCGACGGGCCATAAATGTCGGCATCTAACAAACCCACTTTGGCACCTGATTGCGCAATTGCTAGAGCAAGGTTGACTGCTGTCGTCGACTTCCCTACTCCTCCTTTCGCAGAACTGACTGCGATGATGTTCTTAACACCCTTAACTGCATTCTGAACCCCGGTTTCAAGCGCTTTGACACCGAGCTCAATCTGGAACTCAAACGCAGGGACATCACCTGCTGCTTGCTGTTCTTTGATCCAATCGCTCAGCGCATGTTGAAGCTCGTTGCTCGCGAATGGCAAAGTAATTTGGATGCCGCCTAGCGCTGGAATCGCGACCATCCCATGAATATCTGCCCAGTTTTCCACCAACTGCGGATGTTGGAACTGGTTAAGCCAATGACAAAAGTCTTGTTTTGAAGTGAACTGGTGCATGACGCCTCCTTTATACCTAAATGACCTCAAAGTGCTTAGGCCTTTTCGCATCTTGAAGTCACTTGGGTATAACACTCTAATCGTAGCACCCAGAGACAAGATTCAGAACCCCAAAAAAACTAAGGCAATCCATGGTTTGATACCTTGGCGTTAGGAAGCTCATGGGGTAGTATTACTCTCTATTTTTTTATACCTATCAAAAAGCGATTATTAAGTATGGCAAACGATCCAAGAAAACTGCTGGTAACTTGTGCCCTTCCGTACGCTAATGGTTCGATTCACCTAGGTCATATGCTTGAACATATTCAAGCTGACATCTGGGTTCGCTACCAACGCCTACGCGGCAACACTGTAAACTTCATCTGTGCTGACGATGCTCACGGCACGCCAATCATGCTAAAAGCACAACAGATGGGTATTACGCCAGAAGAGATGATCGCTGCAGTAAGCGAAGAGCATCAAAAAGACTTCGCTGGCTTTGATATTAGCTTTGATAACTACCACAGCACACACTCAGAAGAGAACCGTGAGCTAGCTTCTCACATCTACCTAGAGCTTAAGAAAAACGGTTTTATCTCTAGCCGTACTATCTCTCAGCTGTTTGATCCTGAGAAAGAAATGTTCCTACCAGACCGTTTCGTAAAAGGTACTTGTCCTAAGTGTAAGTCAGAAGACCAATACGGTGACAACTGTGATAACTGTGGTGAGACGTACAGCCCAACTGAACTGATTAATCCTAAATCAGCAGTATCTGGCGCGACTCCAGTAATGAAAGACTCTGAGCACTTCTTCTTCGACCTACCTCAGTTCGAAAGCATGCTAAAAGAATGGACACGCTCTGGTTCACTACAAGCCGAAACGGCAAATAAAATGCAAGAGTGGTTCGAGTCTGGCCTGCAGCAGTGGGATATCTCACGTGATGCACCTTACTTCGGTTTTGAAATCCCAGGCGAGAAGAACAAATTCTTCTATGTATGGCTAGACGCACCTGTAGGTTACATGGCTTCTTTCAAGAACCTATGTAACAAAACTGAAGGTCTGGACTTCGATGAGTACTGGAAGAAAGACAGCACAACTGAGCTTTACCACTTCATCGGTAAAGACATCGTTTACTTCCACTCTCTATTCTGGCCAGCGATGCTAGAAGGCAGTGGTTTCCGTAAGCCAAACAACGTATTCGTACACGGCTACGTTACAGTAAACGGCGCGAAAATGTCTAAGTCGAAAGGCACGTTCATCAAAGCAGCAACATACCTAGATCACCTAGATCCAGAGTGTCTACGTTACTACTACGCAGCTAAGCTAAACAGCCGTATCGATGACCTAGACCTTAACCTTGAAGACTTCACTCAGCGCGTTAACGCTGACGTAGTAAACAAGATTGTTAACCTAGCATCTCGTAACGCTGGCTTCATCTCTAAGCGCTTTGAAGGCAAACTATCTGCTAACTTCGCAGAAACTGAGCTATATAACGAGTTCACAGCGGCCGCTGACCGTATCGCAGAACTATACGAAACGCGTGAGTTCGGTCGTGCAATCCGTGAAATCACAGCACTGGCTGATAAAGCAAACCAATACGTTGATGAAAAAGCACCGTGGGTTGTTGCTAAAGAAGAAGGTAAAGACCAAGAGCTACAAGACATTTGTTCTGTTGGTATCAACCTATTCCGCGTTCTGATGACTTACCTGAAACCAGTAATGCCAGAGCTTGCTGCACGTACTGAAGCGTTCCTAAACGAAGAACTAACTTGGGAAGGTATCGCTGCGCCGCTAACTGATCACGAGATCACTAAGTTCAAAGCACTATTCAACCGCATCGATCCTAAGAAGGTTGAAGCGATGATTGAAGCATCTAAAGAAGATGCAGCAGCAGAAGTTGCAGCACAAGAGAAAGCAGAAGCTGAAAAGAACAAAGCGAGCCAAACTGAGCTAGACAAGGATCCAATCGCAGAAGAGATTGAATTTGACGCTTTCGCAGCCGTTGATATGCGTATCGCGCGCATCATCTCGTGTGAAGAAGTGCCAAAAGCAAACAAGCTGCTTAAATTCCAACTAGACATCGGCGGCGAAACTCGTCAGGTGTTCTCTGGCATTAAGTCAGCGTACAAACCTGAAGAGCTAGAAGGCAAGCTAACCGTAATGGTTGCTAACCTAAAGCCTCGTAAGATGAAGTTTGGTATGTCTGAAGGCATGATCCTCGCAGCGGGCCCTGGTGGCAGCGACCTATGGATCCTTGAGCCGCACGAAGGTGCTCAACCAGGTATGCGTGTAATGTAATGCTCTTCGCATAAAAGAAAGGCTTAACTAGTTCAGTTAAGCCTTTTTTACAACGAGAGAAAATTACTTAGTGCAACCTATACTCTTCGGGTCCCCAAGTAATGATCGCACCACACACAAGGAAAAGCACAAAGCTGATGCTTACAACATACGTAAGTACTCTATCAAACGTTGTTGCGTATTTTAGTATTAGTTGGTCATCCACAAGTGATACTTTAGCTGGCTTTCCTCGCATCAATACTGATGTGTACATAGGAAATCTAAACCCCCACCCATTTCTGTCCCAACCAATAGGGTCATGACCATCCCGCAACATTTTTTTCTCAATCCGCTTTACCGATATACGAATAAAAAGCAAGGTACTCACTAGCCAAGTGCATCCAATAATCATGTTTACAATATCAAAATAAAACACTTTGCTCCCTAGAGCAGGATTTGGCCTTTCAACTAGGCTTGTACTCACCGTTATACAGAGCCCTGCACTTAACTGGTTTTCACTCTGTACTCTTCAGGCCCCAACCCCATTACTGCTCCCAAAGCAAGTGCCATCACGAAGCTTATTGTGACAATATACGCAAGCACTCGGTCAAAGACTGTCGCATACTTTAGAATAAGTTTGTCTTCTACCAGCGATACTTTCGCAGGTTTACCTCGCATCAACACTGAGGCGTACATAGGAAATCTAAAACCCCACCCATTTCTGTCCCAGCCAATTGGATCATGACCATCCTGCAATATTTTTGTCTCAATCCGCTTTGCTGATACACGAATAAAAGCCAATGTGCTCAGTAACCATGTCCAACCAACAATCATCACTATAAGATCGAAATAAAACACAATTACTCCTTTAAAACCAATTTACTTTAGAGCTAGTTTCATAGGTTTTTTCTGCTAAACCTTGCCCAAACCAATCACCCATTTTTGCAGCCGCATAGCCAGCCCCTAACCCAACACCAATAAGTACTACAATACCCAGTGGCCCCGCTGCTAACGCAATCCCCATACCTGCCGTTACAACTTTTGCGGTCGTCCAAGCCCCTGCAGCATTACTTGCTCCGAAGCCTGCGACTTCCATCACCGCTTTTTTTTGCCAATCTTTACCATTACTCTTCGCATTACGAACGTTGTTGAATCTAACACCTGCATCTATGGCAATAATCTTTTTTCCAATGACATCAGAGCCAACCTCTAGTGCTCTAACAGAACGTATATTGGCCAGAGACGTGAGTTGAAGCTTGCTTGAGTTCCTGCCGCTTTTGGCAATATTTATTCCTCGTTCAGGATTACTCCAGATATTGCCTTTACTACTCTTAACTCGCCCTGAGTAATGAGTCAGCTCTTTTAGAAACTGCTTGTTTAAAGAGTCATGTGCAAACTTAACTTTGTTGCCTAGTTTCAGAAGTTCAGTTTTCTTGGCTCCACTTTTAGCAGCAAGTCGTACATTGATCAGCGCATTTTGATAGCTGAGCAACGCTTTACCAAAGTTACTCATCCTAGCCTGTTTTTCATTGATCGCGGTCGCCGCAGCTCCAGCTGCGGTGTATTCATCCAACTTTCCGCCCATAACGGTATTAGTTGCATCTAAGAACGGCTTAATTTCTTTTTCATAGATGTATGCTATTGCCTGTAAGTTTTCATCGCCAAATTCGCTAGAAAGGTAGGCCACATTTCTTTTCGTTTCTTGAGACCAACTCTTCACTGTGTCAAGAGCACATGCAATATCTGGCCTATCATTCCTAATTTTCTCTACAGAATTAGACGAATTATTACTTAGAATGAACGGGGTCCCAGCAGGGATAAAGGTGCCGAGTATATGCGGATTGTCTTTTCTAAACTGGCTGTAGGCTGTTTTGTTTTTGGCATCTACAGGTAACTTTGACTTTGGTGTTGTACTAAAACAAATTTCAAGCGCGTTGGACAAAGTAATTCCCTCTATTGTTCACATAAACAACCCATAGCATATACAAATAGATCATCATTTAGCCTACCGGCATTGTGACTTGAATCGAGGGTTCCTGCGCAATTAAATGCAATTAGAAAACTTTGCGACTTTAGAACTAGCACTAATTTCATCCAATCAGGAAAGGTATACACAACTGCGATGTAATTTGACCAAATTCACACTTTTGGTGAAATCGCGCACCAAATTCGGACATTTCATTATTAACAATTTACATAAGCTACTGTTTTAAAATGTTTTAATTATTGGCATCAAAGCTGCTCTTACTTAGTTGCTAGGTCAACAGCACTAACAAGGAGTTGGTTATGTTTGTTTTGATTTCTACTTTGATCTCGATTGCCATTCTGGCTGGGATCTATCATTTAGCTGCGAAGCGGGAGAAACAACACGCTCGCAAGTATCAATTACTCACGTTATTACGCGATGTCGTCCATCTATTGCGTCGCCATCGAGCAGTAACCCACTACTCTATTCAATACCAACAAAATCACGAAAAAGAGATAGAGCAAATTCATCAAGAACTAGGCTATAAATTGCACCAGCTAGTGGAAACCTCTCGCTTTGAGAACAAACCCATGTATCGCGTGCTGCAAATCAAAGTCGACAAGTTGATAGAGCAATGGCAAGACAACACCGTAGCACGCAATCAGATGGAGCATGGTAAATTGATTCGCCATAGTTTGTTTTTGATGGATGAGGTCACTATTGCATGGCTCGCTATTGCCCAAAGAGACGAGTTGTATGACGAGTACCACATGAACTGGCAAACTGTAATTGATAGCTTAGAGACATTGACACAACTGCGTATCAGCATTCAGGACATGGAAGATAGAGGCGGCCCTGAACGAATGAGAAACTATGCGTCAGTGATGATTAGAAGGCTTAACCAGTTGGCAGTCATTAGCCTTTGAGCCTTGCCTCGCCAACATCGACCAAATCGATTCAGTCACTGAACGATTACATTGAAGGTGAAGTACTCGCCTTAAGCGAAGAAGAACTCTATGACATCACCTCGGACTTATCCCTATCCGTGTTTAACACCTACGACCAAATGCTTTCGGACATCATAGAAACCCTCTACTTACCTTTACCCAGATTGTCCCTAGCTTAATCATCGGATTGCTCGCTTGAGACACTCTCAATACCAACAAAAAACCGCAGGTATATGCCTGCGGTTTTATTTTGAAATCGTTGAATTCAAGAATTGATTAGCTGTCGTCTTCTGTGAAGTTGGTTGGCAACTCTTGCTTCATCTCGTTCCAAATTTGCGCACTCTCCATACCATAGTGACGAATCACAATTGGTAGTTGATCACGCTGACCCGTCTCACACGTTTCTAGAAGCTGACGGTAAAAACGTAGCGCTAAATCACGTGACGCTGGGTTTGAGAAGTAGTAGCTACCCACTCGATCATAAAGCTTTCTCAGGCCATTAAAGATAAGACCGTAGATCTGGTTGCCAGAATGGAACGCTAAACGCTGGAACAACATGTAATCGTAGAAGTTGAACGTCTTCGCGATCAAGATTTCTTGGCGTTTCGCTTCGTCTTTCTCGTTGTCTTCTTTTACGCTTTGCAGGATCTTGTCTGCATATGGAGAAGCTGCGATAAATTCATCCCATGAAGAGGCACTGACAAGCGCTTCACACGACTCAATCACGTTCTGGATAGTACGCTCAGACGCTTCTTTGTTTGCTTTGAATGCATAACGCATGAAGATTGGACTGATGTTAGTACGCGCAGCGAGCAGGTCTTCAACGATGTTCGTTGCGTTATCCACATCAAGTGTCATTAGCGTATCCAAGATATGCAGACCAGACGTCTCCATAAACTGGTTAACTTTCGTTGGCTTACCGTGTTGGATAGTTAACCAGCCATCACGAGCTAAACGTTGCAATACTTCACGTAATGTCGTTCTCGTTACACCGATTAATTCAGAAAGCTCACGCTCAGCGGGTAAAATGGAGCCAGGAGGAAAACGGCCGTTCCAAATGCTCTCGATAATGTATTTTTCTGCGAATCCCGCAGGGCTTTTCGCCTTTATGACCATTCTACTTTTTATCCAATTATTGATTTCACTGGGTCGATAAGACTCATCATACCACTAGTTAGCGATTTGAGAAAATTTACGATCAATAAATGAAACGAAGTTTAAATATAGAGTTAACACTCTATTTGTTTCATCAAATTGCTATTGGTAATTTATGAAGCCAAAGACGTGAAATTCATATTTTAAATTCCCGCTACAGGGCACAAAGCAAGCTGTAATAAAGCATTATTGATCACATTTTTTAGATCAAAATATGCAAAATAAAATTGTGCCTAATGGTTAATGTTCTTTATTAATTTATCTTTTCTCGTCATTGAACGTAAATTAAAATCCAAGGTGAATTTTTATAAGCTTTTCATGATATAGTAACGCCGTTTTGATCGCGTTATTACAATTAAAAAGCCGTTTTAGTCGGTAGCATTAAGTTTTGTTGTTGACTATTGATTGACTGAGTGTAGAGTTGCGGTCGAAAGTGAGCGGTGCTTGAGTTTCAGGGGAAGTAACTTGGCAAGACTACAAGAGAACAAAGGATTGTTGTTTTACTAAGTTATTGTTTAAAAAGGCTAACTAATAAGCCTAATGAACAGAAGCTGAAGCACTATTGTAGTGTCTATTCATAATTTTGTTATAAAGAGAATTATCATGCCGATATCGCTCGGAAACGCCTTTATCAAGAACTTTCTTGGTAAGGCGCCTGATTGGTACAAAGTTGCCATTATAGCCTTCCTAATTGTTAACCCAATTGTATTCTTTCTAATTGATCCATTCGTAGCTGGTTGGTTGTTAGTTGCTGAATTTATTTTCACTCTAGCAATGGCTCTAAAATGCTACCCACTGCAACCGGGCGGTCTTCTAGCAATAGAAGCGGTTGCGATTGGAATGACAAGCCCTGCACAGGTGAAGCATGAGCTTGTAGCCAATATTGAGGTGCTCCTACTACTTGTATTTATGGTAGCGGGTATCTACTTCATGAAGCACCTTTTGCTATTCATCTTTACGAAGATATTGCTTGGTATTCGTTCAAAAACTTTACTTTCACTCGCTTTTTGTTTTGCAGCTGCATTTCTTTCAGCTTTCTTAGATGCTTTGACAGTAATTGCCGTTGTTATTAGCGTTGCGGTTGGTTTCTACTCGATTTACCACAAAGTTGCTTCTGGTAACCCAATTGGAGACCACGACCATACTCAAGATGACACCATCACAGAACTAACCCGTGATGACCTAGAAAACTATCGTGCATTTCTACGTTCGTTACTAATGCATGCTGGTGTTGGTACCGCGCTAGGTGGTGTAACTACTATGGTTGGTGAACCACAAAACCTGATTATTGCCGATCAAGCAGGTTGGTTATTTGGCGAGTTTCTAATTCGCATGTCACCTGTGACACTACCTGTATTTATCTGTGGTTTGATCACTTGTGCGGTTGTTGAAAAGCTAAAAGTATTTGGCTATGGAGTAAAACTTCCTGACAACGTCCGTCAAATCCTCGTTGATTTCGATCGTGAAGAACGTAAGACACGTACAAACCAAGACGTGGCTAAGCTTTGGGTTCAAGGCCTTATTGCAGTTTGGCTGATCGCCGCTCTCGCACTTCACCTAGCCGCCGTTGGCCTAATTGGTCTATCAGTTATCATCCTTGCAACATCGTTTACCGGAGTAATCGAAGAGCACTCAATGGGTAAAGCGTTTGAAGAGGCACTGCCATTTACAGCGCTGTTAGCAGTATTCTTTGCTGTCGTTGCCGTTATCATTGACCAAGAGCTATTCAAGCCTGTTATTGACGCAGTACTTGCTGTCGAGGACAAAGGCGCTCAGCTTGCTTTGTTCTACGTAGCAAACGGACTATTATCTATGGTTTCGGATAACGTATTCGTTGGTACGGTATACATCAATGAAGTGAAAACGGCTCTCATGGAAGGCCTAATTACACGTGAACAATTTGATCTACTAGCAGTGGCAATTAACACTGGTACTAACCTACCTTCAGTTGCGACTCCAAACGGTCAAGCTGCTTTCCTATTCTTGCTAACTTCAGCACTGGCACCGTTGATTCGTCTATCTTACGGTCGCATGGTAGTAATGGCACTGCCATACACCGTTGTATTGGCTTTGGTTGGTTTGATGGGAATTATGTTCTTCCTAGAACCAGCAACAGCTTCTTTCTACGACGCGGGCTGGATCGTTCCGCACAGTGGTGATATCGCTCCGGCAGTATCTAGCGGCCATTAAAATTTGGTTGATTAAGAAACTTATCCACGTTAAAAAGCTCTGAGTATTCAGAGCTTTTTAATTTCATCAATAGGATATTACTTGTGACTATTTTTGCATCACTGAATGACTTCTCGAAGGGACGCTTATCTTGGCTTCTTCTTCTTATCGCAATCGTTTTTTTCGAAGCCTGTGCATTATTCTTCCAACACGTGATGATGCTTGAACCTTGCGTTATGTGTGTTTATGAGCGTGTCGCCATGATGGGAATCGGCGCAGCTGCAATGATTGGTCTTATTGCACCCAATAACCCTCTTGTACGTTGGGTGGCATTGGCGGCATGGGGAGCAAGTGCTTATAAAGGTTTGATGCTGGCGATGCAGCATGTCGACTACCAGTTCAATCCATCACCATTTGCAACTTGTGATCTGTTTGTTACCTTCCCTAGCTGGGCACCTTTAAATCAATGGGTTCCGTGGATGTTTGAAGCATATGGTGACTGTGCGAAGATCGTGTGGCAGTTCCTTGGCCTTTCTATGCCTCAGTGGCTTGTAGTGATTTTCGCGGGTAACCTAATTGCTTTTGCCTTTATCGTGATCGCTCAATTCTTTGGTGGTAAGCGCAAAAACCCAATTCAATAATTGATGAGCCTTAAACTCTGATTTCTAACGACATTACACAAAAAAGCCGACTACAAGTCGGCTTTTCTTTTTATCTGTATATCTGTTATTTACCGCAGCATTGCTTAAATTTCTTACCGCTTTCACATGGGCAAAGATCGTTACGACCCACCCCTTTGAATGGGTTTAAGCTCTTTGATTTTTTTCCTACCATCAACTCATCAGCACCAAGTGCGACTTCGTTGATCATAAGATCAAACTGCTCGATGAAATCCGTTAGCGCAGGCGGGGTTTCAATACCCGCATCACGCATCTGCTGTTGCGTTTGCTCTTCATCAATTGCCAACATCATCGTTGTTAACAATGCCTGTAGCATGCGTTCAAGGCCATCGTTCAGTACCACATCATGCCACTGCTCTTCAATCATCGGCCAAACGGACATAAAGCCTTCAGCAAAATCAGCTAACTGCTCTGGTTTGTTTTCCGTAAGTGCAAGAATAGAGTACTCGTTACGCAATATGTAGTTGTGCTGCTTGTGAATCTGCTCTTCAATGACTGGCTGAATCGCTTTAAAACCCTCACCTAGAAGAGGCTCTAGCCATGTTTCAGGTGCTAAGGGTTTCGTGGTCAGGTTAGCAGCCAGTACCGCGCCTTCCATAAACAGTGAAGATTCGTCGATTTGAACTTCACCTTTCTCAATTAATGTGTATTGCATGACATCTGGTTTCCCATGAATTTGGCGGCATTATACCCTAGAGTTTATAAGATGCTAGTTGATGTCACTCGATGCTGATGAGTCTTTTAATGACAAACTTCACGCACATCGCTACAATCGCCCTCCTTTTTACCACCAAACTGTATTAGGCAAGCTATGCGAGTTGTATTAGGCCCGATGGAAGGCGTTTTGGACCATTTGATGCGCCAAATCCTAACCGAGATAAACGACTATGATCTTTGTGTGACAGAGTTTGTTCGAGTCATCGACCAACTGTTACCTGATCACGTATTCCATCGTCTGTGCCCTGAGCTTCTGCAAGACTCGCAAACCGCATCTGGCGTACCCGTTCACGTGCAACTTCTTGGCCAAGAGCCAAACTGGATGGCAGAGAACGCGATCAAAGCAGCTGAACTTGGCGCTCGCGGTATTGATTTGAACTTTGGTTGTCCCGCTAGATTGGTCAACAGAAGTAAAGGTGGTGCAGCCCTACTCCAGCATCCTGACCTAATTCACAACGTTGTAAAAGCATGTCGCGACGCGGTGCCTGCTGATATCCCTGTTACCGCGAAAATTCGCCTAGGCTGGGAAAATCCAGGGGACTGCTTTGAGATCGTTGATGCGATTCAATCAGCTGGCGCGAATGAACTGACTGTCCACGCACGTACGAAAGAGGGTGGTTACAAGGCATCTGAGATCAAATGGGAATACATAACTAAAATTCGTGAACGTTTTGATATCCCCTTAATTGCCAATGGCGAGATTTGGAACTACGAAGACGGACAACGCTGTATTGCAACGACAGGTGTTGACTCTTTAATGGTATGCCGTGGTGCATTTAATATTCCGAACCTTGGCAATATGGTGAAATACAACCACCAGCCGATGGCTTGGAATGAAGTGGTAGATTTGCTGATTTACTACTCACAGTTTGAAATGAAAGGCGATAAAGGTTTGTATTATCCAAACCGCGTAAAACAATGGTTTGCGTACTTGCGCCAATCTTACCCTGAAGCGAACGAACTATTCCGAGAGATCCGTACGTTTAATAAAGCAGCACCAATCGTTGAACATATCCAACGCTACCGTGATGAGCTACAAGCACGCCTCAATGTAGCTTAAAAACTTGACCTCTCTGTGTGTTAAAAAGGGCGATTAGATCGCCCTTTTCAATACTAAGATTTGTTGCGCTAGTAACAGATTTTGTTCTTTCCTGTTGTTTTCGCTTCGTACAGTTTTTCATCAGCAACTTTGAAAAGCTCATCAAAGCTCGCTAACTGAGTCGAGCCTTTCACAACAACCCCACCAGAAACCGTAAATCCTTCCTTTATTACTTTATTTGAACTTGCTGCAATTGAATCCGCAACTCGTTGAAGAATGAGCTTCATACATTCAATATCTTCATCGTAGATTGCTAGAACAAACTCTTCACCACCGAACCGAGAAGCGACATCAGTGTGGCGAATATTTTCTTTAATGGCTCTCGCGACAGCCTTAATCGCATCATCGCCAACATCGTGGCCATAAGTATCATTAATAGATTTAAAGTTATCGATATCAAATACGGCTAAGGCAATATTCTTTTTCGTGATTTTATTGCGCCAGACCGCTTCCATTCCGCGACGGTTCAATAAACCTGTCATTGGATCTTTCGCTGCAAGCTCTTCAAAATAACGACTTTCTGTACGAGCATTGACTAAAAATAGAGCGACGGTACTCAGTACATAAATAAAGAACGCAACGGCGACACTGTACTTCTCAAATACAAGTAAGTTCTTAAACTCATCCAAAATATTGTATTCATAGAAGATTTTATGATTTGAGCTTAAACGTTCGTGCTCTAAAGCCTCTACTCTCAAAACGTTGTCAGGCATGCTCATTACATTAGAAATGACATGCAACTTGCCCGCTAAGTTGTCCGTCGTTTTGAGTAAGGCGTCGACATCAAAATCAATCGACAACACACCTTGATGTTCGCCTTTCTCATAAATTGGCACGGTTAGGCTAATAACCTGACCGTCATGTCGGTCCAACATAGGTGCGGGGCCAGACATAGTCACTTTCACGGTATCCTGAGCTGTTTTCTGCCAAAACGGTCTTGCTTTCAACGTACTCCAAAGCTCTTGAGTAAAGTACTTTGCGTACGTTTCTGGAGAGGAAATAACGTAGCCTCTCTGATCGATATAGTGGATACCAAGAATGTGCGATTCAATATCATGAAGGAATGAAAGGGAAGGAGCAAAACCCGCTTTTTTTTCAGCCACCTTGAACAGATCACTTCCCGGTTCACACAGTTCTTTTTGACCAACAACCATGTAGTCCAGCTCAACAGCCGGCAGTCCACCTGAATGGGTATTCTCTAGAAGCAATACATCAATAGGCCATACATAACACAAATCATTTTCTAGCATATGATTGTGTTCTTTAAATAATGGATGGGCAGGATTTGAATAATTGACGAAGCTATAATCTAGAGCTGTCAGAACTTTAACTGCACGATTGACCGCTCGGTCGATTTTAGCGTATTCCAAGTCGATGTAGCGATTCATCGCATCATAGTAGTTTTTGGCTGTCACTAGCATGACAACACAGAGCAAAAACAGAGGGAAGAAGATGACAAACTTGAGGCTGAATCGCCTTTGATTACCCATTGAATACCACGACTGATTATTATTTACCCTGAATAGCTTAAGCCATTCAGGGGCTGTTTATAGTTTTTAATTTAAGTATTCATAAATTTTAATAAATTAGGTGCTAAGTGTCACTTCACTTGCCATAAACTAGACGTTAAAGGTGTGATCTTGACAGAAAAATGACGCCTATAATCAACTTTATCGCCAGTTTCGCAAAGCTGAAGCAAGTGTTTAGCATTTAAGCCAAGTTTCCATAACGGAATATCAATCAATTGCACATCTTCACTAAAATTCAATGCAACAATTACAGCTTCACTCCCCAGCTGTCTTGCAAAGACCAATACATCATCAGACGCATATAACCACTGAAGACTACCTGATTGTAAACATGGGTAGTTCCTACGTATGGCAATCCAACGCTTATAGATTGGCAACCATTTGGACTTTGCAACCTCTTCCCAAGGGAAACAGCGTCTGTTATCCGGATCCAAACCGCCTTCTAGGCCAACTTCACTGCCATAATAAACACATGGTACTCCTACGTACGTCATCAGCATGATTAATGCTAATTCCATCCGTTTGTTGTCCCCTTTAATCAGAGAAAGAAAGCGCGCAGTATCGTGGCTGTCCAACTGATTCAGTTGGGATAGTTGGTTGTGCCAAGGAATTTTTGCTCTTGCTTCATCTAACCATTCTTTAAAATCCAGTCCACCAATCATGATCGGGTCATAAGCAATATCTTTTTTAGCTACAAATGCTCGCACTGGATGGGCAAAACCATAGTAGTTCATCGCTCCATCCTCTTGGCCGCCTTGCAGCCATTGCGTCGCCTCAAAGAAGTGTTCACCTAACACATACGCATTAGGGTTGGTTGATTTGGTTGCTTGACGGAAAGCTTCCACATAGTGCGCGTTGTTTTTCGCACCATCGCCTTCACCCAACATATGAATGACATCAAAACGCCAACCATCGACAGAATATGGTGGTTTGAGCCAATATTTGATTACGGCCTCTTCACTTTGATAGATGTAATCGCGCACCTGCTCATTTTCAAAGTTCAGAACGGGTAGGCTAGCAATACCTTTCCAGCCAATGTAATTATTGGTTTCTCCCTCGAAGAAGTAATAGTCACGAAAATCTGAATTTGGGTTTCCATACGCCCCAAGACCTTCTTGTTTTATATCGAACCAAGGGTGCTCCACTGAGGTGTGATTAAATACCGCATCCAAAACTACCTTCATTTGCTTGCCATGAATTCGTTCACACAAATCTGCAAACAGTTCATTGCTTCCAAACATTGGATCGATCGTGAAATAATCCGTAGTGTCATATTTATGATTACTTGGTGCAGTAAAAATTGGGTTGAAGTACAACGCTGTCACACCCAACTCATCCAAGTAATCAAGCTTCTGCTCAACACCTTTTAAATCACCACCGAAAAACTCTCTTGCGCCCGTATTTTGGTGAGACCCAACCGCCTCCCCCCCCAAGGTTTTACTAAAATTTCTGGGTCGTATTGAGCGTAAGCATTTCGAATCGATTTCTCATCTTGGCTAGCCGCAAAGCGATCAGGAAATATCTGGTAGAAGACCTGTTCTTGCACCCAGCGAGGAGGTTGAGACTGCGTGTTCAACTTAAAGTGGAACTCTTTCGGCGGCATACGCTTATGCACGCCTCTGCCATCAAGCCAAAGCTGGTGGTTGCCTTTGATCAGCTTGAACACATAATGGGTGACGTCACGGTCTCGGTTCGCTGCAAATTGTGCTTGCCACAGCTGAAGCTCACCAGCATTACCACAAGGCTTCATCTCTAGGAGGTATTCTTCGTTGTCTGGTTCACAGCGTACATACACGCTATCAAACTCGATGTTTTCGGTTTTCAAAATGACGGTAAGCCGTTCACCATCAAAAACAAGGCCATCTTCAGTTTGGCTATGGAAGATAAATGGAAGGGTCATGGTAAGCGCTCTTAGTATTGGAATATTCCACTATTTTAATAAAGAGTACCCATATAAAAATCCTCCTTTTAAAAATACCGTACGGGTCATTTTCTCAAGGAGGATCACATTTGGTAGGCGTAGTCGACAAACACTCTAAGCTAGTTCAACAACAAGCTGTCATCTGCCAACTCCTCTCCACGCACTTTAGAAAACATTTCCAATAAGTCTGGTACTTGCATATTCGCTCGCTGATCACCCGCTACATCAAGAACAATTTCTCCTTGGTGCAACATTACTGTCCTGTCACCACAGGCCAGAGCATCCTTCATCGAGTGTGTCACCATCATTACCGTAAGATTAAACTCGGTGACAATGCGCTTAGTCAGGTCAATAACAAAAGCCGCCATACGAGGGTCTAACGCAGCCGTATGTTCATCAAGCAGTAGTAGCTTACTGTCTGATAGTGTTGCCATAACCAGACTAACCGCTTGACGCTGCCCCCCCCAGAAAGCAGCCCAATGCTGTCACCAAGGCGATCTTCAAGCCTAAACCCAGAATGCTGATGCGCTCTTGAAACAGCTTGCGACGTTTCGCTGAGAGCGCCATCCCCCACCCGCGACGCTGACCCCGCATGTAAGCAAGCGCCATGTTTTCTTCAATGGACAAATCCCCACAAGTACCTGCTAGTGGGTCTTGGAATACGCGAGCACATTGAGTGGCGCGTTGTGCAACCCTCTTACGCGTAACATCTTGCCCCCCCCTATAATCACTTGCCCGCCAATCATTGGCGTTTCGCCCGTCACCGCACCAAGTAGCGTTGATTTACCCGCGCCGTTGGATCCAATCACGGTGAGGAACTCATGCTCAGGTACTTCTAAAGACACCCCTTTTAACGCTCTGTTTTCCAAAATAGTGCCGGGATTGAAGGTCACTTGAATATCATTGAGTTCAATCATAGTGCCTCTCCTGATCCATTTTTCGATGCCGCTTGTTTTGCATTCGACACTCGTTGTTTGGCTTTCATTCTCTGTTTCAATTTCGGCGCAATTAAAGCTACCGCGACGAGTACGGCTGTAACCAAATTTAGATCCGATGCTTGTAGGCCAAACATTCCCGAACTCAGGGCAAATGCTACTGCTAGGCGATAAAGCACCGAACCAATAATCACCGCACAAACTGCAACCCAGATTTTCCGCCCTGGAATAAGGGTTTGTCCAAGAATAACCGCCGCAAGACCAACTACGATGGTACCCACACCAGAGGTGACATCGGCAAAGCTGTTGGTCTGAGCAAATAACGCCCCAGCAAAACCAACAAATCCGTTAGACAGCGCTAAGCCAAAGTAAGTGTAAAAGCCAGTACTCGCCCCTTGCGCTGCCACCATTCGGGCGTTTACCCCTGTCGCTCTTAACCCTAAACCGAAATCGCTGTTAAGAAGACGCACGACAAATAGCGCGGAAAGTAATACCAGCACACCGACAATCAAAGGTCGGATATACATAGCATCGCCGATCGATTCAAAAGGGGTAAGAATAGTGTCTTCTCCAAGCAGCGCCATGTTCGGCTTGCCCATGATGCGAATGTTGATAGAAAACGCCGCAATCATGGTAAGAATGGAAGCCAATAGATGAAGGATTCCACAGCGAACCGCTAGAAAAGCGGTCACCCACCCTGTCATGCCACCTGCAATGACTGCCATTCCTGTCGCAACCCAAGGATTGATACCCGCCACAATAGCGGTTGCGGCGACGGCGGCACCCATAGGAAAGCTACCGTCAACACTTAAGTCGGGGAAATCTAGTACTCGAAACGTAAGGTAGACGCCCAAGGCAACTAAACCGTAGATAAGGCCTATCTCGAGGGCTCCAAAAAAAGCAAATGCAGACATAACTGCTCCTTTCTGCACAAGTCAGGTCGCCGTTAAACCGACCTGAACACGGCTATTACTGAATGCTAGTCGCACGTTTCACAACAGAGCTCGGTAGTTGAATACCCAGCTTAGTTGCCGCACCTTCATTCACAACCAGATCAGAGCCTGTTGCTACTTTGACATCTAACTTGCCCGGCTCTTGCCCTTCCAAAATCGCAGCAACATAGTCAGCAGTTTGAACACCAACCTGATAGTAATCAAAACCTAAACTGGCAATCGCTCCTTTTTCTACATAAGAAGTCGCCCCACCAAAGACGGGTTTCTTCGCCTGATTCGCTGCGACGATCATACCTTCAATCGCGCTAGCTACTGTGTTATCTGTCGGTGCATAAATCACATCTGACTTAGCTGCAATAGCTTGAGTCGCAGATTGTACATCTGCGCTCTTCAGTGCCGTCGCTTCTACCACTTCAAGGCCATTTGCTTCCGCGCTCTCTTTTAACAGCTGCACCAGTGTCACTGCATTTGCCTCACCAGGGTTGTAGACCACCCCAATGGATTTAGCTTTCGGCAAAATTTCTTGAATCAGTGCAACGTGCTGCGCCACAGGAGACAAATCAGAAAGACCTGTGACATTTTTACCCGGCTGATGCATGGATTTCACAAGCTTTGCGCCCACAGGATCCGTTACCGCAGTAAACACCACTGGGATAGAACGAGTAGCAGAAACCAAAGCCTGTGCTGATGGTGTTGCTATGCCCACAAGCACATCTGGCTTTCACCCACATATTGACGTGCAATCTGTACCGCTATAGCTGGGTTACCTTGTGCCGTTTTGTAGTCAAACTCCAAATTCTTCCCTTGCTCATAGCCTTTTGCTTTCAGGCCATCTACCAAGCCCTGACGAGTCGCATCGAGTGCAGGGTGTTCTACGATTTGTGAAACCGCAACAGTGGCAGTGTTAGCAAGCACATTGGCAGAGGAAAAAACAGTGGTCGCGGTAAGAATGGCAGTAGCTAATAAATGTTTCGTTTTCATCATGACTCCTTGATGTCTCTTCGTCCTTGAACTGAAAGCCTCTTCGAAAATGAATGCTCAACAGAAATAATGAGGAAGATGGGATGTTGTGTTTAAAACTGTGCACTTTTTGTGCATCTGTTTTTCATTATTAACGCTAAGTCTCGGGAAAGAAAAGCAAGATTTAACAACAGAGTAACATTTGTGATCTTACAATCGGTACGTAAAGCGGTTATTGCAAATACGAAAGGAGTGAAATAAGAATTGCGGGCATAAAAAATGGAGTGGCAATTGCACACTCCATTTCAGTGATAGTGATTAGTTTCGATGTTTAGAACCAACGCTCGAGTGCTGTCTTATCTAGTTGGCGGAATGCTCGGTTTAAGATCACCGCCAATTCTTTGTATCTTGGACGCGCTTTTACTGGTTCAAGTGCGAAACCTGACTCAGTGATCTTTTGGTGTAATTCACGGTACCAAGACGCCAGCGTAGGCGGTAACTTAGTATTTGAACGACTGCCCAACCACCACATGCCTTGCAGTGGCATACTGATCGCGAATAATGCAACCACGATGGCTTGCGGTAGCGCGTTGTAATTATTAAAAGCCATTTGAGTGAGCACACTGATCGCCGCGACTGCTGGCATAACTTTAATGCCAAAGCGTGTTGCTTTGATAATGCGTTGTTCGGGAAAAATGGCGTTCAGCTCTTTACGAACCGGCCAGATCTCCATGTAGCGTTGGCCGTCTTTCAGGCTATGGATCAATCCGACTTGTTTGCTCATACCGCTCTCTCACTAAAAAATAGTTGAACATTTCAACTGAAGGCGCAAAAAATTGATGAAAGTTAATATTCTTTCAAAATTTTTTTGTTATCATTGCCTATTATCGCTATCCTTTGCAGACCCTCAATCTCATTGTTGCCGTTATTTACAATTTAAGCAACTCCGAGATTCCTATCTGCACGGATCGCATCATAGTGATGGATGGGTTCATCACTATTCTTTTATATGGAATTAGAACAATTTTTGACCAAGATTAGTGCGCAGCCTTGCTGGTATCGTCTATTCTTGTGATTGATTTTCATCCTTAACTGATTTTTTTGTCAGACGAATAAACAGGTAGTCATACATGTCTAAGCTAGTTTTAGTTTTAAACTGTGGTAGTTCTTCTCTTAAATTTGCTGTTGTTGATGCAGAAACAGGTGCAGAGCACCTAACAGGTCTTGCAGAGTGTCTTGGTCTTCCAGAAGCTCGTATGAAATGGAAACTTGACGGCAAGCACGAAGCTCAACTTGGTGCAGGCGCAGCTCACGTAGAAGCACTATCATTCATGGTAGAAACTATTCTTGCTTCTAAGCCAGAGCTTAAAGCTAACCTAGGCGCTATCGGTCACCGTATCGTACACGGTGGTGAGCAGTTCACTCAATCTGCACTGATCACTGATGAAGTTCTAAAGGGTATTCAAGACGCTGCGACTTTCGCACCTCTTCACAACCCAGCACACCTTATCGGTATCGAAGCTGCTAAAGTAAACTTCCCAGAGCTTAAAAACGTTGCTGTATTTGACACTGCGTTCCACCAAACTATGCCTGAAGAGTCTTTCCTATACGCTCTTCCATACAACCTATACAAAGAGCACGGCATCCGTCGTTACGGCATGCACGGTACTTCACACCTGTTCATCACTCGTGAAGTTGCTAACCTACTAGACAAGCCAGTTGAAGAAGTAAACATCATCAACTGTCACCTAGGTAACGGTGCTTCTGTTTGTGCAATCAAGAACGGTAAATCTGTAGACACTTCTATGGGTCTAACTCCTCTTGAAGGTCTAGTAATGGGTACTCGTTGTGGTGACATCGATCCAGCGATCATCTTCCACCTACACGACGCTCTAGGTTACTCTGTTGAACAAATCAACAACATGCTAACTAAAGAGTCTGGTCTTGCTGGTCTAACTGAAGTGACTTCTGACTGTCGTTTCGTTGAAGACAACTACGGTGAGAAAGAAGAAGCAACTCGCGCAATGGACGTGTTCTGTCACCGTCTAGCTAAATACGTAGCGGGTTACACAGCTTCAATGGAAGGCCGTCTAGACGCAATCACTTTCACTGGCGGTATCGGCGAGAACTCTGGCCCTATCCGTGAAATGGTTCTTAACCGTCTAGCTATCTTCGGCATCGAAGTAGACAGCGAAGCAAACCTTAAAGCACGTTTCGGTGGTGAAGGTACTATCACTACTGCAAACAGCCGTATCCCTGCAATGGTTATCTCTACTAACGAAGAGCTAGTTATCGCTGAAGACACTGCACGTCTAGCAGGTCTTTAATGATTAAACTGGCTAGCCGATTGGCTAGCCAGTTTTTCTTCCAAAGAATTTATTAGGGGCTTAACTCCTATTCTCTGAATTTTCATGGAATAAGAGTTGAGCTTTTATCCCCCCCCAATAGCTAAAGGTACTCTACGAATGTCTCGTACTATTATGCTTATCCCTGCAAGTGCTGGTGTTGGTCTAACTAGCGTAAGCATGGGTGTTCTTCGCGCAATGGAGCGCAAAGGCGTTAAAGTTTCTTTCTACAAACCAATTTCACAGCCACGTTCTGGCGGTGATCAACCAGATCTAACTTCAACTATCGTTGGCTACAACAGCGATATGAAGATTGGTCAACCTGTAGCGATGTCTGTTGCTGAAAGCCTAATCGGTAACGACAACATGGACGAGCTACTAGAAACTGTTGTTGAGCGTTACAACCAAATCAACAAAGATGCAGATGTAACGCTTATCGAAGGTCTAGTACCAACTCGTAAGCACCCATTCGCTAACCAAGTGAACGCGGAAATCGCAGCAACACTAGGCGCGGAAATCGTTCTTGTTGCAACTCCTGGTACAGATAACCCAGCTCAACTTAAAGAGCGCATTGAAGTAGCATGTTCTAACTTCGGTGGTACTAAGAACAAGAACATCTCTGGCGTAATCATCAACAAGCTAAACGCACCTGTTGATGAAGCTGGCCGTACTCGCCCTGACCTATCTGAAATCTTTGACGATGCAGACAGCGCGAAGCAAAACGAAATGAAAGTGATGGAAATCTTCAACACTTCTCCAATTCGTGTACTAGGTTGCGTGCCATGGAGCATCGATCTTATCGCTACTCGTGCAATCGATATGGCTCAGCACCTAAACGCTGACATTATCAACGAAGGTGACATCGCAACTCGTCGTATTAAGAGCATCACTTTCTGTGCACGTTCTCTGCCAAACATGATTGAGCACTTCAAACCAGGCTCTCTACTTGTTACTTCTGCAGACCGTCCAGACGTTATCGTTGCAGCTGCACTTGCAGCAATGAACGGCGTTGATATCGGTGCAGTGCTTCTAACTGGCGGTTACGACATCCCAGAAGAAATCGTGGGTCTATGTAAGCCAGCATTCGAAACTGGTCTACCGATCTTCAAAGCACAAGGTAACACTTGGCAAACTTCTCTGAACCTACAGAGCTTCTCTATCGAAGTTCCTGCAGACGATAAAGAGCGTATCGAGTTCATCAACGAGCACGTTGCTGGTCACATCGACGGTAACTGGATCGAGTCTATGACTGAAGGTACTCAAAAGTCTCGTCGTCTAAGCCCACCAGCATTCCGTTACCAGCTAACTGAGTTCGCTCGTAAAGCTGGCAAGCGTATCGTTCTTCCTGAAGGTGACGAGCCACGTACAGTTAAAGCTGCGGCTATCTGTGCTGAGCGCGGCATCGCGGAGTGTGTGCTTCTAGGTAACCCAGACGAAATCCGTCGCGTTGCAGAGCAGCAAGGCGTAACACTAGGTGCTGGCGTAACTATCATCAACTCTGATGAAGTTCGTGAAAACTACGTGGCTCGTCTAGTTGAGCTACGTGGCGCGAAAGGCATGACTGAAGTTGTTGCTCGCGAGAAACTACAAGATTCAGTATTCCTAGGCACAATGATGCTTGAGAACGACGAAGTAGACGGTCTAGTTTCTGGTGCGGTTCACACCACAGCGAACACTATCGTTCCTCCGTTCCAAATCATCAAGACTGCACCTGATGCTTCTATCGTATCTTCTGTATTCTTCATGCTACTGCCTGACCAAGTATTGGTTTACGGTGACTGTGCGATCAACCCAGATCCAACAGCGGAACAGCTAGCTGAAATCGCTATCCAATCTGCTGATTCTGCAGCAGCATTCGGTATCGACCCACGCGTTGCTATGATCTCTTACTCTACTGGTGAATCTGGTAAGGGTGCAGACGTAGATAAAGTACGTGAAGCAACTAAGATTGCTCAAGAGAAACGTCCAGATCTAGTGATCGACGGTCCTCTACAGTACGACGCAGCGATCATGGAAAACGTAGCTGCTTCTAAAGCGCCTAACTCTCCAGTAGCAGGTAAAGCGACTGTATTCGTATTCCCAGACCTAAACACTGGTAACACGACTTACAAAGCGGTACAGCGTTCAGCAGACCTAGTATCTATCGGTCCAATGCTGCAAGGTATGCGTAAGCCTGTAAACGATCTATCTCGCGGTGCACTAGTAGACGATATCGTATACACAGTTGCTCTAACTGCGATTCAGGCAGATCAAGCTGACCAAGCAAAAGAGAAAGCAGTTAACTAATAACCGCGCTTCTTGCAAGATAACAAAACCTCGCCTCGGCGAGGTTTTTTTTACCTTTTGGTTTGAATAATCAATAAATCACCAAAAACAAAGCAGCCCCAGAAAGCACACAGCCAATCATTACCGGTGCCACTTTTGCCGACAGCGCTTTATCCCCTATCGCAACGACCATCCCCATCTTAACGATGGTATTTACAGACGCAGCAATCAAAATACCAAGTGCGGCAGTCGTCACACTCAAGGTTTGGGTACTTTGTCGTCCAAGAGCCAACGAGATAGCATCGACATCGGTGATGCCTGAAAGCGCAGATAATATCAATACCCCGGCATTACCAAACCAGTCTGACAGCGCATGGGACAACAGCATAATGGCCGCCAACACTACGCCAAAGAACAGTGCCGATTGAAGTGCTAAAGGGTTACGCTGTTTATTAGATTGCTCCACTTTCCCTATCTCGCTCCGACGCCATATCCACCAAGCAGGCAGATAAAGAGCGACCATCATGATGAGCACTATTGGCCACAATAAAGCGACTAATTGCGGGTTAATCACCGAAAGAACGATTAACAAACGAGGGAACATAGTCCCACAACTCAGTAGTATGCCACTGGCAAGCAAAGGGCTTATATTGGCTTGCTCACGAGAGAGGTGAGAAAACTGTAGCGTAAGTGCGGTAGAAGAACTTAACCCAGCAAAGACAGACGTAAACAAAATGCCCCGCTTCGCGCCACCAATCTTAATCGCGAAATAACCGACAAATGAAATACTGGCAATTAGTACGACCATCCACCAGATTTCATAAGGGTTGAGCGCACTCCAAGGACCATAAGCTTGATTCGGAAGAAGTGGTAATAAAACGATGGAAATGAGTAGCAGACGTAAAGCTGCATCAAGCTCATACTCTTGCAGCCTTTGTAGGGCATGGTGAAGCTCTTTCTTATTATCGAGTACAACCGCAGTAATGACCGCTGCTCCAGCTGCCAGAACAGGTTCGCCAGAAACGGTCAAACAGCCAAGAACAAAAGTAATCACTAAGCTAACCACACCTGTGATGCTAATGTCCTCACTCTTTCGTTGTTGAATGACAAATGCGATACAAGCAAGGATAACCAGTGCGATTAGAGCAAAGCCAATCAGTAAAGGTGTATAGATATTGGCAAGAATCCCAACCAAACCACCAAGTAATCCAACTAAGGAAAAGGTTCGAATACCTGCCACGCGGCTACCTTCGACACTATTGCGCATCACCCAACCACGTTGTGTGCCCACAATCGCACCCAGTAATAGTGCAATAAACAGATTCCAAATTAGCTGCTCACCACTGACGAACTCATTGATATCCATACCCCACCTCAGTCCAAGATCGGCCGTTATATCATCAGTTTATGTTATGAGCGGAAAGAAGTTGTGATGGTTGGAAGATATTGAGAAAAAAGAAAAAGCGCACATCAGATGGCGCTTTTCTCGGAGAGCTTGAAGTTAGATTAAATCTCGGTCATGGGGTGAATCCAAATCTAGTTCAGGGCCTTTTGGTACCACTTGCGTAGGTTGATACCCGTATGGCTGAAATAGTAGTGGCGCTTAATGTGGTAGAAGTCGGTAGTCTCAGCCACGCCTTCCACTTGATAAAGCTCTTTCAAATAACCCTGAATATTTGGGTAATCCGCGATGCGTTGTTTATTACACTTAAAGTGACCTACATACACGGCGTCAAAACGCACCAAAGTGGTAAACAACCGCCAGTCGGCTTCGGTGATTTTATTGCCCGCTAGGTAGCGATGCGTCGCAAGGTGTGCATCGATTTTATCCAGAGCGGCAAACAATGAATCAAACGCCTCTTCGTACGCCTCTTGCGTTGTCGCAAATCCGCAGCGGTAAACACCGTTATTCACGTTTGGATAGATGTAGTCGTTCCACTCATCAATGACGCTTTGAAGTTGTTCTGGATAATAGTCATCGTGATTACCCGTTAACTCATTGAACTCAGAGTTAAACATGCGGATGATTTCAGACGATTCATTCGATACGATCGTGTTGGTCTTTTTATCCCACAGAACTGGAACGGTAACGCGCCCAGTATAATCGGACTTAGCTTGGGTGTAGATCTGGTGCATGCGGATATGACCGAATAGTGGCTCTGGGAGTCCCATTTGCCAGCCTTCACTTAGCATATCTGGGCATACCACAGTAACGTCTATGTGCTTTTCCAAGCCCTTGAGCTTACGGAAGATCAGTGTGCGATGCGCCCACGGACAAGCGAGTGAAACATATAAATGGTAGCGACCCGACTCTGGCTGGAACGTTGCATCAGGTTTGTTCTTTATCCAGTTGCGAAAACCCGCATCTTCACGAACGAACTTACCACCGCTTGATTTAGTTTCGTACCATACGTCGTGCCAAACGCCTTCGACTAACTTACCCATGACTGATCTCCTCGTTCTGTGTTTTCTACTATATTAGCGATTCTCGCTCAGCTTAGAATCAGGCCACTTAGTACAACTTGTTCAAGAATTTCGAATGATCCAAATTTAGAATAGTGTCAGCCAATCAGACATAAAGAAAAACTGCAGGCATAAAAAAAGCGCGACCCTATAAAAGGCGCCGCGCTTAAGCCCGTCACAGGCCGAATTTAATTACACTGCTACGTGTAGACAAGATACTGCGTGAACGTCAGAACCTTCGATATGTGGCTTAGTCTTCGCACACTCTTCTGTTGCTTGTGGGCAACGGGTACGGAACACACAACCTGAAGGCGGACTGATTGGCGATGGTAGGTCACCCTCCAGCATCTGAATGGTTTTGTTGCGCTCTAATTCAGGATCTGGGATCGGAACTGCCGACATCAATGCTCGTGTGTATGGGTGTTTTGGATCGGCAAACAATGCCTCCGCTTCACCCAACTCAACAGCGTTACCTAGGTACATAACCAGTACGCGGTCAGAGATGTGTTTCACTACTGACAAATCGTGTGCGATAAATACTAATGAAAGACCTAGCTCTTTTTGTAGCTCTTTCAGTAGGTTAACCACCTGAGCCTGAATCGATACGTCCAGCGCTGATACCGGTTCGTCACAGATGATCATCTTAGGCTTAAGGATAAGTGCACGTGCGATACCAATACGCTGACACTGGCCACCAGAGAACTCGTGTGGGTAACGGTTGATCACGTTTGGCAGTAGACCAACCTTCGCCATCATCTCTTTAACGCGATCTTTTACTTCTTGCTTAGTCAGTTCTGGGTAGAACGTCTCTAGCGGCTCAGCGATGATGTCGCCGACTGTCATACGCGGGTTCAAAGAAGCCAAAGGATCTTGGAAAATCATTTGAATTTCTTTGCGCGTTTCACGGCGTTGGACGTCTTTCATCTTCGTTAGGTCTTGGCCTAACCAAACTACTTCGCCATCTGTTGCTTCAACCAAACCAATGATCGCGCGAGCAAACGTCGATTTACCACAACCAGACTCACCTACTACACCAAGAGTCTCACCTTCGTATAGACGAACGTTTACGCCGTCTACCGCTTTTAGGCTTGAAGGTTTTGCCCAAGGCCATGCAGATTTTGATGCAATGCTGAAGTGAACTTTCAGATCAGATACATCCAGAATTAGTTTTTTATCTGTACTCATTTGCTCCAAGCCTCCCATTCAGAAAAACATGCACGCTGACGGCCATCACCAAACGGCGTCAGAATTGGTGCTTCACGCTTACAACGATCCATCACACGGTGGCAGCGATCTTGGTAAGGACAGCCAGGTGGTAGACGAAGCAAGTTTGGCGGGTTACCTGGAATCGTTGGCAGGATCTCGCCTTCTGTATCCAAACGAGGAATCGCCTTCAATAGACCTTCCGCGTAAGGGTGGCTTGGGTTGTAGAAGATTTCGTTCACCGTGCCGTACTCCATGGTACGACCTGCGTACATCACAAGTACTTTGTCACAAGAACCCGCTACGACACCAAGGTCGTGCGTGATCATGATGATTGCAGTGTTGAACTCAGATTTCAGTTCGTTAAGCAGGTCCATGATCTGCGCTTGAACCGTAACGTCCAATGCCGTAGTTGGCTCATCCGCAATAAGCAGTTTTGGACGACACAGTAGTGCCATTGCGATCATTACACGCTGACGCATACCGCCTGAGAACTCGTGTGGGTACATGGTGATACGCTTACGAGCTTCTGGGATTTTTACTGCTTCAAGCATGCGAACCGACTCTTCGAACGCTTCTGCTTTACCCATACCTTTGTGCAGCATCAGTACTTCCATCAGCTGATCACTCACTTTCATGTATGGGTTAAGAGACGTCATCGGGTCTTGGAAGATCATCGCGATCTGTTCCGCACGAACCTTGTTCAGCTCTTTTTCTGGAAGGTTAAGAATCTCATTACCTTCGAATTTTGCACTACCAGAGATAATACCGTTCTTAGCCAGTAGTCCCATGATTGCGAATACAGTTTGTGACTTACCTGAACCAGACTCACCTACGATACCTAGGGTTTCACCTTGATTCAGAGAGAAGTTCAAATCGTTTACTGCGGTTACGATACCATCTTGCGTGGTAAATTCGACGCGCAGATCTTTGACATCTAATAAACTCATCATTGCTTCCTTTATTCTTTCTATTTTTAATTATCTGTCTTTTGGATCCAGCGCATCGCGCAGACCGTCACCAACGTAGTTGAAGCAGAATAGAGTCACAACCATGAATGCTGCGGGGAACGCCAGCTGCCAGATTGCCACTTCCATTGTTTGCGAACCTTCTTGTAGAAGTGCGCCCCAACTTGTCATTGGTTCCTGTACACCAAGACCAAGGAATGAAAGGAATGACTCAGTAAGAATCATGCTTGGGATAAGTAGTGTTGAGTAAACCGCTACGATACCCAGTACGTTTGGTACGATATGGCGAGTAATGATCTTCCACTTGCTCACACCACAAACGTGTGCCGCTTCAATAAACTCTTTACTACGCAGACTTAGTGTTTGACCACGTACGATACGAGCCATATCTAGCCATGCGATAGCACCGATAGCGACGAAGATAAGAACGATGTTACGACCGAAGAATGTTACCAGTACGATAACTAGGAACATGAACGGAACCGCGTATAGGATTTCAAGAATACGCATCATGATACGGTCAACTTTACCGCCGATGAAGCCAGAAGCCGCACCGTAAAGCGTACCAATCACAACCGCAACCAATGCACCTAGAACACCAACCATTAGAGAGATACGACCACCAATTAGCGTACGTACGTAAAGGTCACGACCTAAGCTGTCAGTACCGAACCAGTGCTCAGCACTTGGACCAACGTGCATTGCGTACCAGTCTGTATCATCAAATGTGTAAGGTGCCAACATTGGCAGGAAGATTACCGCAAGGGTCATCAATGTAAGAATGAACAAGCTCACCATCGCCGCTTTGTTACGCATAAAGCGGATACGGGCGTCTTGCCACAAACTACGGCCTTCAACTTCCAGGTTCTCTGCAAATTTCTCGACCGCTTCAAGATTCTCTTTTTTCGTTAACATAACCATACTTCCCTGTTAGTAGCGAATTTTCGGGTCAATCATTGCTAGCAGAATATCAACGATAGCGTTGAACAAGATGAATAGGAAACCAATCAGAATGGTTACCCCCATTACTAGCGAGTAGTCACGGTTGAAGGCTGCGTTTACGAACAGCTTACCGATACCAGGCAGACCAAAGATGGTCTCAACAACCACCGAGCCGGTAATAATGCCGACAAACGCTGGTCCCATGTAGGACACCACTGGCAGTAACGCTGGTTTTAATGCGTGTTTCAGGATGATGTAACGGTAACTTAGACCTTTCGCACGAGCAGTACGAATAAAGTTACTGTTCAATGTCTCGATCATAGAACCACGAGTGATACGAGCAAACGTGGCAACATAAAGCAGTGACATGGCAATGACTGGTAACACTAAGTATTGCCATGATCCATCATGCCAACCACCCGCAGGGAATAAATTCCAGTGGAGTGAGAACAAGTAAATCAGAGCAGGCGCTAGTACGAAGGATGGCATTACGACCCCAAGCATCGCCGTCGACATAATGGTGTAATCAAGCCACGAGTTTTGTTTGAGCGCGGCTATGGTCCCGATCGTTACCCCCAGAATCACCGTGAAGATAAAGGCAATAAAGCCTACCTTCGCCGATACTGGGAGTGCTACCGAGATTAGCTCGTTTACTGTGTAATCTAAGTATTTGAATGAAGGACCAAAGTCACCTTGGATTACGTTAGTCAAATACGTGGTGTATTGCTCAAATACTGGCTTATCTAGGCCGTATTTGGCTTCAATGTTCGCCATAACTTCTGGCGGTAATGGACGCTCGCTCGAGAATGGGTTACCCGGTGCGAAACGCATGAGAAAGAAAGATACGGTGATCAAAACCAACATTGTTGGGATCGCCTCAAATATCCTTTTTGCGATGAATTTAAGCATAAACTCACTCTTTCAGTCTGTGACAGTTAAAAAATTGATGATAGGCAACACACGCAGCCTAAAGGATGCGCGTGTGCCTTATTCTTATAGTTTTGAAGCTAAACGATTAGTTAGCTTTGATGTAAAGATCTTTTGAGTAGATCTTCTCTTCCGCGTTGTTAGCAGGGAAACCACCAACGTGCGGGTTTAGTAGACGTGAACGCACGTACTGGTAAATTGGTGCGATTGGCATTTCTTTCGCCATCAGCTTTTCAGCATCTAGGTAAATTTGAGTACGCTCTTCTTCTGAAGTCGACTTAAGTGCTTTGTCGATCAGTGCGTCGTACTCTTTACTACCCCAGTGCTGACCACCAGTAGTGTTCGAGCTAACCATAAGGGTTAGGAATGAAGATGCTTCGTTGTAGTCGCCACACCAACCAGCGCGTGCAACTTCGAAATCACCTTGATCTTTAGTAGATAGGTATGTTTTCCACTCTTGGTTTTCTAGTGTAACGTCTAGACCAAGCGTTTTCTTCCACATTGAACCTAGAGCAACAGCTAGCTTCTTGTGGTTCTCGTTCGTGTTGTAAAGAAGAGAGAACTTAAGTGGGTTGCCTTTACCGTAACCCGCTTCTTCAAGAAGGCGTGCAGCTTCTGCGTTACGCTCTTTTTGCGTCATCTTACCGTAAACTGGTAGCTCAGGGTCGAAGTGCGCTGTAATTTCAGGCGTTAGGAAGTATGCTGGTTTTTGGCCTTGAGCAAGGATTGCTTTTGCAACGATATCACGGTCAATCGCGTAAGAAATCGCTTTACGAACACGAACGTCGTTAAATGGTTCTTTCTTCGTGTTGAATGAGTAGTAGTAAGTACACAGGCTACCCTCAACCGATACTGACTCAGGATGCTCTTTTTGCAGACGCTTAAAGTGCTCAGTCGGTAGCGTTGATGTGAAATCGATCTCGCCAGATAGGAAACGGTTCATTTCCGCTACTGCGTTTTCGATAGGTAGGAAAGTAACCTTGTTGATGACTGTTTTGCTGTTATCCCAGTACTGCTCGTTACGAGTCAGCTCTAGACGCTCGTTCACAACCCAGTTATTTACTACGTATGCACCGTTACCTACGAAGTTTGCTGGTTTCGTCCATTGATCACCGAACTTCTCAACTGTTCCTTTGTGAACTGGTTTCATTGTTGTGTGGCCAGTCATCATTACAAAGTAAGGAACCGCAGTATCTAGTTCAACGACTAGAGTGTGATCATCAGTCGCCTTAACACCTAGCTCGCTTTTGTCTTTTTTACCCGCAACGATATCTTTCGCATTCTTCATCTTGGTGTATTCCATGTACCAAGAATAAGGAGAAGCAGTTGCAGGATCGACAGCACGCTGCCAGCTGAACACGAAGTCTTGTGCTGTTACAGGCTCGCCATTAGACCATTTTGCGTCTTTACGTAGGTGGAAAGTGAAGGTTTTGTTGTCTGGGGTTTCCCAGCTTTCAGCAACACCAGGGATAGTGTCGCCATCTGCATTCTGATTCACCAAGCCTTCAAGAAGATCACGAATCACGTGTGACTCAGGAACACCTTGAGATTTATGCGGGTCAATTGTCGCAACTTCAGTACCGTTACCACGAACAAGTTCTTGTTTATCAGCTAGTTTAGTACCTGCTGGAACATCAGCAGCAAAAGCGGTAGTAGAAGCGGCAGCCACTGCCAGACCAGCACCTAGAAGAAGGGCTTGAGTGATTTTGTTCTTATACATGCGTAAAACTCCGAGTTTTTCATTAGCATCCATGACTTCTCTGCAAGGGACTGGAACGGTCAGCATTTTAGAACTTTTTAGCGCACTTTCTGAGCACAAAACTCTAAAACCTTACAAAGACTGCGGCACACATTAGCAATCATTGAAGTAATTTGCCATAAAAATGTAGCAAAAAAACTAATAATTCTGTAAATACCATTCATATTCAGCAATAAATACTAGTTAATAAGTATTCGCTAGCAAAATGGGGATATGAGATATCATTTAACAGGCGAAACATTCGATAAATCTAAATTTAAACGATTTGATAGCATCTTATGCTAGATATGCACATATTAATTAACATTTACCATGGTACAAGTCTAACAAATTATTGTTTATATCTTGTTCAAGATTTTTTATTGTGAACAGGATCACCGTTCGGTAAACAAGTGAAATGTACGGTATTTAGAGAAGTTATTTAGCCCTCGTTTAGTGGGAGCTAATTTGAAGAGAGGAAGGTCTGGAAATGGAAAAGGCCAAGTCATCTAAACAACTTGGCCATAGGTAGCTACTCGCGATAGAAAAGGAGTTATTTCTCCCAGCGCTGCGCTGCTTGATGATCGGTATCTCGCGATTCAATCCAACGGTTTTCACTGGTGGTGCGTTCTTTTTTCCAGAATGGTGCTTTGGTCTTTAGAAAGTCCATAATGAACTCGCAAGCATCAAATGCCGCACCACGGTGTGCACTGGACACACCAACAAAAACAATTTGGTCACCTGTATCGAGATCACCAATACGGTGAATAACGCGCACACCTAACAAAGGCCAACGTGATTCCGCTTCATCGCAGATGTCGATCAGGCTTTTCTCCGTCATACCCGGATAATGCTCTAGGTGAAGACCAACCACGTTATCACCAAGGTTCATATCACGAACTTTACCGATAAAGGTAACTACCGCACCAGAGGCCGTGCCTTCTGATAGACGTTGGTACTCTTGATCGACCGAAAAGTCTTCAGCTTGTACAGAAACGCGAGGATCCATATTAGCCCCCTGTTACTGGTGGAAAGAAGGCAACTTCATCGCCCGCTTTCACTACAGTGTCTAAAGGTACGATAGACTGGTTTACCGCAGCCAGTAACTTGCCTGGTTCTAGCGCTAAATCCCACTTGCCTTCTTTGTCAGCCCCCGACTCAACAAGGTGAGCTCGAATGGCTTCTACATTATCAAACTGGCCTTCAAGTTCTAGACCATCCATACCAACTAGCTCTCGCGTTTGAGCAAAGAAAAGTACTTTAATCATTATTCCGCCTTGAAGTGTCCTGATTTACCGCCCGTCTTCTCTAGTAGACGAACTTGTTCAATAACCATATCTTTCTGCACCGCTTTACACATATCGTAAATCGTTAAAGCTGCCACTGAAGCCGCCGTCAGCGCTTCCATTTCCACGCCTGTTTTACCCGCTAGCTTACATACAGATTCGATACGTACTTTGTTTTCTGCTTCTATAGCTTCCAGTTGAACTTCAACCTTAGAAAGCAACAGAGGATGACAAAGAGGAATCAAATCCCATGTTTTCTTAGCAGCTTGAATACCAGCAATACGAGCAGTCGCAAACACATCACCTTTGTGGTGTTGGCCTGAAACAATAAGTTGTAGTGTTTCTGGAGCCATATGCACGAACGCTTCAGCACGTGCTTCACGAACGGTTTCTGCTTTTGCTGATACGTCTACCATGTTAGCTTCGCCAGACGCGTTGATATGTGTAAATTGGGTCATTGTTTTTCCTTCGCTTTTAGGAAAGGTTATACAGATAGGTGTGGCATGAAGTTACAAGGACGGTGGCTTGCATCTAGCTGTTGCTTGATGATCTTCGTCCAACCAGTACGGCACGCACCAGTAGAACCCGGCATCGCGAAGATAACGGTATGGTTAGCAAAGCCTGCAATCGCGCGAGATTGAATCGTTGAAGTACCAATCTCTTCGTAAGAAACCAAGCGGAATAGTTCACCGAAGCCTTCTACTTCTTTATCAAATAGCGGCTTAAGTGCTTCTGGCGTGCTATCACGTGAAGTGAAACCTGTACCGCCTGTGATCATGATTGCTTGTACATTTTCGTCAGCAATCCACTGAGAAACGATCGCACGGATCTTGTACATGTCATCGATAACGATTTGTTTATCGACAACGTTGTGACCCGCTTCTTTCGCGTGCTCAACGAGGTAACCACCAGAAGTGTCGTTTTCTTCAGTACGAGTGTCAGATACCGTTAGAACGGCAATGTTTGCAGGTTGAAATTTGCTTTCAGCGTGACCCATTTGTTCACCTATTCTCTAATTTGCTTTTGATACGCAGGGTATCGATTCTGGAAAAATCATCAGAAGCCACGTCAGCTCCCGATGTAAAATCTGATTGGAATTAGCCGCCGATAGACGCAAGATGTGGCGTCATACCTGTATTGCCATCGTGCAAGAAGTGACTAACGGATTTCGTTTGCAGCTGCGCTTGAATACGTTCAATCAATTCTTCCTCTTGCTCGTCACGTTCTAATAGGTCACGTAATTCCACGCCATGCTCACCGAACAGACATAGATGCAGTTTACCCATAGCCGATACACGAAGTCGGTTACAGCTCTCACAGAAGTCTTTCTCATACGGCATGATTAGGCCAATTTCACCCTTATAATCTGGATGAACAAATACCTGTGCAGGACCATCATTATGAGAACGTACTTTAAGTAACCAACCGTTGGCGATTAATTGATTTCGGATTGCCACACCAGAGACATGATGCTTGGCAAACAGATCATCCATTTCTCCCGTCTGCATTAATTCTATAAAACGCAGTTGGATGGGACGATCTTTAATCCAGTTAAGGAAAGCAGGTAGCTCGTTGTGGTTGAGGTCTTTCATCAGTACCACATTCACTTTGACTTGTTCATAACCCACTTCGAACGCACGTTCGATACCATTCATCACCTCAGTGAACTTATTTTCACCTGTAATTTGATGGAACATACGTGGGTCAAGACTATCCACACTCACGTTAATGTGCGTGAGGCCAGCGTCATGCCAGTCCGCCACTTGCTTCGCCATGCGGTAGCCGTTAGTCGTTGTCGCGACTTTTTTGATACCCGGCGTGGTTGCGACTGAGTGAATAATGTCAGTAAAGTCTTTGCGTAAACTCGGCTCACCACCTGTGATACGTACCTTTGAGGTACCACAATCAGCAAACGCTTTGACGACACGTTTGATCTCAGGGAGAGATAAAAAAGACGAGTTTTTATTGCCCGATGGCTTATAGCCGTCAGGAAGGCAATAGGTACATTTGAAATTACATACGTCGGTCACAGACAGACGCAAGTAATAGAACTTACGATGAAATTTGTCTTCGAATTGTTGCGCCACGGAACACCTTTCCAAACACGGGAGGCATAATCATTTCCAATTATGCCCTTGTGACAGAATGTCACTGGCTCAAAATGCTTATCCTTGGACTTAGCATAGTAAGCTCGGAGTTATGGCAACCAGCACTATAATATAAGCACTTGGTAGCTTTGCCGTGTAAAATACTTAATATTCGTAATGGAATCTAGCCTTAATCGATAAAAATCTCTGTAGAAACACAATTTACTTCCTAGTGAGTACACGGCTATTACTCAATAAGATAAATTGTAGTCGGTTATGACAAAAAATATTAGAAGAACACGATGAAAATCTATAACGACAAAAAGGTTGCTGCGGTTGGCGGTGGCCATGGTCTAGGTCGAATGCTATCGGCTTTGAAAGACTTCGGCGAAAATGCAACCGGAATTGTAGCAACAACAGATAATGGTGGCTCAACTGGGCGAATTCGTCATTGCCAAGGCGGTATTGCTTGGGGAGATACACGTAATTGCATCAACCAGCTCATCACGGAGCCTTCTATCAGCTCAATGATGTTTGAATATCGTTTTCGTGGCGCTGGCGAACTTGATGGACATAACCTAGGTAATCTAATGTTGACGGCTTTAGATCACCTATCAGTGCGGCCTCTTGATGCTATCAACTTGATCCGCAACATGCTGAAAGTAGACGTCAACATCTTACCGATGTCAGAGCACCCATCTGACCTGACAGCACTTGCGGTTGACGGCCAACTAGTAACTGGTGAAACCAATGTAGACGAGATGAACAAAGAACTGCGTCGTCTCGATCTTTCTCCAGAAGTCCCTGCGACAAAAGAAGCGATCACAGCTCTAGAACAGGCTGATGCAATCATCCTAGGCCCAGGCAGTTTTCTAACCAGCATAATGCCACCTTTGCTACTTCCGGAACTTGGGAAAGCCATTGCGAATAACCATAGTGCTAAACTTATATTCGTTGCCAACTTGAGCCCTGAATTTGGTCCCGCTGGCTTAATGTCTTTGAGACAGAAATTAGAATGGTGTGAGCGCGCCTGCCAAGGAAGAAAGATTGACGTAGTTTTGGCGGAAGATGCGGATGATGAGGTAAATGCACACTGGAATGTTGTCACACAATCACTTGCTTCTACCAATCGAGATTGGCGACATGATCGTGATAAGTTAAAACAAGCGATTGTTGACCAATTAACGCTATAAGAGACATTAGAAAAGAGGCGCTATGCCTCTTTTCTGTATACGTCTATCATTGACCCCAGCTCAAATAAGCCTTTTGTGTAACCTTCAGCGTGTCAAGCATCATAGACACATCACCATCATGGCTTAATGACTCTCCTCGCTTCACTTTATGATCAATTTGAATCGCTAAGTCACATAAGCGGTCGGCACCAAAACTCGCCGCACTGCTCTTCAATGCATGGCTGATTTCTTTCAAATACACAAGTTGGCCATCACTGGAATCAGCGTTTAGATTGTCGACATATGAGTTCATCTCACCGAGGAAAATATCCAAAAGAATAGGAACATTTTCACTACCTATTTCATCAGACAACTCATCAATTTTTTGTTGATTTAACACTTCCTTGTTCATGCCTTTTTCTGCTCTTCGGTTTGATTCCAAGTTTGGAGCTTACGATAAATCGTTGAAGGGCTTACATCCAAATACCCAGCAGCTCTCGGTATATTGCCATCGCAAGCCTCTATAGCCTGTTCAATGGCGGACTTCTCTGTCATCCACAACGGTATAATATCAGAAGCAGAAAAACTCTCGATTTCAACGGCTCTTGGCATTGGTGTCTTAGTCATTGGCGCGTTCAATGGTGGCGGTAACATGTCTAAAGAAATCTCTTTACCGCTGTTCAAGACAACAATGTTACGTAACACGTTTTGCAATTGGCGAACGTTTCCAGGCCATTCGTAATCATTGAATCGCTCTATTACCTCTGGAGAGAAACGTACAAAGCTCTTCCCTTCTTCATGCGACATGTAGCCAAGCAATGAATAAGCAATTTCAATTACATCTTCACCACGTTCACGTAGTGGTGGGAGGTGTAATGGAATTACGTACAAACGATAGTAAAGGTCTTCACGGAAACGGCCTTCTTGAACCTCTTTCCATGGGTCGCGGTTGGTCGCACACACAAAGCGCACGTCTACGCTCTTCATTTTAGAAGAACCGACCTTTTGGAACGTACCCGTTTGAATAAAACGCAATAACTTAGTTTGAAGATCCAAGTCCATTTCACACAGCTCATCAAGGAAC
The DNA here is from genome assembly GCF_002741985.1 of Vibrio rotiferianus CAIM 577 = LMG 21460. Classification (GTDB taxonomy): domain Bacteria; phylum Pseudomonadota; class Gammaproteobacteria; order Enterobacterales; family Vibrionaceae; genus Vibrio; species Vibrio rotiferianus. The sequence continues at coordinate 138,378 of NZ_APHW01000021.1, forward strand.
AGCGTGCCGCCATCAGCCAGTTCTGCCGCACCTTGTCGATCATTAGCCGCACCGGTGAAAGCACCTTTTACGTGACCAAACAGTTCACTTTCAATAAGGTCTTTCGGAATTGCTGCACAGTTGATGGCGATAAACGGCTTATCTCCACGCTTACTTGCTGCGTGAATCGCCTCCGCACACACTTCTTTACCCGTGCCACTTTCACCAGTAATGAAAATGCTCGCCTTACTGCTCGCAGCAGAATCAATAGTGCGGTAAACCTGCTGCATGGTTTGGCTACTGCCAATAAAGCCTTGATAATTTTGATTGCCAGGGTTGTCAGCTTCATTCTTTAATTTGGTTGCTTTGCGGATCGCATTATTCACCGTGACACGCAATCGGTCGGCTTCGCAGGGCTTAATTAAAAAATCTTGGGAACCATGACGCATTGCCTCTACGGCCGTATCAATAGAGCCGTGTGCCGTCATAAAAATGATCGGGACGTCTGGGTTACTCTCTTTAACCGCATGGAGAACATCCATACCTGTCATATCGGGTAGACGCAGATCCAGCAGAATTAAATCTGGGATTCGGTGCTTTAAGCTGTCAATAGCATCACGCCCAGTGCCAACGATATTAATATCAATACCAAGAGGTGTTAGATAGGAGCGATATAACGCTGCGACGGATGCGGTGTCTTCGACCATCAATAGATAGCGAGACTTTTGACCTTCATTAGATTGCATAACCTAGCCAATTTATCGTTGTGTTTTAAATAATAATCGCATTACGCTTTGCATTTTGCAAATAAACAATCGTAATAAAATGAAATGCTAAATTAGGAAAGTATACAGATCAATGAGATGAAGAATGGCACGATGTATGCGTTACATAATGTGACCCCTCGGGTCACCTAGCCAACTGACGTTGTTTGTGAATTCTATATTCACGCAATGAGCCAATAGACCCGACTGCCTATTGGCTTTTTTTTGTCTTCGATTCAAGAGTGCCGAATCACCCAAGTACACTAAATATTCAATCCTAAGTATTGAAACATGCGCACTTGGGCATTTTGTCGGTAATCAAATTACCGCTAATCAGGCTAACTATTTGCAATGAACTGCGCGCGTAACTTCTCAATCTCATCGCGTTTTTGGGCAGCCAACTCAAACTCAAGATCTTGGGCGTGTTGGTACATCGCCGCTTCCAAGCGACTGATCTCTTTCTCCAACTGCTGCGGAGACATAATCTCGTAGGTTTGCGAAGGCTCAGCTACTTTCGATAACGGTACTTGCTTATTGTTACGCTGACGCTTCGACTTAGTGATATCCCCTAGCTCCATAATATCTTTGATATTACGTTTCAGAGCTTGTGGCTCAATACCCATCTTCTCATTGTAAGCTCGCTGTTTTTCACGACGGCGGTCGGTTTCGTCCATCGCCTTTTTCATCGACTTGGTGATCGAATCCGCATACAGAATTGCTTTACCTTCGAGGTTACGTGCCGCTCGTCCAATCGTCTGAATCAGGGAGCGTTCAGATCGCAAGAAGCCCTCTTTATCCGCATCAAGAATCGCTACTAATGAGACTTCTGGCATGTCCAGGCCTTCTCGTAATAAGTTGATGCCCACCAGCACATCAAACTCACCTAAGCGAAGATCACGGATAATCTCGACACGCTCTACCGTATCGATATCAGAGTGAAGGTAGCGAACTCTAACATCATGCTCATGCAGGTACTCGGTTAAGTCTTCCGCCATGCGCTTAGTTAGTGTCGTTACCAGAACACGCTCCTCTTTCGCAGAACGGATTCGAATCTCAGACAACAGATCATCGACTTGAGTGGCAACTGGGCGAACTTCTAACTCAGGGTCGAGTAGACCTGTTGGACGCACAACCTGATCAGCTATCTCGTCGGCTGATTTTTCCAGCTCATAATTACCAGGTGTTGCCGAGACAAATATCGTCTGCGGCGAAATCGCTTCGAATTCTTCAAACTTCATCGGACGGTTATCCAACGCTGAAGGCAGGCGGAAACCAAACTCAACCAGTGTTTCTTTACGGGAACGGTCACCTTTATACATCGCGCCAATTTGCGGAACCGTCACGTGGGACTCATCGATGATCAGCAAACCATCGTGAGGCAAATAATCAAATAGTGTCGGTGGCGGCTCACCCTCAGCACGGCCACTCAAGTAACGAGAGTAGTTTTCGATACCTGAACAGAAGCCCAGCTCGTTCATCATCTCAATATCGAATTGAGTGCGTTGGCTGATGCGTTGTTCTTCTAGAAGCTTATTGTTATCCAGAAGCTGCTTCTTACGCACTTCAAGCTCATCTTTGATGCTTTCAATCGCATCAAGAATACGCTCACGTGGCGTAACATAGTGCGTCTTTGGATAAATAGTATAACGCGGCAAGTCGCGCTGTTTGACCACTCCAGTCAATGGGTCGAATACGCTAATGCAATCGACTTCATCGTCAAACATCTCTACACGTACAGCATCTTGGTCTGATTCGGCCGGGAAGATGTCAATCACTTCACCTCGAACACGGAACTGGCCACGCTCAAATGCAACGTCATTGCGTGAGTATTGCAGCTCAGCAAGGCGGCGCAGCATATCGCGCTGATCAATCACATCACCGCGACGTAAGTGCAACATCATTTGTAGATAAGATTCTGGATCACCCAAACCATAGATAGCCGATACCGACGCGACAATAATGGCATCTTTACGTTCTAGTAGTGCTTTTGTAGCGGACAAACGCATTTGTTCAATATGCGCGTTAACTGAAGCGTCTTTCTCTATAAACGTATCCGTAGTCGGAACGTATGCTTCTGGCTGGTAGTAGTCGTAGTACGACACAAAGTATTCCACCGCGTTATTGGGGAAGAAAGACTTCATTTCACCATACAATTGAGCAGCTAAGGTTTTGTTAGGGGCAAGAAGTATCGCTGGTCGCTGTGCTTCTGCGATCACATTTGCCAGTGTGAATGTTTTACCCGACCCCGTTACACCCAACAGTGTCTGATGGGCAAGACCAGCATCTAACCCTTCTAACAACTGCTTAATAGCGGTTGGCTGATCACCAGATGGCTGATATTCAGAGACCAGTTCATAAACTTTACTCATACCCTTCCTCAAATTTACTGCACTTTAGCTGTATATATATACACCTTGGTAGTTTAAATCTATGCCTAATTGAATTTTATAGCGCATTGTTATGAAATTTTAAACGATGTAGTTTTTACTCTAGCCTTCTCAAAGCGAGTCTGTTATAGTCTTTCGCCCTACTCGATGACCTCCTTTGATTATCAATTTTTAGTTTCCACAACTTTTCCCCAAAATATCGTTCTACAAGCTTTTATCCCCAAAAGCCCAAATTTTATCCACCATCTTAATTCTGAGTGAAAGATAAGCGAAGCCCCTGTTTTATTTAGATTTATTCTCAATTTATTCAAATGCTTCTTCGCTTAAAAGTTGTGCAGTTTCATATAAAATGCCTTTACCCAGATCTCATCAACATAGTTATCCACAATTTTGGTGGATAAGTAACTCCAGCCCTTAACTGGCAAGGTGTACAAAAAAGTAAAGAAAAAAAACTATTCTTTTTTGCGAAAAATCTATTTTTTGGTGTTGACAGAAACATAGGCGCTCGGTAAGATTCGCCCCGCTTTCAAGCAAAGCAATTCCTCCTTAGCTCAGTTGGTAGAGCGACGGACTGTTAATCCGCAGGTCGCTGGTTCAAGTCCAGCAGGAGGAGCCAAATTCAGAGAAGCCGCGTCTAAGACGCGGCTTTTTCGTATCTAGCGATCCACCTATACAAGCTACCACCTCTCTTGCAAAAAAAGCTCTTCCCAGAAACACGCTTTTGTTCTTCCCCTGATGTTAGTTGACTACCAGCAAAGCCACGTTAAATCAGCAGCACTAATTGCGTTTTACTTTGTTAACAACCATTCACCAAACTTTTCAATTTCTTATTAATTCATCTGCTCACATCACATACACGTATAATTTTCCATCGGGTGCATAAAACCACACCGTTCTCTGGTTGTTATTGGTGTCACAAAACACGATAATATTGGGATCGGATTTTAAGAACGTAATAACTATGACCGAATATATTTTGTTGTTGGTCGGCACTGTGCTGGTGAACAACTTTGTACTGGTGAAGTTTTTAGGCTTGTGTCCTTTTATGGGCGTGTCTAAAAAACTGGAAACAGCAATTGGCATGGGCTTAGCTACAACTTTTGTACTAACGCTCGCGTCTGTGTGTGCCTACTTGGTGGAAAGCTATGTTTTGCGTCCACTGGGCATCGAATATCTACGAACCATGAGCTTTATTTTGGTGATCGCTGTTGTTGTACAGTTCACCGAAATGGTCGTGCACAAAACCAGCCCAACGCTTTATCGTCTGTTGGGTATCTTCCTACCTCTGATCACAACGAACTGTGCGGTTCTGGGTGTTGCTCTGCTTAACATCAATGAGAACCACAACTTTATCGAATCGATCATTTACGGTTTTGGCGCAGCGGTTGGCTTCTCTTTGGTACTGATCCTATTTGCGTCAATGCGTGAACGTATTGCTGCTGCCGACGTACCAGTGCCGTTTAAAGGCGCATCGATTGCGATGATTACCGCAGGCCTGATGTCTCTTGCCTTTATGGGCTTTACAGGTTTGGTGAAGTAAACGATGAGTACGATTTTAATTGCGATCATCGCTCTTGCTGCCCTCGCCGCTGTATTTGGGGCCATACTTGGTTTTGCATCGATTCGCTTCAAAGTCGAAGCGGATCCAATTGTCGATCAAATCGATTCTATCCTACCGCAAACTCAGTGTGGCCAATGTGGCTACCCTGGTTGTCGTCCATACGCAGAAGCAATCGCGAATGGCGATAAAATCAATAAATGTCCTCCAGGTGGTCAAGCGACCATTGAAAAACTGGCGGATCTAATGGGCGTCGAAGCGGAAGAGTCGGCACACGATCTCGACAGCAAAGTCAAAACCGTTGCTTTCATCCATGAAGATATGTGTATCGGTTGTACCAAGTGTATTCAAGCGTGTCCTGTGGATGCGATTGTTGGTGGTACTAAAGCCCTTCATACCGTTATCAAAGACGAGTGTACCGGTTGTGACTTGTGTGTTGCTCCTTGTCCAACTGACTGTATTGAAATGATTCCTGTGGAAACCACCACAGAGAGCTGGAAGTGGAAGCTTAACGCTATTCCAGTAGTTAACATTACGGATGCTGCCAACGCAGCGAACGTGACTGATTCAATTAAATAAGGTTTCGTATGTTGTCTTTGATTGAACAAATTCGTACTGGTTCGCTATGGGATTTCCCAGGCGGCGTGCATCCGGCAGAAAACAAAAAGCAATCCAACAAAACTGAATTGGTTCATGCAGCCATTCCGTCGGAAATCGTCCTACCTCTGAAACAACACATCGGTAAAGCAGGTAATCTATTGATTGCTGTTGGTGACACAGTGTTGAAAGGTCAACAGCTAACGGCGTCAGACAGTGGTTTCACCGTTCCTGTTCATGCACCAACTTCTGGGCAAGTGACGGCTATTGAACCACGCACCGTTGCTCACCCATCGGGGTTAAGTGAACTGTGCGCAGTGATTACACCTGATGGTAACGATACTTGGTGTGAGAAAACGCCAGTAGCCGATTACACCCAAGAATCCGCTGATGCACTAATCGACGTGATTCGCCTTGCTGGTATCTCTGGCATGGGTGGCGCAGGCTTCCCTACCGCTAAGAAGATCCAATCGGGTATTGCGCGTACCGAAATTCTTATCGTTAATGCGGCAGAATGTGAACCTTACATCACCGCCGATGACAAACTCATGCAAGAGCATGCGGACGAACTGATCCAAGGTATCGAGATCGTTGAGCATATTCTCAAGCCAAAACTGACCATCATTGGTATTGAAGATAACAAGCCAGCAGCAATCAAAGCGCTGGAACAAGCGGCGATGAACAAAGACATCGTGATCCGCGTTATCCCAACCAAATACCCTTCTGGTGGTGAGAAGCAGCTCATCAAGATTTTGACCAACAAAGAAGTTCCTAGCGGCGCTATCCCTGCTGATATTGGCATCCTGGTTCAAAACGTTGGTTCTCTCTACTCAATTAAACGTGCAGTGATCGATGGCGAACCTGTAGTAAATCGCATCGTGACTCTGACGGGTAAGACCTTCAAGCAACCACGTAACGTTTGGACGCTACTTGGTACGCCAGTACAAGCACTTTTAGACGAGTTTGGCTACAAAGCAGATAAGAAACTGCAGCGCCTGATCATGGGTGGTCCAATGATGGGCTTTACCCTACCCCACGCTCAGGTTCCCATCACTAAAACGTCAAACTGTATTCTGGCACCGAAGCGTCGTGAGATCGCTTCTGACCAATATGAAATGGAATGTATCCGTTGTAGCCAATGTGCGGAAGCGTGCCCTGCATCGCTATTACCACAGCAGCTCCAATGGTATGCAAAAAGCCAAGAATACGAAAAGCTGGAAGAACTGAACCTTAAAGATTGTATTGAATGTGGCGCGTGTGCATTTGTGTGCCCTAGTGAAATTCCACTGGTTCAATACTATCGTCAAGCGAAAGCTGAAATCCGTACACGCGCTCAAGAAGCGGCAGCAGCTGAACGAGCTAAGCTGCGCTTTGAAGAGAAGAAAGCGCGTATGGAACGCGAAAAAGCAGAACGTGAAAATCGCTTTAAGAAAGCCGCGGATGATCGTCGTAAAGACATGAAAGCCTCTGGCGGTGACGATGCGATTGCCGCAGCCATCGCTCGCGTGAAAGCACAAAAAGACAATGCCGAAGCCAAAGCGGAGCCAGCAGTGAAACCAGCGGTTGCAGCCGCGATTGCCAAAGCAAAAGCCAAACAAGCTGCGGCGGCTCAATCTGGTGCAGCGGAGCCTGATAACTCAGAAATGGCGAAGCTACGCGAAGAACGCAAACGTCTTGCTCGCGAACGCAAAGCGCAAAAAGAGCAAGGTGACGCATCTACGGATAATGCTGACGATAAGAAGTCGGCGGTTGCAGCAGCAATTGCCCGTGCTAAGGCGAAGAAAGCTCAACAAGAAGACGCATCAACACCTGCTGAATCTGGTGACAAGAAAGCAGCCGTCGCGGCAGCTATCGCCAGAGCTAAAGCGAAAAAAGCACAACAAGCAGATTCAACCGAATCTGTAGAAGCTGAAGTGCCTGCAGAACAAGCGGAAGATCCGAAGAAAGCCGCTGTTGCTGCAGCGATTGCCCGTGCAAAAGCGCGCAAAGCTAAGCAAGAAGACTCTACAGAATCTGTAGAAACGGAAGCTCCTGCTGAACAAGCTGAAGATCCAAAGAAAGCTGCTGTAGCTGCTGCCATTGCTCGTGCAAAAGCGCGCAAAGCTCAGCAAGAAGAATCAATTGAATCTGTAGAAACGGAAGCACCTGCAGAACAAGCGGAAGATCCGAAGAAAGCCGCAGTTGCTGCAGCGATTGCTCGTGCAAAAGCGCGCAAAGCTAAGCAAGAAAACTCTACAGAACCTGTAGAAACGGAAGCTCCTGCTGAACAAGCTGAAGATCCGAAAAAAGCCGCTGTTGCCGCAGCCATTGCTCGCGCTAAAGCACGCAAAGCTCAGCAAGAAGCACAAACAGAATCTGTTGAAGCGGAAGCGCCTGCAGAGCAAGTTGAAGATCCAAAGAAAGCCGCAGTTGCCGCTGCGATTGCTCGTGCAAAAGCGCGCAAAGCTAAGCAAGAAAACTCTACAGAACCTGTAGAAACTGAAGCTCCTGCTGAACAAGTTGAAGATCCAAAGAAAGCCGCAGTTGCCGCTGCGATTGCTCGTGCTAAAGCACGTAAGGCTCAGCAAGAATCACAAGCTGAATCCATTGAAGAAGCGCCTTCTGTAGAGCCAGAAGTGGATCCGAAGAAAGCTGCAGTTGCCGCTGCCATTGCCCGCGCTAAAGCACGTAAGGCTCAGCAAGAAGCACAATCTGAATCCGTTGAAGCAGCGCCTTCTGAAGAGCCAGAAGTGGATCCGAAGAAAGCTGCAGTTGCCGCTGCCATTGCCCGCGCTAAAGCGCGTAAGGCTCAGCAAGAAGCGAATAAGAACAATACTGAGGAGAACGAGTAATGTCGTTTTTTATTGCCAGTTCACCACACGCTCACAGCCGTCGTAGTACGCCTGATTTGATGAAATGGGTAGCACTGTGTGCAATTCCTGGCTTAGTGGCTCAAACCTACTTCTTTGGTTGGGGCACCATCATTCAACTTGTGTTCGCTATTGCGGTCGCGGTGTCGCTAGAAGCGCTAGTCATGCTTGTGCGTAAGCGTTCACCAATGCGTGCACTTCGTGATAACAGTGCCATCGTGACAGCATGGTTATTAGCCGTTGCTATCCCACCATGGTCTCCGTGGTGGATCATGGTCATCGGCTTGATTTTTGCCATCGTGATCGCGAAGCACCTATACGGCGGTATTGGTCAAAACCTATTTAACCCAGCGATGGTCGCCTACGTGGTGCTACTTATCTCCTTCCCTGTCCAGATGACAAGTTGGAGCGCACCTGTTTCATTGATGTCTGAGCACGTTAGTTTTGCAGACGCGTTATCTCTGATCTTCACTGGCTATGACTTTGATGGTTTGTCGCTGCAACAAGTTCGCGCTGGTGTGGATGGCGTAACAATGGCAACCCCATTAGATGCATTCAAAACCGGTATTCACACAGGTGCTACGCCAAGTGAGGTACTTTCACAGCCAATGTTTGGTGGGCTTGCGGGTATCGGTTGGCAATGGGTAAACCTAGCTTACTTGGTTGGTGGCCTAGTGATGATCAAGAAACGTATCATCCAATGGTACATTCCTGTTGGTTTCCTAAGTAGCTTGGCACTGTTTAGTTCCGTGTTTAGCTTGATCATGCCGGGAGAAACCGCGTCACCAATCTTCCACCTACTTTCAGGTGCAACGATGTTAGGCGCGTTCTTTATCGCTACCGATCCTGTTTCAGCATCAACGACCGTGAAAGGTCGCTTGATTTTCGGTGCTCTGATCGGCGCGTTGGTATTCATTATTCGTAGTTGGGGTGGCTTCCCAGATGGCGTTGCGTTCGCCGTTCTGCTTGCCAATATGTGTGTACCGTTGATCGACTACTACACCAAACCAAGAACTTACGGTCACTGAGGTAAACATGTTAACCGCTATTAGAAAAAATGGTCTGACATTGGCGATCTTCGCCTGTGCTACAACCGGTCTTGTGGCACTGACTCAGTACCTAACAAAAGATCAAATTAAGCTTCAGGAACAAAAGCAATTGCTGTCGGTTCTTAACCAAGTGATTCCGGAAGAAATGCATGACAACAACCTTGTTGCGGCATGTACTATGGTATCTGCACCCGATCTAGGTACGGTTCGCTCGATGCCAACTTACATTGCCACTAAAGATGGCCAACCGACGGCAATGGCGATTGAGTCCATCGCACCAGATGGCTACAACGGTGAAATCAAAATCATCACTGGCATCGATAACCAAGGCAAGATCCTTGGTACTCGTATCCTAAGCCATCAAGAAACTCCGGGGTTGGGTGATAAAATTGATCTACGCGTTACGGACTGGATCTTGAGCTTCACTGGTAAGCAAGTGACAGAAAGTAACTGGAATTCTTGGCAAGTTCGTAAAGATGGTGGCGATTTCGATCAGTTTACTGGCGCAACCATTACCCCTCGTGCGGTAGTGAAAGCGGTGAGAAACACAGTAAACTACGTAAATAAGTCGCGTGATGAGATTCTAAATCAGCCCCTAGACTGCGCAGGAGGCAACCATGAGTGAAAATAAACTGCTAATGAAAAACGGCATGTGGAGCAACAACCCTGCCCTAGTGCAACTTCTGGGTTTGTGTCCTCTACTTGCGGTTTCTTCTACTATTACCAACGCCCTTGGTTTGGGTGTCGCGACCTTGTTAGTGCTTGTCGGCTCTAACCTGACGGTTTCGTTGATTCGTAACTACGTACCAAAAGAAATCCGTATTCCGGTCTTCGTTATGATCATCGCCGCCTTGGTAACTTGTGTTCAGCTCTTGATGAACGCTTACGCCTACGGACTGTATCTATCTCTGGGCATCTTCATCCCACTGATCGTAACTAACTGTATTATCATCGGCCGTGCAGAAGCTTACGCATCGAAGAATGATCCATTGCCAGCAGCACTAGACGGTTTCTGGATGGGACTGGGTATGACAACGGTATTGGTTGTACTTGGTGCTATGCGTGAACTGATCGGTAACGGTACTCTATTTGATGGCGCAGACCTACTATTGGGTGACTGGGCAGCGGCACTGCGTATTCAGGTTTTCCACTTCGATAGCAGCTTCCTATTGGCATTGTTGCCGCCGGGGGCTTTCATTGGCGTAGGACTTTTGATTGCGTTGAAAAACGTTATCGACAGCTCAATTCAGGCACGTCAGCCAAAAGAAGAAAAACCAGCCATTGAGCGCGCTCGCGTAACTAACGCATAATATAAGAATTCTAAAATCAAGGCTCTACCACTCGTAGGGCCTTTTTCATAAACCGCAAAGACGGGTTTGGAAGTCAGCAATGAACAAAGTCAAAAGAATTGAAATTCTCGAACGACTCCGAGAAAACAATCCCAATCCTCAGACGGAGCTTAACTGGAGCACACCGTTTGAGTTGCTTATCGCCGTACTGCTTTCTGCGCAGGCGACAGACGTAAGTGTAAACAAAGCAACAGACAAGCTTTACCCTGTTGCAAACACGCCACAAGGCATTCTTGATTTGGGTGTCGATGGTTTAAAGGAATACATCAAAACCATCGGTCTGTTTAATTCAAAAGCCGAAAACACCATCAAGACTTGTAAGATCTTGCTAGAGAAGCACAACGGCGAAGTACCAGAAGATCGTGCTGCACTTGAAGCTTTGCCGGGTGTAGGTCGTAAAACCGCTAACGTGGTACTGAATACCGCCTTCGGTTGGCCAACTATTGCAGTGGACACGCACATCTATCGTGTTTCTAACCGTACAAAGTTTGCGATGGGTAAAACCGTCGACGACGTAGAAGAAAAACTTCTTAAAGTGGTGCCAAAAGAGTTTAAGCTTGATGTACACCACTGGCTGATCCTTCATGGTCGCTATACCTGTGTGGCGAGAAAGCCGCGCTGTGGCAGTTGTATCATCGAAGATCTGTGTGAATTCAAAGAAAAAGTGTACCCAGACGAATAAACCCGTCTGAAACAATCGCTAGGAGCAAATAATGTCAAACGGTCGAATTCTTCACACCATGCTGCGCGTGGGTGATCTAGACAAATCTATCAAGTTCTACACTGAAGTCATGGGCATGCAGTTGCTTCGTACTAATGAAAACAAAGAGTACGAATACACGCTGGCGTTCCTTGGTTACGGTGATGAGTCTCAAGGTGCCGTCATCGAATTAACTTACAACTGGGGCACAACCGAGTACGACTTAGGGTCTGCATTTGGCCACATCGCGATTGGTGTAGATGATATCTACTCAACGTGTGACGCGATTAAAGCGGCTGGCGGTAACGTGACTCGTGAACCTGGCCCAGTAAAAGGCGGAACGACTCACATCGCTTTCGTTAAAGATCCAGACGGCTACATGGTTGAACTGATTCAAAATAAACAAGCATCAGCAGGCCTAGAAGGCTAACTAAGACGCCTCTACTGAAACACACTATTAATTACAGGCAGGTCTGAGACCTGCCTTTCTTTTATCAACAAATTACTTTACTTGATAATAATTATCGTTTAGATTCACCATCAACATCGACATGTGGGATAACGATAATGATCAGTGAATGGGAAAAACACACACTTCTAGCCGATACCGCACTTCAACTAGATGACCCTGTTCGCAGCATTCTTCATTACCAGCAAGCCCTTAGCCTGAGTGAAGATATTAGCGAATGCGTGGAAATAGAAGCCGACGAGCGATTACTAATTTCGGTGATTTCATGCCACAACCTTGCCCAATTTTGGCGCTGGGTAGGCGACACAGAATATGAGCTCAAGTACCTTCAACTAGCGTCTGAAAAAGTACTGACACTGATCCCTCAGTGTCCTAATACAGATTGCGCAAGCTTTATTGACTCGATTGGCTGCTGTACCAAAGCTCTTGTCGATTTCATGAAGCGCCACCCAAATCCTGCAATCGCAAAACAAGTCGAGAAAATTGATACCGCGACTAATTGTGAGATCATTGCAAAGTTTCGCCTAAACTAAAACCTATTACACAAGCTAAGCGGCAACGAATAAAACTACTAACAACGTCAAGTGGATACAAAAACGCCAGAGTCAAACTCTGGCGTTTTTATTGGTTAGCAGTTCAGTTAGACCTGGGTTCGTCCTAGAGAAATCACCACGCGACGGTTCTTATCTTTACCAATTGGAGATCCATTGTCCGCAATTGGACGACGCTTACCGTAGCCTTGCACTTGGATTCTATCTTCCGGTAAACCGAGTGATTCAAAATAATCTCTCAATGACTCAGCTCTTCGCTCAGATAAGTTTTGGCTTTCACTTTTACCGTTGGTGGTATCTGTATAAGTGGCCACAAGCACTAAATCAATGTCTTGATTGTGACGCACGTAATCAGCAATTTGAGAGAGCCGTTTTTTTGATGCTTTTGTGAGCTGGTCGCCCTGGCGTTCATAATGCAAAATAGTGAACGCTATATCTTCAAAACTATATTTCAGCAAATTAGCAACGCAATCACTAAACGCATTGTACTTACTTTGAAACAATACCGATGACAGAGCCACTTCTATACGCTGATCCCGGCTTTGCCAGTCTTGATAGCTAAACGTAGGATAACGGCCTTTCTCTAGCTCAGACAGAATACCCCAAGCCATTTGCCCTCCAACATAACCATCAAACTGTTTGAAAAACTTGAGGTTAGTAATGCGGTCTGCGTTCTCTCCCGGTCGCCAAGGAGGCGGCATTGATATCAGGCTAACATTACGCGTCTCACCCATTGGGCGGCGCATCTTCAATTCAAAATCTAAGTTGATTTTTTTACTCGCATGAGATGAAAACACAGCATCACCAAAGTTTGGAATAGGATGAACAAGCTGACATTCCAACGGAGTATTGACCACCATTTCCCACTGAGACTGCTGCGGTGTGGCTAAATAACGCTTCCCCATTGCCAATGCATCACTTGCACTTAGCATAGAGAGTACTGCACCACTTGTTATTAGCCATTTCTTCATTTAGATATAATCTCTTAAACGGCAGGCAATTGCCGTTGATCTGGTTCTATTGAAAACTATCGAAATAATGCAAAATTCTCGCCAACTATAATAGCTGAAGACCAAACAGAGGCCGCCTTCCACTTACCTTCTATATAAAATGAAAAATTACTTCGCCAGATTAGAGAGTTACATACCTGCTAATTCAGAGTATAAGTCTTGTTTTATATAGACATTGTTGAATTAGATAATTATGAGAAATTGCGGTTTTTCTCATCGGTAGAATCTGCAATAATGCAGCCTTCGTCACACAAAAATAAGCCGACATGACAATAGAAAATGAAGCTCTAACCCTGAAAAAGCGTTTTCGAGGTTATTTCCCAGTGGTAGTTGATGTTGAGACCGCAGGTTTCAATGCTCAAACTGATGCACTTTTAGAAATTTGCGCCGTCACCCTAAGCATGGATGAAAATGGCGATCTGCATCCTGCCTCAACCATTCATTTTCATATCGAACCTTTTGAAGGCGCGAATTTGGAAAAAGAAGCGCTAGAATTTAACGGCATTCGTGACCCTTTTAGCCCGCTACGTGGCGCTGTTTCTGAACAAGAAGCACTAAAAGAGATTTACAAGTTAATCCGTAAAGAGCAAAAAGCAGCAGATTGCTCAAGAGCGATCATGGTTGCACATAATGCGGCTTTCGACTTAGGTTTTGTTAATGCAGCTAACGAGCGCTGCAAACTAAAAAGAGTCCCTTTCCATCCATTTGCCACTTTTGACACCGCAACATTAAGTGGACTTGCTTATGGTCAAACTGTTCTTGCCAAAGCATGCAAAACAGCAGGGATGGATTTTGACAATCGTGAGGCTCACTCAGCCCTTTACGATACACAAAAAACTGCAGAGTTATTCTGTGGCATCGTCAACAAATGGAAGGCCCTCGGCGGTTGGCCGCTTGTTGACGAAGAATAATAAATAAACACAACATATTAGGAAAAGTATGAATCCTGTCGTTATATCTGTGTGCGTCATGCTCGCGTTAGCATTGATGCGCGTAAACGTGGTGGTAGCCCTCACGTTTAGTGCCATCGTTGGTGGCCTTGTTGCAGGCATGAGCCTTGGGGATACGGTTGCCGCATTTGAAAGTGGCCTAGGTGGCGGTGCGACTATCGCACTGAGCTACGCAATGCTAGGTACTTTCGCTGTTGCGATTTCTCGTTCTGGCATCACTGACCTTCTGGCCAAAAGCGTTATTAAGCGCTTAAACGGTAAAGAGAGCTCTGCGTCGACTACTGGTCTAAAGTACGCAGTATTGGTTGCTCTTATACTTGTTACCATGTCCTCTCAAAACGTGATTCCGGTACATATCGCCTTCATTCCAATTTTGATTCCACCTCTATTAGGCGTATTCGCAAAGCTTAAGCTGGATCGTCGTTTAGTCGCTTGTGTTTTGACTTTTGGTTTGATCACGCCATATATGGTTCTACCTATTGGCTTCGGTGGTATCTTCCTAAACAACATCCTACTGAAGAACCTGCATGACAACGGTCTAACCGATGTGGTGGCAAGCCAAGTACCTACCGCAATGCTACTGCCTGGCGCAGGTATGATTTTTGGTCTTCTTACCGCGATTTTTGTTAGCTACCGTAAACCTCGTGAATACAAAGAAACAGAGCTAACGGTTGTTCATGAGACGGGCGAGACGATTAATAAACAACACATCATGGTCGCTGGTCTAGGCATTATCGCAGCACTAAGCATGCAACTTTACACTGGTTCAATGATCATTGGTGCATTGGCTGGCTTCATGGTATTCACTTTCGGCGGCGTTATCGCGTGGAAAGAAACGCACGATGTGTTCACTAAAGGCGTACACATGATGGCAATGATTGGCTTCATCATGATTGCGGCAGCAGGTTTTGCGGCAGTAATGAAGCAAACTGGTGGTGTAGAAACGCTAGTACAATCGCTATCAACAAGCATCGGTGACAACAAGCCGCTGGCAGCACTACTGATGCTGATCGTTGGTCTGTTAGTAACTATGGGTATCGGTTCATCGTTCTCAACGATTCCAATCCTTGCGACGATCTATGTACCACTGGCTTTGGCATTCGGCTTCTCTCCAATGGCAACCATCGCACTTGTTGGTACTGCAGCCGCTCTAGGTGATGCTGGCTCTCCGGCTTCTGACTCAACGTTAGGTCCAACATCTGGCCTAAACGCAGATGGTCAGCACGAACACATTTGGGAAACAGTGGTACCAACATTTATCCACTACAACATTCCACTGATTATCTTCGGTTGGATTGCTGCAATGGTGCTATAGAGCCCTATCAACTCCCTTCTAAAAAGGCCGCCTACGCGGCCTTTTTTATTTCTACTGTTTGCCAAAGACCTCGCCTTCAACTTAAACACGCTTACACATCTTCACAGAACGATATGCAACAAGTGGAAAAAGTATCACTCTTGGCTACACTTTAACTTCTAATAAGCCGTTGATTAAAGGATAAGAACACGGCCAATTACTATTTCGTCAAAAGGCTATGATATGGATATACTCGCCCAATCACGATATCTCATTATTGATGACAGTAGCGTTATTCAAAGTGCAACTCGAGCATTACTGATCAAACTAGGCGTACCAAATAATAACGTCATAAGTGCCGCCAATGCTCAAAACGCGATCGCAGCATGCCGTTCTCATCGATTTGATATCTTACTTATCGACCACGATCTAGGAGCAGGAAGCAACGGCCTTCAATTACTCGAATTCTTAAGACAAAAGGAACTAATAAAAGCGAGCACCTTAGTGTTTGTGGTCACTGGCAATGACACTCAAGATATCTTCTTTGGTTATTCACACTTTGAACCCGACGGCTATTTGATAAAACCTATCAGAGCAGATGATATTATCAAACGTGTCTCTCTCGCCCTCTCTCGTCAACAATTCTTCGCGACCTTAGAGCAGACCTATCTAAAACAAGATCTCAATGCCGTCAAACCACTATTTGCTCAAGCACCTGATCCAGCAACGTTAAAAGATGCGATTATCTATATGTCCAATGTATTGATAAAGCATCAACAACTCGATCAAGCGCACGCCATGCTTAATGGTCTATTACAGCTCCATGACTATCTGCCAGCCAAAATAAAGGTTATTGAAGTTTACTTTGCTCAAAAGAGATACGAAGAGGCATTGACCAGCATTGAGGCATTAATCGATGCTAACCCCCGTAATATTAAGCTGCTGCAACTCAAGGTAAAGATTTGCTTGTGTGCCAACAAAAAGGAAGAAGCTCAAAAGTTGATCAATCAGGTTTTATCCGTCAATAGTACAAATATCGAAATGACAACGACTATGGTTTGGTTGCAACTGTTCAATCGAAACACAGCCGAAGCAAATACTCATCTCAGGTCACTCGCTCGGCTTATGCCTTATTCCATCTGGGACAGCGCAGGCAAGCGAGCACTGATTCTGTGGTCAGATTATCAGAGCCTGACAGGTAAAGAACTTGCAATCTGGCGTCCAGATAGTGCATGGCAACGCCTAACTAATGTAGAAAAAACCTTACCTCTCACCAAACCATTGCAAAATCTATGCAGAAGCCTACAGCTACTCCAACTAAATCAACCAGAAACCGCTAAAGAACTCATTTGGAGTTTGTCTCATAGTGATTTTTTGGATAGTGATATCGAAGCTCATTTCTTACTTGCTATGTGTTACCAAGCAATTGGCATGCAAGAGGAGCTGGAACAAGTCAGGATACAAACCAAATCGTATCTCAATAACGACGATTCAGGCTTGGCATTATTACAGCGGCTTACGTTCGAACAACTCGATAACTTTGACCTTCCCCCTTTAATAGAAACCAGTCAAGTTGCAGTCGGGTAAAACTTGGATTTGAAGTAAACACTCAACGTGAGAGAGCCTATGACAGTTCAGGTCATACAATTCAAACGAGATAAGTTCATTGGCTTTGGATTCTGCTTGCTGATCTTTTTATGGTCAACACTCAGCTATGCAAGCATCCAAGACAACAAGTTTACGCCGAGTCAAATCGATAGACCGGAGCTTATCGTGGGGTTGCCCGAATACGCACTTATACCTTATAGCTATCAACATCAAACAACTTCAGGCCACATGATCACCGAAGGTTTGCTAATAAGCATGCTTGATCAAGTCTCTAATCAAGCTGGTTTTCGATACAAGATCGAGCTTTATCCTACGTTCAGTGACGTGCTCAATGCCTTTCAGCAAGGCGAACTGGATTTATTAGTTGGAGTGTCTGCCACACCGGAGCGGCAAAATTACATGGCATTCAGTGAGCCGATGTTCAGTATTCGACGAGCCGTTATCACCCAACAACACAGTATTGGTGAACTCTCCGACCTGTCTGGCGCCAACCTTGCTATAGAAAAAGGTTTTGCACTCAATGATTTGCTACCTCGCCTTCTTCCTCAAAGTCAGGTTACGACATTGGATAATACTCAGGCCGCGTTTAGAGCAATCGCGGAAGGTTCAGTAGACGGATACATTGGAGACGCACTGGCATTATCAACACTACTGAAAAACTCCCCTAAAGATTCTCTCGTATTATCTATATTGCCGGATTTACCGGCTGACCACCTCCACTTCGCCGTAAAAAAGGGAAAGCACAAATTACTTAGCCGAATTAATTTCGCTCTAGAAGACATTAAATCTCACTCTGTTCAGGCGATTTATAATCAATGGCTGACGCCAGCCCAGCACGGTATGTTGCTAGAATATGGCGCGCTAAACCTCACCCAAGACGAGAAAAACTGGCTAGGCAAAAACCCCAAAATAACCGTTGGCGTAAATGCCAATTGGGCTCCATATGATTTTTTAACCGGACAACAACACACCGGGTTAAGTGCTGACGTACTGGGGCTAATTGGCAACATATTAGGCGTAACCTTCACCCCAGTCGCCTATTCTTCGGAAGAAGCAAAGCAAACGGCTTTCGAAAAAGGCGATTTGATGACCTAACGGGAGCAACCCCCTCAGCTGAAGCGCGTCGTACTATGGACTTTAGTCAACCATACAGTCATGAGCCTTGGGTGTTACTGAGCCGAGCAGAGCAACTATCAAACTTTGCACCTAATGGTCGTGAATCTGTTGCGATAATCGAGCATACTGGCGGAGCCTCCATTTTGTCTGCTTTATGTCTTACCTGCCGTCCAATTCCTTTTATCAACCATGTCTCAGCATTCCAGTCTTTACAAAAAGAGCAAACCGATTATGTTCTGGCTTCGTTGCATCACGCAGCTCCATTGTTACACAAAGACTATGTTGGCCAATTTAAAGTCTCAGGGGTTATTAGCGAGCAAAATAGTGCTCCTCTCACCTTAGCCGTCAACTTTCGGCATCCGATGCTGCT
This sequence comes from Vibrio rotiferianus CAIM 577 = LMG 21460, assembly GCF_002741985.1. Taxonomy (GTDB): domain Bacteria; phylum Pseudomonadota; class Gammaproteobacteria; order Enterobacterales; family Vibrionaceae; genus Vibrio; species Vibrio rotiferianus. The sequence goes on from NZ_APHW01000021.1 coordinate 156,978, forward strand.
CAGCATTCTAAACAAAGCCATTGATGCCTTGCCTCCACAGGAGTTGGATAGGCTCGAAGGAAAGTGGCTAAATTACGAGTATCAAGAAGGCCTTTCCCCTCGTGAGGTTGCAAAATGGTCAGCCATTTTAGGCACTGCCATTTTGTGTATTATTCTTGGCATAGTGCTGTGGAATAGAAAAATGGCGGCGGAAATCGAGCAAAGAAAAATCGCCGAGAATAGAGCAAAAAAAGCCGAAGCACACCTACAAACACTTGCTGATAATATTAATGGTGTTGTACTTCAACACACCCATCAAGATGCGAAGTCCCCACTCGACATACACGTTAATTTTGTCAGTGCAGGCGTTCGAGATATGTTTTCCCTCTCACCTGACGCTGTTAAACAGAGCCCTATTTGTTTATTTGAACTTATCGCTCCAGGTAAGTTAGACCAGTTAGAGCAAGAGATGAGAGATGCAATTAAAGTAGGTCGATGGGAAAGTGAGCACCTACTTGCAAACAAGCACAGTGAAGAAAAGTGGGTGCGATTTAATAGTCATATTTCAGCGACAAGACACCACCAAAAACCTCTGCGATCCAGCAAGATGCGGATAAGAGCGAAAGACAATAAACCACTGTTGGAGTGGAATACCGTCGTCACGGATATCACTGAATTGAAAAAGCAGCAGCAGGCATTAGATTACGCAAGACAAAAAGCCGAAAGCGCTACAGCTGCGAAATCTCAGTTTCTTGCAACAATTAGCCATGAAGTGAGGACACCTATCAGTGGGATACTCGGCTTACTGGAATTGATGCAAGAACATAACTTAAACGACGAGCTGCTGAACTTGCACGCAGGCATTCATCAATCAGCACGAAACCTACTCCACATCGTCAACGATGTTTTAGACTACTCAAAAATTGAAGCAGGTAAGCTCGAAATAACACCAACCGAAATTGAACTTGGCAAAGCACTGGCGAGGATTGTCCAACCGCAATCTATTCACGCACAACAGAAAGGGTTGGCTTTCCATTATTGGCAAGATCCTAGGCTTGTTAAAACCTTAGTAGCTGATGATATTCGCCTTCATCAAATCCTCAACAACTTCCTAAATAACGCAATTAAGTTTACTGAGCATGGCGTGATATCACTGGGACTCGATGTGCTTGAAACCACCAGCACCAAACAGACACTCAGTTTAACGGTATCAGATACCGGAATCGGTATCCCCACAGAGAAACAACACACTCTCTTCCAACCATTTGAGCAAGTTGATAAAACCACAAGCCGTCGTTTTGGTGGTACAGGATTAGGACTGTCAATTGCTCTGAAGCTCATCGAGCAGATGAACGGGGAACTAAAATTACACAGCGAAGAGGGCAAAGGAAGCCAGTTTACGCTAGTGTTAAGCTTCCCTATCGTGACGAACAAGCACCACCTCACAACTCCGGCTTTAGCGCTTCCTGAGAGCACAGTCGAAATTAGTGATGAAAATACGCAAGCAAACTCCTACTCAAATGGCGTTCTCATCGTCGGGTACTTCATACAACAAGAAGAACTATGCCGTTACATAAAACACTTAGGTCTAGAACCTAAAGTTATGAATATTAGCCAAAAAAGTCTTTTGCAAGACTCTGTCATTAACGACCAACCAAAACATATATTTGTCGCAATGTCAGTTTGGCAGCAACTCGCCATTACCGATGCTTGGATTGAGACTCATGCCCCAGGTACGCGTTTTACAGTCATAAACCAAAGCCCAATGTTATCACCAGAGCCTCTTGGCAAATGTTGGTGCTTATCTGTTAACCCACTTATGCCAGATAACTTAGTGCATGTGCTGACTAAACCTGTAAGTCATGAACCTCTACTTCCACCACATGAATCAGAGACCAGTCACCACATACCAAAAGAGTCACGAGAGCAAGCCGAGTTAAATGGTCGCTTAATTTTAGTTGCCGAAGATCATCCAATTAATCAGCAGGTAATCTCTAAACAACTTGAAAAAATCGGTGCACATGCCGATATCGTCGATGATGGGCAGCAAGCGCTAGATGCCCTTAAGTCCACTCGATATGGCTTACTATTAACAGACTGCCATATGCCGGCAATGGACGGCTACACGTTATCAGCAACCATTCGTAAGATTGAGCAACAATGCGATGAACAACAACGCCTCTGCGGGAGTGAGCAAGAACTATCGCATTCGCTGCCTGAAGCTGGAGTAACTTTTATTGCCCCGAGAATGGAAATCATCCAAACAGGGTGTAGTTCTTCTTCTCCTACTACCACTGAAATAAGACTGCCAATCGTGGCATTAACAGCTAATGCAGTACAGGGGGAAGACTCCCATTGCTATGAATATGGTATGGACGACTTTTTAGTCAAGCCGGTATCAATAAAACAACTCAAGCTAACGATTGAAAAGTGGCTACCACCTATTTCAAGTACGCTATTAAATCCAGAGGTTGAACTTAGCAAAACCGCAGACAACGACAGCCACTCTTTCAGTGATCTGTTCAGCTCAATTGAATTAAGCATGGAGCAAGCGGCCACCTCAGAGGACAAACCCAACAAACCGAAACAGGCATCTTCTAAGCCGGAGCAACTCCAATTCATCAATCACCAAGAACTCAAGGAGCTATTTGGAGATAGACAAATCATTGACAACCTATTACGAGAGTTTAACCAAACACTTGCAGCAGATAGTAAATTGCTCAGGCAGCTATGGAAAGAGAACCAATACAAGCCCCTAAGAACCACCGCACACAGAATGAAAGGGGCGGCACAGATGGTCACCTGCGTTGCCATCGCTCGACCATTAGCTGAGCTAGAGCAAATAAGTGAAGAGATGATTGAGGAGCGTGAGTTCAGCATCGATGTTCAAACAAAGGTCGAACATCTTATTGATAAGATCTTAGAGCTATCTGAAAGTTTCGAGAAAGAACTTCTGACCACAACGGTAGAAGGCTAAGCGGATAAGCTAAAGGTAATAATGTAGGGCTCGGAAGAGTTTAACCTCAATGATAAAGCCTAACGGTAACGCTAGGCTTTTATAATTCATAGGATGCTTCAGAGGCTATTGAGCAGGCATGTTTTCAATAATACGCTCGCGAATTAACTTCAGCGTCGTTTCCGTCGATAAATAGTCGACTTCTATCGGGAAATAAGCATCGTTGATCTGCAATACCAAACTTGGGTAGGAATTAACACCAAGACTCTTTGCTAAGCTCAATTGATCTTGGAAGACTCCTTCTAGCAGAGAACCATCCATATCGTTCTTAAACTGCTGCACATTTAAACCGATTTCTTTCGCTAATTGCAGAAGTGTCGCTTCTTCATGAGGTGGCATCGCACGAAGGTAATAAGCGTGCTGAATTGCTTCTAACATTTGCTCATAAGAATCTTGGAAACCGGCTGCAATGACTGCTCGGCAAGATTGGTAAGTGCTGCGTACTGGTGTACATAGTGTCCAGAAATCGTAGTTAAACTTAGTACCAAGCTGTGCTTCGATTTGCTTCCAAATTTGTTCAATTTTCTGCTGCATTTCTGGTGGCATCGGCAGATTAGTATCTGGCGCAAGCCACCCACCACATACTCGAATTGAATCACGCCAGGCAGTTGTTGTTTCAATTTTTCGATGGTTGGTTTGTAACCCCAACACCAACTGCACATTGGATCATGTACGTAGTAAAGCTTTATGTTCATTCCACTAACCTAAAAAAGAAAAAGGAGCCAATGCGGCTCCTTTGTATTCTATCGCCAAATGTGAGTATTTACGAATTACTCCGCGTCACCTTCAACACGAGCTGCCGCTTCTTTGATTAGAGGCTGAAGTTCACCTTTTTGGAACATTTCCAAAATGATGTCACAACCACCGATCAACTCACCTTCAATCCAAAGCTGTGGGAATGTTGGCCATTGAGCGTACTTTGGTAGCTCAGCACGGATGTCTGGGTTTTGTAGAATGTCTACGTAAGCGAACTTCTCGCCACAAGCCATTAGCGCTTGTGCTGCTTGAGAAGAGAAACCACAGCTAGGTAGTTTCGGTGATCCTTTCATGTACAGCAGGATTGAGTTTTCAGAAATCTGCTGTTTGATTTTATCGATAGTTTCCATCGCTTCCTCATTCATGGATGTGAACTTTAATTATTGCCACATTCTACTCAATAAACACAGAATAAAAACCATATAATTAGTAAGCTTTTGTACTAAAGTAACTTCAAGATACAGGAATCCGAGCATCGTCACTTATTCTAACTCAAGAAAATGGACACCTTGAGAAAACGACCACTTCCATAAGGTTTAAAAGCCGAATCGGCTTTTTGCTGTACACATGGAGGCGATTTGTTTTGGTGTGTATGCCCAAGTCACTTCAAGAGTCAGGATTCAGCGCATTGTCATTGACTCCCTGTCTACCGAAAGTAAGCAAGGAAAACAATGCGGTGTAATAACGAGCACTACTCAAGTTGTTTGACGCAACAATAGGACCAATAACTCGCTCTCTTTACACTTAGTAATGGCCTTGGAAGTTATCGCGCTAGCCCTCCTTTCTGTCAAAATATTTTCATATCGGGCTTTTAATAAAGTAAAAACTTGCTAAAATACTTTTCAAGTCAGTCGTAACGACTACATATAAATAAAAACACTGGAAGCAATCGAAAGGTAACCCTTTCATATCTATGGAGAATCGAGCAATGGCATTTGAACTACCAGCTCTTCCTTACGCGAAAGACGCACTAGAACCACACATCTCTGCAGAGACTCTAGATTTCCACCACGGTAAGCACCACAACACTTACGTTGTTAAGCTAAACGGTCTTATCCCTGGTACTGAGTTCGAAGGCAAAACACTAGAAGAAATCATCAAGACTTCTACTGGTGGCGTATTCAACAACGCAGCACAGATTTGGAACCACACGTTCTACTGGCACTGTCTAGCGCCAAACGCGGGCGGCGAACCAACTGGTGCAGTTGCTGATGCAATCAACGCAGCATTCGGTTCTTTCGAAGAATTCAAAGCGAAGTTCACTGATGCAGCGATCAACAACTTCGGTTCTTCATGGACTTGGCTAGTTAAGAAAGCTGACGGCTCTCTAGAGATCGTTAACACTTCTAACGCAGCAACGCCTCTAACAGAAGAAGGTACTACTCCACTTCTAACTGTTGACCTGTGGGAACACGCTTACTACATCGATTACCGCAACGTACGTCCTGATTACATGAACGGCTTCTGGGCACTTGTAAACTGGGACTTCGTAGCTGAGAACCTAGCGAAGTAATTTACTTCCCCTGAGTTCAATTTAGTCATATTTAAAAGCTCGCATCATCGCGGGCTTTTTTATTACTTCAGCAACCTATTTCTTCAATTAATCCCCTCTTTTTCCTAAAGTTCTTTCCGCTGTTGCCGTTAAAAGTGCATCAAACGAGGAACAACATGCAACTCCATACTTTAGATAAAGCAGCAATCATCAACGAACTTCAGTTCGGTAATGGTATCAACCATGCCGTGCATGAGGGTCGTCGTGCCGATTTTTCGCTGATTCTATCGATGTTTTCAAATGATGTACGCGATGTGGTTCCAGTTGAAGAAGTCCAAGAAGTTATCACTAGCGACGACATTCTTCGCCAACAATTCGGTCTATCTCAACCTCAGGCACTGCGTTCTGATAGCAGCAGCTACGAGCTAGCCGCAGAGCAAGCGAAACAGTTTCATGATGCTGGATTGCCTTCGGCGAAACTGAGCCACTATCTAAAGCCTGACGCGCTTACTTACCTCCCTGAAGACACATTCAATCTACCGGAAGAGGTTTACCACAACCTATCCGGCCATGAGCGTCGCAGCCTTGGTGAGCGTAACAAAAAGCTGATTCCTGAGGCAGGCTTATACAACCAACTCGTAACCGCTCAACGCCAGTACCAAATCCACGCTCAAGCGTAAATAACTGCTTTCCAAGCGTCCGGTTTCATTTGACGCACGCCAGAAATGTGACACCTTGCAAAGAACCCAACATTTACCTCAGGGTTAAGCCGTTAGTTTGAGGCTTTTCACACTGCCTATAACATTTTTGATCCATGCTAAAAGCACAAACTACTGGTTATCATTGCCTAAATAGTGAAGGTGTTATGGATATCAAAGATTCAATCATACTCGTTACTGCAGCCGGCTCGGTGCTGGGACGAACGTGTTCCAATCATTTTGCACATCTGGGCGCGACTCTAGTTCTGTGTGACAGCAATCCACAAAACCTAAGTGCAAGCTACGCTCAAATTAAGACATTCACCGATAAGGTTTATGCCATTAACGTCTGTGGCGATACTCCGACTTCCATCAACCTTCTGTTTGACCAAATTGAATCCCAGCTTAGCGCTTCCCCTGATGTGATCGTCAATTGCTGGACAAGCTCACCAATGCCGAGCTTAATGGACCCAGAACCAATGAACACATACATTGATCACCTTTCTAGTGCAGCTCGCTTTCTTTATACCTATGGACAAGTTGGGGCAGAACGGTTTCGCAATAGAAACAAAAAAGGCGTGATAGTCAATGTGATATCTCATGATGATCACCAGGACCTGACTGGTGTTGAGAGTATGGCCGCGCTAGTGTCTGGGTTTACGCTGAGTTGGGCGAAAGAGCTCACCCCATTCAATATACGTGTCGGCGGTGTCATCCCATCGCTTAACCATATGAAAGAAGATCTAGACGAACGACATTGGGCTGAAATTCAAGATGAACTGGTGCGGAATACTGCGTATATCGTTTCCAATGAGTACTTCAGTGGCCGAGTGGTGAGTACTGAAGTTTAACGCCGCTTTTTATGTGAAGTATCCATAATTCGTCCTCAATGGGTAAATACATTTCAGGGTGACATCAAAAGATAAAAAAAGCCCCAGTCATACGACTGGGGCTTTAACCTTTTCCCGATTAAGGTTTCGTGCTAGCGAAAACCTTTTCTCATAAGCGAATCTTAATTACGTTTCCGCTTATTATTTTTTAGCTTTAGGAGCTGCTTTCGCTGCTTCTTGGTCTGCTTTTTTCTTGATTACTGTAGTACCTTCGAAAGTTTCACCTTCAACGAAAGCTTTACCGTAGTAAGCAGCCATTAGAACTTCTTTTAGCTCAGAGATTAGTGGGTAACGTGGGTTCGCACCAGTACATTGGTCATCGAACGCTTCAACCGCTAGCTCATCTAGTTTCGCTACGAAGTCAGCTTCAGAAACACCTGCAGCTTGGATAGACATTGGGATGTCTAGGTCGCCTTTCAGCTCATCCAACCATGCTAGTAGACGTTCAATCTTCTGAGCAGTACGGTCACCAGCTTGGCTTAGGCCTAGGTGGTCAGCTACTTCAGCGTAACGACGACGTGCTTGTGGACGGTCGTATTGAGAAAACGCAGTTTGCTTAGTTGGGTTGTCGTTCGCGTTGTAACGTACAACGTTAGAGATTAGTAGTGCGTTCGCCAGACCGTGTGGTAGGTGGAACTCAGCACCAATCTTGTGCGCCATTGAGTGACAAACACCTAGGAATGCGTTCGCGAATGCTACACCAGCGATAGTTGCTGCGTTGTGTACTTTTTCACGAGCGATTGGGTCGTTTGCACCGTTCGCGTAGCTTGATGGTAGGTACTCTTTTAGCATCTTAAGAGCTTGTAGAGCTTGACCATCTGAGTATTCGTTCGCAAGAACAGATACGTAAGCTTCTAGAGCGTGAGTTACTGCATCGTAACCACCGAATGCTGTTAGAGACTTAGGCATGTTCATTACTAGGTTAGCATCAACGATTGCCATGTTTGGCGTTAGTTCGTAGTCAGCTAGTGGGTACTTAGCACCAGTCTTGTCGTCAGTAACAACCGCGAATGGAGTAACTTCTGAACCAGTACCTGAAGTTGTAGTGATACATACAAGCTCAGCTTTTTGACCCATTTTAGGGAACTTGTAGATACGTTTACGGATGTCCATAAAGCGCATCGCTAGTTCTTCAAATGCTGTTTCTGGGTGCTCGTACATTACCCACATGATCTTCGCAGCATCCATTGGTGAACCACCACCTAGTGCTAGGATTACGTCAGGTTGGAAGCTTTGCATTGCTTCAGCACCTTTCTTAACTACAGATAGCGTTGGGTCAGCTTCAACGTCGAAGAACGTTTGAACTTCCATGCCTTGAGCTTTAAGTAGTTGTACTACGTCATCTGCGTAACCGTTGTTGAATAGGAAACGGTCAGTTACTAGGAATGCGCGTTTCTTACCTTCTAGGTCGCTAAGAGCGATTGGAAGGCTACCACGACGGAAGTAGATAGACTTAGGTAGTTTGTGCCACAACATGTTTTCAGCTCGCTTCGCTACAGTTTTCTTGTTGATTAGGTGCTTAGGACCTACGTTCTCAGAGATAGAGTTACCACCCCATGAACCACAACCTAGAGTTAGAGAAGGTGCTACGTTGAAGTTGTAAAGGTCACCGATACCACCGTGAGTAGTTGGGATGTTTACAAGGATACGTGCAGTCTTCATCTTGTCGCCGAAGTAACGGATACGGTCTGCGTTAACGTCTTGGTTTGTGTATAGACCAGATGTGTGACCGATACCGCCGATTTCAACCATTGTTACTGCTTGAGCAACAGCGTCTTCGAAGTTGTCAGCGCGGAATAGACCTAGAGTTGGAGATAGTTTCTCGTGAGCAAATGCGTCATCGTAAGAAACTTTGCCTAGACCTTCACCAACTAGAACTTTAGTGTCAGCTGGAACTTTCACGCCTGCCATTTCAGCGATTGCTGGAGCCGGTTGACCAACGATTTTCGCGTTTAGTGCGCCGTCGATTAGAAGAACTTTGCGAACTTTATCTGCTTCACCTTTGCTTAGTACGTAAGCTTTGTGAGAAGCGAAACGCTCTTTTACTTCGTCGTATACTTCATCAACAACGATTGCAGCCTGCTCAGAAGCACACACTACGCCGTTATCGAAAGTCTTAGACATAAGGATAGAAGCTACAGCACGCTTGATGTCAGCTGTTTCATCGATAACTACAGGAACGTTACCTGCACCTACACCGATTGCTGGCTTACCAGAAGAGTAAGCTGCTTTAACCATGCCTGGGCCACCAGTTGCAAGGATAAGAGCGATGTCGTCGTGCTTCATAAGAGCGTTAGAAAGCTCTACAGATGGTTGGTCGATCCAACCGATGATGTCTTTTGGAGCACCCGCTGCTACTGCTGCATCTAGAACTAGTTTAGCTGCGTCGTTAGTAGAATTTTTCGCACGTGGGTGTGGCGAGAAGATGATACCGTTACGAGTCTTCAAAGAGATTAGAGATTTGAAGATTGCAGTAGAAGTTGGGTTAGTTGTTGGTACGATACCACAGATGATACCTACAGGTTCTGCGATAGTCATTGTACCTAGGTTGTCATCCTCTTCAAGGATGCCACACGTTTGTTCGTCTTTGTATTTATTGTAGATAAACTCAGAAGCGAAGTGGTTCTTGATTACTTTATCTTCAACAATACCCATACCAGATTCTTCAACCGCTTGTTGAGCTAGCGGGATACGAGCTTGGTTAGCTGCAAGAGACGCAGCGCGGAAGATTGCATCTACTTGCTCTTGAGAGTAAGTAGCGAACTCTTCTTGCGCTTTCTTAACGCGAGCAATCATTGCATCTAGTTCAGCCATATTAGTTACAGGCATAGGGATTCTCCTAAAATTAACAAATATTAAAAACTTTTTATTAAGGCCACTGCTTGCTGTTTCCACTGTTTATCAGCTACTTAACCAACAACCGTCTTAGTAAATTGCTTTCAGGGCTGAGTATAATATTTCAGAGTGTGAAAAAAATTGACTTGGATCAGATCTCACTCTCGAAATACCCCAAAAGTAGTGGTTTACCACAACAAAATAGCATAAATCATTGATAAACAAGTAAATAAAACTTAAATTTTTATTGAACAAAAAAGAAGCAAACAAACCAAAAAACAAAAGAAACTACAATAATCTGTAAAAAAGTTTCATTTTTAGCCAACAAAATTACATGTAAGCCTAAATTTTTGTGCTACTGAGAGTATATCCGACTCGTTATATCTCTCTACAAACAACGTTTTTTTTTATCAAAAATGTGCGAATGTTAACGTTTGTATAATTCAGCCTACATTCGCGTCAACTTTCTCAGTAACAAAACATTTCCACTTTGGATACATTTTCTTCAATAATTAGTTTTTCTCACAAATAGACTGGGCAATACGTTAGTTTTTTTCATTTTGTGTCTCCCCTCTTTTGCCTTACATTACGCGCTAAAAATACCCTCCCTCCTTTTCACTATTGTGAATATTGATGAGAACAACTTATGCAAACTTTAGAGTTAGCGATTTTCCTACAGTTTTTCTTAGGTTTGGTTGCCGCTGTTAACCCAGTCGGTATCATGCCTGTGTTTGTCTCTTTGACTGGGCATATGACTCCAGAAGAGAAAAGCAAAACGGCAACGACAGCGAATGTTGCTGTTGCGGTTATTCTGATCATCTCGCTGTTTGCTGGTCAGCTGCTATTAGATATGTTCAGCATTTCACTGGATTCATTTCGAGTGGCGGGTGGTTTGCTTCTTCTGAGTATCGCGTTTTCGATGATGAGCGGTAAGTTGGGTGAAGATAAGCAAAACAAACAAGAGAAATCGGAATACGTCAGCCGTGAACAGATTGGCGTAGTACCACTGGCTATGCCATTAATGGCTGGTCCAGGTGCGATCAGTTCGACTATCGTTTATGGCGCACGCTACCCAAGTGCCTTCGATACAGTAGGCATTAGTATTACCATTGTACTGTTCTGTCTATGCTCTTGGTTACTATTCCGTTCCGCACCTTTGATCGTACGATTTTTAGGTCAGACAGGTATTAACGTTATCACTCGTATCATGGGTCTGATCCTTGGTGCACTAGGTATCGAGTTTATTGCCAACGGCTTGAGAAACCTATTTCCAGGTTTAGCCTAAGTTTCCTAAGTTCTGGTATGATGTTGCAATCCGTTTCATTCTAACGCTGACAGTGCAACATCATGCCTCGCAAGTCTTTTAAGCATCATTTATACGTCATTATCTTCGGTACTCACACTCGTGCCGGACGTGCCTTCGATATCGCACTTATTATTGCCATCATTACTTCGCTTGTGGTTCTTATTCTTGAATCACTGCCATCGGTGATGACCGAATGGTCTCGAGAGCTGCGTTATATCGAATACACCTTCACAGCCCTGTTCACTATCGAGTATTTGTTAAGGCTTTACTGCTCTCCAAAACCTAAATCGTATGCCACCAGCTTTTATGGCGTCGTTGACTTGTTAGCCATTCTGCCCACCTACTTGGCGATATTCTTCCCGGGTGCCTCATTTATGGGCGTGGTGCGATTACTGCGTGTTATGCGGATCTTCCGTATCCTCAAACTCGTTCGCTACCTGCAAGATTCCAACATCTTGCTGCGCTCTCTATTAATGGCGCGTCGTAAGATCCTTATCTTCTTTAGCACGGTAGGCATTCTTGTCACTATTTTTGGCGCGTTGATCTTTGTTATTGAAGGTCCGCACAACGGCTTTACGAGTATTCCGAAAAGCATCTACTGGGCGATCGTAACTATTACAACGGTTGGCTATGGCGACATGGTGCCGCAAACTCACTTGGGTAAAGCCATTGCATCCCTCACTATGTTGCTGGGCTATTCAATACTTGCTGTCCCGACTGGCATTATTACCGCGGAACTGAGCAACGAAATGAATGCGCATAAGCAACTGGTTAAGTGTCCAAACTGCAATCGCTCTGGTCATGACTCTGACGCAATGCACTGTAAGCATTGTGGTAGCGAGTTGGCGGATCCTGATAATCGTGTCGTGAGCGCGGACGAGGAAGAATAGAATCGGGAATGACGTATTTGAATTTAGACAACAATGCCCGTCACCCTCAAGATCGACGGAAGATCGAGTTGGGGCTCTCTATCTACTTGTTTCTCTGATCAAGGCGTTGTACGTTCCTGCACACCAGATCTACGATCAAAAAAGCCGATGAACTAACATCGGCTTTTCCATCGCTTTTGGCTCTCACGAAACAAAGCATTCCCGCAGGACGAAGCCCGCTCTTGGTTTAGCAACCATCAGTGAAGACTTCTACCTTGTAATCATCACCCTCTTCCATTGCAGTGGTGTATTTTACATAGCAGTTACTTGCTTTGATTGAGTCTCGGTCATAAGCTTTCACCCACTTTGATTGTGTGATCACTCGATAGTTTGGATCGGCTGGAGTTTTACCACTATTGAATGCATCCCAGACCCATTCACCATCACCGTTTTTGTAGTTCATGTCAGCCGTCATAAACTGTTCTAGACCACCATTTTCTACAATTGGGTAACCAAATTGGACGCTACCTGCACCATCAACATGGTACGCCGGAAGCTTTTCTTGTCCTTCAATAGCCGATTTACCGAAAGCAAGTTCCGCAGCGTTGTGCACAGAGGCTGCCATGCCCTGAATTGAAGAGACCCGAGCGTCATGCTGTAAGTTTAAAAAGCGCGGTGCAGCTACGACTGCAAGAATGCCTAAAATAACAATGACAACAACGAGTTCAATAAGGGTGAAACCTTTAGATGTTTGCTTCATAACAGCGCTCCGATTTGTAAGACGCAGCAAAGCTAAAGGTCAAAAGTCAATTTTTTGTCACGTGAATATCAAAAAAGCGCCCATTGGGCGCTTTCGGTTTAATGTCTCATTTGTAAGACAGGCTACGCTTTCTCTGCAAGGATAATACGCAGAGTACGACGAAGTGGTTCTGCTGCACCCCACAATAGTTGGTCACCTACAGTGAAAGCGTTTAGGAAGTCATCACCCATTGCCATCTTACGCAGACGGCCAACTGGGATAGACAACGTACCAGTCACCTTCGCTGGTGTTAGCTCTTGAGCGGTGATGTCACGATCATTTGGCACCACTTTGACCCAATCGTTGTGCGTTGCGATGATTTCTTCGATTTCATCCATTGGCACGTTTTGCTTGAGCTTAATGGTCAACGCTTGAGAGTGACAACGCATCGCACCGATACGTACACAAGTACCATCGATAGGAACAGGCGCATCTTGGAAACCAAGAATTTTGTTTGCTTCTACGCCCGCTTTCCACTCTTCTTTGCTCTGACCGTTGTCGCGTTTAACATCGATCCAAGGAATCAAAGAACCCGCTAGCGGCACACCAAACTTATCGGTTGGGAATGAAGAGCTGCGCATTGTGTCAGCAACTTTTTTATCGATATCCAGAATAGAACTTGCTGGGTTTGCCAATTCAGAGCTTACAGAGTCGTTGATTACGCCCATCTGAGAGATCAACTCACGCATGTTTTGTGCACCTGCGCCAGACGCTGCTTGGTACGTCATTGCACTTGTCCACTCAACTAAACCTTTCTCGAACAGACCACCAAGACCCATTAGCATCAAGCTTACTGTACAGTTACCACCAACGAACGTATTGGTGCCACCGTGAATGCCTTGTTGAATTTGCGCTAGGTTTACTGGGTCTAGAGTGATGATAGAGTCTTCTGCCATACGTAGTGTAGAAGCTGCATCAATCCAGTAGCCTTTCCAACCAGCCTGGCGTAGTGCTGGGTAAACTTTCTCTGTGTAACCACCACCTTGACACGTAATCACCGCATCAAGCTGTTTTAAGCTGTCAATATCGAACGCATCTTGAAGTAGACCAGCTTCTTTACCTAGGTTTGGAGCTGGGATACCTATTTGAGACGTGCTGTAGAAAACTGGTTCAATCAAATCGAAGTCTTTCTCTTCGACCATACGCTGCATCAGAACCGAACCGACCATGCCGCGCCAACCAACTAAACCTACTCTCATCGCATTAACTCTCCATGTATATTTTTAAAACTTGCTCCATAGTTCAATTTTCGACACAAAATCTCAAGCCCTAATTTGCAAATAAACGCAACTTTTTTAACCTTTACTGAGAAAGATACCTACTTGGGGTATTTTATCGCGTTTTCATATTCATCCCGTTATCTATCGCCCCTGAAACATCACTCGCCCTTTATCCTTTGGTCTTACCACTCAGTGAGAAAATAACAATTGAAGCACACGATTTTTACACCACAAAACATTTCAAACCATTAAATTTAATCTTTTTCAGTTATTAATTTTACAAGCAAACGTTTTTACGGACGAAAGTCAAGATAAAGCACCAAATGTTCGAAATATAATTTTTGTTAATGTATGTTATGCGCGATTAAAACAGGGAGCGGCCTTCCTCTATTGCTCCATGAACGACAGAGGCACATATGAAGCAAGTTACAACACGTCTTCCTAGTCTGATACAGGTATTTATCTCGCTAGGTTTGTTTCTACTTTTGGCATTTTCATTTACTGCCAAACTAGACCTTCCAATTCAGCTGGCGCTGTATATTGGTTGGTTCATTATCATGCTATTGGGCCTAAGATTAGGTCACCAATACAAAGATCTTGAAAAAGCAGCACTAAATGGCATTTCTAATGGCTTAGGTGCAGTGCTTATTCTTCTTGCTGTAGGTGCCTTAGTCGGTACTTGGATCAGTGGCGGTATTGTACCTACCATCATCTACTACGGTTTAAAGGCAATTCATCCTTCTATCTTCTTGCTAGCAACCATGATCATCTGCTCGCTAACTGCGCTGGCAACAGGCACCTCTTGGGGTGCGGCTGGTACAGCAGGCATCGCGATGATGGGCATAGGTCAAGGTCTTGGTGTCCCGGCTCCAATTACGGCTGGTGCAGTTCTATCAGGCTGTTACTTTGGTGACAAAATGTCGCCACTTTCAGACTCGGTAATTCTTGCGTCTTCAATGTCGAACGTAGAAGTGGTTGAGCATATCAAGGGCATGTTACCTATCGCGCTGATCAGCTACATCATCACTGGCATCATGTTCACTGCATTTGGCTTCCACTTTGCAGGCAAAGTTGACATGAGCCAAGTAGACTCTGTTATCCAGGCAATGGAACAGCAATTCTTCATTACGCCTTATTCTTTTGTTCCGGTGATCATCGTGTTAGCACTGCTAGCGATGCGTATGCCTTCTTTCCCAGTGATCAGTTTCGGCTCTCTGCTAGGTATTATTTGGGCAGTAATGATCCAAGATGTGGACTTCTTAACAGCGTTCAACACAGCTTGGGCACCATTTGCGATTTCTTCAGGCGTGGATTTCATTGATTCCATCTTGAACCGTGGTGGTATGTCTTCGATGCTTGGTTCTGTCGCGGTTATCGTATTTGGCCTTGGCTTCGGTGGCTTACTAGATAAAGTGGGTGTACTAGAAACGATTGCTAAACTGTTTGAAAAACGTGTACAAAGCGCAGGCTCACTAGCAACAAGTACTATCGGCACCGCGTTTATGGGCAACGTATTTGGCTCAGCAATGTACGTATCGCTGATCCTTACTCCTAAAATTTGTGCGAAGAACTATGACCGTCTTGGCTACAAGCGTAAGAATCTATCTCGTAACGCTGAGTTCGGCGGCACGCTAACATCAGGTATGGTTCCATGGAGTGATAACGGTATCTACATGGCGAGTATCCTTGGTGTCGCAACGCTTTCTTACGCGCCATTCATGTGGTTAAGCTTCGTATGTATCATCGTGACAATCTTTACCTCTTACATGGGCTGGTTTGTTGATAAATGCGAACCAACTGCGCCAGCAACAGAAGAAGCGGAAGGCGAACTTAAACAGCAAACAGCTTAAGTCTTCTTATTGTTCGACAGATAGAAAAAAGGACCGACGATTCGGTCCTTTTTTATGTTTGTCATTTAAGTTCTGGTCAATCAAGCAGATTTAGTGCTGGTTCTTACCGCTGAACGTTTACCCAATGCATAACCCAAAACTAGGGGAGCAAAGAAGATCACGAGAATGAACAAAATGAAGTAGATGATGGTGCTCTTCACGAGTTCAATCAGTTTATCCATGGCAAGGTTCACAACCTCTTGTGAAACATGGTCGAGATCTTGAGCGAACTTCTCACGTTCGTTTGTGATGATTTGAGCTATCTCTTGGCGCTCTCTCGCCACCATCAACTCTAAAGCCTGACGCTCTTCACTCAACTGAGACAAACGCTCTTCTGTTTTTTGATCGATATCTTCCACTAGGGGCTGCAACTTCAAGGCCATTTGCTCAGCTAAATTGCGCATATATTCTGGGTTATTATCGATAAAGTCTTTCAGCGACTCTGAAGTCACTTTAAGGCTGTTCAGTGCAGCGTTGACTTGCTCAATACTTGCCGAACTGTTTAGTGCTAATAGCTGTGCTTTCCACGTCATGATCTTTGGAGTTTGTTCAGAAACCAAACTTAGACGATCAGAAACATCGCCAATGGCTTCTGGCATTGTACCTAGAGTCGTTACCGCTTCTTCTTCACTGATTTGGTTTGCAGCTAGCCATGCTCGGTAAGCAGGTGTGCGAATCATGCTTAAATCAGTAAATGGGTACTTCTCAACAAAATCAGCTACGAACACCTTAGTCTTGACGTACACGTCCTTCTTCAACAAAGATTGCGCCAGCTTATCAACTTCTTTCGCTAAGTGAGCAGATACTTGTGTTGCTTCATCCGTTGCAAACAAGCCTTTACCCGCGCCTGCACTGTAGAATTGGTTCATTTGGTAACTAAACACCCAGGTATCAATCAACGCCGCCATTGGTGACACTTGGTAAGCCGCAGCTTGAAGCCCCTCTTCCGCATTAATTTTCCAAAGTAGAATGTAAGATTGATTCACTTTATCCGTAGACTCATAGCGCTCATGCAGCACATCGGCAGCTTGCTCGACCTGAGCGAAGAATTGCTGAGCGTATTCACGCGTCATAATGCGCATATTTAACTCTTGCTTTGTCAACGGAACTGTCTGGCTCTCGATCTTTACTTCTAATAAAGAGCAGCCAGAAAGGATTGATGATAAACATATAGCCAGAGTGACAGCTAACCGACGAAAACACATGATAAATACCTATATTCGATAGAATAAGAACAGGATAAGCACTCCGTTTATTAACGAAGTAGCTTGAGGCAACGCTTTTTACCTCATAGCAACCTATTTTAAGTCAGAGGAATATCAATCCGTTAGCGATTCTTGAAGGGTTTCAGTTTCAAGACTACCTTTTGCGAAAAGTATTGTACTTTCAAGTATGGTTGTCAGCTTAAGCAGCACACTTTCTGGTACTTGGCTTCCCTGTTTGAGCAAGTCTTCGATTTCCGCTGAAATATGGTGCAGTGGCATCGCTCCTAAACTACCAGAAACACCTTTTAGACTATGCGCAACTCGCTGAGCGTGTTCGAGATCTTCACTGAGTAATTGGCGTAACTTATCCGAATCACCAGCATGATCTTGGATAAACACATCCAACAGCATCCTGACTGATTCTTCATCTCCCGAGAGTGCATCCAACATTTTATCGATATCAATGAACTTACTCTCAGCCGTTTCTCTAGGTTCATACACTGCAGCAGGTGCATGAAAGTCCGCCGCTTTCTGATTTGAACACTGACTAACATCGTCAACGTCTTCGTTCGGCTCCTGGACGCCCTGTTCAGAACAAGAAGCCCCCCCCTAATCGCTGGGGTTCAGATAAGTGAGTTTCTTTATTAGGATGAGGCTGTTTGGTTTCATAAGCTATATAGCAGAAAACAAATAGCAGACTGCCACTTAGTAGCGTCATCATGAGTACAAGGTGTTCTAATCGGAGGTGAACTTCTTCTTCGAATTTTCGTAGCTGATGAGTAAAGTCGGGACTAGAAAGGTGGGTTACTAGGTACTTGCCCTGAGCATGGCGAGACAATACGCCAGAAGCCTGAGCCAATAAGCGCTGAAAATCGTCTCTTTGTGCCTGCGGTAAACTCATCGACTCAATAAACAATTGATCCAACTCTTGATAAGAAGTTTGATTGTTAGCGCGATTGATAAAGAGAGCATCCAATATATGTGCCCCAAGGCGAGCAACCATCGCCTGCAACGCGTCACTACCACCAGCTGCAACCCTTGTTTCTTGTAATGCTTCCGCAAGAGATAACAACTCAAGATCACTAGTAACAAACTTGTTCGCACTTTCTAAAAATCGATCTGTCGTATAAAGCAACTGAGTAACATCCGGAGCCCATAAGACACTCTTGGATTGGCTTTCCAGTTGTAACCTAACTGCATAGATCAGCTGTAGAGTTAGGGAGATATCGTCAGCATGCTGTACCCGATAAGGTAATTCAAAACGAAATGAATTTCGTACTTCATCGATTTTCGTGCCCAGCTCATCAACGGCTTTTACAGACTGCTCTGTAGAACGGTAACTGGTCCACAATGCCACCGCAGCAATACTCCAGATGACAAATAACAACCAAGAAAATCGTCTTAAAACACTTCTAGCTTGAATCAATCCCTAGCCCTCAGGTGAACTCCATTAATAACAAGAATATAACATCAATTACAGGTTTACTGGGCTTACCTCACATAAAAAAGAGAGCTACTCTAGCTCTCTTTTGAAAATGATTAATTTCGACTCAACTGGTCTTTTAGATTTGGAGGCGTGCCTTTAATCGTCAAGGTATCGGTTTCTGGATCGTAAAAAATACGTTCACCAAGTAGCAAACTATCAAAACTGATATTCAAGCCGCCACCAGCACCAACGTACTTAGTCAACTTACGTACGGTTGAACGATCACCAGGGAATGACTCTTCCAACTCGTAGCCTTGCTCTTTAGTGAAATCCACAAAGCTAGTGCCATCTTGACTTGGTGGCAACTCACCAGACAGTTCAGAAATTTGAACTTCGTCGCCGGATTTGATTTGTTCGTTACAGTAATTGTAAACCTGCTTTTTGTACTCGTTCGCTTCTTGCTTCTCAAGCTTTGAGTCAGCACAAAAGTCTTCGACTGCTTGCATCAAGACTTGGTTTTGCTGCTTAGTATCTAGACCCACATCTGCCTGTAGGAAATCCAAGAAAAAGTCCGCTACTTTACGACCTACGCGACCTTTGATGTAAGAAAGGTAGCGGTTTGAATCACGGTCAGTATCGTAACTTGATAGGTCAATGCGTGCAGCGATGTCCATCTTAGTGATATCTAGATAGTCAGTAGCACTGATATCTAAACCTTCCGTTACTTTTAAGCTTTGATTCAGTGGCAAGATACCAATAAACAGATAGTCGGTAGCTAAGCTTTGGTACTCAGCAAATACTAAAATACCTTCGTCTGCAAAAGGGTATTTAATCAACTCATCTTTCAAACGATTTGCACTAATTTGTGAGAAGTCATAAAAATTTCGTTCTCCTTTGCGCATTTCTTGAAGCCAAAACTGAAATTCGCTGTCTGACTGGAAGCAGCCAAAGCCTTTTCCTGCTTTAGAATGGAATACTCGATGCAGTTCTGCGACTAGATTTTCAGTGGATGCGTCATTTTCGAGAGAGTCTGAACGGTAGGTAACAACCAGTTCGTCCTGATCATTTTTGCTCAGCTGATGCAATATTACGTTTGAAAGATGAAGGCTCATAGTGATTTTATCTTGCGACAAGGTTTAAGTTGCTAGGCATTGTAGGGTATCATAAGCCGCTTTTACTATCATTATTAGAGTCTTTATGCCGATTACATCTAAATATACTGACGACCAAGTAGAGAAAATTCTTGCTGAAGTGGGTGCTGTTCTTGAAAAACATGCCGCAACGCCAGAGTTAACGCTAATGATTGCCGGAAATATCGCAACCAATGTCTTAAATCAACGAGTTGCTGCTTCACAACGTAAGATTATTGCTGAAAAATTTGCTCAGGCACTAATGTCTTCTCTTGAAGCCCCAAAATCACACTAATAACGGACAATAGAACAAGTACATGGTAGACAGCGGAAACTCATACGGCGAACGCGTATCTCGACTGGTTGGTTGGGGTCACTGGTTCGCATTCTTCAACATCATAGCTTCGATGTTGATAGGTACACGCTATATCGTCCAGTCACCTTGGCCCGAAACTTTGTTAGGGCAATTTTATCTGGCGGTATCCTGGGTGGGTCACTTTGGCTTCCTAGTATTTGCTCTCTACTTACTGGTTCTTTTTCCGCTTACGTTTATCCTGCCATCACGAAAACTCTTTCGTTTGGTGGCAGTGGTATTCGCGACCGTCGGTCAAACCGTTTTATTGATTGATACCCAAGCCTATCAATCCATTAACCTTCACTTAAATCCCGTCGTTTGGGAATTGTTGTTTAGTGAAGATAAAAGCGCCATTAGCGCAGACTTACAGCACCTTTTTGTTGTAATGCCGCTTATTTTCTTACTCCAACTCGGCTTATCCGAGTGGGTGTGGCGTAAACAACGTAAACTATCTCATAAACATGTTGGCCGACCACTCGCTGCAGTGTTCTTCTTAAGCTTTATGGCTAGCCATCTTGTTTATATATGGGCTGACGCCTATTTCTATAGTCCAATTACAAGTCAACGATCGAACTTCCCTCTGTCGTACCCAATGACAGCAAAAAGCTTTATGGAAAAACATGGTCTACTTGATCGTGAAGAGTACCTGAAACGCTTAGAAGAAAACCGTGACAACATTGATCTCGTTAGTTACCCATTGGAAAAGTTAGAGTTTAATCGCCGCGGCAATAAGCTCAATGTACTGATGATCAGTGTCAATAATTTGCGTGCAGATGCCCTGAATGCCTCTGAAATGCCAAGTACCTATCAGTTTGCAATAGATAATCAAAACTTTACCAACCATTACAGCTCGAGCAATGATGCTTTTGGCGCCTTTGGTTTGTTTTATGGTTTACCAACAAGCTATGCAAGCAGCATTAAAGCACAAGGTTCATCACCCGTTATGCTGAATGTATTGCAAGAGCAAGGCTACTCATTCGGCTTGTTCAGCGGGAATGGATTTGAAGACGATTTATATCCAGAGGTTATCTTCCGAGGTTTAGAGCTGGCTCCTACTTTAGATGGTACCCAAGCACATACTGAAGCTCAGTCGCTGATTGCGTGGAATACTTGGCTAACAGAGCAAGCTAGTACGCCATGGTTTAGCTACATTGAAGTGACCACCGTAGATAACTTCGAATCCGAGCCTGCTTCTATCAATAATGAACTGAGCGCAAGTGAACGATTTAAGCAAGCTTATGAGCAAGCAGTACAGTCGGCAGATACTACGGTGAAAAACATCCTGACCACTCTAGAAGAGCAGCAGTTGTTAGAAAACACCATCGTTGTTATTACCTCTAACCATGGTAGTGAGTTCAACGAAACTAAGACAAACAGCTGGGGTGCAAACAGTAATTACAGCCGCTATCAACTTCAAGTGCCGATGGTTGTTCACTGGCCTGGAATGCTACCTGCTAAGTTTAGCCATAGTACTAGCCACCTTGATCTATCAGTAACCTTACTTCAAGACATGCTAGGCGTATCATCAAACCCAAATGAATACAGTAGTGGCCGCAATCTATTTGATGAAAGCCGTCGCCGTTGGATTTTGGCGGGAGATACTAAAGAGCTTGCACTTATTACAGAGAACCAAACTACCGTTATCGACAAGTTTGGAAACTACAAGCTGTATAATCAAGACTATCAGCGCCTACGTGATACTAGCCCTAAACTGCCGGTATTAATGCAAGGTCTGACCGAGCTACAGCGTTTCTATACAAAGAGCAACTAACTAATCTTAAACGGCTTTCATTTTGAAAGCCGTTTTTGTTTAAATAAACACCAAACAACACAATTGTGATCACGAAATAACCAAACGAACAATTTTGGGGTTTACAAGATTTTCAAAGCCTTATATTATGCGCCTCAACAACGGAGAGATGGCTGAGTGGTTGAAAGCACCGGTCTTGAAAACCGGCATACGTTAATAGCGTATCTAGGGTTCAAATCCCTATCTCTCCGCCACATTCTAGTAAAAAGCCCGCTAAGAAATTAGTGGGCTTTTTCGTATCTGAAGGTTTAAAGAGGGATTTCTCCAAATCCCTTCTTGAATGCAAGCCCAGCACTCCGACACATTTAGAAAGCTCGTTGAGAAATCAACGGGCTTTCGTCGTTTTAGCGCTTGGAAAAAAGTCGGGATTTCTAAATCCCTAGTTGAGCACAACCCCGGCTCTAAGCCACATTTAGAGAAAGCCCGCTAATCAATTAGTGGGCTTTTTCGTATCTGAAGATTTAAAGAGGGATTTCTCCAAATCCCTCCTTGAATGCAAGCCCAGCACTCCGACACATTTAGAAAGCTCGCTACGTTAGCGTACCCTGCGTGATTACACTCTAGACTTTAAATTACTGGTCGTCGACACTTTTGAAAAAGCGACACCACTTACAAGCAAGTCGATTCAGCGGCAGATAAAGGTATATATAAGTGCCTAGAACAATTGAGGCCACTGCTTAGCCTCCTGGTGAGACACCCAAACCAGACGCATGAAAAAAGCCAACTGCGTAAGTAGTTGGCTCAGTATAAACAGTCAACATGTTTTAGGATGAGCCAAAGTTAGGCTACATCCAACTTTCTTAAGCACTCATTTCGTTATCAGCATCTAACCTGAATAATTCTGGTTCTGGCTTGCGTTCATAAATCTGCTCGAATAAAGGTACTTCTCGACGATGGAAAGTCGAGGACTCCCACTTTCCGTTCAAGTTAAACTTAGTAATACCATAGGTGAAAATCAGCAATACTAAGCCTTGTATTATTCCAACCCAAAAACTTCCAAACAATAACGTACAAACATAGAAAATCGGATATATCAGCCTCACCACATCTCGATTAATCTTAGAAGTCGTTCTTGCATAAGTAGCGAAAAACAAGAGTAACGAGAAGGCATACAATGAGATACTAGTAGATATATTAACCGTGTTCTGAGTCGAGAAAATTTCTGAGAGCCCAATCAGATGATCTCGACAAACAACATAAAGGGCGATATTTAGAAATGCGAGTTTATTATATATGCCTGCATTGTGTGATTTGGCCTTTTTACCCTTCTGTTCAATGTCTTCTTCCAATTTAGTTTGCATCGTAGAGTTCAAATGGTACAGAGCAATTTCAGCAATCGTACTTTGTTCGGCTGATATTTGGTCTTTTGATACTAGTTGCTCAATGTAAGATTTATCGAAGTTATGTTTATCGAGTTTAGTCTTAATCAAAGTAATCACATAGTTAATCCCAACCTCGTAGCTATCGCGTGGTATGGTTTTAGCCATGAACCTATTTGCCCCTGTAGGTTCTTCAAAACAGGCACAACACACAGCATAGAGGTAAGTTTCATCATCATATCTAAACTCAATATATTCGATTTTTCTCTCGTCTAACTCTTGCTCAAGGCATAATTTTAATACATCTACGTATAAATCCAGATATGCCCAATCCTCTAATCTAGCCTCTAGGATTGCAAGGCATGCAGCTGCACCTTCTAATTGCCCTTCTCGTATCAAGTATCTAGAAAATGCGGCTAAATGCATACCACTAGACAGAGACTGCTTTGCAAGCTCTTGATAATCAACATTTTGAGATATGTGCTCAATCCGCCGTTCGATTAACTTTTTAAGAATAAACTGATCACTGTACTTTTCGATATCTACAAACTCGTCTAGGTGCTCATTTGCCGGATCAAACAAAAATGCTTTTGCGGCAGTGATTGCGCATTCACCGACTGTATCTAGCGACGTCGAAGGTAAAGGAACAGAATAATTCTGTAAGGTTGGAGATAGGTGATAATAATGCAGCAACCACTCTATGTCGTTTGCAAAGCGTAACCCACCTAGCGGACTTAATAATTGGTAATCTGGACAGACTACCCGATAAAAGCCAATGCTAGACAACCAGTTTACTCGTGATTGGCGAACAAATAGTTTCCTTGTTAGGATTTCTTTTCTCACTAGCAACTTAAACCATTGATCAGGTAAAAGTGGATGGCGGAAATATAAGTTTTGCCACTGTTCAGAGCTCAGCTCCAAGACTTGTTCTTCGGTCAAGTCTGGAATGTCAAACCAATCATGATTGCCGTATAGAGAAAGAGAACTTTTCAGCCATTCAGGATAGTCCAACTCAGAGCTCTTGTGTTGCAACCACATTCCAAGCACTTGGAACATAAGGCCAAAGTCATCTCCCCTTTGTTGCTTAGAAACTCTGGCTGATGTTTGCTGAAAATCGTTAGCAGAACCATAACACCCGCACCACAGCGTGAGATAAACCTCATCGCTCAGATCGTTTATTTCCCCGTGCTTAAGTGGCCTCATCGTTTTTGCGAAAGGTTTGTCGTTTGATAGAGTATCGACGAAAAATTCATAACGAGCGTGATCTTTGCTTTTCTCTTTGTCCCATGGTGTCGGAAATAACCAACGCACCTTTGGCTTTTGTAATATCTCTGCTGCAACAACAGCCATAGCCATAGACACATCTTGCTGCTGTCCTTTAAACCAATCAGACAATACTTCAGCAACAAGACCAAAACTGCTCTGATTCACTTGCAGCACATTATTCAACGATTGCACAAACAAGTCTTCCATTGCGAACTCTTTACAAGCATTAGCAACAAGCAGCCATTCATCACAGTTAAGTGCAGTGAAGTGCAATTTATTTAGCTGTTCAACAACTTCCGGGACGACTGTTTTTGGCCACCAACCTTGTAGCTGGCATCCTTTCAGAAATAGTAGATATTGCGAAGGATGGAAAACTTCTGAAGATGGCATCGGCGTGTGCCACCACTGCATAAAATCGTCGATATTCTGATATGTTGTTGAAAAAGACAATGGCCCAATTCGCATCATTATCGCTCGTTGTTGAGTTGCACAATACTCACTTAGTGCTTCAAGTGGTATTTGAGTTTGTACACCTCCCCAGTAAACTAAGAAGTCAGCGACCTCCTGATCATATTCCGAGCCCTTCATCAAACGTTGCCAGTTGAACATTTGCCAAAAGCAATGAATCAATTCGCCAGGAAACCAGCGTCGTTTCATGATTTTGTCTAATGCATGATCAGAGATCTTAATCTGAGATGACAGATCCAATAAGGCAATTTTCTCCGACCACTTTTTCCAACCGACGATATCAAAACGTACCTTAGGATCTGAAATTCGCTCATCAAAAGTTGCTTTGTACACACTTAATGGTGTGTCACTCTTTTCTCGCGTTGGAAAAGCTTGAGTAATCGTCTCTGCATTACGGCTTTTTAACGCCAAATCATAAGCTTGTTTTAATTGTTTAAACCCTTCAGGATTCACCTCTGGGTGGTTGTGCTTCAATTGTTCACGATATGCACGCTTTATCTCGGTTTCATCTTCAGTTTTCGTGATACCAAGTATTTTCCAAATGTCCATCAAGCTTCCTCTTTTTGTTCTTCTTGGGCTTTTAAAAATAAGGATTCCGGAGCATCAAAAATAGGAAGCTGCAGATCAAAAGGTAAACTATCCCAGACGGGAGCATTCGGGAGATTTAAACAAGAGTAAAATTGGCTATAGCATGTAAAACTTCCATCAGTGAATAATATTTCGGGGCCTTCATCGTTGACGCTGTATCTCCAAAACACTCTACCCAGTATGTAACTGCGATGATAGGTGGCCCAATCGGGAAACAAGTATTGAATTTTGCGGGCAGCATAGGATAAAAAAAACAACATCTCGTCTTCTGAGAGCCAACCTGACACAAAGCCGTGACGAGAAAGATAAGTTGCCCTCATCAAATCGAATCCAAAAAAGCGACAATTACCGACGAGATCATAGGCCATTTGATGAAATCTAAACTCATCTCTTAACTGGTCGCTTTCCATGTTGTCTATTATTTCCTGTTGCTTGTGCTTCCCGGTCAAAGCTATTTGGTCAAAGAAACCTCTGCCTCCATAACCATGCATATCCAAGCTCAGTAATCGATTGATAGTTTCGACGAGATCATCATGGTTCTGGATCCCCCACGATTCAGTGATGGGCTTTCTGTTTTCCTCAAAACTGCCATCTCTGAATTCAGTAGCCATCCAAATCTGGCTCCAATCGGTACCCCAACTCCAAAGCAACATCGGCGCAGTAACAGCAAGCAACCAGTTATAACAAGGTTGATCTTTTATCTTATCTAGTTTTTGAGATTTCATAGTGTTCTTATTATTTAAGCCCTAGCCTACCCAGTTGTTGATAAATTAATGTCCGTTTTTCTCTGATCTCGAGCTCATCTTGTGACGCCAATGCCATCTCAAACGCAAAGATGTACTCTTCTATAACCGTTCGAAATTCCGCTGTGTTTTCGGCATAGAGCTGATGCAGTTTTTCGAGTAATGTAATGTTGGGAATTGCCTCTCTAGGATGGAACTTCAAGCGACTTAGTTTCGCATGACTCATCTCCAACTGTTCCTGGCTTATACCTTCTGGCGTTTTGTCGATAACTTTACTGACGGTTTCACCAGTTGATTGAGGAGTAACATCAACCTCTAACAAGCCATTGATGTCATAGCTAAACCTTATGTCAATTAGCTCTTGTCCCGCTTTTCCCTTGGGGATATCCACTACAAACTCATCAATAAAAATATTGTCCTTAGCCCAAAGGCGCTCTCCTTGATAGATCGCCACGCATATATCGGTTTGGTCATCATTGCAGGTCGAGAATGTCTGAACCCTAGAAACTGGAATTATCGTATTCCTTTCTATGATTGGTGAAAAAACGCCTTCTCGATCGCCTCGGCGACAAAGAATGCCAAGACTATAGGGACATACGTCAGTCAATATGATTTCACTGACATGTTCGTTTCTTAAACGACAAGCCGCTTGAATTGCTGCTCCTTGAGCCACGACTAGATCAGGATCGATCTCACTGTGGCCGAAACGGCCTAACAATCGATTCGCGGTTGACTGGATGAGTCTTAGTCGTGTGGCACCACCTACAAAAATGAGCTCATCAATCTGATTTGATTCCAATCGAGCATCTGATAGAGCTTGCCCAAGTGGTCGTAATATTCGGTCGAGAGAACTTTTCCAAACTTCCTCCATGTCCTGTTTGGTAAACTGGATTTTTTGGCCATAAGGCTCTGGGACTTCAACGATCAAACCATCTTCATAACGATGCTTTGCCGTCTCACAATGAGCTCTAAGAGAGGATAGAAATGAGAGTGGAAGCTCCTCTGGGGCAAGTTGTAATCTGGCTAAGACTGCATGAATCACATCATCTGTAAAATCATCCCCGCCTAAAAAGTTATCTCCTGTTGAGGCTCTAACCTCGATAAAGCTCTCAAAGTGTTCCACGACCGTTACATCGAATGTTCCCCCGCCTAAGTCAAACACAAGGAAACGACTATTCGCTTGCTTGTGCAGGCTATAAGATAAACATGCAGCGGTGGGTTCATTGATAAGCCGAACAGCATTTAGACCAGCCAAGCGAGCTGCTGCTTTGACCTCTTTTCTTTGAGAGTCATTAAAATAAGCAGGAACGGAGATAACCACATCAGATATAGGCAGAGACAAGTATGTTTCAGCATCTTGTTTTAGCGAAGCGAGAATCAGTGAACACAACTCTACTGCGTTGTATTCCTTTTTAGCCAGCTTAAACGTCTTATTCGTGCCCAAAAACCGCTTAAAAGAAGCGACTGAACAAAGTGGATTTGTAACTAAACGCGATTTGGCAGCTTCGCCAACCAATAGTTCGTCTTTCTCATTAATCGCTACAACTGAAGGTGTTAAGAATTTCCCTAAACTGTTCGGGATAAACACCGCTTTGTCATCTTGCCATACAGATATCGCGCTATTAGTTGTCCCGAGATCAATTCCTATGGCCAATTTATGATTAACTTCAACACTATGCACGGATAAGAAACCAATTGAGTTAAATAGGGACTATTGTGCCTACTAAATCAACAAATAACCTTGAATAGCGTTCCAGAAAAGTCACGCACTCCTGTTAAAAAAGTTAATAATTACATTGAGTTACCAATATAAGCGCGCTGACATGCGAATCCCTTTAACTTTTTTTATCAGTGAGACCTTAAAATTGTTCAAACGCATACACTTGAGCCACAGCTTCGATAAGCTGCATATGGATAGGCACCAAGTCAGCGTGGTCACTTCGGTACCCGCCACCAACGACGGCTGCGACAGGAATACCTTTGTCTTTCATTAACTGCATTAAGAAGCAGTCTCGCCGAAATATACCGTCTGTCGACACGTCAAAATAACCCAGTTCATCGTCGGTATGAATATCCACACCAGCATCGTAAATCACCATGTCTGGACGATGTAAGTTAATCGCCATTTCAACCACTTCTTTAAACGTCATTAAGAACGTTTCATCACTGGTATCACGACTCAAAGGGACATCAAGATCGGAATCTGGCTTTCTCGCTGGGAAGTTCTTATCACAATGGAAAGACAACGTGATGATGTCTGGTTCGTCCTCGCACAGAGTCGCCGTTCCATCACCATGGTGTACGTCGCTGTCAATGATCATCACCTTGTCAATATGGTCATGATCCAGCATGTGCTTCGCCGCGATAGCAAGATCATTGAAAAGACAGAAGCCACTACCAAAGTCTTTGTGTGCGTGATGATAACCGCCGCTGAGATGAATCGCGACGCCATGCTCTAGCGCCATCTCTGCTGTCAATACCGTACCTGCTGTCGACGTGAGTGTCCGTGCGATGAGGGCCTCACTCCAAGGGAACCCGATCCGGCGCATTTTGACTGCTGGCATAGCTCCCGTCACCAATAAATCAACGTACTCTTTACTATGAACGCGTTTGATATCATCCACATTCAAAGGGTTTGGTTGGAAGAATTCAACTTGTTCTCCCCACCCTTTGGTCGCAAGCTTCTCCACTACCGCTTGATAGAGATAGTGATATTTCATTATCGGATAGCGATGGCCTTCTGGCAGCTCAAGTTGTGAGTAAATAGGGTGATAGATAAGGGGTAGCATGAGACATTCTTTTCATATATCGTTGTGAAATAGTACCAACTCCAAGAGTTGAATAAAAAGGAAATTAATTGATAATGATTTTCAATATCAATTAATTTCCTTCTGTTATGAATAAAACCTTATATACGATCCTTGGTACTTTCTTTGGCTCTTTCTGCGCGATATCTCTATTCATGTCGATGATGCTAGGTGCGTGGTGGTTAGTTGATTTTATCGCCTTAAGCTAACACAATGATTCTATCTCCTAGTAACCTCATTGAATCAGATAGATAGGTATTTCCATGAGTCAAACAGTCTTTATCACTGGTGCGAATCGCGGTATTGGCTTGAGTTTAGCTGAACTGTATTTACAACAAGGTGCTCAAGTACACGCGACTAGCCGTAACCTAGCAGAGAGCTCAGAGCTACAAGCATTAGCATCAAACTACCGCACATTAACTTTGCATCAATTGGACGTCACTAATTACCAGCAAGTCGCAGAGTTAGCTAGCAAGTTACCGGCTATCGACGTGCTGATTAACAACGCTGGTTACTACGGTCCTAAAGGCTATGGCTTTGGTAACACTGATATCGAGGAATGGCGAAAGGTCTTCGAGATAAATACCATCGCACCATTAAAACTAGTGGAAACTTTTTACCCGCTGCTACAAAAAGGTAGCTCGAAGAAGGTTGCGTGTATCTCTTCTAAAGTAGGAAGCATGACTGAAAACACCTCTGGTGGTGGCTACATCTACCGCTCTTCTAAAGCGGCACTCAACTCCGTTGTTAAGAGCTTAAGTAACGATTTAACCGATGAGGGGTTCACTGTGCTTGCGCTTCATCCTGGCTGGGTACGCACTGCAATGGGCGGACCAAATGCGCTTATCGACACTAAAACCTCTGCTGCAGGGTTAGCAAAAGTCATTGAGCAAAGCACGCAAGAAAATTCTGGCCAGTTTATTAACTACGACGGAACCCAATTGCCTTGGTAGCTCTATTTGGTAATAAGTTACAGCGAGGCAACGGAAAGTTGCTTCATTTCAGTGAAAATCATGAGCTAATTTGTAGTTTAAGTGATTGAGAATAACGCCATACCTAAGCAATTGAGATAGGCAGAACGATTTGTTTGATTAGAACTCACTATCCATTTGAAAAATAAATAGCGGCACTCATCGATGCCGCTTTTACTGTCTCAAGAAGACTTACGTTTGCCGGAGGTTGATTTCGATGTACCACCTTTCGAATAGCTGCGCTTCTTACGCTTGAATGCTGGTCGTTCTACTTTAGGAAGATGACGTAAAGAATCAGGAATCGGACCCGATTTCACTTCGCCCATCAATCCATCAATACGCTGTTCTAACGCTTGCATGAAAGGCTGATACGCTTGATTTCGTTCTGCCATTCCTTGTAATTGGTGCTCCCAATGCGCTGTCATATCAGGATAAGTCGCATCCATTGGTAGCGCATGAATCAAGCCACGCCCCGCTGGCGAACTCAAAATCGATTTACCCTGACGAGTCAGCAACTGGCGCTTAAACAGCGTATCCAGAATACCGGCTCGAGTCGCTTCCGTTCCTAAACCATCCGTCTCGCGCAATATCTTCTTCAATTCTTTATCTGCTACATAGCGAGCAATGCCCGTCATGGCTTGAAGTAATGTAGCTTCGGTAAAGTGCTTTGGTGGTTCAGTCTTACGATCTTTAATTTCACCTTCACGACAAGTCAGTACGGTCCCTTCTGCTAACGGCGGAACCGCATCAATGCCATCATCTTCTTTATCCGTTTTCCCCATTAACGCTTTCCAGCCCGTCGATACGAGCTGACGACCTTTGGCGATAAACATACCACCAGCAATATCAAACACCAGCTTCGCCTCAGCATAAACCGCTGCCGGATAAAACTGCATCAAGTATTGTCGTGCAATAAGTTGATATACCTTCATCTCATTGCCAGATAGCGCGTTCACATTTGCTTGTTTTGGCGTTGGAATGATTGCGTGGTGAGCATCCACCTTTTTGTCGTTCCACGCTTTAGACTTAATCGATAAGTCAGCACCTTGCACCGCGCTTTGTAACTCTTTGGCATTGTTAGCAATAGCAGAAGTCACTGATCCCGCTTGCGAATAATGCTCCATCGGTAAGTAACGGCAATCGGAACGTGGGTACGTGATCAGCTTGTGCTTCTCATACAACGCCTGACAAGTATCCAGCACCTGCTGCGCACTCATGCCGTAACGCTTGGCAGCATCAATCTGCAATGCGGATAATGAATATGGTAGTGGTGCAAATTGCTTGGTTTGCTTTTGTTCCGACTCGGTCACTTTCGCAGGTTGGTTGGTAATGCGGTTCGCCACGTTCTCGACCAGCTTTCTGCTGAGAACACGCCCTTCCTCATCTTGCCAAGGCTTACAGGCTTCACTTGGCTTCCAGCGCGCACGAATATCAAACGAGCCATTTTGATCTTGGTAAGGGATCAGAGCATGCAACGTGAAGTAATCTTTGGGTACAAAGTTTTCGATTTCTTCATCTCGGCGTACCACCAAACCAAGCACTGGTGTTTGCACACGCCCCACAGATAAAACACCTTGATAACCCGCTTTTTGTCCCAGTAAGGTATAAGCGCGAGACATATTCATTCCGTAAAGCCAATCAGCACGAGAACGGGCCAGAGCCGACACAGAAAGAGGAATAAAGTCACGATTGCTGCGCATTGAGCTTAACGCACGCTTTACCGCGGGTAAGTTTAAGTCAGAGATAAGAAGTCGCTGTGTAGCCTCTTTCTTAGTTTTGGAAAGCTTGCAGTAATCCAGAACCTCGTCCACCAACAATTGACCTTCTCGGTCTGGGTCTCCTGCGTGGATAACCTCTGTCGCGTCTTTGAGGAGTTTACGGATCACCGTAAGCTGTTTACTCGCGCTTTTTCGCGGTCTCAGTTGCCATTGCTGTGGAACGATAGGCAAATCTGCCATATTCCATTTCTTATAACGTTCGTCATAAGCATCGGGCTCGACTTGCTCTAACAAGTGGCCAATACACCATGTGACCACATCTCCATTACCACAACGGATGAAGCCTTGGTCTTTCTTTTGGGGATTTGGCAAAGCCGCCGCGATCGCGCGACCTAAACTTGGTTTTTCAGCAATAAACAGACGAGACATAAGGACTTGGAAGTAAAAACAATTAAGGCCACATTATCCAATGTCGCCCTAATAAATCAAGAAGAACTGTACAGATAAACAGTAAGATTCATCCTTTGATTAAAGAAACTCGACATAATCAGAGAGGTTTCTTTGAGGTACCTTCATTGGGGTACAACCTGGTGTTCCCAAGTATAAGAAGCCGACGATTTGGTCTTCGCCTTCAAGGCCAAAAGCTTGGTGTACTTCTGGATGGAACATCCACTTACCTGAACGCCAGAAACCTTGGAAACCCTGAGCCACCGCTGCCATCTGCATAGCTTGTGCAGCACAACCGGCAGAAAGGTACTGTTCAAGTGCTGGCACTTTTTCATGCTCTGTCACTTTAGCAATAATAGTAACTACCATAGGAGCACGGAAAGGAGCATTTCTCACTTTCTCAACAACCGCCTCATCACTCTCTTCCGCCTCTGCTGCTTTAACCAGAATATCAGACAGCCTCTTCAGGCCATCACCCTGAGCAATAACAAAACGCCAAGGTGTTAGCGCTGCATGATCAGGGGCTCGTAGACCTGCTCGAATGATGTTTTCAAGCGCTTTACCTTCTGGTGCGGGCTCAGACAACTTGGCAATAGAACGACGGTTGAGCAAAAGTTCGAGAGCTTCCATGAGCAAATCCTTATTTGATTGAGTTATTATTTTTTACGCAACTCACTTTAGCATAATCCACTTTCCCAAATAACACTCTGTTTTATAGGGACTTAGAAACAAAAAAAAACTGCGCACTTGGCGCAGCTATAAAAGTTAAGAACGAATGAAAAAATTAGGATATGTGTCGAGGAGTTAGAGTTTCACTGCTAATTTAACGCCTTGGCGAATGGCCCGAACCGCATCCAGTTCACCAGCATGATCGGCACCACCGATGATATGTAGCTTCTCTCCCAGTTCATGCCATTTATCTTCGAATGGGCGAACTGACTCTTGACCAGCACAAATCACCACTTTGTCGGCTTCTAACAACTGCTCTTTGCCATTCACATGGATATGTAAACCCGCATCATCAATTTTGTCGTACGATACGCCACCGTACAGATGAACGCCGCGCTTCTCTAATGTACGTTTGTGAATCCAACCGGTCGTTTTACCTGGGCCTTTACCTACACGCCCCTTACGACGTTGAAGCACCCACACTTCTTTATCGCTCACCGCATCTGGATAAGGATACAAACCGCCCGGTTGAGACATCTCTTTATCGATGCCCCACTCGTGCAGCCAATCATCAAGTGTTTGGCCGACAGGCTCTGTAATCATGGTGGCAACATCAACACCAATACCACCAGCACCGACGATCGCAACTTTCTCACCAACTGGGGTTTTATCTCGAATCAACGTTTGGTAGTCGACGACTTTCTCTGGGTTATCAATACCATCGATTTTGACTTTACGTGGCTCAACACCTGATGCCATGACGACTTCATCGTACTCAGTAAGTAAATCATAATTGGCTTCTGTCTCTAGATGCAGATTCACACCCGTTTCTTCAATGCGGTTTGCAAAGTAACGAATAGTCTCACGGAACTCTTCTTTACCCGGAATCTGCATGGCCAAGCGGAACTGACCGCCAATGCGATCATTCTTCTCAAACAAATCAACTTTATGCCCACGCTCAGCCAGTGTCGTCGCACAAGCCAAACCCGCAGGTCCAGCACCGACTACAGCAATGTTTTTCTTCTTGAAAGCGTCTTCAACAACGATTTCCGTTTCGTAACACGCCAGCGGGTTAACCAAACAGCTTGCGCGCTTACCTTTGAAAACATTATCCAAGCAGGCTTGGTTACAGCCAATACACGTATTGATTAACTGAGATTTCTCTTGCTCCGCTTTGGCAACAAAATACGGGTCAGCTAAGAAAGGGCGCGCCATTGAGACCATATCTGCTTGCCCAGATGAGAGAATACGTTCGGCATCGTCTGGGGTATTGATACGATTACAGGTGATAATAGGCACTGACACATGAGGTTTGACTTTCTCTGTCACCCACGTGAATGCGCCACGAGGAACCTGAGTGGCAATGGTCGGAATACGTGCTTCGTGCCAACCGATACCCGTGTTGATAATGGTTACGCCTGCTTCTTCTAACGCTTTCGCTAACTCAATTACATCCTCAAACGTGCTTCCTTGCTCAACCAAATCAAGCATTGAAAGACGGAAGATAATAATGAATTTTTCACCGACCGCTTTACGTACCGCTTTAACGATCTCAACCGGGAAGCGCATACGTTTTTTATAACTGCCACCCCATTCGTCATATCGCATGTTGGTACGTTTACATAAGAATTGGTTAATCAAATAACCTTCAGAGCCCATCAGTTCAACACCATCATAGCCAGCTAGCTGAGCCAGCTCTGCACTATTAGCAAATGCTTCGATGGTATTTTTAATTTGGCGAGCACTCATTTCACTTGGGGCAAACTTCGCGATTGGCGCTTTCATGCCTGACGCACTTTGTGCGAATGGGTGCATTGCATAGCGCCCAGCATGAAGGATTTGCAGAGCGATCTTACCGCCATGTTTATGTACGGCTTCTGTTACTACCTTGTGTGCTTTAGCGTGCTTAGGTTTACTGAACTCTGCACTCAAAGGATGTAATCGACCACGTAGATTGGGAGAGAAACCGCCCGTCACGATCAGACCTACACCGCCTTTTGCACGTTCTTCATAAAACGCGGCAAGCTTTTGTAGACCTTCTTTATGCTCTTCTAGGCCTGTGTGCATTGATCCCATCAGGACACGGTTTCGTAGTTGTGTAAAACCTAAGTCCAGTGGCTTTAACAAGTTCGGGTACATGGCAGACATCACTAAACATCCATTTTTATTGTTGTGGTCTGACCACAGTACGCCGCAAAAATCAAAAAATCAAACAGCCGTTTACATTTTTGCAACACGCGTCAATCTCACGTTAAAATATGCCAATTGTTGAATTGCCGTGATAAGCTAAAAAAATTGTTATCTTTTGAGATCTTAGAGATAAGAACCCATACTTTGTAAGATTAGGGAATGACTATCTCGTTATGGAGACAAGATGAAAAAACTCTTCAAATTTATTGGTCTGATATTTAAGGGGATATGGAAAGCCATCACCTTTGTCAGACTTGCACTGGCAAACTTGATCTTCCTAGTGATGATTGCCGTTTTCTACTTTGCCTTTACCTACACGGGCGAAGGTCAACCTACCGTTGAAAAAGAATCCGCGCTGGTGATGAACCTGTCTGGCCCTATCGTAGAACAACGTCGCTATGTAAACCCGATGGATTCGATAGCTGGCTCAGTTCTTGGTAACGAAATCCCGAAAGAGAACGTGTTATTCGACATCGTCGATACCATTCGTTACGCGAAAGACGACCCGAAGATTTCCGGCTTAGTACTCGCGCTCCGCGATATGC
This sequence comes from Vibrio rotiferianus CAIM 577 = LMG 21460, assembly GCF_002741985.1. Lineage (GTDB taxonomy): Bacteria > Pseudomonadota > Gammaproteobacteria > Enterobacterales > Vibrionaceae > Vibrio > Vibrio rotiferianus. The sequence continues at coordinate 192,384 of NZ_APHW01000021.1, forward strand.
CAGAAACAAACTTGACGAAGCTTCGTTATATCGCAAAAGCACTCAATGAATTCAAAGCGTCAGGTAAACCTATTTATGCCGTTGGTGACTTTTACAACCAAAGCCAATACTACCTAGCAAGTTACGCAGACAAAGTTTATCTCGCTCCTGATGGCGGTGTACTGATTAAGGGTTACAGTTCTTACTCGATGTACTACAAAACATTGCTTGAGAAGCTAGACGTTTCAACACACGTGTTCCGCGTAGGTACCTATAAGTCTGCCATCGAGCCATTCATTCGCGATGATATGTCAGATGCAGCAAAAGAATCAGCAACACGTTGGATCACGCAGCTTTGGAGCGCTTTTGTGGACGATGTTGCCACTAACCGCAATATCGACGTGAAAGTTCTGAATCCGACGATGGACGAGTTGCTAGCTCAAATGAAATCCGTGGATGGTGATATTGCCCAATTGGCGAAAAAGTTAGGCTTGGTTGATGAACTCGCCACCCGTCAAGATATTCGTAAGTTGTTCGCCGAACAATTTGGCAGTGACGGTAAAGACAGCTATAACGCAGTGAGCTACTACGATTACCTTGTAACTATGCGTCCTGACCTTTCACTACCAGAGAGTGATGTCGCGGTTGTCGTTGCAAGCGGTACAATTATGGATGGTCAGCAGCCGCGTGGCACAATTGGTGGCGATACAGTGGCAAGCTTGCTTCGCCAAGCGCGTAACGATGACAAAGTAAAAGCTGTGGTTCTTCGTGTAGATAGCCCAGGGGGTAGCGCATTTGCTTCAGAAGTTATTCGCAACGAAATCGAAGCACTGAAAGAAGCTGGCAAACCTGTGGTTGTGTCCATGTCTAGCCTCGCGGCTTCAGGCGGTTACTGGATCTCTATGAGCGCCGATAAAATTGTAGCTCAACCAACAACGCTAACAGGTTCAATTGGTATCTTCAGTGTTATTACGACATTCGAGAAAGGCTTCAACAAAATTGGCATCAGCACTGATGGTGTTGGTACATCCCCATTCTCTGGTGAAGGTTTTACCACTGGTCTTTCTAAAGGCGCATCTGACGCATTCCAGCTTGGTATCGAGCATGGCTATAAGCGTTTCATTTCTTTAGTTGGTACTAATCGTGATATGTCACTAGAAGAAGTAGATAAGGTGGCGCAAGGTAGAGTGTGGACTGGGCAAGATGCGATGTCATTCGGTCTTGTTGACCAAATGGGTGATTTCGATGATGCCGTTAAGTTGGCCGCGCAACTTGCTGACATCACTGACTACGGCATCTACTGGGTGGAAGAACCTCTGTCACCTACCGAGCAGTTTATCCAAGAGTTCATGAATCAAGTGAAAGTGTCTCTAGGTATCGACGCTACAAGCTTTTTACCGAAGAGCCTTCAACCGATTGCTCAACAGTTCGAACAAGACGCAAGTATGCTACAAAGCTTCAACGATCCTAAAGGCCAATACGCATTCTGTTTAACTTGCCAAGTGCAATAGCACTCTGAATCATGGTCTAAAAGGGGTAGCTCTGTGCGAGATGCCCCTTTTTATTAGGTTTCATTCCGCTATAATCCCCGCCACTGTTCCCCTACATGAAAGTTAAATATAACGATGACTAGAAAACACATCTACATCGCTTACACTGGCGGTACCATCGGTATGCAGAAATCCGATGACCATGGTTACGTACCAGTAGCAGGTTTTATGGAAAAACAACTTGCTAGCATGCCAGAGTTTCACCGTCCAGAGATGCCAGATTATACGATCCATGAGTACGAGCCTCTGATCGACTCTTCTGATATGACTCCGGCAGACTGGCAGCAGATCGCCGATGACATCCGTGACAACTATGAAAAGTACGACGGTTTCGTGATCCTTCACGGTACCGATACTATGGCGTATACGGCATCTGCGCTGTCTTTCATGTTAGAAAACTTGGGCAAACCCGTTATCGTGACAGGCTCACAAATCCCGTTGGCGGAGTTACGTTCGGATGGTCAAGCGAACCTGCTAAACGCGCTACACATTGCGGCAAATTACCCAATCAACGAAGTCACATTATTCTTCAATAACCAGTTGATGCGCGGCAACCGTAGTACCAAGTCTCATGCAGATGGCTTTAATGCCTTTACTTCACCTAATCTACCTCCATTGCTGGAAGCGGGTATCAATATCCAAATCAGCAACAACATTACTGTGGGGGCAAAGCCAGAAGGTGAATTCAAAGTACACAACATCACACCACAGCCTATTGGCGTGATCACTATGTACCCAGGTATTTCGCACGAAGTAATTCGCAACACGCTACTTCAGCCTGTAAACGCGATGATCTTGCTGACGTTTGGGGTGGGCAATGCACCACAAAATCCAGAATTACTTGGCCATCTGAAAGAAGCATCTGAGCGCGGAGTCATCGTCGTGAACCTCACTCAATGTCTGGCGGGTAAAGTCAACATGGGTGGCTATGCAACAGGCTGTGCTCTTGCGGAGTCAGGTGTTATCAGCGGCTTTGATATGACGCCAGAAGCAGCGCTAGCAAAACTGCACTACTTATTAAGCCAAGATCTGTCTTACGAACAAATCAAAGACAAGATGCAGGAAGTATTAAGAGGAGAAATGAGCCTGTAAACTCATTTCAAATGCTAAGCCCAACTTATGCGTTGGGCTTTTTTGGGCGTAAATTTTAGTCTAAGTTTGGGTTCACTCTAACTATATCTGCCTCTTCTTGACAAAACTGCTTCTTAAGTTCTTGTTTCGACTTAAAGCTTATTTCCCCACCTGCAGCAACCGTCATGTGCTGTGCTTCCGTATTGTGCTTAGATTGAAACAACATCACAGCTTGCATACATGAGTCTCGCTGCTCTTGAGAAAGTGGTGTACCCTCAGGCCATCTACCCGTTTCGACCGCATAAACCAAGCGATCATAGACTTCTGGGGTTATCGCGTTTAGTAATTGTTCTGCGTTCATCATGTACCTTTTTATTACATTTTCATCACAGAAAATAACCGGATACTAAACAGAGTCAAGACAACACAAATAAATTGGTGTAACGGATCACAAGCAAAATGATGAAACGTACAAATTGGCTAGTTGCAACCACCTTTTCTCTATTACTCACTGGCTGCTTTGAAGGAAACTTAACAACCGAAGAGCTGTGCGAAAAGAATCCTGAACTTCGTTGCGAACAGCTCAACATGAGCGATGGGCAGTGCCGTATTCCGCGTACCAATTTGGTATGGCACCGCTTTGAAGTAATGAAAGCCCCAACAGAAGCAAATAAAGTTCAAGAATATAAGCTGGTTGCTGAGTACCGAAAATGTCTAGAACTCGCTTCTCAGATCACCCCTATCGACCAAAGTGCACTTAAAAGGCAACGCTTCAATGCTTTAGTTAATAGTATTGATGAGCTAGAGCGCATTGTTAATGATTTACAATCTACATCAGATCCATCAACGCTGTACTTTCTTTGGTCTCAAACTGGTGACAACAATGCGAGACGACGATTCTTGCAAATGGAAGGAACGACAGCTTTAGATACTGCCGAATTGCAGTTCGCTTTAGCCACTTTTTACACGACTCGCGATCAAGAAAAGACTATCACTATTCTCGATAAGGCATTGTCTCTGACTCAGGGCGGAAAAGTGAACCCTGAGATCCTCAAGTCTATGGCAAGTATCCATCAAGGTTTGAACAGAAAAGAACGTGCTTACATTTGGACGATGGTAGCGAAGCGATTTGATGTGCAAGTCGCCTCAGAAAAGAACCTAAAAGTCATGTTTAACTTTTCCGATGCAAGTAAATATGACGTGCTTGACGATATAGCAGGTAACGTCGCTAAAGCGATTGATAAAGGCCGTTATCACCCAAGCCTCATTCCTACTGATCTTGAATAGCTGTCTAACCAAGCTGAATAAGGTAATAAATATTTGAAAAGAACACCCACTCTTAGGGTGTCCTTGCATTTGGGTAAGCAGCCACTCACTTGTTATGAATGAAAAATGAAAGGATGAAACATTCTTACATTATATAGTGCGACTATTGTTCTGATTTGTTGAAAATTAACGACACCGAGTTGACGCAGTAGCGTTCACCGGTAGACACCGGACCATCCTCAAAAACGTGACCTAGGTGGCTATCACATGCCGCACAACGTATCTCAGTTCGAACCATTCCGTGACTTAAGTCCTTCAAATAACGAATCGCATCATTATCTATTGGTGCATCAAAGCTTGGCCACCCACAGCCGGAATCATACTTGTTGTCGGACACAAAAAGAGGCGCATTACAGCAGGTGCATGCATACACTCCGGTATCTTTGTTATGAAGCAGCTTGCCGCTAAATGGAGGTTCAGTACCTTGCTCACGACAGACATGATATTCCTCAACAGATAACTGCTCACGCCAGTACTCATCGGACTTCGTTACTTTTATTCCATCTTTCTTCACAGCATTCATTTCCTTCTTTCTTATTTTTGGCAATGACTTTTTGAGCAAAAAACTTGCTTCTCGTAACAGTTGTAGCACATACTTTCTCACCAGGACACCATGTGTAATTAATTTGATACGAGTACTTATCTCAAAAGTTATATTACGCCAACTGGAATGTAGAATAACTAGATAAAAGTTTAAAAAACGAGCATTTGCGAAGAATTGTTAAAAAAAGCGTCGCTTTTTTTTGACTTTAAACAAGTTAAGTCCGATTATCTGTTGCAGATGTTTACTGGATTCTGTAATTTTACTACCAGTTATCTTTAATCAGAAATTAAGTTGTGGAGCAACTATAATGACTATCAAAGTAGGTATTAACGGTTTTGGCCGTATCGGTCGTTTCGTATTCCGTGCAGCGCAAGAGCGCAACGACATCGAAGTTGTAGGTATTAACGACCTTATCGACGTAGATTACATGGCATACATGCTTAAGTACGACTCAACTCACGGCCGTTTCAACGGTACTGTTGAAGTTGAAGGCGGTAACCTAATCGTTAACGGTAAAACTGTACGTGTAACTGCAGAGCGCAACCCTGAAGATCTAAAATGGGATGCTATCGACGTTGACGTAGTAGCTGAAGCAACTGGTCTTTTCCTAACTGACGAGACTGCACGTAAGCACATCACTGCTGGTGCTAAGAAAGTTGTTCTAACTGGTCCTTCTAAAGACGCGACTCCAATGATCGTTATGGGTGTTAACCAAGACACTTACGCTGGTCAAGACATCGTTTCTAACGCTTCTTGTACTACTAACTGTCTAGCGCCTATCGCTAAAGTTCTTAACGACAAGTTCGGTATCGTATCTGGTCTTATGACTACAGTTCACGCTACTACAGCAACTCAAAAAACTGTTGACGGTCCTTCTGCTAAAGACTGGCGCGGTGGTCGTGGTGCTTCTCAGAACATCATCCCATCTTCAACTGGTGCTGCTAAAGCTGTAGGCGTTGTTCTTCCAGAACTAAACGGCAAACTAACTGGTATGGCTTTCCGCGTACCAACAGCTAACGTTTCTGTAGTTGACCTAACAGTTAACCTAGAGAAAGGCGCATCTTACGAAGCTATCTGTGCAGCAATGAAAGAAGCTTCTGAAGGCGAACTAAAAGGCGTTCTAGGCTACACTGAAGACCAAGTTGTTTCTCAAGACTTCATCGGCGAAGTTCAAACTTCAGTATTCGATGCTAAAGCTGGTATCGCTCTAACTGAAAACTTCGTTAAAGTTGTATCTTGGTACGACAACGAAATCGGTTACTCAAACAAAGTTCTAGACCTAATCGCTCACATCTCTAAGTAATTAGACAGTTAGCAATTAGCGAATAACTTCGTTAAAGAAAAGGCGGCTCTAGAGTCGCCTTTTTTGTATCTGGAATTTGAGAGAAGACAGACTCTGTTTTACATTTGATGTATGAAGTGTGTCGCGAAGTCTCTCCCCCAGCTATAGGAAACAGCACATGGATTTAAATACTCTCCCTGCCCTAACGGTTCTATCTGACAACGTGACAATCGTAGAAATCGATCAGGTTAAAGTCGTCCGCATTATTCATGAGAAGGCCACTGCAGGCATCGCACTACACGGCGGTCATGTCGTATCGTTTACACCAGCAGGTCAAGAAGATCTGATCTGGATGAGCGAGAAAGCAATCTTTGATGGTAAAGCGGCACTGCGTGGTGGCATTCCAGTTTGTTGGCCTTGGTTTGGCCGCGTTGCTGCGCCAGCACATGGCTTTGCACGCACTGCAGAATGGGAACTAGTTGAACACCGTGAGAACGACAATGGCGTGATCGTTGAACTGGCTCTGTTCCCAACTGAAGAGATTCACGATATCTGGCCACACATGTTCGATGCTCGCCTAGTTGTTGAAATCAGCGACGAGCTAAAAGTGACATTGAAAGTCATGAACATCGATGATGAAGAGTGGACATTCTCTGGCGCGCTGCACACTTACCTAAATGTCGGTGACATCAACCAAGCACAAACAACAGGTATGGGTCCTGAATACATCGATAGCCTAAAAGCAGGTGAAATCTGCAAAGGTGGCGAAGTTCTTCAGCTAACCGATACTATCGACCGTGTTTACACTCAACCAGAAGCGCAAATTTTGGTGAAAGATCCAGTATTAGGCCGCACATTGAGCGTAGAGAACCAAGGTCATAACTCGGCAGTATTGTGGAACCCTTGGGCAGAGGGCGCGCAAGGCATGGGTGATATGGCTGACAACGGTTACCAAACCATGATGTGTGTTGAGTCGACGGTTCACGCTCCAAGTATCGAGCAAGGCAAAACGCTTCAACCTGGCGAGACTCACGAGCTTATCACTGTGATTTCTACGCAGTAATCCAATTTTAAAGGCCGGTTCACCCGGCCTTTTTTACAATTCCATACTAAGACCAATCAAAGCGAATTGAGACGATGGAGCAACCATGAAATACCACATTTATTCAATATCACTTCTTACAAGCTTATTGTTTGGCTGTGTTAGCTCTGAGGTCTTGTTACACGCAGAGAAAAACGTCTCCGAATACAAGCAGTTGTCACCAACACAATTTCAAGTCTATTGCCCAACCGGCATTTGCCGCTTCCAAGTCTCCGCGGACGAGAAAACGGCAGTAAACATTGAGATGTTCTACGTAGAAGGCAAACCGTTCAAGAAGATTGAGGGGCTTACCTACGACAATCAAAATCAATACCCAACGTCGAATACTTTTACTCTTCCCGTAGAGTCAGGCAACGAGAGGCTATCCGTGCAAGTTATCGACTATTACAGATAACCTCACTCCATTATCGTTCGGAATAACGAATAATAGACTCTCGATAAAGCGAAAGCAGTGTATCGCTTTTCACACCGACGCCAACGTTTTGCGCAGAGAAAGCACTCCACTCATCATGCATATATTTGCGTTGGTCGATTTTCTGAATCGTCATTCCTTCTGCTGGCCCATCAGTGACCACCCTGACTGCACCACTACGCAACGTGAATAGTTCAGGTTCAATCACATAAGCAATCGCGGAAGGGTCATGAACATGACAGCCATCCATTCCTACCTTCTCAGAGTAAAACTTCAAGTAGTAGCGACTGACATCCCAGATAAACTGCCCTACCTCTCCTGCGTCCTCTCTTAGTTGATCAAGATATTGCCCCGTAAAGAAACTCTCTTCTGTCACATCTAAACCAATGATCACAACAGGCCAAGAAGCTGTGAATACTTTGTCTGCAGCATGAGGGTCATCATGGATGTTCGCTTCAGCGTATGGCGTAACATTGCCTCGATGATCGTTCTCGCCAAAAGCGCCGCCCATCACAACCACTTCTTTCACCAAATTCACGATTTCAGGGTCCGCTTCGAGTGCAAGCGCAAGGTTGGTAAGTGGGCCAACAGCCACCAAGGTGATTTCTCCCGGTTCTGCTCTAACGCTGTCGATGATGTACTGATAGGCTGGCGTGTCAATGGCACTCACATCCAGTGAACTCGGCGCTTTTACATCACCAAAGCCGGCTTCACCGTGTACGACAACCGTGGCTCCAACAGGGGCTTTCACTAAAGGCTTATCTGCCCCTTTAGCAACCAGAGCATTCATACCAAACTTCTGTTTTAGGTAAAGGGCATTCTGAGTCGCATTATCTATCGTCGCATTACCATAAACCGTCGTGATGCCCATTAACTCTATATCTGGATGCGCTTCAGCAAAAAGAATTGCCATTGCATCATCAATACCTGGGTCTGTGTCTAGAATGATTTTTTTCGTCATATCGGCTTCTACTAAACGCTAGGAAAGAAGCAACAATACCTAGAAAAAACATGGATTAACGTGACCGAAACCGAAGGTATGAGTTTTCTTTTTCTCACCATCTAACCGACGAATTGAATGAATACAAAAAGATCGCTATCCAGAGTGGCGATTCATCCGTTCTTTCTGAAATAAACTGAGCAATCAAGCGGTCATTTCCTATCTAAGCTATTGGTTGCTCATACTTTTGACAATTAACTTAATAAATATCAAAAAAACTCATCATATAAATCGTTAGCATGCCGATACAGAAATCATAACTTTAACCAATATCAGGAAAGACACTACATGCTAGACAACTATAGAAATCAAAGTGTCGGTTTCCAGCTCAAGCTGGTGATCACGCTGTGTCTACTCGTCGCATTTTCAAGCATTGCTGCGCTTGTTTATCAAAACGCTTCAACTGTGTTATTAGAAAGCACTCTGAAAGAACATCAATCTAAAGTTGAATCCATGGCAAAAACCATTGCTGGGCAATTCAATGCTTACCTGCATACTGCGGAAATACTGGAGTCAACTTTTCGTAATGGCTACCTCGCCGGTGTATATGTCGAAAGTTACTCCGTTGATTTTATGGGTAAGCAGGTACCAAATATTACCCAATACAGTGAAAGCTTAATCGGAGATACTAAACTCGTTGATAGCTTCACTCGCGACACTGGCGCCATCGCGACAATTTTCGCCCCACTTGGTAATGACTTTATTCGAGTATCAACTTCTTTAAAGGACCCTCAAGGAAACCGTGCTGTTGGCACAACGCTAGGCTCTGATCACCCAGGCTACCAAAAAATTAGAAGTGGTCAGCCCTATTACGCTCAGATCAAGCTGTATGGTGAACGTTACATCACCTACTATGCGCCACTGAAAGATTCGAATGGTAAAGTCAACGGTATTTCATTTATTGGTCTGCCAGTTGAAAAAGCAACACAAAACCTTTTTGCATCACTGGAATCGGTAAGTTGGGGTGACACGGGTTACACCATCCTCGTTGACAACGAAAAAGACAATCAAGGCCATTACCTTCTTCATCCAAGCCATGAAGAGACTGATCCGCCAATTACTGATGTAGCAGACTACAACGGCAACAAACCTTTCCATCAAATTTTTGAGCAACAAAGTGGTCTGATTCGCTACCCGTTCGAGTATCAGGGTAACATTGGTGAAAAATACTTAGTATTTACCGAAGTTCCGGGATGGAACTGGAAGCTACTTGGCGGCACCTTTATCAACGAGGTGACCAAAGGAAGCCAAGCTCTACTTAAGCTGATCATCATTATTTCAGTGATTGTTGGTGCGGCGACCTTCATCGTGTTAACTATCGTGCTGAATCGAACATTGAAGCCGCTCACTGTACTAAATGGCTTCATGGCTCGACTAGCCAAAGGTGAAGTCAGCATAGATATCCCTGCGACCGGTCAACCATCCAATAACGAAATCATCAATTTGAACAATGGCGTAGCCAATATGGCAAACCAGCTCGATGATCTAGTTGGAGAAATTCGTACCACCAGCGATCAGGTTGAAAGTAACTCAACCAGCGTTGTTGATGATGCCAACCGCAATCTTATGCAATCAGATTTACAGCAAGAGCAAGTAGAACAAGTTGTTACGGCCATTGAAGAAATGGCATCCTCAGCTCAATCTGTTGCACAGCAAGTGGAACAGATTGCCGTAAACGTTCGCTCTGCGAACACCGACAGCCAATCTGGCTTGGAAGTTGTCGAAGGTGTCTGCATCGATGTAGCACAATTGAATGACCAACTTGATCAATCGGCAGCAGCCATCGAACAAGTAAACAATGACAGTGAAAGCATTCAAACCGTCACTAAGATGATTGATGAGATTGCAGAGCAAACCAACCTCCTCGCACTCAATGCCGCAATTGAAGCCGCGCGGGCTGGCGAACAAGGTCGTGGTTTTGCCGTAGTTGCTGATGAAGTTCGTACCCTAGCCCACCGAACACAGACTTCCGTTAAAGACGTTGTCGAGATCATTGAAAAGCTAAAAGGCTCAACCAGTAATGCGGTCTCCATGATGAACGAAAGCCAGCAAAATGCGAATAAAGTACTCGATAAGGCGCAAGAAGCTGGTACGGCACTTGAAGCTATAGCAGGACAAGTTCAATCCATCGCCTCTCAAGCCGATGCCATTGCCGCAACGTCAGAAGAGCAAGCTCAAGTTTCACAAGAAATCGCTGCTAACGCTCACTCTATCAGTGAACTCAACCACGAAAGCCGTGACACCAGCGCTAAAACGTCACAAAGCGCTACTGAACTACAGCAGCAAGCTCAGAACTTGAAGCAACAAGTGGATTTCTTCCACTAAGCACTCGTTAGCAAAACCGTTCAAAAGAGCCGATATATTCGGCTCTTTTTCTTTCGCTTGCCGCATCCCTTTTTGATAGAATCTGCCGCCCTACTATTTGTCCAGAGATCGTCATGAACTATCAATGCCCTCTATGTCATCAAGCTCTTACGCTCACAGCAAAGACGTTTAAATGTGATAACAATCATCAATTCGATCTAGCCAAAGAAGGCTACGTGAATCTGATGCCTGCTCACCATAAACGCTCAAAAGATCCAGGTGATAACAAAGAGATGATGCAGGCTCGTCGTCGTTTTTTAGAAGGTAACCATTACGATCCAATGCGCCAAGAAGTGGCTCGCCTATGTGCAAAATACGCTGAGGGCACTGACCACCAGCTTTTGGATATCGGCTGTGGTGAAGGCTACTACACTGACCAAGTTCAGCAATCTCTGCACGCTCAAAATGAAGCGGCCAATGTATACGGTTTGGACATCTCTAAAGTAGCGATTCGTTATGCATCTAAGCGCTACCCGAACTGTGATTTCAGCGTGGCATCTAGCCACCGTCTACCATTTTCCGAGCAATCTCTCGATGCGGTTTTACGTATCTACGCGCCATGTAAGGCAGAAGAACTGCAGCGCGTCATCAAGGATAATGGCGTCGTCATTACCGTCACTCCTGCGGGTCGTCACCTGTATCAATTCCGTGAACGTATCTATCAAGAAGTGCGCCTACATAATGAAGAGCCTGAGAGCATTGACGGGTTTGAATTAGAGCATCAACAAAAGCTCAACTACACCATGGACTTAAAAGACGGCGTAGCATTTGACCTACTACAAATGACCCCATTTGCATGGAAAGCCAGCGATGAACTTCGCGAAGAATTAAAGTCATCTACACTTTTCCAATGTGAGGCTGACTTTATGCTGCGCGTTTATCGAAAGAAAGCAGCTCAATCAAGCAACGAATAACAGATTGCAATGTAAATTATTCTCATTAGCATTGATTCATCTGCCAGCCTCCATTAATATCACTCGGACATTTTTGGAGGCTTTTCAATGCGCTTTACTACATTGAGTCTGATTTTTGCAGGCTTGCTCACTGGTTGTGTATCTAACACACCAACAACTCCTAACGTTACTGAAAATAACGTATCCAGTTTCTATGACTACCAACTTCATGATCCATCCGGTGAAGTTATCTCCGTCAATCAACTGCCCCCTGAACTACAGCAAGCTGACGTAATTTTAATTGGTGAATGGCATACACATGCAGGTGTCCACCGATTTCAGACCGACATGCTAAAGCAGCTATCTTCTGCTAACCGCCCCCTTGCTCTTTCAATGGAACAGGTCACACGCGACAAGCAAGTAATCTTGGATTCGTACCTAAACGGCGAAATCGGCGAGCAGTACTTCATGAAGCAAAGTAATGCTTGGCCAAATTACGAGAGTGACTACCGCCCATTGGTGGAGCTTGCTAAGCAAGCGGAGATTCCTGTGATCGCATCAAATGCGCCAAAAGACATTGTGCGCTGTATTGGACGCCAAGGTATCGACTACCTAGATAAGCTCGATTCTGACGAGCGCCGTTTTGTTGCAAATGAAGTCAACACCGCAAACAGCCCATACAAAGAAAAGTTCATGGCATCCATGCACCATGGCAAGCCAGAACAGACCGAGAAGCAATACGCAGCTCAGGTTACATGGGACGAGACCATGGCGGAATCCATCGTAAAATACTTAGAAAAACACCCAGGGGCTCAAGTAGTTCATGTTGCAGGTAAATTCCACACCGAAGGTGGTTTAGGCACAGCAACATCTATCTTGAATCGCAACCCAGATTTAAACGTCGCAGTTATTACGCCTACTGCGGACATTACGTCTGATGGTTCTGATTACCAACTTGAGGTCCTTGATCCACCAGTACGCTACGTACAAGACGCGAATCGTATGGCGGCGTACAAACACCTCACGAAACGAAACAACGACCTTCAATGTAAGTAATCCGAAATACCTTACAATCGATAAAGAAAAATAGGTCTGCTTTTTGCTTTAATTTCTGGGTATAAACCAGAGGCGGCAAAAGCAGACCTATTTTTTGTTTGATTGATTCAAGAATTATCCATTGCCGCCGATATAGAAATAACTGCTTTTTACCTGCACTCATAGAAGGAGTGCTGTTGTTCGAAGGGGTAACAGATGAATCCAGTAGGAAGCAACTCGGTCAATGCATATTCCAGTCAGCCAGCTAAGATACAAGCTAACAAGGCTGCTGGTAGTGATGATGCGCCTAAACCATTGCAGATAGAGAAAAATAAGGTGACCTTGTCTGATGAAGGCAAAGCCTTGTTAGCCGCGCTGCAAGACATCGACCAAAATGGCCACGAAGTCAAAGCTGAAAATAAAACCGTGGGAGACAAAGTTGAGTCATTCGCCCATGGTGCGTTAGGCATGGATCATCCGGATAAGATTAAAGAAGAAGAGGATGACTCTTACTCTGCGGGTCAATACCTTTCAGCAGCACTCACCGTTGGTGGAATCATCTTAGCGCTTGTTTAGCTTTTTTGGATAATGTTTAAAATCCACCCAAAAATCAAAAGATTAAACAAGAGTTTCTTTCGTTACGACAAGTAACCTCATTTGAACGCGTTTTTTGTCCAAGTCCATAATGGGTAACTATTCATTAACGGATGATGAACTGTGAAAGACGCATTTTCTCTTATAGACAAACCCACTTTTTTCGGCGCAATTGCGCTTCTCCTTTCGATTGTTTTCCCTTTAATTTTGTTTCCAGCTGAAGGTGCAGAATGGATTGCGGTTGCGAAGACCTTTATGACCGACAAGCTCGGCTTCCTCTACCTTGCACTTGGGCTTGCCGCTTTTATCTTCATGATTTACGTGGTATTCAGCGACATGGGGCAAATTAAGCTAGGCGACCCAGACGAAAAGCCAGAGTTTACTACAGCCTCATGGGCGGCGATGCTGTTCTGTGGTGGTATTGGTGCCAGCATTCTTTACTGGGGCTGTATCGAATGGGCTTATTACTACCAATCTCCTCCTTTTCAACTAGAGCCAGGCAGTGAAGAAGCCGTTCGTTGGGCTGCAACGTACGGCCTGTTCCACTGGGGGCCAATTGCTTGGTCTATCTACCTTATTCCCGCATTACCTATCGCCTACTTCTTCTACGTACGTAAACAGCCTGTACTGAAAGTTTCCAGTGCGCTGATGCCAGTGCTTGGCGAAGAGCGCAGTAAAGGTAAAGCGGGCAAGATTGTTGATGTACTGTTTATCTTTGGCCTACTTGGCGGTGCAGCAACCAGTTTGGGCTTGGCGGCACCTTTGATTGGTGAAGGTCTACATTACTTGTTCGGCATGCCTAAGAACACCTACAGCCAAGTGTTAGTACTTTTAATCTGTACCGCTATTTTTGCTTACTCTTCTTACGCGGGCATGGAAAAAGGCATCAAAGTCCTAAGTAACATTAACTTTTGGGGTGCCATGGGGCTACTCGCTTTTGTGTTAGCTGTAGGCCCAACTATCTTCATGCTGGAGACTGGTTTGGATTCGATTGGCCGTATGCTATCGAACTTTTTTGTGATGGCGACTTGGGCTGAACCATTCGGTGGTTACGGTACATTCGACAATACCCACTTCCCACAAGATTGGACGATTTTCTACTGGGCATGGTGGTTAGTGTTCGCACCAAGCATGGGCCTGTTTGTTGCACGTATTTCTCGTGGCCGCACGATCAAACAAATGGTTTCCGGATCAATCTTCTTTGGCTCGTTGGGTTGCTTCCTATTCTTCATGATTCTAGGCAACTATGGCTTGTCTCTACAGCTGTCAGGGGAGTTAGACGTCGTGGGAATCTTAAATGCAGAAGGTGCTACAGCTGCAATATTTTCTATGCTTGATGCATTGCCAATGAGCTACTTCGTCATTGCAGTCTTTACGCTGCTTTGCATTATCTTTACTGCGACGACGTTTGATTCCATTTCTTACATTCTTGCTTCTGTAGTGCAAAACAACGTGACAGAAGAACCAATGCGCTGGAACCGTATGTTCTGGGCATTCACGCTGTCTTTCCTTCCTACCGTTCTGATGTTCATGGGTGGTCTAAGCACGCTACAAACCGCAGCGATCGTTGGTGGCTTGCCTCTGCTAGGAATTTCCATCATGTTGATGGTATCAGCGGTTCGCGCTACCACACTGGATATTCGCCATCAGGAAGATTACGTAGAGCCGACCATCAACATTGAAGAGCTGCCAGAATTCGATCCTTGGTCAACCGAAGGGATGGCAATGGCACAATTTGAACGCGCACGCGATGCTGCTCAAGAAGCTGCAGAAGAGGAGCGTGACGCGCTGGCTGAATTAATGAGACTTCGTAAACGTATTCGCGCTTTTGCTCTTGAGCATAGTGACGACAGTGATTTTGCAGACCATCACTTACCTCAGGAGATGCAAGAGGAGTTGCAAACCCTATTGGATAACGTGGTAAAAGCAAAAGAGAGAAAACTCGAGTTATCGGAAGCTGCCCAGCAGTCCAGAGCCGAGTTTAATCAAATCGTGGCCCAAAGTACTGCTTACGCGGTGTAACTTTAGCTCATGACTTTCAACTCCTAAACGTAATTCAAAGCTCACTTCGGTGAGCTTTTTTTATTGTCACCCTAGAACATCGCAATGACTTTCATATGAATCTTTTGTTACTGTAGTATTTCCTTCATCAATCCTTGTTGTAATGCCAGCGCTTTTATAAATAAGGAATATACAATGAAGCACTTAGTGACCCCAATCGTAACCGCAATGGCGGCTTCGACGCTCTCTTTCAATGCCCTATCGGCAGAAATCAAAAACGTTATCTTGATGATTGGTGACGGCATGGGCCCTCAACAAGTTGGCCTGCTAGAAACCTACGCAAACCACGCTCCAAACTCAATTTACCAAGGTGAAACCACCGCGCTCTATAAACTCGCCCAAGAAGGTGTTATAGGCTCCTCTTTGACAAACCCTGAAGACGCCATTGTTGTAGATTCAGCCTGTTCTGCGACCATGCTTGCGACGGGTATCCCCACCGCTTCTGAAGTGATTGGTATCGATAGCCAAGGCAACCATGTCGAAACTATTTTGGAAAAAGCAAAAGCAAAAGGTAAGGCGACGGGCTTAGTATCGGATACCCGAATGACGCACGCCACACCCGCGGCTTTTGCCTCGCACCAGCCTCATCGCTCACTTGAGAACAGCATTGCGGTCGACATGCTAGAAACTGGCGTTGATGTGATGCTTTCTGGTGGCCTTCGTCACTGGATTCCAAAATCAACCAACGACAAAGGCGATACCTACAAGCAACTTGAGAAGCTCACTCAAGGTGATGTTTACCTAAAATCGAAGCGCAAAGATGAACGTAACTTACTCACCGAAGCGCAGCAGCAGGGTTACAGCTTAGCATTCAACCGCAACATGCTTGAGAAAGCCAAAGGCGACAAAGTACTCGGCCTATTTGCTTACTCAGGAATGAATGATGGCATTGCCTACAGCCAGAGTAAAAATGATCCAAAACGAAGCCAACCTTCTCTCAAAGAGATGACCGAGAAGGCGTTAGATGTACTTTCAAAAGACAAAGACGGCTTCTTCTTGATGGTAGAAGGCGGACAAATTGACTGGGCAGGTCACAGCAACGATGCTGGCACCATGCTGCATGAGTTGATCAAGTTCGATGAAGCTGTAAATTCCGTTTATGAATGGGCAAAAAACCGTGAGGATACGCTAGTGATCGTCACCGCTGACCATGAAACCGGTTCTTTTGGTTTCAGCTACTCTTCAGCCAATCTTCCTAAGCCTGAAAAGCGTAGTGGCGAAGCCTTCGCGAAGCGTGATTACGCGCCAAACTTCAACTTTGGTCAGTTTGATATTCTCGATAGCCTCTACAATCAAAAGCAAAGCTACTACGGCATGATCAGCGAGTTCCAAAAACTTGATAAAGCGCAGCAAACCCCTGAAAAGCTGGCTGACATTGTGAACGCCAACAGCGATTTCTCTATTACTCCAGAGCAAGCAGAACGCGTACTAGCAAGTCAACCTAACCCGTACCGCTTAGCGAGCCATAAGTACTTGAGTGAAGAAACTGTCCCAGCCATTAACGACTTTGATGCATTTTTCCCATACAACGACAGGGGGAACTTGCTAGCTCGTGAACAAGCCACTAAACAAAATACCGTTTGGGGAACAGGCACACACACGCATACACCAGTCAATGTGTTCGCTTGGGGACCAGCGGGTACCATTCTGCCAGTATCGAAGATAATGCATCACTCACAACTTGGTGAATACCTTATCCAGCAAATCAAATAATCCATGCTCCGCACTGACTACATTGGTGCACTTCCACGCCCTCACTTGAGGGCGTTTTTTGTACTCAAAACGGTTGACGCTACGCTTCTCAAGCTCCAATATCTTCGGTTCATTTGTAAAACGAACAACATCACATGTGCGAAATATTTGCTAAACAACCCCAAGAAAATTATCAGTTTATCACCCGCTCTATCCGCATTGATGGCCATGCCACCAGCGTAAAACTAGAATCGAGCTTTTGGTTGATTCTTGAAGAGATTGCTTCCGCGCAAGAGATGACGGTGCCTAAGTTCATCGGTACTGTTTACCAAGAAGCGTTAAAGCACAATGGTGAAGTCAACAATTTCGCTTCCCTGCTACGTTGTGCTTGTCTTACCTACGCACGCCAACCTCAAGCAACGATTGAAAGCGCGCTCAGCGAACTTAACTAAGCCCCTATTTGATTGTCGTACTTGAGTACTACCTATTGTTCCCGAAAAATGACTAGTCTGGGCGCACTAATAAGGAGTACTCATGACAAAAATGATTCATACCATGATCCGCGTAAGCGATCTGGAGCGTTCTCTTAAGTTTTACAGCAATGCACTTCAGCTAGAAATCAAAGACCAATATATCTTCGACGGGTTTTCTCTTACCTATCTGGCCAACCCAGAAACGAGCTTCGAACTCGAACTTACCCACAACCATGATCAGAACGAGCCATATACTCATGGTACTGGTTACGGTCACCTCGCTGTCAGTGTCGAAGATATCGAGGCCGCCCATCAACGCCTAAAGAACTTAGACATAGAGGCGAGTGACATTAAAGCGTTTGATCACCAACAAAAGCACCTGGCGACATTCTTCTTTATTACCGATCCAGACGGCTACAAGATTGAGTTCTTGCAACGTCAAGGTCGTTACCTATAAAAACGAAATCTTTCATAACGACAAAGAAGTGAACACAACAATGATTCATTTAACAGCTGCATTTCATGCTAAAACAGACTCTATTTCGCAACTCAAGCAAACGCTAGAAGGCATGCTAGAACCTACTCGAAATGAGCCGGGTTGCCTGCGTTACCAACTGTTCCAAGATAAAAACGACCCAAGCCAGTTCTTGTTTCAAGAGCAGTTTGCAGACCAAGCCGCGTTTGACTCACATTGCAACACGGCGCACTTTCAAGCCCTATTGAAGGAGATTGAAGACTTACTGGTTAGCGAGCCTAAAGTGACTTTCTTCGACCAGGTCTAAATCTCGACAGCAATACCAAGAAAAACACCAATAAAAAGGCGCTCATTGAGCGCCTTTGTTGTTATCTGTTAAAGAGGAGGTGTCTACGACTCTTTCTTTTCCACCATGTGTAAGTGCACGTCTTGTTGCGGGAATGGAATCGAAATGCCTTCACGATCGAAGCGCAGTTTCACTTCCTTGGTTACATCCCAATATACATCCCAGTAATCATCGGTTTTCACCCAAGGACGAACAATGAAATCAACTGAAGATGTGTTTAAGGTGTGTACCTTGATATTAGGTTCAGGTGAACGAAGTACCGAAGGGTGCGACGTAACAATATCATTTAGCACTTCTTCTGCTTTGAGCAGATCATCGGCATAGCCGATACCAAAAATCATATCAACACGACGAATGCGCTCATGGGTGACGTTTTTAATCACATCCCCCCCCAAATTTTGCTATTTGGTACGATAATGATTTGGTTGTCGAAGGTACGAATTGTGGTGTTCACTAAGCTCATATGGCTTACCTTTCCATCTACTCCACCAGCATAAACAAAATCGCCAACATCAAACGGACGGTAAATAAGTAACATCATACCCGCCGCAAAGTTCGACAGGGTATCTTGCAGCGCAAAACCGATAATCACACCCGCGATACCAAAACCTGTCAAAATTGGCGCTAGGTTCAGACCTATTTGAGATAAGCCGACCATGATACCAATCACCCAAACGGCTTTACCTGACATTGAGATAAAGAAATCTTGCATTAGGTGAGAGAGTTTTAAGTTTTTCGAAGCAACGGTTTTACTCACCACTTTGCGAGTTAGCTTGGCTAAGGCACGTGCAATAATGAGAATTAACGCAAATACGAACAGCTGGAAGATATGTTGAGGCGCATTATCAGCTAGCCAATCTACCGCTGAGTTTGACCAGTGGCTCACGATGGAGAGCACCACTTTGGTGTTGAGTAGGTCGTGGGTAATGCTCCCTGTCACTTCGAAAATCTGACGCTTATATTCAGAGGTTTCTAAACCAACTTTATCACCAATGGAAATCAGTTTTCGCAAGCTGTCCGTTGCAATACCAAGTCTCTGCTTAAGTATTAATTGGCTTAGTTGGAGCGATGCCTTCTCTGATTCAGGGCTTGAAGATAACTGAGAGGCAATGACGCCACTTTGTTGATTCAAGTATTCAATCGAAGCCGAAAGTAAGCGCATTCGCTTATCGACTCCTTCTTTAAGCTCCAATTCCGCATCTTGATCTTGGATATTGAGCTTTTTCAACCAAGTCAGGTTTTGCCAGCTCGAGTCATAGCTTGCATCAAGATATTGCTGCAATTCTCGATAGCTATTGATCAAAGAAAGTTTGTCTTCATCCTTAGCCTTATTGATTTCCACCAAAAGTGTTTTGATTTTCTCATCTAAATAAGCAGTCGCACCTACAGAGTACTTCTCTTGCGTTCTCACCAACTCAAGTAGTTTGCTATGAGGAATCGATTCATGGTCGATGGCAGTTGCTAATCGGCTTCTTAATTCTTCGTTTTTCTGGAAAAGCTGCAGTTGTAGCGCATCGCGCTCATCACCACTCGCTTGTTTCAGGGTTTCAGACAAATCGATGATGTCTGTGTTGATGCTATCAATCGCTTGCTCGGCAGCAGAAACCTTTGGGACTTCTGCTTCACTTTCTGTTGCCTGCGCAATAAATGTGCTCAGAGAAGCCATGGCTATTGTCAATACAAATAACAAGGAAGCGAAACGCACTTTAAGGGGGGGGATAGAAACGCCATTATTACCTCATTCGAAGACGTGATTCCGTTCTTAGAGTCCAATTTTGACTCAAAGAGACTTAAACACCTGAAATTATAGTTCTTAAGTTTACAACACGACTTTAAATGTCGAACAGCATTTCGTTACTCATATGTCAAAGTTCATAGCGCAGCTTCAAAATATTCCCCATCCCGCTTAAATGGAATGAACTATGATTTAGTCGTATCCGTGTAACTTCAACTTATGTAAGGGAAAATTATGGGTATTCTATCGTGGATTATTCTTGGCTTGATTGCAGGCGCGTTAGCAAAATGGCTAATGCCCGGTAAGGATGGTGGTGGCTGGATTGCAACCATGCTGCTCGGTATCGCCGGGGCATTCGTGGGCGGTTTTTTAGGAAGCTTTGTCGGACTTGGTGGCGCGGATGGGATCAATATCGGGAGTATCATCACAGCGACACTGGGCGCTTTCGTCCTACTTTTCGTCTATAACCGTTTCTTGAGAAACTAAGCTCATTTTTCTCTTGCCCATAACGAACAAGCCTCTCATATACTTGAGAGGCTTGATTAAATTTGGTTACGAACGATTAGGGTGGTTCAAAATATGGTCTTCCCAGTCCACCACATCAATCTCGTAAACGACTTTGTTGCGTACACTCTCACCAGCCGCATGCATAGCTGACTTAGAACCCGTAATCAAAGGGTGCCATTCTGGCAACGATTGCTTCTCTGCGAGCAGACGGTAAGCACAGGTATGAGGTAACCATGTGAAATCATCAATGTCTTCACGCGTGAGCTTGGTACACTCTTCACCTGATGTGAAACGGTTCGGATAGTCTTTACAAGAACAGGTTTTACTGTTCAACCAACTACACGCAACGTTGGTATAGTAGATTTCGTCAGTATCTTCATCCATTAGCTTGTGCAAGCAGCACTTACCACAACCATCACAGAGAGATTCCCATTCTTCTTCTGTCATGTGCTCTAACGATTTACTTTGCCAAAATGGAGTGCTCATACGCTTACTACTTATGTTTTGAATGGGAATGAATAGGGTGCGTTTTATACTCCTCTAGCGGCAAAAGTTCAAGTTTTGCTAACTACTCAAAGATAAGGCAAACACGTAACCAGCTGATTTTAATCATTAAGAGAAAGGAGAGTTCAATTAGATGAAGGGAATTTAGTTGGAATGCTTCCAATCTGGCGAGAAATGTCCATAATGCCCCCTTATTTTTTACGAGGGCTTATAAATGGAATGTCGATTGGGCTGCGGGGCGTGTTGTATCGCACCAAGTATCTCTTCTCCGATTCCTGGCATGCCAAAAGGCAAACCAGCTGGAGAGCGCTGTATTCAATTGAATGATGACAACCTATGTAAGCTTTTCGGAAAACCTGAACGCCCAAAAGTTTGCCACGACTTTAAACCTTGCCCGGTCGTGTGTGGCAAAACCAATCAAGAAGCGATCAGTAATATTACAGAGCTCGAGCTACTGACTTAATCGTTGCTGCCCAGCTCTCGAAGGTAAAGGTAAATCGTATCGCGTGAAATACCGAGATGATTTGCCACCATCAATACCGCATCTTTGTACTTGAAGATACCTAAGCCCTGTAAACGCGTCACCAGCTCTCGGTTACGTTTTGAAGGTGAAATCGCCTCGTTAGCCCACACTTCCGACTGCACTGTCTCAATGGTGCTGATGATGGTTTCATCGATATTACGTGCGAACGTCTCCGGCGAACGAGCATTCCCCGAACAACAATCATTTTGCTGAACCGGCATAATCGACCTTAAGAAATCCTGCATCGGTACGTCCATATCCACATTAATGCACAATAAACCAATTGGTTTATTTTTGGGGTTGCGGACAATAGTGGTAATTGAATGCAGAGTCTTGCCACTCGCCGTTTTAGTTACGTACGAATCCGAAACGTCGTTGCCTTCAAGTAGTTTCATTCTTGCTAAGTTGGTAATCGGTGCACCTTCTCCACGTTCAGTAACATGGCCATTGGCAATTTTGATGATTTCCGGTGCTTCCGCATCAAGACTGTGAAGGACGACTTCGGTATGCTCACCGTACATGCGAGCAATACCATCTACGACGTTCTTCATTGAATTCAAAATATCTAAGTCACTTTTGGTGAGTTTCTTAAGTTGCAATGTTACTTCCCTTAGCAAAAACGTTGAGGCTAGGCCGACATAATATCGATTATAGATTTGTCAGTATATGGCATACCAAGTCTAACCATTGAACCTACATTTCTTATCGTTTGTTCAACTTCGTCGCCTACTATACCTTGATTCTTCACGCTGTGGTTACCCATCGCCATCAAATATGAGCGTACCGCGGTGGTAGAGGAAGTGCAGACTTTCATCGCGCAGGATGATTTCGCCCCATCACATACCATGCCCGAACTGTCGCTAATTACGTTCTGAATCGCATAACATGACTGTTCAAACGAGCCGCCCGCCAAATACACTAACGCCATGGATGCCGCCGCGCTGGTTACTGTGTTGCCACAGAAAGCAGACAATGGTGGGTAGTAGGATTTGATATAAATCGCGCCAAGATGACTCATTATCAATGCTCGTGCTAGCTGCTCTTCACTGCTTTGGAACGCTTCTGCAGCAATAACGACAGGAACCGTTGCTGCGATACCTTGGTTTCCACTACCAAAGTTGCTCATAGCAGGCAGTGTCGCACCACCCATTCGAGCGTCGGATGCCGCAGACGTCATCATCTGAATTCGGCTCATCAAATCATTGCCAAGCAAACCTTGATCGATATTGCCTTTCAGCGTTCTTCCTATCTCCAAACCGTAACCGCGATCGATCCCTTCTTGCGCCAAAGAACTATTTAACTCCGCCGCTTTTAGAATAAATTTGATGTCTTCAAAAGGCGCTTGAAGTGCAAATTCGTAGATTTGTTTAATCGAGATATCGACGCCTTCGCAAATCGATCCTGTTGCAACACGCTGTTGCTGAGGTGCATCAAACGTCACTTCACCGTTACGAGTAATCTGAATAATGTTGGTATGTCCGCCACTGATCGTCACTGAAACGACTTCATCCCCAGCTGTCATAGTCACGCTGCAAAAGATAAATTCTTGTGTGTCGATACGTGCAACACTAACACGCTCTTGATCGATCAGTTGCTGGGCGGCAGTTACGTCGTCTTGATTAATTTTGGCAAGAACCTCAAGTTCTGCATTAGGATCTCCAGCCAACGCACCAACTGACGCAGCGATCTTAAGACCAATTTTCCCGGTTCCGGAAACATAAACTCCCATCGAGTTTTTAAATAAATTGTCAGAGACACGAACTTCAATCCTGTCTGGGGTCTGGCTTCCAAGCTCACGCTTTGCAACTGCTGCCGCATATGCAGCAGCAATGGGTTCTGTACATCCGAGCGCAGGTTTTACGACTTGCTTAATGATTTGGATATATTGGTTCCATTGCTGATTCATGCTTTTTTCTCCGTATTACTTCTTGCAAGCAATCGCTTCAACTTCAATCAACACACCTAGCGGAAGATCTTTCACCGCAAAGCAGCTGCGTGCAGGGCAATCTTTATTGAAAAACTCTGCATACACTTTATTGAATTCAGCAAAATCACTAATGTTTGCTAGGTAGCAAGTTGTTTTTAAAACAGTATCAATACTACCGCCACCCGCTTCTAAGACGTGTTTCAGGTTCGTCAAAGATTGATGGCTCTGAGCAGTAATGCCGCCCTCAACCACTTTGCCTGTCGCGCTATCAACAGGAAGCTGACCAGAAGTAAAAATCAAGTCACCATAAGCGGTACCGTGTGAATAAGGGCCGATTGCGGCTGGAGCGTGCTCTGAAGCGATCAATTCTTTCATGTTAATCCTCACATAATTTTTAGTTTTAATCTAAAAGCTCTTAAGTAAGCTGTCATTTCAAAGCTATTCTTTCAACTAAATGCGAATACAACAACTACCTCAGATCACACAAATCGATCTTTTTTCAGATTTTATTGAGTATTTTTGTCGAGATCTCAAATTTATCTGAATTTTCCACAAAAAAATTGTTGTTAAAGTTTTTCTCAAATAGATTTGAGAAAAATTCATACAAACAAAGAGAAAACGACAATGAGCGTTACTGTTCCTACACAAACTCTTCCAATAACAAATGAACCGCCTCACGTTAAAGCTGGCATGACGGCAGAAGAATGGAGAGCCGCAACTAAGTTTGATAGCACCGACTGGGGTTGGGTTATCATGAGTATCGGTATGGCTATCGGTGCAGGTATTGTGTTCCTCCCCGTTAAGGTTGGCGTGCTTGGCCTATGGGTGTTCCTAGCCTCTGCAGTAATTGGCTACCCTGCAATGTATCTATTCCAACGCCTCTTCATCAATACCTTATCCACTTCACCGAAATGCCAAGATTACGCAGGTGTCATCTCCGGTTACCTAGGTAATAAGTGGGGAGCATTATTAGGCATGCTCTACTTCATCATGTTGGTGATCTGGGTATTTGTCTATTCCACTGCGATCAACAATGATTCAGCTTCCTTCCTACATAGTTTTGGCGTAACCAAAGGGCTATTGTCAGAAAATCCGCTGTACGGTCTAGCTTTGGTTTGTGCTTTGGTAGCCATCGCTTCTCGTGGTGAGAAGATCCTATTCAAAGTCAGTACAGGATTGGTATTAATCAAATTGTGTACTGTTGCATTGCTTGGCTTCATGATGATTGAGAAGTGGGATTTAGCAAACGTGGGTAGCGTACCAACAGCAGGTGCTGGCTTGAAAGATGCCATAGAGCTATTGCCGTTCACGCTCACTTCTATCTTGTTCATTCAAAGCTTAAGCCCAATGGTGATCTCTTACCGTTCTAAAGAGAAGTCGATTGAAGTTGCACGCTTCAAAGCAATGCGCGCGATGAAGCTTGCCTTCGGTATTTTATTTGTCACCGTGTTCTTCTACGCAATTTCATTTACCTTAGCAATGTCTCATGAACATGCAGTAAAAGCAGCAGAAGAAAACATCTCAGCCTTGGCGATGGTAGCTCAAGGGATGGACGGCACAACTCTGAAACTTCTAAGCCTAATGCTCAATATCTTCTCAGTGATGACTGCATTCTTCGGCGTATACCTTGGTTTCCGTGATTCTTGCCAAGGCCTAGCCATGCTCGCTCTTAAGAAGGTCATGCCAGAAGAACAAATCAACAAAGAGCTTGTGACAAAAGGCATTATCTTATTCGCGATATTGATGGCATGGGGTGCTATCGTTCTGAATTTACCTGTGCTGAGCTTTACTTCAGTATGTAGCCCTATCTTTGGTCTGATTGGTTGTTTGATCCCAGCTTACCTAGTGTATCAAGTGCCTTCTCTGCATAAATACAAAGGTGCTTCTTTATACCTAATCATTGCTACAGGCATTTTGCTGTGTATCTCACCGTTTATCGCTTTTAGTTAATCCATCCTCTCGCCTCGGTTATCATTTATCTAAGTGGTAGCCGAGGTTTTCGTCTTTATTTTTTCCCCTCTCCGTTCGCGACAATTCTGTTTCATACCTGAGACGAGTTTACCCAAATCTCGCAATCTGCTTAATTTCCGAGTGCTAGCTCACACTTTTCTGACAATTCTCAACTATGTTCAGCGGGTAATCTCAATCCGCATAGGAAACAATATGAATAAATACATGGCAGAGGTGTTTGGTACTTTTTGGTTAGTACTTGGTGGTTGTGGCAGTGCTGTACTGGCTGCTGGCTTTCCAGACGTGGGCATTGGCCTATTAGGTGTTTCTTTTGCTTTCGGTTTGACCGTTCTTACCATGGCATTTGCTATCGGCCATATCTCTGGCTGTCACCTAAACCCAGCTGTGACTGTCGGTTTATGGGCTGGCGGCCGTTTCGAGACTAAAGACGTTGTACCTTATATCATTGCTCAAGTTGTCGGTGGTGTGATTGCAGGTGGCATACTTTATGTTATCGCGACCGGCCAAGCGGGATTTGATGTTGTCGGTTCGGGCTTCGCTTCAAACGGCTACGGTGAACATTCTCCAGGTCAATACTCAATGATGGCGGCACTTGTGACTGAAGTGGTGATGACGATGATGTTCCTTATCGTAATCATGGGCGCGACAGACAAACGCGCACCGCAAGGCTTTGCACCTATCGCGATTGGTCTGTGTTTGACTCTTATCCACCTAATCAGTATTCCTGTGACTAACACTTCGGTTAACCCAGCGCGTAGTACTGGTGTTGCGGTATTTGTTGGCGACTGGGCGGTTTCTCAGCTTTGGCTATTCTGGGTAGCACCAATCGTGGGCGGTATTCTAGGTGCGCTTATCTACCAGAATCTCCTAGGTAAAGAATCAAACGATTAATTAGTTCTCAAACCGCAAGATCAAAAAAGCCGCTGAATTCAGCGGCTTTATTATTAAATCTTGTGTCGCCCCAGAAGGGAGTGTGACAAGGTTGTCCCGTCCACGAGCTCAAGCTCGCCACCAACTGGTACACCGTGGGCAATGCGGCTTGCATCAACTTGATGTTCTTTACACAGTTCAGCGATGTAATGTGCTGTTGCTTCCCCTTCCACCGTTGGGTTGGTGGCGAGAATCACTTCAGAAACATCACCTCGACGGAGACGGTAATCCAACACATCAAGGCCAATATCACTTGGGCCAATACCATCCAGGGGTGATAAGTGCCCCATCAGCACAAAGTACCGACCGGAGTATTGACCAGTGGCTTCTACTGCTGCAATGTCTGCTGGGCTTTCTACTACACAAATTTGACCGTTTTCTTGGCGTTTTGGGTTAGTACAGATATGGCAGACTTCTTCTTCAGTAAAAGTACGGCACTCAGTGCAATGACCAATTTCTGTCATGGACTGACTCAGCGCGTCTGCCAGTTGCAAACCGCCTTTTCTATCACGCTGTAACAAATGAAAGGCCATACGTTGCGCCGACTTGGGGCCAACCCCAGGTAGACAACGTAAGGCCTCCATCAATTGTTCCAGCATATGACTGGTACGCATTAAAAATCCGCTTAATTAAGATTCAGCAGATTAGAATGGCATCTTCATACCTGGTGGTAGTTGCATACCGCCAGTTACAGAAGCCATTTTCTCTTTTTGAGTCTCTTCAACGCGACGTGCTGCATCGTTGAATGCTGCAGCAATAAGATCTTCTAGCATCTCTTTGTCGTCTTCCATCAGACTTTCGTCAATGTCTACACGACGCACACTGTGGCTGCCAGTGATTGTAACTTTAACTAGACCAGCACCAGACTCGCCAGTTACTTCCATATTCGCGATTTCTTCTTGAAGCTTTTGCATGCGATCTTGCATTTGCTGGGCTTGCTTCATTAGGTTGCCCATACCGCCTTTACCAAACATGTTTATCTCTCTGGTTTAATTAGGTGTTGCATCTGTTAATGGGGTTTTCACATTGCGTTTTCAACCCCATTCCGTTCAATTTTTAGATAGGACGAACACTATCTTTATCAAGCTCTGCTGCAAATCGACGTTCGATGAACTGAACATGCGGATCGTTCTCTAAGCTGTTCAGAGCTTGTTGTAATTTTTCTTGGTAGAGCCTGTCTCTCAACTCAAGCGGCGTCTCACCGTTTTCGCCGACTCCGATGCTCAGGTGACACTCTTCTCCCAACACATTGTTCAGTGCGCTCAGAAGCTCACTTTGCGCTCTGTCGGTATTCAAGTGTGCCTGACTGCCTCTTAATTGTAGCGAAACTGTCGAGCCTTCTTTGTTGAAATGCGAGTTTAATGCCAATTGTTCCACTAATTTTGGGGTATTCATTTGGCTAATTAAGTTCGCCCATTCGCTTTTCTCTAGCGATTCATCAACCAGCTTCTGCGCCATCTCTGGCGTTTTTTCATGCTCTAGCGCTTGCTTGAGCTGCGTAGGTGTCAACTGCGTATTGGCTTTCTTTTCAACCGGCTTGGTTGGACGCCAACGGTACGCTTCATCCTCTGGTGCTTGTTTTTCAGCTTGAGGAGCAGATTTAGGCGACACCTGCGCGGAATTGCCATGCAATTGCGCTAAACGGTCAATAACCGATTCTTTTTGTGCAGATGTCGCGTTAGACTTTTTTGGGCCACCAGTTTGATTTGGTGCTTGCTGCTGCCCTTGACGTTGCGAACGCAATTGATGACGCAAACCACTCAAGCTACCACGAGCAGGTGCCGGAGCACTTTCTTGTGGCTGAGCCTGTTGAGGAGCTTGCTGCGTTGGTGCAGGGTTCTCACTCACTGGCGGAGCCATATCATATTGTGGTGGTACCATGTCGTAGCCACCTTGATACTCAGGTTGGTACTGTGGCGCTTCGTTCATCGCACTTGGGTTGTGCGCCGCAGGCTGACTCATTGGCTGAGATACAGCTTGTTGTTGCGGTGCCGATGTCATTGGGCGGCTTTGCGTTTGCTGTACGGGCGCTTGAGACACGGATGCTTGTTGGTGTGATGGTGGCTGTTGAGATGACTGCTGCGGAGCCGCTTTTGGCTGACTTGTACTCGCAGCTGGCGCGACTTGTGGCTGTGATGATGTAGAAATCACGTTTGCGCCATTAGTCGCTGATGGACGGAATGCCATCATGCGCAATACGATCATTTCCATGCCGACGCGACCATTTGGTGACAACGTCAGATCTTCACGACCTTTCAAAGCAATTTGGTAGTAAAGCTGCACATCTTGCGGTGTGAGAGCTTTACTCAATAATTCGATTTTTTCGGCATCAGGTTGCGCCTGATCCAAAGTCGATGGAAGAGCTTGATACATCGCGACACGATGAAGCTGCGATGCCAGTTGTTGTAACAATCCATCCCACTCCACACCATTCGATGCAAGTTGCTGGATTTTATCCAGCGCCTGTTGAGGTTGCTTACTGCTGATCGACTCAAGTAAGTGAATCGCTTGGTCAGTATCAATTGTCCCAAGCATGTGACTCACGATATCGGTTTGAATTGTACCGTTACCTAGAGCAATCGCTTGGTCAGTTAAGCTCAATGCATCACGCATACTGCCATCTGCAGCGTGCGAGATCATGCCAAGTGCTCTTGCTTCTGCAGAGACTTGTTCTTTTTCCAGAATATGGTCAAGTTGCTGATGAATGTCATCAACACTGATTGGCTTTAGGTGGAACTGCAAACAGCGCGATAAAATCGTTACTGGCAGTTTTTGTGGATCCGTGGTCGCCAACAAGAACTTCACATACTCAGGCGGCTCTTCCAACGTTTTTAACAGTGCATTGAAAGAGTGACGCGAAAGCATGTGTACCTCATCGATGAGGTACACTTTAAAACGTCCGCGAGCGGGTTTGTATTGAACGTTATCTAACAGTTCACGAGTGTCTTCAACTTTAGTACGAGAAGCTGCGTCAATCTCTAATAGGTCAACAAAACGACCTTCATCAATCTCACGACAAGTATCACACTCACCACAAGGGTTAGCGGTAATACCTGTCTCACAGTTCAGGCCCTTAGCAAACAGTCGGCCAATCGACGTTTTACCAACGCCTCGAGTGCCGCTAAATAAGTACGCATGGTGTAAGCGATTTTGCGCTAACGCGTTCTCTAAAGCCGTCAGAACATGGTTCTGGCCTACGACTTGGTCAAACTTGTTAGGACGCCATTTTCGCGCTAAAGCTAAATAACTCATTGAATGTATTAGTGTCCTTCAAACTCGCAAATGCTGTATACGTTCAGGCCTAGACCTTCTAGGCGCTTATCACCACCGATTTCTGGCAGGTTGATAACGAATGCAGCATGCTCTAACTCACCGCCTAGTTGGCGGATAAGCTTCGTTGTTGCTTCAATTGTGCCGCCAGTTGCTAGCAGATCGTCAACAACCAATACTTTATCGCCTTCTACGATTGCATCAGTATGAATTTCTAGCGTATCGACACCATATTCAAGCTCATATGATTGAGCAACCGTCGGGCGAGGAAGCTTGCCAGGCTTACGCACAGGAACAAAACCCACGCCTAACTCTAGCGCTAAAGGTGCGCCGAATAGGAAACCACGAGCCTCTGTACCCACAACTTTAGTAAAGCCCATGTCTTTGTAACGCTCAACCAATAGGTTAATCGTTGCTTGGTACGCTGCTGCGTCCTCAAGAAGGCTAGTTACGTCGCGGAAAAGGATACCTGGTTTTGGGTAGTCTTGGATGCTTTTGATGCTAGATTTGATCAGTGAAATTGTTTCTGTAGTCATAATACCGGTTTACTTAGATTGGCTCATCACCCTCTGTTCTAATCACAATATTATGAGGGCAATCAACAATAGGTTTTCACCACCATATGCTTTTTTAAAAAATCACAGGCGCTGAAAATACAAACGCCCACTCGAAGAGCGGGCACACTATTCCCTACAATCTTAGTGATTTTCTTCTCTGTCAGCAACAAGCTCAGTCACAGGTAGACGTATAAACCAACTGAGTAAAACGATTAGCATCACTAAAAGCGCAATTTTTACCCAGATGAAGGGCGCAACCAGAATTGATACGGTAAAACTCAATACGATAAACAACGCACCACGTTGCTTAACTTTTCGAGTTACCGCTCTATGTTTGTGCCAGTTCTCTAATATCGGCCCAAAAGTTTTATGCTCGTGTAGCCAACGATGAAATATCGGACTACCACGTAAAAAGCAGGCACTCGCTAAAAGGATAAAAGGTGTGGTCGGGAGCAAAGGAAGAACGATACCTGCAATGCCAAGTATCATGCAGAGTCCACCTGCAATATTGAAAAAGTAACGCTTAATACGAATGGTGGACTCCAATAAACTATCTTTTAATTAAAAGCCTGCGTAACCGTTCATTACGCGAAGCCAGGTTAACGTTGCAGGTAGAGTTGGGATCAAAAGGACTGCAATGAAACCTAAAAAGTAAAAAACATTATAAGGCTCTTTAAATTCTTTGTCTGCCATGGACTTCTTCTCACTAGTTGACTTTACTTCTCCCAAACGCACCGCGTTAAATTAACGTTGCACAAATGGGTCATTATTGTTTTAAGCGATGACTATACCTTAAACAGCAAATGCTAAACACCAACAAAAAGTAAGGGTTTATAGAATAAGAAGCCGGATACGAACCAACAAAAAACGGCGCAATGCGCCGTTTCAGTATAAATATACTCCCACAACTAAATAAGCCGACTCATCTGAATGATACTGAGGCTAAAGCTTGAAGATCCGATACAACCTATTGAAAGCTGACCATTGGTGTTAATGGTTAGATCTTTGGTAACGAAGTTCTTCACACTTCCCTCTCCTAAACTCAATCCAGCTGGTACATGGTGGTTCATATTGCCATTGATCCATTGGCTGTCTAAGCCTGCTGGTAGTATCGATATTGAAGAAGAAGCCAGATCCGCCACACCAAATACCGCATTGACTGGCGCTGCACACTCTGAACACTGAATGCCCTTTTCAATAATCTCGACAAGGTCTTTAAGGTCAGCACTAAAGCTCTTCAGGTTCCTCAGGTAATCATCAAATAAAGCTCGAATAAGGAGTGTTGTCGCTACCCCTTTATCTGACTGAGAAGCAGAATCCACCAAGTAAAATGCAAACTGACCATTCATCAACCATCGATAATCAAATACCAAAGGCATAACGTCAGTGGATTGCAGCAACCTATACGAACACTTCCAATCACCTTGGGTGGTATCTTTCTCTGGCAGCAAAGCATGCAGCAGATCACGAGCGGCGCTTGGGTTGTTTTGCAGATACTCTAAGTGCCAATGCAATTCCTGTTCATCTGGCATCTCACCGCCATCATCAACTCGGAACCACTGGCTTGAAAAATCGCGTTGCTCTGAAAAATGACAATCAGAATCCTCTAGGGTGTTTTCAACTGCTTGATAGAGATGTTCATAATTACTAATGGGTTTGGGTAAGAAATCTTTTATTCCAAACCTTAAGGCTTTCGCAACATCTGACATCTCATTGGTAGCAGAAACTACAATAAGGGGTAGTGATGGATACTCTAGACTAACCTCTTCGACGAACTCAATACCATCGAGCACTGGCATTGATAAATCACACAATATAACGTCGGGATCATTATTTCGAAGTTGTTGCAGTGCTTCTAGCCCGTTTTCAGCTTCTACTACCTTAAATCCCTGACTTTCCAAATAAGCACTAGTCACTTTGCGAAAAATCGGATCGTCGTCCACTAACATGATCAGTTTCTGATTAACCGCTTCTTGCGCCGAGGCTATTGCTGTTTGACTGTGAGTCTTATACATACCTTTACACCTCACAAAGCTCAGTCAAAAAACAAATTAATAAGTCATTATTTTTGTTATATTTACGTCTCACGAAACGTTGCGCAGCAAGACATCAGGCCCTTTCACCTTGTTATAAACCGTAGCCTTAAAATGAGTTTTATACAAATATTGCATGTTTTATCAGTATTTACTCAGCTATGTCTCGTGTGTTGAAATGATGCAACATGTTGACTTAAAGCAAACTTTGATCACAAAGTTAATTATAAATTAGCCAAAAACGGTAATTTAAAGTGTCTGGAAATATGAAATTAGATGATTTGAACCTGTTTCGATTAGTTGTCGAAAATGGGAGCTATACCGCAACTTCGCGTAAGACCATGATTCCGGTGGCAACCATCACCCGACGTATTCAGGCGCTAGAAGATTCGGTTAACTTGCGACTGTTAAACCGCCATGCGCGAAAACTGTCTCTAACAGAAGCCGGAGAACGTTTTTATCATGAGTGTTCTCCCCTTCTTCAACGCCTTACTTCTGCTGCTGAAGAGATCACCGACGAATGCCGCGGTGCGTCTGGCAAGATAAAGATATCCGCGCCATATAATCTGACTAAGCGCATGATGATGCCGATGTTCAATGGTTTTATGCGCCAGTACCCAGATATCAATATTGAACTGACAACTGAAAGCAATGCAGATCAACTTGATCCGACCGAATGGGATGTTATTTTCCGTGTAGGCCCTCAACGTGATTCAAGTCTAATTGCACGTAAGATCGGCGAAGTTAAAGATATTTTAGTCGCTAGTCCCGACTACTTATCTGCAAACCCGGCCCCAACTCATGCAGAAGAACTTAGCAATCACTCGCTACTTAAAGGGCACCCTCTTCTTAAGTGGACGTTGATTAACAGCAAGGGTGAATCTGTCGTTAACATCGAGCGAGGTCGCTTCCAAGCTAACGCGCTAAATGTTGTTCGTAGCGCTTGTTCAGACAGCCTTGGTATTACCCTAATGCCTGACGTGATGATCAAAGAATTTATTGAGAGTGGTGATTTAGTTCGCGTTCTGCCAGATTGGAGCGCAAACCCGCGTGATATCTACATGCTTTACAACCACAAAGACCACCTTCCTGAAAAAGTGCGCTTATTCATTGATTTCGTGATTGCTTACAACATTCACTAAGTCAAGAGCCATAAAAAAACCAGAGCCTTCGCTCTGGTTTTTTATTTCTTAAGAAGTCGCTAGGGTCTGTTGACCTTTTGCGGTTAAATTTTGTTCGGATGGGGACGCCTAGTCAAAAGCGTTTTAATCGCGGCGAGAGGTTTGTAGCCTAGTTATTCTAAGCAAAATCCTCTCAACAAAGAGTAAAACGCTGCCCGAAGGGGGCGCCTAGCCGAACCCTTCGGGCAGCGTTTGTGGCTCCTTTCTACTGCGTTATCGGCTTATCAGGTAGGGCAACTACATTTCAAAGCCTCTGCCTTGTATAAAGAATCCACAAACTGCTGCAAAAATCAGCTCAAAAGGTCAACAGACCCTAATTATGCGCCTTCATTATGCAGTTCAAGGTTCGCTAAATCTTGTTGAATTTCGCGTTCCGTCTTCGCATCATCATTACGCATACCATCTAAGAAATCGAGATATTGCTGATCTATATCACCAGTAACGTATTCGCCGTTAAATACTGAGGTATCGAACTGAGCAATGTCTTGGTTACCTAGGCCAACCGCCTCAACTAAATCATCAAGGCGCTGATAAATAAGCGCGTCTGCACCAATTTGCTTACAAATGGTCTCGTTGTCGCGACCGTGAGCAATCAATTCTGTTGCACTTGGCATGTCAATACCATATACGTTCGGGAAACGAACTTCAGGTGCTGCAGAAACCATAAATACTTTATTCGCACCCGAGTCACGCGCCATTTCAATGATCTGCTCAGACGTTGTGCCACGCACGATAGAATCGTCAACAAGTAGTACGTTTTTGCCTTTAAACTCAGAGCGAATCGCATTCAACTTACGGCGCACAGATTTCTTACGCTGCTGCTGACCCGGCATGATAAAGGTACGGCCGACATAACGGTTTTTCACAAAACCTTGGCGGTATGGTTTGTCGATCGCTTGAGCAATTTGCAAAGCAATGTCACAAGAAGTTTCTGGAATTGGGATAACAACATCGATATCGAGATCTGCGTAGTCTTCGCTGATGCGTTCACCGAGTTTCTTACCCATCTCAACGCGTGCGCTGTAAACAGAAATTTTATCGATAAATGAATCTGGGCGAGCAAAGTAAACAAACTCAAAGATACATGGATTAAGCTTAGGATTGTCAGCACATTGCTTAGTAAACAACTCACCATCGAACGTTGCGTAAATTGCTTCACCTGGTGCAACGTCACGTACAAAATCAAAACCAACCGCATCTAACGCTACTGATTCTGAAGCCACCATGTATTCTGTTTTGCCATTCTCTTCGCGCTTACCAAGGCAAAGTGGACGGATTCCATGTGGGTCACGAAATGCAATCATACCGTGCCCAATGATCATTGCAGCGACGGCATAAGCACCACGGATTGTACGATGTACATTTGTTACAGCGCGGAACACATCTTCTGAAGTAACGTTCCCCTTCACTGTGTCGATTTCATGAGCCAATACGTTAAGTAAGACCTCAGAATCTGAGGTGGTGTTAATGTGGCGGCGGTCTTTTTCAAACAGTTTCTGACGAACTTCGTGCGCGTTAGTCAGGTTCCCGTTGTGGGCAAGTGTAATACCGAAAGGAGAGTTTACGTAGAAAGGTTGAGCTTCTGAGGCACTTGAGCTGCCTGCAGTTGGGTAGCGTACATGTCCAATACCCACCTCACCTTGCAAGCGCTGCATGTGTTTGGCTTCAAACACATCCTTCACTAAACCGTTCGCCTTACGCAGACGAAAACGATTGCTTTCTATGGTACAAATACCAGCGGCATCTTGGCCACGATGCTGTAACACCGTTAACGCGTCATAAATAGACTGGTTTACAGGCGTTGTGCCCACGATTCCAACAATACCACACATGTCCTAATCCTCGATTTGCGACAGTAGCTGGCACTACTAGATAGTGCCAGACAAAAAACTTGATGTTGCTTGTAAGTGCTCGAAGAATGGGGCGATGATACGGCTGAACTCTGGGACCAACTGTGACTCTTTCCACCAATCCGAGCTTGGGAATGCAGTAAACGCATCCATAAAAAACAGCACCGCAGAAACAATCAGTACTCCACGTAAACCACCAAACACAACACCAAGAATTCGATCGGTGCCGGACAGTCCTGTTTTTTGTACCAGTTGACCAATGACGTAATTCACCACTGCACCAACCACTAAGGTTGCGACGAATAACGCCGCAATTGCGGCTCCGTTTCGAAACATTTCGTCTTCGATGTTGGTGAAGTACACCGCCAATTTGGCGTAGTAGTTGCTGGAGATAAAAAATGCTCCAAACCAAATCACCAAAGACAAAGCTTCTTTAGCAAAACCGCGAACTAAACTGATCAGAGCTGAAAATCCGATCACACCTAAAATGACAAAATCTAACCAATTCATGTTTTCTTCATCTTAAGTTGGCGCGCATTTTAACAGAAAAAATGCTGACGCAAACGTTTTCTTATGGATTTAATGGCTTAAATTTAAGCAATTGACCTTTTGAGCCTGTAATTTTTTGTAATTCCTTGACCTGTCGTTCAAGTTTACTTTTTGATACATCAGGGCCAACAATCACACGAGTAAAGGTTTTCTCTTTTTTCACATGAGCTTGGTAACCACGCTTCTGTAAATCCTCTACTAGTGCAACTGCATTCTCATGATTTTTCAGAGCCATCAACTGAATGATCCAGGCTGAATCTTCATATTGATTTTTTTCTTCAATCGGTCGAACTGCGACTTCCACCTGTTCAGGCTGTTTCGTTTCTTCTGACTGTGTCCCAGTCGTTTGATTCGGCTCAACTACCGCCGCTTCAACGACTTCTGAATCATTCACTGTCGCCGTCACTGGAGAGTCAGGCAGTGAAATATCATCTTCGACAGGTTTTAAAATTTCGAAGTTTTCCACATCGCTATCAAGTTCAGGCTTAATAGGAATACTGGCAAACTCTTCTTTGTAGTGGAG
This sequence comes from Vibrio rotiferianus CAIM 577 = LMG 21460, assembly GCF_002741985.1. GTDB lineage: Bacteria > Pseudomonadota > Gammaproteobacteria > Enterobacterales > Vibrionaceae > Vibrio > Vibrio rotiferianus. The sequence goes on from NZ_APHW01000021.1 coordinate 228,643, forward strand.
TTTCTTCCCATCTAGTACGTCTGGAAGGACGATAACCCCTACAGCGACTAGAATGATGGTGCCGACTAAACGACTCTGGAATTTACTTGCCATCAAATTACCTTTGATTACTCATTATTTGATTGCCAATGCTCCAACACTTCACCCACAGTATGGAAGGATCCAACCACCAGAATGACATCGTCTTGAGTCGCGTGTATTTTCGCGTCCTCAAACGCTTCTACTGGCGTTTGGAACTGAACTTGACCTTGAGGTAAGTGTTGGCATAGTTCCTCTGCTGTAGCCGCTCGTGGGCCAGTCAGCGATGACGGATACCATTGTGTAGCAATTGAGCTTAACGCTTCGATTGTTGCCTTGATGTCTTTATCGTGCAGCATCGCCACCACTACGTGGATGTTTTTATCTGCGTATTGGCGCTTTACCTTCTCAACTAAGTATTCTGCTGAATGAGGGTTATGTGCAACATCAAGTACGATTTCAGGACTGTTTTGCAGAACCTGCATTCGGCCAGCTAGGCGTGCATTATTCAAGCCATTAACGATGTTAATGTCAGTGATTTGCAATTCTGAAGCACCGAGAGCCATTAAAGCAGTAGCTGCATTTGGTAAAGGCAGAGAAGGAAGCGGAAGATCATCAAGACCGAACGCACCACTACACCACTTCCAACCATTGTCAGTTAGGTGGTAATCGAATTGAATACCAACTTGGTAGAATTCCGCGCCGATATCATCAGCGTGTGCAGCAACCGATGCAGGTGGCGTTGGTTGACCACAAATCGCAGGTTTACCCGCGCGGTAAATGCCAGCTTTCTCAAAACCGATCACATTGATGTCATCACCTAGCCAGTCAACATGGTCAATGGCCAAACTAGTGATAACTGACACGTCATGGTCAACCACGTTGGTCGCGTCCAAGCGACCTCCAAGGCCAACTTCTAGCAGAACCACATCCACCTTCTCTACTTGAAAAATACGAAGAGCAGCTAACGTACCGAATTCAAACAAGCTTAGGCTGATCTCGCCGCGCTGTTTTTCGATGTAGTCGAACGCTTCACAGTGTTTGCTGTCATCGGCATCAAGGCCATTGATACGAACACGCTCGTTGTAGCGAATAAGGTGTGGTGAGCTGTACACACCGACTGAGTAGCCAGCGTCCAATAGAATGGCTTCCATCAGCGCACAGGTTGAACCCTTGCCATTGGTGCCGGCAACAGTAATCACAGTAGGAGCTGGTTTAGTGAGGTTGGCTTTTTGTGCTACCGCTTGAACGCGGTCTAAGCCAAGGTCGATTGCTGAAGTGTGGAGTTTTGTTAAATAATCAAGCCACACCGCTAGAGGGGATGTGGCTTGAGGAATAGAGTTTTGGGTCATCTAACTTTAACCATTAATTTCTTTGGTTTTTATGTTAGTTGATACTTTACCCTTTTTCGTCCGCTTCTGGTACAGAATATGGCTCTTCATTTGGAGATTCGTTAACCGAAACCACCATAGGAGATTTGTGGTTAGTTAGCTTAGCCACTAGACCACCCACACGCTGACGCATTTCACGACGGTCAACGATCATATCAATCGCACCGTGCTCCAGAAGGAACTCACTACGCTGGAAGCCTTCAGGAAGATCTTCACGTACAGTCTGCTCGATAACACGACGACCAGCAAAGCCAATCAGCGCTTTAGGTTCACCAATATTGATGTCACCTAGCATCGCCAAACTTGCTGATACGCCACCCATTGTTGGATCTGTAAGTACAGAGATGAATGGCAGACCTTTCTCAGAAAGGCGTTCAAGTGCAGCACTGGTTTTCGCCATTTGCATTAGAGACATAAGCGCCTCCTGCATACGCGCACCACCACTTGCAGAGAAACAAACAAGCGCACAGTTGTTTTCAATTGCAGCATCTACCGCTTTTACAAAGCGCGCACCTACAACTGAACCCATTGAACCACCCATGAAAGAGAATTCAAACGCACACGCTACAAGCGGCATGCCTAGCAGTTCGCCCTGCATCACAACCAATGCATCTTTCTCACCACTGTTCTTTTGAGCAGCAGAGATGCGCTCTTTGTAGCGCTTGGAATCTTTAAACTTCAGTTTATCTTGCGGCTCAAACTCTGTACCTAGCTCGACGCGCTCACCTTCGTCTAGGAAAGTTTCCAAACGACGACGCGCTTTCATACGCATGTGGTGGTTACACTTAGGACAAACTTCTAGGTTACGTTCAAGTTCAGCATGGTATAGCACCTGCTCACAAGATGTACATTTAGTCCACACACCTTCAGGGATAGAAGCTTTGCGTGAACTTACAAGGTTGCTTTTCTCTAAAATCTTTTCAAGCCAACTCATGGAAGACCTTTTCTCTCAACTCTTCCGCTTCATTGCGAAAGATATAAATTCGGAATATTACGGACGGATTAAAACATATCTTGCCGCGACTGTAGATAAAAAACTGGTTGTACCTATTTTTGATACAGGTGACGCAACAATGGTTATCGCGGCGATCTCTTCTAAAGTACCGATATTTTGAATTAAGTTCGTGAATTTAGTTCAAATTATCTGGCAAAAATAAGGGGCCGATCGGCACTCTTGGTAATCCAAACTCTTCTGGATAGTCCACATCTACCAGATACAGACCTTCCGCCTTTGCTGTCGCTCCTGCTAACTTGCGGTCTTTCGCTTCTAAAAGTGACTTAATCCACTCTGGTTTTTCTTCACCGCGGCCTACTTTAATCAAGCTGCCAGTAATATTGCGAACCATATGGTGAACAAAAGCATTGGCTTTAATGTCGATAACAACATAATCACCATGACGGGTTACATTGAGATGCATCATGTTGCGGCAAGGGCTCAATGATTGACAATGCGCAGCACGAAATGAGCTGAAGTCATTTTCACCGAGTAAGTACTGCCCAGCTTCGTGCATTTTTTTCTCGTCCAAATCACCGTGGTAATGACTCACACCCGAATTTAAGATACCTGGACGCAATGCATGATTGAAGATGATGTAGCGGTAACGACGTGCAGTTGCTGAGAATCGAGCATGGAAGTCGTCAGGTACTTCTACCGCCCAACGGACAGCAATATCGCTTGGCATGTTCGCATTTGCACCCATTGTCCAAGCAACCATTTTTCGACTTACGTTGGTGTCGAAGTGAACAACTTGACCTGTGCCGTGCACACCAGCATCTGTACGACCAGCACACTGCACTTCTACAGGGTGGTTCGCGACAACAGAGAGTGCTTTTTCTAGCTCTTCTTGGACACTTTTCACTTCTCTTTGGCGTTGCCAACCAAAGTAATTTGTACCGTTATATTCGATACCTAATGCGATTCTCATTTTAACCTTCGAACTCTAAAATGGGGCGGGAAGTATATACGTAAGTCCTTCCAGATACAAAAATGGGCAGCGTTTGCTACCCATTTTTTGTTTATCGACCGTTGATGGCGTCGATGAGTCCTTTCGCTTCGCGGCGAATATCATCTTCACCGTAAACAATGGCTTCCTCTAGCAGTTTGACCGCACCTTGCGGGTCATTCATCTCTAGGTAGATTTTTGCAAGGTCAAGCTTACCTGCCGCTTCTGCGTTAGTATCTACGTCGACATCACCATTATCACCAATCACATCAGGAAACTCGTTCAAACCAACATCAAGTTTGAGATCTTGTTCTTCAAATTCACCACCATCTTTATCCACTTGAGCCATCAATTCGTCAATCGTCATGAACTGATTTTTCTTAGGGTCAAAGTCGGTAAGGTCTTCTTGCTCACCCCAGTTTTCTTCGGTGATTCTTGGTTGCTCAAGTGCCTCTGATGAACTCCAAACCTCACGCTCATCTTCTGGCACTTCCTCCCCACGAGAAGGGTACTCAGTTTCAGGAGAAAGTTTGAAACCATCCCAATCATCACCAACGTCAAGCATAGCCTCAATATCCATGCCTGCGCTTGCTATGGTGTCACTGTCCAAATCAGTATCGAAGGTTTCTGAATCCATACTGTCTTCAGAAAGTAGATTCGCCATTGCAGCTTCATCAAAATCAGACACTTCCGGTTCAGATGGCGCCGAAAACTCTGGAGCTACCGTTTCGCTTGGCTGAGCAAACATGTCAAACAATGCATCCTGTTCGGATTGCTCTTCAACGTCCTGCTCTACTGGCTCTTCAGCCATTGATGCCATTGCGTCTTCTTCACCAAACTCTGGCAACTCTAGCTCATCGAAGTTGAACTCTTCATCTTCAACAACTGGTTGCTCTGGTTGAGCTGCCACTTCCGGCTCTGCTGGCTCTTCAGCCATGGATGCCTTCGCATCTTCTTCACCAAACTCTGGCACTCTAGATCATCGAAGTTGAACTCTTCATCTTCAACAACTGGTCTGCT
>NZ_APHW01000022.1 GCF_002741985.1 Vibrio rotiferianus CAIM 577 = LMG 21460
CTTCGACAACTGGCTGCTCTGGTTGAGCTGCGACTTCCGGCTCCACTGGCTCTTCAGCCATTGATGCCATCGCATCTTCTTCACCAAACTCTGGTAGCTCTAGCTCATCGAAGTCGAACTCTTCCGCTTCAGCAACTGGCTGCTCTGGTTGAGCTGCGACTTCCGGCTCTGCTGGCTCTTCAGCCATAGATGCCATCGCATCTTCTTCACCAAAGTCTGGTAGCTCTAGCTCATCGAAGTTGAACTCTTCCGCTTCAGCAACTGGCTGCTCTGGTTGAGCTGCGACTTCTGGCTCTGCTGGCTCTTCAGCCATGGATGCCATCGCGTCTTCTTCACCAAACTCTGGCAACTCTAGCTCATCGAAGTTGAACTCTTCATCTTCAGCAACTGGCTGCTCTGGTTGAGCTACGATTTCCGGCTCCGCTGGCTCTTCAGCCATTGATGCCATCGCATCTTCTTCACCAAACTCTGGCAACTCTAGCTCATCGAAGTTGAACTCTTCATCTTCAACAACTGACTGCTCTGGTTGAGCTGCGACTTCCGGCTCTGCTAGCTCTTCAGCCATAGATGCCATCGCATCTTCTTCACCAAACTCAGGAAGTTCTAGCTCATCAAAGTTGGACTCTTGCGCTTCAACAACTGGCTGCTCTGGTTGTGATGACTCTTCATCAAGTAACCAGTCTTCCTCTTGAGGAACGCCAAACTCGTTCGGAGAAGTATTTGGTGTTGGTGTTACTTTTGGCTCTTCAAACTCAGGCTCAATAACCTCCTCTACCACTGGATCTGGTAGATCTGATGGCTCTGACTCAAGAGCTGATTCAGCTTCAAAGGCAACCTCTGCACCTTCCAAAGGCTCATCTTGAGCTTCTGCTTCAGACAGCTCGTTAAGTAAAGCATCGCCTTTAGGTGAAATCTCTTCCAAATCACCAACGAACTGATTCCGGTCAAAACTGCGCTCTTCCTCAGCTTGTACTGACTGCTCATCTTCAGCTTGAGAGCCTTCTACTTGCTGCTCAGAAACTAGCGCATCAATGTCAAAGTCAGTGTCTAAAGAAGAGGAGCTCTCTTCAACCGCTGGCGACTGCTCTGCTAGAAGTTCCTCAAAGCCAAGTGATGATAATAGTTCATCTTCATTGCTCTCTGTATCGTCTTGACCGATAAGTTCATCAAATGCATCTTTATCGGACTCGGAGTCCTCTTCAAGAAATTCATCAGCGTCCGAATCTAATAATTCATCGAGCAACTCTGTGCTATTTTCATCTAACTCCAATGCCTCTGAATCATTATCAAAACCTGACAGTTGCTCTAATTCATTTAGAGGATCGAAGTCTTCACTATCATCCTCATCTAAATCAATCAGTTCATCGAGTAGGTCTGTGCTACTTTCGTCAATGTGCTCTTCATCGTAGCCTGCAAGTTCTTCAAGCTCTTCAAGTGGGTCTAACTCTGACAGTGAACCGCCATCATCTTCTCCGAGCAACTCATCGAGTAAAGCAGATGCATCGCTGTCTTCACTCAAATCAAACTCATCGTTCGCTGTTGATTGAGCTTCTTCAACCTCTTCGGCTGGTTGCTCATACTGTGCTAATAGCTGATCGATGTCATCATCAGATGCCATTCCAGCGCCAAACGCATTTTCGTTTACTTCACTTGGAGAACTGTCTTCAATCGGAGCATCATCTTCTTCTGCAAGTCCAGAGAACAAGTCATCGAGCATTGATTGATCTAATGCACCCGATTCAAGTTCTTCTGTTGGTTCATCAGCAGATAGTAGTTCTGAGAACTCATCTTCTGACATAGACAAACCAGTATCTGCCGGCTCATCAGAGAGATCGAAAGCAGAGTCATCACCTGAAGCGGTATCATCTAAATCTAGTTCTGGTGATACTTCATCTAGTGCGCGTTCCATCTCTTCAAGACCTAACGCTTTCTCTTCACCATTAACGCTGATTCCATTAGCTGACGAATCAAAGTCATCTAAACCAACATCAAGGTCGCCATCGTCACCAATACCAGCGAATGGATCTTCTCCATCTTCCCCTTCAAGATTGAAGTCAAGATCGTCATCATCCAAACTTGCAAAGACGTCGTCATCCTCTTGACCGCTGTCATCAGAGAACAGCTCGTCATGGTCACTATCATCACCAAAGAGATCATCATCTAGACTCAACTCTTCATCAAGCTCATCAATGGAGTCACCAATAGCGAGCGGTGCAGCTGCCATTTCAGGTGTAGGCGTTTCTGTTTCCGCGGCTTCTTCTTTCGCAGCTGAACGACGTCCCAACAGCATCACGATCAATAAGGCAATCAATACACCTGGAATCAATGCAGCGAGACCAACTAACCAGCCATTGGACAAAATTTTATCCAATGTGCTCGGCTGCATTCTTTGTTGCTCAGCAACGCGTTGACGTTCTTCAGCTAATAATTTTTCAACTTCTGAGCGAATGCGCTCTTCGTCATTTAATTCAGTTTTTAAAGAATCTACTTCGGTTTGAACTTCAGACAGCATCAACCTCAAATGGTGATTCTTTTCTTCGAGTGATTCCAACTCGCCTTGAGATACTTGTAGCTTTTCTTTTAATGCCGATACCTGTTGCTCTCCCTGAGGAGAAGTTTCCACTTTAGGAAGCGGTTTCTCTGTAATCTGAACTTCCTCAGGTTGAACCACATTTATCTTCGGTGTAGTAGTTTGAGGCTCAGGCTTTGCTTGGACTGGGCGTACAGGTTCAGGCTTAGGTTCAACAGGTTTTGGCTGTGTCGCTTGATTGAGTTTTGCCTGATGCGCCTTCATTACAGCCGCCGCTTGAGCGGTTGTAGCAATCCGAGTTTGCTCAAGAGATGGCACTCTTAAACGGCTACCAGGTTCCAAGAGATGGATATTCTGATTCTCAAACGCTTGAGGGTTGATACGATAAATGGCAAGTAGCGTTTGCTGAACAGAAACTGAGTTTGATGGCCTTAACTTAGTCGCGATAGACCATAACGTTTCATTTTGACCGGTAGGGCCGTAAAAACGTGAAGGCTGTAAATTTTCTGGAGTCGCTGGAAGCGCTCTTTCTATCTGCTCTGCATAACTCGGAGCAGCTTGCACTTCACCAGAGGGGCCGACAAGTCGAATTGCTTCAGCCTGTACCACTGACGATGTCTGAGTCGCGCCCATCAGCATTAGTGCAGCTAATAGACGCTTATAGTTTTGATGCATAAAAAGCTCAGTCTGTGTGCTAAAAATAATTTAAATGGTGATCGGTTAAATATATCGGATATAGCGAGCAAAACTATAGGTTTGAGGATAAAAAATGTGGGGCTCGCGAAATATTCGTACTAATCTCACACAATTTTTTTCAGATAGAACAAAAAAGCCTCGCACTGAGCGAGGCTTTAAGATCCTTAATCAAAGTGACCAAGTACCAATTAATAGTAGTCGCGGATTAGAACTTCTGCGATTTGAACCGCGTTAGTTGCTGCTCCTTTACGAACGTTATCCGCAACGACCCACAAGTTTACGCCGCTGTGGTGGCTGATATCGTTACGGATTCGACCAACCATAACATGGTCTTTACCGCCCGCATCGCGAACTTGTGTTGGGAAATCTTCACCGTGGAATACTTCAATACCATCCGTTTGCTCAAGAAGGTTGATAACTTCTTGCGCATCAATTGGAGAACGAGTTTCAACGTGAAGCGCTTCTGCATGACCGTAGAACACTGGTACTCGAACACACGTTGGATTTACTGTGATCGATGAATCGTTGAAGATTTTTTGCGTCTCCCACACCATTTTCATTTCTTCTTTGGTGTAGCCGTTTTCCATCATCTGGTCGATTTGCGGAATACAGTTAAACGCGATCTGCTGAGAGAATTGCTTCTTGTCAGCTGGTAGACCGTTTAGCAGTTTCGCTGTTTGACCTGCAAGCTCATCAATACCTGACTTACCTGCACCAGATACAGACTGGTAAGTCGATACGTTGATGCGCTCGATACCAACTGCATCGTGAATTGGCTTCAGCGCCACCAGCATTTGAATGGTTGAACAATTCGGGTTCGCGATGATGTTGCGGTTACGGAACTCTGCAATCGCTTCTGGGTTTACTTCTGGAACAACAAGAGGAATGTCGTATTCGTAGCGGAAGTGTGACGTGTTGTCGATTACGATAACACCTTCGTCAGCTGCAATTGGTGCCCATTTAGCAGATAGTTCACCGCCAGCAGAGAACAACGCAATGTGCGCTTGAGACCAATCAAACTCTTCTACGTTTTGAACACGTACCGTTTTACCATTGAAGCGGTAAGTCTTACCTTCACTGCGCTCACTCGCGAGTAGGAAGATTTCGCCTACTGGGAATTTGCGCTCTTGAAGCACTTCCAAAATTGTTTCACCGACCGCACCGGTCGCACCTAATACGGCAACATTGTATTGCTGGCTCATTGACTTACCTCAACCTGAAAACCTAGTTCTGCTAATGGTGCAAGATTACATGTTTCATTACCCATTAGCGTGACAGCGCTGTACTCGCGGCGATCCCAGTAGTTCTTACGCATCAGGTCAAAAGAGCCTGGCTTACTGATTTCGCGGCGGAAAAGAGCGTCATCTTTACGCACATCATAGATTAACTGCGTGATGTTGTGCAGCGTCGCTTCATCCCATGCTCTGTCCAATACCATAGTCGGAACAGGCGCGGTTGGCAGTAAATCGCTGGCATGCGCACGTAATTCGTTATTTAAGAACTCACAGTAGCTGTTGAAAATCATCGTCGTACCGCGAGCTTTCCCTTCCAGACCATAGCCTGCAACGTGAGGGGTTGCGAATGCTAGCAGAGGCAGAAGCTCCATATCAACCTCTGGTTCAAATTCAAACACGTCGAGTGCCGCTGTAAAGCCGTCGTTTTTCAGTAAACGTTGCTTAAGCGCTTGGTTGTCCACGACTGGACCGCGTGCCGCATTGATAAGAATTTGATCGCTACGAAGACCATTTAGCACCTTCTCATCAATCAGATGATGCGTTGGGTATGGGCCATCTTTGGTGATTGGCGTGTGCAGCGTAATGATGTCAGAACGTTCGATCAACTCGGCTAGCGGAGTGAAGATGCGAGAATCACCCTCTTCTTGTTTGAACGGGTCATTAATAAGCACATTAATGCCCATGCCCTTCAAACATTTTTCAAGATAGCTACCGACTTGCCCCGCGCCAATGATGCCAACGGTTTTATCGAAAACCGAGAATCCTTGCTGCTGTGCTAACACCATCATGGCACTGAACACGTACTCAGCAACACCAACTTTGTTACAACCTGGTGCTGCGGTGAAGAAAATACCTTTCTCTTGCAATAGTGCTTGGTCTACATGATCCATGCCTGCCGTTGCTGTACCAACGAACTTCAGCTTGTTTGCTTTGCTGATCAGCTCTGCGTTTACTTTGGTGACCGAGCGAATCATTAGCGCATCTACATCCACTAAATCATCGGCTGTCAGTGTACGACCGGGTTTTAGAATCACTTCTCCGAGTTGGCTGAATAGCTCTTCAGCGTACGGCATATTTTCATCAACAATAATTTTCATAGCGCCAGCGTTTAACATCCATTTGTATGAGTTCGTTTATTCGCAAGATGCGAAGCTAAAGCGATTGTGCCCTTTTCTTGAAAAATCTCAACAACTATACCCAAGTGACTTTCAAAAGCAGGTTTCAGAAAAGAAAAAGCCCGGCTAAATTAGCCGGGCAAAGTTCCAGAACAAAAGGATCCTATCCCGCTCTCCTTGGGATAAAGTCTGCGTCTGTTCGATCAGTTGACCTGATCAAGCTCTGGAAACTGGTTTGTTGGTCGGTTCACTCCACGAAGAGAATCACAGCCCAACAAATTCAGTTAGCTTTGGGTCGCTTATGCTTGGTACTTTTTGATTACCAATGTCGCGTTTGTACCACCAAAACCAAAGCTGTTTGACATAACTGTCGTTAGCTCAGCGTCACGAGCTTCCGTTACAATGTCTAGACCTTGTGCTGCTTCATCCAAGTTAGAGATGTTCACACTTGGAGCAATGAAGCCATTGTCTAGCATTAGAGTTGAATAAATTGCTTCGTGAACGCCAGCAGCACCTAGTGCGTGACCTGTCATCGCTTTCGTTGCAGAGATAGCAGGGCTGTTGTCACCAAATAGCTCTTGGATAGCACCTAGCTCTTTCACGTCACCAACTGGAGTCGATGTACCGTGCGTATTGATGTAGTCGATAGCATCAACATCTTGCATTGCCATCTTCATACAGCGAACCGCACCTTCACCTGATGGTGCTACCATGTCGTAACCATCAGAAGTCGCACCGTAACCTACGATCTCACCGTAAATTTTCGCACCACGAGCTAGAGCGTGCTCAAGTTCTTCGATAACCAGCATGCCGCCGCCGCCAGAGATAACGAAACCATCACGGTCTGCATCGTAAGTACGAGATGCTTTATCTGGAGTCTCGTTGTACTTAGTAGATAGTGCGCCCATCGCGTCAAACATCATAGTTTGAGACCAATCTAGCTCTTCACCACCACCAGCGAATACGATGTCTTGCTTGCCAAGTTGGATAAGCTCCATCGCGTGACCGATACAGTGTGCAGATGTTGCACAAGCTGAGCTCATTGAGTAGTTCACACCACGAATCTTAAATGGTGTTGCAAGACACGCAGATACTGTTGAAGACATAGTACGCGGCACCATGTAAGGACCTACGCGTTTTACGCCTTTCGCACGCATTGTGTCTGTCGCAACTGTTTGGTTGAATGCAGAAGCACCACCAGAACCAGCAACGATACCTGTACGATCGTTTGAAACTTGTTCTTCAGATAGACCAGCGTCTTCAATTGCTTGCTGCATGGATAGGTATGCATAAGCAGCCGCATCACCCATAAAGCGCATCTGCTTACGATCAATGTGCTCTGCTGGGTTGATTTTCAGATCACCCCAAACCTGCGAGCGCAGACCGTTTTCTTTAAACTGCTCAGACGCAGTGATGCCAGATTTGCCCGCTTTAAGAGACGCTAGAACTTCTTCGACGTTGTTACCGATACTTGAAACAATACCCATACCGGTGATTACGACTCGTTTCATTATGACATTCCTATAATTCAAAAATCAGCTAGATAATAACTAAGATAGTCAACAAAAGTGGTCAGCTTTCCCATAAATTCGTACAATCGACGAATTCTAACCGCGCCAAATCACATATTTGCACCATTATGACTTCAATTAAAAATGCAGAACTTGGTTGGAACGAAGCTGGGACACCAGTTTCTGACCAATTTGATGATGTCTATTTCTCCAACGTAAACGGTCTTGAAGAGACGCGCTACGTGTTCCTCAAACAAAATCATCTACCAGAAAGATGGCAGGAATTTGACCAAAGACGTTTTGTTATTGGTGAAACCGGATTTGGCACAGGGTTGAACTTCTTAGCTGTGTGGCAATGGTTTACCGAATTTCGTCGCGAATATCCAGAGGCAGCGCTAAAAGAATTGCATTTTGTCAGCTTTGAGAAGTACCCACTGAGCAAGTCGGACTTAGAAAAAGCGCATCAATCATGGCCAGAATTGGCAGAGTTTGCCGAAAAACTGCAACAGCACTATCCTGCCGCAGTGCCTGAGTGTCATCGCATTGTTTTAGAAGACGGCGCTATCACACTCGATCTTTGGTTTGGCGATATCAAAGACTGCATGCCGCTTGTTCCTTATGCTGAGCAAGGCTTGATTGATGCTTGGTTCTTAGATGGTTTTGCACCAAGCAAAAACCCAGAAATGTGGAACCAAAACCTATTCAACGGCATGGCAAAATTGGCGAAACAGGATTGCACGGTCGCAACCTTTACGGCAGCGGGCTTAGTGCGTCGAGGCTTAAACGAAGCGGGCTTTGCAATGAAGAAAGTCAAAGGCTTTGGCACCAAACGTGAAATGATCGCCGGTTCGATGGAACAACGTGAAAGGCATTCAAACCACTTACCTTGGTTCAACCGCACTGCGTCAAGTAATCACGATTCCATTGCGATAATAGGTGGCGGTATTGCAAGTGCGGCTCTGGCAAAAACGCTGGTTCGCCGCGGTCAAAATGTCACACTCTACTGCAAAGATGCTCAACCTGCTGAAGGAGCATCAGGAAACCGCCAAGGTGCTGTGTACCCATTATTAAATGGTCCCCACAAAGGCGTTTCTCGTGTGTTTGCTCCGGGCTTTTTGTTTGCCCGTCAGTTTGTTGACCAAGCAGCGCAAGATATCCAATTTGATCACGATTGGTGTGGCATCACGCAACTCATGTGGGATAACAAATCTGCAGACAAGTTGGAAAAAATGCTTGCTGGTAATTTCACGCCAGAGTTGATTCACAAACTATCTGCTGAAGAGACGGCTGAAAAAATTGGCTTGCCGATCGATATGGCATCGGTTCATTACCCTCTTGGCGGTTGGTTATGTCCTGCTGAACTAACTCGTGGTTTGATTTCTCGGCTAGAAAAAACAGAGCTTTTTGAAGCGAAGTTCGAGCATCAAGTAAAATCACTAGATTGGGATGACGCGCGTCAGCTTTGGACATTGAAAGCGAACGGTCAAAGCTTTGAGCACTCCACTGTAGTGGTTGCTAATGGCAGTGAGTTCCAAACACTAAGCCAAACCGCTGATCTACCAATGGGTCAGGTAAAAGGTCAAGTTAGCCACGCACCAGCGACAGAAACCTTGTCCAAGCTAAAAACGGTACTGTGTTACGACGGTTACATGACACCTGTTAACCCAAATAATCAGCACCTATGTATCGGTGCAAGCTACGACCGTAGCCACCTCGATTACGAGTTTGACGAGGAAGCACAAAAAGACAACGCCGAGAAGTTGGTGAAGTGTTTGCCAAACCAAGCTTGGACGAAAGAAGTGGATACCTCTGGTAATTTATCACGCCAAGGCATTCGCTGCGTTAGCCGTGATCACCTGCCGTTTGTAGGTAACGTAGGCGACTTTGAAATCATCAAAACGCAATATGCGGATCTACAAAATCAACAAGAACAAGACATCGAAGCGATTCACCAGTTCCCTAACCTATTCTGTTTCCTAGGGTTAGGTTCTCGCGGTTTGAGCTCAGCGCCCCTAATGGCAGAAGTGTTGGCATCACAAATCTGTGGTGACCCGTTACCACTGCCTGTTGATGTACTGACTGAGCTGCACCCAAGCCGTATGTGGGTTAGAAGACTGCGTAAAGGTAAGGCGATTACTGAGTTGTAACGCGTTTCGAGTGCGTAAAGACCCCCTCCTAGCCTCCCCTTAAAAAGGGGAGGAACAAGTTCTTAGCCCCACATTCGTCCTACCCCTTTCCAAGGGGGAGTTAGAGGGGGTAGCTCTGAGAACAAACAACCACTTCTCGCCTCATTTTGAACAAGTGAAGAACAAGTTCTTAGCTCCGCATTCGTCCTCCCCCTTTCTAAGGGGGAGTTAGAGGGGGTTACCAGTTTTTAGTTCAATGCTGCCACAGCCGCTTTCACTTGCTCGGCAACTTCCGCATTACGGAACTGACCTGTTTCCAAATCAAAGTTATCGTAGAAGCTTGGAACAGATTGTGATGCTTTCACTTCAGCACCGAAGTAAGGAGCAGAACCTGTTGCCGCAGCCAAAACCGTTTGTGCACCACCAGGACCTGGTGACGTCGCTAGGTACACCGCAGGTTTATTTTGGAATACGTTGCGCTCGATACGTGTCGCCCAATCGAATAGATTTTTGTAAGCCGCTGGGTAAGAACCATTGTGCTCAGCAAAAGAAACCACCAACGCATCAGCCGCAGCGATGTCTGCAAGGAACGCCTTTGCACCTTCCGCTTGCCCAATTTCTTTCTCTTTGTCTTCACTGAACAGAGGAACATCGTAGCTATTGAGGTCTAACACTTGCACATCTGCACCTTCAACAAGGTTGGCAGCGTAAGTCGCAAGGGTTTTATTGATAGAGGTGGAGCTAGTAGAAGCGCCGAATGCGATAATTTTCATGGTTGTAATCCTTTGGTCACGTTTTGTACTCACTAGAGTAAAAGGTGAGCCTAGGTGCTACAACCACAAAAATTTTAAGGAGAGATTCGAAAATTTCGAAGGAGTTTATATCAACTCTTTTTAGTTTTGACTAGAAGCTTAGAGCAACTAACCGAGCCTTAAGCTTGCGCTTGGAGCTCTTGCCACAGATCGCTCACTATCACGCGATCCGCAGGCGTCAGTTCTGAGCGCGCTGCTTCGAGGCTATTTTCGATGCGAGATTTCAGCTCTGTCACATCGTTAATGCCTTCTTCTTCACACGCTGCAGCAGACAGAGAAATGTGACCACGCAAATAACCACCAGCAAACAATTCATCATCCGATGCCGTTTCAATGCGAGCATCAATCAGTTCTAGTAGTTTTTCTTCAAATTCAATAATCATGGAGCTTCTCTGAGGTTATTTAACGATAAAGTCAGACGTTTCCAGCGGCTTGGTTTGGTAAAAAGCACACAACGCATCCGATAGCATTTTCACGCGAGGCGGAAGACCGTTTTCTAGAATACCCATTACTTCATTGTGCACTTTGTGCATGAAACCAAGACGATCTGGTTCAAAATCGCCGTGTAGATTGTCACAACTGACGTTAAAAGGGAAGTCAGCACTTTTCGCTAGAATCCACTCATACGCTTGAGGGCGAATTTCCACTTTTTCAAACTCAGCTTGAACCTCGGCTGTGCGGCCGTCAGGTTCATACCAGTAACCAAAATCTTCCAGCAAACGACGCTCGGGTCCTGCTACGCACCAATGGGCAATTTCGTGTAGCGCTGACGCATAGAAACCACGAGCAAAAATAATCCGATGATGGGGATGCTCTTGATCTGCTGGTAAGTAAATCGGCTCATCACCACCGAGTTCTAGCTTAGTATTAAAAGACTCGAGAAATGTATTATTGAAAATGGTGATAAGGTCTTGATATTCGTGGTTCATGATCGATTCTGTACTTCAAATTGATATGCGGTGCGCATTGTCGCTGTTTTTGTTACGCAGGTAAAGCCACACAACAAGTTTGGTTATTAGCTGAGTTTATCTGAAAGCGGCTTTCTCCATACAATTTCTCATTCGTCACAGATCACATTTCCCACTACACTCACGCCTTATTTTTAAGCTTAATGCTGGCGACTTCAACGCCACTTAAAGCGAGATTCTTTTTGGGTTTGAGCCCCTCCCAAGGCTTAAATCTTGTTGGTAAGTTTTGCTGCTGTTTTCCTTAATCTCAAGGATCATGACAGAGCCCTTTTATTTGAGTGTCCCCTTATGCTGCTAAGTGTGTTGTACATCATTGGTATCACGGCCGAAGCCATGACTGGTGCATTGAGCGCTGGTCGAAGAAAAATGGATTGGTTTGGCGTTATGTTGGTAGCTAGTGCAACGGCAATTGGTGGCGGTACAGTACGCGACATTCTACTAGGTCACTACCCACTGGGTTGGGTAAAGAACCCAGAATTTCTAGCAATCACATGCGTTGCCGGTGTACTAACGACTGGCTTAGCAAAATGGGTAATTAAGCTGAAAGGTCTATTCATTCGTTTAGATGCACTTGGCTTGATCGTATTTAGCATCATCGGCACCAAGGTAGCGATTGGCATGGGCTTGCACCCTGGAATCTGTATGGTATCTGCATTGGTAACTGGCGTATTTGGTGGTCTGCTACGCGATTTGATTTGTCGCCAAACACCACTTGTATTGCACGAAGAGCTTTATGCCTCTGTGGCACTTATTGCATCTGGTTTATACCTAGCTCTGCTTGAATTCAACGTACCAGATGTAACCGCGACGATTGTCACTCTGATTACTGGTTACATGCTGCGTATGGCTGCAGTACGCTTCAAATGGCGCTTACCTTCATTCCACTTGGAAACAGAAGGTTCAATTCACTAATTGAATTCGAAACCAATTGAAACCCCATTAAAAAGGCAGCTCATTGAGCTGCCTTTTGTGTTTATAAGCTAAAACCTCCATCAATATCGAAAGCAGCACCTCGCAGCCCAATGGATGACTCAGATAGTAGAAACTCTATCGCAGGAACTATGTCCTTTGGCGTTAAAATTCTACCTGCTGGTGTCTCTTTCATCGCCAATTTCAACCCATTAAATGCTTCTTGAGACATTCCTGCTTTCTCTTGAATATCGGTAGCTGTTACTCCTGGCCGTACGCTGTTAATACGAATCCCTCGTTCAGCAAGTTCTAGATTCAATACTCCCACTAGACCTTCTAGCGCCATTTTACTCGACGTATAAAGTGAAGAATTCACAAAGGCCTTTTCAACAACCAAACTGGAGACCATCACGACACTGGCCGGGTTATTCATCACCGGAAGTAACGACTGCAACATAAAAAACGGCGCTTTAAAATTGGTATTTAAAGTAAGCTCAAATTCTTCAAGCGATGTAGTTCCTAATTCGTTAGGGAAGTAAACACCAGCATTAAAAACCACGCCATCCAACTTAATATTCAGCGCTTGAATCTCTTTACCAATAGCTTGTACATCATGGTGGTTTTCATTGTCACACAGTAACGTAGTGATGTTAGCGCCTAATCTTGTTGCAACATCATCTAATTTCACTTTATTTCGACCTGTTATAACAACGTGATAGCCTTCACTTGCTAACTTTCGAGCTAATTCCAACCCTATCCCAGACGTTGCTCCCGTGACCAATATTGCGTTTGACTTCATGTTTTCCTTCCTTTGAATTGAATCCAAAGTCAGGTTAATTGAAAGTAACAATAATTATTAGCTACCAAACCATCATCATTTTGTTTCTATATGAGCACCAATAGCCTCTTTGATATCCATAAATTACTCCCACACTTGGCAACCTTTCGCCTTGTCGCAGAGCGAGGAAGTTTTCAGTCTGCAGCAAATGAACTCAATTTACCGCGCTCTTCTGTAAGCAAGAAAATTCGCCAGTTAGAAGAGATTGTAGAGCAACGCCTGCTCCAAAGAACCACTCGAAAGCTAACTTTAACTGAGGCGGGAGAAGCGTTACTCAATACTACTCAAGAACTTCCTTCTCTATTAGACAAGATGGAGACCTTTCTACTCGACCAACAAACGATACCGAGTGGCAAGGTGAAAATCAGTTGCTCGACACTTCTTGGGCAACACTATTTGCTACCTCAAATGAAATATCTGGTAGCTTGCTTTCCACAGATCCAATTTCAACTGAGTTTTGATGACAACTGTGTCGACTTAATTGAGAGCAAAATTGATATTGCAATCCGGATAGGTGAGTTACCAGACTCACCAATGCTGGCGAGAAAGATTGGAGAAAAGCGTTGGTGCTTCGTCGCAAGTGATGACTATTTAAAAGTGAATGGCTATCCCACCCACCCGAACCAATTGGTTTTCCATCAGTGTTTAGTTTTTGCCAATCAGACTTCTACACAGAACCATTGGCAATTTGTCGATGAAAATAAAAACATTGAATCCGTATCAGTAGAGGGCGCAATACAAAGTGATGATGCAAGGGCCTTGGTAGAGTTGCTCAAACAAGGAGTAGGTATTGCGAGACTTGATCCTAATGTCATCGCATCAGAATTAGAGAGCGGCGAACTGACAACCATACTCGACAGCTATACTGTGGACTTTACCGCTCCCATTCAACTACTTTGTCTCGGAAAAGCCACTCATTCCAAAGCGAGTAGAGCGGTTTGGGATGAGCTCGCAAGAGTTCTTCCTCCGCGACTCAAAATAAAAAAATAGCGCCCATCGGCGCTATTTTTTTAAATCTTTGGAGTCTCGGTTTGTACACCATGGTTTTGACCACGGTGTCGTAGCAAGTGATCCATAACGACAATAGCCAGCATCGCTTCTGCGATAGGCACGGCGCGGATACCCACACATGGGTCATGACGACCTTTAGTGATCAACTGAGTTGGTTCACCTTCTTTAGTGATAGTCTCGCCTGGAACCGTAATGCTTGAGGTTGGCTTAAGCGCGATGTTTGCCACAATCTCTTGGCCGGTAGAGATACCGCCAAGAATGCCACCCGCGTGGTTGCTACCGAAGCCTTCTGGAGAAAGCGTATCACGGTGCTCGCTGCCTTTTTGGTTTACCACATCAAAACCGTCGCCGATTTCCACGCCTTTCACCGCATTGATGCTCATTAGCGCATGCGCAATGTCTGCATCTAGACGATCAAATACAGGCTCACCAAGACCAACAGGCACGTTCGTTGCCACAACCTGAATTTTTGCGCCAATGGAATCGCCTTCTTTTTTCAGGTCACGGATAAGTTGGTCAAACGCTTCTACTTTGTCTGCATCTGGGCAGAAGAACGCATTATTTTCGATTTCATTCCAATCCACTTTATCGATTGAAACGTCACCCATTTGCGACAAGTAAGCGCGGATTTCAACACCGAACTCGTCTTTCAGATATTTCTTAGCGATTGCACCAGCCGCCACACGCATTGCCGTTTCACGAGCAGACGAACGGCCGCCACCTCGATAATCGCGCACACCGTATTTTTGGTGGTAAGTGTAATCAGCGTGTCCTGGACGGAACTTGTCTTTGATGTCTGAGTAGTCTTTAGAGCGTTGATCTGTGTTCTCGATCATCAAACCAATTGAAGTACCTGTTGTTTGACCTTCAAATACGCCAGAAAGAATTTTTACTTCGTCCGGTTCACGACGTTGGGTAGTGTAACGTGATGTGCCAGGACGGCGACGATCAAGATCCGTTTGCAGATCTGCCTCAGTGATTTCCAAACCTGGAGGGCATCCGTCTACGATACATCCTAGTGCGATACCGTGACTTTCTCCGAATGTCGTCACTCGGAAATGTTGTCCGATACTGTTTCCTGCCATTACTTCCTCAAGTTCTTGTCGCCACGCTCTCCATGAGCGCAACTGCTTTCCAATTCTTCGTGAATTCATAGTGGCGTTATTACGTTTTGATGTAAAGCCCGATTTAGTGGAAAAAACAAAACTGGTTGTATTTTCCTAACTCAGTGCGAAGCGGATAAAAAAACACCGAGCACAAGGCTCGGTGTTTTCATTATTTGATCAACTCGTTAGTTTCGACTGACTTAGTCTTTGTACAGTTTGAACTCTTCTGCACATTCAACCAGCTGGTCACGCGTTAGCATGAATACGCCGTGACCGCCGTTCTCAAACTCAATCCAAGTGAATGGAATTTGTGGGTACTGTTCCATCATGTGAACCATTGAGTTACCAACTTCACACACAAGAATACCGCTATCCGTTAGATAGTCTGGTGCGTTTGCTAGAATACGACGAACCAGTTTTAGACCGTCAGTACCAGCTGCTAGACCTAGCTCAGGCTCGTGCGTGAATTCGTCTGGTAGGCTGTTCATGTCTTCTTCGTCCACGTAAGGTGGGTTAGACACGATCAAGTTGTACTTCTCTTTTGGTAGATCGCGGAACAAGTCAGAACGGATTGGGAATACTTGCTGCTCCATGCCGTGATCTTGTACGTTTTGCTCAGCAACTTGAAGTGCGTCGGTTGAGATATCGATCGCGTCTACTTCTGCGTCAGGGAATGCATGTGCACAAGCAATTGCAATACAACCAGAACCCGTACATAGGTCCATGATACGCGTAGGCTCTTCCACCAACCAAGGTTGGAATTCCGCTTGAATCAATTCACCGATTGGAGAACGTGGCACAAGTACACGCTCGTCAACGAAGAACTCAAGACCGCAGAACCATGCTTTGTTGGTTAGGTATGCAGTTGGTGTACGTTCGTTGATGCGTTTTACTACGCGCTCAACAATACGCAAACGCTCGCTTGTCGTTAGGCGAGAGTTCAATACATGCGGAGGCACGTCAATCGGCAAGTATAATGTTGGCAGGATAAGCTGAACCGCTTCATCCCACGCATTATCAGTGCCATGACCGTAAAACAGGTTAGCGGCGTTAAAGCGGCTTACCGTCCAACGAATCATATCTTGAAGGGTATGCAGCTCCGATACCGCCTCTTCTACAAAAATCTTATCCAAAATTGCCTCCGAAAAGCGCTACAATACTGCCATAAATTGTAAAAATGAAATTGTTAACCTAATGAGCAAAAAAGACACCGAACACGATGACGATTTCGCCTTATTTCAGGATGCAGTACAGGGCGTAAAAAAGTTGCGACAGGATACCATAATCCAGCAGCCAAAAAAAAATACTAAGCAAAAAGAAATCAAACGCTCGAACCGTGAAGCGAGTGATTCTGAGTTTTACTTTTCTGATGAGTTCGTTCCACTTCTTAACGAAGAGGGACCAACTCGTTATGCGCGCGACGATGTGTCCACTTATGAAGTGAAACGACTTCGTCGTGGTGTGTATGTGCCGGATGTCTTCTTAGACATGCACGGCATGACACAGCAAGAAGCCAAGCGCGAGCTCGGCGCGATGATCGCTTACTGCGTGAAAAACGAAATCCACTGTGCGTGTGTGCAACACGGCATTGGTAAGCATATCTTGAAGCAGAAAGCGCCGCTTTGGCTGGCTCAACATCCAGACGTAATGGCATTCCACCAAGCGCCTCTAGAATTTGGCGGCGATGGTGCCCTACTGGTGCTACTTTCTATTCCAGAAAAATAAGGCACTAGCTAGCAAGAACGACAAAGGCAGGTTGACCCTGCCTTTTTGTTTGTCTCGAGCTGGAATCCCGAGTTCTAACGTCCTATGGCGTGATATGCCACAGTACTTCACCGCGTTGTGTTTGCGGATCATATTCAATACACGCTAAACCTGATGTCGGGAACATTGGTGGCGTCATGTCTTTTACAAACTCTGACGTTAAGTACCCCACCAGTGGTAAGTGTGACACAAACAGCAGTGATTCAAGCTTTTCTACTTCGATCAATGCATTTGCAAAATCAAATACTTGGTCTGATTGCCCATAAGGCGTAATCTCTTCACACGTTTCGACGCTCTTTGCCGAAAAGTGTGCGCTGATTTCTTGCCAAGTTTGCTCAGCCCGAATGTACGGACTCACCAATACTTTATCGAATTGGGCAAAACCTTGTTCTTTACATGCACGAGCAACTGCTTCCGATTCAGTTCTGCCTCTTGGGGTCAGTTGTCTTTCTGCGTCGGAGTTCGCAAAATGTTCCGCTTCACCGTGACGCAAGATAAATATTTTCATGTTATTTCCTAGGGATAGCTAACGCTACCAAAAGGTTGACTGCTATCTTTATATGGATAGCGGGCTAACTTTAATAATGCTGGAATCAAAATACTGATATAATTATCGGTTCATTATACCAATTCGCTTGCTAAAGATAGCGACTTTCTTAACAATCTATTAAAAAGAATATACTCAGTTCATCACATTCTACGATGAAGTTATGAACTCAGTGCATTCCTTCAAATAGCTCGAACCCCATAGCAACAGCTAGTGGGCTTATGCAGTACTCTTACGAATAACAAAAATGCGGCAAGCAGTATTTGTCGAAGCGCAGATTTGCGCCTCCCCACTCAGGGATCATAATTACTGTAATGCGAAATCTGGAGACGCATCGTGCACCTAAGTCCAAACGATTCAAATCAATACCGCTACATTACATTGAGTAACGCTCTGCGCGTATTGCTGATTCATTCTGACACGGCTCAACAGTCGGCAGCAGCCCTAGCAGTTAACGTTGGACACTTTGATGACCCAATGGATCGTCAAGGTCTGGCACACTACCTAGAACACATGCTTTTTTTGGGTACGGAAAAATACCCTAAAGTTGGCGAGTTTCAAAGTTATATTAGTCAACATGGTGGCACCAACAATGCTTGGACGGGTACTGAGCACACCTGTTTCTTCTTCGATGTGACACCAACAGCATTTGAAACGGCACTCGACCGCTTTAGTCAATTTTTTACCGCACCACTGTTTAACGAAGAAGCGCTAGATAAAGAGCGCCAAGCAGTCGACTCCGAATACAAGCTCAAACTCAATGATGACTCTCGCCGCCTGTATCAAGTAAACAAAGAAGTCATTAACCCTGAACATCCATTCGCTAAATTCTCCGTCGGCAACGCAGGTACACTAGGCGATCGCGATGGCAAATCCATTCGCGATGAGATTGTTAAGTTTCACCATTCACAGTATTCCGCAGATTTGATGACGCTAACTTTGTTTGGTCCGCAATCTCTGGATGAACAGCAAGCGTGGGTGGAAACCATGTTTGCTGATATTCCAAACCACCAGCTGCGCGGTAAGTCGATCGATGTGCCAATCGGCACTGAAGACAGCACAAGCATTTTGGTCCAAGTCGAACCAATCAAAGAATTCCGCAAACTGATCCTGACTTTCCCAATGCCAGGAATGGATGAGCACTATAGCGTGAAGCCCCTCTCCTATTTTGCCCACCTGTTAGGCTATGAAGGCGAAGGCAGTCTGATGATCCAATTGAAAGAGAAAGGCTGGATCACTTCCCTCTCTGCAGGGGGTGGCGCGAGTGGCAGTAACTATCGAGACTTTACGGTGAGCTGTACACTGACGCCAAGCGGCTTAGATCATGTCGATGAGATCGTTCAAGCTGTATTCCAGTACCTTTCCATGATCAAACAAGATGGCATGGATGAGTGGCGCTACCTGGAAAAACAAGCAGTGTTAGAATCGGCTTTCCGCTTCCAAGAGCCATCTCGTCCAATGGATTTGGTCAGCCATTTAGTGATCAACATGCAGCACTATCAACCGGAAGACACGGTTTATGGTGACTACAAAATGGCAGGCTACGATGAAGAGCTTCAACGTTCATTGTTGCAATATCTTTCGGTTGAAAATGTTCGTGTCACGTTGATTGCAAAAGGTTTGGAATACAACCAAACCGCAGAGTGGTACTTCACGCCTTACTCGGTCACCCCATTCAGCGAAGACCAACGTCGTTTCTATCAACAAATCGATCCTAGCTGGCACTTCGTGCTACCAGAAAAGAACCCATACATTTGTTATGACCTAGACCCGAGACCATTCGAAAATGGAGGGTCGCTACCAGAATTGGTTGAAGATCTCGAAGGCTTCCGACTCTGGCATCTGCAAGATGACGAATTCCGCGTGCCAAAAGGCGTCGTGTATGTCGCTATTGATAGTTCTCACGCGGTAGCATCTCCGAAAAACATCGTGAAAACCCGGCTATGTGTTGAGATGTTCCTCGATTCTCTGGCGCAAGAAACCTACCAAGCGGAAATCGCAGGCATGGGCTACAACATGTACGCTCACCAAGGCGGAGTTACTCTCACGCTGTCGGGCTTTAGCCAAAAACTGCCTCAACTGCTAGAGATGATTCTGCATCGTTTTGCGGCGCGTGAATTTAGTCCTGCTCGATTTGAAACCATCAAACAGCAACTGCTACGTAATTGGCGAAATTCTTCCCAAGATCGTCCTATTTCGCAGCTTTTCAATGCGTTGACAGGATTACTTCAACCAAACAATCCACCATTCGCAACATTGGTTGAAGCACTTGAAGAGATTGAGGTGGATGAGCTGTCTGTGTTTGTGGAGTCGATTCTTGCCGAGCTGCACGTTGAGATGTTTGTATATGGCGACTGGCAGCGCCAGCAAGCTCACAATATGGCAACTACCTTGAAAGATGCTCTGCGCGTAAAAGAGCAGCGCTACGAGGAGGCGCTCCGTCCATTGGTCATGCTGGGTGAAAACGGCAGCTTCCAACGTGAAGTGCATTGCAACCAGCAAGATTCTGCGGTTGTTATCTACCATCAGTGTGAAGATATAGAGCCTCGCAATATCGCCCTGTACTCACTTGCGAATCATTTGATGTCCGCAACCTTCTTCCATGAAATCAGGACTAAACAGCAGCTTGGTTACATGGTCGGCACTGGCAATATGCCGCTTAATCGTCATCCAGGTATAGTGCTTTACGTGCAATCACCTAACGCAGCTCCCGCCGAACTGGTTACCTCGATTGATGAATTCTTAAATGCTTTTTACATGGTGCTATTAGAGCTCAATGAGTACCAGTGGCACAGTAGTAAACGAGGGCTGTGGAACCAGATAGCAGCGCCAGACACGACGTTACGTGGCAGAGCGCAGCGCCATTGGGTTGCCATCGGAAACAAAGATACTGAGTTCAACCAGCGAGAAAAAGTACTACAGGAATTAAAAAGCCTTACCCGTACAGATATGATTCGTTTTGTCGTAAATGAACTTAAACCTCGTACTGCCAATCGTTTAGTAATGCACTCTCAAGGAACATCGCATATTGATGCTCCGCGTATTGATTTAGGGCTAGAAATAGGTTCAACAGAGGAATTTCAACTGCGTCCAAAAGACTGTGGTTTAGGGTAAAGCTCAACCACAGGACTGGCGTAAAATAGTAAAAACGTGACTTTCGTTTATGCTGTAATAACGGTGTTCAATCAACATACAAACCCGAGGACTACATGAAAAAGCTACTTTTACTTGCTGCTGTACTAATGCCACTTGCACCCGCTGCTTACGCAGATATCTCAATTAAAGGTGACGGCTTCGAGTTAAGTGAGGACTGTTTGCGCCTTGATGGTGATAACGTATCAATTAAGTCAGACGACTGCTCTGGCAAACACGACAAAGGAAAAGGGAAAGGTAACGCCAGTATCCATGGTGATGATAACCCTGGAAAAGGTCATGGAAATGATAAAGGAAAGGGAAAAAACAAAGGCAAGAATGACGACTAATTGTCTGTAAACGGCTCCTCTTTCAGAAATCAAAAAGGCTTGCATCACGCAAGCCTTTCTAATTTTTGCTATGGCAATTAGTCGTAGAAATTACGACCTTCGCCAGCTCGAGTCAGCAAACCATCACATGGCGCGTAACGATCGCCGTATTTCGATGCAAACTCGTTCATTTTCTCAACCAGCTCTTTCAAACCGAATTGATCCATGTAGCGGAATGGACCACCTAGGAATGGCGGGAAACCAATACCAAAGATCGCCCCGATATCGCCATCTCGTGGAGAACGAATAATACCGTCATCTAAACAGCGAACGGCTTCGTTTAGCATTGGCAATACACAGCGTAATGCAATGTCACTGTCGCTCAGTTTTGATTCTGGCGTTAGGTTCAGCAGCTTGTACACAGACTTATCGACTTCTTTCTTCTTACCTTTGTAGGTGTAGAAGCCTTTGCCACTCTTACGGCCTTTACGACCGTCGTTCAGTAGTGTGTCGAACACGTCTGGACCTTTGAATCGCTCGCCCAACTCATTAACCAAGATCGGCATGATTTTCGCACCGATATCAACGCCGACTTCATCCAACAAAGTAATCGGACCAACTGGGAAACCGAAGTCAAGAAGAGCACCATCAAGTTGTTCGATCGGCTCATTTGCCAGCAAGATGTGCGCAGCTTCGTTCATGTAAGGTGCAAGAATACGGTTTACATAGAAACCAGCTTTGTCTTTAACAACGATTGGTGTCTTGCCCTGTTTCTTCGCAAGTGCAACAACCGTAGAAATGGTCTCTTCTGACGTAGTTTCATGAGGAATCACTTCCACCAGCGGCATTTTCTCTACAGGGCTGAAATAGTGCAGACCGACGATGTTTTCTGGGCGCTCTGCTTTTTCCGCAATTTTGTGGATTGGCAGAGAAGACGTATTGGTCGCAAAAATGGTTTCCGGTTTAGCGTTCGCTTCAATATCCGCAACCATCTTTTGCTTCAGATCGAGATCTTCAAACACCGCTTCGATAACCACATCAATATGGTTGAAGCTTGTAAAATCAATACCACCAGACAATTGCAGCATCTTCGATTGCAGACCTGCTTTCGAGATAATGCGGCGCTTACGCTGTTTTTCGAACAACTTGTAGTTATAGTTCAATGCGTTAAGCACACCATCATTGCTGACGTCTTTAATTCGTACTGGCACTTTTGCTTTCGCAACAGAAACGTGGCTGATGCCCGCCCCCATTAAACCGCCACCCAACACGCCAACTTTATTGACTGTAGCTGGGTCTGCTTCCGCACCGTTTTCTTTCTTCATTTCAGTGGTAGCAAAGAAGATAGAGCGTAATGCTTTAGATTCCGAGCTCATCACCAGTTCGCCAAAGCGCTTCGCTTCAAGCTCTTGACCTTGCGCAAATCCCTTTTCAAGGCCATGCTGGATCACTTCTAAAATCGCAACCGTTGCTGGGTAGTTACCACGGGTCTTTTCATTGGTTTTCTTCGCGGCTTGCTCAAACACAAACTTACGACCTAAACCGCTGCCCGACATCAACTTCTCTTTGGTCGATTGCTTCTTCTTACCTTTGCTCTTCCCTTTTTCGATAAGCTGTTTTGCTACATCAAGAAGGATTGTATGTGGCACACACGCATCAACAACGCCCAGTTTTTTCGCTTTCTTAGCACGCAGTTGTTTACCTGTAAGGATTAAATCTAACGAAGGCAACAGACCAATCAAACGCGGAAGACGTTGAGTACCGCCAGAACCTGGCAGCAGACCAAGCTGCACTTCTGGCAGGCCTAGACGCGTTTTATCTGAATCGGTACATACACGGTAGTCACACGCGAGAGCAAGCTCTAAACCACCACCAAGACACGGACCATGAATCGCAGCAACAACCGGATAAGGCAGATCGGAAAGCTGTTGGAACAACTCTTGACCTTGCTTAGCCAATGCCTCGGCTTCACTTGCCGTGGTGCACGCTTCAAGCATACGAACATCGGCGCCCGCGACAAAATTATCTGGTTTTAGGGAGTGAATGATCATCCCTTTTACGCCACTGGAGTCTTTGAGTAGAGCGAAGATCTCTTTCATCTCATCTGCAAACGCAGCTTGCAGAGTGTTCATTTTTTCGTTTGGCACATCGATGGCTAGCCAAGCAATGTTCTGCTCATCAATCTTTAGACTAAATGCTTTTTGCTCGCTCATTACTCAACCTCCAAAATCATTGCTGCGCCAAGACCACCTGCGGCACATGCTGTATTCAACGCAAGACCACCGCCACGACGTTTAAGCTCACGCAGTGTTTGGGTCATCATACGAGCGCCAGTTGCTGCAAATGGGTGACCGTAGGCAATTGACCCCCCCCAAGAACGTTGAACTTATCCATATCGATTTCACCTATCGCTTTCGAGCGACCTAGGTTTTCTTGGGCAAATTTATCAGAAGCAAACATCTTTACGTTCGCCAATGCTTGGGCAGCAAAGGCTTCGTGCATATCGATAAGCGTCAGATCTGAAAGTTCTAGACCTGTGTTCTCCAACACTTTTGCTGTCGCGTATGTTGGTCCCATTAGCATGTCCATTTCCACACCAATGGCTGAGAATGCATAACCGCGAATGTAGCCCAGAATTTCCATGCCAAGCTCTTTCGCTTTGCCTTCACGCATTAGCATCACAGCTGCACCACCATCGGTTAATGGCGTACTGTTCGCTGCTGTTACGCTGCCGTATTGGCGATCAAAGGCCGGACGCAGTTTTGCGTAGCCTTCTAATGTTGAGTCATGACGAATGTTGTTATCTTCAGAGATCCACTTTTTGTAAGGTTCAGGGAAAGCGGTCATCACTTCATCTTGGATCTTTCCGTCTTTCCAAGCTTGCGAAGCTAAAGAATGAGAACGGTGCGCCAAAGCATCTTGCTCTGCACGAGTAATGCCGTGCGATTTCGCCATTTGCTCGGCAGTCTGGCCCATAGAAAGCCCCGTCGAATATTCAGCCACTGCCGGCGGCACTGGCATTAAATCTTTGAAGCTGAGTTTCTTAAGAATGTTGAGCTTTTGACCCAGCGTTTTGGTTTTGCTTAGCGCAAGCAAGTTAGCGGCAAGTTTCTTCGAAACACCAATTGGCAGAACAGATGAAGAATCCGCACCACCCGCGATACCAACATCAATGCTGCCCGCCATAATGCTTTCAGCCACGTTGACTGCAGCTTGAAAGCTGGTTGCACACGCACGAGTCACACTGTACGCATCGGTATAGATATGCATACCGGTACCAAGCACGATTTCACGTGCAATGTTTGGCGCTTCTGGCATTTGAACTACTTGCCCAAATACCACTTGTTCGATGAGTTTCGGATCGATGTCTGTACGAGCAAGCATTTCGCTCACTACCATTTTGCCTAAATCGACCGCTGGCACCTGGCTGAACTCAGTGCTTTGACGAGCAAAGGGGGTTCGTAGCCCTGCGACAATAGCAACACGTTCACCGTGGCGTGTTTTCACTTCCTGCTTGCCCATTGTTTCTCCTTAAATACAAGAGGTCTGACCTGATGCATTGTAATCAGTTTGTTAAATTTATCAAACATGCGTTTAAATAAACGTGAAGCGAGTAGATCTATTGCGCTAGTTCATTGATTCTTCTGCGTTTAAGATAAACGAACTATATAAGCTCTAGTAGGAAGAGAGGGGGAAGTGGAAAATTGGCAAAAAAAAACCACACAAAACTGTGTGGTCGGAATATCTATAAAACAATTAACATACGCCAATTGTAAAATTAATCAGTTTCCTGATTAGGAGAAAGTAAAGTCAGCCTTCAAAAGGAAGTGTCATCTTGCTCAACATGTTAGTCGCAATGACTAACTAGATGACAAGATGTACTATAGCCCCTTCAGTGTATGAGATTTTGAAATAGATCAATTTTTATGGTGTTTTTATATATTCCTGTTCACTCAAAGATCAAAAAGAGTATTTGAACGGTATCGAGCTGACAAACGACATCATAAAAAACAATAAAGACAAATTATCATCGCTCTCGGTAAGCGACTGACTATATGACTATTAATTTATGCTGCTGAGCTACATTGATATGTAGTCACTTTGGTATTTAAGACCTCACAGAGCAAGATGGAGGCTCCTGTGGCAATATTTAAAATGTTCGGAAAGAAAAACTCCGACAGTCCGGTCAACTCTGATATGGACAGACAAAGAAAATACGAAGCTCTTGTTCGGGGCTATCACAGAGACTTGTATCGCTACGCATACTGGTTGTGCAAGGATAAGGCGGTTGCAGAAGATTTGGTTCAAGAGACCTGTCTGCGTGCATGGAAGTCGTTGGATAGTCTTCAAGATGAAAAGGCTGCGAAATCTTGGCTTATTACCATATTAAGACGAGAAAACGCGCGCCGCTTCGAACGTAAACAATTTGATTTGGTTGATATCGATGACTACGGCAATGATGCTAAAGTTACCGATGACCCACATCATCAACAGGAATGGCTACAAGCTCAGATCATGAAGCTTGATGTCGAATATCGTGAACCTTTGTTTCTTCAAGTTGTGGGCGGTTTCAGTGGCGAAGAAATCGGCAACATTCTTGAACTAAACAAGAACACGGTAATGACGCGCCTATTTCGTGCACGTAATCAATTAAAAGAGATGTTGGATTCTCAAGATACTCAGAGAGGACAAAAAAATGGATGATTTAGAGTTTCGTCGTCGTATTTTGTCGGATCCAAAACAAAAGGATGAAGAGATTCTCCAAGCTATCGCTAGTAACGACGCTAATAGTAAGTTTGTTGATGACGTTTTGGATCTTGACCTAAAGATTAAGCAAGCCATGAATGTGGATGCACCGGAAGATCTTGCTGACAAAATTTTATTTAGCCAGACATCAAACGCACTTGATGAAGATAACGTGGTTAGACCAAACTTTGCACGTAAAGCGATGGCTCTAGCCGCATCCGTTGCCTTTACCGCAGGTTTACTCGTTGGGCAGATCAACTGGGGGAATGTTGTGGTTTCTCCTGCGCAAGCAAGCTTAGCTGATACCGCGATTGAACACGTCATCGCCGAAGAACCGTTTGTGAAAGCGTTAAATGAAGACGTTTCAAGCAAACAAGTAAACGCCAAGATGATGCCCTTCCATTACCAGTTTACTAAGAGCTTCCCTTATCACGTTTACTATCTAAACCATTGTGGTTTCGCTGACTCACACGCACTGCACATGGTTTTCGAGGGGTCGAAAGGCAAAGTGACGATGTTCATTACTCAAGTAGAGAGTGATGCAACCGTCGGCTTCGATAAAGATGGAATGACTGGCGTTGTAAAACCTGTTGGGTCCAACAGTATGATCCTAGTAGGTGAAAGCGGTGAAGATGTTGAAACCATCGCTGACAAGCTAGCGACGCTTATTCAGCCGATGTAACAACTTCAGCGAAACTACGCTACTAACAAGTTAAAAGCCGCTAAATTTCGAAATTTAGCGGCTTTTTGTTTATAAAACACCACAAAAGCATTCACACCACCTATTTGATTTAGAGTCAAAACTCTAATTTATGCACTTTAGATGCAATTTCCCGACATTTAGACATCATTTCTGCAATTTTTATTCAAATTTATTCAATGGTCGGATTTGTATGGTCCACTCTTAATACTAATATCTGCGCCACTGAGCAAAAGCTCAACTTATCGTCCAAAGAGACGAAACTAATAAGGAATAAAAAATGACTCAGAACACGCGTCTGTTTAAAAAGACTCTCCTAGCAGTAACGGTTGCAATGGCATCAGGCCAAGCAATGGCAGCTGGTTTCCAGCTAAACGCACAATCAGCGACAGGTATCGGTCGTGCATTCGCAGGTGATGCTGTAATTGCAGATAATGCATCTGTAATGGCTCGTAACCCTGCAGCAATGGCTCTATTTGACAAAATGGAACTGTCGGTAGGTTTTGAGAGCATTACTTCAATGATTGAAGTAAAAGATGCAACTTACCGCGGTTTAACTGCCCCACTAGGTACATCTTCAAACTACGACGATGCAGGTGACACTTCTATTGCACCCAATATCCACCTAATCGTTCCTGTAAATGACAAATTTGCTTGGGGTGTAAATGCTTACTCTAACTTTGGTACCAAGACTGAGTTTGATGACAGCTTTGTAGCAAAAGAGTACGGCGGCCTGACTGACGTTAAAAGTGCAAACCTCGGCGTTGCAGGCTCTTACCGTCTAAATGATCAATGGAGCTTTGGTGCTGGTCTAGATCTTATCTATGGCCAAGGTACCATGAAGCGCGAACATGGCATGCTAGGTACTCTAGTGGATGTTGATAAAGCTGATGGTTGGGCAGTAGGCTTTAACGTAGGTACGGTTTACGAGTTAGACGAAAACAACCGCTTTGGTTTGTCTTACCGCTACAGCCCAGAGATGGAAGCAAAAGACGACAAAGGTCAGAAAATCACACTTCCTCTACCAGATATGGCAGAGTTCTCTGGCTACCATAAAATTACCGACACTAAGTTTGCCGTACATTACTCTGTTCAGTACATTGGCTGGAGCGCCTTTGATCAGATCGAATTCCGTAACCTTCAGGGCTCACCACTTGGTTCAAGCTACGATAAGCAATACCAATGGCAAGATGGTTGGCACTACGCAATTGGTGGTACTTACTACCTAAACAGCGATTGGACGCTTCGTACAGGTTACATGTACGACACAAGCGCACAAGATTCCCTAACTTCTGTATCGGTTCCTGATTCAGACCGTCAATGGTTCTCAGCAGGCTTCACATATCACATCGATAACAAGTCAAACGTAGACTTTGGCTTTACTTACCTAATGGGTAAAGATGTAGATGTAAACGAGTCAACGCCGAACCCAATGCATGTTCCAGGAAACCCTCTAACAGGGCCTGCAAACATCTCATCGCTATCAGCGACAACCCATGCAGACGCGATTCTATTCGGCTTACAATACAGCCGCAGCTTCTAAGCAGTAAGCGACGAACTAATATAATCACTCTCTATGTAAAAGGCTGGAATTCCAGCCTTTTTTCTTATCTATTCCAGATAACTTCCCGTTTTTAAGCGCACAACTGTACCTCTAAGACACCATTATAACTCACAGTTGTTCGCTGAGTTTTATTCACACAGCAGTTACAGTCAGATAAAGATTCTACAAAATGCTCATTTTTTAGGAATTTAGACCAAAAACACTGTTTTATTGGATTTTCGTTTTTAAAGTAATAACTCTAGTCGTAAACTTTCGCCCCACGTTATAAATAACTCAGCGAACATTACAATGAAAACCAACAAGACTCTCCTTTCAGCAGCAGTGGCATTTGGCCTATTGAGCACATCAGGTGTTGCAAACGCAGCAGGTTTCCAACTTGCAGAGTACTCAGCAACAGGCCTGGGCCGTGCATACGCTGGCGAAGCAGCAATGGCTGATAACGCAAGTTCACAATGGCGTAACCCAGCAATGCTAACTTACCTAGAAGGTACCCAAGTGTCTGTTGGCGCAATCTATGTAAACCCAAACATTGATGTTAATGGCACGACAACTGCTAAGAACCCAATTACTGGCCAGCCAATCTATCACTCTGCATCTTCAAAAGACTTTGCTCATGATGCCATCATTCCAAACTTCTACCTGTCACATCAGTACAATGACAAATTTGCTATTGGTCTTGCGTTCGGTACGAACTACGGTATGGAAACAGACCTAGGTAAAGATTTCGCTGCAGCGAACTTCGGTAACGAAGCGAGCGTAACGTCAATGGAGGCGAACCTAAACGCGGCATACAAGCTAAGCGAAGCATTTAGCATTGGTGGTGGTATTCGTTACGTTATAGCTGACGGCAGTATTGGTGCGGTAATGCCTCCTCATATGGGTCCATATGCAGGCAAAACACTTAAATACATGGAAGGTGATGACAAAGCTTGGGGTTGGCAAGTTGGTGCTGCATGGCAAATCAACGAAGATAACCGCATTGGCTTTGCTTACAAATCTGAAGTTGAGCTAAACCTTGAAGGGCATGCTGAAGGTTTAGGGTTCGACCTTGTGGCTCCTGTCGCTAAACCGCGTTACAACGGTTCTATGGAGTTGGCGCTTCCTGCAACTGCAGAACTAGCAAGTTTCCACCAATTAAATGACCAGCTAGCAGTACACGCAAGCATTAACTGGACAGATTGGAGCAGCTTTAAAGAACTCGTTGCAAATATCCCTGAGTTTGGCGGTAATGCCGATCAACTAGTAAAAACTGAAAACTGGGAAGATAACTACCGCTTTGCTGTAGGTACAACTTACAAACTAGATCAAAAATGGACACTGCGTTCAGGTGTTGCGTACGACATGTCAGCTGTTGATGACAAGTACCGTACGACGACAATTCCAGAGACTGACCGTCTATGGCTAAGTGTTGGTGCTGGTTATGAGTGGTCTAAGAACCTGACATTAGATGCTGGCTTCACATACATTTTCGCAAAAGATGCACCTATCAGTGAGCCTCGTGATGCTTCTGACAATGCTGCAGCAGCTTTTGGTGGAACATTTGAAGGTGAAGTAACTGGTAACGTTTGGCTGATTGGTGTTCAAGCGAACTACAAGTTCTAATTTGAACGCTATTTATCGATAAACGAAAGTTACCGATAAAAAGAAAGGCTTGGTGAAAACCAAGCCTTTTTGTTTTGCGACTTACTGAAGCGTTTAGAAGTCTTCTTCCAAGTACTCATCCAAGTATGCTTCTTCGTCTTCATCCACGTCATCAGTGTTGTTGATTTCTGCTTTGAAATCTTGACGTTGAAGATAAATATCACGCGTTAACACGTATGGATCTGGAGACGCTTCGAGCTGCGCTTCTTGTGGTACCACCAATGCACGTTTTTCCATGCCCTCAAGCGCCCACTTGCCTAAGCCTGCCCAGAAGTTAAGGTAAGAAAGCGGCACATACATGCCATCAACCGTATCTGTCACTTCACGCAATGTATAAGGTCCATAACCTGGTATCATAAAATATGGCCCATTACCTACGCCATAGTGACCAACCGCATCGCTAAAGGCTTTATTATCATACTTAGTAATACCTGCGGCAGTTGCTATATCAAACACCCCAAAGATACCAAAAGTGGTATTAATCCAAAAACGGTTAAAGTGATCCACCGCTTTCGTACCGTTACCCATCACCAGGTTGTTTACGACACTCGCAGGCTCATCTAAGTTTGCTAGTACGTTCGCGATCCCCGACCGAATAGGTACAGGTGTGTAATCGACATAAGCTAGAGAAATTGGGCGTACTAGATATGGGTCTAGGTAATCGTAGTTTATTTCCCACATTGCTCGGTTAAAGCCTTCAAGTGGATCATAAACACTAGAGGTCGAGTTATTAACTTCACTTTCTTCGCTTGTTACTTCTTCAGGTGCAGATGAGCAACCTGTTAAGCCAACGGCAAGAAGTAGCAAAAAGGCAGATTTACCCTTGTTATACATTGTCTGTTCCATACGAACTATTACTATACCTAAATGTCCTTAGCTGCAGCATACAAGCTAAAGCGTGTATAAAAAGTCACTTGGGTATAAAAATAAACGAAGGCCAGCAAAGCTGACCTTCGTCATTCTACTCTATAGTTGGTGGGCGTACCACAAAGTGGTAAACACATTCACTATGGGCAGCGCATACAATAAGCGTTACAACTATTGATATTGATTATTAATGGTAACTTCTACCGGCTGACCAAAATCAACAACTTGGCTTTCACCGTGCCAATCTTGATCACGTGTTGCTACATTACCGTCAGAGTCAACGCGAACACGTACGATCAACTTATCCAGTGAAGAAAGCTTTTGACCATCCATCATTGCATTGCCATCGTCCAATACAACGGTGCGAGGGAATGTACCCAATGGGTAACGAGCTGCAGCAACTGGCATTGGAGAGCCATCTGCACGGTGAACCGATACAATCAATACCGCACTTGGATCCAGCTGCACGTCAGGTGCAACCTTAATGGTAACGGCCACACTCTTATCTGGTGACACCGCTTCGCCCATTTGCTTACGCGCACTTTCAATGCTGCGTCCCAGCATTTCATAACGGCTGTCTTCTGGACCAATCATTTGTTGCATGATACCCCAGTACTTAATTGCCGCTGGAAAATCTTGACGTTCGAATGCATCAAATGCAAGTAACGAGAATACACGTAGATCGACGTAATCTTGCTGCATCAACTTACCTAGCAGCGAACGCGCTGTCGCCTGATCCATGTCGTCTTGAGAAAGCATTAGAGCTTGTGCGTAACCAAGTTGGACATCAGGATCATTCGGCTCTAGCTTGTATGCTTTTTCCATTGCATCAATTGAAGTTGTTACATCGCGATTAGCCAGAGCGATACGACCTAGTAGCAACCAACCTGTCGAATCTTCTGGCTGGTAGTGTAGACGAGTACGAAGCGCCAAAGATAAGTCGGCCATTTCATCATCACTTAATGGCTCAGATGAAGCAGACATCAACTTTTTAGAAAGCTCAGGAAGGTTAGATGTCACCTCTTGCCACTGCACCACATCTTGAGAAGCACCAAACTTGTAGTACAAACCATAACTCAGAGCTACAGTCAGAATCACAGATGGAATCAAGACGGCAATCGGGGAAACCTTGGTTTCTTTCTGCGTTTTTTCTCCTGGAATGTCATCCAGAAGAGATTGTTTTAGATCTGAAATCAGATCATCTTGACTCTCAACCAGACCTTCATCTGTTTCTTCAGCAAGTTCAGAAAGGCGGTCTTTATAGAACGCCTTGTTGAGTTCATCACGTAACACTTCATCGTTGTTGGCTTTTTGCTTAAGCAATGGTAGTGCAACTAACGCACACGCTATCAGCGTTAGAACAACGGTAGAAATCCAAAATAGTGTCATTACTTCTTATCTCCGTTGTTCTCATCATCAAGCAGTGATTTAAGGCGCGCCTCTTTATCCGCGTCCCATTGCTCATCATTAGCTTGTACGGCTTTCGCTTTTGATTTTCGGCTACGTAGCACGATCAAACCAAAGCCACCTAGTACCACTGCTAGCGGCCCTAGCCACAGAATTGCAGTCGCAAAAGTAAACGGAGGATTGTAAGTCACGAAATTACCATAACGAGCAATCATGTAATCCACGATCTCATCTTTCGACTTACCTTCTTTGGTCATTTCGTACACTTTGTGGCGTAGGTCTTGAGCCAATTCCGCATTCGAATCAGAGATTGTGTTGTTCTGACATTTTGGACAACGCAGAGTATGACCAAGTTCTTTGAACTGTTGTTCTTGCTCTAGGTTATCAAACTCATACACTTCAATCGCTGCATGGGCAGCAAGAGAAAACGTCAAGGCAGCGAAAGCCGCTAGAATTAACTTTCTCATTGCTTCGCCTCCTCTACCAACTTGGTGTAAAGCGGTTCTAATGTTTCCGCCCAGTTACGTGGATTTACATCACCGACATGGCGGTAACGAATCACACCATTTGCATCGATAACGAACGTTTCAGGAGCCCCGTATACACCTAGGTCTAGACCTAGCATACCGCTACCATCAAACAAGCTGATCAGGTATGGGTTACCAAGATCATTCAACCAACCGATGGCTTTGTTACGATCATCTTTGTAGTTCATACCGATGATCTTAACGCCTTTACCAGCCAATTCGTTTAGGTATTTATGCTCAGCATAACAAGTCGGACACCACGTCGCCCAAACGTTCAGCAGCAAAGGTTCGCCTTTGAAAATAGACTGATCGTATTGCTTGCCTGGTTCCGCGAGATCTTCTAAGTGAAACTCAGGAACAGGTTTACCCACTAATACAGATTCGAGCTTAGTTGGATCGTCACCTTCTTGGTTGCGAACTAACTGAGTTGCAAAGATACCCGCTAACACCATGAAAGCGACCAACGGGATAAATAAGACTTTCTTATTCATTTTATGCCTCCTTCTCCGCTAGCTTTGACTTTTCGTCTTTCTTAGCCGCTTTTCGGAAGCGGTAGCGTCTATCTGAGATAGCCAGTGCACCACCCAAAGACATGATCAATGAACCAGCCCAGATCCAACGAACGAATGGTTTGTAGTAAATACGAACGGCCCAAGAACGGTTATCTTCTAGACGCTCACCCATTGCAATGTATAGATCGCGAGTGATACCACGGTCGATTGCCGCTTCTGTCATCATTGACTTCGCCGTACGGTAGAAACGTTTCTCAGCGTGCAGTGTGTTCACATACTTACCATCATTGGTGATTTCGAAGTCCGCGATGTAACCATCGTAGTTTGGACCATCTTTGTCACGTAGGCCTGAGAAGTAGAAATCGTAACCGTAAATCTTAAAGTGCTCACCAGGTGCCAAGCGTACATCACGTTCGATGCTGTAGTTTTGCACCATTGCAATACCAATCACGGTAACCGCAAGACCAATGTGACCCAGCATCATTGCCCAGTGGCTACGTTGAAGTTTACGAACACCTTCGCCGAAGCTATGACGGTGCGTAGCACGCTCGTACAACTCAAAGCCATGCATTGCGATGATCCAGATTGCCATCACCCAACCGACGTAAGCCATCACTGAGAAGAAGTCAGCGAACAGGAACACGCACACGGCAGCCAATGCGAAAGCAAGCACACCAGAAACAATCATTGGCTTAATAAGCTTAGATAGATTGTCGCGCTTCCAACGAATCATAGGACCAATGCCTAATAGGAAGGCAAACGGCATCATCAACCATGCGAACAGCATGTCGAAGAATGGTGCACCGATAGATACTGAACCAAGACCAATTTGTTTGTGAACCAATGGCAACAAGGTACCAACCAATACTACGACTAGCGCAGCAATCAGAAGAACGTTGTTAGCAAGTAGCGCGTTCTCACGCGACACCAAATCAAAATTACCACGTACGCGAACCGCTGCACCTTTCACAGCGAATAGCAGGAGTGAGCCACCGATTACAAAGACTAGGAAACCTAGGATAAACATGCCGCGAGATGGATCAGACGCGAACGCGTGTACCGATACCAAGATACCGGAACGAACCAAGAAGGTACCAAGCAAACTTAATGAGAATGCTGAGATCGCTAGAAGTACTGTCCACGCTTTAAATGTACCGCGTTTTTCCGTTACCGCTAGAGAGTGCATTAATGCTGTACCCGCCAGCCAAGGCATGAATGATGCGTTTTCTACTGGATCCCAGAACCACCAGCCGCCCCAGCCCAGTTCGTAGTAAGCCCACCAAGAACCTAGTGCAATACCTAGTGTTAGGAATACCCAAGCTGCCGTTGTCCAAGGACGAGACCAACGAGCCCAAGCCGTATCAAGACGACCTGTCATTAAAGACGCAATCGCAAACGAGAATGCAACCGAGAAACCTACGTAACCCATGTAAAGCATTGGTGGGTGAACGATCAAACCCGGGTCTTGAAGAAGTGGGTTCAAATCACGACCATCTACCGGGAAGAATGGCAGTGTACGTAGGAATGGGTTTGAAGTAAGAATGATAAACAGTAAGAAGCCTACTGAGATCATACCCATTACAGCAAGTACACGTGCCACAGATTCTTGTGGCATGCCACGGCTGAAAGTCGCCACAGCAACTGTCCATGCGGCTTGGATAAGCACCCAAAGCAATAATGAACCTTCGTGCGCCCCCCCCAAACTGCCGTCAAACGGTAGTACCAAGGTAATTGGCTGTTTGAGTTACTTGCTACGTATTGCAGCGTGAAGTCGTTGGTATAAAAACCCCAACACAAAATAGCAAATGAGAAAAACAACATGATAAACATCGACCATGAAAGCGGTCGTGCTGTGTTCATCAGCATAGTGTTGTTATTTGATGCGCCCCATAATGGCAGCACACTTAGGAGCACCGCCATCGCAAGCGAGAGTATGAGGGCAAAGTGACCGATTTCTGCAATCATTGGTCGCTTCCTTGTTTTTGTTCAGTAGTGTACTGCAAAGGTTCATGCGTTTTCTTCATTGCTTCCGCAATTTCAGGTGGCATGTACTCTTCATCGTGTTTCGCGAGAACCTCGAAAGCTTTCACGGTAGTCGCATCTTCAAGTACGCCTTGAGCAACAATACCTTGCCCTTCTCGGAACAAATCTGGAAGAATACCTTCATAAACGATGGTTACTTTAGGGCCAACGTCATGGAGGTCAAATCGTACTTTTAGCGATTCAGGGTCTCGGCGTACCGAACCTTCAACGACCATACCGCCAATGCGAAGGCGCTGACCAACTTCTGGCTTTGTACCATCAGGTTTACCGTTCACCAATTCCGTCGGCGTGTAGAATAGATCCATATTTTGGTTGAGCGCATAAAGCATCAAACCGATGGTGGCACTAATACCGATAAAGATCGCTAAAACGATGCCTAGCCTCTTTTTACGTCTCGGGTTCATAACGTGTTCTCCATATTCTTCGCCGCGTCGATGCGCGATTGACGATCAATTTTCGCTTTCACCTCTTTCAACAGTGCATCCCCACGGCGGATGCTTGAAATCAGAAGAATAAGCATAGATAAGAATGTAATACCAAACGCGCTCCATACATAAGCTGCGTAACCACCCATGGCAAATAGTTCGCTCAGAGATTCAAAATGCATAATCAATTACCTCACTGAGTTTTTTCAGTCGCGAGCTTACGCACCCAAGGGCGGTGACTCTCTTTGCTGATAATTTCGTTACGGAAGCGCACCATCGTGACGGCGCCAAAGAAGAACGCAAAACCAAAGATGTTTAGCAATAATGGCCAAAGCATGTTGGATGAGATGGATGGTTTTTCAAATTTAGTAATAGTCGCGCCTTGGTGTAACGTGTTCCACCATTCTACTGAGAAGTGAATGATTGGTAGGTTAACAACGCCCACGATAGCCAAAATGCCGGCTGCTTTTGCTGCTGTTTTCTGATCGTCAAACGCGTGGTACAACGCTATAACGCCAAGGTAAAGGAATAGAAGAATAAGCTCTGAAGTTAGGCGTGCATCCCATACCCACCAAGTACCCCACATTGGTTTACCCCAAACGGCCCCTGTAAGTAGGGCAATAAAGGTAAATACCGCACCAATAGGAGCCATTGCAAGTGCAGCCATATCTGAAAGGCGAACCTGCCACACTAAACCGATAAATGCGGCGATAGCATAGACATGTACACACCCATCGACCAAATAGCCGAAGGTACGTGGATGTAGATGATTCGGAAACTATCACCTTGTTGGTAGTCCGAAGGCGCAAAGGCAAGGCCCCAAACGGTACCAACCGATAAGCATACGAGGGCCAATGCTGCAAACCAAGGGAGCAGTTTACCACTAAGGTGATAGGCTGCTTCTGGCTTGGCGTAAGGATGTAGCCATTTCCACATGTTAAGTTCTCACTCTTACTTCAGGGACACTGTCGTGACGGCCGAGACCGTAGCAGTGCTTTAATAATAATTCTTTGATCAAACGTCGCTTAAATTGCTTTTATTGAGTTAGTTAACACTAACTCGCAATGCTGCGCTGATGGCGAATGGCGTAAGGGTCATCGCTCCCATCAGCATTGCGCCTAAAATTGCCAGTTGTCCGTTATACGACATACCTAATGCCGCAGCATCAATTGCGGACGTTGCGAAAATCAGAATCGGGATGTAGAGCGGAAGAATGAGCAAACTCAAAAGAACGCCGCCTTTTTGCAACCCAACCGTCAGTGCTACGCCAATAGCACCAATAAAACTCAGCGTCGGAGTACCGATAATTAATGTCAGTACAATCGATAGCCAAGTATTAAAATCAAGAGAAAGCAGAACCGCCAATAAAGGGCTGATTAAAATCAGAGGCAATCCCGTCAGTAACCAGTGAGCTATGACCTTTGAAATCACAACAAGTTGCAATGGAATTGGCATCAGCATCATTTGCTCAAGCGCGCCATCTTGATAATCATCACGGAATAAACGCTCTAATGATAATAAGGCAGACAGCAGTGCAGCAACCCAAACAATGCCAGCTGCAATACGTGCTAACAAATTAGGCTCAGGACCGATGCTGAGAGGGAAAAGTGTGATCACGATGATGAAGAACCACAACGGGTTCAAGATGTCCGCTTGACGGCGAAATGCAATCAAAAGCTCGCGGCGGATAATGGTAGTCATGGCCGAAATCATATCAATCACCCAGTTTTATTTTTCTAAGTTTCGGGCTGTCTGCAAACATGTCTTGGTGCGTGGTTAAGATCACGATCCCGCCGTTGTCTGCATGACTTGCGAATAGAGACTCGAGCACTTTAACGCCTTGCTTATCGATTGCAGTAAGAGGCTCGTCCAGAATCCATAAGATTTGATTGCTTAACCACAGCCGTGCCAACGCAACACGACGCTGCTGTCCAGCAGAAAGCTGTGCTACAGGCACGTCTTCTCTGCCCGCGAGCCCCACTTGAGTGAGCGCAGCAAAGATATCTTCGTTAGAGGAACGATTATTATGGATAGATTGGTAAAAGCGCAGGTTTTCAAACGCGGTCAGTTCACGTTTAACACCTGTTTGATGCCCTAAGAAAAGTAAATCTTGATGGAAAACATCACGAGATTTCTCAACCTCTTCTCCCTTCCATTTAATGATGCCTTCGTCTCTATCACCTAACCCAGTGACAATACGTAGCAATGTCGTTTTTCCGGTGCCGTTACGTCCTTCAATTTGGACCAATTCACCAGGTCTAATTTCGAATTGCAGGTTTTCAAACAGGACCCTTTCATCACGGATCGCAGTTAGGTTAGAGACTTCTAACATAGGGCTTCAACTAAAAAATGAACGAGCCGCTATATTAACACAGCTTAGTTGTGACAAAACAGGATAAGAAAGCGATGATGTATGTAAGTTCGTGAGTTTTTGTTAACTTACTGTCACATTTTAATAAAATTAACTATAACTGGTTATAAGCTTTTATTTTAAAAATAAAAAAGGAGCCGAAGCTCCTAAGTTTTGTTTATCGACGTCTTCCTCGCGAGGGGTGTCGATGCTCATCAGACGGGTGTCCACTTAAAGGTGGAATTTTTTCCTTACCTGCAAGCTTCTTCTGTAAAGAGAGCATCAATTCCGCCTCTGCTTTTGGTAGTTCGCACTCTTCGATCAGCTCATTGATATCAGCACCCAATTGAACCATTTTTGTTGCTCGGCTATACAAACGTCCGTCTGTATCCGCATGCTCAAGTTCATGTATGCGCTCGCTTAAATGCTGGATGATATCTTGCTGCTCTGAAACTTTTTGCCCTAATCCAATGACAACCGAACGAACTTCCAATAGCTGTTTATTGAGTTTTTGAGTCTCTTTCTCTGCATGGCGATACTGAGCACGCTGCTGATCCAATTGCTTTTGCAATCCAGAGCGTATCCGTGCAACCGATAACAGCAAGACTAAGACAATAAAGACAACCCCACCAATAATAAGCGGGGCTGAAAGGAAGGAGTCTTCAATCATTATAGGTGAGCCATCTCATCCCATTCGTCTTCGCTTAGTAGCTTGTTCAAATCAACTAGGATTAGCAACTTACCATCACGGTTGCTCACACCTTGGATGAACTTAGCACTTTCATCAGTACCTACTGAAGGCGTAGTGTCGATCTCTGACGAACGTAGGTAAACAACTTCAGCTACGCTATCTACCAGAATACCAATAACTTGACGTTCTGATTCAATCACGATGATACGAGTGTTATCTGTTACTTCGCCTTCCATTAGGCCAAAGCGCGAACGCGTATCAATAACGGTAACCACATTACCACGTAGGTTGATAATACCTAGAACGTAATCTGGCGCACCTGGAACTGGTGCAATTTCAGTGTAGCGAAGCACTTCACGAACTTGCATTACATTGATGCCGTAAGTTTCTTCTTCTAGTTGGAACGTCACCCACTGAAGAACTTCGTCATTCGATGTATCTTTCTTCACTTCTACTTCAAAAGCTTGAGACATAGTAAATCCTCGTTTATGTCGTTCCCGACCACAATTCTATTTTAGTGATTTTACATCTAAACCAGCGTTTAGCATGCCAATTAGTGCATGGACATGAATTAAAGCACACATTTTTTCTTTAACCATGCCAGCAAGCCAAGGTCTCTTGCCTGCTTGTTCACGCCAGCGCACTTTGTCCACATTTAGTGTTTCGGTGCCAAGTAATTGATTACTTGCCAGCCCCCACATACTTTCACCAAGCATCACTACATATTCGTAGCTATCTTTGTATTCGTCGCTCGAAAGCTTATCGGGCATCACCCATTTAGCGGTATCGACAACGTCGTATTGATTCTCTCTGCTGGTTTGAAGGCCCAAATACCAATCCGGGCGACCAATCAAATGGTTCAATTCAGCAATTCTGTGTATTCCACCGAGTTCATCCAGAGGAACCGCAAAAGTGACACCATTGACATCAAAGTACAGAACCTGAAAATCTTCACTTCGCTGCGTACTCTCCCACTCTCTTGATGGCTCGGGGCCAGCTTGAGTATCGAGCTCGACTTCCACCTCTAAGTCTGTATCAACAATCGGTTCAACAATCTCTTCTACAGGCTCGATGGCGACCGTTTCAAGAGCACTATCTGGCATAGAAGGCTCTTCGATGGTCCATTCTTGAATTTCTTCTTCAACCGCGACTTGTTCCGCAACCTCAACTTCAACCTCTTGGTGCTTGGTCTCAGATGCAATATCAATCGTGTTCTGTTCCAGAATATCGTCAATATCCAGCTCTGCGACCACATTCGTCGACTCAAGCTGACTAAGAAGTCGTTGCACATCCTCAAGATTTGGTGCTTCTAGCTCTGGAGAATATACCTCATGGTATTGATAAGATTCTGGTTGTGAATATTCAAGCTTCAGCTCTGGCTCTGGCTCTGGCTCTGGCTCTGGCTCTTCAGAGCTTAATTCC
Source organism: Vibrio rotiferianus CAIM 577 = LMG 21460 (assembly GCF_002741985.1). Taxonomy (GTDB): domain Bacteria; phylum Pseudomonadota; class Gammaproteobacteria; order Enterobacterales; family Vibrionaceae; genus Vibrio; species Vibrio rotiferianus. The sequence continues at coordinate 39,525 of NZ_APHW01000022.1, forward strand.
TGTTCTAGTAAGTCAAGAGGACTTTCTTGTGATTCAAACTCTTCATCAAGTAAAGCACTAAAATAGTCATCTAGTGCTTGCTCACTCGAAAGTACTGGCTCATGTTCACTCATCAATTGCTAACCTCTCTAGATAGATCAGCAACTGTTTATAAGCAAAGACCCCTCGGCTTCCTGATGCAAAGTGCGACGCTGGTAAGCGCTTCAAACTTGCATCTCTAAACTTAGTATCAATTGGCACTGCTGAAGTCCAAACCTTGTCTGGGTAATCTTTCTTCAACTGGGTCAATGTCTGCAAAGATGCTTTGGTGCGTTTGTCATACATCGTAGGTACGATCGTTACTTTAAACTCATCTTTGCGAGACTTTTGCATGATGGTCAAAGTGCGAATCATCCGTTCCAAACCTTTCATTGCCAAAAATTCAGTTTGGACAGGAATCAAAATTCGATCGCTTGCAGCAAGTGCATTTACCATCATTACACCCAGTATTGGCGGGCAATCAATCAGTACGTAATCGTAATCTTGTTCGACTGCTTGTAGGGCTCTTTTTAAGATCAGTCCCATGCCGCTGCGATTCCCCATCACTCGATCAAGCGTCGCTAATGACATATGAGCAGGGATAATATCGATGCCTTCAACCTGAGTTTCAAGAATCAATGGACGAACTGTACTACTGTTAAACGTTCTTAGCTGGAAAAGGTCGAACAAGCTTGAACTCACCGCATCTGGGTCAAAGCCAAGGTAGGTCGTCAACGATGCATGAGGGTCGGTATCAACCATCAATACACGATGCCCTTTTTGGCTTAACAAACCAGCTAACGTCACAGTCGATGTCGTTTTTCCTACACCACCTTTTTGGTTAGCTACACTCCAAACGATCATGATTTTTCCTACGCTAAGCCAACTTCGACCAACATGCGCTCTGCAATACGTTCTAAAGGTAGGTCTTCTGTTGAGATCCCTGCTTTAGCGACGGCTTGAGGCATGCCATATACGACGCAGCTTTCTTCATCCTGCGCCCAAATTGTCGAGCCAGCAGACTTAAGCATGCGTGCACCTTCTCGACCATCTGCACCCATGCCGGTTAGCACCATTGAAAGTACTTTATCGCCATAAATTTTCGCAGCAGAACCAAAAGTAACGTCAACACATGGTTTGTAGTTCATTCGATCGCCGCCATCGATAATACGAAGGCGTGCGGCTCCCGCTCTACCATCCACCATCATCTGCTTACCACCTGGTGCGAGGTACGCTACACCAGCTTGCAGCACGTCGCCATCAGCCGCTTCTTTCACCTGAATCTTACACAGAGAATTCAAACGACTTGCGAAAGCTGCTGTGAACGTCGCTGGCATGTGCTGAATCAGAACAATTGGGTGTGGATAATTAACCGGCAGTTTGGTGAGAATTTTCTGCAGTGCCACCGGACCACCTGTAGAGGTGCCAATTGCCGTTAGTTGATATTTCTTACCTGAAGCTCTGAACTTTGCCGCTACCGGTCGTCCAGTCGCTGGCGTCGCCGTTCCGTTAGTACGTAAAGCAGTTGGGCGAGAAGCTGTGCTGCTTGGCGTCGCTGCAGGCTTTGCAATTGGGCGACGCATAAACGCGCGCTTGGCTGCAATCTGAATAACGCGCTGCTGTAGCAATGTCACTGCTTCATCACGGTTGCGTGCAATGTCTTCAAATTTCTTTGGAAGGAAATCAAGAGCACCTGCGTCCAACGCATCAAGGGTCGCTTTTGCACCATCATGCGTCAAAGATGAAAACATCAATATTGGCGTTGGTGCTGCCGCCATGATTTCGCGAACTGCGGTGATGCCATCCATCACCGGCATTTCGATATCCATTGTAATGACGTCGGGCTTTAGCGTTTTCGCTTTTTCAACAGCCTCTCGGCCGTTTACTGCAACGTCAATAACTTCAAGGCGCGATTCTGAATTGATGATCTCGCTAACGCGACGTCGAAAGAAACTTGAATCATCAACAACTAATACTTTAATCGCCATTTTTATCCTTTATATCTTTCTACTCAACTTAAATACGAGACGCAGCCGCGTATTGTTTGAGTAGGTCTGGCACGTCTAGAATCAATGCAATGTGACCATCGCTGGTAATCGTCGCACCCGCCATGCCTGGCGTGCCTTGTAGTAAGTTGTCTAGTGGCTTGATAACCACTTCTTCTTGACCTATTAAAGTATCCACTACGAAGCCAACTCGTTGACTGCCTAGCTGAACGATAACAACATGTCCATGGCCAGAACGCTCTGCGACTTTTGTGCCACGTTGCGCCAACCAATTCTGTAAGTAGAACAGAGGAAGCGATTTATCACGTACGATAATCGTCAACTGACCATCAACAACGTTAGTACGACTTAGGTCAAGGTGGAAAATTTCATTAACCGATGCTAACGGTAGTGCAAATGGATGCCCACCGACGCCAACCATTAGGGTTGGAAGAATTGCTAGCGTTAGCGGTACTTTGATGGTGATCTTCGTACCCTTACCTAGCTCAGAATCGATATCGATTGAACCATTCAAGGTATTGATCGCAGTCTTAACCACATCCATGCCAACACCACGACCTGAGATGTCTGAGATCTTCTCTTTACTAGAGAAGCCTGGTGCAAAGATGAGGTTGAAGCACTCTTTGTCCGACAGACGTGCTGCAGCATCTTCGTCCATCATGCCGCGTTTCACCGCGATACCACGAAGCTTATTCGGATCCATACCGCCGCCATCATCGACGATAGCCAGTTCGATATGATCACCTTCTTGAGATGCTGACAAGATCACTTTACCAGTACGAGACTTACCCGCCTTCGCTCGGTCATCAGGCATTTCGATACCATGGTCAACTGAGTTTCGTACTAAGTGGATTAGTGGATCCGCAAGCGCCTCTACAAGGTTTTTGTCTAGATCGGTTTCTTCACCGCGCATTTCCAGCACGATGTCTTTTTGTAAGTTACGCGCCAAATCACGTACAACACGAGGGAAGCGGCCAAATACTTTCTTGATCGGCTGCATACGTGTCTTCATCACCGCGCCTTGAAGGTCTGCAGTAACGACATCTAAGTTCGCAACAGCTTTCGACATTTCTTCGTCATTGCTGTTTAAACCAAGACTTAATAGTCGGTTACGAACCAAGACTAACTCACCAACCATGTTCATTATCGTATCAAGGGTTGATGTATCTACACGAACGGTCGCTTCAGCTTGAGGCTTCTTAACTGCAGGAGCCGCTGCTTTTGGCTCTTCTTTTACGGCAACGGGTTTTGCTTCTGGCTTAGGTGCTGGAGCCGGAGCTGAAACTGGTGCAGGAGCAACAGAAGGTTGAGTCGGTGCAGCTGGTTCGTTAGTTGAGTTTGCGGAAGCTGGCTTAGTCGCAAAATCAAGCTCTTCGATAGAAGGGCCTTTGCCTGAACCATGTAGCTCATCCAACAGCTTTTCAAACTCTTCATCGGTCATCAAATCACTGTCTGCAGATGGAGCTGTTGGCGCTGGCGTAGCTGGTTCTGGCGCTTTAGGTGTTTCAGGTTCAGTTGCAAAGCTTGATGCAGATGGGCTTTTACCAGCACCATGTAGTTCATCCAGTAGACGCTCGAACTCATCGTCTGTGATATCACCACTATCCACTGGTGCGCTTGCAACTGGTGCTGCTGCAGGCTGTGCAGCGTGTGCGCCTGGAGCACTACCTTTACCATGCAACTCGTCCAGAAGCTTTTCGAACTCGTCCTGCGTAATCTCATCAACAGAGCTTGCACTAACGCTTTCAACTGGCGCTGACACTGGTTCTGGAATAACGACTGGCTCAGGTTCAATAACAGGTTCTGGTTCAGCAACAGGAGCAACGGCGACCTCATCTTCAGACTCAGGTCGACATAGACGATGTAGCTCTTCAAGTAACGCCGGATCCGCGGCTTCTAGAGCATCACGATCTTGAACTGCTTGGAATTGAGTATTAACAGTATCCAGTGCTTTTAGCATGGTATCCATCAAACTCGGAGTTACGGAACGTTGGCCATTTCGCAACACATCAAATACGTTTTCAGCGCCGTGACAGGTATCAACCAGTTCGGCTAGCGACAGGAATCCTGCTCCACCCTTTACTGTGTGGAACCCACGGAAAATAGCGTTCAGTAGATCTTTATCTTCAGGGTTATTTTCTAACTCTACAAGTTGCTCAGACAGCAACTCCAGAATTTCTCCGGCTTCAATTAGAAAGTCCTGAAGAATATCTTCGTCTAAATCGTAGCTCATACGTTACCTTTAAAATCCAAGACTGGACAATAAGTCATCGACTTCGTCCTGCGATGAAACTGCATCTTCCCTCAATTCTGGGTGAAGAATTGGGCCTTCCGCTTCACTTGAGCATTTTTGCTTTGTGTCAGAAGCTTCAACAGGTTTGCTAGCTGTTTCTTCTTCTGGTTTGTTATTCGAAAAGACCGTCAATATTTCCACTAAACGCCCTTCCACCTCATTCACGAGTGTAATTACTCTGCGAATGATTTGACCAGTTAAGTCTTGGAAGTCTTGCGCCATTAGAATTTCGGTTAGTTGACCACGTAATTCTGTACTGTCACCTTCAACTTGAACGAGGAGTTCATCGATACGGTGGCAGAGGGCTTTAAACTCACTTAATTCAATTCGACCATGCATGAGTTCGTTCCATTGAGGACGAACTTGCTGTAAGCAGTTATTTAAGTTGTCCGCCATCGGTAGGCAACATTCCACTGCATCCATCGTCTTGTTTGCAGCCAGTTCAGTTTTCTCGATCACGTACTGGAGACGATCCCTTGCATCTGGGATTTCATCTTTAGCGATTTCCGTCATACGTTGATCGATATTGAACTGCTTCAATGAGTCATGAAGGTCACGTGTAAGAGTTCCGATTTCTTGAAGCATCGGATTTCCTTTCCCTTCATATATGGAAGCAACCAGCGCATCTGCTTGTTCTTGCTCTCCATTTTCTAATAACTGGACGAGAGACTTCGCCTGCTCTAGTGAGATCATCCTGAATAGACCCTTTTACGTTTTGCTCTTTCTAATTACTACATTATGTTAAGTGAGCCATCTATTTTTAGATTTAAAGTATTTGACGACTCAGCTAACGAGTAAAAGTAAGGACTTATAAACGTTCGAAAATTTTATCGAGTTTTTCTTTTAGTGTTGCCGCTGTAAATGGTTTAACGATGTAACCGTTAACGCCAGCTTGAGCAGCTTCAATGATCTGTTCACGCTTTGCTTCAGCTGTGATCATAAGCACAGGAAGATGCTTCAATTCAGCATCTGCACGAATATGTTTTAGAAGGTCAATACCCTGCATTCCTGGCATGTTCCAGTCAGTTACAACGAAATCGAAGTCACCTTTTTTCAGCATTGGTAATGCAGTTAAACCATCATCTGCCTCTTGGGTGTTATTGAAACCCAAGTCACGAAGTAGGTTTTTGACAATACGGCGCATTGTTGAGAAGTCATCAACAATAAGGATCTTCATGTTTTTATTCAAAATTGCCTCCACTGAATCAAAAATCAGTGTTTTTAGTCATTTTGTGTCCACGCACTCAACTTAGTGCGTAAACGTTGCATCGCTTGGCTTAGTATTTGGCTAACGCGAGACTCACTCACACCTAATACATCACCAATTTCTTTCAAATTAAGTTCTTCGTCATAATAAAGCGAAAGTACCAAAGCTTCACGCTCAGGTAGCTGTTTTATTGATTCAACCAGTGCTTTTCTAAACGATTCATTCGCCACACCTTTGAATGGATTATTGTCATCCGAATCTTCGGCTGGCGTTATGACATCATCAGAGACGCCCAGATCTTCGATACCTATGAGCTTGGAGCAATTAATATCCGTCAACGCGTTATGGTATTGCTCTATTGAAAGCCCCATATGAGCCGCAACTTCAGCATCACTAGGATCTCGATTCAGCTGAGCCTCTAGCTCTGCTATCGCTTGATTAATCTCTCGATTATTTTTATGAACAGAACGTGGTACCCAATCCCCTTTGCGAATGTCATCTAACATCGCACCACGGATTCGAATACCTGCGTATGTTTCAAAGCTCGCACCTTTAGAACCATCATAATTCTGCTGAGCTTCGATAAGACCGATCATTCCGGCTTGGATTAAATCCTCAACCTGAACACTCGGCGGTAAACGGCCTAACAGGTGGTGAGCTATACGTTTGACCAGCACAGAATAACGTTCAATGAAAGCCTGCTGGCTATTGACGTTGCCACGCTGATCATAAGTAAGCGCTTTATTCACCAAAAGGGTCCTCTGAGAATTCATTACGATGCAGCAATCTTTCTACAAAAAATTCTAAGTGGCCACTTGGCGTTTTTGGAATCGGCCAAGTCAGTGCCTTGTTCGCTAATGAGCTGATTGCTAAAGCAGCTGGTGAGCGAGGAAAAGCATCCACTACAATTTTTTGCTTCTTAACTGCTTGTCGTACTTTATCATCTAATGGAATACATGCTACGAGTTCAAGGCTCACATTCAAGAATCGCTCTGTGACTAGCGTCAACTTTGCGAATAATTCTCTGCCTTCACGATAACTCCTGACCATATTTGCAACAACTTTAAAGCGTTGAACTTGGTGTTCTTTGCTTAAAAGCTTGATCAGTGCATAAGCATCAGTGATTGAAGTTGGTTCATCACAAACGACTACAACCACATCTTGAGCTGCTCGTGAAAAACTGATAACCATATCAGAAATACCCGCGGCTGTATCAATCAGTAACACATCCATTTCATCTTCAAGGCTACCAAAAGCACGAATCAAACCCGCATGTTGAGCCGGTGACAATTCCGTCATGCTTTGTGTGCCTGAAGTTGCAGGTATTATCTTTATACCATAAGGACCTTCAACAATTGCATCTTTTAACTCACATTCGCCTGCAAGTACGTGTCCTAGATTACGTTTTGAGCGAATACCGAGCATAACGTCGACATTGGCAAGGCCTAAGTCAGCATCGAGTACCATCACCTTTTTGCCTTGGCGTGCCATACAAATTGCCAAACCAAGTGTTACGTTAGATTTACCCACACCACCTTTACCACCCGTTACCGCAATAACTTTAGTGAGTGATGGCTGTGTTAAGCGACGGAGGCCGCTTGCTTGATCGTGTATCATATTCTCAGTCATAGTAGTCCGCCGCCCTAGAGTCCTTCGTTGTCACTATTCCAAAAGTGAGGTTCGTTCTCTGTCGACTTCTCTAACAGTTCGTTTGCTTTCGCAATCATGTATTTTGGTTGTGCAATCACAATGTCTTCAGGTACACGCTGTCCGTTTGCGATATACGCGACTGGCATTGCATTTTGAATAACTACGCTAATGAACTCACCTAAGCTTAGGGATTCATCCAACTTAGTTAAAATGCAGCCAGACAATGGAATACGTTTAAAGTGGTCTAGTGTTTCTTGTAATACGCGTCGTTGAGCTGTCGCTGGCAATACAAGGTAACTGTGGATGACCTCTCCACTCTCTTGCATCAATGTATCCAGTTGCTCTGATAGACGAACATCACGTTGCCCCATACCTGCAGTATCAACCAAAATCAGACGTCTGTTTCGTAGTTGATATATAACATCGGCCAATTCATCAGAATCTTTAGCAACTCTTACAGGACAACCCATAATTCTGCCATATATTGACAACTGTTCATGTGCACCAATTCTATAAGTGTCTGTTGTCACCAAGGCAACGTTGTCCGCGCCATACTCCATCGCAGCACGAGCAGCTAGCTTTGCCACTGTCGTCGTTTTACCAACACCAGTAGGGCCTAGCAGTGCGACAACACCACCACGTTTCAATATATCTTGGCGTGGTGTCGAAATCTGATCAGCGACCAGTGCTAGTAGAGCCTTCCACGCTCTTGAAGGTTTCGTGTCTTCTGGAATATAGCAAGCCATCTGGTCCGCTAGCTCCGGAGATACACCCATACGTTCTAACCGTTTAATCAGCATTGCTCGTAGAGGTTCACGGCGCTCAACTTCCTGCCACATAAGCCCCGAGACTTGATGCTCCAACAAACGACGTATCGATGTCATTTCTTCTCGCATGTTCTCGAGCTCACTTGGCGAATTATCTTTTTCGTCAGAAGGTCGACGGCGATCATAACGTGTCGGATCCAGCTTCGGACTAGGAGGACTGAATCGATCATCTTGAGCAATAAGTTTGGCCAGAGGCGAATCAGGCTGGTAAGGAGCTGGCTGGTTATAGTTCTCTCTGTGCTTAGTTTGTCTTTGCAACAGCGCTGATAACGAATCCTCATTTTCAGCCACATGGTCATCAGATTCCGACGCACCATGGCTATACTGTTTGAGCATGTTCGCAAAGCGTTTTGTCATCGAACCCGATTTCTCGGTACTGTTGTTCAAACTAATTTTGTCTTCATCTAATCGACGATCTTCAAAACGGCTCGCGGCGGCAGAAGACATTTGTTGATGTTCACTATAACGATTTGGTGTAGTAGAGCGACTAGGTAGCGCTTTTGCACTGCTCTCTCCAGCAGCTGCGTTGGACTCGCCATCTATCGCAGCTACGATCTCTACGCCACCCGCTACTTTCTTGTTCGACATGATCACCGCATCCGCTCCAAGTTGTTCTTTCACTTGAAGCAACGCTGAGCGCATATCTTTGGCAAAAAATCGTTTAATTTTCAAACTACGAATCCATTATAATGGGTTATTTAATTACCCACGGCTTGCACAATTCTGATCTGTTTTTCATCCGGGATTTCTTGGTACGAGAGCACCCTTAAGCTTGGTATTGTGTTTTTGACAAACTTAGCCAATGTTGAACGCAATACGCCAGAAGTCAGTAGAACTGCAGGTTCCCCCTTCAGCTCTTGTTCTTGTGTCGCTTGACTCAAGGAAGATTGCAGACGCTCTGCCAATCCTGGCTCAATACCTGCGGATTCTCCTCCTGAAGCCTGCATTGTCTGATGCAAGATTTGTTCCAGCTCAGGAATCAGTGTAATCACTGGCAACTCAGGCTCTATGCCATTGATTTCCTGGACAATTAGTCGTTTAAGAGAGATACGAACCGCTGCTGTTAGAATGTCAGGTTCTTGACTCTTACTTGAGTACTCAGCCAGGGTTTGGATGATGGTTCTAATGTCTCTAATTGGTACCGCTTCATTAAGCAAGTTTTGCAGCACTTTCACAACCACACCAAGTTGCAGTTGGTCAGGAACAAAGTTCTCTACCAGCTTAGGCGCACTTCGCCCAAGCATTTCAAGTAGGTTCTGCACCTCTTCATGCCCAATGAGCTGTGAAGCATTATTGGTTAGCAATTGGCTTAAATGGGTTGCGAGAACCGTTGAAGAGTCCACTACGGTGTAACCTAAGGCTTGAGCGTGTTCTCTCTGTTCTTCGCGGATCCACACAGCTTCGAGACCAAATGCAGGGTCAATTGTTGGTTCACCCTCGATCATGCCATAAACTTGACCAGGGTTTATTGCAAGTTCTTGGTCTGGCTTGATTTCAGCTTCACCAACGGCAACACCCATTAGCGTAATACGATAGCTATTTGGCGTTAGTTCTAAATTATCACGTATGTGTACAGCCGGAATCAGAAAGCCAAAATCCTGAGATAGCTTTTTACGCACACCTTTAACCCGTTCGAGCAACTCCCCACCTTGGTCTCTATCCACTAGCGGAATCAAACGATATCCTACTTCTAGACCAATAATGTCCACTGGCTGCACATCATCCCAAGAGAGTTCCCTTTGAGAGATAGGTTCGTTCCCACCTTCAAGCTCTGCGGGCGGCTTAGGCTCTTTCGCTTTTTGTTTCTGCTTTTTATCTAGCCAATAAGCAGCGCCACCAGCAATGGCCGCAAGGGAGAGGAATGAGAAATGAGGCATGCCCGGAACAATACCCATAACACCTAAAATTGCCGCCGTGATCATCAGTGCTTTCGGGTTATCAAACATCTGAAAAATCAGCTGCTCGCCCATATCTTCATCAGTATTTTGACGGGTTACCATCATCGCAGCAGCGATTGATAGTAAAAGTGATGGTATCTGCGCAACAAGGCCATCACCAATCGTCAGCAGGGTATAGATTTGCATAGCTTCAGAGAAGCCTAAACCATACTGCGCCATACCGATGGATAAACCACCAATAATGTTGATGAATAGAATTAAGATACCAGCAATGGCATCACCTTTAACAAACTTTGACGCACCATCCATCGAACCATAGAAGTCGGCTTCTTTGGTAACTTCGAATCGTCTTGTTCTCGCCTGCTCTTGATCGATAAGTCCCGCGTTCAGGTCGGCATCGATGGCCATCTGCTTACCGGGTAAAGCATCTAGGGTAAAGCGAGCACTAACTTCAGAAATACGACCTGCACCTTTGGTAACTACCATAAAGTTGATGATCATCAAGATTAAGAACACCACCAAACCAACAGCGTAGTTACCACCAATTACAACATTACCAAAAGCTTCAATAACGTTACCGGCTGCGTTACCACCTTCATGACCATAAAGAAGAACGACACGAGTTGACGCAACGTTCAGTGCTAAACGAAGCAACGTTGCAATAAGAAGTACTGTTGGGAATGCAGCAAAGTCAAGCGGACGTCGTGTGTAAACCGTAACCAATAACACCACCATCGCAAGCGCGATGTTGAAGGTAAAAAACATATCCAGCAAGAAGGCAGGAATAGGTAAGACCACCATTGCAAGGGTGGCAAGTACCATTACTGGCGCGCCGATAGCCGGCATTGAACGCTGTGGTATTTTGGGCAGCTTATCTGCAAAAGGCAGGCTTAACTTCATATTTAGGTGGTGTCTCAGCTTTGATGTCTGCTCGTCTCGACGGGACGAGGGAGCGATAGCACTCATTCGTAAGTGCTAGGTATTGTTGTTGATAAACACGATTTAAGCAATCTGTGTACCAGCATAAACGCCAAAATAATGACTAAAGATCAAAGTAATTCTCAATCCTTTGATCTTTAGCTAATTTCCCTAAGCATTAATGTCGATATTCTGGGGGAATAGGTAACTCATAGTCCTTGAGTTTTGGTCTTTGTCCACCACGCTTGCGGTACTGCTTTAACTGGAATACGAAAGCGAGTACTTGTGCGACAGCGGTAAATAGTGCATCAGGAATCTGCTGTTCTAACTCAGTGGTGTAGTACAGTGCACGCGCTAAAGGAGGTGCTGGCACAATCGTAATGTCATTCTCTCTCGCAATCTCACGAATTTTCATCGCAATATGATCGGTTCCTTTGGCAACCACGACAGGCGCACGGTCTGTTTTTTGCTGATAACGAAGTGCAACAGAAAAGTGTTCTGGGTTGGTGACAATAACATCCGCTTGCGGAACATCAGCCATCATTCTTCGTTGAGCGGCTTCACGTTGTAGCATTCGGATACGGCCTTTAACCTCTGGTTTACCCTCCGTATCCTTGTATTCGTCTTTCACTTCTTGCTTGGTCATTTTGAGTTGGTCAGCGTGCTGCCAGATCTGAAATGGAATATCAATCGCGACAACTATCAATAGCGAGCAACTGATCAGCAAGACGAAGTTCAGCAAGATATCGAGTGCATGGAAAATGTTTTGCGGATAAACATCCATACTAAGCTGAATCAAATCAGCCTGTGATGCTTGGATCAAGTATATCGCCACCCCTGTCACCAAGCCAACCTTTAGGATTGATTTGACCAACTCAACCCAGCTTTGTAGCCCAACCATTCGCTTCAGGCCACTTAGTGGGTTCATTTTTGACAACTTAGGCATCGCCGCTTCTGCAGAAAAGCTGATTCCCCCCACGCCAGCCGCGCCAATCACCGCAGCAATAAAGAGCGTCAGTAGGATCAGCAGCAGAGGTAGCAGTAAGGAAGTAAGAGCACCGCCCGCGATATCAAACAATTTGGCGACATCAAAGATTTCATCGCGCTTAAGAGCGAACAAGCGGCTCATGATAGAAAACAGAGCACGAGCCAAAGATTCACCGAACCACATTAAAGATACAGCACCGACGATGAGCACCGAGGCCGATGCAAGCTCTTTAGAACGAGCCACCTGCCCCTTTTCTTTGGCTTGTTGTAACCGTCGGGGGGGGTGGCTTCTTCGGTGCGTTCTTGACCGTCTGACTCTGCCAAACCAGCCTCCTAACAACTCAAGCGAATGAGGTTACAAATTTGCTCCTCACCCACTGTCCAATACAGTAAGTAGTGGCTATATAAGCCAGCCAAAATATACCAGCACAACAACAAACCAACCATCAAAGCAAAGGCAAAACCGAGCGAAAAGATGTTTAGCTGTGGTGCGGCACGAGTCATTACACCGAAAGATAAGTTAATAGTAAGTAGCGCAATAATGCCAGATAAAGACATGCTCAATGCCGTTTTAAACATAATCCCCAACCAGCTTGCCATCTCTCTATAATCAACCGCATTCAGACTGCCTGAACCAATTGGTAGAGTTTTAAAGCTAAACACCACCAGCTGTAGCATTTTCAGGTGCCCATCTGTTGCTAAGAAGAATAAGGTCGCCAAAAACATGAAGAGTTGACCAAGCAATGGGGTATTTTGACCATTAGCCGGATCGACCATCGATGCAAAGCCTAAGCTCGACTGCATACCTAATATCTGGCCCAGCAGAACAAAAGTTTGAATCAAAAACTGAGTAACCATCCCCATTGCAACGCCGATAATGATTTGCTCAGCGATGGTCATGAAACCACGAAATGAGAGCAATTCAATATCTTGAGGAACTGCCGGAATAGCTGGCATCACGGCAAACGTAATTGCTAACCCGAGGTAAAGACGAATACGTGGCGAAACAAAGCGAGCACCAGTCACAGTCATTACCATTAACATTGAAGATATACGGACATATGGCCAAAAGTAATTGGCTATCCAATCCAGTACAATGTCAGTTGGGTATTCCATCACAATACCTTGTTAATAAAGCACTTGAGGCAAGCGCTCAATCAAACCAAAAAAGTACTCCATCAGCATTTGCGTCATCCAGTGACCAAATAGCATTAGGGCCAACAAGGTCACAATCAAACGTGGCAAAAAGCTCAATGTCTGTTCGTTGATAGACGTTGCCGCTTGAAAGATTGCCACGACTAAACCAATTAATAAGCTGGGAATAATGATGGCGCAGACCATGACCAGCACCATCCACAAAGCATCTCGGAAAAGCTCGACAAACATTTCAGGAGTCATAATTATTCCTCTTCAAATTTGCCCAGCTACAAAGCAAAGCTGCCCGCTAGGGTTGATAGTATTAAGTTCCAGCCATCAACTAACACGAACAACATTAGCTTGAATGGCAGGGATACAATCATAGGCGAGAGCATCATCATACCCATCGCCATCAGTACTGACGCGACCACTAAGTCAATAATAAGAAACGGAAGAAACAGCATAAAACCAATCTGGAAAGCTGTTTTTAGTTCAGAAGTGATAAAAGCAGGGATCAACACCGCCATAGAGACATCTTCAGGGTTTGTCACTTCCGCCCCAGACATATTAACGAACGTTTCAAGGTCTTTAACGCGAGTCTGCTTGAGCATAAATGCTTTCATTGGCTGTTGTGCTGCATCAAAAGCTTCTCGCGCTGTGACTTGCTCGTTTAAATATGGCTGAATGGCTGTTTCATTCACTTCATTGAGTACTGGGGACATCACGAAAAAAGTAAGGAACAACGCAATGCCAATAATGACCTGGTTTGATGGCGTTTGCTGCAAACCCATAGCCTGGCGCAGAATGGACATGACGACCACGATACGAGTAAAAGAAGTCATTAAAATGACCATCGCCGGCAAGAAGCCAAGCATGGTCATCAGAGCCAGAATTTGCAGCGTAACGGAATAATCTTCGCTACCATCTGGATTGGTCGTCATGGTAAATGCCGGAATGCCGCCCGTGTTGGAAACCGATAACGAGTGGCTTGCACCTTTATCACTCTCCATCGCTTGCACTGTAACACTGCCTCCAGGGGCTAAGTTGGCGGGTAATGCGCCTTCTTCGGCTTGAGCGAACGCGGCTGACGACGTTAATAGACTTAGCATCAAGACAACAAGGCCGATGACCAGTCTAATTGGATTATCCTTTATCATTCTTTTTAATCAGTTGACTAAATTGACTAGCAAATGCATTGGTCGCCAACTCATCCTCTTTTAGCGGCTGTTCTAGTTTAGCCAGGGTTTGAATCGATTGACTGGTAATACCTACCAGAAATTGCTCTTCTCCGACTTGCACGACTGCGATACGCTCTTTCGTTCCGACAGGTAACTGGCTGACAATTCTTAAACCTTTTTGCTGACCCATTGCTGGAACCTGCATACGCTTTAACAGCCATGCCAAAAAGATGATGACACCAATGACAAGAACCAATGAGCCCAATGTCGTCGCCATATCCAAACTATTTGGCGCCGCTGCAAATGCATAAGGAGCACTCAGCGCAAGGCTCAGTGCTCCTGTCATTTGCATCAACCGTGTATTGATTGAACTTCTCATACTAGCGTAGCTTTTTGATACGTTCAGTTTGGCTAATTACGTCCGTCAGACGAATACCAAATTTGTCGTTGACGACAACAACTTCACCATGAGCAATGAGTGTACCGTTAACTAACACGTCAAGGGACTCTCCCGCTAAGCGGTCCAGTTCCACGACAGAGCCTTGGTTTAACTGCAATAGATTTCGAATGCTAATCTGAGAACGACCGACTTCCATCGAGATAGTCACGGGAATATCCATGATGGTATCAAGCTTACGTCGCTCATCTTCAGAAATAGGCGCAGAGGTATCTTTCAACTCTTCTAATGGCGCTGCAAGCACTTCATCAACATCAATTGATGGTGCTGATGGATCTTCGCCAAGAGCTGCTGCCCATTCGTCAGCAAGTTTTTGATCGTCACTTGGTTCCATTATTGTGTCCTGTCTTAAATCTTCTTTGTTCTTCCACCTTCGCTATCAATTCAGCAAAGGCATTGAAATACTGGCATGTTAATTTAATCGTCATCATCGCTTTCAAGCTCAGACATAATGTCCTTACCCAAAAACGCCAAATCCGTTTTTACTACATGTGGACGTTCGATTTCCTCAGAAACTTGCACTGCCAGCTTGTCTTCTGAGCGCCCCATTTTGACTCGATAGGTGGGTAAATCTTCAATGAACATCGTCGCATGTTCTGGCATCTCAATCGGGATCACATCACCCGGTTGAAGTTCCATCAAGTCACGTAGAGAGATGTCTTTCTCCAGCAAATTCACACGAAAGTTTACCGGGCAATCCATGATCTCTTCACGCAGAGCAGAACTCCAACGTACGTCTGTTTCCATCTTGTCAGATTGAACACCCGCATCCAGCAATTCGCGGATAGGTTCAACCATCGAATAAGGCATCACAACGTGAAAATCGCCGCCACCGCCATCAACCTCGATATGGAATGAGCTGACAACAATCACTTCTGTCGGGCTCACGATGTTGGCCATACTAGGGTTTACTTCTGAATCAAGATATTCGAACTCCACACCCATGACCGGAGACCATGCTTCTTTGTAGTCTTCAAAAACAATTTTTAGGAGTAATTGAATAATGCGTCGTTCGGTTGGGGTAAATTCACGACCTTCGATTTTGGCATGGAAGCGACCATCGCCACCGAAGAAGTTCTCTACCAGAATAAACACCAGACGCGCTTCCATAGTGATCAGTGCCGTACCTTTTAACGGACGAAAACGCACCATGTTCAGACTAGTTGGAACGTACAGGGTATTTTGGTATTCACCAAACTTCATCATCTGTACGCCATTGATCGACACTTCTGCCGTTTTACGCAACATGTTAAACAGACTGATCCGCATGTGTCGTGCAAAGCGCTCGTTGATAAGTTCGAGCGTCGGCATGCGACCACGTACAATTCTGTCTTGAGATGAGAAGTCGAAGTTAACGGCACTCCCCGTGTCTTCGTCCATGGGTTCATCGACGTCATCAACATCGTCTACACCATGTAATAGCGCATCAATCTCATCTTGGCTTAATAGATCTGTCACGTTTTACCTATTGAATAACAAAGTCTGTAAATAGGACTTTTTCGATAACTGGTTTACCAACCGCAGCATTCAGCGCAGCTTTGATATCGTCAGTCGCTCGGTTTCTTAACTCAATTCGACCATCCGGAGAGCGCAGCTGCTCAACCGTAGCAGAAGCAAACGTTGATAGAAGAGAGCTTTCTATAAGTGGTGAGTGATAGCGAGCTAAGTTTTCATTTTCACTACCACGAACCATAAGTTGTGCTTTGATTTGAACAAGTCGATCCCGGCTATCACCTGTTACATTGAACACAAACGGCTGCGCAATATTAACGTAAGCGATTGGGTTTGCTGCCGCGACAGCTTGCGCGTCTTGTTCAACCGCGGCTTGTTCAGGTTCACTAGAGCCCATTAAAAAGAATGCAGCAGCACCGCCACCACCAAGCAATACGACGACTGCAATGATGATAATTAACAATTTACTTTTGCCTTTAGGCGCGTCAGCACCTTGTGGTTGTTCTTCTGCCATATTCTTCTCTTATGTTATTTGACGCTAAAACTCTGATATTTTATGCGTAAAAACTAATTCCATCACGCTTTGAAGTCACATTCAAATCAAGATTCACATCAGCATCAAAGTTTTCATCTGATTGGCCAGAAAAACCTCGCTCTGAGCCACCTTTTCCAGACTGTTCTGATGCGGTATACCCTTGTTGTTGACCACTACTCTGCTGCTGAACAGAAGAGTCAGCAAGCTGCATACCTTGTTGAGCAAGCATTTCTCTTAAACGAGGTAGCGTCTGTTCAATCAAATCTCGAGCTTGTGGATTACTAACCGTAAAATGAACATTGGCTAAATCGTTGTTCATTGTCATGCGGATCTGCATACGCCCTAACTCTGGCGGATCTAAGCGGATATCGAGGTTCTTAAGATTCTTCGACATCATCATCTGCACTTTTTCTGCAACTTGTTCATTGGCCAACTCTTTGGTTAGCTGCAGTGGTAGTTGAGCTTGCTGAGCCGCATCAACTCGCGCCTGTTGCTGGGCCGTTACGCCTTGCTGACCTGCTGCTGCTTGAATTTGTCCCGCTAAACCATGCTGGGCTTCTGGTTTGTCCTGCTGGTGTGAAGTGCCTTTCAGTGCGCCAGCCGCTAGACTTGCGCTCATTGCCTTTTTACTCAAGTCTAGATTCGCACCTGCGTGCGCTGCAGGGGTCATATTGGCTGCAACCAAGGCATCTGGCATTGCCGCCATCGCCGCAGCTTTATCTGCATTTGATGTCACCGTTGTTTGCACATTGGCTTGCGTTACTGCATGTTTTAGGTCTTGCGTAGCAAGTTGGTGCGCTTGTTGAGCACTCGCAGCTGAAGCCGCTACGCGACTTTGATTAAGCGTTGCTTGATGCTCGGCCATCGCCACTTTCACATCACTAGGTAAAGCGACAAATTGGGCTAACTCTTGCTCTGGGATATCCGCGACCAACTCGCCAGATTTTAGCCCTTCAATTATCTCGATTTCTTTTGCAGACAGAGGCTCACCCTGCGCTAACTTGGTATCAATAATGTCCAGCTCAGCAAGAGCTACGCGTTGTACTTCAACTGCCTCGCTTTCTAGTGGTGCTGTTTCTAGTGGTATTGCCTGATTAAGAGCTTCTGTACCGACTAGCGCTTGAGCGCCTTGTGCTACGACTTGACCATTGACGGCTGCTTGGGTCGTCGCATTCACCATCGCTTCCGCATGGACCGCCTGTGTGCTTGGTGAGTTCCAATCAATCTGCGCCGCTGATGGGATGTCACCACCTTGTTGTGGCTGAGAAATGTTTGGCACATGTTGTACGTTTGACGCATTCGAAGCGACAACTAGCGGCTTGCCATCAGCGTCTAGCATCACTTTTTCAGGGTCAACCGAAGAATTCGTCTCCATCCCTTTGATAGACGTATCTGTCGCTAAAGCTTTTTGTTGCTCCGAAGTTAGGCGAGCACTTTGCACATTACTCGCGCCCGCCGACACCATAACGCTTTCTGGTGGCAATGCTTTGCCACTATCTACAGAAAGCTCGTTTGATTGAAGCGTTTGGTTTGCTTGCTCAATACGCCCAAGTAGCTGCTGACCTTCTCCCATCGCGCTCTTCACTTGCTCGGTCTGTGGTTGCTCGGAAGATTTGGTTTGGGCAATGTTCGTTTGAGAGTCTTGAGTTGGCTTCGCAGCCAATGAAGCGGATTCAGAACCAGTCGACGTCGCCTCCGCTCCCTTTGTCATTTCGCTAGAGTCTGGAGAGGTGGAACGACTTGCGGTATCTAATTCAGCTTTAATTGATTTACTTTCGTGGTCGCCACTTTGTGCACCTGCTGCTTTGGATTCACTCTGCTCAAGCAGTTCATCGGTCGACTCTGTGGAAGCGACTTTATCAGCTTCACCACCTTCCGCAGAGACTTTTGCTTGGCTTTCAGCTTCTGAGTCTGCTGAAGCATCGTTAACCACTTCGTCTTTGGTCTCTACCGAAGCGTCAGGTGCATCAGATTTTGCCACCGCCTTCTCTGCTTTTTGTGAATCACTAAACACCCCAGCTAAGGTTTCAAAAAAACCTTTGCTTTCAGGGTTATCTTCAACAACCTTACTAGAAGAATCGGTGACCGACACCTTATTGGTTGCAGAAACATTCGATAAATTCACATTCATATAAACACTCTCATCATCGGCAGCGTTGAGCATATCGCTGTCGGATTGCACTTTGGCGGCAAACTTAGGTCACAAGACCCGATATTGATAGCTAATCTGCAAAAATCACGCCAACAGCAGATAAAAAGAGACCAAACTGAACTGTGGTTAACCTGGTTGAAAGAAGAACGAAATTTTCACTCGTGCTCGAAGGGAGACAAATGTTAGGTAGCTGTGTTCATGTTGGTGCACACAATTATGATGACATTGTTTAGCGAATAGATTCGCCGCGCCCTTGGGCACTGACTCAAAGAATGGTAGTAATGGGACTCGATTCACTTACGGGTTTGAAGGAAATAACCAAGGCGCTATCTACGCACCTTGCTTGAAACCGTCGAGTGATAAAACTCAGAAACGTTGTGGCTTTCGACTATAGAGCAAGGTAGAAAACTCATCCATTTGCTTCTGCTCTCGCTTCGCTTCCGCCGCTTGTTTTTCTTTCTCGCGCTTTTCAATCATCCACTCGTAAGACATGCGCTCTTTACGCATGTTTAACCAGTAATCTTGGCAGTTCGTTACTTGTTCCTTGAAGTGGGTTTCTGCTTGCTTCTGCTTAGATAGTGTTTCATCTAATTGCGTGAGGAATCGATTCAAATGCCCGTATTGACTTGCAGTAAGCCCCGCCATACCACGGTCTACGAGCTGCTGGCAGTAATCAAGACGATACTTTTCGATTTGTTCTACTTGGCGGTAGTAATCTTCTAGCTCAGTGCGCGCTTTGTTGAGTGCAAGCACTGCTTGGTCTTCACGCTCTTTTGCCTGCTCAAGCAAGAATTCCATCGCATTATTCATAGGTTATTACCCACCCAAGAGGCTTTTCAACATATTCACACACATGTCGTAAGGAACCGACTCTTTCATCCGCTGTTGTAGGTATTCATCCAGTTTTGGTTTGATGGTAAATGCACCATCAATAGCTGGATCGGTGCCCGGCTTGTAGGCTCCGATTGACACCAAGTCTTGGTTCTTGCGACAAATCGA
The DNA here is from genome assembly GCF_002741985.1 of Vibrio rotiferianus CAIM 577 = LMG 21460. GTDB lineage: Bacteria > Pseudomonadota > Gammaproteobacteria > Enterobacterales > Vibrionaceae > Vibrio > Vibrio rotiferianus. Next base: position 59,239 of record NZ_APHW01000022.1, read on the forward strand.
CAATACCTGACGTACCGCTTTTGACATCAGAACGTGCTCCTCAGTCGTAATTTGCGGCATAACTCGACTGACTGACTTCTCTACATCAATAGCAGGGTAATGACCGGCATCCGCCATTTCACGAGAAAGTACAATGTGACCATCAAGAATCGCTCGTGATGCATCAGCAATTGGGTCTTGAAGGTCATCACCTTCTGTTAATACTGTAAAAAATGCCGTAATTGACCCTTGCTCTGGACTGCCATTACCAGCACGTTCCACGAGCGCAGGAAGCTTAGCAAAAACACTCGGTGGATAGCCTTTAGTTGCTGGCGGTTCACCGACCGACAAAGCTATTTCACGCTGAGCTTGAGCAAAACGGGTTAGTGAGTCCATTAGAAGCAAGACATCTAAGCCTTGGTCTCGAAAGTATTCGGCAATCGTTAGCGCCGTTTGACAACCTTTCAAACGCATCAGAGGTGACGAGTCAGCAGGGGCGGCGACAACAACAGAACGACGTCGTCCATCTTCGCCAAGAATCTCCTCAATAAACTCTTTTACTTCTCGGCCACGCTCACCAATCAGGCCAACCACCACAACTTGAGCAGTAGTTCCTCGAGTCATCATGCCTAGAGTTACCGATTTACCAACACCAGAACCTGCAAACAGACCGATACGCTGACCTTTACCAACCGTCAACAAACCGTTAATCGCTTTTAAGCCAACATCGAGTGGTTCAGAGATCGGTTTACGTGACAGAGGGTTGATGGGTTCGGCATTGAAAGATGCACGTTGCTCTGTGTACAGAGGACCCAATCCATCAAGCGGGTTACCAACGCCATCAATAACGCGCCCCAAAAGCTCCATGCCTACCGGCAGGCCTGCTTCGCTGGTCAGTGGCGTCACTCTCGCGCCAGGAAGAATGCCTGTGATTTGCTCACTCGGCATCAAAAATAGATTGTCACCAGAGAAACCTACGACTTCTGCTTCCATATGTCCGGAAATAGTTTCAACCAAGCACAAACTACCAATTGGAGCACGACAGCCTGTTGCTTCTAGTGTTAAGCCCACAACTCTAACGAGCTTCCCTGAGGCAACTGGTCTCGTGGTAAGCCCTTCGATTTTGTAGCTTTTGAGGCGCTCAGCTAACGCAAGCATGGCTTACTCACCTCCTTGATGGCGATTAGCTCCACAAAAACTCTGAATCACTTGCTTGATGCGCTCTTCCATTCGGTAGTTAATACTCGACTCTCCCGCGGCAATCTGTACATCACCACGATTTAACGCAGGCTCTGCTACAAGCGTCCAGTTACGGAACTCCAACTCACTTTCCCCGTAAGAAGAGCGAATAATAGAGACATCATCGGGGTTAAGATGCAAAGTGATCGGGTGTCCACTGATTGGAAGTGCTTCCACCGATTGTTTCACCGTATCAAGGATGACTTGAGGATTCGTTTGAACTTCTACATGAACCACTTCTTTTACAAGGCACAACACCATGTCTACCAATTGCTTTTCGACCTGAGCATTCATCAACTCAAGCGGCTGAGCAAATTGGTTAGCAAGGTTAATAAAGGTCTCAACTTGTTGCTGAATGTACTCTTGACCTGCAGTCACGCCTTCGACTTTACCGAGTTCTAAGCCCTCTGCATGGCCTGCTTGTAGGCCTTCATCTTTACCTTTTTCGTAGCCTTGCTTAAAACCAGCTTCTTGGCCTTGATGCAAGCCTTCTTGATACGCTCCTTGCTTAATTAACTCGATTTGCTCTTCTGTTAATTCAAGAACTTGCTCTTCTTCAGGCTCATCAAAATTAGGCACCCACCCTGGGTCATAATTAAAGGCGGTCTCTTTCGCCTGCTTAGAGCTGGCATCGGCATAGTCTGGTAACCCCCAGCGCTGAGGTTCAACCATCGAATCCTCTTCGTCAGGGCGAATAAAGCCACGTTTTCTATCACCGACCATGGGGCACCTACTGTGTACTTAGCTTTGAAGATAATTCGCCCTGCGGAGAATGGTGCAGGGCTGTAGTGATTATAGGAATTCGTCCGCGCCGCCTGATAGCATGATTTCTCCGCTATCAGCCATTCGTCTTGCAATTGCCAGAATTTCTTTCTGCGCCGCTTCCACATCTGCAACACGTACTGGTGGCATTGCTTCAATGTCATCGCGCATCATCTCAGCGGCACGCTTAGACATGTTCTTGAAGATCTTCTCACGTAGAGAGTCATCGGCACCTTTAAGCGCTTTCTGCAGAACGTCTTGAGGTACATCACGCAGCAATTTTTGAATACCTTGATCGTCCACTTCGACAAGGTTTTCGAATACAAACATAAGGTCTTGAATTTGCGTCGCCATGTCTTCGTCTTGATCTCGAATCTGCTCCATGAGCAAACCTTCGACGTTGTTGTCGAGGTAGTTCATGATCTCTGCTGCTGCCTTCAAACCGCCAATCTTTGCGGCTTGCGCACCAGCCTGACCAGCAAACTGCTTCTCCATGATTTCATTTAGCTCAGCCAATGCAGAAGGTTGAACTTCTTCTAGGTTGGCAATTCGCATCATCAGGTCGAGACGTACACGTTCAGGGAACTGAGAAAGAATTTCTGCCGATTGATCCGCTTCTAGGTATGACAATACGATAGTTTGAATTTGCGGGTGCTCGTTAACAATGATGCTGGCAACCTGACGAGGATCCATCCATTTCAATGAATCAAGACCTTTAGAACCAGTACCAAGTAGAATTTGGTCTACAAGGTTGTTCGCTTTGTCCTCACCTAGTGCAGCCACAAGCGCATTACGCATAAAGTCTTCACTGCCCATACCGATGTTAGTGTACTTCTGAATGTCTTCCAGAAATGCACGATGTACCGCAGAAACTTTATCCTGGCTAAGATCCTTCGCTCTCGCCATCGAACTACCAACACGCTGAACCTGCTTTGGTTCAAGGTGGCGAATTATCCCTGCCGCATCTTGTTCATTGAGACTCAACAGCAAAATTGCCGCTTTCTCTTCACCAGAAATGGTTGATGGGTCAATTTCTGCAGGTACACCCGCATTTTCTTCTTGAGGAACAATATCGTTAGCCATTATCCAACATCCAGTTCTTAACTACTTGAGCGGCAAGCTCTGGTTCGTTTGCGACTAACGCACGAACCGCTTTCAACACATCTTCATCTTTATGAAGGTTTGGTAGATCGATGCTTGAACCAAATTCAAACAGTTCACTACTCTCGATATCACTGCCAATCAGGCTGGTCTCACCATCTGCACCAATTGGTAGACCATCAGGTCCATACATTTCGTCTTCATCATCCGCCGCAGGGTTGAGAAGTTTCTTCATAGCAGGGCGAACAAGAACAAGAACGACCACGATAATGACAAGTGCACTTGCGAACCAGCGAACCCAGTCATTAAAGTTAGGGTGCTCCCAAATTGGCGTATCGGCCAACTGTTCCATTTCAGGTTCTGCAAACTTAACGCTCAGAACATTCAATAAGTCTCCACGCGCTTCACTAAATCCGACGGCACCAATCAAAACTTGACGGATGGCGTTAATTTCAGATTCACTGAGCGGTGTATACGTCACCTCACCAGTGTCAGGGTTAACATTGCGATGTTCTTTGATAGCTACGGAAACGGTTTGGCGGTTAATCACCCCTGTTTGCATACGTTCATGTCGAATGGTCGTATCCAACTCGAAGTTACGAGTTGACTCTTTGCGTACTGAGCCCTGGCCTAGCACCGAACCGTCTTTCATTTGCGCAACATCTTGCGGGATAGATGCATCTGCAGGAGGCTGATTACTGAGAGCACCCGGCACCCCTGCAACCATGTTGCCATTGTTATAATCTTCAAGTGCATATTCACTGCGTGTCGCTGGCGTATTCGGATCAAACTGCTTACGTGTTTGTTCGATGGCACTGAAGTCCATTTGAATATCAACCTGCGCGGTATAGTTTCCGTACCCCAAAATAGGCAAAAGAACAGAATCAATTTTTTCTCGCAAAGATTGCTCTTGGCTGCGTTCAAGCTCTTGCTCTTTACGGCGAGCGGCGGAAACTGGGTCTTGTGAGCCAGAGTTAAGCAGACGTCCATGCTGATCCGTCACTGTAATTCGAGACGTTTTCATCCCAGGTACGGCGCTTGCCACCATGTCGACAATAGAGTCGACTTCCTGCTGCTTCAGGTTTGCCCCAGTCGATAAAGTTAAAAATACCGATGCCGAAGCTTCTTGGTTGTGACGGACAAAAACGCTGTGCTTTGGTAATGCAAGTAAGACACGAGCCTTGCGAACTTGCTTCATTTCTTCAATTGCTTGGGCAAGCTGCCTTTCACGGCTGAGTTTCAAGCGCTCTTGCTCCAAACGCTGAGACACACCAAAACCCATATCTTGCAAAAGGATATCGTCGCCAGCCTCAGTCGCTTGATTGACACCTGCACGAACCATTCCCAACTTAATTGAGTTGTAGTCGCTCGCTTCGACGGAAATCGTATTACCATCAAGTTTATAATTGATTTTTTGCTGATCTAAGTAGTCTAAAACTGGGATAAGTTCTTCAGTTTCATACGCGCCAAGTGGTCGCATTTCTGGTTCTTTGACCCAGAAAAACAACATCACAATTAACGCAACACAGATAGAGATAGAAAGTACAAGTACGACTTGTCGCAGTAGATCGAGATCACCTACTGCCATATCAAACTTTGATGCACTGCGCTCTTCTAGATCTGGATTTTGACCTTCAACATCTATATCCGAACTAGAGACAAGAGCGCCATCGGTTCCGCCATCAGAGACGGTTAAATCTGTAGACTGTTCTGCCACACTTGTTACCTAAAATTAAACTGGCATGTTCATGAGGTCTTTATAAGACTCAATGAGTTTATTTCGAATTTGGACAGTTGCATCGAATGCGACGCTAGATTTGTTTCGTGCAATCATAACGTCAGAAAGGGATACGTCAGCGTCACCGCGATCAAAGCGAGTTTGTAGATCTCCAGACGCTTTTTGCAATGAGTTAACGTTATTGATGGCTTTAGTTAAAAGATCACCAAAATCTGCGCCCACTTTTGCACCAGTTGCAACGGGAGCAGTATTGCTCGCCTCTACCATCATGGCACGCATTTGTGATTGAAGACCATCAATTTTCATTGTCACCTCTAAGCCAAAAGTTTGACGACTAATATAAATCTATTTATTGACGCAGCAAGTAGCGTGCCATAAGACAATAGGCTCAATAGTGTAGCTACTCTTTTGTCTCATGGCTATTTACCCATGCATTAACCCGGAATTTCTATACCCGCGTCACGCATTTTGGCAAGTTTATAACGCAAAGTACGTGGCTGATGCCCAACTTTTCTGCCATTTCTTTGCGGCGTCCATTACATTCGATAAGGGTTTCAAGAATAATCGCGTACTCCTGGTCTCGCAGTTCACCACCTAAACCTTCGCTACTTGTCGTGCCACGCAGTGGTTCCACTTCCGCGATAGGTTTAACATCTGGTACAACTACATTGCCACTTTGAACTACGCTTTGCAGGCTACTCGCATCCTGCCAATCAACGCCTTCCAGAAGAATATGCTCAGCTTCGATATCGCCATTGTCACTTAAAATCAGGGCACGCTGAACAACGTTATCTAACTCACGCACATTCCCTGGCCACGGGTAACACAATAGTTTTTCGATTGAAGCGTAAGAGAAACTTGGTACTGGCATTCCCATTTTTCCACAATGCCTTTCAGCAAGATGTTTAGCTAACGGTTCGATATCCCCTTTTCTATCGCATAATGCAGGCCATGAAATTGGGAACACATTGAGGCGGTAATACAAGTCTTCACGGAAGTTGCCTTCTGACACATACTGTTTAAGGTCGCGGTTACTGGTTGCAAGTACACGCACATCTAGCTTAATGCTCTTGCGGCTACCTAAGCGCTCCACTTCACGCTCTTGTAATACGCGCAGCAGTTTTGCTTGTAGGTTTAAGTCCATCTCACTGATTTCATCCAATAAGATAGTGCCACCTTGTGCTTGCTCGAACTTACCCGGGCACGCTTGTACCGCGCCAGTGAAGGCACCTTTCTCATAACCAAACAACGTTGCTTCAAGCATATTATCCGGAATTGCAGCGCAGTTGATGGCAACAAACGGACCGTCTTTACGGTTTGACGCATTGTGGATGTAGCGCGACATCACCTCTTTACCCGAACCGCTTGGTCCAAGGATCATCACGTTTGCATCAGTACGAGCAACTTTATCTGCAAGAGCGAGTAATTGAAGGCTCTTTTCATCAGCAACAACGGCATCGCCATTATCGTCCGATTTGATAGGTGCGTAACGACTCACCATGTTGAGCAGCACTTCAGGCGCAAAAGGTTTCGCCATGTAATCAATGGCGCCATCTTTCATCGCTGATACCGCATCTTCAATATTGGCATACGCTGTCATCAACAAAACAGGTAAGTTTGGCCAATTTTGCTTAATGTTACGCAGTAAAGCGAGCCCACCCATCCCTGCCATTTGGACATCAGAGACAACAATATCAACTGCATTGGATTTCAATTTAACCAATGCGTCTTCTGCACAATCTGCTTCTAACCACTCATAGCCAGCTAGAGCAAGTGTATCTACTAATGCTTCACGAAGACCTTCATCGTCTTCAACGATAAGCACTTTGCTTTGCGCCATTACGATTCTCCAGTAATTCTTGTTCGCAGTGTCAGCATTATTCAGACTCTGCTTGCACTCGCTCGAGTGGAATGCAAATAGTAAAGCAGGCTCCATCACCCTGCTCTGAAAGAAGTTCAAGTCTGCCATCATGGGCACGACAGACCATTTGCACAACGGCTAGCCCTAGACCAGTACCTTGGGAACGTGTTGTAAAAAACGGTTCCATAATCTTGGTTTGTAGTTCGTCAGGAACGCCAGGACCGTTGTCCTGAACCGAGATTCGCAGCTCTCCATTCACTGGTCGGAAGAAAACATCAATTTGGGATTCTTTACCGCCAATCTGGATCGCGTTCATTACTAAGTTACTAAGAGCTGATGCGATAGCGTTGGCATTCCCAAGCAATACCGTATCCTCTTGCTCGACCTCTTGGAAATAATCGATTTGATTGTTCTTGAGAGCGGTTTCAACCATGGGCTGAAATTCGGCCACTAACTGTGCAATCGTGAAAGGCTTAATAACCTTATTATCACCACCTTTAGCAAAAAGCAGCATATCATTGACCTGCTTTTCCAAATCGTGCAGTCGATCCATTAATTTGCTTTGAAAACGCTCTTTTGTCGCAGGTGGTAGATTTGGAGCAGCAAGGTTAGAGGCATAAAGCATCGCACTTGAAAGCGGCGTTCTAACCTGATGCGCTAAAGACGCCACCATTCGACCTAAAGACGATAAACGCTGTAAATCACTCACACGTGATTGAAGTAAGCGTGTTTCTGTTAGGTCAGTGATCAATATCAATTGCCCCGTTGTCGAGGCCGAAATCGCAAGTCTCACCTTACGTCCGTTTCTTAGAGAGATCTCATGCCCATCATCTTCACGAGGGTCAAAAGCCGCCTGAATGATGTTAAACCACTTTTCGTTGACGAGTGGTACTTCAAGAATACGATGCGCTTCTGGGTTTGCCTCTCTGACGACACCCTGTGTATCGAGCAAGATGACACCGGCAGGCATTACGTCCAGAACTTGCTTGTACTGCTCAACTTGGTTTTCTACCGAGTCTAAGTGGGACTGGTTTGCTTTATTGTCCATTTGCTGCCTGTCGAGATATCGCCATTTAAATACTAAAATAGCTTGGTACGCAATTAACGTGCCAAGCTATTCTTTATATTTATCATGAAGTTAACCCTTCGACAAGAAGTTGACACTCATAAAAGTGTGGTTTTATTGTCGATTTTAACTAGGGCTAGCGCTGTAAATTGTATTTACGCATCTTCTCAACCAGTGTTGTACGGCGCATGCCCAACATATCAGCAGCACGGGCAACTACCCCACCTTGCGCTTCTAATGCTTGGCTAATCATATTGACTTCCAAATCAGCTAGAAGCTCTTTTAGGTTCACACCTTCTGGTGGTAAAGCTTGCGGAGCATTGTGGTTGTGGTCCAAATCACTCTGTTCATCAAAATTGAAGTCTTCAGAGAAGATGTCTTGGAACACATCTCTCTCTTGCTCTTCTACAGAAGTAAATGGATTTCCTTCTGGCTGGAACTCTGGAATATCACTGTAGCGATATTTGGTTGGTAAGTGATTAACGTCCACCAAACTATTCGGGTAAAGGATAACCATTCGCTCAACCAGGTTTGCCAATTCCCTCACGTTGCCAGGCCAATGATGCTCCATCAGTGAATTAATTGCTCGTGGTGTAAAACATATTGGCAATCCACCTTCAGCTTCTAAACGCGCCATCAGTTCTTGTAGAAGCAAAGGGATGTCTTGCTTACGAGATTTTAAAGCGGGCATTTCAATTGGGAAAACGTTTAGGCGGTAGTATAGGTCTTCGCGGAACGAACCCTCTTCAATCATGCGCTCTAAATTGCGGTGGGTTGCTGCAACAACACGAACATTAACTTTAATCGTCGTGTTACCGCCAACGCGTTCAAAGCATCGCTCTTGGAGAACACGTAGCAATTTTACTTGCATCGGCATTGGCATATCGCCGATCTCATCAAGGAAAATCGTGCCGCCTTCTGCGAGCTCAAAGCGGCCTTTTCGAGATGTTAAAGCCCCCGTGAATGCCCCTTTCTCATGACCAAAGAGTTCACTTTCTAATAGCTCAGGCGGGATAGCACCGCAGTTAATCGGTACGAATGGGCCATTGCGATGTGCTGAATGGTAGTGAATATTGCGAGCAACAACTTCTTTACCTGTGCCAGATTCACCAAGGATCAATACGTTTGCTTCCGTACCCGATACTTGCTCAATCAGATGACGAACTTCTTGGATACCACGACTTTGGCCTACAAGGCTTCTAAAAAGCGTATTCTTTCGCGCCGACGCAACGACGTTGACACCTTTTCGTCCCAAAAAGTCTTTGCAATGTCGCAGCGCTTCGCTCAGTTGAGGAAAGTTAAGAGGCAGCTCTAACTCTCCAACATAGTTCGGAAGCTCATCAACAGAAAGAGGTAACGGTCCCATGACAAGCAAAGGAATATGGTGCGCTTGGCTCAAATAAGCAATAACTTGCGTCATCGTTTGAGCATTGGATATATTGCCGACAATACAACCAGACCAAACACCAGACCAATCCACTTCGTCCAGTTGTTTAGAGCTGACAGCATCGCAACTCTCTCCAACAAATTCCAATATATTGCTTATATTCAAGCGACTCGGGGCGTCGTCATCGATTACAAGCAGCTTTGCCAAACCTTGCATAAGTAAGAATAATTGCCTTTGTTTTTGGTGTGTTGCGGCCAAACCTTGATAAGCGAATTTGAGTGAACGAATAAGAGACCGTCTCAAATAACGATAGACAAAATAAGAAAATCAGCAACAAAAAAAGCCATTAGGGCCACTAATGACTTCTATTTTATTTGAATAAAAAAATAAGGCAACCAAGCAATAAAGAGGTGTGAGCTCGATTGAAACTTTAATGCACCAACTGTTGTGCAATCAGTAGCAATACATTATGTCTGTCATAAAGTATTGTTTTCGATATTAAATACCAACTTCAGCCGCAGTTAGGTTGTGGAACTCTTGTGGAATCTGGTCCCATGCTGATTTGATCTCTCGAATAATATCGATCACATCATCAATAGGCTGAGGATCATTTTGATGGTTAGCCGCTGAAATCCGAGTAATCATAAACTCATACAAAGAATCTAAGTTTGAAGCAATGTCACCACCGTCATCCATAGATAAGCAACTACGCAGTGCAATAATGATGTCTAACGCTTTACCAAGACGCTCACCTTTTGCAGGAATGTTGCCTGCTTGCATCGCTGCTTTGCCTTGAATCAAACGTTCAATTGCACCAGCCATCAGCATTTGAATTACTTTGTGCGGAGACGCAGCACTTAGTTGGCTGTCAACTGAAACCTTTTTATATGCCTGTAATGAACCGCGCATAGTATTCCTCTTTTATGTAAATTTTTTGTACTGCTGAAGAGAACGTTGGCCGTAACGAAGCTTATGAAGCTGCTTCCCTAGTTGGCTCGTTTCACACTGCATCAGCTCAACAATTTCTTTAGTTCGAGTGACCACTGCTTGCCACTCCGCATCCTGCTTCAAATCAGTATTGCCTTCGACAATAGGCAGCAGGTTTTGCAACATCTGTTCCCTAATATCGACCAAACGCAAAATTTCTTCAGTATTTAGTTCAACTTTTTCTAATTCTTGAGAAATTAGTTGATCGAGGTCACGCAAGCTTGCTAGTTCAGATTCCATTTATTAACCCAACGCGCTCATTAATGCACCGAGTTGCCCCTGCATTTTGCCTGTGGCGTCTTGCATGGCTGTAAACTTGTCATGAGTACGCTTTTCAAGCCCCTCTATGCGGCGATCTAATGCCGCCTGATCGTCATTTAAACGATAGTTTTGTTCTGTAAGGCTTTTTTCTCTGGTTCTGATAGAACCCGTGATTCCGGTAATACCATGAATGGCATCTTCTATCCGCTTAGCAAAACCTGTATTGCCGCCAAAAAATTTTTCCAGTTCGTTGAAGTTATTGTTGAGCTGCTTATCAAGCATCTCATAGTTTATCTCTAGAGTACCTTGTCGAGTGGTGGTGACCCCAAACTCAGTGAGTGACTTGAGGTTTTCTGGCGCTTTTTCAATGCGACTCGAAAACACTGACTTCAATCTAGAATCAGCACTCCTAACGGTGCTATCACCAGCTAAGGGGCCTTTTTGTCCAGTCATCGGGTCAACACCAGACAAAGCTTTGGAGGTTTGATAGAAGTTGTTATATGCCGAAACAAACGTCTCTATATCTTGGCGCACACTCTGCCTGTCATATTCAACGCCAATTTCTGCGGCAGGCTTGTCCTTAGGTGTCGTACCTTTCAAGCTCAAGCTTACACCTTCAACTGCATCTTCTATGACGTTGTTGTGGCTAGAAAGTTGAGCAACGCCATCAAGTACGACTAGAGAGTCTTGACCCGCTTGAACCTGAGCCATCCCCATGTAAGTCTCAAACGATTTTTGTGCTTTTTCTAATTTAGCTTCAGCGACGTCAATCTTTTCAAGCTTTTCACGTTCTTTGGGATCAAGCTTTGCCCTGTGCATCTGAGTAGCTTGATCTTGAGTGAGTTCACCACGAGCTACTTTTTCGTCCAGCTCCTGCTTCTCGTCAGCGATTTTTTGTTCAATCTCCGCTTTTTCTTGCTCTAGCTGTTGCTGCGCTTCTTTCGCAGTAACATAAGAGTCAGTCAACGTGCCTGATGCGGTGTTTGTCCAGCCAGGGATATCAGGAGCTTTTCCTATCGCTTTTTCATCGAGTTCAAGCTCGGGCGTGCGATAAGAGTCCAGCAAAGTTCCAGATGCCGCTTCTGACCATCCGCCGATGCTATCTTCAGGCATCATGCCGGCTTTCTTCTGCGCTTGATCTATCGCCGCTTGACCAGCTTTTGCCGCTTCTGCACCAAATGATGAAATAGGTTCATTTTTATCAGCGTCAGAGGCGTTTTCCTGCGGAGATGAGGCTTCTTCAGGAGGAATAGGATTACCTTGCTCATCAAGCTCTTGAGGAGCATTTGGATCAGCGAGTTTGTCATTTTCTGGAGAGGTTAGCGGACCAATGATCTCTTCCGCTGCATTGCGAGCGTCTTCGAGCGCTTTTACTCGCTCTTCTAACGTTTTGTATTCAAATTTCTTAAGTGGGTTTCCCACTTCAGAATCAACATTGATATGAAGTTGATGGTCCTTGCCTGATTGGTTCGAGGCAAGGATCAGACGTGGCCCTTCTACATCGTTAATGATGGAGGCACGGACACCAGGGTTACCCTTGGCCCCATTTATTCCACGAACAACATCGGCTAGTTTGGTACCAGCACTGACATTAACTTCAAAGTCTTTGTCACCTAATGAAATCTGCAGCTTACCAGGACCAAATTTTGCGTCTTCAGGAACAACATCCGACGCCAATTTATGGCTCTGTGCAAGCTGCAACACATCGATAGCATACTTACCAGCTATAGCATCAGTGGTTGCAGTTGCTGACACGACAGCATCGTCCGTTGTATCAACTTTACGAACGGCAAATGCTTTCTCTTGACGAAAATTCGCCATGAGATTTTTCATCGTATCCAATGATTCTCTGAGTCGCCCATAGGCACTAATGCTGGTGTCTATCTTCATTCGCTCATTGTCGATGCGTTGCTGTTTTGGCACACGCTCCGCATCCACAATTTTGCTGACCATGGAATTAATATCCATGCCACCAGACATACCCAAAGGGCCTAAACTCATCAAATCACCTCAAAAACGACTTACACCTTTTCTACTAACAAACCTGTGTTAGCAGAATGTGCGGCTAGACGACGTAATATCTCTAGCATTTCTTCATCAGGTATCTGGCGAATTACATCACCAGTGGTGGCTTCATAAATCGTCACTACATCTCTACCTGATTCTTCATCCACACGAAATGCGACGCCTTTATTGATGGATGTAACAAACTCATTCATTTGATCCACAATCTTTTGTCGCTCTTCTCTGTTCAGCTCTTTTTGCTGTTCAGCAATTTCTAATGCCGCTTGAACAGAGAAGTCATGTTCAGGTTCTTGCACTGAATTTACAGTGCTAGCCCCTGCCGGACTTGAAATTCTAGCTTCGTCTCCGCCATTTTCTTTAGCAACTTTTATGCCACTAGGTGAGCCGTAAGGCTGGATGTTCGATGCGTAAGAGGATATTTCCATCACACTCTCCCTTCCACCTTAATAGCTAGCGATAGAGTTCTATCGCTATGGTGACCTAAAACTTAGGCTTAGTCGACCCAATTAGCCCAGTAGACTTAGCGCTGCAGAAGGAGACTGCTTTGCTTGAGCTAAAATAGAAGTACTCGCTTGCTGAAGAATTTGCGACTTCGTCATCGAAGTTGTTTCTTTAGCGTAGTCTGTATCTTTAATGCGGCTCTTAGATGCATTAACGTTTTCATTAATGTTATCTAAGTTGCTGATCGCATGGTCGAATCGGTTTTGGAATGCACCTAGAGAAGCACGTTGGCTGTCTACAGATTTAAGTGCGCCATCAATCACAGCAACCGCTTCCTGAGCGCCAGCAACTGAAGTCACGTCAATATCTTTTACAGATACGTCTTTCGCGTCACCAAAGCCGATCTCACCAGCTAGGCCGCCAGAGAACTCAACATCACCAGTTACTTTCTGAGTCGCAGCAAATACTTGCAGTTTACCGTCTTCGCCAACAGAAGCTTTTACATCTTCATTTTGACCATTGATATAAGTCGCAAGTTGCTCGATATCATCGCCTTTCTTCGCTTGAATAGTAACTTCTTTCTCTTCACCAAGCTTAGTTGTGTACTTCATGCTTAGTTCAGTGTTGTCGCCTACTTTCCAAGACGCATCTTTGCCTTCTTCAGCAGCATAGCTCTTACCACCCATTTCTGTTGTGTCTGAGCGTAGACTTCCCATAGAAAGCTTAACGGCTTCACCAGAGTCTGCACCGATTTGGAAAGATTGAGTACCGTAAGTACCGTTTAGAAGTTTGTTACCACCGAACGAAGTTGTCTCAGCAATACGGTTTAGCTCATCGTTTAACGCTGTTACTTCTTCTTGGATCGCTACACGTTCAGCTTTAGAGTTTGAACCATTCGCAGATTGCAGTGACAGGTCACGCATACGTTGTAGGATGTTGGTAGACTCATTCATTGCACCTTCAGCTACTTGTGCAATAGAAATACCGTCGTTTGCATTTTTTACCGCCATATCTAGGCCGCGGCTCTGTGCATTTAAACGGTTTGAAATCTGTAGACCTGCAGCATCATCTTTCGCGCTATTGATTTTGTAGCCCGAAGACAAACGCTCCATTGATTTTTGTTGACCTTCAGCTGCGTGGTTTAGGTAACGCTGTGCGGTCATTGCAGAGACGTTAGTATTAACGTTAATCGCCATAATTGATCTCCTTAAGGCTTTTGCTAATGCACCCTCGTGTCTCTCACCTCACTTAGGTACATCTCATTTCTCTCAGTCCCTTTAACGGCGACCTTTGGATATCCTTTAGGAGAAAATTATTTTTTTTTGCGATTTTTTTGTTCGACATTCTTAACTGTGATTTACATCCCACCTTCACACTGTTTTTGGTTACTGCTTAGCCACTTGGGCATTAAAACGAAAAAAACCCAGCCGAAGCTGGGTTTACTCGCTCATCTCTCACCACGAGCCAATGAGGGTCTTGTCTTAAGTTAATGAATTAACCTAGTAGACTTAGCGCTGAGTTAGGCGCTTGTTTCGCTTGCGCAAGGATTGAGCTTGACGCTTGCGATAGAATTTGTGACTTGGTCATTTGAGTCGTTTCTTTCGCGAAGTCTGTATCTTTGATACGGCTCTTCGATGCGTTCACGTTCTCGTTAATGTTATCCAAGTTGCTGATTGCATGGTTGAAACGGTTTTGAAAAGCACCTAGCTCTGCACGGTGGCTGTCTACGTATTTCAGTGCCGCATCAACAATAGCTACAGACTCTTGTGCACCTGCAACCGATGTTACGTCGATCGTATCTACTGTTACCGCTTTAGCTTCACTTAAGTTCAGCTCACCAGCCAGACCACCAGAGAATGACACTTCGCCGTCAACTTTGTTGTTACCCGCAAATACTTGTAGCTTACCGTCTTCACCTACAGATGCTTTCACTAGGTCAGTTTGACCGTTGATGTAAGTTGCTACTTCTTCAATATCATCGCCAGCTTTTGCGTTGATAGTGAACTCTTGCTCTTCACCAAAGCTGTCTTTTAGCGAGATAGTCAGGTCTGCTTTGTCGCCAGCAACCGACCAGTCTTTACCTTTACCGTTTTCAGCGACGTAGCTGCTGCCACCCATCATTTTGTTGTCTGAGCGCATGTCTTTTAGCTCAAGCATTACTGCTTCGCCATTATCTGCACCAATTTGGAAAGATTTCGAACCATGCGTGCCGTTTAGCAGCTTGTTACCACCGAATGATGTCGTTTCAGCGATACGGTTAAGCTCATCGTTTAGTGCCGTTACTTCTTCCTGGATCGCAACACGCTCTGCTTTTGAGTTAGAGCCGTTTGCAGATTGTAGAGATAGGTCACGCATACGTTGTAGGATGTTGGTTGTCTCATTCATTGCACCTTCAGCCGTCTGTGCAATAGAAATACCATCATTCGCGTTACGTACCGCAACGTCTAAACCACGGCTTTGAACGTTCAAGCGGTTCGAGATTTGTAGACCCGCAGCGTCATCTTTTGCGCTGTTGATTTTAAAGCCTGAAGACAAACGCTCCATTGAAGTTTGTTGAGCTGAGTTTGCGTTGTTTAGGTAACGCTGAGCGGTCATCGCCGATACGTTTGTATTTACATTCACTGCCATGGTGATTTCTCCAATTGATTTTCCGATGTAGCGGTTTCCGACGTCTCGGAAAACCAAGTAGTTCTCTCAAAGTTACTTTTATTAACGGCGCTGCTTCTGATTTCTTGAGGAAAAAAATACGTTTTTTTGAAAAAAAGTTCGTTTGGGAGGGAAATAGTGATGAAGTAAATAAAAAAGCAAAAAAACTTTAAAATTTCACTAAAGCTTCTTTTATTACTGTCGATACAAGCTGGTTTTGCGTTAAATTCGCGCGTTACGAACCATTAACCAAGCAGCGTCAAAGCAAGGTTTGGTGCTTGCTTTGCTTGTGCCAAAATCGAAGTGCTGACTTGTTGTAAGATCTGCTGCTTCACCATTTGCGTGGTTTCTTTGGCGTAGTCAGTATCTTGGATACGGCTGTTCGAAGCCGCTAGGTTTTCATGGATGTTATCCAGATTATTGATCGCATGATTAAAGCGGTTTTGATACGCGCCTAGCTCAGCACGACTGCTGTCCACTGTTTTCATGGCGTCATCTAGAATACCAACCGCCATTTGAGCACCACCCACCGTACTGATATCAATTTTATCTACCGTTCGTTTTACGGTGACATACTTGTCAAGTTCTAACTCATCGCCCAAACCACCACTGAAGGTTGGTCCAGGGTATCCTATGGCATCTTTATAGGACATCAGTAACTGCAGTTGCCCCTCTTCATTAACAGACGCTTTTACTTTATCGGTTTGCCCATTAATGTAAGTAGCGAGTTCTTCTATATCATCACCTGCTTTAGCTTCAATACGGATCTCCTGCTCTTCAAAATTGTTATCACGATAGTGGATAACAATATCGTTGTTTCCGCTTTGAACCGTCCAATCGGAGCCGACCCTTTGAGATGATCTCATAGAAAAGCTAGTAAAAGATTCCGGCTGCATAGTCCGTAGGCCAATTTGTACCGCTTCACCAGCAGTTGCACCGATTTGAAAAGACGATGTGCCAAATGTGCCATTCAATAGTTTACGCCCACCAAATGAGGTGGTTTCCGCAATACGACTTAACTCATCATTTAAAGCAGAGACCTCTTCTTGCAGCGCAGTACGTTCCGCTTTGCTGTTTGAACCGTTAGCAGACTGTAGCGACAAATCACGCATGCGCTGCATGATATTGGTCACTTCATTCATTGCCCCTTCTGCGGTTTGCATAATAGAAATGCCATCGTTCGCATTGCGTACCGCAACATCCAAACCACGCATTTGCGATTGGAGACGGTTGGAGATTTGTAGACCTGCAGCGTCATCCTTTGCGCTGTTAATACGCTTCCCTGAAGACAAACGCTCCATGGATTGGTTCAGCATGTCTGTTGCACTGGTCAAATGACGCTGTGCGACAAGTGCTGCCACATTGGTATTAACGGTGATCGCCACGAATAAAGGTCCTGAAATTAAGGCTTTGGATACTTATCGACCAAATTGCAGAAAGGTTTAGTGTTTTTTGGAAAAGAGCCAGCGCTAAAAGTAATGGAAAGGGACGAAAGACGAAAAAGCCCTCCGAGCGGAGGGCTTTAGTAAAAGTTGCTTCTAGGAAATTACTTAATCGCCAATTCCGCTAGCATTTCTTGTGATGGAGCGAAGAAGTACGCGCCTGTTACCGCTTTAGTGAAACGAAGCAGTTGGTCTGTCTTACCATCCGTCACGCCGTACATGCTTTCAAGCATCACTTTGATGTTGTAGATAGTGTTGCAGTAAGAGATAAACAGCAGACCATGTGCGCCAGTCGCTGTGCCGTATGGCAAGCTGTGGCGAACGATCTTAAGACCTTTACCTTCTTCTTTAATGTCTACGCGACCTACGTGAGAAGCAGCTGGAACGTCTTCTAGCTCAATAGAATCTGGTTTAGTACGGCCAATCACTTTCTCTTGAGCAGATACATTCAAACGGTTCCATGCAGGAAGGTTGTGCTCAAAGCGTTGAACCATCACGTAGCTACCACCAGCGAAAGCGCCGTCTTTGATCAATGCAACGTCGGCACGAGCGTCACCTTTCGGGTTTTCAGTGCCATCAACGAAATCCGTCATGTCACGAGCATCTAGGTAACGGTAACCGTAAGTTTCGTCGACGACTGTTACATCTTCTGCTGTATCCACTAGGAATTTACGCAGTACATAGAAGTGCAAATCGTGACGAGTTGAGTGGCAGTGAATCAGTACATCAACATCAGATGCGGGCGCAATCACGTCGCCTTCACCCAGCTCAGGGAAGTCGATCAACTCTTCTGGCATTTGCATGTTTAGGTGCTGCCAAAAAGACTTAGTGAATGCGATAGAAATCGTTAGGTCTGCACCTGGTTGGCTCGCATTTAGCTCATTTACTAGCTCAGGTAGCGCTTTCAGTTTCGCCAGTACGTTTTCACGGTTTTGGTTCACTTTTAACTGAGTGTAAAGTGCAAATGGTCCTGCTTCAGGCACAATCGCCGTTTGAGCTTGTGACATTGAGATATCCTCTTTATAGCCCCGTGCGGGAAATTTTTGTTCTTAATTTTTTGATGGCTGTTCTTCTTTGTGCTCAATCTGTGGCACGTTGAAGCAGTCTTTCACCCATCTTCCATTTAGAAGATAGATCATAAACCAAGTTAACAGGGTAATTGTGAGCGCGTTTGCCCAGTTGAATACACCATGTTCGAGGTAGACATGATACATGGTCTGAGCCAATTGAATACCGCACAAGATCAAAGTCATAGCACGACCATGTTGGGTAATTTGATTCACCCAGCCTCTATCCGGATGGCGCAAGCCCATCAGCCACATCAGTAACAAGCTTGGAATACCCATCGAGAGGCCGAGATATAACGTATTAGAGTCAGGGTAAACAATCGCTAATATCTTGCTACCACTGTCTCTACTTACTCCTGCCATGGCAAACACCACCCAAGAGCGTGCTAGGAACATCCAACCTAGCCATAACATAATTGGCGCTTTCAAAAATCCATGAGCGTCGTACTGATCAAATGAGTAACGCACAATATCGTCTTCTTAGTTTCATAAAAACGCCACTTTAACCGATCGCTTAAGAGTTGCAACCCGGCAAAGATGAGAACTAAAGTTCATTTCGTCATCTTACGCAGGTAAACTAGGTTAAGATTTACAGTGACGTCGATAAAAAAGCATGAAAAAGAAAAACACAGCAGCACCCGTTCCTTCTCAAGAAACCCAAACTGAAGCGATGAAAATAGCTAAATCAACCCAAAAGCCTGGCCAGACCAAAGAGCAGACTAAACTGATCGCTCAAGGGATTGAAAAAGGCATTGCTCAGTACAAGAAACAACAGAAAGAACGCAATCGACAAGCCGATAAAGCAAAGAAAAAGCAACAGAGAGAAAAACAGCGTCAACTCGATGACGTCGTTGAACAAGAATCAGCAAGTATTGAAGCGCCAACGAGCAAACCTACCGTATTACCTTGGGCATTATTGGTACTCAGCTGGATTGGTTTTGCCACTTACATCGTGATGGGGAAATAATATGCGGCATTATGTGATGATAGGGTGCATCGCATTGGCATTAACAGGCTGCTCTGCACCCTCAACCTTGCCAAGTGAAACAAGCTTTGACGTGGAAATTCGCATCGACAACCAATTTAACCCTGAGCAATGCGAGTATTTAGGTGAGCTCACCGGCAGTGAAGGTCACTGGTACAGTTACCTGTTTTTTACCAATGACGCCATGATGCAAGGCGCGATGATCGATCTTAAAAACAAGGCGGCAAAACTCAATGCCGATACGGTTTATATGATATCACCGCAAGACTTTACCACTTCATTTAGCGTCTTAGGGACTGCATATCAGTGCCAAAATAGATAAGATTGTTTAGATACAAAAAAAGCCAGCTGTTGCTGGCTTATGCACGAAATCCAAGACTAGTAGCGATATCTTTCTCTCGCTCAAGAACCCATTGACTATCAAAAGGCCCCCAGTCAGAAAGCTGGTAATAACCGTCATTGTGACGTCGGCCATCTTGAACAAAAATCAGTTCAATGCCGATCCCCGGTAAAGCCTTAAGTACATCTTGAATAGTACGACGAGGCCACCCCGTTTTTTCGATTAACCTAGGCACATTTGGCCTTTCTAGACTTTCGACCAGTAAGGCTAAATACAGCCGCCTTGCAAAAACAGGACTCAATTCCATTGACACCTCCTAAAATTGTGCTGATTCATTATTTCTTTTTTGCACAGTAATTTGTTGAGGTTGATCAATAACTCGCCCTTTCCCAGCAATTTCTGCCTTATTTTTTTCAAGAAGTAAATTATTCATCTCATCATTTTGTCAGTTTCGTTGCTTCTTGGTAGGATGCGTTAACAACTCAATGAATAAATAAGCCACATTCAAGTAATTGGCTCGGAAAGAAGAAAGTAAGACTCAAAAGGACACATTATGACGATCACCATGTTCGGCATCCCAAACTGCGACACGATTAAAAAAGCGAAGAAATGGTTAGAAGCAGAAAATGTTGCTTTTAATTTCCATGATTACCGCAAACAAGGTGTCGATGCAGCAATGGTTACCGAATTTTGCAACACACTAGGTTGGGAGCAAGTACTAAACAAACGTGGTACAACTTTCCGTCAGCTGACTCAAGAACAAAAAGATTCTCTTAATGAAGAAAACGCAATCGCGCTATTAGTAGAAAACCCAGCGATGATTAAACGCCCAATCTTGAAAGTTGAAGACCAACTACATATTGGTTTCAAAGCAGACCAATACGCGACCATTTTTAACTCTTAATTAAAGGAACAATCAAGGATGACAGACAGTCCAGTACTGGCACTCGCTAAAGACCTGATCAGCCGCCAGTCTGTAACGCCTGAAGATGCAGGCTGTCAGGAAGTGATGATCGAGCGATTAAAAGCGCTTGGTTTTGAAATCGAAGTGATGGTGTTTGAAGACACAACAAACTTCTGGGCTCGCCGAGGCACACAAGCGCCGCTGTTTGCTTTCGCTGGTCACACTGATGTTGTGCCTGCGGGCAAGTTAGAGCAATGGGATACGCACCCATTTGAACCAACGATTGTAGATGGTTACCTTCACGGTCGTGGCGCCGCTGACATGAAAGGCTCACTCGCTTGTATGGTGGTGGCAGTTGAACGGTTTATTGCAGATAACCCAGACCACAAAGGCTCGATCGGCTTTTTAATCACCTCTGACGAAGAAGGCCCATTCATCAACGGCACCGTTCGCGTAGTCGAAACCTTAATGGAACGCGGCGAGAACATCGATATGTGCATCGTTGGTGAACCTTCAAGTACTGAAGTGGTTGGTGACGTAGTCAAAAATGGCCGTCGTGGTTCAATCACTGGTGACCTAACCGTACACGGAACACAAGGCCACGTTGCCTACCCTCATCTTGCTAACAACCCGGTTCATCAATCTCTATTGGCAATCCACGAGTTAGCCACCACAGAGTGGGACCAAGGGAATGATTACTTCCCGCCGACAAGCTTCCAGATCCCGAACGTTTCAGCAGGTACTGGCGCGTCTAATGTGATTCCAGGCGAGTTTAACGTTCAATTTAACCTTCGTTTCAGTACTGAATTGAGCAACGAAGTGATTGTTCAACGCATCACTGAGACTCTGGATAAACACGAGCTAGACTACGATCTAAAGTGGACATTCAATGGCGACCCGTTCCTAACCGACACTGGCGCACTACTTGATGCGGTTGTCGCAGCAGTTGATGAAGTGAACAGCACTAAGCCCGCACTTCTCACAACTGGCGGTACGTCTGATGGTCGCTTTATCGCGCGTATGGGCGGTCAAGTGGTTGAGCTTGGGCCAGTTAACGCGACGATTCATAAAGTAAACGAGTGCGTGAAAGTCGATGACCTAGAGAAATTGACCGACATGTACGAGAACACGCTGAAGCACTTATTAGCCAAATAACGCTTATATATGTAGTAAGTAGTATTTAACGAGAGCACCATGACACCAGAGCAACTTACCGGAATCACCGATTCGCATCTTCAATCCACGTTGGTGGGGCAAAAGGCGTTTATGCTTCACCCAGAAGTCGTCGATGATTTGTTGAAGATGATTGAAGCCGCAACCGAGGCTGGCTTTAAGATGGAAATTGCCAGTGGCTTTCGCGACTTTCACCGTCAAAAAGCCATTTGGAACGGTAAGTTTTCTGGTGACTTAAAGATCTTAGATTCCCACTCTCAGCTTTTAGAAAAAGCGATGCTCAGTGATGAAGAAAAGCTAATGGCGATTCTACGTTGGTCTGCCCTACCCGGTGGCAGTCGCCATCATTGGGGGTGTGATTTTGATGTCTATGCGCGTAACTTGTTGCCGCCAGAAACGAAATTACAGCTAGAACCGTGGGAATACTTCGAAGGTCATCAACTAGCTTTCTATCAATGGTTAGAAGCCAACCTAGATCGCTTTGGGTTTTTCTTCCCTTACCAACAAGATTTGGGTGGTGTGGCTATCGAACCTTGGCACATCAGCCATAAATCGGTTGGGCAACAATGCTTGGCTCATCTGACACCTGAAGTACTGAGAAAGCAGTTAATTGAGCAAAATCAGATCGACAGCATTGCAGGGATTGACGTCATATTGAATAATTTGAATAAGGTCACTACCAAATTCATTCACAATATCACTCTGCCGGAGGCTCTATGATAGAAATACTAACCAACCCTTGGGTCATTATCATCATAGTGGTCAGCATAGTGGTTGGTAATATAGCTGCGTTAAAATACACCGCAAAAATGAAGTTTGGTCAGATGGATAAGGGCCGTAAGAACGATTTAGACAAGTTGAACGAACTTGATAAACAACGTTACGGAGACCAAAAGAAAGAAAACGATGAATCTCGTTGAATTTACACGTTGTGGACAGAAATAAAAAAGGGACCTTCAGGTCCCTTTTCTTTGTTCGAGTTATTGCTTCGCGACTGCAGCTAAAACTGGAGCTAAAGACTTCAAAAACTCTTCTTCAACAGGTTTGCCTGACGAATTAGTAACATTAATTGACGTTCGGTTTCCTAAGTCACCAAATAGGAAAGTATATTTACCTGCATCTAAATCGATTGGTTTCACACCAATGTCGTTCCAAAATACATCATCAGGTGATGCATATTTTGCCTCAACCGTGCCTTGAGATTGACTACGACTTTCAATCGTGAAGCCAATTTTTGGAAGTAGCTCAGGCAATCGTTGCCATAATACGTTGTACTGTGCACGAGCGATAATAACAGGCAGACCACTACGATCGGTTCCCATCGTAATTGGAATTTGTTTTACCAATTCCTGTGCTTTTTTCTGTGCGTCTTCACGAACTTGTTGATCGTAACGAGCTGTAACCAAGTTGGTCATCAACACATTGTAGCGTTCACGATTAGTGCGCGAGACTTCCTTAACCTGCTCGCCTTCTCGCCAATCAACCAAGTTAACTTTAAATCCAAAGCGGTTGTTAGCTTCAAAACGAGAAATATCGTAGCGACTGCCGATTTCCATATCTTCATCGGCTGAATTCCAAGTCACCCAACCCGTTTCAATTAGATTTTCGCTCTGTTTCTCTACTGGAATCTGATTTGTCGAAATCATATTTTGGACGGTTTGCCAAACAAGATCGAGCTCGTCTTTGCGAAGTAGCCATAGGGTAACCTCACCATTGCTACGTTCCAAACGCGCACCAGGGATCAGCTCTAGCACTTCTTGTGGGGGACGAATATCAACAGCCTTACCAATGCCACCCTCAAAATTGCCCTGAGGAATGTCATAGTTTGGATAAAACTGAGGCTGAGCATCGGCAGGCATATTCCATTCTGATAACGACTCAGTATTCAAATATTCGAAGTCATCTTTTGCTTGACGACGCTGGTTGGCACCACCTGAACAGGCAGTCAATACAAAAACAGCCAGTGAACTCATCACTAACTGGCTAGAAAGCTTCATCTATACTCCTAAAAACTGAGAGCTCTCGCCCTCAGTTATACTTCAATCCTAGTAAATACCGGCGTCTGTTAGCGCCTGTTCCAAAATCGGCTGCGACTTTTCAGAAAGTGGTGTCAAAGGAAGACGCAAACTGCCGTCACCGATCAAGCCTAGCTTAGTGGCTGCCCATTTTACCGGGATAGGGCTTGATTCGATAAATAAGTTCTTGTGCAAAGTCATCAAACGCTGGTTGATTACTTCAGCCTCTTCAAACTTACCGTCTCGTGCTAAGTGGAACATATCTGCCATGTCTTTCGCAGCGATATTATTCGTTACAGAGATAACACCATGACCGCCCAGCTTCACAAACTCTAAGCCAGTCGCATCATCACCACTTAGTAAGATAAAATCTTCGCCACAAAGTTCACGGTGAAGTGCAATTCGGTTCAAATCACCCGTCGCGTCTTTCAATGCGACGATATTATCAAGCTTTGACAAGCGTGCCACTGTCTCAGGCAACAAATCTACCGCTGTACGCCCAGGTACATTGTATAAAATTAGAGGTACATCACTTGCTTCAGAGATCGCTTTGTAATGTTGGAACAAACCTTCTTGAGTTGGCTTATTATAATAAGGCGTAACACTTAAGAAGCCTGTAATACCTGAATCTGCAAGTAACTTACTGAATGTGACTGCCTCATGAGTTGCATTTGCACCTGTGCCAGCAATCACTGGGATGCGACCGTCGGCAAACTCTACCGTTTTATTTACGACCTTCACATGCTCTTCAATCGTTAGAGTCGAAGACTCTCCCGTTGTGCCTACCGCAACAATACCGTCAGTACCCGCCTCAACGTGATACTCAACCAGCTTTTGCAGACCATCGAAATCTACTTCACCATCTGGCTTAAATGGCGTGATCAACGCTACGATACTTCCTGAAAACATGTCTATCTCCCTCATTTAACTCTTTCTGCATGGTACTGTAATGCGATTAACAAACACAAGTGTGTATAGACGCTTACAAAGTACAAATGAATGAATAATTATCAGTTGTTAGAGGTTTAGCAAGATTCTTTTGCTCAACTCTGGGGGTTCGCTCAATTCTCGAGCTTCAACGATAATCGTTGCAGCCTTTATCCCCTATGGGATCGGCACCTATTTAGCCCGCGGAATATACTCGCAGTTTTCTTCGTCACGTCAGAGTTGAGTGAAATTATCTCGTCCAGAAAGTAGACGATAATATTTCGCTTACAAAGCAAACAGTCGCGCCTAAAAAAGGAACCAACTCGACATTTCTAATGCTTATCTGTGCTAACATCACTCTATTGAAGAAAGGACAAGAAGCTCATATATGACGCAACATCTGGTACTTACAGCAGTTGGAACGGATCGCCCAGGCATTTGTAATCAAGTAGTCAAACTGGTCACACAAGCTGGCTGTAACATCGCTGATAGCCGAATCGCTATCTTTGGTAATGAATTTACATTGATCATGCTGTTGACAGGCAACACCAACAATATCACTCGAGTCGAAACGCAATTACCTCTACTCGGGCAAGAGCATGACCTTATCACTATCATGAAGCGAACATCCGCACATGAGTTATTAGACAACTCATATGATCTTGAGGTCTTCATCGAATCAGAAGACCGAATGGGTTTGACGGAAAAGTTCACCCAGTTTTTTGCCGATCAAAACATTGGTCTTAACTCACTAAGCGCTCAAACTATTAGTAAGTCTAAAGTTCAACTAGATGCTGACCAATTCCATATTGCAATTACAGCGTCTGTCCAAGCCGACTGTAACCTTATGCAGCTTCAAGAAGATTTCGATGAACTTTGTAATACGCTCAACGTACAAGGTTCTCTGAATTTCATAAAAAACAATCTATAAATAAGTAAAGGACATAACAATGAATACGCTGACAGCAGGCACGCCAGCGCCAGCCTTCTCTTTGCTCGACCAAGACGGTAACACTGTTACTCTCGATGATTTTAAAGGTAAGAAAGTTCTGTTCTACTTCTACCCGAAAGCGATGACACCGGGCTGTACCACTCAGGCAAAAGGTCTGCGTGATGTAAAAGCAGAGCTAGACGCACACAACGTTGTAGTATTGGGCGTAAGTATCGACCCAGTGAAACGACTTGGTAAATTCATCGAACGTGACGAACTAAACTTCACACTACTGTCTGACGAAGACCATGCAGCTGCTGACCAGTTCGGTGTGTGGGGCGAGAAAAAGTTCATGGGTAAAGTCTACGATGGTCTTCACCGTATTAGCTTCCTAATCAACGAGGAAGGTGTGATCGAACACGTTTTCAACAAGTTCAAAACCAAAGACCATCACGAAGTGGTTGTGAACTACTTGAAAGAAAACGCGTAAGCCTAGCTTTCAATCAAACATCAAAAAGCCCAGCAGTCGCTGGGCTTTTTATTGGATTCGATTTCTATTCTTGTATTGGTTCGCTTTCTTCTGTACTTGGCAGTGCGTTCCACACGGCTTTGACAAGTGTCGCCAAAGGAATTGCAAAGAATACGCCCCAGAAGCCCCATAAACCACCAAACACCAATACCGCAACAATAATTGCTACTGGGTGAAGGTTCACCGCTTCGGAGAATAGTACCGGTACTAAAACGTTGCCATCAAGCGCCTGAATAATACCGTACGCCACCAGCAACCAGTAAAACTGTGGAGATAATCCCCACTGGAACAAACCAACAATCGCAACGGGCACAGTGACCGCTGCCGCACCGATGTATGGGATCAGAACCGATAGCCCAACCGCTACCGCTAACAATGCAGAATAACGCAGGTCTAAAACCGCAAACGTAACGTAGCTCACTCCACCGACAATAAGAATTTCTAGCACTTTACCGCGAATGTAATTCGAGATCTGTTCATTCATCTCGTGCCAGACTTTATTCGCCAACTTGCGGTTCTTTGGCAGGATGCCACTGGCCATACTCATCATCTCTTCTTTGTCTTTTAACAAGAAGAAAACTAATAGAGGTACAAGGATCAAGTAAACCGCTAAGGTTGCAATGCTCACAAGTGACGCAAGTGAGCCCTTCACAACACTTTCACCTAAGCCGATTGCTTGGTTTTTAGCGTTGGTTACAACCGTCTCAACAATTTGCAAGTTTGCTAGCTCTGGGTAACGCTCCGGTAATGTGGAGATGAACTTCTGCAACCCTGTATACATGTTCGGAATATCATTGATTAGGTTGCCAACCTGAGTCCAAATAGTCGGTACCAATCCGAAAACCGCAATGAGCATCAAGCCGATAAAGACAAGTATCACCGTGATAACTGAAAAGGTTCGCGGAATACCAAAACGGCACATTTGTGTGACAGGCCATTCAAGGAGATATGCAAGAACGATCGCAACCAGTAATGGTGCAATTAAGTGCCCGAAAAAATAAATAGTGATAAAGCCGAACAATAAAATCGCGACTAGGCTCACGGCATGTGGGTCTGAAAAACGTCGCTTATACCAACGACTTATCATCTCAAGCATCTTATGATGATTCCTTATTAAATACGGTCAAAGTGAAGTACTCTGGTAATGCGTGACACTGCACTTCATACCCTTGATTGCGTAAATACGTCACTATGTCTCGTTTAGAGCTATTATCCACAACTTGAATCATAAGCTGTTGATACTGGGAAGATTCTCCCTGAAATACTTCAGCAGCGTGACGTTTAGCAAGTAACAGCGCCATAGGGCAGCGTTGCTCACGCAAATCAAGTAACATGGATTCCATTGTATTGCTCTGCACTTATGATAGGGTTGTATTGTAACGGCTTTTTGAGCTGGTGCTAGTGATTTAAGCCTAAACGGCAATGACTTCTAATTAACAATTAAAAGTTATGTATGTGACAATTTACGAAACCAATTCGTTTATCTTCGGTCTTATTGCTAGCATATTCATCCGACACGGATGACCATAAAACATGGTGGCGTTGCAGAGAGGAACTCAGCTCCCAACCCATGTTTCGGTATTTTGGAGAATCTTTAAACCGTATGTTAAAACGCACTCGCTCGCTAGTTTGTTTATGCCTTGCTGCTGCATTAAGTACACCAACGCCTATTTACGCCAATAGTCTCGACCTCCCTGATATTGGTACCGCAGCCGGTGGCACTCTGACGATAGATCAAGAGTTGATTTATGGTGACGCTTACATGCGTATGCTCAGAGCCAGCAGTCCGATCGTTAGTGATCCTGTGATCAACGAGTATATTGATACGCTAGGACACCGACTGGTCGCTAATGCGAATGATGTAAAAACACCGTTCCACTTTTTCATGATCCGTGATCGCAATATCAACGCTTTTGCCTTCTTTGGTGGTTACGTTGCCCTGCACTCAGGGCTATTTTTACACGCTCGAACGGAGAGTGAGCTCGCATCGGTGGTTGCTCACGAGATTGCGCACGTAACACAACGTCACCTTGCACGAAGCATGGAAGAACAAGCTCGACGCTCTCCGGCAACGCTAGCTGCTTTGGCAGGTGCACTGCTCATTGCGATTGCAGCGCCAGAAGCAGGTATGGCAGCGATTACCGCAGCTACCGCAGGGAATATGCAGAGCCAGATAAACTACACGCGTTCTAACGAGAAAGAAGCGGATCGTTTCGGAATCTCAACGCTGGCGAAAGCTGGGTTTGACGTCCAAGCAATGCCACGTTTTTTTGGTCGACTTGCAGATGAGTATCGTTATGCAAGTAAACCACCACCGATGTTACTAACTCACCCATTACCTGAAGACCGAATCACCGACTCTAGGGCTCGAGCACAAGCCTACCCTCCAATGCGAGTTATGCCATCGCTCGATTATCATCTTACTAGAGCACGCATTGTGGCTCGCCACGCGGGTATAGACGGCGAAGCTGCTATGGGATGGTTTGAACGTACACAGAAGAAAGCAACGGCAGATTTGATTCCTACATTTGAATATGGAAAAGCGCTTGTCCACCTAGATAATAAGCGCTTAGACAAAGCCGAGGTATTGCTTAACAAATTACTCAAGCAAGACCCATCTAACCCTTTTTATCTTGATGCGATGACCGATTTATATATTGCTCAGAAGCACCCAGAAAAAGCGATTGATATGTTATCAAAAGCGCTAAAACGATCGCCGCACAATAAAGTTCTCACCATCAACTATGCAAACGCTTTGCTTGAAGCAGGTAAAGACAAAGAAGCAATTAAAATACTGCAGCGCTATACACATGATAACCCAGAAGATACCAATGGTTGGCACCTGCTCTCCAAAGGTAACATTGCCTTGGGGAACAGCGATGAAGATTTAGCTTCGCGTGCGGAAATTTTTGCATTGCGCGCGAATTGGAACAAAGCAATTCAATATTATAGTGAAGCAAGTAAAATTGCCGAACTGGGAAGTTTGAAACAAGCTCGATACGACGCACGTATCGACCAACTGATGATCCAAAGAGATCGATTCATGGCATTACAATAACGAAATGGAGAAAACCATGTCAGTCGTGATTTATCACAACCCTCGTTGCTCAAAGAGCCGTCAAACTCTAGAACTGCTAGAGCAAAATGGTGTGACACCGGAAGTGGTCAAATACCTTGATACACCGCTTAATGTTGAACAACTGAAAGCACTTTACGCTCAACTTGGTTTCTCTTCTGTACGCGAGATGATGCGCACAAAAGAAGACATTTACAAAGAGCTTGCGTTAGGTGAGGCATCAGTCTCAGATGAACAGCTTTTCGAAACGATGGCGCAAAATCCTAAACTGTTTGAGCGTCCTGTAGTGGTTGCCAACGGTAAAGCGAAGATCGGTCGTCCACCAGAGCAAGTGTTGGAAATTCTATAAATGGATTGCCAGATCCTCATTTTGTATTTCAGCCGTCATGGCTCAACAAAACAGCTGGCAAGACAGATAGCAAGAGGGGTCGAATCGACTCCTCATTGCGAAGCGATTTTGCGTACAGTTGAAGAATTGTCACCTCACTCACATACCCCTTCTGATCCAATTGTTACTCTAGATGAACTGAAACATTGCGATGGCCTCGCGTTTGGCAGCCCAGTCTGGTTTGGTAATATGGCAGCGCCGCTTAAGCACTTTTGGGATCAAACGACACCTTTGTGGGTGAATGGTGACCTTATCGATAAGCCAGCCTGTGTGTTTACCTCATCATCTTCAATGCACGGAGGTCAAGAGACGACTCTACAAAGCATGATGACCCCTCTTTTGCATCACGGCATGATGGTGTTAGGTATCCCTTACTCAGAGCCTGAACTGCACACCACGCAATCCGGTGGAACGCCTTACGGGGCAAGCAGTGTAGGACACGAACCAAGTCTTACAGCAGAAGAGATTCGTCTCGCTCAACAATTAGGAAAACGACTGGCGACCACAGCACAAAAGCTCAAAGGAAGTCAGTAAGCTCAAGGATAAGTAAATCGATGTCTGATATTATTGACCAACCACCTCTCAGCACACGAACCCAAACCTATCGCTACATGGCGCTATTCGGCAATTTGGCGTTGTTAGGTTGGGTCGCGATTTGGCAATTAGCACTTTCCCCTCACCCTCATCTGAGCAGCACAACACTGGCAGTTGCGTGGTGTATTCCTCTGCTCCTGCCGCTTCCGGGTATTCTTGCAGGTAAGCCTTATACGCACGCGTGGGCTAAC
This sequence comes from Vibrio rotiferianus CAIM 577 = LMG 21460, assembly GCF_002741985.1. Classification (GTDB taxonomy): domain Bacteria; phylum Pseudomonadota; class Gammaproteobacteria; order Enterobacterales; family Vibrionaceae; genus Vibrio; species Vibrio rotiferianus. The sequence continues at coordinate 89,294 of NZ_APHW01000022.1, forward strand.
TTTGTATTAATGCTCTACTTTCTCCATGCACTCACTATTTTATATGTGGATGATGGCGAACGATGGCTAGCTGCCGTAGAGTTAATGCTCACTTCGTTAGGTTTCGCTGGTAACATCTTATTTGCACGAGCACGTGGCAAAGAATTAGGCTTGAAACTAAAACGCCTATCTCAAGTTGAGAAGGAAGAGAAAGCTAAATTCCATAAGTAGCTCGCTTTGAAGCTCAAGCTCTCTCGTTGCATCCTCAGCAATGAAAAATAAACAATAAAAAAGAGTCGCACTGGGCGACTCTTTTTGTATTCAGCTTTGGGTGAACGTAGAGCTTAGCTTAAGTCTTCTACCACATCAGTTTCTAGTACTGGTGCAATTTCTGACTCTTGCTCTTCGGGCTCTGCTTGCGTACGAACAGGCGCGTTCCATTTATAAATCAAATCATACTGCACTGGTGCTGGCTGAACGATGACTGGTTGCTCTGGTTGAGTTACCTCAGTAGCCGTATCCAGTTCCACCACATCTGCAGCTTGACCTTCTTGCGTCTCCACTGGCAATTGTGCTGGTTGAGCAGGCTCTTCAGGCAGTTGTACTGGTGTAGCTTCTTCCATACTCACCATTGGTTCTTCTGTTATCACTAACGGGCGAATTGAAGACGCCTCTTGCTCAAACGCTTGTTGAGAGGCTAACAGGTGAATCGTTAACGTTACTTGGTTTCCTTGCACACGCTTGATTTCCGTACCTGCTACCGAATTCAGTTTGGTTAAGGCATTCTCTAGATCGAAGAAGTCCATCGCTGACTCTACATTCAACACCTTCACATCAATTGCTTTAGAGGACTTGCTTGAAACCACAACCGCACTCTTCTTCGCATAGTAATCAGCAATTCCACCGATCATCGCAGGAATCCCATTTGCACCAGATGCAGATCCACTACGTGGCGATTGTTTTGATTCAGATAGCTGAGCTGGCGATTGATCGTACAGCGTCCAACGAATCTTATCGCCTTGAACACGCATAACCAGTACCGCATCTACAGGATAGCGTTGACTTGCTTGGCTGATTGGTCCGACAAAGTCACCCCAAAGATCTGAGACGTTCACACCAGTCACGTCATCAAAATCACCCACAGGCATAGTAATAGGTAGACCACGAACCTCCGCTGCTCTACGAAGAGCTACCGCGTTCGCTGAGTCTGAATGTTCCCACGTAATCGTACGATCGTAGCCCTGCTCTTCCACCATCCACACTAAGATATTTGCTCGGTTTGGGGACCATAAAGGAAGTTGGGCTTGAGTAAGTAGTGAGCGAACTTGGCTACTATTAAACAACATCTTAAGGCTGGTTTGCCCATCAAGTTGGCCATAACTTAGCTGAGAGATATAGCGAGCGCTCGAGCCTACCGCTTTTTGGATAACTGGATTGTTAATAGAAGATTGACTGCCCGTCGCTCTGACGATGACATCTTTCATTCCTTGTTGACGAGCAAGAGACTCACCATCTTTCTGATTACTGTCTATAGCAACTTCTGCACGGTAGACATCTACCTGAGTAAGAGCATGCACAGGCAGGGACAACCAACCTATCAGTAGGAGAGCTAAATAGCGCATAGTTTTCATAATCCTCTAAACAAGAACCCGCATGATAAGCAACTATCATTCTTGAGCAAGAAGGGTACTGAGTATGTTGTCGATATTCTGACCAACTTATTACGTAAAACCGATATAAACTATTCGCTGACCTTATAAATCCATACAAAAGTTTGATCTAGACAACATTGCAATCGATTGCTAGATGATAAGATTCGCCGGATTTGTCTGCGTATCTTTGAATAGGGAATTATTATGAAAAATGCGTTACAAGGCGCTCAGATGCTCTTTGTCGCTTTTGGTGCTCTCGTACTGGTACCACTTCTTACTGGCCTAGATCCAAACGTCGCTCTGTTTGGTGCTGGTGTCGGTACTCTTCTTTTCCAACTAATTACTAAACGTTCTGTCCCAATCTTCCTTGCCTCTTCTTTCGCGTTTATTGCACCTATCATGTTTGGTATCCAAACTTGGGGTATCGGTGCAACGATGGGTGGCTTAATGGCAGCAGGTTTGGTTTACGTCGGCCTTGGTGCAATGATCAAAGTCCGCGGTGTTGGCTTTATTCATAAAATTCTTCCGCCAGTGGTTGTTGGCCCTGTAATCATGGTGATCGGCCTAGGTCTAGCACCAACGGCAGTAAACATGGCAGTAGGCAAAACAGGTGATGGTGCAATTCAGCTGATCAACGGTGATGCCGCCGTGATTATCTCAGCAGTATCGCTGCTAACAACGATAGCACTGAGTGTATTTGCGAAAGGTTTCCTAAAGCTGGTTCCTATCGTTGGCGGTATCTTAGCGGGTTACACCGTATCACTCTTCTATGGCGTAGTGGATTTCACTCCTGTCGCTCAAGCAGCGTGGCTAGCAATGCCAAACTTCACAGCACCAGAGTTCAACATCAACGCTATTTTATTCATGATCCCTGTAGCTATCGCTCCGGCAGTTGAACACGTAGGTGACATGCTAGCGATTTCTAACGTAACGGGTAAAAACTATCTTAAGAAGCCAGGCCTGCACCGCACGATCGCGGGTGACGGGGTAGCAACGATTGCCGCATCTATGGTTGGCGCACCACCAAACACCACTTACAGCGAAGTTACGGGCGCAGTGATGCTGACTAAAGCCTTTAACCCAGTGATCATGACATGGGCGGCAATCACGGCAATCGTACTTGCCTTAGTTGGTAAGCTCGGAGCCATTCTACAAACGATCCCTGTTCCGGTCATGGGCGGTATCATGATTCTACTTTTTGGTTCTATCGCGACAGTAGGTCTAAACACGCTTATCAAGAACAACGTTGATCTGCACAAGTCTCGTAACCTAGTGATCGTTGCGGTAACGCTAGTATTTGGTATCGGTGGCATGGCTTTCGGTATTGGCGAGTTCAGCCTACAAGGTGTGAGCCTGTGTGGTATTGTGGCAATCATTCTTAATCTAGTGCTGCCACACGACCTTGGTGAAAATCACGTGGTAGATAACGCACAGATGGAAGAAGAAAGCGCGAAGTAGTCCTCTGTGTGGCTCTATCGATATAAGTCGCACGACTTACTCTCGCTTCTCACATCTCGTCACTAGTTTCGAAATAAGTAGATACAAAAAAGGCTTGGTTTGCACCAAGCCTTTATTTTTTCAATTCAGTAATAATTAAGCATTAAGCTCAGATTATTTAGTACCGAAGATCTTGTCACCAGCATCACCAAGACCAGGAACGATGTAGCCTTTGTCGTTTAGCTTCTCATCGATTGCTGCTGTGTATAGCTCTACGTCTGGGTGCGCTTTCTCTAGTGCTTCGATACCTTCAGGAGCCGCTACAAGAACAAGAACTTTGATTGCCTGACAACCTTTCTCTTTCAGAAGATCGATTGTTGCGATCATAGAACCACCTGTTGCAAGCATTGGGTCAACAACTAGAGCGATACGCTCATCGATGTTAGAAGCAAGCTTGTTAAAGTATGGTACTGGCTCAAGTGTTTCTTCATCACGGTAGATACCTACAACACTGATACGTGCGCTTGGCATGTGCTCAAGAACGCCATCCATCATACCTAGACCTGCACGCAGGATTGGCACTACAGTTACTTTTTTACCCTTGATTTGATCAACTTCTACAGGACCATTCCAACCTTCAATGGTTACTTTCTCTGTTTCAAAGTCTGCAGTCGCTTCGTAAGTAAGTAGGCTACCGACTTCTGTCGCTAACTCACGAAAACGCTTTGTGCTGATGTCACCTTCTCGCATTAGACCAATTTTGTGTTTTACTAGAGGGTGTTTAACTTCAACAACTTTCATTTCCATCTCCGGCTTTTTTGGCAATATTTAAACAAACCTTCAGATTATACATGATTTTTGCAGGGATATCAGGATAGTTCACTAAAGAAAAAAACCGACGCAAACGTTTGCTATCTGTATTTAACCACTGGTAGAATAGCGCCGTTTTCATATCCAACTTAAAAACCGAGGACTTCCCTGTGAGTGGTAACAACTCTTCTCTTAGCTATAAAGACGCTGGTGTAGATATTGATGCAGGCAACGCGCTTGTAGATCGTATTAAAGGTGCGGTTAAGCGTACTCGTCGCCCTGAAGTGATGGGTGGTATCGGCGGTTTTGGCGCATTGTGTGAATTACCGACGAAATACAAACAACCTGTACTGGTTTCTGGTACGGACGGTGTAGGTACAAAACTTCGCCTAGCGCTGGATATGAACAAGCACGACACTATCGGCGTTGATCTAGTGGCAATGTGTGTAAACGACCTAATCGTTCAAGGTGCCGAGCCTCTATTCTTCCTAGACTACTACGCAACAGGCAAACTAGACGTAGACACAGCAGCAGATGTGGTTTCTGGTATTGCTGATGGCTGTGTTCAAGCTGGCTGCGCGCTTATCGGTGGCGAAACCGCTGAAATGCCGGGCATGTACGAAGGCGAAGACTACGACGTTGCTGGCTTCTGTGTTGGCGTAGTAGAAAAAGAAGACGTGATTGACGGCACCAAAGTAGCAGCAGGCGATGCATTAATCGCGGTTGGCTCAAGCGGTCCACACTCAAACGGTTACTCTCTTATCCGTAAGATCCTAGAAGTTTCTGGCGCAGATAAGAACGAAGAGCTAGCAGGTCGCACTATCGGTGAGCACCTACTAGAACCGACTAAGATTTACATCAAATCAGCACTTAAGATGATTGAGAAACACGATATTCACGCTATTTCTCACATTACAGGTGGTGGTTTCTGGGAAAACATCCCACGTGTACTGCCAGAAGGCACTAAAGCCGTGATCGACCGTAACAGCTGGGAATGGCCAATCATCTTCAAATGGCTACAAGAAAAAGGCAACGTTGAAACGCACGAAATGTACCGTACGTTCAACTGTGGTGTTGGTCTAATCGTAGCACTACCGAAAGACCAAGCAGACGCGGCGGTTGCACTTCTTAAAGAAGAAGGCGAAAACGCATGGGTGATTGGTGAAATCGCTCAAGCAGAAGCCAATGAAGAGCAAGTTGAAATCCAATAACTTGTGAGTTGCGCTACATAAAGATGTGAATGAGGACGCGATGTCCTCATTCTGCTATCTGGAACATCGAAAACCATTCTAATAGTAGGTAATTTAGTGATTACGCACGTCAAACCTACAGTATCAAGGCAGTCTCAATATCATGAAAAACATAGTGGTCCTCATTTCGGGTAACGGCAGTAACCTACAAGCGATACTTGAAGCCTGTGAAGCCAACATGCCAAACGCACAAGTGGCAGCGGTTTTTTCTAACAAAGCTGATGCCTACGGATTGGAGCGTGCAAAACAGTTTGATGTGAAGGGTCATTTTGTCGATCCAAAAGCATTCGAATCACGTGAAGACTTTGATGCTGAACTGATGAAGCAAATCGATGAATACCAACCGGACGTGATTGTTCTTGCTGGTTACATGCGCATTCTGAGCAGTAAGTTTGTTTCCCACTACCTAGGTAAAATGATCAACATCCACCCTTCTCTTCTGCCTAAATACCCAGGGCTACACACCTACCAGCGCGCGATTGATGCGGGCGACAAAGAACACGGCACCAGCGTACACTTTGTCACAGAAGAGTTAGACGGCGGCCCTGTGGTACTGCAAGCCAAAGTACCAGTATTTGAAGACGACGATGCCGATGCACTCGCTGCACGCGTTCAGACTCAAGAACACAAGATCTACCCAATGGTGACTAAGTGGTTAGTCGACGGGCGATTATCGATGACCGAAGGCAAAGCGTATCTTGATGGTTTTGAGCTTGGTGAACACGGCTACGCCGACGAGTAATTCTCAATTCCAAACGACAAACACAAAAAAGGCAGCCAACAGGCTGCCTTTTGTTATTTTAAATCTTATAAACTTAATTCAAGAAAGCCACAGTCAGACTAGAAACCTAAAACCAACCACCTAACAAGTCCCTACAACCACTTGAGCAATACCACACTCGGCTAGTAGATTCTGAATCGGGCTCGTTCCTCGCCGTTCAGAATCTACTACCAGTACACTAGGAAGTAAGAATGTTTATCCGTATCCGTCCTCGATTTAAAAGGCATAAAAATAAAGCTCGCGATTAAGCGAGCTTTGTTTAGATATTCATCGTCAAAAACCATTACTCCAACGGTTCGGTCGGTGCTTGGTTACCCGGCTTCGGCGCGGCAAATGGAACATCTTCAAGAGCTTTAGCATTGTTCAATACTAATTCACCGACATGGAACAAACCGTACTCGCCCGGCTTCATGCGATGCCATGTCTCATTACCCGTTAATGGCTGAGTCGCAATCACAGAAACCACATCGTTTGGCGTCGTCTCTTCTTGGAAGTTAATCTCAACATCTTCATCCAACAGCGCTGCCTTGCCAAATGGTGCACGACGCGTGATCCAGTACAAATGGTTGGTACAGTAAGTCATCACAAACTCACCGTCGCTAAGTAGCATGTTAAATACGCCCTTCTCTTTCAGCTTATCGCAACATTCAGCTACGTAGATAAAGATCGCTTCCATATCTTGAGGAGGTTCAGGGTACTTATCTTCCATCTGTTTTAGCAGCCAGCAAAATGCCATTTCACTGTCCGTTTGCCCAACCGGACGATGACGTCCTGTGTGCAAATCCTGATAATCAGTCAGTTGACCATTGTGTGCAAACGTCCAGTAACGTCCCCAAAGCTCGCGCGTAAACGGATGGGTATTCTCTAGATTCACACCACCGCGGTTGGCTTGACGAATATGACTAATTACCGCACGACTTTTAATCGGGTAGTTTTGCACTAATTCAGCAATCTTAGAGTCACAACTTGGGTTTGGATCTTTGAAGTTACGAAACCCCTTTCCTTCATAGAAAGTAATTCCCCAACCATCACGATGCGGGCCCGTTCGACCACCGCGCTGCATCAATCCTGTAAAACTGAAACAAATATCTGTTGGAACATTTGCGCTCATGCCGAGCAATTCACACATGGTTTAACGAACTCCTTACCTTAAAACACAACTAAGCCAGCATTCGGTTTAGTCGTAAATCTTATTCCATCTCTTTTTCAATCAACTGAATGATGATGTGAATGATCTTAATGTGCACTTCTTGAATGCGGTCTGCGTAGCCAAAGTGAGGCACGCGGATCTCGATATCAGCAAGACCTGCCATCTTACCGCCATCTTTACCCGTTAGCGCAATCGTCTTCATGCCTTTCGCTTGTGCCGCTTCAATCGCTTTTAGGATGTTGCCTGAGTTGCCAGAAGTCGACAAACCAAACAGAACGTCACCCTTGCGACCAACGGCTTCTACGTAACGAGAGAATACGAAATCATAGCCAAAGTCGTTACTTACACAAGAAAGGTGGCTTGGATCTGAAATAGCGATACCAGCGTAACCTGGGCGGTTTTCACGGTAACGACCCGTTAGCTCTTCTGCAAAGTGCATAGAGTCACAGTGAGAACCACCATTACCACACGACAACACTTTACCATCTTGCTTGAATGAGTCAGCAATCATTTTCGCTGCCGCTTCAATTTGCGCGATGTTGTGGTCATCGCTTAAAAACTTATTCAGAACTTCAGCAGCTTCGTTTAATTCACTTCTAATCAGATCTTGGTACATATGATGTTCTCTTTATTATCTCGGCCACAGCCATAAGGTTGAGCCTCTCGCTTGGCAAATTGTTCTGATGTGAAATTCACACCGGACAGTTCATTACTCTGAGTTTACCCACAAACGAGAATTAGTGTCGATAGCGAACCAACAGATTTGGATTCATCACGATAATAAACTTGATAACTTGCTTACGAAATCATCACTCACCTCCCAACTTTAGAATTTTAACTCTACATAGATCACTTTTCACTCAATCTTGTGTTTTACATTTATTTAATATTTTGATTACACTTATAGAACTGGTTAGACCTCTTACCAAAATACAGACGTACAACATAAATAAAGTCTGAAAAGGAAAAAACATATGGACATCTTGCTCTCAATCTTAGCGATGACAGTTGTGTTAGGCGTTACGCTCTACCACAGAATGTCTCTCGTGAAATCCGTCAGCCTGCTAACTGCTGCCATGCTAGCACTGACGATCGCAGACTCAGCTGGTGTAATTGGCTGGGCTCTTTATGTACTTGCTGTTGCGGTATTCGCCGTATCAGGAATTCGCCAATCACTGATCAGCCGTAAAGCGCTCGTCATGTTTAAGAAAGTCCTACCTGCTATGTCTCAAACCGAGAAAGAAGCATTGGATGCAGGTACAGTATGGTGGGAAGCCGAGCTATTCAAAGGTAAGCCTGAATGGCAAAAACTACACGCCATCAAAGCACCTAAGCTGAGCAAAGAAGAGCAAGCATTCCTAGATGGTCCAGTAAATGAAGTGTGTGCCATGGTAAGTGATTACCAAGTCACTCACGAATTGGCCGACCTACCACCAGAAGTGTGGCAATACCTGAAAGACAACAAATTCTTCGCCATGATCATCAAGAAGAAATACGGTGGCCTAGAATTCTCAGCGTACGCGCAATCTTTGGTGCTGCAAAAACTGACGGGCGTTTCTGGCGTGCTATCGTCAACCGTTGGTGTACCTAACTCGTTAGGCCCAGGTGAGCTACTGCAACACTACGGTACTGAAGAACAAAAAGATTACTACCTACCTCGCCTAGCAGAAGGTAAAGAGATCCCATGTTTCGCACTGACTAGCCCAGAAGCAGGCTCAGATGCGGGCTCTATTCCAGATTACGGCGTGGTATGTAAAGGCGAATGGCAAGGTGAAGAAGTCCTTGGCATGCGCCTCACTTGGAACAAGCGTTACATCACTCTAGCACCTGTCGCAACGGTACTTGGTCTTGCATTCAAACTTCGCGACCCAGAAGGCCTGCTTGGTGTTCAAGAAGATCTTGGTATCACTTGTGCTCTAATCCCAACTGACCTTAAAGGCGTTGAGATTGGTAACCGTCACTTCCCGCTTAACGTACCATTCCAAAATGGTCCAACTCGCGGTAAAGACATCTTCGTACCGATGGACTTCATCATCGGTGGTGAAAAAATGGCAGGCCAAGGCTGGCGTATGCTGGTTGAGTGTCTGTCAGTTGGCCGTGGTATCACGCTACCTTCAAACTCAACGGGTGGCATCAAGACAGCGGCTATGGCAACAGGCGCTTACTCACGCATTCGTCGTCAGTTCAAACAGCCTATCGGTCACATGGAAGGCGTTGAAGAGCCATTAGCACGTCTAGGTGGTAACGCCTACGTAATGGATGCAGCAAGCAACTTAACCGTGGCAGGTATCGACCTAGGTGAAAAACCTTCGGTTATCTCGGCTATCGTGAAATACCACTGTACGCACCGTGGTCAACAGAGCATCATCGACGCGATGGACATCGTAGGCGGTAAAGGTATCTGTATGGGTCCTTCTAACTTCCTAGCGCGTGGTTACCAAGGTGCACCAATCGCGGTAACGGTAGAAGGTGCCAACATCCTAACTCGTTCAATGATCATCTTCGGTCAGGGCGCGATTCGTTGTCACCCTTACGTTCTTGAAGAGATGAACGCAGCATATTCTGACGCTGGCGATGCAGTTGAGAAGTTCGACAAAGCACTAGCGGGTCACGTGAGCTTCACCATGAGTAACCTAGTTCGTAGCATCTGGTTTGGTCTAAGTGATGGTCTGGGTTCAACATCACCAACTAAAGACTCAACCAAGCGCTACTACCAACAATTGAACCGTTACAGCGCGAACCTTGCTCTGCTATCGGATATCTCAATGGCGGTATTGGGTGGTTCGTTGAAACGTAAAGAGCGCCTGTCAGCGCGCCTCGGTGACATTCTAAGTCAGCTATACCTAAGTTCTGCAACACTGAAACGCTTCGAACAGGATGGCCGCCCTGTAGAAGATTTACCATTAGTGCATTGGGGCTTGCAAGACAGCTTGAAGCAGACTGAAGCCGCGATTGATGAGTTCCTAGCGAACTTCCCGAACAAAGTGATTGGTCGTGCACTGCGCGTGTTAATCATGCCATTCGGTCGTGTACGCAAAGCGCCAAGCGATAAGCTAGACAGCAAAGTCGCTCGTATTCTACAAACACCAAGTGCAACACGTTCACGCATTGGTCGTGGTCAATACCTAGAACCAACGGAACACAATGCTGCCGGTAAGATTGAGCTTGCACTGTCTGTGATTCTTCAAGCTGAGCCTGTGTTCGACAAAGTATGTAAAGCACAAGGTAAACGCCGTCCATTTATGAATTTAGATATGATTGCTCAAGAAGGTCTAGAGCAAGGCGTGATCACGCAAGAAGAAGCGGAGCTGTTAAGAGAGGCTGAGCAGCATCGTCTAGATACTATTAACGTGGATGACTTTGAACCGGAGCTATTGGCCGCAAAGCCACTGTACCCTCAGATGGAAAACGTCGCTTGAGCGAATGATGGCTTAAACGATAAATAAGAAAGCAAAACGGGAGCCGAGGCTCCCGTTTTTTATTGAATCTCTGCTACGCACAACACGGTGTTAACAAAGAAGCGTTTATTCTTCGTTATCTTCTTCAACAATAAACGACTGCTCAATTCTGCGTAGTTCTTCCTGCTCTTTCTGCTTAAGTTCTTCTTGAAGCGTCGCTTTACGTTCGTTCAATGCTTTCTTTTCTGACTTAGTTAAGAACTTAACCGCTTTTTTATTCGCCAATGCATACGCGACGACATCTTCACCTTTTTCACGGCGTTCACTCACGCGTTGCGAAAAACGTTCATTGTCGCGTGCTTTACGTTCAGCTGAACTTAATTTGCTCATTTTTATGCCTTTAATAAGAATACAGCAGCCCAATTGCTGCCCTCAGGTAAACAAATGAGAAGTCATTCATATAGCTGATGGCGTGAGTGTAGCATAGATACTGAAAGGAACAGCTAAGCGATTGAGAACACGGTCCAAAGCCTGCTTGCCAAGCATTCTGTAGAGGATGAAGAAACAAACGCCCTAGCGCGCTGACAATAGATTCTTAGTCTCGCTGGAGCTCGCCAGAATGACGATTTATTTTGAGTTATCAGACTACTACACGCGCAGAGCTACCAGAACACCGTCATTCTGAACAGTGAGGGACGAACGTGATTCAGAATCTACTATCCAAATGCTCCGTAGAGGATGAAGGCACAAACCTCTCAACACGCTGATAGCAGATTCTTAGTCTCGCTAGATTGAACAAAGTATTTAAACAAAAAACGGAGCTAATCAGCTCCGTTTTCTAATATTTCTTTCGCCCTACTTCTTAGGTACTTCCAGCTGCATTTCTGGCATTGCATCTCGTTTCGCTTTCAGTTTACGCCACACAAACCAAACAATTAACCCCAAAATTATGGCAATCACGTTGCTACGGCAATAATTATCATGCTGCGCTTACGATCGGCTTCCCGCTGGGCAATCAATTGCTTTTCGAGCTTAATCTTACGTTGTTGCTCTAGCTCGGCCTCTTTCGCCAAACGTGCTGCTTCTATATCAACTTCTTCTACCACGCTAAACGACTGCTCGTTAATAGGAAATACTAACGCTCTCTCTGTAGCAAAATCCGTCGCGAAGATCCCACCTTTCCATGAGTACTTTCCTATCTCAGGGTCGTTATCCATCGTTAGGGTCGTGGTTAAGCCATCCGCACTAACCACACCCTGACTAAAAGTAGTAAAGCCATCAGGTGCAATTTGCTCAACACTTACCGCGAGTGACCCCGGCAGAACCATGCCTTGCTCCCCTCGCACGACGAGTTGATGGGCTTTGTTCGCATCACGGGATTGAATAAAAGTCTTGGAAACGGGTGTTGGATAGACAAGAACGATCTGTTCTTGTGCACGCAAAAATACGCCGTTGCCAGAGGTAATGCGCGCTCGATATTTTCCGGGAGCAACATCAATGGGTAACTGCACGGTAAACACACCATCTGCGGCTTTTTCATCAAGGTTATGTCCATCATCGGCAAACTCACCGATGACAATAGGTACAGGACGAGCTTCTTTAATCAACTCATCTTCATTTTCCACATATTTGGTCAGTGTCACGCGCAAATTGACGCGGTCTAAGAAATCACGCAAAGCCAATAACTTATCATCGGAAGTCAGGCGAGCCGTAAACTTAAGCGCTTCACTTTGATATAAACGATTTGGAAAAGTGTCTGTAGTGAGCTTTAGGTGTGAGATTAAGCGAATGTTGTTTTTAGGCGTGACTTTACCGACGGCCTGCCAAGGACCGGACATCGGTTTATCAATAGAAATGATGTCGAGAGAGGGTTCTTGATACCAACGAACATTGTCATACTCACCCCATGAATAGTATTTTTTACCATCAGGGCGAACTAACACAACTGGTTGAGAACTTTGTTCACGATAAACCAAAAAGGTAATCTGCTCGATACTTGGATCGACACGAAAGCGGTTATCTAACAAAGACATGACGGACTCATTTGCAAAAGCGAAACAACTCCAGAACGCTAAAATAGCGACGGACAAAGCCCTCAACATAGTCTCTCCCTATTACTGCCAAATACTATCGTTCACCAGTTCTAGTCTTTTCTGGTGCGCTTCTACTTCATCGGCAGTTGCACGCAAAACCTTTAGCGCTTTTCTTCCTTCAACACGACGAATGCCTTCTGTGCCACCATCGCTTTTGTTGGCATTGAATTCTAGACTTGTTTGTCCACCGGTCATCAGTAGGTAAACGTCGGCTAGAATCTCCGCATCGAGCAATGCCCCGTGGAGCGTACGGTGTGAGTTATCAATGCCGTAACGTTCACACAGTACGTCAAGGTTATTTCGCTTGCCCGGGAAGATTTTCTTCGCCATGGCAAGGGTATCGGTCACCTTACAGAAATCATCCGTTTTACCGATGGTTGGATCGAGCATTTCAAACTCGTAATCCATAAAGCCGGTATCGAAGGGCGCGTTGTGGGCAACCAGCTCGGCACCTTTGATGAAATCTAAAAACTCTTGGTGGACATTCGCATAGTCAGGCTTGTCGACGAGGAACTCATCCGTAATACCGTGAACCTCAATCGCGTCAGGCTGAATTTCACGGTCCGGTTTTAAGTAAACGTGGAAGTGACGACCAGTCAGCTTACGGTTGATGATTTCTACGGCACCGATCTCGATAATACGGTGACCCATGTAGTGCGGGCCGCCCTCGAGGTTCATACCCGTGGTTTCAGTATCGAGTACGACAATACGATTATGTTCAGAATTGCTGCTGGTATTCATAAGGTTATGTGTGTCAGACTATGCTTTATTAAATGTTTCGGCTAATAGTACCAAAAATATGACCAAACACGTTGAGATTTTCACTGACGGATCTTGTTTAGGCAATCCGGGACCAGGTGGTTACGGCATTGTTCTGCGTTACAAACAAACGGAAAAGACCCTAGCGAAAGGCTACACTCTGACAACCAATAACCGCATGGAAATGTTGGCTGCAGTGGTAGCACTGCAAACGTTAAAAGAGCCATGCCAAGTGACGTTAACAACGGACAGCCAGTACGTGCGTCAAGGTATTACGCAATGGATTCACAACTGGAAAAAACGTGGTTGGAAAACGGCAGATAAAAAACCAGTGAAGAATGCCGACTTATGGCAAGCTCTGGACAAAGAAACTGCTCGCCATCAAGTTGATTGGCATTGGGTGAAGGGCCACGCAGGTCATCGAGAGAATGAAATCTGTGATGAGTTAGCACGTACAGCCGCTGAGAACCCAACTGAAGAAGATACGGGTTACCAAGCGTCTTAGTTTTTGCTACTGGATACCTTTTTCACTGCACTGCCCTCTCTGTTCATCACACCTAGTGGTGTTAGCTTTCTCTTCAAGCGCCAATGTGGCTTGATAGGTTTGAGAGGGTACGTTCGTTTACGAGCGACGATGTAATACAAACTTCCCGCTGGTGATGCCCAATCACCTAAACTGTTCTCTAGCCAAGTCCACATGGTTTTGTAACGCGTCATTGGAAACAGTGCGTAACGATCACAATGAATCACTTGATAGTTCAGTACGCCCAGCCAGTCTTTGATGCGGTTTGTAGTGAACATACGCCCACTCCACGGCAAATTATTTCTTCGCCAAGGCAGTAAACTTGCTAAGCCAGTGAGACTGATCGGATTAAAACCCGTAATAATAAGATAACCATCATCCATCATGACGCGATCAACTTCACGTAGCAGTCGATGGGGATCACTTGCATAGTCAAGCTGATGAGCAAGCACGACAACATCAAAGCTTTTTTCTAAAAAGGGCAATTCGTAACCATCTGCGATGACATTATGCAACGGGTTCTGGATATCTACGTTGACTTGGTGTTGAATGTTACAACTACAGCTGGTTAGCTCACAGCTCAAGCCACCCAATTTCAGCATGTGGTAACCGAACAACTTCGGACACCATTCATCAAGTCGGGTTTGGATTGACTCAAGTACCCACGGCCCATTGTTCATCTCTGACCAAGTCGACGGGTACTGTATAGTTTTGTTGCTGAGTGCTGGTTTCATTAACCACCTGACTATTAAAAGGGTGACGGAGAACGAATCGTGTTAGAGATCAAAAGCATACCCGCATTTAATGATAATTACATCTGGCTGATACAAAATAGCGACAAGCGTTGTGCTGTGGTCGATCCGGGCGATGCTAAGCCAGTATTAGAATATTTGCAGGCTAATGAATTAACTTTAGAAGCGATCTTAATTACACACCACCACAACGATCACATTGGTGGCGTTCCAGATTTAGTTCGTGCTTTTCCTGACGTTTCTGTTGTGGGCCCGAAAGCAGAACCGATTCCAACCTTAACCAACGCCATGGAAGAAGGCGACAAACTCGACCTGTTTGGTGAAATTTTCATGGTGCTTGGCTTACCTGGCCACACTTTGGGCCACATTGGTTATGTAGGTGACAGCAAATTGTTCTGTGGTGACGTGCTATTTTCTGCAGGTTGTGGGCGTATATTTGAAGGTTCTCCAGCACAAATGTTTGAGTCTTTGAGTAAAATCGCTGCTCTTCCTGAAGAAACGGAAGTTTTTTGTGCTCATGAGTACACTGCAAGTAACGTGGCATTTGCACTCGCCGTCGAGCCAGACAACGAGCAGTTGCGCCAATACAGAGATGATGTAAACCGCCTACGCGCACTTAATATACCGACGCTTCCAACCACACTACGTAGAGAAAAATGGATCAACCCATTCTTGCGTACAAACAATCCTGAAGTGGTTAAATCAGTCGCCAATCGCATTGAAAATAGCGATCCAGTCTCGGTTTTTACAGCTTTACGTGAGTGGAAGAACGAGTTTTAACCTTTTTCTGCTTGTAACCTCCAAAAACGCAAGTATTATCATCTGCTGTTTGAGAAGCGCCTTGTGCGCTTCTATTGTTTTGGAGGGAGCGCATATCATTGCAATTCGCTCCAATGCATAGGTGAGACCTTCTCATCCATTTGTAAGTAATAAATTGTCTATTATCTTGTGACTGCCACGTACAGAAGCTGCGCGACAGGCAGGAGAAGATAAACAGGCCCTAAATAGGCTGAATCCATGCGTTTGAAGTACAGTTGGGTGTTGGCGGTATTACTATCTGGCTGTCAACTAACTCAGTCAGACTCGACTACCACATCGACACCTGAAACCAACAAAACACAAGCAACAGACTCCCAGCAGGTTGCCAATAGTCAACAAAAGGTTGAACCTGAGGAAAAAGCTGCACCTAAAGTTATCACTCCCCAAGAGCAACAAGATGTATGGCGTCGTATCGGCATGCAACTTGAGATGGACATTCCTCAAAGTAAAAAAATCGACTACTACCGAACTTGGTACCTGAAACACCCAGGGCATCTACGTACTGTATCTCAACGAGCAGAACCGTTTTTGTATCTCATTACAGAAAAAATCGAGGCTCGTAATTTACCGCTGGAGCTTGCGCTTCTACCAGTAGTCGAAAGCTCATTTGATGCATTTGCCTATTCACACGGCAGTGCTGCTGGCCTTTGGCAGTTTGTTCCTGGCACAGGAAAAATGATGGGCCTAGAGCAAAACTTTTGGTATGACGGCCGTCGTGACGTGGACGCATCTACCGATGCTGCGTTGGAATACCTTGTTAAACTAAACCAGCGCTTCGACGGCAACTGGAATCACGCGATTGCTGCTTACAACAGTGGCGGTGGACGTGTAAACAGCGCTATTCGAAAAAATAAGAAACTGGGCAAGCCAACGGACTTTTTCTCTCTAGATTTACCGAAAGAAACCAGTAGTTACGTACCAAAACTGCTTGCGCTTGCAGATATTATTGCGAACCAAGACAAGTACGGCATCGAGATCCCACCTATCGCCAATAAGCCGGTCTTGGCTCTTGTTGACCCAAAAGAGCAGCTCGATTTAGCCATCGCAGCCAAGTACGCAGATATCAGTGTAAAAGAGTTGCAAAGCTACAACCCTGCCTACAACCAATGGTCTACTGCTCCTGAAGGTCCGCACCAACTTCTTATCCCTATCGAGAAGAAAACGGCATTTTTAGAAGATGTCGATAAGAACCGTGGAAAAGGGATGAAAGTGGTCCGCTATAAAGTGAAGTCAGGTGACTCCCTTAGCGTACTCGCTCAAAAGTACAGCACCACAACCAAGGTGATTCGTCGCGCGAATGGAATGAGCAATAATAACATTCGTGTTGGTCAACACTTGATGATCCCAACATCAACTAAGGACGAAAATAGTTACGTTCTTTCAGCCCAAAATCGCTTGTCTAAAACGCAAGCCAAAGCTCGCGGTAAGTATAAACTGACTCATGTAGTGCAATCAGGAGAAAGCTTATGGTCTATCGCACGAGCAAATAAGGTATCGCACCAATCTCTGGCAAAATGGAATGGTATGGGCCCAAGAGATACCTTACGTGTTGGACAGAAACTGGTGATATGGAAAAGTGGTGATCAAGGCGCTGTGATTCGTACCGTGTTCTACCAAGTGCGTTCCGGCGATACCATTAGTGGCATTGCCAGCAAATTTAAAGTAAAGAGTAATGACATTGTGAAATGGAACTCTCTACAAAAACAGAAGTACTTGAAGCCAGGACAGAAGCTCAAGTTGTACGTTGATGTAACGAAGGTGAGCGTATGAATTCCTCCAGTAACCCTCTCGTAATGTTGTTGGATATCTTTCGAGCACCAACAGCTTGTTTCTTAGCTCTTTACCAACGTGGCGGTTGGGGCTGGCAACCTTTTATTGTTCTGATGATTAGCCCATTTTTATTCTGGGGAGCCTACTTTTCGAATGTTGACTTTACTTGGCTAAGTGAGCAACTTTCTATTCAGTTCCAGCAAATTGACCCTACACAGGTCGAGTTGCTTGAACCAAATACGCTTATGGCTAGTGCCATCATCAATGATGTATTCAATCGCTTTGCAACATTATTGTTGTTAGCTCTATGGTTTTTCCTTGCAACCAAAGCGAGTAAGCAGCAATACGGTTACTGGAAGTGGTTTGCCGCATCAAGTGCAATACTTTTCCCAGCAGTACTAGGGGACATTGCAAGCTATGCGAGCCTGCTCCTTAAGCATGGTCAAGTAATGACGTACGCAGCCGACCTTAACAGCCTAAACGGTTTGTTGAAGTTGCCGTTGACCAGCGAATGGTCTCACTTTGCTAGCTCATTGCCGTTACTTCTGCCTTGGTACATCGTACTTGGTTACGGTGCCGTCCTGACTTGGACAGAGTTTGAACGCGGTCAGGCTCTTGTGATTGCAAGTCTACCATGGGTCGCGTTTTACGTAATTTGGGCACTATACATTGTCGTGGTGTAACTCGCTTTTCAATTGAGAAGTGAAAACGACACCAACAATGGATTATGATCAGAAGCGTCGCTCAGCGGCGCTTTTGAGTATTTTAGCTTTAAACCTCGATAAAACACATGGTCAAGCGGTAAGCCTGTAATAAACTGGGTACGCTGATCGGGTGAAAACCGAACTTCTTTGAGGTCGATATCTGCCAATGCGACTTTCATTGCCGAAACCCTCTCTGCACTCCAGCTATTAAAATCCCCCGCAAAAATGATTGGACCTTGGTGCGCTTTCAACGCCTTTTCTAGCGTTGCCAACTGAGACAAATATTCATCCGTGCCCACTGTAAAGTTGATAGCATGAATATTGATAACCGCCAGTTGCTGACCATTACTTAGCTGGTATTCACTATAAAGTGCAGATTTAGGCAAACGTAGCCATGGCTCTTTAGATGTATAAGCACAAGCTCGAATTGGCGCTTTATGAGCAATACTAATGACACCTGCATCGCTGCCCAGGGCCTTAAACGCTGACACTTGGTTACTGATCCACTGACCATCAATCAGCCAACGCTTCAGCTCGCTCGTTAGACTGGCTTCTTGCAATAACAGTAATTGACTCTGCTGCGATAGATGATTTAGAGCAACTTCCCAACTCGGCTTATTCTGCTTGTAGATATTCCAAACCAAAATGTTTAATACTCCCTCATTATCAATCGCTTGAGGAGTATCAAAGTCGACACATTTTACCGTTTGAGTTACGTTTTCTCCCGATTGAGAGATAAGCTGCGGCTGTTCCGAAACGGTAAACACCCACTGAAAAGCGAGTAATACTGATAAACCAAGAAAGATAAGAATAGCAATAAAACGTTTAAGCATGACAACACCTGAGCTGACAACAAAAAAGGAGCCCAAGGCTCCCTTTTAGTTTAATCATATTTCGAAAAGAAATCGCACTATGAACTTAGATTGCGTCTTCGTCTTCTTCACCAGTACGAATACGTACGACACGCTCGATATCAGTTACGAAGATCTTACCGTCACCGATCTTACCAGTTTGCGCTGTTTCGATGATGGTTTCTACACACTTGTCTGCAACGTCTTCCGTCACAACGATTTCTAACTTCACTTTAGGAAGGAAATCCACCATGTACTCCGCACCGCGGTACAATTCTGTGTGACCTTTCTGGCGACCAAAACCTTTCACTTCAGAGACGGTCATCCCTGTAATGCCTACTTCAGCCAATGCTTCTCGAACATCATCCAATTTGAATGGCTTGATAATCGCTTCAATCTTTTTCATGTTCATCCCTTAAGCTTCAATCGTTTGCGCATATTATCGGTTAGCGCCTCACAACATTCAATCCTTGTTGTTACCAAGCAACTGAAAATCCTGATACTGATGGATTTTATTTGATGAAGAATGTAACAAAATCACGAAGTCAGCAAGCCCGTACGCCCTAAAAGAAAAAGCCAGAGTGTTGGCTCTGACTTGATTTGAATATTTCGCTGAGTCTATTTAAAACCGCATTTACTTCAAACTTGCATAAAACGCCGCTAAGTTTGCGATATCTTCGTCAGACAGCAAGTTTGCTTGTGCCTGCATAACTGGAGCTAAACCGCCTGTACGCTGGCCTTGTTTGTAAGCCTTTATGGACGTGGCGATGTACTGCTCATTTTGGCCTTTCAGATTCGGGTAACCTGGAATCACAGCGATACCATCTGCACCATGACATGCCGCACACACTGCCGCTTTAGCTTGTCCTGCTGCCACGTCACCTGCAGCCAATACTTGTCCACTTAACATACCCAAGGCAACCACTGCCCCTACCATCATTTTCTTCATTGCTTCACCTAATCATTTGTTATTAACCACCAATATACGCTTGCCTTCAGATTGCGGAACATCTGCACAAAGCAGAGGCAACTTCTATCGGGGTATTTTTTAAGTATTCATTGGCATTGTGACATGAATTACAACGACTTGCGCCATATCAGCTCACAATCTTGACCGCTAAAAGCTCGATCAACAAATAAACCAGCAACGGCTACTACTTGGTTTTGATACATCAAAATTGGTATTTGACGACGTAACCAACTCGGTACATTGTACTCTTGAAACAGCTTCTTGAGCTTGCGGCTGTGATTGCGTGTGGTTGGGTGCGCTGATAATCCTTCGGGATTAAACGTCACCCTCAGAAGCTCTGGCTGAGGCGGTAAGGCAATGGTGGCTTGTTCTGAACTGGTATTCAAAGTGAGCTCTCCGAGTCGCTCAGGCAATACCAACGCCGTATCGGTTTGAATGTCACTCTGCCACGTCGTGACATCGGCAGTTTCAGTTACCCAATAAAGGCGATTTTGAAAACGGCGAACTTCACCCTGCTTAAGTTGCAGCTTAGGATTGGCATCTTGCTGTGCCAATCCGACTTCATTCCAAATTAAATTGAGTTGCACTTGAGTTGGCATGTTTGCATTCAACTTCGCTAACCACATCCGGATTAATCGTGCCCGTGCAAGGTCACTGTGGGTGACTAGCTCATCAATGCTCAAGCTCAGATCGCTTTGCAGAGCACGTTCAAACACCGCGCCAAGCAGCTCATCCAACAAGGCTTCTTGCTGAGCGCACAAGCTAGCACTCCGCTGCACTGCTTGATGAATACTCGGCCAACGTTCAGAGAGGTCTGGAACAATACGGTGTCGAAGGAAATTGCGATCGTAACGCGTATCTTGATTACTCTCGTCTTCCACCCAATCTAGGCCTTCTTCCTTCGCTGCAGCTTCGATTTGCTCACGCTTAATTGCCAATAGTGGGCGAACCAACATACCACCAGCGAAAGGCATACTCTCTGCCATCGAAGATAAACCTTTCGGGCCACTACCGCGTTTAAGTGCTAGTAAGAAGGTTTCCACTTGGTCATCAGCATGTTGTCCAGTCAGCAATAAGTCACCCGCTTGGATATGCTTAGACAACACTTGATAGCGCGCTTCACGAGCCAACAACTCAATACTATCGCCACTGTTAATGTCTAAGCTCACTTGCTCAACAGAACACGTGATTCCTACCTGCTCAGCCCACATTAAACATTTGTCTGCCCAGTCGTCTGCGTTCGAGCTCAAACCGTGATGCACGTATACGGCGTGGCATTTGATTGGGTTATTACCTGTAGAATTCACTTGCTGATAACGACTAAGCAGTTCCAGCAACAGACGCGAATCCACTCCACCACTAAACGCCAAGACAATCTTGGAGCCTGATTGGTAGTAGCGGTCGAGAACTTGAGTAAATTGCGAATAAAGCGATTCCATAAGCCATCCAGTAGAAACAAAAAAAGGGCTGGACGTTTGCCCAACCCTTTCTATTTTATCTGTTATCTTACGAGAGATCAGCTAGCGCCTAGCAACAGCTGTAATTAGCAGTAACCGTAGTTCATTAGACGCTGGTAACGGCGCTCAAGTAGCGTTTCCTGGTCTAGTTGCTCAAGATCTTCTAGCTGACGAAGTAGATTTGCTTTCATGTTTGCAGCCATTTGAACATGATCGCGGTGTGCGCCACCTAGTGGCTCTTCGATGATTTCATCGATAAGCTCAAGTTCTTTTAGACGTGGTGCTGTTAGACCCATTGCGTCTGCCGCTTGAGGTGCTTTGTCTGAATCACGCCATAGGATTGAGGCACAACCTTCTGGAGAGATTACTGAGTACGTAGAGTACTGAAGCATGTTCACGTAGTCGCCAACACCAATTGCTAGTGCACCACCAGAACCGCCTTCACCAACAACGTTACAAATCACTGGCACTTTAAGACCAGACATCACTTTAAGGTTGGTTGCGATCGCTTCAGATTGGCCACGCTCTTCCGCGCCAACACCTGGGTACGCACCTGCTGTGTCGATAAAAGTGATGATTGGCATGTTGAAACGCTCAGCCATTTCCATCAAACGCAGTGCTTTACGGTAACCTTCTGGTTTAGGCATACCGAAGTTACGCTTCACTTTCTCTTTAGTTTCACGACCTTTTTGGTGACCGATGATCATCACTGGACGACCTTCAAGGCGTGCAATACCGCCAACAATTGCTTTGTCGTCTGCGAACGCACGGTCACCCGCTAGCTCATCAAATTCATCAAATGCGTGCTTGATGTAATCTAATGTGTATGGACGTAAAGGGTGACGAGCCAGTTGAGCCGTTTCCCATGCACCTAAGTTGCTGAAGGTTTTCTTCTTCAGTTCTAGGCTCTTTTTCTCAAGCTGTTCGATTTCTTTATCAAGGTCAACCGCAGAATCACCACCATGACGAGATACGTCACGTAGTGCTTCAATTTTCGCTTCTAGTTCTGCGATTGGCTTTTCAAATTCAAGAAAGTTTAGGCTCATCTATGAATCCTTTTTTACTCAACGTCTTACATATTGCGCTGAATTTTTTTAGTTAAATTCGAGTTCTACCTGGCCTTTGCCAAGCAACTGTTTTAAATCATCGAGTAATGTATCACTTGGCGTTACTCGCCACTCGGTGCCCAAAGTTAACCGCGCTCTGGCGTCGGCACGCTGATAGTATACATTGACAGGTACGGTCCCGGCTTTATGTGGCTCTAGAATACGAGTAAATTGCTCAAAGAATTTGTCATTTACCTGCTGAGCATCAATTGATACTGACAAACCTCGTGCATACTTTTCACGAGCACTGCCGAGATCCATAACTTCACGCGCCGACATTTTAAGGCCACCATTGAAGTCATCAAAGCTGACCTGTCCAGAAACGACCAAAATTTTATCTTTTTCGAGAAGTTCCGCATATCTATCAAGCGCATCTGAGAACAACATCACCTCCATTCGACCACTTCGATCATCCAAAGTCATCAAACCGATGCGCGTACCACGTTTAGTTGTCATTACGCGAGCTGCAATTACCAAGCCCGCCACGGTCACGGATTGATCACGGCGAGTTGGAGTGGCGTCTTTTAGTCGACAACTAACGTACTTATTTAGTTCCTTTATGTATGCGTTAACTGGGTGCCCGGTCAAATATAAACCGAGCGTCTCACGTTCACCCTCTAACCATACTTTCTCAGGCCAAGCTGGCACCTGAGTATATTTATGTTCTACTTCTTCCGGCGCATCAGTCAGTACACCGAACATGTCGGTTTGACCAAATGCTTCAGCTTGGTGGTGTTGGCTTGCCGCTTTTACTGCGTCATTGAGCGAGGCCATCAACGCTGCTCGGTGTGGGCCTAGCCTATCTAGCGCTCCAGCATAAATCAGTTTTTCGATAACACGTTTGTTGACCTTTTTCAGATCGATGCGTGCACAGAAGTCAAATAAGTCGATGAAGTGACCGCCTTTATTACGCGCTTCTAATATCGCATCAATGGGGCCTTCACCCACGCCTTTTATCGCACCGATACCATAAACAATTGCGCCATTTTCATCCACGTTAAAGCGATATAAGCCCGAGTTAATATCAGGTGGCAAGACGGTCAGTTTCATGCGGAAACACTCGTCCACAAGACCAACGACCTTTTCGGTGTTATCCATATCGGCGGTCATCACCGCTGCCATAAATTCTGCAGGATAGTGCGTTTTTAACCATAACGTTTGGTAAGAAACCAACGCATAAGCAGCAGAGTGTGATTTGTTAAAGCCGTAACCCGCGAATTTTTCTACCAAGTCGAAGATCTTCATCGCCAATTCGCCATCGACGCCGTTAGCAACTGCGCCCTCTTCGAAGGTAGCACGCTGCTTCGCCATCTCTTCCGGCTTTTTCTTACCCATCGCACGACGAAGCATGTCCGCACCACCAAGGGTGTAGCCAGACAGTACCTGTGCGATCTGCATTACCTGTTCCTGATACAGAATGATGCCGTAAGTTGGATCGAGAATTTCTTTTAGCGATTCATGTTGCCACTTTTCATCAGGATAAGAGATCGCTTCTCGGCCGTGCTTACGGTCGATAAAGTTGTCTACCATGCCCGACTGTAGCGGGCCAGGGCGGAAAAGGGCAACCAATGCGATGATATCTTCGAAACAGTCTGGTTGCAGACGTTTGATTAGCTCTTTCATACCGCGTGATTCAAGCTGGAATACCGCGGTGGTTTCAGAGTTTTGCAACAGTCGGAAAGATGCCGGGTCCACCAATGGGATAGACTCAATCTGAACTGGCTCTTTACCTTCACGCTCTAGGCGCGGGTTAATCAGTCCCAATGCCCAATCGATAATAGTTAGGGTACGTAGCCCCAAGAAGTCAAACTTAACCAGACCCGCAGTTTCTACGTCGTTCTTATCGAACTGTGTCACCGGGAAGTGGCCTTCAGCATCGGCATAAATCGGAGCAAAGTCTGTGATCGTGGTTGGCGAGATTACAACACCACCCGCGTGCTTACCGGCATTTCGTGTACAACCTTCAAGGATACGACACTTGTCGATCAGCTCTTTTACTTCTTCATCGGCGTCGTAAAGTTCTGGCAATGCAGGTTCAGCTTTAAACGCTTTCTCTAGCGTCATGCCTGGGTCAGGCGGAACCAATTTGGAAATACGATCAACGAAACCAAATGGATGGCCAAGTACACGGCCAACATCTCGAATTACCGCTTTTGCTGCCATGGTACCGAAAGTGATGATCTGCGATACCGCATCACGACCATACATTTCCGCAACGTGGTCAATTACTTGGTCACGCTTATCCATACAGAAGTCGACATCGAAATCGGGCATGGAGACACGTTCTGGGTTCAAGAAACGTTCGAAAAGAAGGTCATATTCCAGTGGATCAAGGTCGGTGATTTTTAGTGCGTATGCCACCAAAGAACCGGCACCCGAACCACGACCCGGCCCCACCGGAATCGCGTTGTCTTTCGACCACTGGATAAACTCCATTACGATCAAGAAGTAACCAGGGAATCCCATTTGGTTGATTACATCGAGTTCGATTTGCAGGCGGTCATCGTATTCTGGTCGACGTTCTTTACGCTCAGCTTCGTCTGGGAATAAGAATTCAAGACGCTCTTCCAAGCCTTCACGGGATTTCATTACCAAGAATTCGGTTTCTTCCATCCCTTCGGTTGGGAAGGCAGGTAGGAAGTATTCGCCAAGACGTACCGTCACGTTACAGCGTTTAGCAATTTCGACACTGTTTTCCAGCGCTTCAGGAATGTCGGCAAACAGCTCACACATTTCCTCTTCAGTACGTAAATACTGTTCTGGACTGTAGTTCTTTGGACGACGCGGATCTTCTAGCGTGTAACCATCGTGAATCGCCACACGGATTTCGTGCGCGTCAAATAGGTCTTCACTGATGAAAACGACTTCGTTGGTCGCTACAACCGGTAGTTGAGTTTCTTCAGCTAACTCAACGGCAAAATGCAGGTACGTTTCTTCGTCTGAACGACCAGTACGAACCAGTTCTAGATAGAAACGATCTGGGAAATACTCTTGGTAGAAAGCCACACAGCTTTCCACCACTTTGCGGTTACCTTTAAGTAACGCTTTACCGATTTCACCGTTTTTTGCACCAGAAAGCACAATCAAGCCTTCTGACAACTCTGCCAACCAAGCTTTATCGATAACTGGTTGATGCTGTACGTGACCACGAAGGTAAGCTTTTGAAATCAGCAACGTAAGGTTTTTGTAACCTTCATTGTTTGCTGCTAGTAGCGTTAATTGCGTCAGCTCCTCGCCAAACTCATCCGATTGCATTTTGAAATCAGCACCGATGATTGGCTTCACACCACTGCCGTGCGCAGTGCCGTAGTACTTCACCAAACCACATAGGTTAGTGAAATCGGTCAATGCCATTGCAGGCATGCCGAGTTCGGCGACTTTCTTAACGAGCGGTGGAACTTTATTGATACCATCCACCATAGAGAAATCACTGTGGATTCTTAGGTGAATGAACTTGGGATCTGACATTAACAGGTACCGTAAAACTAAATCTTATTTGGGATTCTAACCTAAAGCGGGCGTGGTTTATAACACCGATACGCCCATTCTAATACTTTGCTCTATTCTTCGATGCCGAGCGCTTTCTTCACAGGTTTGAAGCTCTTACGGTGCTCGCTGATCACACCGTGTTGCTCAATCGCTTCGAAGTGCGCTTTGGTTGGGTAACCTTTGTGCTTAGCAAAGCCAAACTGTGGGTGTTGTTTATCCAACTCTTCCATTTCTTGGTCACGTACCACTTTGGCAATGATCGACGCCGCGCTGATTTCCGCCACGCGCAAATCGCCTTTCACCACTGCTTGGGAGTCCATTGGTAGTTCAGGGCAACGATTACCATCGATAAGTGCAAGATCTGGCTGCACTTTCAAACCCGCAATCGCACGTTGCATGGCAACCATGGTCGCTTGCAGGATGTTAAGCTCGTCAATTTCCTCAGGAGAACAGCGGCCTACAGCCCATGCCAAAGCTTTCTCTTTGATTTCTGGCAGCAGTGCAAGGCGTTTTTTCTCACTCAGCTTTTTCGAATCGTTTAAGCCTTCAATTGGGTTATTTGGGTCTAAAATAACCGCGGCGGTAACGACATCGCCTACCAAAGGACCACGCCCTACCTCATCAACACCCGCAACTAACTGGTAGCCTTGCGGGCATTCAAACGGTGGTAGTTCAACTTTTGCTTTGGTCGTTTTTGGTTTTACAGCCATGGTAAATCTCTATTTTTCAATCAGTTTTAGAACCGCGTTTGCGGCTTGTTGATCCGCATCTTTGCGAATCCAATGGTGCATTTCAGTGAACTTATCCAACATTTCTCGGTTGTCGCTCTCTAGTAAGCGAGATACTTCGTCGAATAAATTGTCTGGCGTGCAATCATCTTGCAGATATTCTTTAACCAGCTCAGTATCGGCCAGAATGTTCGGCAACGAAACGTATTTGGTTTTCAGCAAACGCTTAGCGAGGAAAGCCGTCACCGCGTTTACACGGTAACCCACAACCATTGGACGCTTGAGCAGCATGCACTCTAACGCTACGGTGCCAGACGCCAACATCACGGCATCGGAAGCGGTAATCACGTTACGCGCCGTATCATCCACCAGCTTGAAGTCCAACTCTGGTGCATGCTCTTTCCACGCTTGCTCGAATTGTTCGCGACGTTTCTGGTTTACTAGCGCAACGGCAAAACCAAGATCTGGGAATTTCTGGTGTAACTTCTTACACGTTTCGATAAATGGCTGAGAGAGCATTTTCAACTCGCTGCCACGGCTACCCGGAAGTACCGCTAACCATTGCTTATCTTGCTCTAAACCCAGTAGCTCACGTGCAGGCGCTTTGTCTGATTGCAGCGGAATGGAATCAGCCAATGTATGACCAATGAATTCACAAGGCACGTTGAATTTATCGTAAAACGCTTTTTCAAACGGTAGGAATGCCAACACTAGGTTAGTCGCGGCTTCAATTTTGAAGATGCGCTTTTGACGCCATGCCCAAACTGACGGGCTTACGTAATGCACAGTTTTGATGCCAGCATTTTTCAGGTCTAGCTCAACACGTAAGTTGAAATCTGGCGCATCGATACCAACAAAGACATCCGGCGGATTATCAGTGAAGTATTTCACTAGCTCAGCTTTGACTTTCAGCAGCCTTGGCAAGCGACCTAGCACTTCCACCAAGCCCATTACGGCTAGCTCTTCCATGTCGAACAGAGACTTGCAGCCTTGCGCGATCATTTTAGGGCCACCAATCCCAACAAACTCTGCATCTGGGTATTGCTGTTTTACCGCCTTGATAAAGCCTTCACCTAGCGTGTCGCCAGACAGTTCTCCGGCAATGATGCCGATACGTAATGGTCTTTCCATATCTACTTCGCTATTTTCCTGTGCGCTATGGGTAGCGATTTACTCTATGTAGCCTTACAAACCGCAGCGTACAAACCGTTATCCATAAAACACAAAAAGACCGCAGCCCAATTTGGGCGCGATCTTTTCAACTTAACCGCTCATTCGTTATTTAACGAATAATGCCACGTTCCGTTGTTTCCAAAATATCTGAGAAACGTTGCACTGCAGGCCACTCTTGTGCCATTTCAGCTAGGATTGGTTTCACTTCTTCCAGAGTCTTACCTGAACGGTAGATTTCTTTGTACGCTTTTTGCAGCGCACGAATTTCTGGTTTTTCGAAACCGTTACGCTTCAAGCCAACCAAGTTCAAACCAAATGGTGTTGCGTGGTTACCTTGAGCCAATACGTAAGCTGGTACATCTTGAACAACCGCAGAACAGCCACCAATGTAAGCGTACGCGCCCACGGTACAGAATGGGTGAATAGCAGAAAGCGCCATTACACCAGCATGGTCTTCTACGGTTACGTGGCCACCAAGAATCGCATTGTTACCAATGTGAGTGTGGTTACCTACGACAACATCGTGTGCGATGTGCGCGTTAACACAAAGCAGGTTATCGTCACCGATCACTGTCGTCGCTTTATCTTGAACCGTACCACGGTGAACCTGAACCGCTTCACGAATCACGTTACGGTCACCGATAACCACTGTTGTATCTTCGCCGCCGTACTTCTTGTCTTGGTTTTCTTCACCAATCACAGCATGTGGGAAAATGCGGTTATCTTTACCAATTTTGGTGTGGCCTTTGATCACTACGTGAGACATCACTTCTGTGCCTTCACCAATCTCCACCGTAGAGGTGATGTAAGTGAAAGGACCAACGATCACGTTAGCGCCGATTTTCGCGCCTTCTTCTACCACCGCAGCTGGGTGGATTTTAGCGGTTTCATGAATCATATTAAAACTCTCGACGAGCACACTTCAGCTCTGCTGAACATACCACTTCGCCGTCAACTTTTGCTACACCACTAAATGCAGCAATACCACGACGCTCTTTTAGAAATTCTACTTCAATAATCATTTGGTCGCCTGGCACTACAGGTTTACGGAACTTAGCGCCGTCAACACTTGCGAAGTAGTACAGTTCGTTTTCCGTTGGTGCACCAAATGATTTAAACGCAAGTAAGCCAGTTGCCTGAGCCATTGCCTCTAAGATTAGTACGCCTGGGAATACTGGCAGCTGTGGAAAGTGACCTGTAAACTGAGGTTCATTAACCGACACGTTTTTAATCGCGTGAAGGTACTTCTCTTCTTGGAAGTCAATCACTCGGTCGATCAATAAGAATGGGTAGCGATGAGGTAGTAGCTCTTGAATTTCAGAGATGTTCATCGTTTTCTTTTCAGTAGTCAAAGTCGTCTTCCTATATCAATTCTCAACAACCAAGATGGCCCCCCCCTTACTCTGGGGACGGTAAACCCACTTGGTGATAAATCTACTTATAGCGCGTCATTATAGAAGAAAAAGACCCGCATTTCGCGAGTCTTTGTTCAGAAAGTGGAACTAAGATTCTTCTTTCGGTTTAAGTTGCTTTTCAACGGCTTTCAATCGTTTGTTCATCTCATCAATGCGGTGAACTCGAGTTGCCGTCTTACGCCACTCTCGGTTGGTTTGCAATGGAATGCCTGACGAGTACAGGCCTTTCTCTTCGATACTGCGCATAACCATGCCCATACCGGTAATAGCAACCCCATCCGTGATCTCGATGTGGCCATTGATAACCGACGCGCCACCGATTTGGCAGTACTTACCAATTTTTGTACTGCCTGCCACAATAGTACCACCGGGCATCACCGTACCATATCCGATCTGCACGTTGTGAGCGATTTGAAGTTGGTTATCAAGAATTACATTGTCTTCGATGATCGTATCTTCAAGAGCACCACGGTCGATAGTGGTACATGCACCAATCTCAACACGGTTGCCGATACGTACAGAGCCAAGTTGAGGAATTTTAATCCACTCACCTTTGTCATTCGCGTAACCGAAACCGTCTGAGCCGATGACGGTGCCAGATTGCACTAGGCAGTCATCGCCCAGCGAAACTTCATGATAGATAGTAACATTAGCCCAAAGCTTGGTGTTGTTACCTAGCTTTGCGTTTTTACCGATAAAGCAACCTGCGCCAATACTTACGTTGTCGCCTAACTCTACACCCGTTTCAATCACTGCGTTTGCACCGATTGTTACGTTAGTACCCATCTTCACGTCTGCTGCGATTACGGCACTTGGCGCAATCTCATCAGCTGGCTTTGGCGTTGTATCCATAGCTTGAACTACACGAGCAAAAGCGATGTAAGGATCGGCAACCACAAGAGAGTTTCCAATACATTGGTCCTTGTGATCGGCTTTCACCATTACAACTGTCGCTTTACACTCAGAGAGGTGCTTTGCGTATTTAGGGTTAGACAAGAAGGTAACATCACCTTCTTGTGCTTTATCCATGGGAGCTACACGGTTTACAACGAGAGACTCGTCACCAAATAGCTCACCCCCGGTAATTGTCGCCAACTCGGCTAATGTTAATGTCTTCATAACTTCTTATTTTAGAGCTTTAATTACGTCTTCAGAGATGTTGTATTCTGGCTTACCGTATTGAAGTGAAGTAGTGTCAATAACGAGATCGTAACCTTTCGCCTTAGCAACTTTTTCTACTGCATCTTGGATAGATTTGAATAGCTTCGCTTTCTCTTCAGCTTCACGGCGAGCGCCAGCTTTCTCTAGTGCTTGAGCTTTTACTTTGTATTCACTGTCTAGCTTAGCAATATCAATACGTAGCTTCTCAATTTCTTCTTGACCTAAAAGTTCACCGTCACGCTGCAGTTTCTCAATCTTTGTCTTAGCTTGCGCTTGGATTGACTTAAGCTCATCAGCTTTGCTTTTGAAGTCTTTCTGCATTTTTTGTAGAACCACTTCACGCTGAGGAAGAGCCTGAAACACTTGTGCTGTATTGATGTAGGCAATCTTTTGCGCTGCTTCTGCAGCGTTTGCAAACATAGATGAGCTCAGTACAAGAAGGCCTAAACCAGCCGCTTTGATCATTTTATTCAAAATATTTTCCTCAAATTTAGAAGGTTCTGCCGATAGTGAATGTGAAGACTTCTTCGTCATCGCCATCGTATTTTTTAAGTGGTTTCGCTAGTGAAAATACCAGTGGCCCCATTGGAGACATCCATTGTAACGCCGCACCATATGATGAACGGTAGTTAGTAGGATCAGAGTAATCGTAATAGTAACGGTCACCAAACTCGGCACCAGAGTCTCGATAATCGAACTCTGTATCCCAAACACTCGCCATATCAAAGAAGATACTGGTACGAATCTGGTTACGAACTTCATCAGATGCAAATGGGGTCGGAACAATAAGCTCCAAACTTGCTAACGCTACTGCGTTACCACCTACTGCGTCATCAGTCGCGGTATCTACACCGTTGTTAGAACCAGAGTAATCACGGTAAACGGCTTTTGGACCAACCGAGTTAGAGCCGAAGCCACGTAGAGTCGTGAAACCACCCGCGTAATAGTTCTCGTAGAATGGGAACAAGTTGTCGTTACCATTCGTCTGACCATAACCGTTACCGTAACCTAGACGACCGCGGAACAAGAGCGTGAACTCGTGTTTTTTAGTCAATGGTACATACTGACGCACGTCATATTGCATCTTAAAGTACTGAACATCAGAACCTGGTACCGTCATCTTGTAGAATGCACGTTGGTGATTACCCGCTGTAGGGAAATAGCCACGGTTCAAATTGTTTCGTGTCCAAGAAATATTGATATCGAAGTCATTGGTATTCAATGCACCGTTCGCATCAATATTTTCTGATTGAGCTTGTAGGAACTGTTCAACCTGTAGGTAAGGAGAAAGGTTACCGATCTTGTTGTGCGTGTAACCGACACCAAATTCGAAGCGGTTTAGTTCATCAAATGGGAAACCCCAAGTCAGGTTAGCGCCGTAACTTTCATTGGTGTAGTCAACGATACCTGCTTCAGATGCTTCAAACTCATCATAGAAAATTTTACCGCCAAGACTCACACCATCGAGGTTCCAATAAGGGTCTCGATAATCTAAGCTGATATTTTTTTGGTAGTCATTCATCATCGCATTGATACCAACGCGGTTACCACTACCAATAAAGTTATCTTGCTGTAGACCAACTTGGAAGCTTACACCTGATTCTGTACCGTAGCCGACACCAAAGTTCACGCTACCAGAGTTGGCTTCTTTAACCGAGTAAACAAGATCTACTTGGTCATCGCTGCCAGGAACACGTACCGTTTGAACTTCTACGTTTTCGAAGTAACCAAGACGGTTAAGACGCGTTTTACCCGTTTCAATCGATTTCGAGTTTAGCCAGCTGCCTTCCATCTGACGCATCTCGCGACGCAAAACTTCATCCTTAGTGGAGTTGTTGCCCGTAAAACGAATATCACGAACGTAAATGCGGCTACCTGGCTCAACATTTACAACCAATGACACTTCTTTGTTCTCGTCGTCGAACTCAGGAATTGTACTTACCTGCGGATAAGCATAGCCAGACTCACCGAGCACACGTTTGATGCCTTCCTCTAGCGAGGTCACTTTAGAGCCGTTGTAGGTCTCGTTGGCTTCGAACGGCACCATTTTCTCGAATCGAGCGTCTTCACCAATCAAATCGCCGCGGAATTTTACATCTTTAACGGTGTAAACCTCTCCTTCCTCTAGGCCAAGAGTGATATACACCCCCTTCTTATCTGGGGAAATTGCGACTTGCGTCGAGTCTACATCAAACTTCAAATAACCACGGTCTAGGTAATAGGATTTCAGAGCTTCAATATCACCAGCAAGCACTTGCTTTTGATACTTTTCATCAGCGAGGAAGTTCCACCACGGCACATCAACGTTTAAGTTAAAACGAGAGCGGAGTTCATCATCAGTAAAGACTTCGTTACCAATAAAGTTGATTTGCTGAATCTTCGCCGATACACCTTCGGTGAAGACGAATTTCAAATCAGAACGATTACGAGGCAATGGAGTAACAACCGCTTTTACCGTAGCGTTGTACTTACCAACGCTATAGTAAAAATCTTCTAAGCCTTTTTCGATATTACGTAAAGTGGTTCGGTCTAGAGCTTCACCTTCACGGATACCTGATGCATTCAGGTTTTCCTGTAACTGCTCATCTTTGATCGCTTTGTTACCAGAA
Source organism: Vibrio rotiferianus CAIM 577 = LMG 21460 (assembly GCF_002741985.1). Classification (GTDB taxonomy): domain Bacteria; phylum Pseudomonadota; class Gammaproteobacteria; order Enterobacterales; family Vibrionaceae; genus Vibrio; species Vibrio rotiferianus. Next base: position 122,130 of record NZ_APHW01000022.1, read on the forward strand.
AACGCAATGCTAGCAATAGTCGGTCTTTCTTTAACCTGGACTACAAGTACATCTTGATCCTTAAGTACTTTTACATCCTCAAAGTTACCCGAAGCGTAAAGAGCACGAATGATGTCCGCAACATCTTGTGAATCGACCGTGTCTCCTACTCGAACAGGCATTTTCAACAACGCAGCACCAAGTGCCACACGTTGTAATCCTTCAATCTGGATGTCTTGAACTACAAAGTTTTCTGCCCCATTTGCCGAGACACTGGTTGCCAGTAAACTCGCAAATAGAATTCGCTTAATCGCCATATTTGTTCTAATTATTCCTTGCTACTGCTAGATGTCTCTGAAGAATCACAGACGAGTAAAATCATTAAATAGTGCCAGTGCCATTAACGAAAAGATAATCGCACCACCAATTTTATATCCCATTTCCTGCACTTTCTCAGGAACTGGGCGTCGGATGACTGCTTCAATTGCAAAAAAGAGCAGGTGACCACCATCCAACATTGGTAAAGGAACGAGGTTAATAATACCTAGGTTAACACTGATCAGTGCTAGAAAACCTAAAAAGTAAACCAGACCGTAGTCTGCTGTCGCCCCTGCCCCTTTGGCTATCGAGATTGGTCCACTTAAATTATTCAAACCAACATCACCTACAATCAGTTTCTTAAGCATACTGATTGTAAGTCCAATAACTTGACCTGTTTTGTCAATCGCTTTGCCAATAGACTCGAATACACCAAACTGTAATTCGAAGCGATAACTTTTTGGCCATTCTGCGACTTTAGGTGCGATACCCGCAAAGCCAACTAATTGTTTGTTAGCTAGCTCACGACTACCCGGAGTCAAAGTGAATGATTGCTCTTCACCTTGACGTAACACTGTCAGTTCCATTGATGTTTCTGGGTGAGAACGAATGGCTTCGACCACTTCTTCCCATTTAGAAATCTTATTACCATTAATCGCGATGATTTTATCGTCGGCTTGCAGACCTGCTTTTTCAGCAGCCCCACCTTCGCTTACTTGCGCTAACTCCGTGAAAATCTCTGGCGTATATGGTTTAAAGCCAAGTGATTGCATCGTAGATTGCGTTTCTGGGTCAAAGTTCCAATCACGAATATCAAGTGTTCTCGTGACCTCTGAACCAACTTCGTTTGCTGAAGACAACGTCATCGTCACAGAATCATCACCAATATGGGAAATTAACCCCATGTTGACTGATTCCCAGTCCGGAGTTTTGATACCTGAGATGGATTTTAGTTCCATTCCAGATTCAATTCCTGCTTGAGCAACGATTGAATTGGGTGTTACTTCACCGATTACTGGCTTTACTGCTGGTACACCAATAAGGAAAACTAACCAATAGGCTACAATAGCAAATAGAAAGTTAAAGATAGGGCCGGCGGCAACGATAGATGTGCGTTTCCACAAAGGCTTTTGATCGAACGCCAGGTGTTTTTCATGCTCTGGGATATCATCAATACGGCTGTCCACCATCTTGACGTAGCCACCCAGAGGAATCATAGAGATGCTATACTCTGTTCCGTCTTTGCCTACCTTACTCCAGATAGACTTACCAAAACCGATAGAAAACTTTTCAACTTTTACACCGCAACGACGCGCAACCCAAAAGTGACCAAACTCGTGCACGGCAACCAAGATGCCCAATGCAACGATAAAAGAAACCAAATTCCACAAGATACCAGTCATTAGCTACGCTCGCGTAAAAATTCTAAGGCGATAGTTCGTGACATTCTATCTAGCTCTATCAAGCTTTCCAAGTTATTCACATTCTCAGTTGTATGGCTTGCGGTGATTTTGTTCAAAACTGACTCATTGATGCGAGCGATATCAGTAAAACCAAGGCCATTATTCAAGAACGCATCCACAGCAACTTCATTCGCAGCATTTAATGCTGTTGTAGCATGCTGACCTTCATAGCATGCATCAATCGCTAACTTAAGACATGGGTAGCGAGCAAAGTCAGGTTGAAGGAATGTCAACTCACCAACTTGAGTAAAGTCGAGCGGTTTCACTCCGGCATCCACTCTTGATGGGTAAGACATCGTCAATGCAATCGGGGTTGCCATATCTGGCTCCCCCATCTGCGCCAATACTGAACCATCACGATATTGCACCATAGAGTGAATCACCGACTGAGGGTGAATGATCACTTTCAACTGTTCGCGAGCCGCATTGAATAGCCATTTTGCTTCAATGTACTCAAGACCCTTGTTCATCATGGTCGCAGAATCAACCGAGATTTTTGGTCCCATTGACCAGTTCGGGTGAGCAATGGCTTGCGCTGGAGTCACTTTCTCTAGATCTACGATATCGGTGTAACGAAATGGCCCACCAGAACCAGTGAGAAGAATAGAAGAAATACCATGCTCTTCTAAGTTACAACGACCTAGGTTAGTTTGAACTTGTTGTGGGAGGCACTGGAAGATCGCGTTGTGTTCACTATCAACAGGGAGAAGCTGAGCACCATGCTCGGCAACCGCATCGATAAACAGCTGACCAGACATTACTAGCGCTTCTTTATTGGCTAGCAGTACACGTTTACCCGATTTTACCGCTGCCATGGTTGGTAACAGACCTGCCGCACCAACGATAGCTGCCATTACGCTGTCGACTTCTTCTAAGGCAGACACATGACAAAGCGCATCGACACCACCTAACACCTCAGTATTTGGTGAGATAGAAGCCAGCTCTGATTGCAGAGCCAATGCCGCCGCTTTATCCGCCATCACAGCGTATTTTGGTTGCCATTTACGGCAAAGCACGACCATCTTTTCAACGTTAGTGCTTGCCGCTAATGCGACGATAGAAAACAGCTCAGGGTTCTGTTCAACCACTTTAAGTGTGCTTGCACCGATTGAGCCTGTTGCACCAAGAATCGTTAACTTTTGCATGATGTAAGACCGTTAGAAAAACTCAGGAGCGACGAAGCCGCTCCCGATAAATTAGAATACGTAGTAAAGAAGAGCAAATACTGGGAAGGCAGCAGTTAGGCTGTCGATACGGTCAAGAATGCCGCCGTGCCCTGGAATGATATTACTGCTGTCTTTGATACCTGAAACACGTTTGAACATACTTTCGACTAGGTCACCAAGCACAGAGATCACAACCGTAATCAGCGTAATGATCACCATATGAAGTGGGCTAGTAAATTGGATATCAAACCAACCTGCAAATAACCATCCAACAATCAATGCTGCGATGATACCGCCAATCAAACCTTCGATTGTTTTGTTTGGGCTCACATGAGGTGCCATTTTGCGTTTACCCATGCTTTTACCAGCGAAGTAAGCGCCGCTGTCTGCAGCCCATACCAAGAAGCAAACGTACAGCACAAGTTTTGCGCCGTGGTATGGATCTACTGAAATATCAGAAGCCCTAAGAATGATCACACTCCAAAGAAAAGGGATCAGAGTTAGAAAACCAAACACATGACGAAGGGCTTTACTGCCTTGCCATAAGTTGGTGGTTTTAGGATAAGTGATTGCCATGCCACTTGCGATAATCCACCATGCAAAACCAAGCGCTAATAAGGCGTAGTGTGGTGCTGCAAGTTGATTTAAGCTTGTTACATCTGGCGAAATGAATAGAAAACTTAGTCCGGTTACAACGGCTGCCGGAACAAGCGCAGCAATACGTGAATTGCTTTCTGTAAACTGTGTCCACTCCCAAAAGCCTAACAGCGTTACCGCAGTCAAAGCGATAATGAAGCCAATTAGGGGTAATTTAAAAATACCTAAAATAACTAGGGGAGCTAAAATTAGTGCTGTTATTATTCTCTGTTTCAAACTAACTAGTCCTTATTGAGCAGCCATTAATGCCTTTATTTGCTCGCCAGTACAGCCAAATCGACGTTCACGGTTAATAAACCAAGTTACCGCCTCAACCAAACTGTCTTCGTCAAACTCTGGCCAATACTCTTGCGTGAAATACATTTCCGCGTATGCTAGTTGCCACAACATGAAGTTGCTGATACGACACTCTCCACTAGTGCGAATAAGCAAGTCAACTTCTGGTAGGTCTGCCATCGTCAAGTGTTGAGTAAACATTTGCTCGGTTATCGCATCTACACTAATTTCCCCATTGAGAACTTTCGAAGCCAGTACTCTCGCCGCCTCGGTAATATCCCACTTACCGCCATAATTAGCCGCAATGTTAATTACCATGCCAGTGTTGTTAGCTGTCAAAGCTTCAGCCTCAATAATTTTACTTTGCAGGCGCTCACTAAAACGGCTGGTATCACCAATAACACGCAAACGTAAGTTGTTTTTATGCAGTTTTTTCACTTCGCTTGATAGTACCGAAATGAACAACTCCATCAAAAGGCCAACCTCTTCTTCTGGTCGTCGCCAGTTTTCACTGCTAAAAGCAAACAAAGTAACGGCTTGAATGCCAAGCTTTAAAGCTGCTGCTATAGTTTTTCGAACGGCACTAACGCCTTTTTTATGACCAAATACGCGAGGTTTTCCTTGGGACTTAGCCCAACGGCCATTACCGTCCATAATGATGGCAATATGCTTTGGAAGGGAATCAGAGAAGGCTTGGGAATTTTGCATAGGGAGTTAATTGAGTTCCATCAGTTGGACAGACTAACACAAAAAAACGCTGCACTGTGAGCACAGCGTTTTCCAACAGTGATGTAGTTGGGAGTATTAAACTTCCATCAACTCTTTTTCTTTCGCGGCAAGAACATCATCGATCTTCTTAACTGCTACGTCAGTCAGTTTTTGAATCTCGTCTTGTGCTTTGCGATCTTCGTCTTCAGAGATTTCTTTATCTTTTAGAAGACCTTTTAGGTCGCTGTTTGCATCACGACGGATGTTACGTACTGCAACACGTGCGCCTTCTGCTTCACCACGAACGATCTTAACTAGGTCTTTACGACGCTCTTCCGTTAGCGGTGGAAGTGGAACGCGAATGATTGTACCAGCAGACATTGGGTTTAGACCAAGGTCAGACATCATGATCGCTTTTTCAACTTTCTGAGTTAGCTCTTTGTCGAAAACTGTGATTGCTAGAGTACGAGCGTCTTCAGCAACAACGTTAGCTACTTGGTTAAGAGGCGTAGCAGCACCGTAGTATTCTACAGAAATACCCGATAGTAGGCTTGGGTGCGCGCGGCCAGTACGAACTTTAGAAAGGTTGTTCTTTAGCGCTTCAACGCTTTTGTCCATGCGCTCTTGCGCGTCTTTATTGATTTCGTTAATCACGGTTTCACCTTAAAAATGTCATCTTTCCTGAAGAAAGCCTAAAGGGCTTGAGCAAAGTGAAACACCATCCAATATTCTAGTTGGATGGTGTTGAGATTTACGCGTCAGCGCAGATCAGAGTACCTTCAGCTTCGCCCATAACCACGCGACGTAGTGCGCCTGGCTTGTTCATATTGAATACGCGGATTGGCATTTTGTGGTCACGAGCAAGTGTGAACGCAGCCAAGTCCATTACTTTCAATTCTTTATCCAGAATTTCAGCGTAAGATAGCTTATCATACAGCTCTGCGTCTGGGTTTGCTACTGGGTCAGCAGTAAATACACCATCAACTTTTGTCGCTTTTAGAACTACGTCAGCTTCGATTTCGATACCACGTAGACAAGCTGCTGAATCCGTCGTGAAGAATGGGTTACCTGTACCTGCAGAGAAGATCACTACACGGCCTTGACGAAGTTCACGAATAGCATCTGCCCAATTGTAATCGTCACACACACCTTTTAGCGGAATTGCAGACATTACACGAGCGTTTACGTATGCGCGATGAAGTGCATCACGCATTGCTAGACCGTTCATTACTGTTGCTAGCATACCCATGTGGTCACCCACAACACGGTTCATGCCTGCTTCAGCTAGACCAGCACCACGGAATAGGTTACCGCCGCCGATTACCACACCAACTTGAACACCCAGTTCAACCAGCTCTTTAACTTCTTGAGCCATACGGTCAAGTACCGCAGGGTCAATACCGAAACCTTCTTCGCCTTGAAGAGCTTCACCGCTCAGTTTTAATAGAATACGTTGATACGCTGGTTTAGGGTTCGTAGTCATGGAGTTTACCTTCCAAAAGAGAGTTGTCGATTAACAGTCATGAATAGACACAAGATTACTTATAGCTATTCATCACGGTTAAATTTTGCGGCTCTTTTCATAAAAAGACCGCAGCCAAGGCCACGGTCTAAAATTTGTGCGCATCTCTAAGGATTAACCTTTTTGAGCAGCAGCTACTTCTTCAGCGAAGCTCATTTCTTGAGCTTTCTCGATACCTTCACCTACTTCTAGGCGAACGAATGTAGCAACAGAAGCACCTTTCTCTTTTAGCATTTCGCCAACAGATTTCTTAGGTTCCATGATGAAAGCTTGACCAGTTAGAGAGATTTCGCCAGTGAATTTCTTCATGCGGCCGATAACCATCTTCTCAGCGATCTCTTGTGGCTTGCCTTCGTTCATAGCGATTTCAACTTGAACTTCTTTCTCTTTAGCAACTACGTCAGCTGGTACGTCTTCTGGGTTAACGAACTCAGGCTTAGAAGCAGCAACGTGCATTGCAACGTGCTTAAGAGTTTCTGCGTCGCCTTCACCAGCAACAACAACACCGATTTTCTCACCGTGACGGTAAGAAGCGATTGCAGTACCTTCTACGTAAGCAACGCGACGGATGTTGATGTTTTCGCCGATTTTAGCAACTAGAGCTACACGCTCTTCTTCGAACTTAGCAACTAGCTCTTCAACAGAAGCTTTAGAAGCTAGAGCGTCAAGTGCTACTTTTTCTGCGAATGCAGTGAAGTTACCATCTTTAGCAACGAAGTCAGTTTGGCAGTTAACTTCTAGAAGAACAGCAACGCCGTTTTCTTCTTTGATGATGATTGCGCCTTCAGCAGCAACGTTACCAGCTTTTTTAGCTGCTTTCGCTGCGCCTGACTTACGCATGTTTTCAATTGCTAGTTCGATGTCAGCGTTTGCTTCTACAAGCGCTTTTTTACATTCCATCATGCCAGCGCCAGTGCGCTCGCGAAGTTCTTTAACTAGAGCAGCAGTTACAGTTGCCATTCTCTATTCCTCGTTTGATTCGAAATAAGGTAAAAAACAGGGGCCTACATTGTCGGCCCCCATTGCTAACTATAACTCAGTCTATGCTACAACAAGGTTTCACATAGACTAAGTGTGACACAGAGCCGTTATTATTCAGCTTCTACGAAACCGTCTTTTTCAGCAACTGCTGCAACGTCTTTGTTGCGACCTTCAGACACTGCAGATGCTGCAGCGTTTAGGTATAGTTGAACTGCGCGGATCGCGTCGTCGTTACCTGGGATGATGTAGTCAACGCCGTCTGGGTTAGAGTTAGTATCTACCACAGCGTATACTGGAATACCTAGGTTGTTAGCTTCTTTAATTGCAATGTGCTCGTGATCAGCGTCGATTACGAATAGAGCGTCTGGTAGGCCGCCCATATCTTTGATACCACCAAGAGATTTCTCTAGCTTCTCCATTTCACGAGTACGCATTAGAGCTTCTTTCTTAGTTAGTTTTTCGAAAGTACCGTCTTGTGCTTGTGCTTCGAAATCTTTTAGACGCTTGATTGATTGACGAACTGTTTTGTAGTTCGTTAGCATGCCGCCCAACCAACGGTTGTTAACGTAGTATTGGTTGCTTGCGATTGCAGCTTCTTTAACAGCTTCAGATGCAGCGCGCTTAGTACCTACGAATAGAACTTTACCTTTCTTCTCGCCAACTTTAGCTAGTTCAGCTAGAGCTTCGTTGAACATTGGTACAGTTTTTTCTAGGTTGATGATGTGAACGCGGTTACGAGCACCAAAGATGAATGGCTTCATTTTTGGGTTCCAGTAACGAGTTTGGTGACCGAAGTGAACACCAGCTTTCAGCATATCGCGCATTGATACAGTTGCCATTTTAAAATCCTCTATGGGGTTAGGCCTCCACATCCCCCATAATTCCGACCAAGCTTCTGCTCAGCACCCCGGAACATGTGACGGAATGTGTGTGATTTAAAGATAAAAGTTTAATCGGAAGAAGCCTGCTTCGCTGCTATTCTAAAGAAAAGCAAAGAGAACAGTCCTCGATTCCGGCGCGCTTTATACCATATTTTAGCCTAAGATGGCTAGTAAAAATTGTTTCTTACAATTCTAATTTACCTATCACACCTACCCCTACTCCCTCTTAAATTCCATGACTAGACTACAAGTAAGAATGACTCATATTCTTAACTGGCTTGGGTTAACCGCAAGATGTCTGATAGAATGCGCGCATTCGCACGTTAGCGTGCTTACGAATAAGTAGAGAAAGCCAATGTCAATCAAGATTAAAACTGCTGAAGAAATCGAACGCATGCGTATTGCGGGCAAGCTAGCCGCAGACACTCTAGAAATGATCGAACCGCACATCAAAGCCGGTGTGACGACAGAAGAGTTAAACAAAATCTGTCACGATTACGCTCTAGAAAGAGGCGCTTACTCTGCACCGCTTGATTACCATGGATTCCCTAAATCGATCTGTACGTCAATCAACCACATCGTTTGTCACGGTATCCCAGCAACTGAAGACGAGAAAGGTGCAAACGGCCAAATGAAGCCAGCTGTACTTAAAGATGGCGACATCATCAACGTTGATATTACGGTTATCGTTCCTAACGATGAAAACGCGGATCTAAGTGTTCGTCCACAAGGCTACCACGGTGATACGTCTAAGATGTTCTTAGTGGGTGATGTTTCACCTGCAAATAAACGTCTGTGTATGGTGGCTCAAGAGTCACTGTACATCGGCATGCGTCAAGTAAAACCAGGGGCAACAGTAGGTGACATCGGTACCGCTATCGAGAAGTACATCAAAGAAAACAATAAGAACAACCCACGTAACAAGTTCTCTATTGTTAAAGACTTCTGTGGTCACGGTATCGGTGATGAGTTCCACGAAGAGCCACAAGTGGTTCACTACAAGAACAAAGACCGTCGTGTACTAAAAGAAGGTATGTGCTTTACTATTGAGCCAATGATCAACGCAGGTAAGTTTGGTTGTACTGTTGACGCTCAAGACGATTGGACGGTTTACACTGGCGACGGTAAAAACTCTGCACAGTGGGAACACACTATCGTGGTAACCAAAGAGGGTTGTGAAGTACTAACACTTCGTAGCGACGATACCATTCCACGAATGATGAAAAACGTTTAATCGCCCATCACTTTCCATATCCCCGCCCATGCGGGGATATTTTTTATCTGCAGCAAATTTGTTAGATTGCTAATAGTTTTAGCTTGCACGGATAGCAAATATGACCCTTCAGTCTCCTCTTACGTTTACCGATGAACAGATCAACATCGGCGAACTTAAGCAAGAACTCGAAAAATTCAGTTCATACCAAAAAGAAGAATTCCTTCAACATCACCCAGTGACGAACCTCGTTTTGTCACGTGCTGAGTACATGGATTTACTCCTCAATCGTTTATGGCAACACTTCGGCTTTAAAGACATCCATAATATTTCATTAGTTGCCGTAGGTGGTTACGGGCGTGGTGAGTTACACCCTCTGTCTGATATCGACATTTTGATTCTGTCCAATAACAAACTGCCAAACGCGCTAGAAGCCAAAATCAGTGAGTTCATTACCCTGTTGTGGGATTTACGCCTCGAGGTGGGCCACGCTGTGCGTACTGTGGATGAATGTGCAGAAATAGGCCGAGCAGATTTAACCGTTGCAACAAACCTACAAGAAGCGCGTTTGTTGTGTGGCAGTGAAGATACTTTCCAAGCGTTGAAGAAAGTGGTGCTATCCGACTCTTTTTGGCCGAGCGAAACCTTCTACCGCGCTAAGATTCAAGAGCAGCGTGAACGCCATGCTCGATATCATGACACCACCTACAATCTTGAACCTGACATCAAATCCACGCCGGGTGGCTTACGTGATATTCACACTTTAAGCTGGGTGGCACGCCGTCACTTCGGTGCGACCTCATTGTTGGAGATGAGCCGCTACGGATTCTTAACCGATGCGGAATACCGAGAGTTGGTTGAATGTCAGGATTTCCTATGGCGTGTACGTTTTGCCCTGCATATTGAGCTGCGTCGTTACGACAACCGATTAACTTTTGCTCATCAGGCACAAGTCGCGGAGCACCTTGGCTACGTTGGAGAAGGTAACCGAGGCGTCGAGATGATGATGAAGGAGTTCTACCGTACCCTTCGTCGTGTGGCAGAGTTGAATAAGATGCTACTCAAGCTGTTCGATCAAGCGATCATCAATGGTGGCGCTTCCGAAGACGCAGAAATCATCGATGAAGATTTCCAACGTCGTGGCGCACTGATCGAAGCACGCAAACCAGCACTATTCCAAGCACGCCCAGAAACGATTTTAGATATGTTCCTGCATATCGCCAACGATTCAAGCATTGAAGGCGTCAGCCCACCGACTTTGCGTCAGTTACGTACCGCACGTCGTCGTTTGAACAAGTTCTTGCACACCATTCCAGAAGCACGTGAAAAGTTTATGGCGCTGTGTCGTCATCCAAATGCGCTGCATAAAGCGTTCAGTCTAATGCACAAACTTGGTGTACTCGCAGCGTATCTACCGCAGTGGAGCCAAATTGTAGGACAGATGCAGTTTGACCTCTTCCATGTCTACACAGTAGATGAGCACAGTATTCGCCTGCTCAAGCACATCAATACCTTTAGCTACGCAGAGAACCACAGCAAACATCCAATTTGCTGCGAAGTTTACCCTCGAATCCAGAAAAAAGAACTACTGATTCTGGCGGCGATTTTCCACGACATCGGTAAAGGCCGCGGCGGTGACCACTCGGTGATTGGCGAAGGCGAAGCGTATGACTTTTGTATCGAACACGGCTTGTCTAAGCCAGAAGCGAAACTGGTTAGCTGGCTGGTAAGGCATCATCTGTTGATGTCTGTGACGGCACAACGTCGTGATATTTACGATCCAGACGTGATTACCGAGTTCGCCAAGCAAGTTCGTGATGAAGAATACCTTGAGTACCTTGTGTGTCTGACCGTTGCAGATATCTGCGCGACCAACCCAGAACTTTGGAATAGCTGGAAACGCACCCTGCTCGCCGAATTATTCTATTCAACCCAACGTGCGCTTCGTCGTGGCTTAGAGAACCCAGTGGATGTACGCGAGCGTATCCGCCACAACCAACAAATGGCCTCTGCCCAGCTGCGCAAAGAGGGCTTCTCTGCGCGCGAAATTGAAGTTCTGTGGCAGCGCTTTAAAGCCGATTACTTTTTGCGTCACACCCATAAGCAAATCGCTTGGCACTGCGAGAACCTACTACGCATGGAAGACACGAGCAAACCTCTGGTGCTTATCAGCAAAAAAGCCACGCGTGGTGGTACTGAAGTGTTCGTCTATAGCCCAGACCAACCCGCATTGTTTGCTACCGTCGTAGCTGAGCTTGACCGCCGCAACTTCAACGTACATGACGCGCAGATCATGACAAGCAAAGATGGCTATGTGCTCGATACTTTTATGGTACTGGATCAACACGGTAAAGCGATTGAAGAAGGCCGCCATAGTGCCGTGACTAAGCACATTACCCACGTATTGGAAGACGGTCGTCCGACAAAAATTAAAACGCGTCGTACACCAAATAAGCTCCAGCACTTTAATGTAAAAACCAAAGTTGACTTCCTACCTACTAAGAGCAAAAAGCGTACTTTGATGGAGTTTGTCGCTCTCGATACGCCGGGACTGTTGGCAAAAGTTGGACGTACCTTCGCAGACTTGGGCATTAACCTCCATGCAGCAAAAATCACCACCATCGGTGAGCGTGCAGAAGACTTGTTTATCCTAACCAGTGAAGCAGGCGGCAGGCTAAGTGAAGAGCAGCAAACAGAACTGCGTGAGAAGCTGATAGAGAAATTGTCTGACTCAGTTTCGGCCTAAGTAAAAACATAAGTTTCATCAACAACTAAGGTGGGCAAGAGTGATAGCGATCTTGCCCACAAGTTGAGCAATTTGATGAAATATCAGCTATCTAGCTCATAAATGGGCTGCTACAGTTGTATTGACTCCAATTCAATACACAGAGGTAGCCTATGTATCCCCACCTCACTGGTTTGGGCATCCACGATCCAAAACAGATTGAACGTTATTCCCTACGCCAAGAAGCACATAAAGACGTCCTAAAGATCTACTTCCACAAGCAGAAAGGCGAATTTTTCGCTAAGAGTGTGAAGTTCAAATACCCTCGCCAAGTCAAAAGCGTGCTGGTAGACAGCGGCAGTCACAAATACAAAGAAGTCACCGAGATCAACCGCAACCTCACTCTGGTTATCGATGAACTGAATAAGATCACCAAGCCAGCGAAAACGACTGAAGTGGATGTGAAAGAGAAAATTCTCTCTGATCTTCGCCATCTGGAAAAAGTCGTTTCTAGCAAGATCGCAGAGATCGAGGCGGATCTGGAAAAACTAAAATAGTCCGCTTTATTCCTAAATAATTAAAAAAGAGGTTGGTATACATACCAACCCCTTTCTCGTCTTATCTTTCGCCGGCACAGCTCAATCTAAGCGCATTATTTAACCAACGATTCATCCCACTCAAATCGAGTGAACAACTGCTGCCAAGTCTCATCGATATTGGCTTTCATCACGATTTCTTCATCGGTAAATGGATGCACAAAACGCAACTCTGATGCATGCAACAACAGTCGGTGAGAGTCGAATTCGGTACGGTACAACTTGTTGTGCTTACCATCACCATGTGTTGTATCACCAACAATAGGATGACGCAGGTGAGCCATGTGACGACGCAGCTGGTGCTTACGTCCTGTCTTCGGCTTCATTTCCATCAAACAGTAGCGCGTGGTTGGGAACTTACCTGTTGAATAAGGTACTTCCACTTTTGCTAGCGGTTTGTATGCCGTTACTGCTTCTTGTGCTTCTTTCTCTTGCGAAGCAAACTTATCAGCAATCTTATCGAGTTCAACTTTCAGAGCGTAATCTAGCACACCCTCTTCTTCGATCCAGCCACGAACGATCGCGTGATAGGTCTTCTCCATCTTATGCTCTGCAAACATTGGCATGACTTGCGATGCCACTTCACTGGACAGAGCAAACACAAGCACACCAGAAGTAGGGCGATCTAAACGGTGCAATGGGAAAACATGCTGACCAATTTGATCGCGTAGCGTTTGCATCACAAATTGAGTCTCATGCTTATCCAACCAACTGCGATGGACTAACATACCTGCAGGTTTGTTCACCGCAACAAAGTACTCGTCCTGATAAACGATCTCTAATACAACGGGTTCAACAGATAGTGATGTTTCTTGTTCTGACATTGAGGTTACTTACATAGTTCGTCGATGGTTCGGATAGTCTCAAGCAATTCGCCATAATGCAGCTTTTGCTTCCACGCTTCTGCGAAATACGGCTCAATAGAAAAGCCACGTGGCAAAGGTTGGTTACTTTCCACTAACGCACGCATACGTGCAATAAAAATCCACTGTAACCACTCATGAGGATGCAGCGTATCAATCGCGAAAGGTTCCGTGCTCTGAAGCGCTTCTGCCGAGGGCATGGTTTGTTGCCACAGCTCATGGTGCTGCAATTGCGCTTCAAGTTGTTGAAGTAAGTCGACCAATTGGATGTTTGTTGCCATTAATTCCATCTCGAACCTTGAATTAGCCGAGAATGATACCATTTCTTGTGAAAAGAACATTAGGATGTCGTATTTAATGGAAAACATTCAAACCCTCACTCAGCTGTTAAACAACAGTCAGTGTGAGTATCAAGTCTTCGACCTTGGTCGTCGTATCAAGACCATCGAGCCACAAGTCTTTGCGGATGTGGAAAAAGGTCAATGCCCTTACCCATTCCCAATGCAACGCAAAGCGCATTTGGCTATTGCCTACTGGAATGAGCAAAAGCAGCCTTGGATTTGGTTCTTGAAGTTCGAGTTGGATGAACGTGGCCTGCTCAAGCAAGCGGATATTGGTAACTTCATTAAATACGTCGTAGAAGCCATGGGTACTCGTTTAAGCGAGGAAATGTCGGAAGAGCAACAACAAAAGCTTTCTAACAACCCATACACTTTCAAACCTGCGGAAGAAAAGATGGCCGTCTTCCACAGCCAAGTTCGCGCTAACTTGGACTTACCCACCAGCCAGTATTACGAGCACACCCAGCACTACTTTAGCGGTGGTTTAGGGTGGGAAAACTGGCAAACGGTTGGTCTGCAAGGCATCACCGATATGGCTGCACGCCTAGGCAAAGAGCAAAATGCCGTCACCTTACGTAAAGCCCTAAATCATTTACCTAATGAACCGCTTTACGCTCTACTTGGCGCATTAGAACATGTTGACCTGCAAGAGCGTTTAGCAGAACGCATTGCTGAGAAAGCGCTACAAGAAATCGAAAGTAACGAGCCAGACTTATTCTTACTTTCCGCTTTGATTCGTGCCCTAGCTGGCGCACCAATCGAGGTGTCACAGCCAATCTTAAAAGCGATTTTGCAAAGCCCACGATTGAGTCACCAAGAAGTGTTGATCGGTATCGCTGGCCGCACGTGGCACTTACTCGGTGACGCTGGCATCGCTAAGCAATTTTTGCTGCGACTTGCACAAACTGGGAACCAGGCTCTATTTAATCAATTGTTTGCTGACCTAGTGATGCTACCAGAACTAAGGTTGGTTCTTTTGCCTCTGCTGCACTCTAGCCCATCAGAAGAGCTAGCGACTGCATTGGTAAAACTGCAGCAAGCAACAAAGGGATAATAAAGGATTAGGGATGATCGGTGACCTATTAGCCATTTTAGGACTGTGCTTCTTCTGCTTTTTATTTTGGCAGCAACGACGTCAATCGGAGTTGGCAAAAGCGGCCATTACGCGTAAATGTGAGCAGTTGGATCTGCAATTGGTGAGCATCGCTTTTGGTGCGCATAAACTAAAAACGCCAGACGGAATCTGGCGTTGGCATACAGTGTATCAATTTGAGTTTTCATCCCTTGGTGATGATTGCTACCAAGGAGAGTTGACGATGATCGGATTTAGGCCGCTGAACTTTCACCTACCGCCACATCGCTTGTAAATTCCATTTCAAAGTAAGGGCCGTAAAGGTCCTTACTCTCTCTAGTCTTTGTAAATCCAAGTTTTTCCAATACTGCCGTGGATGCTTTGTGATGGCTGTTCACATTCGCTTTGACTTTGTGTAGCCCAAGCTCACGGCACGCTTTCGGGAAAAACGCCTTTAGCGCTTCTGTCGCTAATCCTTTACCCCAATAAGCTTTATCAAAGATAAATCCCAGCTCTGGTTCATGATCCAGATTCGAAATGAATACGTGTCCCATGTAATCACGACTGGTACTCTCAAGCACCGCCATGCTGTAGACATTCTCATCATCCAGAACCTTCTCAAACAACTGCTTAGCAGAAGACACCGTATGAGGGCCGTTCATCTCTGCGCGATTTCTAGCGCAACAATTCAACATCACGAACTCTAGTTGCAACGACTCATTGTAGGGTAGAAGAAGCATTCTTCTGGTTACTATGGTCACATCTGTTCCTTGATTACAGCAAACTTAATTTATCCACATAACAATAACTCATGAGCTATCGATTTGTTATGCGGTACATAACGCCATTTAGAGAAGCCGAAAGTTAAACCAACTGATTGGAAAGGATATTGATCTGGATTGTTTTTTATTCAGTGTTGTAAGGAATTTATAAATAATGTGATACTGACACTTTTAATTATTTTAAGTTATGTAAATGCCAAAATAAGAAAGACCCCGACACTAGCGTATCGGGGTCATAGTCTTACTCGCAGCAGTCCGGCTACTAATTAGTGCTCCATGCATCATCCATAATAGTGGCTGATTCCGTCAGCTTAGTCCTTACGTCGCCGTCCTAGCGGTGTCCTTATCATCCTGATAGCTAACATTCCTCGTTAGCGCGCATCACTTGTTCCTTGAGCGGTGTCCTTTGCATCGTCCTGATGCTGTCCTTACCTCAATCCTATGAGGGGTCCATTGTCTTTCCTTAGTCATCAACATCCTATTGATGATTGTGTCCTTACAATGTCCTACGCTCCTTGCTTGATCACTCATCCTGAATAATCAAATCGTCGTCCTGACGATGACCAAATCCTTGGTGCTTTCCTGTTCCATGTCTGCTTCCTGCCGACAAGGTTTAATTTACGCTTTTCCCTTTAAATCACAATCTACCCTAGAAAATCTTTTGCTGAAAAACTTAGTTAACAGCATGTTAAAATTATATTTTTCATATACTTATTGCGAAAAAATTCTATTTGGCTGATGACGAAATCGTTTTCTCTCACAACCCGTGTGAGAGATCTCGCACAAGGCACTGCCGAAATTGCTATTCGCTAAAATCTGTAGTGCAAAGTATGATGATATAAGTCATTTTAGTAGGGACAAATTATGTTAACTCAAGACGTCACTAAAGAGCTGGAAGCCGTGATGGAGCAGTTGCAACAGCAAGGTAAAGAGCCGACCGTAGCTCTAGTTAAAGCTCGAATGAAAACACCTGTGCCGATGCCAGCATTAATCGCAACCATCAAAAGCTGGAAGAACGCCAACCGTATTCCTAAAGTCGAGGTTGCGGTTCAAACTCCAAAGGAAGAAGATCGCATCACCGCGCTCGAAAACACGGTTGCTCAACTGGTGACTCGCGTTGAAGAACTTGAAGCAAAGCTGAGTGAGAAGGCATCATGAAGTTGTGGGTAGATGCGGATGCTTGTCCGAAAGTCATTAGAGAGACAATTGTACGTGCCGCTGAGCGAACCGGTGTGGAATGCACATTTGTAGCAAACCATGTGGTCCCTGTACCCAAGCGTGCCAATATTCACTCTCTGCAAGTACCGGCTGGCTTTGATATTGCCGATAACGAAATCGTACGTCGCGTGGAAGCCAATGACTTAGTGATTACCTCTGACATTCCATTGGCAGACGAAGTGATCAGCAAAGGGGCTCAAGCATTAAGCTCACGAGGCGAGTTATATACCAAAGACACCATCAAAGCGCGTTTGAACATTCGTGACTTTATGGACACCATGCGCTCAAGCGGTATTCAAACAGGCGGCCCTGCGGCTCTGTCTCAAACAGAACGCAGAGAGTTCGCAAATCATCTCGATAGAATCCTTGCTAAGCGTTGACGCTCTCTTCCTCCATCAATGAAATCAGCCTATTGATGAAATAGGATTAGTAAAACTCCGTTCTTTGTTGTTATAACAAAAACGGAGTTTTATTTATGAATGCAAGGATCGTCCTTCCCCTCTCACTACTTTTTGTCTCTGCTGATTCACTTGCCAATCAAGAATCTTTTGGCCTCGTAGGAGGCAGTGTTACCTATGGCGAGAGCGTTTTTTCCGTCAAAGACACACCTCAGCTTGGTGCGACACCTAACTTGTTCTATTCCGGTCCCATTGGCTTTGTTGATGGCAGCTTAGCAAGTTGGCAAGCGTTACCTTATGTTGGGCTATCAGCCAACTGGCGTTTCACGGAAGTCTCCGATACGTTTGCCGATCTTCCAAACGGCATCGAAAGTCGTGATGGCAATGGTGAACTTGGTATTACTTTAGGCACCGTTGGTGCAAGACTGACTTATCTGCATGACGTTACCTCAGAACATAACGGTTACGAAGTTCAACTGCATCTCGGTCGGACGCTAAAAACTTGGCTACCTCCGTTTACCCTCACTCCCTTTCTAGAGGTCGATTATCGAGATAAAAAACTCTCCAACCACCTGTACAGTGTCTCAGCACGAGAAGCGGTAGCATCAGGACTAAGAGAGTTTAAAGCCGATTCTACTTTTGTTTATCAAGCTGGAGTTATTGGTTTGTATGAGTTCACACCATCTTGGATAGGCATTACAAAAGCTGAATTTATTCATCATGATAGTGAGAGCCCTTTGATTCAGCGTGATGTCGGTTGGTCATTTGAAGTCGGTTTCACTTACCGTTTTGCAGGGTTATAAATAGACAAAAGCCT
Organism: Vibrio rotiferianus CAIM 577 = LMG 21460; assembly: GCF_002741985.1. Lineage (GTDB taxonomy): Bacteria > Pseudomonadota > Gammaproteobacteria > Enterobacterales > Vibrionaceae > Vibrio > Vibrio rotiferianus. Next base: position 140,106 of record NZ_APHW01000022.1, read on the forward strand.
GCGAGAAACGCAGGCTTTGATTAAGCTGAGTGAGGTTGCCAATTAAGGCGTGTAGTACGTTGCCGCACCAGGACCTACTGGTAAACCAAATACGAATACCCATAGGTAGAACAGTACACTCCAACCAACAATGAAGACGATTGAGTAAGGTAGCATGGTCGCGATCAGCGTACCGATACCTAGGTTCTTCATGTAGCGTGTTGCTACCGCAAGGATAAGACCGAAGTAGCTCATCATCGGTGTAATGATGTTCGTCGTTGAGTCACCGATACGGTAAGCCGCCTGAATCGTTTCTGGCGCGTAACCAACAAGCATTAGCATAGGAACGAAGATTGGTGCTGTCACAGCCCACTGCGCCGATGCCGAGCCAATCATCAAGTTGATGAAACCACACATTAGGATGAAGGCGAAGAACAGCATTGGACCAGTTAGACCGATTTCTTGCAGGAAGCTTGCACCCGCTACCGCGAATACTTGACCAAAGTTTGTCCACTTGAAGAAGGCAACAAATTGAGCCGCAAAGAATACCAAAACAATGTACATGCCCATTGAAGACATTGACTTCGACATTGCATCAATCACATCGCGATCATTTTTCATGGTGCCAACAACGCGACCGTAAACAAAGCCCGGTACTGCGAAGAAAACAAAGATGAACGCAACAATACTCTTCAGGAATGGAGAGCCTGCAACCGTGCCTGCATCAGAGCGCAGAACACCGTCAGCTGGAACGATAGTCCAAGCTAGTAGCGCAGAAACCGCCAGTACCGCAATACCTGCTAGTTTTAGACCTTTCTTCTCTACGTCAGTCAGACCACCCATCTTATCTTGAGATAGGTCTTCTGCCGCTTCTTCATCATTGTATTTGCCAAGTTTTGGCTCAACGATCTTCTCAGTAACAAATGCACCGGTAATCGCGATGAAGAAAGTAGAAACAAACATGAAGTACCAGTTTACTTCTGGGCCTACTGTGTAAGTTGGGTCAATCATCTGCGCTGCTGTTTCAGTGATACCTGAAAGCAGTGGGTCAACCGTACCAATCAGTAGGTTTGCGGAGTAACCACCAGATACACCAGCAAACGCAGCCGCTAGGCCAGCAAGTGGGTGACGACCTAGAGAGTGGAACAGCATTGCCGCGAGTGGGATCAGTACCACGTAGCCAAGCTCAGAAGCCGTGTTTGAAATGATACCAGCGAAAACTACCGTTACCGTAACCATGCGCTGAGAAGCGCCCATTACTAGGCCACGCATTGCAGCAGAAAGTAGTCCAGAATGCTCTGCAATGGCAACACCCAGCATCGCCACCAGTACGGTACCTAACGGTGCGAAGCCTACGAAGTTTTTCACTAGGTTAGTAACAATCAGTTGTAAGCCTTCTGCGTTTAACAGACTAACAACTTGAATCATGCCGTCGGCGGCGCGACCAGGTGCACCTTCAGGGCGAGGGTCAACTACGGAAACTTCGAAGTAACCAGCAATGCCAGACATGACTAGGATTGCAAGACAGAAAATAGCGAAAAGTGTGATCGGGTGGGGTAATAGGTTCCCCAAATATTCAACTGTATCTAAGAAGCGCGTGAACATTGGCTTCTTTGGCGAGTTTTGTTTCATTGAAGCAGATGAACTCATCTGTTCCCTCCTTGTATGTATTCCTGCGCATATGTAACAAAAATGTCACTAAGCATGCGCAGGGTACTCGACACAAGGGTTAAGTGAAAGTTCAAAACGTTACAAAATGTAACCAATAGTCGAACTTATGACCTATAATAGATAAAAATATAGTTATATCATCCATGCATAGATCATAAATCAGAATTATAAGTAAGCAGATTCCATAAATTCTCACGATATTTATGGTTATTTCTGCACCGCCTTAAACCGTGGATTCGTTTTGCAAATCACGAATAAACGCCCTCTCCTCTTGACGATTTGACAATCAGGATGACGGCTTTTTGCACTCTTCAATGATTTAACCACCTTCATTTTTTAATCCTTATCTTTGCCAAATTGACCAAAACGACGATTGAAGTTTGCAATACGACCTTCCGCTTGAACCACACGTTGTTTGCCTGTGTAAAACGGATGGGACGCTGACGAAACGTCTAACGTGAAATATGGGTAAGTTTTGCCATCTTTCCATTCGATAGTTCGGTCGGTTTGCAACGTTGAACCAACCACAAAATATTCGTCTACGCTGGTGTCGTGAAATACCACAGGTCGGTATTTGGGGTGGATACCTGGCTTCATAAAAATAGTCCTTTCGATTAATTGTTATGTTATAACATTTTAATTAATAATCATTCTCAACAAGAAAAGCAAGCAAAATTTGTGATACTTTTCTTCTCAAACCTTTCATCAAGACACAAACCATGTATTCCATAGAGCCAATTGGCATTATTGAAAGCCCGTATAAAGAGAAGTTCGCTGTTCCTCGCCAGCCACGTTTGGTACCCGCAGCGCGATCACGCGTCAAACTTCAAGGCGCAGCAAATAGCCCTGAAGCCGTGCGCGGATTGGAGCAGTTTTCTCATGTTTGGTTGTTGTTTTTGTTTGATCAGAATTTAGAAGCCGGATGGAAACCAACTGTGCGCCCACCTCGTTTGGGCGGCAATGAGCGTATTGGTGTGTTTGCTTCACGCTCTACCTTTCGCCCCAACGGCATTGGTATGTCTGCTGTAGAAGTCAAAGGCATCAGTAAAAAAGGCGATCAGATCTATTTGGATCTTGGCAACGTAGACTTGGTTGATGGCACACCGATTGTCGATATCAAACCATACATCCCCTACTCGGATTCGATTAGAGAAGCACAAGGCGGTTATGCCGAAGAAGAGCCTGAAACATCGCAGGTCGAATTCTCTGACATTGCACTGGCGGCACTCGAAAAGCATAACGATACTGAGTATGTAAAAACAGTTCTCGAGCAAGTTCTGGCACAAGATCCTCGTCCGGCTTACAAGAAAAACAAGTCTGACAGCAAGGAATATGCGGTAAATTTGTTCGATTTAAACGTCAAGTTCGCGGTTAGCGATAACTTAATAACAGTTACTGCGATTGAAAGCTTTTGACAAAGGCATTTGGCTGATATTATAGGCGGCTAACAATTTTCCCCTCGTGGGACCTTCATACTCCTGCCCATTCTGGCTTGAGTATCTAACTTTAATAAACGGATAAATTTAATGCGTACCAGTAATTATCTTCTTTCTACTCTGAAGGAGACTCCAAACGACGCAGAAGTAGTGAGCCACCAGCTCATGCTACGCGCGGGTATGATCCGTAAGCTGGCTTCAGGTCTATACACCTGGCTGCCTACTGGTCTACGTGTGCTGCGTAAAGTCGAAAACATCGTTCGTCAAGAAATCGACAATGCAGGTGCAGTCGAAACTTTGATGCCCGTTGTTCAGCCGTTTGAACTATGGGAAGAGACAGGTCGTTCTGAGAAGATGGGTCCTGAGCTACTTCGCTTTACTGACCGTCATACTCGTCCGTTTGTTCTTAGCCCTACAGCTGAAGAAGTGATCACTAGCCTTGTGCGTAACGAAGTGAGCTCTTACAAACAGCTTCCGCTAAACCTGTACCAAATCCAGACTAAATTCCGTGATGAGCGTCGCCCACGTTTCGGTGTAATGCGTGCACGTGAATTCTGCATGATGGATGCATACAGCTTCGACATCGACAAAGAAGGTCTAGAGAAATCTTACCAAGCGATGCACGATGCTTACTGTAAAGCATTCGATCGCATGGGTCTTGAGTACCGTCCAGTACTTGCTGACTCTGGTGCTATCGGTGGTAGCGGCTCTCAAGAGTTCCACGTACTAGCTGAAAGCGGCGAAGATCTAATCGCATTCTCTACTGAGTCTGATTACGCAGCGAACATCGAAAAAGCAGAAGCGGCAGCGCCTGCAGGTGAGCGAGCTGAGCCAACTCAAGAGATGACGCTGGTTGATACGCCAAACGCGAAAACAATCGCTGAGCTTGTAGAACAGCACGGTCTACCAATCGAGAAGACGGTTAAAACTCTATTCGTTAAAGCGTCTGATGAAGTAGATGCTGACATCATCGCTCTTATCGTTCGTGGTGACCACGAGCTAAACGAAGTGAAAGCAGAAAACCTACCTCAAGTTGCTTCTCCACTAGAGATGGCAACAGAAGAGGAAATGCGTGCACTGATCGGCGCTGGCGCTGGTTCTCTAGGCCCTGTTGGTCTTGAACTGCCATTCATCGTTGACCGCTCTGTTGCAGCAATGAGTGACTTCGGCGCGGGTGCAAACATCGACGGTAAACACTACTTCGGTATCAACTGGGGTCGTGACGTAGAACTAGGCCAAGTTGAAGACCTACGTAACGTAGTTGAAGGCGATCCAAGCCCATGTGGTCAAGGTACGCTAATGCTTAAGCGTGGTATCGAAGTTGGTCACATCTTCCAACTAGGTAATGTTTACTCTCAAGCGATGAACTGTGGTGTTCTTGGTCCTGACGGTAAGAACGTAATCCTAGAGATGGGTTGTTACGGTATCGGTGTATCACGTGTTGTTGCTTCTGCAATCGAGCAGAACCACGACAAATACGGCATCATCTGGCCTGACGCACTAGCACCTTTCCAAGTGGCTATCGTTCCTATGAACATGCACAAGTCTGAAGAAGTGAAAGAAGCGGCTGAGAAGCTGTACGCTGAACTGACGGCTATGGGTATCGAAGTACTATTCGATGACCGTAAAGAGCGCCCAGGCGTGATGTTCTCTGATATGGAACTTATCGGTATTCCTCACACTATCGTGATCGGTGATCGTTCAATGAAAGAAGGTAACTTCGAGTACAAGAACCGCCGCTCTGGTGAGAAGACAGCCGTTGCAATGGCAGACATCGTTGAGCACGTTAAAGCTCAGCTACAATAAGCTGCACTAAGCACACACTGTGCTGAATATATAGCGATGAAAAGGGTTGGCTTCGGTCAGCCCTTTTTTACGTCTGTTTTTTAAGCCTGTTGGCCCTCTCTAATATTAGCGCTGTTAATCTTTGGTTCAGATTCATCACCTTACACTGAATTCAATCTAGTAAGGAGGTCACTCATGGATCTAAAAAGTCTTCTTAACCAAGCTCTCAAATCAGACCTGCTCAAGCAAGGTACCGATGCGCTTGGTAAACAATCGAGCAATATCAAATCTTCATCTAGTTCTAGCCAACTAAAAACCCTTGGCGCAGGTGCGATCGGCGGCGGCCTTATCGGCATGTTAATGGGCTCTAAAAAGAGCAAAAAGATGGCCAAGAAAGTCGGTACAGGCGCACTCAAAGTCGGTGGCGCAGCGGCACTAGGTGCTCTGGCTTACAAAGTCTACAACGATTGGCAATCGAAACAGGATACACAAGGCGTCAACGAAACCTTCGATCCTGATGACAACAAACATGCAAAGCTGATCCTTAAAGCCATGATTGGTGCAGCGAAAGCCGATGGCCATGTCGATGAAGAAGAAATGGCTCGCATCGAGCAAGCACTGACAGAAATGGGCGCAGATGATCATGTAAGACAGTTGGTTCATCAAGAGCTACATAAGCCTCTCGATCCGGCGGAAATTGCGCGCTTGGCGACCTCTCCACAACAGGCTTCAGAAATATATCTGGCATCACTGATTGTGGCCGATGAGCAAAACTTTATGGAAAAGGCGTATTTGCAGGAACTTGCTAAGCAGCTCAACCTTGCTCCAGAAGTGACGCATCAATTGGAAGCACAGTTGCAGTGATGAATGTTTGCTCAAGTTGCTTGTTAACTTGAGCCAAAACAATTCTCTGCTTTGAGTTTCAAAACGGCTATGTGTATATTTGAGAGCAGTTATCATTTATTAAGGATTTAGCCATGCAAGTATACGGCTGTTGTGAATTAGTTCGTGAGCTTTACGCTCAAATCGGTAGTGGCGATCAAGCTTACGTGCCTCAAGCAATCTCGTGTGCCGTAAGAGCACTGAATGACGTTGCGGCAGACGAGTCTCTACCAAAAGACGTGCGTGAAAAAGCGGCGTTTGCTGCGGCAAACCTACTGATCTCTGATTTCGAGGATAAGTAATGAATTTAGCGAACTTCGAATCCATGGATCCAATCATGCTGATGAGCATCGTCAACATGAAGCTACGTGACGACTTCGGTGGTGATCTGGATAAGCTGGTTGCATTCTTTGATATCGACCGCGCAGCACTTGAAGCAAAGCTGGCAACGGCGGGTTTTGACTTTCTGCCTGACGCAGGTCAGTTCCGTTAATCGCTCATCGCGACGGACAACGTAAACAACGAATAGAAAAAAGGGCTTGATGCATCCATCAAGCCCTTTTCTTTTGTACTTTGCGTAAGCTGATTAGCCGAACGAAGCCCAAATAACGGTCGCGACCAGAATCGGACAAACAAACTTCACGTATGCTGGCCACAACTTACCGAACCAACCTTGAGTGAACTCAGGACAACCTTGCTCAAGCTCTTTGATTTTTGAGTGACGATTCCATACCCAACCACCAAATAGACAGAACAGTAGCGCCGCCATAGGTTGTAGATATTGCGTTGCGATGGTCGCAACCATGCCAAACAGTGCGCCGAAGTTAAATACGATAACCACACTGAACAGCGCAATCAGGCCACCTAATACCCAGCTTGTCGTGCTGCGCTTAGTGTTGAATCGCTCACCCACCAGTGCAACCGGACATTCAAGCATCGAGATAGATGAAGTCAGTGCTGCGATCGTCAGTAGTAAGAAGAACACGATTGAGAATAGTTGACCAAGCAAACCTAAACTATCAAACATCAGCGGTAGAACTGTAAATACCAGTGTATCTGAACTTAATAGCGAACCATCTTCTGCATAGATTTGAACGCCTTTTTGCATCGCAACGAACATTGCAGGCATTACCACTAGACCAGCAATAAAGGCAACCGCGGTATCTACCATAGTCACGTTCATCGCCATCTTAGGCAGGTTCTCTTTCTTGCTTAGGTAGGAGCCGTAAATAAGCATCGAACAACCACCAATCGTTAGCGAGAAGAAACCTTGTCCCATTGCTGCAAGGATAAGTTTGCGATCCCATACTTTCTCGAAATCAGGTACCAGATAGTGCTTCAAACCTTCCATCGCACCGTTTTGCGTCATGATGTAGATGAACAGCAAACCAAACAGAACAAACAGTGCTGGCATTAGACGTGTAGACCACTTCTCAATGCCCTGCTTCACGCCGCCTTGTACGATCAAAATGGTTAATACATAAAATGTAATCGTACCAAACAAGTTGCGCTCAACGCTGAAGCCTTTCAACCATTGTGTCGCCGCTTCCATGCCCATGATGTCGGTAACTGCGCCCAACATAAAGCAGATCAACCAGCCGCCTACAATCGAGTAAAACGCCAAAACCGCACTTGGTACACTCAGACCAATCCAACCAACTAGGCCGCCAAGCTTCTTGCCCACTGGGTTGTCTGTTAGAGAGCGCATACTGTCGACTGGGTTGGCTTGACCATGACGACCGATCGCCATTTCAACCACCAGCATTGGGAATGCAACGATAAGAATCATCACCAAGTACACCAACAAGAAGGCGCCGCCGCCGTTGCTTGCTGCTTGGGTAGGAAAGCCCCAAATGTTACCTAGACCCACCGCGGCACCAGCTGCCGCTAAGATGAAACCAAGGCGTGAACCAAAATGCTCACGAGGCTGAGAAGAAGTTTGTTGCGTCATACCACTCACACAAATATCAATGAACTAGCTGACTAGTACACTATAGCAATATCATCTTCTCAACAAGAGCGATTAGGTTAATTACTCGACAGTTAGAACAAATAGTAGATATTCAGTTTGTAAATTTCTACGTACAACAATAAACGACTAAAAAACAAAAAGGGCCGTTGATGACTCAACGACCCTTTTTATAAGTCTTGGTGGGTACAGATTGGCGCGCTATTCCACCACTTCCCAAACTTCTTATATTGTGAAGACTTGGTAATCTTTCAGCTCTGGGATCTTCTTCAGTAGGTCTTGTTCTTCACCCGCCATATCATCCAGAGATTCACACAAATCTTCCGCTTGTTTTTCTACGTCTTTCGAGTGTTCTGCTAGGCGCTCTTGTACCTTAGCTTGCAGTTCGGCCATGCTTTCAGACAGCGCAGTTAGGTTCAAACCACCGTCTTCTTTCATCTTGGCAGACAACGCTTCAAATGCGCTGGTTAGGAATTCTTTGTTAAAGATTTCTTGGGCTTTTTCGAAGTCTTGTGACCATGATTCAGTCATCGAATCAAAGCTATCAGCAGGCAGAATAAAATCACCGTCTTTGTAGTAACGAGCTTCTACATCTGCAAAGAAGTCTTTTACTGCGACTTTCACGTTATCAAATGAATCTGGCGCATCAAGGCTAACCGCGATGTCATCTATAATGTCGTTTGCCAATGCTAAGCCATCACTTGCCAACTGTTTTGCTTGCGGAATGTAAGCATTCATCTTCTCGCGGTAATTCTCGATTGCCGCTTTCTGATCATCATCAAGCTCGATCAACTCGCCTTTGATAAACAGGTTATTGTCTTCGTCGACAACCGCTTTTTCACCATTGGTATGCACGATTTCTAAGTTCTGACCATCCATACGAACTTCGTTGTTAATATCGACGCGACACTGGGCTGCATAGCCACTGGCGCTGATGGTCAACAATGAGAGTGTGAGCAGTTTCTTCATTACTTTCTCTTTTTTCATGGTTATTCTGTTTAACTATAACAAGCAACTATGGATAAGATGTCAGCAAACCGTCACGACTTCATAACAAGTTGTTTTATCGCCAATTTTCATATCAATGTCTTCCCCTTCTTCTTTGCCGACCAAAGCACAACCAAGGGGGGGGATTTCGGCGTGAGAACAAACACTTCTTTGCCTTGCCATTCAACGGTCAGTCCACCGGAGCAAGGGCCAATAAAGAAGGCTTTTTCAGTATCATTCTCGTCCACTAATTCCACATAAGCACCAACCGCGATACGTGCATCGACAAAATCACGCAACACAAGGGTGCGGTACTGGCGAAGCTCTTCTTCACTCTCTTGTACACGCATTGCTTGCCCGTGTGCCAGATACGATGCCTCAAGTGCTAATGTGTCGTACTTGTGCTCAGGTACCGTCTCTTCATCTGTCGCTGCATCAATAGCTCTTTGCGTCGAGGCATGAGCAACTTGCAGTTTATCTTCGAGTTGTTGAATGATTATTTGGACTAAATCGACTTTGTTCATACTTTTAGGGCGCGCGTTTGGCACTCAGGGTGTGTTAATGTAGCCCAGTTTATCATCAAACCAAGGTTTCCCTATTATGCAAAGTGACTCGCTTCAGAAAACGCTTCAATCCGTGTTCGGGTTTGACTCATTAAGATCCGGCCAACAACCGGTGATTGAAGCAGTAATGAACGGGCACTCAGCCGCTGCCATCTTCCCAACTGGCTCAGGGAAATCGCTTTGCTACCAACTTCCTGCTACTCAGTTACCACACCTGACGTTGGTGATTTCACCGCTTCTTGCATTAATGAAAGACCAACTAAGCTTCTTACAAAGCAGAGGCATTGCTGCGGCATCTATCGACAGTAGCCAAAGCCGTGAAGAAGCACAGCAGGTGATGGCTGGTGTGAAGAATGGACATATCAAGATTTTGATGATCTCGGTGGAGCGACTCAAGAACGAACGTTTTCGCGAGTTCATTCGTCAAATTCCGCTTTCTCTAATGGTGGTCGACGAAGCGCACTGTATCTCAGAATGGGGTCATAACTTCCGTCCTGACTACCTTAAACTGCCGCAATACCAACGTGAACTGAATATTCCGCAAACCCTGTTGCTAACCGCAACAGCAACGCCTGCGGTTATTGAAGACATGCAAAGTAAGTTTAATATCGCTGACGAGAATATTACGGTTACTGGTTTCTATCGCTCTAATCTCGATATTTCTGTGGTGCCTTGCGAGGAAGAAAATAAGCAAACACAGCTGAATGACATCATTGCTGCGGCCCCTAAACTGCCGAGTATCGTGTACGTAACTCAACAGCAAACCGCAGAGCAAGTTGCTAGCTCACTGATTCGTTTAGGCATCAATGCTCATGCTTACCACGCAGGTATGAAAAGCGACATACGCGAGAAAATCCAACAGCAGTTTATGGACTCACAAATCGACTGCATTGTCGCCACAATCGCGTTTGGTATGGGGGTAGATAAATCCGACATTCGTCGTGTTATTCACTTCGATTTACCGAAATCTATCGAAAACTACGCACAAGAAATCGGGCGCGCTGGACGAGATGGGCAGCGCTCGGAGTGTATTCTTTTGGGGAATACTTCTGGCTTAACAGTATTAGAGAACTTTGTTTACGGTGACACGCCAGAGCCAAGCTCAATCAATTATGTATTAGAACAAATTCGCGAGAACACGCCTCAGTGGGAAGTGATGGCGCTACGCTTATCTCGCGACAGCAATATTCGCCAACTGCCACTAAAGACCTTGTTGGTTTACCTAGAGTTGGCAAAAGTGATTGAAGCCAAATACAGCTATTTCGCGGAATATCGCTTCAAGTTCTTACAAGACCAGTCTTTCATCCTCAATCATTTCCAAGGTGAACGACGTCAGTTTGTTGAAGCTATTTTTGCTTGTTCAACCAAAGCGAAAGTGTGGTGCCAAGTGGATTTAGAAGCCTTGTGGATGAACTATCAATCTGAGCGTAGTCGTGTGGTTGCGGCGCTTGATTACTTCCACCAAAACGGTTGGATTGAATTAGAAAGCAAACAGCTCACGGATGTGTATTCGGTTCTCCCTGCTACTCAAAATCAAGAAGCGATTTCTCAGCATTTGGCTGAGCTGTTCCAATCCAAAGAACAGAAAGACATTGAACGAATTCATACCATGCTGAGCCTGTTCCAGTCATCAAGTTGTCTGAGTCACCAATTGGCATATTACTTTGCTGATCATGATGCACCAACGCAATGTGGCCACTGTTCTGTGTGTCGTGGACAAGTCGCATCGTTCCCTCAACCACAACAAGTACAACCTGAGTTGACTCACCTATCCGCTTGGGTTGATGAATTTGTCCAACTTTCACCAACGGTGATTAGCAATGCCGCTGTGGCGCGCTTCCTATGTGGGATCAGCACGCCAATCATTGCTCAGCTTAAAGCCAGCAAACTGCGAGGCTATGGTTCAATGGCGAATGTCTCTTTTGCACTGGTACTAAAACAGGTTGAGTTAGCGCGAGCTTAGAAGAAACTCAATTGGCGCGCTTGTTGTTCAGGCTTGAGCATCACACTCAAGCCTAACAGCCTTATTTCTCGGCCGTTTTGGCGCTTGAGAATGTCTCTTAGCAGCACTTTGAAGTCTTCGAGTTCAAGTTGAGGATGAATGTGCTCGATCGTTGTGAGTTGAAAATCAGCAAACTTGAGCTTGATCCCCTGCTTGATGATCGATTTATCTGGGCTGGCTTTCTCTAAACGTCTCTCCAGTTCAGGGTACAACTTGTCTTCAATCACCTTCCAGCACTCATCATAAGTAGCAATGTTTTCGCTAAACGTACGCTCTACCCCAACCGATTTACGTTCGCGCTCGACCACCACTTCGCGATCATCAATGCCATGGCTACGCTTCCACAAGGACGCACCTTGGCGCCCAAATTGGCGCAACAGCTCACGGTAATCACTGTTTTTGATGTCTTCACATAGGTAGAAGCCTGCTTGGTGTAGTTTCTCCAAACTGACTTTGCCAACACCGGGAATCTTTTCTAGCGGTAGTTTATCCACCACTTCTTGAACCTTCTCTGGCGGAATCACAAACTGACCATTAGGCTTGTTCATATCGGAGGCGACTTTGGCGAGAAACTTAATCGGCGCAATACCGGCAGATGCCGTTAATCCCAACTCAGAGTATATGTCGTTGCGAATTGACTCAGCGATTAAGGTCGCAGAGCCTCGGCACATCTTAGAGTCAGTCACATCCAAATAAGCTTCATCGAGAGACAGCGGTTCTATTAGCGGGGTATATCGCTCAAAAATGGCTCGTATCTGTTGGGAAACTTGTTTATAGACGTGCATTCTACCGGGAACCACGAGTAAGTTCGGGCATAACTGGAGCGCACGCGCTGTTGGCATCGCACTACGAACACCAAATTTGCGCGCTTCATAATTACACGTACTGATCACCCCACGTTGTTTCTCATGACCGCCGACAGCAAGAGCCGTCCCTCGGTAACTTGGGTTGTCACGCATTTCTACAGCGGCGAATTCTAACTCGTAGGTGAAAAATGTAAGTTTGACTGACTGAGTGAGTGAGAGCGCTTTTATAACTTAGGTTTAGATACAAGTTTTAACTTACACAAACCCCTTACAAAAAAATCCGAGAAATTTATGTAAAAAACGGGCATTTCGTTAAAAATTCACTTACAAAAATCACAAAGGGAGGTTTAACTGGTCTGTAGATACTTTGGGCTCAACACCAACATTTAAACCAATCAAACGAACCCTTCGCCCCTGTCTTCTGTTAAATGCTTCTTCACATAACCTAATAAAAAACTGCTTATCAAAAGTATCATGCCTATGTTCAACTGTTGTTTGCTGAAAGTCATTAAACTTAATCTTCACACCAAGCTTTGAAATAAGCTTTCCTTCAAGCGCTTTCTCCAATCTTTTTTCCAATTCTAAAAACAAGGGATCAATTGCTAAAAGGCATTGCTCTAAGTTATCAATATCACTGAAGTAAGTTCTTTCGACCCCTACTGATTTTCTTACCCTCTCAACAACAACAGGTCTATCATCTATTCCGTGACACCTATCCCTGAGAGTGTTACCGAATTTACCAAATTGACTAATCAGAATATTCCTATCGGCCTCTTTGACATCTTTACCTTTAAACAAACCAAGCTTATTAAGTTTTTCTAAAGTAACCCTGCCCACACCATTGATCTGGCCTAAGTCCAAATTATCAATAAATGATTGAATTTCATCAGGCGTAACAACGCAAATACCATTTGGTTTATTCACATCTGAAGCGACTTTAGAAACAAACTTTAATGGGGAAACTCCTGCCGAAGCCGTTAAATTCAATTCAGTTTGAATAGATTTACGTATGTCTTCTGCAATTAAAGTTGCTGAACCTTGAAACAGCTTAGAACCTGTGACATCTAAATACGCCTCGTCTAACGATAGTGGCTCTATTACATCCGTATACCGTCTAAAAATTTCATGGATTTGCCTAGATACCGCCTTATACTTTTCCATATTTCCAGACACTACCGTTAAGCTTGGGCAAAGTTGCAACGCTTTTGCTGTAGACATAGCCGAACGCACACCAAAAGCTCTCGCCTCATAGCTACAAGTTGCAATAACGCCGCGACCATCTTTCCCTCCAACAGCTAGAGGGATTCCACGTAAAGAGGGGTTGTCCCTTGCTTCTACAGAGACATAGTAACTGTCGAGATCTATATGGATTATCTTTTTCATTAATGAAAGTTCACTATATCCCTGAAATGTTTAGTAAGGCGATATCATCACTGCGTGAAAACATCACCTCACTACAAGGGTATTTAAAAGAACGATGGTCAAGAAAAATCATAAATGCCTAGCGAGTAGTGAGCGGTGCGAGCGTAACGAGTGGCTTTATTATTATTCTTTACCATCACTGACAGATTTAATTGCTCAAAAAACCACCGTCGAACATGTGTATTTATACAGTGTACTATCATAGCGTACCCATCACAAAGGAGGATTTGTATGCAAGAAGAATTGCTCTATTTAATCAATGCGAAAGCGCAGATTTTGGGCGTGTCGCCAAGTGCGATAAAGGCGGCTTTAGCCATGGAGTGCTTACTGGATGAAGAAGCTGCCGATGACCCAATTTCATTGATCAGAGACACCAGCATAAACGATATACGTTAATGCATAACGTTAATAGCAGCGCATCTTTGGACAGAACCGATTTAGAGCAACCTGTCAGAGCTGATTACATCGTGGCTACAGAACTGACAGATTGAATCCAGACTAATCCAATTTATACCACCTGGGTTATCTTTACTTTAATAGCTTTCATTAACCAGCTATTGGTTTATGAGCGTATTTTTGATTGATGGCAAGATGTAACCTAGATACTCATCCCGAACCCTTAAGCTACATGTTTTAGATAGTTCAAAGTCAATGGTATGCCCATCAACGTAAATTGAACTACTAAGCTTGTCTAGCTTATATTCCTTGCCTTCTATAAGCTTTTCCAGTGCCTGAAACGCATCTTTTATGCTCGTTATTTCGATACTAGCTTTCGCCGCTCTGTCTATGACTACGCGGCTAACTTTTACCTTTCCAGTGCCTTCAAGCTTTGCGTTAAGATCACTTTCGAGTACACATCTAAACGCTTTCAAGCTCAACTCTGGGTTACTAAAGCCCATCTGAAAGTCAAACAGTCTCGTGAAGCAATCCAAAAACGTCCTCGTCGACTTTGGTGAGTTATAAATCACCATCAATAGTTTGTTTGTATCTAGAGCCTCGATATGAAAGCTGATGTTTCTATAGGTGACGTACGAAATCTCATCGATAACATTACCAAATTGGTCATAGGTCTCATCGTTAAACTCTACTTTTTCAGAGTACGTAGCGTGAAGAGCTTCCGATTCATTCAGCGAAACGCCGTGAAATGTAAAGTCATGCTGCTCATCAGATTGCTGCCTTAATTTAGACATTATTTCTGAGACGCTCTTTTTACTATTTATCAGTAGTAACTTCAGCCTCTGACGACTCATTTTCGTCCCCCCCCTTGAGTTTCTGCTACGATTTCATCGACTATCGTACGTGCAGTATCTTCGATAAGCCTAGATATCCGTAGCTCTTCTTCGTTGTCCAGCTTTGATGAGTTTTTGTTGTATTTTCCTTTCCCTTGATACTTGAACTTTCCTCTAGTTACATACGCGAAATCTTCAAAAGTTTCAGGCTCACTAAACATTGCTTCCATTACATAGATATCCGAGTCGACAAGCTCCTCTTCAAACTTCCATCGGATCTTGGAAATATAAAATCCACGACCATATAAATCCTGAAGTTCATCAGACTTTAGTACACCTTCACCTTTCAATGAGCCTCTACTGATGTGTATACCAGAATCTCCAGAGTCCTCTTCATCATCTGTTGGTTTGGGGTGGAATAAATAAACATCCGTAACGTCTCTCACCTTAAAGCCATTCATGCCATAGATTAACCGCTGAAAGAACTTAGTCCGCATATCAGCATCGTCCACTGAAGCTAAATTAATACGAGTAGAGTCGAATTCCTCACCTGCCTCTTCGGCTGTCAGTGCGATAGACTCGCGAATGGTTCTCTCGTACTCTTTCACTTTTGGATTGTCGGGATATCTTACTGTGTAACCAGAATCCGTTTTCTCGATTGTGATGGTCGCTTCTTTCTTAACAATTTGCTTAAACTCAGATTTTGTATAATCTGGCGTTTCATACGTTATATCAACAACATAATTACCGTGCTCATCTTCACGCCAAAGACACAGATCATCTTCTTCAGTGACTTGTTTCTTTAGGACTTCTAGTGCCGTCTCTAAAGAGTCTGTGTCCACTACTGTCGCATAGTCGCTAGTCGTCGTTTTTTCTTTACGCTGCACCACGCCCATCGCTGTCGCTATTCTTTGATGGTCATAGTAGTCATGGTTGTATTTAGAAAATTCACGAGCAAGTGCTTCTCTTTTGGTTTCAATCGAGATGATAACGCCTCGTGAAAGGAACAAATCCCTGAGTTCAGGATTGTTAATCTTAGAAGTGTTGAGCGCGTCAAACAAAGCCTTATCAGTGACGCTATAAAGATAATTTTTATGCATGAACACCCTTCCAACCAATATCTTCGGAGTTATAGAACTCTATCTTGTAAGGAATTAACTCCAGTGTAATATTGAGTCTCTTCTTCATTTCTTTGTCATAACCCCACTCGTGGGCATACTTTTCCAGCGCTCGATTAAAATGAGAACGAGCTGAACCACTGGTTTCAGTGTGAGGTACCTTTAATCGAATCTTGTTGTCAGTGTTCAATAGCTGGTACTTTGAGAGCAAATCTAAGAGGTAAAGAAATTCATTATCGGTATTTGCTTGTCGATTGTAGTAAACAATGTAACCAGGATCGTATACAGCTTTAATCTGACCACCAACGATATCATGTACCTCATCATGCTTGATGATTATGAAAGGTGATGACAACATTTCGATAGTCGCTGGCAGATATTTCTCCGAAGAGACGACCTTATGGAAGGTCAACTCTGGGTAGTAAAAACCAAACTCTGTTTTTGGAAACGTACTTTGACGCACCATATCGTTAATATCAGAGGCAATTGTCATCCAATAGTTAATCTGAAGTGGTTCGATAAAGTGTAGTTTTTTATCTTTAGGAACAGGTATCTTTGAAAGCTGAACAGGCTTAGGTAACCTACCTGTTTGACCTTTCTCTCGCTTGGGTGGGTAAAAAAAGTCGTAGAAGCCTTTCTGGTATTGATTATCGTGGTTATAAACAAACAGTAAACCGCGGACTTCAAAATCACCCGCAGGAATTAGGTATTTATCTTGCCAGTGCGTACTATTACCGGCGCAATCAATCGTCTTCGCCAGAGATGTCAAAGCTTCTTCTATCTTCGCAGGGCTTATTGAGCCCTTACCGTAGCTTTTTAAATCGGTATTAAAAAGGACGTTTTTGTTGCTATAAGGATCTTTGTAACCCCAAACGACATCAACAGGGTGGGTGTGCTTCTGGTTTTTGTTTTTGTCTAAGTGCTTTTCCTGTTTTCTACATGGAAAGTCTTGGTCGTAAGGACCATATTGCTCCCATTTAAAAATGCTTAACAAATTGGAAGATACAACTTTCGCGATCTCCTCACGAGGCCCGTTTTCAGCCATTAATTCTAACCCTACTATTGATAATTAAATTTACTCTAAACTTAATTGTATAATATGCAAATGATTGACTCTCTTCTAGTGGCTAGCTCAATGTACCGTCAAGTTTTTCTCTAGATTGGGTTTGTCTTGTCTAAAGCGGCAACGTAAAATTGGTCAAACTAACTTTGGGGCAATTTTGATTTTGACTGATTTGTGCAACAGGCTGTTGCACAATGAGAAGGTTGGAGTTATGGCAGAATTTGCAACAACTGAGGTTTTCCTCGAAACCTTAGTAATTGATACTAGAAAAGGATGTATCCAAGTGTTAAACCCACAACCATTATGATGATACTGGTTAATGTCATATTGTTGTCGACCCATTCATCAAGCTTACTCATTCGAAGTTCCTCCTTCTTTGCTAATCATGTCAAAACCATGTTCAACACCATAAATTACTTCACGTAAGAGTGCCTTATTTGGTGAGTTCAAATTAGCAATGACTCGACCAATTTCATTGCCCAAGTCACAAAACTCAATATCACCATCTGGAAGGCTATCAAGTGCTAACTTGAGGTTTGAAAGAAAAATATTAGGGTTCAGCAAATCTGAACTAGGTTCATCGAAAACCTCATTTCGGTCAGCCATGAAATCATCTGTAACCCATTCTCCCCCGTCGGCGAAGGATATCCAATCAGGTTTTGTTTCGCTCTTTGCAAGCAAATCACTGTGAGTATTATAAGGAGTCATCCCTTCTAGCAGCTCTTTTTCGGTCAACTTTTTCTTGCTCATCGCATACAACCTGACAGGATATTTAGATTAGTTGCAGTATAGCAAACTCAGCTAGACTGCCGTTAGAACGAATGCGCTGAAACAAACTTTGGGGCAGATCTGAGCTAAGTGGCACTTTTTGAGAAAGTGCCACCAGTAAAACTTCAAGCCTATGAAGCCTCTGGACAAAAATCATTTTCGCGCTTCAATCAAACCAAGCCAGTTGGCATTAGATTCTGTGGGGGAAAGGCTTTTTTTGAGGCGGAGAATTGTTGTGATATGAGCTTCAAAGAATAGTCAACCCCAGCATTTATATCTAAACATCATGTCATGAGGATAGAGTCGAAAATATACTCCCACTAGATGAGAAATCTTGTCACTACGAATGGGACGCTAGAAACGGAAGTGAGGCTTATACTGCTGGGGAAGATTAAGTGCAACCAATTTCTCAGCAATAAATGACACAAACGATCTGTTCCGTTAAAATGGATTAAGTTTCTGTTTTAATTGAAAGGTTGGATGTTATATGACTTTTGGAGCTAGGTTTCATCGTGGAGATCTCCACATTCACAGTTATGGTTCTGCCGGTTCATATGATGTCACTGATAGTCAGATGACGCCAGAAAATATTATTGCAAAGGCAATAGAGAAAAACCTTTCAATCATAAGCATCACTGATCACAACAAGATTAGCAATTCTATTGATGCGGTAAATATAGCTAAAGACAAAGAAGACTTACTCGTTGTTCCAGGAATAGAAATATCCACAACTCAAGGGCATCTACTCGCCTACTTCGCCACAACCCAAGATCTAGAAAACTTCTACGGTAAACTGAACTTCGACCCCGATAAGAAATTTTCAACGCAAGGAATCTACGAGTGTTTAGAGTATGTCAAAAAATATAATGGTTTCGGTATGTTAGCCCATATTGAGGTTGATTCTGGGTTCGAACTAACCATTGGCAAGTTCAACGAGATCTTCGATTTGGCCTTTCAACATCCCTCAATATTAGCGTTAGAAATCAGAAATCATGAATCGGTAAATTTCTATACACAGGATGATGATAATCCAGATAGAAAACATGCCATGAAGAAAAGAAACCAAATTCTTGGCTTACCTGACTGTTATAAGTTAGCCAAAGTGATGTCTTCAGATGCCCATTCTATGAATGCATTTGGTAAAAATGCATCTGGTGCTGATCGCCTAACCCGTTTCAAGTTAGATGAATTAAGTTTCGATGGATTACGAATTGCCCTGATGAGTCATGATTCTCGGGTTAGGCTTGAGGATGATGTACCTATCGCCCTACCGAGATTCAAAGAAATCAAAGCATTTGGAGGGATACTTGATGGGATGTCTATCGAACTAAGTAATAATATGAACTGTATTATTGGTGGTCGCGGTACAGGTAAATCTACTCTTGTGACCGCTATTCAAGAAGCATCAAACAACCCTGTGGATACCACCGCAGTCCAAAGAAGTAATGCGTGGCCAACAAAAATTGAACTGACATACGAAAATGAAGCTGGTCAGAAGTTCAAATACGTTCTTGAACACGGCGACTTGACTTGCATAGATGGAGATTCTAATGAGATCAACTCTCAAGTTCCTTTGGAAGCTTACTCTCAAGGTTTTACTACATTTTCAAGTAATGGCGATGAGGACGATAAAGACAAAAAGCTTCTGAAATTCTTCGATGGTTTTACAAATGTTCAGCACCTAAAAGATGAAGATCGCTCAAAAATAGTACAAATATCTACAAATTTCGAGCAGTTACAGAGTTTAACTAATGAAGTCGCCGAAAAATCTAATGTAGACAAAGAACTACAAGAATTACAGAGCAAGAAATCCGCATACGAAAAACAGAATGTTGGTGAGTTAATGAGGCTTCATTCTAGTTTGGTAGAGGAAGAGGCACTACGAAAAGAGTTAGAGGAATCACTCGGTGCATTGAGCAAAAGATATAAGCAAGTCTTATCTGATAAAGATGAAATTACCGAACTACTCAACATAGATAGAACCAAAGTTCATGTTGGTAAAGATCATGTCGATAATGTATTGGGTATCGTCCAAGAGTTCTCTGATATCGTTGACAGACACCAAAAAGAGCTAAGTGAAGAGCTAGAACAAAAACTGATCGTACTCAGAAATGAGGTTAGAGCTTGGCGTGACAAAGAAGGAACAGCGAAGCAACAGATTGAAATCAAAAAGAAAGAATTAGACGATAAGAAAATCCCCTATGATGAAGGGAAATTTATCACTCTATCCAATGACATTACTAGACTTCAACAAAGACAAAAAGATATTCAAAAATCAGCCAATAAGCTAAAAGAAATCAAAACAGAGAGAGCAAACCTTTTTAAAGAACGAGATAGAATTAGCAAAGAAATACAGAAACACAGACTGGGATTTTGTACACGAGTTAACCAAGATTTATCTGGTTCTGTTGATGGATTGTTTGTACAAGCAAAAGTTGGTGTGGGGTATCTATCCAAAGAGTTCTCAACATTCATCAAAACTGCTACTGGATGGTATAGATGGGCAAATAGTGACAAAATTGCCAATTCAATATCACCTCTTGAGTTTTACAAGAATATGAAATTCAAGAAATATGATTTCTTATCTACGCTAGGGTTGAGCGAAGTTGAGATTGAAGATGTTAAGACGAAAATTTGTGGCTTAACACTAGAGAAAGTTCTATCTATCCCATTTAGAGAAAGACCTAAATTGACTGTCACACGCCATAACAAATCTCAACGAGACGCAGATGTTAAAGATATCAGTGAGTTGAGTTTGGGACAGCAGCAATCAATTATGTTGTCTATCCTCATCCAATCAGACAGTAATCTTCCTCTAATCATCGACCAACCAGAGGATAACCTAGATTCAGAGTTCATCTTCAATAGCGTGGTCTCTAATCTTCGTAGGTGTAAAGAGAAAAGACAGATTATCGTTGTCACACACAACTCAAACATAGGAGTTCTTGGTGACGCTGAGTTAGTGATACCGCTTGTTGCGTCTAATGATAAATCTTCTATCGTTGGCATGGGGTCAATTGACAACAGAGAAACTCAAGATCAATGCTGTGAAATACTTGAGGGTGGTAGAAGAGCATTCTCAACAAGAAAAGAAATTTACAGAATTTGATGTGTATGTTCGGGCTAGGGATAACCCTAGCCCATTTTATTCTAGGGAGTTGGTTCGATAGTATTCGGAGTCTCCCATACCTACCTTTAGAACGCTCACATGTAAGTTAGCTTCGAGCTTACAGGGAGGTATTTGCAGCGTGTCACTACACTGAAAGGTATTTGTAGAAGATTTAGGCCAAGTATGTAATCACGGAAGTCATCAGATCAGAAGTAGCAGATATGTTACCACGAAGCGTATTTGCGATGTTCCAAAGCTGCTTTTTAGTTCTTTTTGGTATTGTTCAACCATGAGGTGTCCGCAATTAATGTAAGTTTTTAGATTCAAGCCACTTTAGATGACTACTTAAACCATCTAGTCCAGGGTAAATAGAAAATCTATTGATACCATAGATAGATAATTGTTTTTTCAAATCGCTTCTGAGTGCATTTGGAATGATAAATATTTTCATCTGTTTTGATTTATAGGCAGCCATAAGGTTCGTATGAGCGGTAAAAAGACCATTCTGTGCGATTATTCTTGGTGTGAGGTTATCGGGAATGTATCTCCGAACATCATCGTGCGGCTTAAGGTCTAGAGGTGACTCATATTTTTCTATATCAACAGGGTCTTTTCGGTCAATCAGCACATAGATTGCTGAATCTGAATTTGTTTCTTCTTCAATTGCAAAATATAGTGCTATAAGCGGATTCTTCGACCAATCTAGCAGCCTTGTTGGTAAACCATGATGTTGTGCTAAAGCCAACCACTCCCAGTCATTTTTTGGGGTGTATTCTAGGTGAGGCAATGCCTGCTGCTTAAATGCTTTGAAAAGCCTTTTCTCAGCGTTAATCAACTCATTTTCATCACTATAACCTAACCGCATAATCGACGGCTCAAGCTTGAAGTCACAATCCTTAACTCCGCGATATACCGTATGCTCTGCATTCAGCTTTTGCACCTCAGAGTGGTAGTGCTCGAAGCTCTTCAAGGTAATGCGCTTCACCACATCAACATAGTGGGGAATGTTTAAATTATATTCATTAGAAACTATATCCTCTTTAGTTATCAAAGCTGAAAAATCTTCTACTTCAAGGCGATTCTCTGCTGATTCAAGAATACTGTTTAAACCCTCTTCAGATAATGTTGGTATTCGCTTAGACCTATCAACCTTCTGACTAGCATCTATAAATAAAATAGGGGCATCAGCGTTGCGGTTTTTTCTAAAAACCAAAACACAGGTCGGAATAGATGTATAGGATAGTAAGTTCTCAGGCAGGCCGATGACCATATCGAGAAGCCCCTCATCGACCAAATATTTACGTATTTCACCTTCGGCACCTCTTCTAAATAAGGAGCCTAATGTGGTAACTACTGCCATAGACCCAGTCTCATTTAACTGATAGATCATGTGTTGAATGAAAGCAAAATCAGCCGCCTTCTTGGGAGCAAGCAAACCAGATTCAGAAAATCTAATATCGTTCTGAAAGCTTTCTCTTGCCGACCAACGCATACTAAATGGTGGATTAGCTACTACGGCATCAAATCGCTGATTGAGGTGATATGGTGACTCTAAAGTATCGCCATTTTTGATATCGAAGCGGCTACATGGAATACCATGTATAAGCATATTCATACGAGCCAAGTTATAAGTGTTTGAGTTGATCTCTTGCCCATAGAACTTTAAGTTTGGATTGTTTGTTTCTTTCGCTACACGTAGTAATAAAGAGCCGGAACCGCAAGTTGGATCATATACTGTTTCTATGTCTGGATTATCAAGGGTTACTAATTTAGCCAGTAACTTAGAGACCATTTGTGGTGTATAGAACTCACCAGCTTTTTTGCTAGTACCACTGGCAAGCATACCTATTAGGTATTCGTAGGCGTCCCCAAGAATATCAACTTCATTGTTGTCCAAATGTAAATCGATACCATCTAATTGCTCAAGCACTTGGGCAATCAGCTTATTACGAGCATCTGCCGTTTTGCCTAACTTGTTAGAGGTGAAGTCTAGTTCTTCGAATAGGCCCTTGAAGTCATCAACACAACCTGAACCCATGCTACTTTGTTCGATGTCATAAAGAACATCATGCACAGCATCAAGAATAAACTCACCGTTAGCTCCCGCTTTAGCAAGCACATGAAACAGCCCAGACGGCTTAAAGAAATAACCTAGCGTGTTTAAAGCTTCTTCTTTAATCGCTTCTAAATGCTCTTGACCCTCTTTACTGACTTCATCAATTTGCTCGAATTGGATTCCGTTCTCCAAAAGCAATTCATTAGCGTAGTGATTTAGCTTATCTGATAGATATTTGTAGAATATTAGACCACAGAGATAGCCGAGAAAATCGTCTGCTAACATGCTGCCACGAAGGGTGTTGGTTATATTCCAAAGTTGCTTATTTAATTCTTGCTGTCGTGGTTCAATCATGATTTTTCAGTTACGTATCGTTTAGTTGGCGGCATTGTAACTGAAATGAGAATTGAACTAGAGTGCATAGATCATTTTTAGATCTACGAAGTGGCTAGAAAGGTTGAGATTATCGGTGAAGCTGACCCCAACAATCGCTGATTACGTTAGAAAAAATTCCACAATTAATACAGCGATTTTTCTGTTACCCATAATCCGTGTGTGACCATCCTTTATGTAGTCAGTTGGACTAAACCGGCATTAGTAATATTTGTTTAAATGGGATTGTTCAGAAATGATAAGAGTAACAACTCTAAACAATAAAGGGGCGTGCGACGTGATGTCGTATGAAGCGCTGTTCACCGCTCAACGAGTGAACCATCTGTATCACCAGATGAACCTAGGAGCCTGAATAAAGTAGCGGCTCTGACAATGTAACTAAGGTTGGTATTTTCCAATCGGGATTGAAGTCGTGAGAGGACGATCCTCCTGATAACCACAACATCGGGTGAGTGCTAGGTAGTCAGCATGATGAACATAAGTGAATCCGCGTAAGGTGCGTTATGTTGTGAAACAGCGGAAGTGGTTAACACGCTGTAGCCAAAAGGCACGAGAGTCGGAAAGGGATTGCCCCATGCTCTTTCGTGATCGTTGAACTCTCCGCACCATAGCGGGCATCTAAACTGACATTGCGCGACATACGGAACACGGTAAGCCTGTATCACTCCCACTGGGAAAGTCTCTGCGACCGATAG
Source organism: Vibrio rotiferianus CAIM 577 = LMG 21460 (assembly GCF_002741985.1). GTDB lineage: Bacteria > Pseudomonadota > Gammaproteobacteria > Enterobacterales > Vibrionaceae > Vibrio > Vibrio rotiferianus. The sequence goes on from NZ_APHW01000022.1 coordinate 164,039, forward strand.
TGATGCAGGTAGAGGATGTTGGAAAAAGCGAAGGCTGCATTGTAACGATGCAGATACAGATACCTATCTGGCACGAAAGTGAGCTGACTTCCGACAGGTCTTCCGTTGCAAGAGAATTTGAAGAACTTTATTCAAGGAGAAACGCAAATGATGATTTCAAAAGAGATTAGTGCCTCTCCTGACAGTGCTCAGTGGCAATCCATAAACTGGAAAGCCGTTGAATCCCATGTTTTAAAGCTTCAGATGCGTATTGCAAAGGCAACACGAGAAGGTAAACACGGCAAAGCGAAAGCGTTGCAGTGGATACTAACTCACTCGCGTTCGGCAAAACTTCTTGCTGTTAAGCGGGTATCTCAAAACAAAGGCAGTAAAACGCCTGGAATAGACGGCGTCATCTGGAACACGGATATGCGCCGTATGAAAGCAGTCAGTCAATTGAGCAGAAAAGCTTACCAAGCCAAACCGCTCAAGCGTATCTACATCCCCAAGAAAAACGGTAAGCTCAGACCACTTGGTATCCCTTGTATGGTTGACAGAGCGCAGCAAGCGCTTCATCTTCTTGCACTAGAGCCAGTGTCAGAAACACTTGCCGACCCTAATAGTTACGGATTTAGACCAAACCGCAGTACTGCCGATGCAATCGCTCAGTGCTTCAAATGTCTGGCACTAAAGAAATCTGCACAATGGGTTCTTGAGGGAGACATCAAAGCCTGTTTCGACAAAATCGGGCATCAATGGCTTATGAACAACATTGCCGTAGATAAACGCATGTTGGAACAATGGTTAAAGTCTGGCTTTATGGACAAAGGGCTGTTCTATCGCACTGACGAGGGGACACCACAAGGCGGGGTCATATCCCCAACCTTGATGCTAATGACGCTTGCAGGACTTGAGCAACGCATAAAGTCTATTGCACTCAAAAGGGTGCTAGAGCCAACTTTATTGGATACGCCGATGATTTCGTCGTCACCTGTGCTTCAAAGGAAGTACTGGAGAACGATATCAAACCGTTGATTGCTGATTTCTTAGCAGAAAGAGGCTTAACACTCTCCGAAGAGAAAACGCACATTACCCACATCAGCCGTGGTTTTGACTTTCTAGGTTTTAATCATAGGAAGTACAAAGGGAAATTGCTCATTAAACCGAGCAAATCCAACACACTACTGTTCTTGACCAACTTGCGCGAACTCATCAAAAAGCACGCAACAATCCCCGTTAACGATTTAATCAAGTTAATAAATCCGAAACTAAGGGGCTGGTCGAATTACTATCGACACTGCGTGGCTAAACAGGTATTCGGATATGTAGGTCACAAGCTATTCCATACGTTATGGCACTGGGCTAAAAGGCGTCATCCAACAAAATCCAGAACTTGGATCGCCCTTAAGTACTTCATCAACCGTCAAGGCCAATGGCAATTTCACGGTTGGCAGAAGATCATGAATATGGATTGTCAGTTCAATCTGTTTCAAATAGCCAAGGTGCCAATAGAGAGACATGTGAAAATCAGGAGCGCTGCTACGCCTTTTGATCCTCAATACCAAGAATACTTGGCAAAGAGAAAATCAAAGAAGCAATGCCGTAACTCTTGGCATGAGCCAGCTCTCGCTGCCTTATAAGTTGCTGGGTGCCAATCGGTGCCTTAGTGAAGGCTTGAGCCTAGTGCGGTGAAAGTTGCACGCTGGGTTCTTAGAGGGACGACCCTTGGTAACAGGTGTCGTCTACTCGACAAAGGTGAGTTTGCTGTGAATTTTTCTGACACACCTCTGGACACTATCTGCAATCGAAACAAACGGGGCGTCCACATATGGTAAAAAGCGACATCCAACCACTAGTATTGCCTGTCTTTGTATTTCCCAAAAGCTTGAGTTAGTAGGTAGGAGTAATAACCGTAAATTTAACCTCATTTACGGTTGAATCTGAATTTCCCAGAAAACTGGCATGAATGGCGGTAATATTAACCGAAAATTTAATAAAATTTACGGTTGAATCAGGTGATTGGTTGTTAACGCTGGTATTTTTTCTTCAGCTTTTTTAGCTCTTCTGGATTGTTTTTCTCTAGCTCTTTTTCATATTCATCCATATATTTCGAGAGCCAAATGTGAACGTTTTCCGAATAGAGAGTAAAAGCACCAATAGCTAAACTCAATGCGAATATTATACTTAGAAACAAAATCTTAGTCCTCTCATGTGTTGTGCCGACGCGCTAGTTCGTACTAGCTAACAACTCTATCAATTCATCAGTTGTAACTGTTCGGTGTTTTTCATGAACCATTTTTCGTTTATAACATATACAGCAATACGATATTTGGGTTAGTTCTAGTGTGGCAAAACAAGCTTGCCACTAATTGGAAAGAGTATGTAGGCAACTAGCAAGCCTCGACACATTTCCGTGTTAAAATAATCTAATTACACCTATTGTGTAAGTGTAGTTAGATTCGGAGGTACTTTAATGTTCAGTGCAGCTTATGAAATGCTTGGAGGTGATAAGCGTAAAGCTCAGAGCGTAATCGATAGCCTAAAAATTATTCGTCAAGGGCTTCCTGTTGAAATGCTGGATAGAGGAATGTTAACTCTTGGTCTGACTAAGACAGATTACGCGAAAATTATTGGCGTTAATCTACGTACTCTCCAGCAAAAAATGAAAAAGCCGAACGCAACGCTAAGCCCAACTGCCAGTGAACATGCTCTTATGCTTGCAGATATGGTCAAAGAAGCAGATGAGTATTTTGGTGATCGTGATGCGACATTACGCTGGTTAAATAAACCCAGTTTGGTGTTTGAAAACGAAACACCACTTTCACTCTGTGACACAAAAACCGGTATCATTCTGGTGACAGAAGAGATCAATAAGTTGACGTACGGATATACGGCTTAACTGGAAACCTACCAATGGTCTTGTCACAAAGCCACTTTTCTGACATAACAGGGAAAGTTGGTCCGCTTGGTTCTGCGACATAGGCTCTTAGACACACTATGATTGGGGGCAAGCGTGTTAGTTCCAGCCCATATAGCGTATCTCTGCCTTACAAAGTAGGCTTCATCCGGAAAGAGATGGCCAATGGATCAACATATCAACCTGATCTTTTGAGATAAAAACATCTCAAGAAAAATCACCATACTTGATACGATTTAATGCATCTAAAACGCGTTTTAAATCGCCTTTAAGCACAACTTCTAGCGGAGTTAGACCAGATAGCGCTGGAATTGCGGAAGTTAACCATTCTGCTCTCAAACCAGAGTCCTCAAACACATCCTCCATTTGCTCTTTTAAAGTAGGGTGTTGTGAAAGAATGTACTCTATAGACTTCGACTGGGTATCATCCTCAAGTTCAACTTTGCGTAAAGTCCATGAGCCATCGTTATTGTCGAGCCATTCGATTTGATCGCCTTCTTCCCATTGCAATTCTTCTTGCAGTATTTCTGGAATGTTGAAGAAAGCTTCACCATCACAGGTCTTCTCAATTTTAACTTTCATTGCTGCTTAGAACCTTATTCTATTCACATGGTGATTTTATGACACGCTTACTCTAGTTTAGCAAAAACAGATTGCCACTAATTGGAACGAACATGCAACTGGCAAACCTACCATAAGTAACTTAAATTGCACTTATAGATAATTTCTTATACAACCACTACAAAAGTGAGTTATAGTGAACTTATATAGCAGGACGAACCCAATAGTGACAAAAGTACATTAAAAGGCTCTTATGAAAAAAGGTAAGATGGTAAAGGCACAACCTATGCCTGATTTGAATACCGAGTTCAGTATGGAAACGCTGGGGAGCGCCATTCGCTCAAAACGCACCGATAGAGGCTGGCGTATTGATGATCTCGCTTCAAAAGCCAACTTATCTCGTAGGACAGTCATGAAAGTAGAAAAAGGCGATACCAGTGTCACCTTTGCCAATGTACTCGTCCTCATGGACATCTTAGGGCTATCGTTACGCCTTATCGATTTAAACCTATTTGTTCGTCCACATAACCAAATAACCTCCCAAGCTGAAAACAGCGTGAGAGGCAATGAGGACGGTTGGTATGAGTAAGTTACAACAGTTAGACGTGTTTATCGGTACGAATACCAAAATTGGTCGTTTGACTCTCCCCGTCGGAACAGAAACAGAGTTCTCATTCATCTATGAAGAAGAATGGAAACACACTGGTTTCCCAATTTCGCCCCGCATCCTTTTCGATGATCAGGCTTCGCCACGTAGTATCGAGAACTATCTCAGAAATCTCCTTCCTGAAGGAGAAGCCTTTGAGGAGATGATACAAAACACCACGATCTCCAAAAGCAACACGTTCGGGCTGATTCGTAAGCTTGGTGCGGAAACATCTGGCGCATTATCTTTTCGAGTTCCAAACTCAGAACCTGAGGAAACCAGCTTTAGAGCTGTCCCTGATGATGAGCTCATAGAACGACTAGAGCGAAATCTATCGCCATTAGTGTATTGGGACGGTAAGGTTCGCCTTTCGGTTGCCGGTGTGCAAAACAAGTTAAACTTACTTAAGCGCGGTGATGAATGGGGATTTGGTGAAGGAAAACTAAGTTCGAACTACATTCTGAAGTTTGAAAGCGGTAAAGCACCGTGTATTGCTGTGAATGAGTTCTTTTGCATGACATTAGCTAAGCTAGCAGGTTGGGACGTCGCTAATGTTGAGTTAACCCGTATTGGGAAGACTAGGACACTGATCATAGAGCGGTTCGATCGTGCCTATATCGAGGCTCGTGATGTCGTTCAACGAAAACATGTGATTGATGGCTGTCAGGCGACTGACTTACCTCCAGGTTACAAATACGAGCGTCAGAATGGGGATGAAGGCGATGGTGTATATACGCGTGATGGCGTTTCCTTCCCACGCCTACTGAGCGTCAAAACCATAGACACGGTAATCACCAACCTAAAGCTTACCCAATGGATGCTCTTTAATTTAGCAACACTAAACTACGATGCTCATGGTAAAAATATTAGCTTCTTCGTCACCCCTAAAGGCCTTGAACTGGCCCCTTTTTATGATTTAGTCAACATAGAAGCTATCGCTCAAGAGGGAGCAAAACGTAACTCACGAAGCGGTAAATTGTCTGCTGATGAGGGGCGTGCCGCCAGTATCCCTCAATATTTTGCAATGTCGATTGGAGATTGGGAAAGTGAAGACTTTCAAAATCCACCGAAAGGTAACTTCAAACGCCCTATCACCAGCTATGATTTAGCTGAATTCGGTGCTCTGCTCGGCTATTCAGGCACCAAAATGGCTTCCATAATTGCAGAGACCACTGGTGCCATAAAGAATGCCCTGAAGGAAACGGTTGGACTTACCGAAGCTCAAGGAATCGATGACGGAGAGCGTGAACACATAGAGCTATGTGTGTCACTCATCCAAACAGAGTGTGAATACTTGTTAGCGCAAGCCGACAGTGTGCCAGAAATGAGTGAGCTTCTTTAATAGCAAATGCAGGGGCGATCTTTAGCAATTTATAAACCATTTTTGGACAAAAGCAGGTTAGTATTATTGCTCTAAAATGTTTCGATCAGATTAGGAAAAGTATGCTAAAGCTAAAGGTTTCATCGTTTGATATAACAAAATCACTTCTGTCTATATAATTTAGTTAGGGGTAATAGCTACCCCTAGCACATATATGCAACAATGAACAAAATGCCAATGTAACTACCAATTAACCCTCTGTTGGATGGCGCTAGTTATAGGGTCATATGTACCTCGACCATAACTACGTATAACTGCGTTTACTTTTGTCGCTTCGCCAATAACTTCCCGAATTTTTTCAGTTGCCGAGTGTGAGGCGATGACAAGCCATCCATTTGAACAGATATCATCCATTTTAGGTGGTTGTCTAGAAATAGGACCATCTTTCCAATAGATGCTTTCAACCATTACATCGCCTTTCTCATTAATCCAGCGAAACAATCCTTCATCAGAAACAGACCAACCTAGATAAAAGCCAATAGCTGGATTTAACGCTAACCATTCAAGGCCACCATGATCAATGTAAGCACCTGTACCATAAATCACCAACGATGGTTCATCAGCAAAAGTTATTTTGGGGTAATCGCTTGCAGACCAATGCTTCATACTTGGGAAGAAAGCATAAGGTGAGGTAACTTCTACATCATCATTCCATTCAGGATGACAGACTGTAGACATACGAACCTCCGTCGGCAAATCCCAATCTAACCAGCTCCAGGTTGTAAGCTCACCAATAATTTGTTTTCCAGTGTCTATACGATCAACAAATTGTGTAATACCTTGTTCAATACTTCCCAACCATTCATCGTGATTATGAGATACATCTCGATCTTTTGCTTTCGGAACAACAATGCACTCTGGTCTAATAGCGGGCTCAAGCCCCAATAACAATTCATCACTACGTTTGAAAATAGCTCGCAGAAGATCAACTCCTTGAGGAGGTATTCGCCCTGCATCCAATAACTCGCATACCGCATATGAGAGAGCTAGCTTAGCCACTTTTGGTCTCAGTCGATGATAGGTCAGCTTTAGTCCAACGCCTTCCAACCAGTTTCTATAAATTTCCTCAGCCTGCTTATTCCATTCACTCTCTGGAATCAAAGTTTTCATAAATTCACAAACTTTGTAGGCTAAATTCTCAAACGGTACGTTTGACATATCAGCCACAAGCCTCGCTTCAGTCATCAAAGGCCTAAGCAACTCAATCGGGTCATCAACATCAGGAAGTGTTTCTCCAGGACGGATAGCTGAAAAAGGAATAGCTTCCTTTTTATTACTTATTTCTGGTAACTCCAATCCGTATATCAAAGGTAACTTTGAGCGTTCATATGGAGGTAGCCGACCTTTTATTTCTAGCCTACTAGACAAATCCAAGGCAATCATCCTCACACTAAAGTCTTCCGACGCACAGAGTGAAGATATTTCCTGCTCAAATTGAAGAACAAACCCTTTGAAATCCTTTGCTAAGCTACTTAACAAAGATACTACTTTTACCTGTGCCAATCCAATTTTGTCTATTCTATGAGCTACTTGCCTAAGAATTTCTGGCCAATTTGCTTCAATTTTAGCCAAGTCAACGATTGCCTGATGAGCCATAACCCCTAATTCAGGAATAGCCACATCAAGCATATCGAATGCAAACTCAATGAGTAAACTAGCATCCTTCTTCTCGCCAATGTCATCTAACAGTGCCGGTGGTTTCTCAGCCCCTTGTTCAAAAGCGTCTAGCTGGTATGCATGTTCTTTGATTTCCTTCCAAATGGGCAGGATATCTTTATCCTCAAAGAGGATATCGACAATTTCTGGTAAGTTCCAAATTAAACTGCTTGGATACCTATATTCACCAATGTAATCATCAACTAAACAAGCGAGCGCTTTAGGGCGCCACTGTTTAGCATCAATTTCAACAAGGGTTCTAAATATCGACTGTCTAGAACCCCCATCCCAATGTAAATCCCAACCTTTAGCATCTGAGTTATCGAATAAACCTTCTAATAAACTGTTCGCTTTATCCACTTCACCATGTGAAGACAATGCGCCAGCAATACAAGAAACAACATTATTATCAGGCTTAAATGGCTTTAAGAGCTTGTAGAGTTCCTCTAATTGAGGGGCATTCATACCTTTTAAAAAAGGTTGAATTAAGTTCATCCAGCGGAAATATTCAACGGATTTCACATTTCGAAGAAGCTGAAAAAGGTTTTCAGGAGAATTTATTTTCAGTTGAGTCTCTTCTTCTGTAAGTTTTTCCCCTGTATTTAGTGTCAGAGAAGGTTCATGAGTAACATGCTTTTCCTGGGGAGTAGAAATCGCCATTGAGGCATAAAAACTATTGTCCAACCCCGCTTCCCTGACGCCAAGCGCTACCCCTTCTAACCACGAGTAACGATTTGAAGGCAATAAGTGTATATTGATAGATGCAATAAGCTTTTCTATCTCATCCGTCACCCTATCATCAGAGGATTGACAGGTCCGAGACACTAATTTTTTAGGCAGATCAGAAGGATTGTACTCTTCGAAAGGGAGCAGCAGCTTTCTCGTCATCACTGATATTTCTTTCAATGGCGGACTAGAGCCATCAAGCATTCCAGACATCAACCTGTTAGGCCCGGAGCATAATCAAGCCCTTTATGATCGAATAACCACCTCAAGAGCTTTAAACCATATCCCGGATTCCAACGTGTGGTCATAGTGATGAGATCAAGTCCTGCTTCCTGCGTACCACGACCATTTCCCGACTGTTCCAAATCTACTAACGCCAAAGAAAATCGACATATTTCGCCGTAGGCTAAATCAGGATATTGACTGATCAACTTACCTAACCACGATACCCAATGGGAAAATTGCCTGTCTTTCCTATGATATATTCCAAAAGAACCTTTGAAGATTTTTGGTAACAGGCTAGCCGCTCGATCTGGTTTACCAATCGTTGACCACATGATAGAAAGTTCATAGTACTCAGACATTTTAGAGTGAATGTCGTCAAAATCGGTGATCTCTTTTTCGATTTGATCCAGTACGTCAACTAAACCATCCCTGCTATATCCTTCCTTATACAAAGTGAAAGCAATCTCTCTGCGCCAGCCAGTCGGCCAATACCGTTTATCCCAATCTTTTCTAAACGCATCGGCTAAAGCCAAAATACAATCATGTCCATGCTGAGCAGCAGCTCTTATTGCGAAGTTAAAGTAATCAACAGCGGCTGATTCGAACTCATACCACCCAATCCAATCCCTTGTTTGATCATAAGGCTTTCGTAACAATTCAAATGATGGCTTTATCTCCTGAACAATAAAACTTGGTAGCAGCTTCTCTCCAGCCCAACCCCGTCCCCAAATGCTTGAAAACCTCACTAAAGCACGTTCAAATAAGACGTTTCCTGTATACTTTTTTTCGCTTTCATTTGGAACCACTTTAACAGGATCAACATCTTGCCCTAGGGCCGCTCGTAGTCTGTTAAGACGAATTCTATCTGCGAATGGACTTAGGTTCTTCCATTGGCCATGAACACCATATTTATAAAGTTTTGGCTGTTCAAAATTTTCAAACCATTCTTTAGCTTTTTCTATATTTCCATTGGATCTGTAATCCAGTTCAGCAACCAACAACTTTTCTGAAAAATCCAAGTCATTATTTTCAGACCAATCAATGACAGCCTCGAATGCGGTGTCTATCAAAGCCAATGGATATTGGTTAATGCATATGGAGACACATAAATCTATAAGACTATCAAAGTGCTTCCTTTTTTCTGACAAGAAATAGAAAAGCTCAGTTATTTTTTCTTCGTCTTTTGTTTCATAGATACCATTGACCAACCGTCTCATTAAGCGAGCATGTAGGTCTTCATCATTTCCACTCCATGATCCCACACCATCAACTTCACACTTCGTTTGGTGTATAGTTGAGACAAGGTCGCCTAGCGGCATGAAATAATGAGCTACATCAGCCCATCGTTTCAAATCTTCAGCTCCCCCATGATGCGGTTCAATAGCGTCTCCACCTGACAAGTAACTTAGCGGCTCAGCAGATTCAAAGACCCTTTTAGCTTCATTAAAGAATTTGTTCTCCGCTAGAACTTTAGAAAATTTGAGTGCTTCTGAATCACTTACCCTTAGCAGCTCACCATCGAATATGTAACTAAGCGCTGAACTTACTCCCTCCGATGAAAATAAGAGAGCAAGTATATCAACCTCATTAAGGGCGTCTCTTCGCTCTCTAAGCTCACTTTCAATTAAGAGACATCTCACTACGGCAAGTGGATCATTCAGCTCCTTAGCCGACAATAGAACAGCGTCAATATCATCTGTTAAACTCGAAGTATTCCGAAGATTAAAGAACTGGTCTCTAAAGTAACTTTGAGTCCCTGTATCAATTACAGCTTGCATCTGCCGAGCATTAAAAAGGTGGTAAACCGCCTCCCATCGCATTGGATCATTATCCTCAGACGATTGAATACAGTGTTTAGCTAATACCTTGTGATATTCAATATTTTTTGAATCATCAAAATTACCAAATAGGTTTCGGCACGTTTTATCTAAAATAAACTGTCGAAAACTGTTATGAAAAAAGCGCCAACTTACATCACTATCCTTCTTGAAATAGTGGGCTGCACTTGAAATAAAAGCGCGAATAGTTGAATGATCAGACCATTTCTCAAGCACGTGAGTGTTTATTGGCACTCTCAATCTTGACAATAACGCAAGCAAGTCAACAAGCTTCTGATTACTCTCTATTTGTCGCCAATAAACTGAATAGCTTTGCTCAATATGCCCTTGGTAAAGAGGAAATTCATCAATAGCTTCATCATAACTCCTACCCGATCCGCCAGTAATAAACTGCAGCAAATAAACCAAAGATAGTGGGTGCCCTAATGACTTTTCAAAAATTTTCTTCTTATTATCATCTGTTAGGTCGGAACAGCCTGGCCATTCGTTTATGGCTGCATAGACATTTGTCCGAGTAAGAGGAGATATAACAATGGTTCGACTTCCATGGCTGACATGCTCCTTTATCGTATCAGAAAGATCGTTCAACTCTAGCGTTTGACTACCTAGAACAAATATCACTCCATCAGGCACGGTGTTCGGGAGAGGCAAATCTGACAACAAACTCTGTAATGGGTTTTGTTCTCGCTGAATATGATCTAACCCATCAACCATTATGATGGTGGTTACGCCATCATTTTTCCATTTGTCATGGGCTTGTTGAAGCTGCTCTCCTAACAATGATAGGTACTCTTCTCTTGAGCCTGGCTGCCCGGAACTTTCACCACGAAAGCCGTGATTTCTTAGCGATAATGTGATGTCATGAAGAAAAGTAGTCGCTTCACCACGCCCTTGGTAGGTGCTATCGGGTACATATGCGTAATATCTAACTAGTTTATATCCTGCTTTATACTTTAAAGTATGAGTAAGCGTTGTTGACTTTCCTGAGCCAGGGCTTCCAAGCAATGCGACATAGCCCTGCTTGGTTTGTGATAAAACATCAGATATAGAACCAACAGTTTCTTCAATTCCTTGATAAGTTCGATCGATAGGAAATTCATGAACAAACTTATGCTTAAACCTATGACTCCACGCCAACCTATCTAACATATCATCTTTGGACAGCTCAATAATTCGGCGTTCACCTCCAGCCATTTTCGTCAAAAGGTTATATATCTTTTCAATATCTTTTTGCTTTCTTGCTTGTCCTTGATTAGTTATAGGGATATCTGCTGGTCGCTTATAGTTGAATTCAAGCTCACAGTTGCGAATGAAATTCAAAAATTGGTCATCATTAAATTTTGACCGTTTCTGTAGATCCAACAGTGCCTTTTGCCAGCACACGGATACTGTATCTAAGCCTGTTTCACACCATCGTCTATCGAACCAGCATTCTTTTAAGAAAGATTGAAAGTGAGCATGTCGGGGAGCCGTGTCGCCTAAAGGAATTTGAGCTTTAGAGCTTGAACTAGGTACTGATTTATGAAGCAAATGAACTTTTACAATTCTATCTTTATTATTTGTGCTTAAGTGCTTCCACCCCTCTGAAAGTTGCCTGAAAAGGCTCAGCTTCTCATCTCCCTGCTTTGTCGAACTATCCCTTACAAAATCTGCATAGCTAATTGTTCCAGTGTATTCCGCCCACTTCACCTGATACGCATCAAGCTTACCAGTAGTCGCAATCAGTATATCATCTAAGCTTCCAGCATCAGGATCGGCGACTCGAAACCATTCAAGACTTCCATCAAGCAAAGCTTCATATATTAAGCCTGCTGCTATTTCATACTGCGGAACATACCCCAGCATTGCAGTACGTTCACCATCACCTGAATTAATACTAGACACGATAAAAATGATTCCTTAAAAACAGTGTTACACATTGAGAGAAACGCCTTAAGCAGCCTGAGGGGTAGAACTCTTTAGCTTAGAGGCTAGCAATTTGAGCCGTCATACTTCTGATCAAATATCATAAATACTCTATTGTTAACTCTTTCAATCCAGTCGAGAATATTAGTCATATTCTCGTCTTCACAATCGATCCGTCTCAACCATAGCCTGTATGACTCATTGCAAAACTTGAGTGTGGGACAGATATATCTTATATCGGCAGGATGATAAAAAGGGTATACAGAGAATGTTTTGTCCTCATTCTTTTGAAGACACCAGTCCATAGACTCGTTCCAAGAACCGTGAATAGACTCAGACATCATGCCGTAAGTGTATTTATAAAGATCCTCGTATGAAATTTCCTTAAATATGTCGAAAAAGTTCTTACCTTGAAGCTTCCATCGATTTGTCTTCTGTACCTTGAAGTCCTCTTCCGTGAAACCTTCCAAGTCCATTTTTTCTTGAACTGACTTAAGAAGGCGTTTTCCCGCCTTGGTCTCAAAAAATCGAGAGCCTTCTTTTAACTCACGAAGTATTCTCAACCTGTCTTTGTAAGAGCACTTTCTGTAGTCCTCAATTACTTCCGGTTCACTTAATAATAAGTATTCGGCAGTTACTGCTGCTTCGATTAACGGCCTTTCTAAAATACTTATAATTTCTGCATTATCCTGTTCGTAGTAGAATACAACTTCCTTGAGTAGCTTCCAGATCCTCGTTAGTAATCCCAAAATAGGCGCATCTTCTAAGTTGAAGCCAGTAGGATTACGTTCAATGTTTCGAACCCTAGTAATGCAATCATAAATCTCGGCCACATCCTTTACGAAAGTACCCGTAAATCTATTTATGTCTTCTAGTGTTCTAAAACTTTCTCCAACATACACTTCGTCGTATCGACTGATGATTTTTTCTATTTCGTCCAAGCGAAGTTGCTCCTGTTTGGTTATGTTCTCTCAATGCAGCGGTTACATTAGATGCGTCAGTAAAAGTTGGTCAAATAGCGGGTTAGCCAAATGAGAGTGAGCAACAAGGTAAGAAGGAATGGCGTAAAGGAATGCTTACCGTGTTCGGCTCTAACGCAGTTCTTATCGATGAAGCGTTAACTTCAATGACACCCTGACAGATTAACTCCTGTGAATCACAACCTACCATCTAGACAGATGCAGGCTTACATTATTATTCAATCATAACCATATTGAATCATTAGAAAAAGTAGATCAATTAATGACAAAAAAAATTAGTCCTGAGTCATAGGCTAGAACGTTTTGGGGCACAAACGTTTTAGCGCTTTTCCTGAATTAGCATTTACAGGATTACCTTTAGTATCACTAAACGGATAGCTTTTTGGACGTTTTATATAAGCCCTAGCTTTCTCTTTAAGTCGATAGGTAGGCTAGCTGAGGCTAAATCCAATGTTTCTTTAGTGCTGCGGCTTTTGAGTTCATTGTACTTCTTTTCTAAAGATTGGTGACTTTGAACAATGACTTCTTTTTTCTTAACTCTGATTCCCTTTTTCTTTCTATTTAATTGCTTCTTTTGCTCAAGCTCATGCATCTCTAAGAGTTCTTGATTAACATCATCAAAGAAGGCTTCAATGTCTTTACTGAATGAGGACGCATTAAAAATACTTTGTGCTGACCGACCAACGACTTTGGCTACGTTAGACTTTTTAATTTGGTAGAACTTCTTAGTTTTATTTGTTGCTACCTCACCAAAGCTTGAAATCGCTTCTTCGGCTTCCTTTTTTAAATCAAGAATGGCATGGTAAGCTTTATGGGTTGTATGCTCGGGTTCGTTAACCACCCATGAAGGTTGTTCATTCTGTTCTGATTTATCTAAGGCATCATTTAACGAGTCCAGAAACTCATCCGACATAAGCTCATCTAATTCAAAGTCATTATGCATACAGTTTTTTCTCTTCCATACTCTTGCTTTCTATAGCATCAATTGCTTTGCTAATTGCAGCTAAAATCTTGTCAACACTGGCAGCATTCTTTTCATTTCTAAGCTCTGTAATACGCTTCCAGCTTGATTTAAGTGTTGGTAGGTGTGCCTCTAACAAGAAACCAAAAGCGTGTTCCTGTAACGCCTCTTTTACCATCGGTTGAATCACTTGCCATATCCCTTTGATATTACCCTCCGTGATGAGTGCATTGGTACAATTCAGACAAAACTCAGGCTTGGCATCTTGTGGGTTTAACGACCCCATTTTCGAACATTTTGCTCTAGAATCCGCACCATCACGAGGAATACAAGTAGCGAAAGTATTTACTTGAATATCAATGATACGACCACTTAACGCCTCTCTTAGAGCAAGTATTCCATTATCATCTTTCACTTGCGTTAATGATGTCGCTTTTTTCACGAACTGTGCCAGACCGCCTACGTATTTTTCACCAACTTGCTCTGACTCTATAATCAGCAACTCGACCAATGAGTTTAGGTAACGCTGCTTCGCTGATTGCATTAACCCTCTAGCATCTTTATCTCTTAGATACGCCATGAAGAAAGAATTATCTAGGTGAGCAAACTGGTGGCGTATGACCGCACCCACATCACCCTGATAGCGTGTGAGAACTGATTCAGCCCATATATGACGAAAAGCGTGAGGGGAAGGATAACGCACACCTTCTAATAACTCAGAGCTAATATCCTTCATCGTTTTCTTATCATTCAAATCCACTGAGCCACTGGTTAGCAGCGCTTTAGTTTGATCGGAAAGATAATTTTCGATGACTTCTTGATGCTTTGTATTTTCAAGAGGCTCACCTTTAGAGAATAAAATAAGAGAGGCTTTCAGTGCTTTTTGAGCTCGATAGCCATTAAAAGATGAGCAAGAAAGACGTAACCAATCCTTTTTCACCTCTTGAGCACAAGAAAGTAAATTCTTATAACGAGCACTACCAACACTGCATTTGGTTGACAACAATTCTAATTCTTTTTGCTCATAAATCGTCAACTGAGTAATGTGCTTGCTATTTAAGGTATCGAGCTTAATCACATCATTAAAAGGCTGGTACGCTCTAACAAAGCCTTCCCAACTCGCTTTAACTCTATTCTCAATGTATGTAACAGATTGATTAATTTTATCCTTTTCAGTATGTTCTGCATAAGAATATAGGCACGGCTCATCGCCTTCATGCCCGAACACCTCATTTAATTGTGCGGCAACTTGATAGCACTGAGAGGTAATTTCTCGATTAATTTTGGTTGAACCGCCCGTTTTAGGGACAAACCATTTAAGCTTGAAGCGAAATGGAACATGGGCATTGTCGAGAATATCCAAGTTCAGTTCAGATTGTATCGCACTCAATGGAAAACCGAATTCAGATTTTCGATAGCCTGTCCACGCCACAACAAGGCTAGTCATCGCATGAAACGAAATATCTATAGCTGCTTTAAAGCCTTTATACGTTTTAAACTCTTGATTAGAAAATTTTTTATTTGCCCAAGCGCCAATATCAGCAAAAAACTGCTCCCTCCCCAATTTTTGCTTAGAGACAGTTGTTTGCATTTTTACGTACACTTCATCTACGGATAATTGGCTTAAAGATTCAGCCTCTAAAAAGGTTTTATCTAAGGAAAGTAAGTAGCCTTGCCATACCTCATGCGATGTCTTATGCCCCTCCAAACCTAAGTATTTTTGCAGCATTAATATTCGAATTAATTCCACTGAATCACTTCGAGAGGATAAGCCTAACTCAACAACTAACACTTCAATGGATTGGTCTTTTAAAGACGTTACCAACTCAAATCGCTTCGAGTATTCCTCAAAAAGCGCATCTTTCACTTCCACAGCAAGAGCATTAAAATTAATCCCTACCCTGTGGGTAGTAGGCTTGTACTCTACACTTCTTAATATTGCTGTAAGTATGACTTCACGAAGGGAATTAGAAGAACTAACATCTAAACTCTTCATCCCATATTTAGTGTCGATACTCTCAAATACCAACCTACATACGGAGGCATACAGAAAGTCGTTTTGATAAACAAGATTAAGATAGTCACCGTAATATTGCCCCAACTCAAGTCCAAGAAAGTTAAAGCTACCGCCTTTTTTAAATTCAGCAAGCGTGATGCTGTATTGTGATTGGCAGACTTCACCTAAGCTCTTTTCAATTTTCTTTCTTGTTAGAGAGGAATCAATAACACCAACCACACCAAGAGCTTTGAGGTTGTTTCTTATTTTATGGAATTGGACTGGGCGAATCGCCCCCAGATAAGAAGGCGTTGATACACGATTCACAAATCCATACTGGCTGACCGTTCTCCCCATAAACGATGTCCAAAAAGATTCCAATAACGATGTAGTAAGGCTTGTTGCGCTATTCTCCTTAAGCAAGACGAAAAGGTGCAGCATCATTTGATAAGCAGGAAGTGCCTTATCAACACTAGCAGGGCTGATAACACTCAGACAAACTAACTTTGCATATTCCTTCGCATTCAAAAGATAATCATACCCATCCTTTAAATAGGTCGCTACGGATTCACGGTTAAACACAGGCAAATCAAACCATGAGAAATCCAATGTTGTGACGCTACCGTTTTGTTTAAATTTAAAGTGCCAAGTGTCAGAATAAACATCGCCTTTATCACTCATGAAAAATGGGTTAGCGGTCAGCTTTAAATTCTGGTCATACCAAAAACTATCAATTGGATTTCTTAATACGGTTAGTGCCATAGTTCCCCCTTACATCGAGTGAAAGACGCTCATTACCACGCCATTTTTTATCATTAAGTCAAACAGCTCCCTACCTTTACGCTGTGACGTTTTACTCATCTTCGGCAAGGTATCTTCTAGCCATTCTACAGTCGGTATCACGGTTTTAAATAAGTGGTCAGGGTTATGAGAAAGAAGCTTCTTGTAATTCTTTTTGAATTCATGGAGGTAATTGTGTATTTTTAAAACAGTAATAGGGCTATCTGAAACATAGATCGGCGATAACCCTTCATCTTCTTTTTGGTCACTCAGCGCCATCACGCCCACTTCATTAACACGCCCCTTTTCTTGCCCTGTGACGACTCTAAGCCTTGCATTCATTTCCTCATGTTTGTATGCAATCAAATCTGTGACCGCCATAAACTCACTATTAAATGCTGCGACTTGTTTTTCATTCTCAGGCTTAAAGTTCAAATTAAAAACATTCTGAATTAAGTCCAACATCACCTCGCGAGTGATTCGACCTGAGCTATTCATCCACTCTTCATTCTCTTCGGTTAAATAGCTTACTTTCTCGGTTTGGTTTGAGTGAGAGTTTCGATTAATCAGGTAATTCAATGTGTATGGGTCACTAAATGCATGAACCGCACTATTTTTAATAGATTGAAGACCAAAAAATTTTCTCTGACAACGCGATTGCGATTGAGCGACTAACTTTCGCCTCTCTTCTATCGTTATTTTATAAGGGTTCTCAATAACATTTTGAGGATGGATACCGTGGGAAATCAGGGCGCAAATTGCTTGAGGCATTAAATTAGGTAGCTGCTGTTTTTCGTGTGCAGCTTTAAGCTTTTCAGACAAATCGCTTATTTGAAGTAGCGCATTAAAAACACCTAAAAGTGAGTGGATTTTGTTACTAATCGACAAGTCTTGCTTAGTAAAGAAAGGTAAGCCTTCATCTTGCTGTTCTAGTAGTATTAAAAGCGCCTTACCTTCTGGTGTTCGAGCGGATAAAGAACGGGTTGTATGAAACACTTTAGCCCGACCTTTAAAATACTCACATTCAATATTGGTGACCCTCCCGCCAACTTTCATCAATCTAAAATCAGAGTGCCTTAGTTTAGGTATGTCATTTGGTTGCACCGTTAAGCTTGCCATTAACCAAGCAAACATTAGCCCTCCGACATCAGTCAGTGCTTTTGATGAATCACCCTTTAACACATCCTTAATCCACTTGATAGAGAAAAGAACACCATCTAGTGATGTAGTAAAATGAATGCTTGCGAAATCCATATTAACTTTCGTTTTGTCACGTTTTTTATTCAGAAAAAGGCTATCACACTCATCCTGACTCTTTAATGCAGAAGTAATAGCACTGTAGGCAGCTAAACTCCTTGAATTAGAAAGAATGAAAGTCCCTAGCGCTGCTCTAAGGGCATTCGATGGATTATCTTGCTTATGATAAGCAGACAACATCAAATAAATGATATTACCGACTGCTTTACACCTATCGAAGATGCTATCCTTTGACTCAATAGCTAACCAAGAACTTAGCTGAGGCTCCATGCTCTTAATCAGCGTATGTAGTTCATCTTTATAGGTTTTCAATTCAAGAATAATAGTGGCTGCGGTTAGGCTTAATGAATTCATCGCCAGCTTTGGGGAAGCGAGAGCGGAATAAAGCTCACTTCCAATACCAATATCGTCTCTTCTCAACCAATCTAACGCACCGAAATAACTGGCTATGGATTTTTGAGACCTATTCAGGTTAGGGGTAGATTTCGTCTTGCGAAGTTCAATAAGATACGCATACTCATCACTACTTAACTCTTTTCTTAATGATTCAGACTCAATAGAATAACCCAACACAACCTTTAAATTGACTAATGGGCTTAGACCCCCATGATTGTCTAACTCATCCATACGGTCGGTTTCGTAAAGTTTTAGTGCTTCGTAGCGATTTTTAATTTTGTGGGCATTAAGCCATTCAATGAATGGTTTGGCTACCTTCGAAAATAGATCTTTTGCAGAAAGCGCAGCGCTTTTATCAAAAAAGACGTAGTTATAAGCCGCAATCATTGCCTTGTAGATAATCGCTTTATCGGAGTCCTTGGTGTCGGTCATTAATAGAGTATAGGCAGCACTAGATACACCCTTAGGGATAAAAATAGACCTAACAGAGAAAGGAATCTTTATTGACGTAACAGGCTGTTTTTTCGCAAACTCACTAGATAGCAGTGTTTCTATTTCAACGTTTGAAAGTGCCTCTAAATTATCCATTAACCACCTCCTTTAGTAACTGCTCTCTCTGACCGCAAGCATGAATGTACACTTTGGTGGTTTGGTTTGAATACTTGCTATCTACTTTATGTCCTAAGCGTCTTGCGGTTTCAATATACACCGCAGATTCCGTGGTAATCGATTCGTATGATTTCTTTGCTTTTTGGCAACCTTCATAAAAAACATCAGTGCCAAATGAGTGTCTTAAGTGGTGGTAACTCAGTGCTTTATCCAACTCTTGGTAGCCTGAGTAAGCTTCTGGATTCTCTTGCATTAATTTGCGAACTTTCTTTAATACATCGGCAAAAACATCACTTCCAAATCGCTCAGATACAACTTTACCTCGACTACTATTAATTGAATTTGATACCAATAACTGATTGCACTCAGTTTTTGGTCGCTCCAAATCATAATATCGCTTCATTAATGCTAGGTGATTACGCTCAATATAAAGCTTTCTCTTTGAGCCATACTTTGCATGAAAAGAAGCTAGATGATACTCGAATTCCTCTTTATTAGGGTTATCCGTCATATCTTTAAAAAGGCTCAATAAGCCTTTTTGAGTAGAACCATCAGCCTTAAAGTCATCCAAGTAAAATCCTTGGTTTTCACGAGTTCGACAGCCAAGTTTCCCACCATTTCGGAGTGCAATTTCACTTAATAAGGTGCTGCAATTTCTATAAAGCAGTTCTCTTGTCGCTGGAAGGAGGTACTTTATAATAAGTTTCGACTTGTTATTTGAACGAACAATTTCTCTATTTTCTGAATAAATAAAGATTTTCTTATATGGAGTATCAAAAAAGTAAGAGAGCCAGTTGTAATAACTACTTAGTGACATCACCGCTCGATTAACTACAACTTCACTAGTTTCCATCGTCTGAATTAGATGGTCATTAATAAATGTATTCATATATTCAGCAGGAAGAGCAGTATGGTTACCGAGTGTAAGTAGGGGATGTTCTGATCCTTTGGCGTAATCTTCTAACCACTCAAGGAAAACGCCTAATTTCTCACCCCTGACATATTGAGCATCTTCACCAATTTCAACCTCCTTGAATTGGAAGTCATATTGTTCGGTCTCAGGGTTCTTTACTTTTTCATGGACAACAGAAAGCCCATTCAAGGTGGTGTAACGATTATAAAGGCAAGGTAACAGAAGTGGCACATCGTTATCATCAAGATAAATCCAGTGCTTGTTATAAGTTTTATCATTTATTCTTTGCATACATTTTTCCATTGCATTGCTACCTTTAAGCAAAAGGTATCAAGCAATAAAAATACTTACAATTTTTTTCTTAAATCAACACCCTCAAGTTTAAAAGCAATCCATATCAACGTGAATGATTTTTCTTACTCGTTCTTGCACGATCTACACACAAATAACACTGTTTAAAAAAACAGTATAGCGATAAATAGGCGCATTTAAAATAGTGTTATCTGGAGCCAGAGCCAAGAATTTTTTCATGGTATTCACCCCACTTTCTATTATTATTGAGCTCTATAACATTAAAAGTAATTTATATACAAAAGTAGGGAAACTTTTTGAGTAAGAGAATTTTGGTTGTCGAAGACAGCCGTGCTTATAGAAATTACCTGCAGCAAATATTAACGAAAGCGGGCTACGAAGTACTTGCTGCTGAAAGTTATGATGAAGCGAAATCAACCTTAGCTTCACAACCAGAGCTGTTGTGCGCCGTATTAGATTACTGTTTGCCAGATGCTCAAGATGGCGAAATTATTGATCTGCTGTTATCTCATAACCAAAAAGTTATCGTGCTAACAGCCATGTTCCAAGAAGATATTCGTGAGCAGATGCTAGCGAAAGGTGTATTGGATTACATACTGAAAGACAGCATGGCTTCTGTCTCTTACCTACTTCCTCTCATTAAGCGCTTAACAAATAACCAGCAGCATAAGTGTTTGGTTGTAGACGACTCAATGACTGTTCGCCACCACGTTGTGCAGTTGTTAGAGCACCAATATATCCAAACACTTCAGGCTGAGAATGGCCAACAAGCGATTGAGTTAATAGAACAAAATCCCGACATCACATTTATACTCACCGATCATGACATGCCAATAAAAGATGGCATTACAATGATCCGTGAATTACGGCAGAATTTTGATAAAAACCAACTCGCTATTCTTGGTATCTCCGGAAGTGATGACCACACAATGACCGCTCGCTTCCTCAAAGCCGGTGCTAATGATTTCTTATATAAGCCATTTAATCAGGAAGAGTTTTTCTGCCGTGTTCATCAAATACTGGATATGAAGGAAGCGACAACAGAACTGTTTAGAATGGCAAACCAAGATGCTTTGACTGGATTGTGGAATCGCCGCTTCCTGTTTGGCCAAGCTTGTGATGGTTGCGAAAAACGTAATATTGCCATGTTAGATATCGACTTCTTTAAAAAAGTGAATGATAACTACGGGCACGATGGTGGCGATGCGGCACTCGTTATGGTCGCGAATATATTAAAAATCTATTTCCCGGATGATGTGATTGCGCGTTTCGGCGGCGAAGAGTTTTGTATTCAAGCGTGCGGTAGTTATGAAGATTTTGTGACCCGCTTGGAGCAAATGCGTCAACGAGTGGAGAAGACCCCTATTCCTTATCAAGATAAGAACATTCAAGTGACCATTAGTGTTGGTGTGGCGAGTGTTGAAGGTGATCTTGACCAACAGATTAAAGTGGCAGACGACCGTTTATATCAAGCAAAAGGGAATGGGCGAAACCAAACTATTTATCAGTAAGCCTCTCCTCTTGATATAAAGCCTAAAAAACAAAACCCAGCCATTAGCTGGGTTTTATCATTCTTGCTATCGCTGATTAAGCAATGCGATCTTTTTCCCATGCAGCCAGCTTTTCTGCGCGGGCAGCTTCACGAGCTTCACGCTTCTTACGCGCATCACATGGTTCTGGGCAGTTACATACCTTCTCAATACCAACCGCACCAAGACCACCACAACTGCCTTTTACCACCTTCTTTTGGAAGATGTAACCCACTGCCATCGCTGCAATCACCGCAACAAAAACAGCAAAAGTAATTAGAAATGTACTCATAAGGACATGCTCACTTCTGTTGTTATTTCTTCATGAACGGCTTGTATGCTTCCGAAGCCAGCTCTTTAAAACCATCATCCGTTTTCACAATCATGAAAACAGGAATGTTATTTTCGTTCGCGATTTCCATGCCTTTGTCTTCACCTAGTACCATAAGGCCAGTTGCAAGACCATCAGCCGTCATCGACGATTTATCCAGTACCGTTACAGACACCACTTTATGATGGATTGGTTTGCCTGTTTGCGGATTGATGATGTGAGAGTATCGCACACCATTGCTCTCAAAGTAATTACGATAGTCACCACTTGTTGCAATTGCCATGTCGCCAGGCTCAATAATTTCTTGAATTGAGCGCTCATCAACAGTCGGCTTTTCAATTGCAATACGCCATGGCACACCTTCACGATTAATGCCTTTCAAACGCATTTCACCGCCAACTTCTACCATGTAGTTGTGAATGCCTTGTGATTGTAGGTAATCCGCAACCACATCAACACCCCAACCTTTTGCGATAGTAGATAGGTCAACGTACAAGTTTGGAATGTCTTTCGACATTTTATTGCCTTCAACCGAAAGGTGGTGAATACCAGTATTCGCTTTACGAGCAGCTAGCTCTTCATCTGTCGGAACCACATCTGGACGCGCTTCTGGACCAAAGCCCCAAAGATTCACTAGTGGACCAACGGTTACGTCTAGTGCGCCTAGAGTAAGACCGTTCAAGCGAATCGCTTCTTTCACTACCGTTGCCGTTTGCGGTGATACTTCAAATGGCTCACTGGTCTGGTGTTGGTTAAAACGGCTAAGCTCTGAATCTTCACGGTAAGTCGACATCTGATCGTTCACTTCTTCAAGTAGGCGGTCGATTTCTGTTTGCAAAACTTCAGGCGATGGCAGGCCATCTTGCTCGATGTATTTAATGTTGTATGTGGTACCCATTGTTGGGCCACTTAAATGAACTTGATCTGCAGGCTGTTCACAACCAGCTAGAACCAATAGAGAAGCGAATGCAACAAGCCACTTTTTCACTTGTTTACTCCTATTGTCGTTAAATTGATATGGAAAATGGGTTCTCTCAAGACAAACCGATTTCCTATAGCAACTGTTGAATATGGTTTTTATTTCTACAAAAAATAATGGCTAGCTCTTAGAGAGCTAGCCATAGATTCAATCACTTAGGGGGATTAACCACCGAAGTCATCTAGAAGGATGTTTTCATCCTCTACACCTAGATCTTTCAGCATGCCGATTACAGCCGCATTCATCATAGGTGGACCACACATGTAGTATTCACAGTCTTCTGGCGCTTCATGATCACGTAGGTAGTTCTCGTAAAGAACGTTGTGAATGAAGCCAGTGTAACCATCCCAGTTATCTTCTGGCATAGGGTCAGACAGTGCACAGTGCCATACGAAGTTATCGTTGTCAGCCGCTAGGCCATCGAAGTCTTCTACGTAGAACATTTCACGCTTAGAACGTGCACCATACCAGAATGACATCTTACGCTTAGAGTGCAGACGTTTCAGCTGGTCGAAGATATGAGAACGCATTGGAGCCATACCTGCACCACCACCAACGAATACCATTTCAGCATCAGTGTCTTTCGCGAAGAACTCACCAAATGGACCAGAGATCGTACACTTGTCGCCTTCTTTTAGAGACCAAATGAACGATGACATGATACCAGGTGGTACGTCAGGGTTGTTTGGCGGCGGCGTAGCGATACGCACGTTAAGCATGATGATACCGTGCTCTTCTGGGTAGTTAGCCATAGAGTATGCGCGGATCGTTTCTTCGTTTACCTTAGACTCGTAGCGGAACAGGTTAAACTTGTCCCAATCTTCACGGTATTCTTCAGGTACATCGAAATCAGCGTATTTAACGTGGTGAGCTGGCGCTTCAATCTGGATGTAACCACCAGCACGGAAAGGTACTGATTCGCCATCTGGGATTTGTAGCTTAAGCTCTTTGATGAATGTTGCTTTGTTATCGTTAGAGATAACAGTACATTCCCACTTCTTAACGCCGAAGATTTCTTCAGGAAGTTCGATGTCCATGTCAGTTTTCATTGCAACCTGACACGCTAGACGCTCACCTTCACGTGCTTCACCTTTAGTAATGTGGTCAAGCTCGGTAGGTAGGATGTCACCACCACCTGATTTAACTTTTACGCGACACTGACCACAAGAGCCACCGCCACCACAAGCAGAAGATACGAATACGCCAGCACCAGCTAACGCAGATAGTAGCTTACCACCTGGTTGTGTAACGATCGCCAGTGAAGGGTCATCGTTCACAGAAATTGTAATGTCACCTGTTGGTACAAGCTTAGACTTAGCGAAAAGAATCACTAGTACTAGCGCAAGTACGATCAGAGTAAACATCACTACACCAAGAATAATGTCCATTGACTATTCCTTAATTGTTGCGGTTTACCCGACTTACAGTTGAACACCAGAGAAAGACATAAAGCCTAACGCCATTAGACCTACAGTGATGAACGTGATACCTAGACCACGTAGACCAGGAGGTACATCTGAGTACTTCATCTTCTCACGGATACCTGCAAGAGCGACGATCGCTAGCATCCAGCCCACACCAGAGCCGAAACCGTAAACAACAGATTCAGCAAAGTTGTAGTCACGTTGTACCATGAAAGATACACCACCGAAGATCGCACAGTTTACTGTGATCAGCGGTAGGAAGATGCCTAGCGCGTTGTACAAAGGTGGGAAGAAACGGTCAAGAACCATCTCTAGGATCTGTACAAGTGCTGCGATTACACCGATGAAGGTGATGAAGTTTAGGAAGCTAAGGTCTACGCCCTCAACTAACGCGTTCTCTTTCAGAACTAGGTTGTAAACTAGGTTGTTCACAGGAACCGCGATAGTTAGTACTACCACAACTGCAACACCTAGACCGAAAGAAGTCTTAACTTTCTTAGATACGGCAAGGAAAGTACACATACCTAGGAAGAAAGACAGTGCCATGTTTTCGATGAAAATCGATTTAACTAGCAGGCTGATGTAATGTTCCATGACGTCCTTACTCCTTCGCTTCGATTTGTTCAGGTCTGATAATGCGGATAGCCCAGATCATGAAACCGATTAAGAAGAATGCTGATGGTGCAAGTAGCATCAGACCGTTTGGCTGGTACCAACCACCGTTGCTCACTAGAGGTAGAACTTCCAGGCCAAATAGTTTGCCTGAGCCAAATAGCTCACGGAAGAAACCAACAGTGATAAGAACGAAACCGTAACCAAGACCGTTACCGATACCATCAATTAGCGATGGGATTGGCGCAGATTTCATTGCGAATGCTTCTGCACGACCCATTACGATACAGTTCGTAATGATCAGACCTACGAATACAGATAGCTGTTTAGAGATATCGTATAGGTATGCTTTAAGCACCTGGTCTACCACGATTACTAGTGATGCGATGATTGCCATCTGAACGATGATACGCACACTGTTAGGAATGTGGTTACGGATTAAAGAAACAGAGAAGTTCGACAGTGCAGTTACAAACGTTACCGCTAGTGTCATTACAAATGCTGTTTCTAGTTTAGTTGTTACTGCAAGAGCAGAACATACACCAAGAACCTGCAGCGCGATCGGGTTGTTATCCAACACCGGCGCCATAATGCTCTTTTTAATGTTTTGTGCGCTAGACATTAGTTCAGACCTCCGTCACGAACTTTTGCTAGGAAAGGACCGAAGCCCATGTCACCTAACCAGAAGTCAAATGTACCTTGAACACCGTTACCAGTTAGTGTCGCACCAGATAGGCCATCAACGCCGTGTTCAGAACCTTCTGGAGCACCACCTTTAACAATCTTAATTGCTGGTTTGTGGTTCTCATCGAATAGTTTCTTACCAACGAATTGAGCGCGCCATGCTGGGTTTTCTACTTCACCACCAAGTCCAGGAGTTTCACCTTGCTCGTAGTAAGTAATACCAGACACAGTGTTACCGTCAGTTTCAACCGCAACGAATGCGTACATCATTGACCAAAGACCTGTACCGTGAACAGGGATGATAACTTTCGAGATTTCATCACCACTTTTCACTAGGTAAACGATACCTGTGTTAGCACGACGTAGGATCTTAGCTTTGTCTTCATCAGCCGTTAGCTTGATAGACTCAGCTGGATCTTTAGCGGCTTTACGTTGGTCGTAGTTAGCTGCTGTAGAGCCATCTTCAGCTTTCTCTACAAAGTCACCCGTTTTGAAATCAACTAGACGAGGTTCAATGTATTGTGCAAATAGCTCAGGTACTTTTTTACCGTCTGCTTCAATGCCAGCAACTTCTACAATCTTAGATTGCTTATCTAGGACAGCGTTAGCTTTTTGCTTATCACGCAGGCCTACGGCTGCTGTTGATACGATGATTGAACAAACAAGGCTCAACCCGATAACAACACCCAGCGTCTTTTTAATGCTGTCGTTATTACTTGCCATAGCGTGCTAGTCTCCGCTTGATGTTCTTCTCAATAACCACATGGTCGAACAGAGGTGCGAATAGGTTCGCGAATAGAATCGCCAGCATCATACCTTCAGGGTAAGCTGGGTTAACTACACGGATCATCACACACATTGCACCGATTAGGATGCCGTACCACCATTTACCGCCGTTGGTAAATGAAGCTGATACTGGGTCAGTTGCCATGAAGAACATACCGAATGCAAAACCACCTAGAACTAGGTGCCAGTGCCAAGGCATGTTGAACATTGGGTTGGTGTCAGAGCCAATCACGTTGAATAGTGTTGACACTGCAATCATACCGATCATTACACCCGCAATGATGCGCCACGAAGCGATTCGCATGTATACGATCATCGCTGCACCGATCATTAGAGCTAGAGTCGATACTTCACCAATTGAACCAGGGATGTTACCGATGAAAGCATCCATCCAAGTGATAGGAGCGCCAGTGATGTTGTTGATCAACGCGCCGCTACCGCCGTGAGCCCATTGGCTAAGAGCAGTTGCACCAGAGAAGCCGTCAGCTGCTGTCCATACTACGTCACCCGAGATTTGTGCTGGGTAAGCAAAGAATAGGAAAGCACGACCCGCAAGAGCAGGGTTCAAGAAGTTACGACCTGTACCACCGAAGATCTCTTTAGCAACAACAACACCAAATGTGATACCTAGTGCCGCTTGCCATAGAGGTAGCGTTGGTGGAACGATAAGTGCGAATAGGATAGAAGTTACAAAGAAGCCTTCGTTAACTTCGTGCTTACGCACCATACAGAAAAGTACTTCCCAGAAGCCACCAACAATAAATACTGTTGCGTAGATCGGTAGGAAGTAAGTCGCACCTAGTAGCATCTTACTGCCAACACCAGCTTCAGCACCGATGGTGCCGCCAAACATTTCTGTTAGCCAGTAGTGCCAGTTACCTGCGATAACTGTCGCTAGTTGATCACCAGCGTACATGTGGTTAAGTGCTGCGATAGCTTGGCCACCCGCGTTGTACATACCCCAGAACATTGCTGGGAATACCGCGAACCAAACCATGATCATGATACGTTTTAAGTCAACGCTATCACGAACGTGCGAGCTACGTTTTGTTACTAGACCTGGCGTGTAGAAAAGTGTTGCTGCTGCTTCGTACAGTGCAAACCATTTTTCGTGTTTACCGCCTGGTTCAAAATGATGCTCGATATCCTCTATGAATTTCTTAAGCATGGATTACCCTTCCTTCACAATGGTATCTAGGCATTCACGAAGTAGCAGACCGTACTCGTATTTACCAGGACATACAAAGGTGCACAATGCCAAATCTTCTTCATCCAGTTCAAGTGCACCCAGTGCTTGAGCACTGTCAGTATCACCGGCACATAGATCACGAAGTAGCAAAGTAGGTTCCATATCAAGTGGCATTACACGTTCGTAGTTGCCGATTGGAACCATTGCACGATCACTACCGTTAGTTGTCGTTGTCATATTGAACAACTGACCTTTAAAGATGTGACCAAGGAAAGATTTTGTGATTGAGAATTTGTTTTTACCAGGAACAGCCCAGCCAAACAGTTCTTTCTCACGACCTTCACGCAGGACAGAAACCTGCTGATGGTAACGGCCAAGGTAAGCATGTGGACCAGACGCTTGTGTACCAGAAAGTACCGAGCCTGAAATCACACGAACTTCGCCTGGCATCAATTCGCTGTCAGTTAGGTCTTCAAGAGAAGCACCTACAACAGTACGAAGAAGACGTGGGTTATTCACTACAGGACCAGCAAGAGATACAACACGATCTGTGTATAGCTCACCAGTTAGGAATAACTTACCGAACGCGATAACGTCTTGGTAGTTGATGCTCCAAGCCACGTTTTGTGCATTTACTGGGTATAGGAAATGCATGTGGGTGCCAGCAAGACCTGCTGGGTGAGGGCCATCGAAGACGTGTTCTTCTACGTTAGACTGAGAAGAGCGTGGCAAGCTAGTGCCAGATTTACATACGTAAACCTTGCCTTCTGTCAGGGCTGAAAGAATGTCTAGACCTGCAACGAATGCTTCTTGTTGTTCATTGATGATCAACTCAGGCTGTGCTGCTAGTGGATTAGTATCCATTGCAGTTACGAAAATAGCCTTAGTAGCAGACTCGATTGCTGGAACCTTGCTAAACGGACGAGTACGTAAAGCGGTCCAAAGGCCAGATTCAACCAATTGAGTCTTGATCACTTCGCGATCTAGACCTGCTAGTTGAGCTGCTTCGAACTTATCAAATGTAACCTGCTCTTCGCCTGCCACTTCAATCACTACAGATTGAAGTACACGCTTAGCGCCACGGTTAACTTCGATCACTTTACCGGCTGCTGGAGCAGTGAACTTAACGCCAGGGTTCTTCTTGTCTTCAAAAAGAACTTGCGCTTTTTTCACTTCATCGCCAACGCGGACATGCATGGTAGGACGCATGCCAACGTACTCTTCGCCAAGCAAGGCGACTTTTTTGATGGTCTTACCATCATTAATCACCTGGGATGGAGCTCCTGCGATAGGAAGATCCAAGCCCTTCTTTATTGTAATCATACGCACTTGCACTACTTTTATCGGGAAAAAGATTCTTTTGATTGCGTAACTTTTAGACACGACATCAGTGTCCGGTTTTGATGCTGTTTAAAACATCAAAATCGCAACATCCTATTAAAAATCTCATCACATTTTTTGAGCGAGATTTATCAGGTGCAGTAGTCTAGCATTTTTTGGGAACTTGATGCCATGACCAATGATAGCAATAGTGGTTTTATTTCGACCGAATCAGATCTAAAAGGCTAAAGAATAGTCATAAGTTTGAACCATCGCACAATTGCATCGTCCTCTACGAATACCTATTTAGTGATATATTCATGGTTTGAAACAAACAGAAATTTCTATTTATTTGTTGAAACACTGTTAACACATTTTTTAACCAGCTTTTGTACCACATTGTGTCCCCGTAAAAATGTAAAATAAAAAAAGATGACTCTCGTCATCTTCTTTTATCAATACTTTAGCGCCCTCCGCCCATGCACATTGGGCTATCTGGCGCACCATTTTGTTGCTCATGCCACTCAGCTTCAGTGTAAGTATGAATCGCCAAAGCATGAATGTGATTATCAAGTTCATCAGCCAAGATTTGGTTAACTTGTCGGTGGCGACCAATTAAACGCTGACCGTCAAAAGCATTACATACGACAATCACTTTAAAGTGGCTTTCTGAGCCTGGTGGAACATTATGCATGTAGCTTTCGTTAATCACTTTTAGGTAACTAGGCTGCAGCTCACTATGTAGCTTCTTTTCTATGATTTCTTGGATCATATTACGTCCTCGCAAATACGAATTATGCAAGTATATACGCAACTCATTCAAACAACGTACAACTGGTTTAAATTTCAAAGAGCCTTCACACTTCTTTGCCTGTATCACGTACAGCGCTAAAACACGAGAAACAGAGAATTGACAGCTTTTTAGTATCTTGTCCCGCTATCATCTGCGACAATACCAGCTGTATGTTACAACTACCCTTAACTCACTTATGAAAACCGAACTGAACCTTCACGATAGAAGTCTTACACTTCATCGCTTCCCAAAGCGCGCTAATGAAACACTTCAAGCTTGGGATGCGGGAGATGAGTACCTAATTAACCACGTGGAAGAACTGGATCTGCCTACCAATCAGAACATACTTATCATCAATGATAGTTTTGGAGCATTGGCATGCTGGTTTTCAGAGAAGCATAACGTCACATCGATAAGCGACTCATTTGTCTCTCAAAGAGGAGCTCAACTGAACTTAGAGAATAATCACTGCAATAGCGTGACTTTTGACTCAACCATCAGTGAAATTTCCAACCAAACCGATATAGTTTTGCTTCAGTTACCCAAAAGCAATCGTCATCTAGTTTGGCTGTTGAGCCAACTACGTAAAACACTGCCCGTATCGTGCCCTATTATCGCAGTAAATAAAGCGAAAGATATTCATACATCAACGCTCAAGTTATTCGAAAAGCACTTAGGCGAAACAAAAACGTCTTTAGCTTGGAAGAAGCATCGCTTGGTTTTTTCTGCTGCCAATGCACAACCCGTTATCACAGTTGACCCTTTTACGGTTTGGGGTGTCGAAGGTGAGAACATACAACTAAAAAATCTGCCAAATGTTTATTCAGGCGAAAGCTTAGATCTGGGTGCCCGCTTTATGCTTCAGCATATTCCGCAAGATCCTAAAATCAAAAGCATCATCGACCTTGGATGCGGTAATGGTGTGTTGTCAGTAAAAGCAGGACAACTCAACCCAGGCGCTCAGTTAACGCTCGTTGACGAGAGCTTTATGGCTATCGAGTCTGCCAAACAGAACCTTATTGATAACCTAGGTGCCGAGCATCCCGCCCAATGCATCGTCAATAACTGTTTAGATGGCTTTGAGCACAATAGTGCAGACTTAATCATGTGCAACCCACCATTTCATCAGCAACAAGCTATTACCGACCATATTGCTTGGCAAATGTTCTGTGATGCGAAACAAATTTTGAACCAAGGTGGTAAATTACAAGTCATAGGTAATCGCCATCTTGGTTACGACGTTAAGCTGAAACGCTTGTTTGGCGATAAAAATGTGAAACTTGTCGCTTCTAACAGCAAATTCGTAATTTTACAGGCGACAAAAGATCCTGCTAAATTAAGCGTTATGCAATAAAGCTATGACTTTAAAAAGGAATAATAAGATGAAAAAACTGGTATTAGCAGCTTCAGTTGCCCTGCTTGCTGCCTGTTCAGCTCCACAGCAGCCACAATTGAACCTTATGCCTCAAACAACTTTGAGCACGAATTCAATTGTACAGGGAAAAACCTACAGCTTAACCAGTAAAGACGTCCGCGCTGCACAATATGTGGCATTGGTTGATAACGGCCGTTCAAATATTTTACCTCTACACGCAAAACAAAACCTTAGAATCACTCTTGAAGACGCATTTGCTCAGCAATTTGCTTCTCAAGGTTTCCGCACCGACCTCAATAGCAATAACTCTATCGAACTAGAGATCCAAGAAGCGCTTATCAATGTGAAACATTCGGTCATGGAAAATGAGATGGATGCGAAGGTCGTCATCGAGATCACTGCAGAAACACCTGAAGGTAAATTGGTTAAGACTTACACGGGTACCGCTAAGCGCTCGGGTACATTAAGTGCCTCTGATTCAGACATTGAAGAAACGCTTAATGATGTTATTAGTTTAACCTTAAAAGAAGCTGCGAATGATTCTGAACTTCGTCAGTACATGCAGGAGCGATTCTAATGCTACGTAAAGCGATTCTTTCTCTTGCGCTATTGAGCTGCAGCGTTTTTGCGGGCCCAAAAGTCGCGTTTGAAACCACGTTAGGAAACTTTACGGTGGAGCTAAACGAAGAAAAAGCACCAATAACCGTCGCAAACTTCCTGAAATACGTAGAAGATGGCAGTTACGAAGGTACGATTTTCCACCGCGTAATCCCTGGCTTTATGGCTCAAGGTGGTGGCTTTAACCAAGATATGCAAATGGTTCAAACGTACGCTCCAATCAAAAACGAGGGTAACAACGGTTTAAATAACGACCGTGCAACCATCGCAATGGCTCGTACCAATGCTCCCGATTCAGCTACTCGACAATTCTTCGTTAACCTAGTAGATAACGATTTCTTGAACTACGGCTCTCGCCCACCAGGTTATGCCGTGTTTGGCGTTGTTACTGAAGGCTTCGATGTCATTGAAAGCATGGCGAAACAACCAACCAAATCCATTGGTCGGATGCGCGATGTCCCAGAGACACAAATCGTCATCACCAAAGCAACACTACTCAAATAGCCAAAATCATAAGCCCTTTGAATATTCGAAGGGCTTTCTCTTTTAGCGGCTCTATTTTAACGGATTGATTTATGTCTTCATTACCTTCCATCACTTGGTTGGAAACGGTAAAAAGTTACCTCGATAAACGCCTACTTTGGGTTTTCATGCTTGGCTGCTCAAGCGGCTTTCCATGGGTGCTTATTGGTTCAAACATGTCAGGCTGGCTCAAAGACGCTGGCTTAACGTTATCGGCAATCGGTTATTTCGGTAGCGTTTTTGCAGTTTACGCAATCAACTTTTTATGGGCGCCATTAGTTGATCGTGTCAAATTACCTGTTTTGCATCGTTTACTAGGGCAGCGACGAAGTTGGATTTTTCTTTGCCAAAGTATCGTGCTAGTTGCGACCTTATTTATTGCTGATGTGAACCCAGCAGAGAATTTGATTTTCACCTCTATGCTTGCTCTATGTATAGCAACAGCATCCGCAACCCAAGACATCGCTATTGACGCTTTTCGTATTGATACCTTCCCGAAAACAGAAGACTCAAAATTACCTCAAGCTTCAGCAATGGCAGTAATCGGTTGGTGGACCGGTTATTCGCTACCTGGTTACCTTGCATTTATTAATGCAGATACTGTGGGATGGAACGGCGTCTACTACGGCATGGCAATGATTGTTGTTCTGCTCATGATTTTTACTCTACTGGTTGGTGAGCCAAATACTCAGCGAGAACAGCTTCAACGAGAAGCAGAACAACGCCATAAAGAAGTTGTAGGCTCAAAGTTAGTTGCTTGGTTCACTGTAACCGTCGTTGAGCCATTTTTGGACTTCTTTAACCGTAATGGAGTTCGGGTCGCTATCACGTTGCTACTGTTCGTCTTTCTATTCAAAATTGGTGAAGCGTTCTTAGGTCGTATGTCGATTGCCTTCTATAAAGAGGTAGGCTTTAGCAATGAGCAAATTGGCTACTACTCTAAGCTCATTGGATGGGGCGCAACTATGGTATTCACGTTTGTAGGTAGTATGTTCAACGTGAAGTTCGGCATTGTAAGAGGCTTGATGATTGGCGGCATTGCGATGTCAGCAAGTAACCTCATGTTTGCTTGGATTGCGAAAGTTGGCCCGAGCGAGCATTTATTCTTAGCAACGATCTTTGTGGACAACTTTACAACGGCATTCTCTACCGTTGCTTTTGTGTCGTTCTTGACGGTCCTTACCGGACAAGCTTTTTCAGCAACTCAATACGCTCTATTAGCTTCACTTGGTAACTTTGGCCGAACCACTCTTGCTTCTTTTAGTGGCGAACTCGTTGACTACTTGAATGATTGGACAACCTTCTTTGTTCTCACCGCTTTGATGGTAATTCCGAGTTTAATCATGCTTTATTCACTGCGACACTATTTCACTGAGTTGCTCGAAAAAGCAAGACAAAGAGATTAAGAAGAAATAATGGAAAAAAGCCACCGAACGTCGGTGGCTTTTTTATTGGGATTTGTTGAGCCAATATCTATGGGTACATGCCCTTTCCAAACATATTGAAAATTCGAGCTACACCTTGTGTAAAAATCATCGGCTCCGTCAGGACTGTTAAACATAAACAGTCTTCTCCTGGCTTCGTGAACGGACTATGCTTAGCAGTGGCGTCTTTGACCAGCAGATCACCAGCCTCGTAATGACCCTCCTCGTCACTAAAACCACCATGTAACACTAAGGTCGACTCCAAGCCTTTGTGAGTGTGCTGAGGAATCCGTACATCTTCACCGATGTACATAAGATTGACGCGAGCATCCTCTCCAAGATCTAACTGAGCGCTATAAACTTTGCCGCCGTAACTTTTCCAATCACTGACTAAGTCAGAAAACCGACTCAGTGTTTTTGGTAATGTGAAGTCTTTCCCTGCGACTTGAACTTTAGCCTGTTCTAGTACAATGGTGTCGTCGGACACCGCTTCTGCACACAATATTTCATCAAGCATAGTGTCAAACTCTTCTCCATACTCTGTAGGAATATCACTCACGAGTACGGCCTGAGCAGCCTCTACCTGATTTACATATGCACGACAGTCGGAGCAAGTCTCTAAATGCGTAGCGACAACTAAGCCAGAAACTGCGTCAATACTTCCCGAAGCATATGCCTCTAACAAGTTTTTATCTGGATGTTTGTTCATAATTGCTCCGTATGCATTGAATGCCTCAATTTCTCAACTGCAAGCCTCAGCCGAGATTTCACCGTGCCTAAGGGGATCTCAAACATTTCTGCAACTTGCTGATGTGGTAACTCTTCCAAATACACCGCTCTTAGCACGTCTCGCTGATTTTTGGGTAAAATCTCCAAGAACTTCACAACTTGCTCTTTTAGCATATCTTGCTCTGGTGAGTAATGGTCGACCAAATCAGGCGGGTAATATTCTGAAGGCCAAATGTCATCAGAATGAATATGTAACTCCTTCCCTTTCTGCTTTCTCAGCAAGTCAAAGCAAAGGTTACGCAATATTGTGTAGATCCAAGTGGAAAGAGCACTTTTTGCTCCGTCGTACAAATGTGCTTTCTGCCAAACGGTCGCCATAGTCTCTTGAACCATTTCCATTGCGACCTGCTCGTTTCCAACATGTTTGTAGGCGAACTGCTTAAGCTTCGGAGCGTAGAAGCGGAAAACGAAAGCAAAAGCGGCTTTATCTCTCGCTTTTACTTTATCCATATAGTCGTTCCACTCGCTTCGCCCAAGCTTCTGCGGGCTATCACTCATCATAATCAGCCTTTTAAGGGGAGGAGTTTCCTCCTCCCTTCCTTTTCCCTAATCTGAGATGTCATCAACGATTAGGTTGAAGCCACCATTGTTGCCATCATCGATAGCAATTACTTGATATACGACACCGTTCATTAACGTTACGGGGGCAGAATCTATGGCTACCGTTGATGGGTCGCCAGCGACCGTTACAGTTACAAAATAAGATCCTTCCGCCACGTATACGCCTTGCACACTATCTTTATACGCAAAGTTCGCTATTGCTGGATCACTTCCTTCTATGCCTGTACTCGCAGTGAGATAGATATCTACCATTTCAGCGACTGGATTTGCAGCAGCATGAGTAACATTTAACGTTGCACTGGTTACTACAGATCTACGCATATCTTCAACAACGAGAGGTTCAACCATAGTAGATGCCATTCCTACGGCATAGATACTGTAATCCATACCGCCCATCAAAGGGACACCATCTGCGTCAATGATGGTCGTTCCAGAAGCCTGATCGATGACATCGATGTCGTAATTACCCGAATCAAGCCCTAGGTAACTACCTACGCCCGGAGTAGTTCGTTCAGGCGCGAACTCAGGATTAGAGAGCATTGCGAACGGCGCTCCATTCACGTTGACATCGACAGTACCTGCGTCTTCAACTAAATGACCAACTCGTACTTCCGCTTTACTCCCCGTATCCTCAATTATAGAAGAACCAGAACCATCCAATACCAACAACTTCACTGGAGAAGTGCTGTCTGAATCTCCCGTTTTGATAGCTGCAATGGTCAAATTTGCATTTGCCGGCAATGGGATTGAGCCTGAATCAAAGGCAACCGAATCGCCCACAGCCAAACGCACTTGGTAATTGTCAGCTGGAATATTCAGAACATCAGTTGAGTCTTTATAACCTAGCATTGCAACGGGCGTTGACATAGACAAGTCTGCGCCAGGAGCCGTTACATAAACATTCACTGGCGGTATCTCCGCCGCCGCATGCACTATTTGAACATCCAAGTTATTTTCATCCGCCATAGAAGCTGCGCTACGAGTTACCACTAGAGGCTCAACTGTACCTTCCGCGGCATCACCCACGACAAAGGCTGTATATTTAGTTTCGCTGTTTAGGTCCAACATCGTCTCTGGAACAACATTCAACACTTCACCGCCCGGTAGTTGTACATCGACACGAACCGTGTTTTCTCCCGCCATTAACTTGACGTAACCAGAGCCAACACCGTAATCAACGCCGGTTAGTGCTGCGTTACCATTTATCCATACATTCGCTAAAGGGGCATCCGCCGAAGCGTGGACAGCTTGCAGGTTTGAATATTCAATTGTGTCGCTGTCTGAGCCGCAAGCAGCCAAACCGATGGCAGCAACTAAGGTCACTGCGGATTTAGTAAGTCCTTTCATATCCTAGTCTCTCTTTCGTTTGGGGCTTCAATGGCATGTGTAAGAAACGTTAGAGCTTCGATGCAATCATCCGCACCTACTAACTTTTCAAACAATGAACGGTCGAGTGGCAAAAGCTCCAACCAACGCTGCGTAACCCAAGAAGGATCATCATAAAAACGGTGTTGATACAGGTTACCAAGTTGGGGGAATTGTTCGTAAACGTGAGCGAGTTGCGTACTCAAGTGAAGAAAGTCTGGATAGGAGTGGGGCTGTTGCCAATTTTCCATCCATTCAACGTCAGCATGACGAAGACCATCAAAATCAGAGCGCAA
Organism: Vibrio rotiferianus CAIM 577 = LMG 21460; assembly: GCF_002741985.1. Classification (GTDB taxonomy): domain Bacteria; phylum Pseudomonadota; class Gammaproteobacteria; order Enterobacterales; family Vibrionaceae; genus Vibrio; species Vibrio rotiferianus. The sequence goes on from NZ_APHW01000022.1 coordinate 200,674, forward strand.
ACGCTTCACTCGGAAGCGTCTCTCTCCCACGACCGTAATGCCAAGAAGCCCATCACTGAGTGTTTCGAAATCAACGATGGTCACCAAAGTACCGATAGACGAAACGTTTCCCGCTGCTCTCTGGTCACTATCGTTACCGACCAAGCACACCCCAAACCCAACGTTCTGTATGCTGCATTCTTTCACCATACGTTTGTAACGCGGTTCAAAAATACGCAGATTCATTTTCCCTTCGGGTAGTACAACCGAGGTTAATGGGAACAACATCACTTCATTCATTAAATCGTCCTCTTTGATTCAATAACTCATACGAGGGACGTATCAGTCAGATCACTAACGATTTATGTTGGTTAAACGACTGGCTTAAAATGTCATAAAATCGCCCGCGCAAACGATCTAAATCACACTATTTATGCAAAAACATGCAACAACATAAAAGTTCCGTTATTAAAATTAGTTTCGTGACAAACATCACCAAAAACCTTCATTTTTGCATCCTTTATCACTTTCATTTGCGATTTTTATCGCTATTATCCCTGCCAATTGGAAAGCGCAGCAAAGATTGCGTGTTCTGAATCATTACAAACATAGAGAGTCCCCTTATGCGTAAATCACTTCTAGCTCTTGGCCTTCTAGCGGCTACTTCAGCTCCAGTAATGGCTGCAGATTACTCTGACGGCGACATCCACAAAAACGATTACAAGTGGATGCAATTCAACCTTATGGGTGCATTTGACGAACTTCCAGGCGAGTCATCTCACGACTACCTAGAAATGGAATTCGGCGGCCGCTCTGGTATCTTCGACCTATACGGTTACGTTGACGTATTCAACCTAGCTACAGACAAAGGCAGCGACAAAGCTGGCGCACCTAAAATCTTCATGAAGTTCGCTCCACGTATGTCTCTAGACGGCCTAACTGGTAAAGACCTATCTTTCGGTCCAGTTCAAGAGCTTTACGTTGCAACTCTATTTGAGTGGGACGGTACTGATTACAAAACAAACCCATTCTCAGTAAACAACCAAAAAGTTGGTCTAGGTTCTGACGTAATGGTTCCATGGTTGGGCAAAATCGGCCTAAACCTATACGGTACTTACCAAGGTAACAACAAAGATTGGAACGGTTTCCAAATCTCGACTAACTGGTTCAAACCATTCTACTTCTTCGAGAACGGTTCATTCATTTCTTACCAAGGTTACATCGATTACCAATTCGGTATGAAAGATGAGTACTCTACTGCTAGCAGCGGTGGTGCAATGTTCAACGGTATCTACTGGCACTCTGACCGCTTCGCAGTTGGTTACGGCCTGAAAGGTTACAAAGACGTTTACGGTATCAAAGATACTGACGGCTTCAAATCTACTGGCTTCGGTCACTACCTAGCTGTAACTTACAAGTTCTAATAGAACCGATAAGTTCCCCAAAAATGGCGCCTCTCGGCGCCATTTTTATTTGCTTTCCTTTTCTCCCTCATTATCCTTGCAGCAAACCTTTTTAATGAGAGCGTTTGGTGAATATTCTTATCCTTGGGCCGGGAGCTGTTGGCTCACTATGGGCGACCAAATTTCAATTTGCTGGGCACAATGTTTCCTTATGGGGAAGAACCTCTGATAGTAAGCAACAGCTTCAACTTGATGACGCTCCTGCAATTAGCTTCGCTAATCAGCACCTTCCTTCTGTACAAGCCGCAGATCTTATTGTTGTGACGGTAAAAGCATGGCAAGTAGAGGGAGCCATTGAGCCTATTCTTCCCTACATCAGCGAAGACACAATCGTGATGTTACTGCACAACGGTATGGGCACTGCACCGCTACTTGAAGCAAAAATGCCTGATAACCCATTGATAGTTGCCACAACAACACACGGTGCTTACAAACCAAGTAAAGAGCTGGTTCTTCACACTGGTCAGGGGAATACTCAACTGGGTGGTTTTAATGCTAAAGGTGCTCAGTGTGGCTTTCTTGCAGATGTGATGAACCACGCTTTGCCCGAGGTAAATTGGAACTCAAACATCAACGCTGCGTTGTGGACCAAACTTGCGATCAACTGTGCTATCAATCCACTGACCGCGATCCATCAATGTAAGAATGGTGAGCTTGCCGCTCCTGAGTTTGCCATCGAGTTGACTAATATCACTCATGAGCTGGTAGCAGTCATGAATAAAGAAGAGATAGAGATCGATTTTGACTCTTTGCATGCCACTATTATGCAAGTGGTTAACGCTACAGCGGCCAACTACTCTTCTATGAGACAAGATGTTTTTCACCAGCGTCGTACCGAGATAGACTTTATTACTGGTTATCTACTGCAAGCCGCCGAAAAGCATCAAATCAGTACGCCAGAGAACGCCAAACTCTATCAACGCATCAAACAGATTGAACAAAGCTGGACAGAACAATGAACAAAAAGATCTTAGTACCTATCGCTCCGGGCACCGAAGAAATGGAAGCGGTAACCGTTATCGACTTAATGGTTCGAGCAGGCTATGACGTAACGGTTGCAAGCGCAGACTTCGATGGTGCACTGACTATGAAAGCTTCTCGTGGTGTGACACTAACCGCGGATTGCAAGCTGGTTGATATTGCCGATGACGAGTTTGATGCGATTGTTCTATCTGGTGGCGTAGGTGGTGCAGAAACCTTCCGTGATAGCACCATCATGATTGAGATCCTGAAACAGCATATGTACGAAGGTAAACTGGTTGCGGCAATTTGTGCTGCTCCTGCTTTGGTTTTGCAACACCACAACCTTTACCCTGAAGCTTTGATGACATGTCACCCAAGCTTCCAATCTCATATTCCGGAAGACAAATGGCGAGCAAAACGTGTCACCATGGACGTGAATCACAATCTACTGACAAGTCAGGGACCAGGAACCGCACTTGAGTTCGCTATGGAAATCATTATCAAACTTTCCGGTAAAGAGCATGGATGGATGGTTGCAGAGCCGTTAGTCACTATCCCAACACTGCATTATCACGAGCTCGGTGACGAATAATGTTTGACGTAAACGCTGTACGCGAACAGTTCCCAGCTCTGAATCAAGACGTCAACCAGTCACCTTTGGTTTACCTTGATAGCGCAGCAACAACACAAAAGCCACAGTGCGTGATCGATGTGATTAGCCATTACTACAGTGCACAAAATGCTAACGTGCACCGTGGCAGTCACAGCTTAACAGCCAACGCGACCAGTCAATTTGAAGCGGCTCGTGAAACCGTTGCGAAGTTCATTGGGGCAAGCAGTTCCAAAGAAATCATTTGGACTCGCGGCGCAACCGAAGCACTAAATCTAATCGCGCAAACTTATGCCCGAAGCTCGCTCCAAGCAGGTGATGAAATCCTGATCAGTGAAATGGAACATCACGCCAACATCGTGCCTTGGCAAATTGTCGCAGAGCAAACGGGCGCGAAAATCGTTAAAGTTCCGATGACCTCCGATTGCCAATTCGATATCAGTGCATTTGAAGCATTGTTGTCGGAGCGCTGTAAAATCGTAGCATGTGCACAAATCACCAATGTGACGGGTTCTCGTCAACCTATTGAGAAAATCATCGCTAAGGCGCATTCGGTAGGCGCGGTTGTTGTTGTTGATGGTGCACAAGGTATTGTTCATGAACCGTTGAACTTGGCAGAGCTCGATGCTGATTTCTATGTCTTCTCTGGTCACAAACTGTATGCACCTGCAGGGATTGGGGTTCTTTATGGCAAGCTTGAGCTTTTAGAAGCGATGCCACCATGGCACGGCGGCGGCAAAATGGTCGAAAGAGTCTCGTTTGAGAAAACCACCTTCTCAGCCTTGCCGGGTAAGTTTGAAGCGGGTACACCGAACGTCGCAGGCGCAATTGCGCTAGCAAAAGCGATCGATTGGTACCAAGGCTTCGATCAAGCCGCAGTAGAGGCACATCTACATTCTCTGCAGAACAAAGCTTACCAAGCACTAAGCCAGTTGGATGACATTCAAATCCTCGGTTACCAACCGAACGCTTCAGTACTTACTTTTGTGATGGACGGCGTTCACCACCAAGACATTGCTACACTGCTTGACCAACAAGGTATCGCTGTTCGTGCTGGGCATCACTGTGCTCACCCTCTGATGGATGCGCTCAACGTCAAAGGTACGGTGCGTGTTTCTTTTGGTATCTACAATACGTTAGAAGATGTTGAGAAGCTGATTGCAGCCGTCGAGAAAGCGGTCGATATGCTTTAACAATCAAGGTACCAATCTAGATACATAGAAAAAGGGTTGAAACCATTTGGCTTCAACCCTTTTCTTTGTTTTGTTCTTTATGCGGTGTTAACTAATCGCAATTACTGAGCCTGTGTTTTGATCTGCTCAACAATCGCTTTCAAACCGTTGCCACGCGATGGGCTTAGATGAGCAATTAAACCCAGCTTTTCAAAGTAAGCATCAATATCAAACGTTTGGATTTGCTCTGCCGTTTTGCCGTCGTAAGCTGCCATCACCAAGGCAATCAGACCACGAACGATACGCGCATCAGAATCAGCGCAGAAGTGCCATACGCCTTCTTGCTCTTTGCTCACCAACCACACTAGGCTTTCACAACCAGATACCGTAATTTGTTCTGATTTAAGCTCTTCAGGCATATGAGGCAGCTTTTTACCCCATTGAATCACCTGACGGTAACGGTCTTCCCAACCTTTAAATTGCTGCATGGTTGCGGCGATGTCTTCACTGGTGATATCAGTACCAAACGGCGAAACAGGGAAATCAGTCATGATGCGCTCTCTTCTTTGAATTTACTTCTTATGCTTTTGAATCAGCTTTTCAACGATGCGAGATACCGCAACAAAACCGAACGTTGCTGTTACAACCGTCGCTGCGCCAAAACCACTCGCACAGTCCATTCGTTTTGGACCTTCTGCTGTCGATTTCACGCCACATACTGAACCATCTGCTTGTGGGTACTTCAATTGCTCCGTAGAGAACACACAATCAATACCAAACTTACGCGCTGGATTTTTCGGGAAGTTATGATGACGACGCAACGTATCTTTGATCTTCTTCGCCAATGGATCTTGGATAGTCTTGGTCAGATCCGCCACCATGATTTGGGTTGGATCGATTTGACCACCAGCACCGCCTGTCGTGATCACTTTGATCTTGTTGCTACGACAGTAAGCCAGTAGAGAGGCTTTTGCTTTTACGCTATCGATCGCATCCAACACGTAATCGAACTCTCTGCTCAAGTACTCGTGCTGGTTATCTGGCGTGATGAAATCGTCAATCAGATTGACCTTACATTCAGGGTTAATCAGCTTAACGCGCTCTGCCATCACTTCAATTTTGCTTTGACCAACTGTGCCTGTCATCGCATGGATTTGGCGGTTAATGTTAGTCACACACACGTCATCCATATCAATAAGTGTCAGCTCACCAATACCAGTACGTGCCAGCGCTTCTACCGCCCAAGAACCTACGCCACCAATACCAATCACGCACACGTGTGCGGCACGAAGAATTTCTACTTCGCTGTTACCGTAGAGACGACGAGTGCCACCAAAACGTTGGTTATAGCTGTCAGATGCCGGAGTATCGAGTTCACGCATATTGAAGTTCCAGATGATCGATAGAAAAACAAAGAGTGCGATTTATACGCACTCTTTGATGAAATGTCTAGATGATGAGAGGCGATTCCTCTCACTAGGCGCTTATTGTAACTTCTCTGGTGGTAAAGCCCAAGGCGCTTGCGTTGGCGTGTTTTCCAAACCCAACTTCCATACTCGGCCAAAGTGCTTGTAATGACCCGCTTCGGTACCTGCACGTGGGCCCATACCATGGTACAAGTCGAGATGGTTTTGTTTTACCGCTCCGCCAGTGTCCAGCACAATAAGAAGGCGGAGTTGGTGCGCACCACTCCATGTACCGTCTTTATTAAGTAACGGTACTTCTGCCAAAATTGGCGTACCCATAGGAAGAATCGAGCGATCGCCCGCCACCGATGCCATTGGTAATAGAGGGATACCTGCAGAACCCGTTACCGGCGCATCCGCTTGTGGCGCGAAGAAGACATAAGACGGATTTTGCTCAAGCAACTCACGAACCGTTGCTTCATCGTTTGCCATTACCCACTCTTTGATTGCTTTTAATGACATCTTTTCACGTGGCACTTCACCACGATCAATCAAAATACGACCAATGCTTACGTACGCTTTGTTGTTCTTGCCTGCGTAAGCGAAGTATTCCAGCGTATCGTCATCTTCAAAATGAACAAAGCCGCTGCCCTGGACTTCCATCATAAACGGATCAATCATATTTGGTGCGTAGCCAAGCTCTAGGCCTTGCCCCTCTAGTGCACCGTTATAAATCTCTGCACGAGTCGGACAGTCCGAGCTGCAAGTCGGCTTGCCATAAACTGGGTACTTAAACTTAGCATTTGGCTCGTGACGCAATTCCATCACTGGTGAGAAATAACCCGTAAATAACACATTACCCTTTTTGTCACCGCCCCCAAGTTGAGCGGCCTGAATCCCGAAAGCACTTAACGCTGTGGTATCACCACTTTGCAACGCCCACTCACTCAACTTCTCGTAAAGTGGTTGGTACATTTTTGCCATTGAAGGCGACTTGGTTACAACTTGCTCTGCTTGCTTGTTGAACTCAGTAAAGTCTTGCGGCTTGTTAGATTCAACCACATTCACTTCATTAAGTATGTTGGTAAATTCACCATCCAGATATTGTTGAGCACGATCTGTTGGTTGAGCACAGCCAAAGAGAAGGCTTAACGTCATTAGAGGTAGGAGTTTTTTATGCACGGAGGATTTCCACAGTTAAATATAGCGAAAGGATGACAAACAAATACCTACGAAGCAATTGAAAAGCTGCGACAAAGTGTATCAACAATGAGCGAATGCACGAGCGCCTCGTACAGTTCATCAACCAAATATATTTATAGCAGAGGAAAATAAAGGAAATGTCCAAGCAATGTTTGATATTGCAGATCCAGTAAACCAGAGAAAATTACATCGACAGATGTTAAACCATCGCTTCCATGCGATGAACAAGTGGTTCGGAGTTCTAGCGTAGAGACAAGTCGCTTTTGCCTTCTAAACGGAAGACTGGCAAATAATGCGCATTTGAGTCCAACTTCATTTCAGTATGATTTTGTCCCACGAATTCAAACTCTCTTACCTTAGAGCCCACCTTATACGAAAAGGTTTTACCGTCAAACTCAAAATCAGTGGCTACGGTAGAGCCCTGAACGATGATGCCCCTTTCACTGACAATGAACTCTTCACGAGCGTAAGGCGCAACCTCTTGCTCAATCCACTTACCATAGATAAGAGACTTTGGTACCGGCTTATATACAAAACGACCAATCAAGTCTCCATAAACACCAATAACAGCAAGCGTTCCGACTAAGGCAATAAACATCAGTGCACGTTCAATCCACTTACGGGTATTGGTTTTTTTCTGAGTTGGCTGTTCGTTAATAGCAGCGTTTTTTTTCGCTAAAGAAGACATCACACTTTCTTACTTTGAAACCACACACACATTCTACTCTTTTATAGTAAAAAGAATAAAGAGTGAGCAAATTGATGTTTGCTCTTTGTTCCAAAAAAACACCTTGCCAACAATTGAATAAAAAGACAATATTACAGCATAAATAAACACAAGGAATGGCCGTAGTGAAAATTCGCAGTACTGCTCTAGTTAAAGGATTCCGTCAATCCACACCCTATGTGAACGCCCACCGTGGAAAAACCATGGTCTTAATGTTAGGGGGAGAGGCGGTTGCGGATAAAAACTTTGGCAATATTATCAATGATATTGCGCTTATGCACAGTCTAGGAATTAAGGTAGTACTTGTTTATGGTGCTAGGCCACAAATTAATCAGCTACTAGAAAAACAAGACCTTACGACGCCGTACCACAAAAACGTTCGAATCACAGACGAAGCAGCACTTTCGGTAGTTATGCAAGCAGCAGGGCAACTACAACTGGCTATTACCGCACGTTTATCGATGAGCCTCAATAATACGCCGATGGCAGGAACACAACTCAACGTCGTGAGCGGTAACTTTGTGATTGCTCAGCCCCTCGGAGTGGATGACGGTATTGATTATTGCCACAGTGGTCGTATCCGTCGAATCGATACCAATGCTATCCATCGCACACTCGATCAAGGCTCAATTGTACTGCTTGGCCCTATTGCCAGCTCTGTGACAGGCGAGTGTTTTAATCTGCTCTCTGAAGAAGTTGCCACTCAACTAGCGATAAAACTAGGCGCAGATAAACTTATTGGCTTCTGTTCAGAGCAAGGTGTGATTGATGACAATGGCAACGCCGTCGCGGAGCTGTTCCCTATCGAAGCAGAACATGTCATTAAAAAGCTGACCGAGAACACCTCGCCGGACACCGACTATAACTCCGGTACATTACGTTTTCTTAAAGGCTCCATTGCCGCATGTCGTGCCGGAGTGCCACGAAGTCACCTGATCAGCTACAAAGTGGATGGCGCGTTAATTCAAGAGCTTTTCTCTTTCGATGGCATCGGTACCCAAGTCGTGATGGCCAGTGCCGAACAGGTGCGCGAAGCCGATATCGATGACATTGGCGGTATCCTAGATTTGATCCGTCCACTAGAAGAGCAAGGAGTCTTAGTGCGACGCTCACGTGAGCAACTTGAGCAAGAAATTAGTAAGTTCACCATTATAGAAAAAGACGGTTTGATAATAGGCTGTGCGGCTTTATACCCATATATCGAAGAACGCAAAGCAGAGATGGCCTGTGTTGCAATCCACCCTGACTATCGAGATGGAAACCGAGGACTACTACTGCTCAACTATATGAAGCATCGCTCAAAATCAGACTGCATTGACCAGATTTTTGTACTGACTACCCACAGCTTGCACTGGTTCAGAGAGCAAGGCTTTTACGAGGTGAATGTTGATTACCTACCTGTAGTAAAACAGGATCTGTATAACTTTCAGCGTAAGTCAAAAATCCTAGCGTTGGATCTTTGAACCACATGATCAACTAACACAAACCGTTCAATTAATGTGCAAACCATTACATTAAAATTGAATGAATATTTATCGTTGATTTATTCATCTGGTTGGCTATACTTTGCGCCAATGCGGTCAAAGTTTAACCGCCAAGGATCTAGGTGAGAGAACTCTCTCCACCCTAAAATACTCAGCATTAATTACGTTTCTGCTGAGTATCCGTATATCAAGGACAGCTGTTTATCTGACTTTTATTAAAGCCGAGAAGAGCACTGTTATATGAGAACTATTATTTGTAATTCGCTGCAAAGCTTTTGGGATATGGCTGATAATCATTTTCTAGAAGGCCTAGATGTGCATTGTGTGTTCCCTGTTAATGATGCCATCAGAGAGTTCATCTTAAGCTACCAAAAACAGTACAACATTAAGAGCGTGTCATTTACCAACGCTTTTAGTAAAGCCAGTTGATAGAAGAAGACCGAGCATCATGCTCGGTCTTTTTGTTTTAACTAGATAAGCGAGATACCAACCCACTCGCTCGAGTAGTTTTCACCTTAATACCACGCTTGAGGACATTCATCTCAGCGTACATCGCAAGCCGTTTCTTCGCGCGAGTAATACCGGTGTAGATCAGCTCGCGAGTGAGGATTGGACTGAAATCTGGCGGCAAAATCATCAGCGTGTATTCAAACTCACTGCCCTGTGATTTATGAATGGTCATCGCATATGCGGTTTCATGCTCAGGGACTCGGCTTGGCAGTACCGATTTCACGCTGCCATCCGGCAGTTCAAAGAACACTTTAAGACGTGATTCACCTTCGCTGTCGTCTCGCATACAAATACCGATATCACCGTTATACAATCCCAAGCCATGATCGTTACGCGTGACCATCACAGGTCTGCCGTGATACCAAAGCTCGTCTTGGGTTTGAATCAACTTACGTGCAGCTAGTGCTTTTTCAATGCGTTGGTTTAAACCTGCCACACCAAAATCACCTTCACGGATGGCACACAATAATCGACATTGGTTAAAGGTATCCAGCACTGCTTTAGCTTTGTGGGTCAACGTTTCTGGTTCCCCAGTCTTCTTGTCAATCTCTTGTTGCCCGATGCGTTTTAGATAACGACCATATTCGGCAACCAAAGTCTGCATCATCTGATTGTAATTTTGGCTACTCAGTGCGAAATGCTCGATATCAGCAAAATCACGATTCCAAACGTCATCTACTTTTGCGGCTGAGCCAGCGTTGACCGCTTTTGCTAGCTGACCGATACCAGAGCGGGCGTCGAATCGGTAACTCTTTTGCAGCATACACAAGCTATCGGCAATCGAAGCATTACTGTTGGTACTGTACGCCAAGGTGTCAAAGCCTGATAACTTCGCGACCGCAGACGCCTGCTCTTTACCAAAGCCAAATGCGTGGAACGAACAGATATCACCGAGCACCGCACCCGCTTCTACCGATGCCAATTGGTCTTTATCTCCGAGAAGAATCAAACGTGCATGCTTTGGCAGCGCATCGACGACTTTGTACATCATCGGCAGATCGACCATAGAAGCTTCATCCACCACTAAAATATCGAGGTGTAGTGGATTTTGTTTGTTGTGACGAAACTCTACACTGTTTGGGATCGCGCCCAGTAGTCGATGCAAAGTGCTCGACTCGGTTGGAATTTTCGCTTTAAGCTCAGGCTCCACTGGCAACTCTTGAATCGCTTTACCAATAGACTCCGTCAAACGTGCTGCCGCTTTACCTGTTGGCGCCACTAGCTTGATGGTGAGGTTTTTCTCTTGTCCAGCTTGCTCAATCAGCGCGGCAAGCAATTTGGTTACCGTGGTGGTTTTACCCGTACCCGGCCCACCGGAAATGACCGCGAAACGACGCGTCAGTGCTACCGCTGCCGCGACCTTCTGCCAATTAACACAAGCCGATAATGGTACAAGCTTGTCCAGCACTTGCAGATCGTGAACTTGTTTCGCTTGGCAGACCGCCCCGTCAATGGCTGACCAATCGAGACTGTCTACAGTGACCACATCCAAATGGTCACAGACTAGCTGCTGGCGTAGCACTTGGTTACTGGTTCCTGCCTCTGTCGCTTTGGCTAATGCATTGAACAAAAAGTGATACTGACGAGCAAATAAATGATGCAGCAACTCAGACAAACGTGTGAACTCTTGAGGCTGAAGGTTTACAGCCGCACTGAGTTGATTGAGCTTGTCCGCCAACGTCACTTCATAGTGCCAGTAACGATGTAAGTAGAGACGCTCACCATCAAACATCATTGGCAAGGCTTCACCTTGTGCACCAACTAAAGGCGACGATTGCAGAAGCTCAACCCAATTAACGCCTTGCAGCTGAGTATTAAGCACTAACGCAGACTCTCCAAACAAACCGAGCTTACTGGCAAGGTCCGCTGGTTGCCCTTGGCTATCAAACAAAGGCAAACAGATGTGTCCTTTCCCCAGTTCACTGCTGAGCACGCCAGCAATAAAAGCCAGTTCTTGGCTGTTCACTTGTTGCTCAACTTGCGAATAGATAAAGCGCGCGAACTGGAAATCCAATTGGCGAATCGCCCCTTTATTTGCTAGCGATTCTAACGTTGCCAATAGATCTGGCGTTGCCATCGCACTGCTTTGCTCAGAAAGAAGATCATTGGTTTTCATCAAATTAACTCCATCTGCCCCGATTCACTGGATCGCGTGTCAGGTGCTTGACCATCAATCAAATGATCCATCTCTTGTAAAAATTCAAAGGTTGGCTTGGCAGAAAAAATACCATGATCACTTTGCCCATCCATACCACGCAAGAACAGGTAATAAACACCGCCAAAGTGCTGTTCATAATCATAATTTGGCAATCTGCTACGCAAGAAACGATGCAGTGCCAAAGCATAGATTTGGTATTGCAGATCGTAGCGATGATCCGCCATCGCCGACTTCAACGCATCGCCATGGTAATGGAATACATCATCACCTAAGTGGTTCGATTTCCAGTCGAGGACGTAGTATTTGCCTTGGTGCTCAAACACCAAGTCAATAAAGCCTTTCAACATGCCTTGCACGGTTTGGAAACCCAAATCGCCCGCTTTGGCAGAGAGCGGATCATGACGTTGAATCACGCGGTTCAATGCAGGTGCAGACAACACTTCAATCGGCAATAAGAATTCCATCTCAACCAAACGTTGCGCCGGACCTTTTTGATTGAGCAGCAGGGCTTTGCTATCCAAAGGCGTTGCCAGCACGGTATCAATCAACTGTTGCAGGATTGGCAGCCACTCTTCATCAAGCTGTTCACTTTCCATCAAGCCGAGGATGATTTGGGTGTTCTCTTCCGTTGTCGCGGGCTGAGTAAACTCAATTTCCTCAAATAAGCTGTGCAGAAAAGTACCCGGACGTGCGCCACGCGGGAAGTTGAAGATAGAGCGTTCTGGCTCAACCAATTCAGCTTCATCTTGCTCTTCTGAAGAGTCAATATCAAAGCCAATGATTTCAATCGTCGCGTCATGTTCAGCATGATGAGAACCTTGCTTAACTAAACCCGAGTAACTGGTGATTCGCCAGTTTCTATCAATCGGGTTTTGCAGCTCTTTGGCAGTCAACGGTTCTAACTCGGTTTGCTCCGCAACATATATCTCGTCGTGCTGCTTTGGAGGGTCACAAATCATGACGTTATCGAGATTCTCTTGTTGCTTCTTCAGTCCTACAAACAGGTCGTTGATGCCGCCCTCTTGACCATTTTGCACCAAGTAACCAATCGCACTGTGATGCACACCTGTTGGCTCTTTGGTTGAGCGACCATTGCGCAGTGGTGAAGCACCAATAAAGCAAGCATACACGGCACGCGTTAGCGCTACATAGATAAGACGCAAGTCTTCAGCAAGGCGCTCTTTATCTGCTTGTTTTAACGACGCATCATTGCCAGTAATATCGAGTACGGTGCGATCGTTCTCTGCGTCGTAGTATTTGGCTTCACTTGCTTCTCGGTAACCAAACACAAATGGCAGGAAGACCAAGTCATATTCCAGACCTTTAGATTTGTGAATGGTGACGATTTGCACCAAGTTACGCTCTGATTCCAAACGCTGAATTTGATCATCGCTGCCACCTAGCCCATGTTCTGCATCGCTGATGGATTGGGCTAACCAACGCAGCAAGCCGTGGTCGCTGTCTAATTCGTTGCTCGCTTGCTGCAATAGCTCACCAATGTGCATCAGATCGGTAAGTACTCGCTCACCGTTTTCGCTTTGTGAACTCGCCCCTTCTTCTAGCAAACGCTCAGCAATATGACGCTTACTGATCACTGCTCGCAGCATAGGAAGCACACCACGTTGCCCCCAGAGCTTGCGATATTCTTTGAACTCGTTAACCGCGTTTTCCCACACGGTTTCATCGTTGTTGAGGGCGTCTAAGCTGGCTGCATCTAGAGCGAACAATTCTGATGCTAGGCTGGCGCGTAATGCTCTGTCGTTTTCTGGCGTTAATACCGCTTGCAGCAAACGCTGTAAGTCTTGTGCGACGGAACTGGTAAACACGCTATCGCGGTTGGACAAATACACACTAGCAATGCCTTGGTCTGCTAACGCCTGTTTGACCATGCGACCTTCGCTACCCGTTCGCACCAACACTGCAATGTCGCCCGCTTTAACTGGCTTCTGCTTTTCGCCATTAACCAGACAGGCTTGACCTTGTTGCGCTGCGGTCAAAATGGTTTGAATTTGGCTTGCTGTCGCCTCAGCCATAGCGGTCAGGTATTCACCTTTTGGCAGAGGTTTATCTTCCGCTTCTTGCAGCCAATAAGTCAGTGCAGGCTGCTTTTGACCACCCATGGTCCAAACACGTTTGTCTGCACTTGGGCTGTAATCCACGGGGTGGAATGGAATGTCGGAGTCGTAAATAAACGGGCTGTCTGGCAGAGCAAAAATCTGGTTCACTGCCAATACCATATCGGCACTTGAGCGCCAGTTGGTGCCAAGGGTGTAGTGAGCACTAACTTGGTTACGCGCCTTGATGTAGGTAAAGATGTCCGCGCCACGGAAGCCGTAAATCGCCTGCTTCGGGTCACCGATCATAAACAAACCGCACTCAGGATTATCCAAATAAATGCGGCTAAAAATACTGTATTGCAGTGGGTCGGTATCTTGGAATTCGTCGATCATCGCAACCGGATAAAGCGTACGGATACGCTCTGTCAGTAGTGCGGTTTCATCGGTATCAATCGAGGCAGAAAGCTGAGTCAGCAAGTCATCAAATGACAACCATTGCTTCTGATTTTTTGCTTTTGCCAGCATCACGCGACAATGCTCAATCGCATGAGCTAACAATGGCGCTTTTAAGCTGATTGGGTTGGCAAGGAAGGCTTCTATCGCCTCAAACGCCGGGTGCTGTGGCGCAGTGCCTTTCGGGGTTTTCTCAAATAACACATTCTGCGCGAACTTCTCCAGCTTATCTGGATAGTCATAGCCCGTGGTTTCTTTCGAAGCCCATACGTTGACCGCTTCTAACCACGTCGGCAAAGACTTTTTGGTGTAGCTGCGTTTGTTGACATCGGAATCAGCAATCAGTGCGAGGAAATCCTCTTGGCTATCACGCCATTGGGCTTTCAAAGCATCAATTTGCTTTAAGTTTTGCTCATGCAAATCGGCAAGGCTACCTTGCATTGCAGGAACAGAGAGACTTAACGGCGCACCCGTGAGGTAGTTGCTGATGTCATACAGCAGATCCGATGGCGAGCCCCATAGTTGACGCACTTCTCCTGCCAAAGCGAATGGCAGAGGATAGAAGTTTCGACGCCAGTAATCGGCAACCACTTGCGCTTTAAGATGGCTTTCGTCCGTTACAAACTCATTGTTGAAACGACTACCAGATTCGAAAGCGTTTTGCGTCAGCATGCGTTGGCAGAAACCGTGAATGGTGTACACCGCGGCTTCATCCATTTGGCGTTCCGCTTGCAAAAGGATCTCGGCGGCTTGCTTGTGATCCTCAATTTCTTCCAATAAAGGTTGAATCACAGGATCTGAGCTTTGTCCGCGAGCGAATGCGATCCTCGCGTCGTGAATACGTGCACGAATACGATCACGCAGCTCAGCTGTTGCAGCCTCTGTAAAGGTCACGACCAGAATTTGATCCACAGTCAACGGCACGCAGTGCTTCGTATCGGCAGTGCCATGCCCTAGTAGGAGTCGCAGATACAAACCCGCGATGGTAAAGGTTTTACCCGTACCTGCCGATGCTTCAATTAACCTTGCACCATGCAGTGGAAAAGTCATGGTTTGCAGTGGAGTTGGAACTGACATTTGCGCCATAACGCTGAATCTCTCCGGATTATCGACTGACCGAACTGTGATCTGTCGTTAAAAATTCTATTTATATGTCTAACAAGTTGGAATATTTAGAGGTTAGTGGGATCTCACTCACGGTTATCCTGATCTTCAACCGCTAGTATGCGCGTCACGAGATAAGCCAAGCCTTTCAGGCAGCTACACTCAAACGAATCATGGTCCCTCTGACCTTGTGGCCGTACAGCGAACGCCCTACAAAAAATAATGATTTTCTGGCGGCCACCCTACTCTCTTTTTTGTCTAAATAATCCAACTTATTCTTATACCCAAGTGACTTCAAGATACAGGATTCAGAGCGTTGTCACTGATTCAAGTTCAAGGAAAACAACGCTGTGTAATAGATTGCTCTTTCCAAGTTGTTTGACGATGAAATTGCTTCAGTGACACGCTCCCGAAGGGCGAGTTGTCTTGGCTCGTATACTTCGTTGACGATTTTTAATTTAGAGCCACTAGATCTTCAAATCATCGCCTCGCCTACAAGCCAAGTCAATCTCGCTGAACCAAGCATCTTGAGGTTACTTGGGTATACTTTCAGCATCCATCGCCGTCAATCTTGCGCCTTGAAGAACCAATGCGGTCAGCATGCGAACTTCTGCTGCAAGCTCGTCATTCCAAGTAGACCAAATACGCGAAATATACGTGTTATTTCCTTCTCCTGGACTCATGTAGCCATCATTGAATGCATCCGCCATTTTCTTCAGCGACTTCTCTTCGTCATCAGCCCAGTGACCACGACTAAAGCCTGCCTCGACACACGCCAGTGCTGTTTTCGGGAAGTAGGGTAATGGCTTGGTCATGCCTTCAAAAAACAGACGTACTAATTCAGCAAGTAGTTGTTTCGCTTGCGTAGCGTCTGCCATTGCTGGGTAAACTAAATGCACCGCGCCTTCCTTGCGGTCATAACCGATAACGTGGGTCTTTCTAGGCTGACCAGAGGCAGACATAGCAAGATGATCAATCCATGCAGCAAGATAATCCTGCGCACGAATTTTACCGCTTCGGTAGCGAATCAACCCAGATTGATAACATTGAGTTAGCCAACCGGTTAGACGGATATTCTTTCCTTCACCAAGCACATCGAAGGTAAGGTCGATTTCTAAATCGTCTTGCGGTGCGCCGGATAAAAACGCCAACTTATCCACCAGCTCTTCCGCTTGCACGCGGTTGGTTTCAAACTCGATATCACCAAATGCGCCAACCGGTAATTTGCCCTGCGCGCGTTGTTCACTCATAAAGTGCTTGAGTACGTCTGCTTTTGCGGACGGTTGAGTCATGGCGGTTTCGAGCAAGGTTTCCAGTAGCTCATCACGCATTTGATAGCTTTCTAAACCGCCTAATACGAAGGGCTCGTCATCTTCCATCACAGGCAATGGCGGCTCGAACATCACTTTCAAACGGCGGTTAAAGAAATACTGAACAGGCAAACGCCAAAAGCGTTGTAATTCCACCAAATCCAATTCGATTGGGAAGGTCGCACCAAGTAAGTAATCATCCAATGCACGGTTAAACTCGCCACGCGCATGACCCTGCGAT
Source organism: Vibrio rotiferianus CAIM 577 = LMG 21460 (assembly GCF_002741985.1). Lineage (GTDB taxonomy): Bacteria > Pseudomonadota > Gammaproteobacteria > Enterobacterales > Vibrionaceae > Vibrio > Vibrio rotiferianus. The sequence goes on from NZ_APHW01000022.1 coordinate 217,514, forward strand.
AGATTGCTTTGGGTCAACGCTGCTGGAATCCACTCTTTGGCATAGCTTGAATGAGAACCTTGGAATGCGCTTGGGCTGAATGGCACCATGGCATGCACATTCACTAACTCCTTGAGTAGTTTATCTCCGGAGTCATCGACAGGCTGGTCTTGATCGCCATCTAGGCAGTAGTTCTGATGGCAATATTCCATCAACTCCGACACCAGAACAGACGGCATTCGCTCGGTGTTGTCTTGGATAGAACGCCCAACGTAGCTGATGTACAAACTTTGCTGCGCAGATAGCATGGCTTCTAAGAACAGGTAACGGTCATCGTCTCGGCGTGAACGGTCGCCCGGCTTAGTGCGCCCCGTCATTAAGTCAAAACCTTCTGGTGGCATTGAGCGCGGGTAAACGCCATCGTTCATACCGAGTAGACACACGGTTCTAAATGGGATCGAGCGCATCGGCATCAGAGTACAGAAGTTCACTTGTCCGGCAAGGAAGCGCTGGCTGACCCGTGTTCCTGACAGCTTGTTTTGTAGATACTGGCTAACAATAGAAGGCGACAAGGCATCATCAAATGCCGCATCGGTTAGCTGTTCTTTCAGTTGGCTTAAGGTATCTCGAATCGACTTGAGCGCCATTTCCCCTTCTAGCTCAACAGAGAAGAAGTCATCCAACATCGCCACCAAGGTTTCACGCCATGCATCAATCGACTGAACATAGGAAAGTTTGCGGCGATATTGGCTAATTTGTTGAATAAAGTGAGCTAACTTACCAGCAAGTTCTGCGCCCATACCTTGCACTTCATTATATGGCGAGAGGCTACCCTCTTGCGCTTCAAACAAACCGGCAGATTCTGGCATCGCGTAGCCTAATAACATACGCTGGATACCAAATTGCCATGTGTTTTGGCGTGTTTCTGGCAGTTCAAATTCGCTGCCGGTATGGCTATCTAGCCCCCAGCGAATACCGGATTCTTCTACCCATTGTTTAGCTTGAAGGAAATCATCTTCGCTTAAGTCGAATCGCTTCAAAATCGCCGGCGTTTCTAACAGCTCAAGTAATTCAGAAGCCAAACAACGTGTATTCGGTAAATTAACAAGTTGCATGAAAGCCGCCAAAATTGGGCTTTCTTGATCGGCCGTTCGGTCTGAAATCGAGTAAGGAATAAATCGCTCACCCGGCGCATTGCCGAACACCGCCTGAATCGCAGGGCTGTAGGCATTGATGTCTGCCACCATGACAATAATATCGCGCGGTTTCAGTGTTGGATCGGCATCGAACATTGCCAAAAGCTGATCGTGTAGCACTTCCACTTCTCGCATTGGACTGTGGCAAGAGTGCAAGCTCAGAGATTTATCACCCAAACTCACCACTTGTTTGTGCTGACTGCTGTCGATTTGCTCGTCGTCTTGGTGCTCTTCTAAATTAAGAATGTCGGCTTGAAGTTGATGGAGCAGACTGTCGCGCTCGACATCAACAAAAGCTTCAATCTCATGGGATTCAAGCTGCGACAACAGATACATGTTATCGCGCCCAAGTTTACCCATCGACGCCAACAAGCTGTTACCCACCACATCGGTATGCAGTTCATCCACTACGTTTTCTTCTAGTGAACCTTTTAACTGCTCACTCTCACCTTGTACTTCAGAATGGTCTTCTTGCCACACCACGTGCTGACGATGTTTTGCTGCTAAGCGAGCTAGGAATTTACGGTCACGTACTTCACCCCAGTAATAACGACAAGGGTTGGTAAACATCAGATGCACATCAATGTGTTCACCAATGGCTTTGAGCGCATCCATGTAACGTGGCGGCAGTGAGGAGATGCCAAATACAAACAGACGCTTCGGCAGATGGTCAAAGTTACCGTTGAAGTTTTCTAGCGTATCAATGAAGTGTTCATACAAGTTGGCACGATGGTAAGGCGATTGCTCCAAAGTGACGGTGTGGTCGTACAGTGCCTGCCATAAAATCGGCTGCCATGGGTGTTCGCCTTCAAGTTCAGGCACTGTTTGCCCTGCTTCCCAGCTTGCAATCCATTCTGGGCGATACACCAAATAGCCGTCGAAGATATCGGCAATTTTCTCTGCCAGTTGATACAGTTTGGAGTTGTCAGTATCGTCTTGAAGATAACGAGCCAAAGGTTCGAATGACGCTTCGTTCAACAAACCCGGAAGCAGGTGCATCAACTTCCACGTCATGGCTTCTTTGTTGAAGGCACTGCGCTTTGGCACATCAGCCAATACTTGGGTAAACATTTCCCAGATAAAGGTCGCTGGCAGCGGAAAATCTAGGTTTGCCGCAACACCAAACTCTTTCGCCAATTCCATTTTCAACCACTGAGACATACCTGGGCTTTGCACCAGAATTTGCTCTTTCTCGAATGGGTTTTCTAATGGGTTGATGCGAATTAGTTCAACAAGAAGTGATTTGAGAACATCGACCTGATTGGAGTGATAGACAGTAAACAAAGTAAGTGCACCGAATGCCAATGGAAACTGCTAGCAAGCTTAGCACAGCCGCATTTATTCCTAGAGCGATCTCGATAGCTTAAATAACAAAAGGTTAGAGAACACTCAAACTCTGCGCAAATAACCAGCAACTGACATTTGTAAGCGACACCTTACATGCAAATACAAAGCGTGACACTAGTCACAAGTATTTCATGATAAAAAACACCGTTTTATAATCATCACAAATTTCTATAACAATCCCCATCATATTGAACATCGGTATGAAGCTCACAAAGGAAGGCGAAATCGCTTCTCTTTCCGGCAGCTATCCACTTCACATTCAATTAAATGGGCGAAAAATACTGGAATATCAAAGTATGTTGCGCAAACTTTCATCTAATAGCGCTTGGTTGATGGCATTTTTTGCTTGCTTTGCTTTATATCTATCGATCGCTTGTTACCCGTTTTTGTTGTCGAATAGCCAAGCAGAACCGCTCACATTTCTACAAGAATACTACTTAATCGCCACACAGCTAGGCTGGCTGGGTTTGATTGCTCTGCCACTGATGTTGAGTTGTTTATTGCTGTCCTTTTTGCCGACACGCATGTTCAAAGCCGTTGTGATTGCGGTGGCAATCGCACTCTTGATCATGTTGAAAGTCGATATCCTCGTTTTCCAGCAATATAAACTGCACATCAACGGCCTACTGATCCGCATGTTCTTTGAAGGTGGTCGTGACGTATTTGAAATCTCTTGGATGAGTTGGCTGATCTTCATTAGCGATATTGCATTACTGGCAATCGGCCTCGCATTTACCGTTTGGCTAAGTAATAAGATGGCACATAGTCGCGCTAAGTTTGTGCTAATAAGTGTGTGGTTTGGCTTGTTACTTAGCACTCAGGCAATCCACGCATACAAAAATGCGCTCTACGATAACGAAGTCAGCCAGTTTTCGAATAACTGGCCTCTTTACTATCCATTGACGGCACGCAAATTCATCTACAGCCACAACTTAGTAGACGAAAACACGGCATCACATAACCGCGTTGAACTGAAGAATGTTGAAAGTGGTTCGCTTAACTACCCGCTGACACCCATTAATGTCGAGCGCAGAGACACACAACCGAACGTCCTATTCATTCTAGTTGATGCATGGCGCTACAGCGATGCAACGCCAGAAATCATGCCTAATGTCAGCAAGTTCACCGAGAAAACGGTCAATTTCACTCAACATATGAGCGGTGGTAACTCGACTCAAGCAGGTATTTTTAGCCTATTTTACAGCTTGCCAGCGACTTACTGGGATAGCTTTTATGCCAGCCAGCGCTCCCCTATATTCCTCGATACTCTGCAAAATCAAGGCTATCGAATGGGCATCTTTGGTTCAGCGCCATTAACTAGCCCACCTTTGTCACGTACCGTTTTTAAAAAGGTGAAAGACCTCACCCTAAAGCAAACGGGTGAAACACAAGTCGAGCGTGATCAGCAAATCACGGAAGAGTTTATCCAGTTCCAGCAACAGGAAAGCGATAAACCGTACTTTGGCTTCTTGTTCTATGATTCAGCCCATGGCACAAGCTTTCCTGAACCAGAATTTGCTAAGTTCAAACCTTACTGGGAGCGCGTCGACCATATTCTTCTGAATAATGATTTCGATGCATCGCTTTACCACAACCGCTATAAGAACTCGTTGTACTTCATCGACAGTCTGATTGCGAACGTGCTAAAGAATATAGATCTGGAGAACACCATTGTCGTGATCACTTCAGACCATGGAGAAGAGTTTAACGACCATAAAAAGAATTACTGGGGTCATACTGGCAACTACAGTGATACGCAAGTTCATGTGCCTTTATATGTGTTTCTGCCAAACCATCAACCAGAGCAAATTCAATACCGAACCACACACTTTGATATCGTTCCAACTTTGATGAACGGCCTATTTAATGTGAAAGGTGCTACTGATTCATACAGCGTTGGACACGATCTATTTGATAGCCATATATCTCGTGATTGGTACATCGCAGGTAGCTACTACAACTACGCTTTGGTAGGGAAAGAGACCATGTTAGTCGTGAACCCTGGCGGACAATCCCAACAGCTTGATAAACGCCTCAACGTTGATAGGAAGCATCAGGTGCCCGTTAGCGTAATCCAGAACTCGTTGAATGAGATGTCTCGTTTCTATAATTAAGGATAAGAAAAAGCCTCTTGGCGAGAGAGACCAAGAGGCTTTTTTTGCTTATGCATATTTTATTTATGCATGATGTGCTGTCACTAAGCGTGGTTGAATCAGCAAATTATTAATGTATTGCAATGCTACATAAGTCACTACGATTGTCGCCACTATCAACTCAATGCCAGCTAGACCACGAACTTGTTGTACATAGTGTGCAGCTAGACCATTTGCTTCCATCCAATTTGCAGTTTTGAATAGAGCTGTCGCACCAATCACCATTGGGAAGGTAAACGCTGCATAGCCTGGACTAAATGGCAGTCTTAGCAGTTTAAAGAAGGCTAAGTAGATGATGGCTGTCATCAATACTGCGATACCAAACAATAGAGCAATAATCACTGGTGAAGGCGTTGCGGTTACGGTTAGATAACCTGCCAGCGATAGGCTTGCTGGAGCAGCCAAGATTGCCATGGTTGGTTTTGCTGCATCTGGAATTTCATGGGTGAACATGAAACGGTAGATCATGATTGGTAACATCACGGCATACGCAACCATACCGAATACCAAAGCACCATGCGCAATTGGTGCAAGCACTGGATTACCAGAGAAAGACACATCGGCAACGATGATACCCACAGGTGGTACGAACCAGCTTGGCACCATGTGGTGTAGCTCGAAGTCTTTCGCACGGTGGTATAAAAAGCTCGCAAGGAACACGATATGTAGAGCTACCGCTACTAACCAAAGCACGTCACCTGCAACAGGGGAAAAGTGCCCTAATGAGTTTGAAACCACCATGGTTCCCATTGCGAAAGTCGGAACGACACTACCCACCACAGGGTGCGCAAGATCTTGTCTTAACAAGTGATTGTGAAAAAGAAATTTAACTCCCAAGATTGCTAACAACACGCTTGCAATACCTGCGCTAATCCACTGTCCATAGCCATGTAATTCGGCGAAGTTTTCCCAACTCCAACCTAAGCTCGCAATACCAAGAGCCAGACCCGCCATTGGGGTTGGTGCTCCCATTACTTTTGCTTTTGTTCTTTGAATCATTACGACCTCAAATCTAGGCTAACTTTCTATGGGGTGTATATTACTCTTGCACTTCGTTCCAATATATCTAATTATTTAGAACTAACGTTCAGATTTACTTAACGGAATATCATGCCTAGTCATATCTCTCTCAAACAACTGAAAGTTTTTACTACAATCACTCAGCACAAAACGCTGACAGCAGCTTCAGAAAGTCTGTTTCTTTCTAAAGCTGCCGTGAGTATGGCGCTATCTGAGCTAGAGAAACAAATTGGTCATCACCTATTTGATCGAGTGAACAACCGTTTGATTCTCAACCAAGAAGGACAAAAACTTCTGCCCCTCGCGGATGAGCTCCTCAACCGAGCTCGGGATATTGAGAGTGTATTCGATGGCGATCAAACCCTATCGGGCTTTTACGTATCGGCGCCAGTGACACCATTGGCAACCAAGTCGCGCCTTATCTGCTAAGTGATTTCCGTCAGGATACCAATCATCAGTCACAGAGTTTGTTCATCTCTAACTCAGCGCAGATTTGCGACATGTTGATCGCCTACGAGCTCGATATCGCACTCATTGAGGGCAAGACCATACACCCAGAGCTGGAGTCAACGCAATTCAGTGAAGATGAAATGTGTGTGATTTGTCCACCGGATTACCCTAACTTCGATGAGGGGCCAATCAGCCTCAACGAACTTGAAGACACCGAATGGATCTTGCGTGAGGCTGGCTCTGGTTCGAGAGAGTTTTTTATGCGTGTCATTGCGCCACGTTTAGAGCACTGGCATGAGGCCTTCCAACTAAACACTACCGAAGCACTGATTAACTCTGTGTCTGCGGGGCTTGGCTTAGGTTGTTTATCACGCCTATCCGCCGAGCCTGCGATTCGAGATGGTCGTGTGAAAATGCTCAACATGCCGCTGGATATGAAGCGTCGCTTCTGGCTGCTACTCCACAAAGAGAAGTATCAAAACCCGCTATTGCGCACGTTTATTGAGTTCTGCCAAGATTGGGAACGCCCAGAGAACCCACACCTTAAAGATGACTAGTTCAAGATAGGTAGTTCAAGGCAGATAGTTCAAATGCTGGTCACTTAGTTGTACACGGCTCTCATTCTTAGGCTTGTCGCTAGACTTAACTGGTCAAAAACTGTATAAAAAGCCAGTATAAATTAATCAAGTTAGAGGACCAACACCATGGCTGTAATCGTCAAGTACGTGGTAGAACGCAATGGAGAAGAGAAAATGACTTTTACCTCTAAAGCGGAAGCTGACGCATACGACAAAATGCTGGATATGGCGGACGAGTTATTCTCACTGCTAGGTAAAAGTGAACTTCTAGAAGACGAAGGCAAGCAAGAAGATCTTGCAATGTTCCTTGCGCAGAACAAAGAAGAAGTGCTTTACGCTCTGGGTGCAAAACGTAAACCTGCACCAAAAAAAGCAAAGAAGCTTGAAGCTGTTGAAGAAGATAGCGAGCAAGAAGACGCTGCATAAGCCTCTAATTTGTTTCGAGAAAACGTCGCATTATGCGGCGTTTTTTTATGCCATTCATTTATCGCCATATATCTCTAGCAATATAAAGAACCGATTTAATATCCCAAATTACTCTAAATTTCATGTTGCAGATTAGTGTGACTTAGATCTAATCTAATTGCACACGGTGATGGGGTGCCACCGGAATCGAAAGATTCGAACCGCTTTTAAAGCTAATGACTCCTACAGAAACGAGAACAGGTCAGCCCTGTTGGAAATGCTTTACCAATGTTGTTAAAGCAAGAGTTCTGTAGTGAGCAATTCAACTCTTCTCCAACCCCGCTCCTGTTTTCTCAAAAATTAAAAAGATATCCAAAATAGTTGTTAACTCAACAAGGCGACAAACGCATGAGCCTCCTGAACATAGTTTTTCTATTTGATGGAGCGAATAAGAGCAGTCAACGCCGTTGAGTCTGACCAATATGCTGGATATCGTACACTGGGAAAACATTATGCAATACTCACACGAAATCCAATCAATGTGCCCGATTCAACGCGGCGATCTTCATGCATCTGCACCGATCCCTGTTGAAGGCGCAATGATCAATCCAAAAGACGTTATCGCGATTTCTGGTCTTAGCCACGGCGTTGGTGCTTGTGCTCCTCAACAAGGCGCAGCAAAACTGACTCTTAACGTCAAAAACGGCATCATCGAAGAAGCTTTGATCGAAACGATCGGCTGTTCAGGCATGACTCAATCAGCCGCGATGGCCGCAGAAATCCTAACTGGTAAAACTATTCTTGAAGCACTGAATACCGACTTGGTATGTGATGCTATCAACGTCGCGATGCGCGAAATCTTCCTTCAATTTGTTTACGGTCGTACTCAATCTGCTTTCTCTGAAGGCGGCTTGGAAATTGGTGCGGCACTGGAAGACCTTGGTCAAACTCAACGTAGCCAAGTGGGTACTAGTTACTCAACTAAAGCAAAAGGCGTGCGTTACATGGAGCTGGCTGAAGGCTACGTAACAAAACTCGCACTAGACGAAAACAAAGAAGTGATTGGTTACCAATATCTCAACCTCGGCAAGATGATGAAAGCCATCAACGAAGGCGTATCTGCTGCAGAAGCCGCAGACAAAGCAACGGGGACTTACGGTCGTTTTGACGAAGCCGTAACGACCATCAACCCACGCCAACAATAATTGCCACCAAGAGGAAAGAGATTATGAACTCTCCAATTACTGAATCTGTACGTCGCACATTAGACGAAATGCAACTTTCTTCTCTGGAAGAGGCTTACCAATACTGTATGGATCGTGGTATCGACCCTAAAGCACTAGTGATGGACACTCAACCTATCGCGTTTGAAAGCGCTGCCGATGCCTACACTCTGGGCACTGCTTTGGCGATTTTCCGCGGAGCAAAAACAGCAGAAGAAGCTGCAAACATCATAGGTGAAGGCCTTCAAGCCTGCACTAAACCCGGCAGCGTGGCAGAGCAACGCCAAGTGGGTATCGGTCACGGTGCATTGGCGGCTCGCCTACTGAATGAAGAAAGTGGCTGTTTCGCTTTCCTTGCTGGTCATGAATCATTCGCAGCGGCAGAAGGCGCAATCAAAATCGCATTGAATGTGAACAAATCACGCAAAAATCCGTTGAAAGTGATCCTAAATGGCTTGGGTAAAGACGCCGCTTACCTAATCTCACGCATCAATGGTTTCACTTACGTACGCACTCAATACAACTACCAAACTGGTGAGTTAGTTGAAGTAGAGCGTCGCCGTTTCTCCCAAGGTCCACGTGGTGAGATCCTTTGTTACGGTGCTGATGATGTACGTGAAGGCGTGGCTATCATGCACAAAGAGCAAGTGGATGTGAGCATCACAGGTAACTCAACCAACCCGACTCGCTTCCAGCACCCAGTAGCAGGTATCTACAAAGCAGAACGTAACCGTGAAGGTATGCCTTACTTCTCTGTGGCATCAGGTGGTGGTACTGGTCGCACTCTACACCCAGATAACGTCGCAGCAGGCCCTGCCTCTTACGGTATGACCGATACCATGGGTCGCATGCACGCCGATGCGCAATTCGCGGGTAGTTCTTCAGTACCAGCGCACGTTGCGATGATGGGCTTTATCGGTATGGGCAACAATCCAATGGTAGGTGCAACGGTTGCACTTGCAGTAGAGGTCGGTGAGCTAAGCCTCTAAGTCGATTTATCGCTTTACTATCTAAAGCGAGTAAATCCCACAAACCCAGTGTAGGGGGAGTGACTTCGGTCCTCCCCTTATTTTTGGTTCATCGCGGATTTCCGAGGAAAGCCGCGAGATAGATACTCTCTCATTTAAGAATCCCCTTCAATTTAGAGGGTTACGTTATAACCCTCTCCTGACCAATTGTTAAAAACAACCTTCAATTTTACGATTTCATATCAGAGCAGGAAAGACAAAAATGAGGCATAAAGCAAGCCCCCAAACATAGTAGAAATAGGGTTGATTCTCATGTCATATTACCTCATCAAAGTCAGTTAGAAATGGGGCATCCCAGCCCCCTTTGATAGGTTATCCTATGCTATTTAGCCACTCCGCCGTAAATTTACCAGCGATTGGCTTGGTTGCTAATATCATCCTAATTAGCAACTCTGGGTCGCAATTAGGATCAGTAACAACACAGCCAATCAGCTTAGGGTTAAACTTTCGGGAGTGGGTTCTATTCTTCCTCATCTAGCAAATAACAAAAAAAATCACTGTAACTATCCCACACATCAGGATTTATACAACTATCTGTTCCTAAACCATTTACATCTGTAGAATCACACCAAATCACTTTATCATTCTTAACGTTCATAACAATTAGCCCTGAAGGAGGCTCCGCTATAACAACAAACTCATTAGGTAAATTTGTTGTTGTCCTTAATCTCAAAGTTTCATTAACAACATTTGTCGCGGAACCTTCTGCAGCAATTTCATGATGACTAATGCCTCCTAGCACTCCCCCTGAATAGAACCCGGATATAACTCTGAAATCCTCTGGTAAATGGAGCCCTAGCTTATTTTCAACCGCATCGATAGTCCCATCAGCACACGGCTCGTTCCCATAAAGGTCTTCATATCGACTTTTTAATTTTGTAAAAGAATTCATAAATATCACCTCAAGCAATCAATCTTTAGTCCTAGTTTTCCAATATTCACGATCATCAACAGAAAACTTCTTTCTGTCTGGCTGCAAGGTTGGATGGGGTTTACTTCTTCCATATTGACTATGTAGTGCGTCTTGCCCAGGCTTTCCTACGCCATGGTATTTTGTACTTGCTTCAACTAACGGCCCCGTTCTTTTCTGTCCTAAATGATGAAGTGTTGCAAAATTTCCATCAGGCAGTTGAGGGGGCAGGCCACCTTTTTCAGCCGCTTCAGCATTTGTTTTACCAATGTACCTTTTATCTCCACTTGTTCGAGTTTGGTTCCAATTCACATCATTCCTTTGATGCACGACATAGTTAAAATGTGTTCCTTTTTCTCTAGTAGCCTGCCACTCAATTTTAGTTTGGAACACCTTTTTTGCTTTATCAGGAATTACCTTCTCAAGCTTTCCTGGAACAGCGGCGGCAACAATCATCGCGGCAGCTCCAACGGAAGGATTTGTAATAAACTCCTTTGCTGCATTAAATGTATCTGCTGCACTTCCTAGTGGCGTTAGTGACAACGGCCCTGACAAATCTCTGTTTTTTGTATGCTCAACATACCCTTTGATGAACTCAGGATCGTTACCGTAACTAGGTATATTACTGACAGCCCCAACTTGAGATTGTCGTGCCTCTAATATGCGCTCTTGCCGCTGTCTTTCGTATTTGTCTCTTGGAGTCTCTTTTTCCTTTGGTGGCGGCTCTGGGGCTTTCATCACTCCAAACACCGTACCATCTCGCCCAGAATTCCTATCCCATGCAGCTTTAAGCTGATCCTGACCCCTTTTCATTTCGTTATGCAAAAAACAGGTACTACATGTACATATATCAGGGTCTTTATTAAAAGGACACTTATACCAATCGGAACCTAGCTCAAAGCCAAATTCATCATCAAAAATCATAGGCATTTCCCGTTGTTAGTAAAAACAACGAGAACAATACCAAACAATTCTTAGGGGCAAAAACTTGCTCAATACCATAAAGTTATGAGCGATTGCGACTACAATATAGTTTTTTGAAACACTATTTCTGTTGGTACTGTATTAATTGCCCTTCCAGCTTCGCACTCCGCTTTTGAGCTTCACTACATACCTTTCAATTCTTCAACAACAAATTGAGTCACTCTCACTGGATGCGGCCTTCTTCCTCGTAAAGCGTCCAATTAACGTCCTCTATCTTGCCGGTATCATCTACTGGCGCTTCATTGTGCAATTTCTCTAGCTCCTCAATGCGCTGCTTCGTTGTTCTAATTACTGCGTTGTTGTTTTGTAGCGCATAGCTTGCAAAACCTGTTCTACCGCAAAAATCTCCTTTTAGTAACTCAACTGCAAGTTTTTCAGTAAGTTTTTGCGTTTGGGTCATGTATTCAATCTTATCTTCATCAGACATGTGCTTTGAGCGAATAACTTTGTTAATCGACCTCATCATTTCTTGGCTACGTTCTAAGTTGGCAAGCTTCTCCTTTAGCTTTTGAATCGCTTCAGGGTCATCAGGTGCTATACCAGCACTTCCCACACTTTCAGCTTTTGCTTCTAAATAGTTAGCTTTATCCTGAGCTTCAACTGACTTACGCATATTGCTATCAATATTTTCAATAAGACGGCGGTGCTTACGTTCGCTATGGTGGCCAACTAGAATTGGCTGGCCAAATGGTAGAACATCACCCAAACGGTGAGCCGTTTCAAAACACGCGTTAGATTCAGCTCTCGCATTCTCTGCACGTACTTCCAAACGTTCTTTTTTATTCTCGATACGCTCTTGATAATCGCCGCCAAGACTGCCGACTTTGCGAGTTTTGGTTTCGTCCGTTGGTGGGGTTGGCTCTGGGTGCATGTGGTCGTGGTTAAGTGGTGAAATGTAACCTTGCTCTAGAGCTTCAGTCACTTGCGCAAAGGTAAAGATAAGCTTTTCAGCCTTTGAATTTTCCTCCTCTATCTCTTCTTTTTCTAAAGAAAAAGTCATCACCACATCATTTGAAAAGTGGCAAATGCAGTCGTAAAACTTTGCACACGTTAATACACCTTTTTGAACAGTGTTCCACTTCATTCGTTTTAAATGATTCGTATGAATCGAACGATTCGTTTATAATGAACAAAAAAGGAGCACACTATGCAATCATTAACCGCAAACACCGCAAAAACTAAATTTGGTGATTTACTGATGAAAGTACAGCGAGAGCCAGTTCAAATCAGCAAAAATGGTTCACCTGTGGCTGTCGTAATGTCATGTGAAGAATACGAAGAACTTGAGGCATTGAAAATGGCGATGGTGAAGTCACGTTTTGAGCAAGCGGAACGAGATATCGCTAATGGCAATTTAGTCGATGGTGAAGCCTTTATGAACGAATTAGATTCAGGCAAGTTTGACTAATGACACAATACAAACTTTCTCCCGCAGCCCAAACGGACCTGATCGACATTCGCCGTTATACGCTTGAAAATTGGGGAGACGCAAAGTGGACCAATTATTTTGGAGAGCTCAAACAAGCAATGACGTTGTTAGCTAGCAATGAGTTGATTGGGATTGATATGCCGGAGCTAGGAACCGGTTACTGCCGCTTTCCGTTAAAGCATCATGTGATTTATTACATAAGAAAACCTGACCACATTGTTATTGCTGCAGTCTTAGGGCGTAACATGTCACCAGCTAAGCACTTTCAGCGACAGTTGTAGCCCTTAAGCCTCTGCGCTTAATGTAATTTCGTAATGTACTTGGGGCTTCATCAATAAGCTTTGCAGTAGGGCGAATCCCAAGTCCCATGCTTAGGTATTTTTCAATTTGATCCCTTTTGGGGTCGAGCTTGAGCTTTTCCGCCTATCCTTTTGGTCGACCTAAGATAACACCGTTTTTTTTGCTACGATAATCCCCAGCCCCTCGCCCCTGCTCAACCTACACTCAATCAAAGCTGGCTTTTGCGACACATTTCTCATCAGACAAACATATCTCTAAAAAGACAAAAGGTATCCATCTACAGACTTTCTCCATTTCCCCTCTTTAAACTCCCCAACACTCTCTTTATGATGACTGACAACTTAATTATTTCTTGTCAGTGAACAGACGAGACACAAGACTCAACACATGGAGATCAACTATGGCTTTCTTCTCTCTAGCCTTTGGTACGGCAACTAAAAACCGCGACGGCAAAATCATCGAAGCGTTTTTCCCAAACCCAGTTCTTAACCCAAGCGAAGCGCTTGTTAACGCACTAGCAGCAGTAGCAGGTTACGAGCAAGGCAACCAAGCTATCGAGATCTCTGCAGCACAAAGCGCAGAACTGGCAGCAGCATTTGAAGCAAACGGCGATGCTGCAAACGCATCTTTCGCAGCAAAAGCAGCAGAATCAGCACAACCACTTGTACTGGTTATCCTTGCAACTGACGAGCAGCCACAAAGCGTTGCTGAAGGTTTCCTAAAACTTCAACTTATCTCTAACCGCCTAGTTCAACCGCACGGCACGGTACTAGACGGCATCTTCGGTCTACTACACAACATCGCATGGACTAACGAAGGTCCAATCGACCTACCTGAACTAGCAGAGCGTCAAATCGAAGCTCGCCTAGCGGGTCGTGCACTAAGCGTAGATTGCGTAGACAAGTTCCCTAAAATGGTGGACTACGTGGTACCAACTGGCGTTCGTATCGCTGACACTTCTCGCGTACGTCTTGGCGCACACGTTGGCGAAGGCACAACGGTAATGCACGAAGGCTTCATCAACTTCAACGCGGGTACAGCTGGCGTGAGCATGGTTGAAGGTCGTATCTCTGCTGGCGTAGTGGTTGGTAACGGCTCTGACATCGGCGGCGGTGCATCTATCATGGGTACGCTATCTGGCGGCGGTAAAGTTGTGGTTTCTATCGGTGAAAACTCACTACTAGGCGCGAACGCAGGTCTTGGCTTCCCAATGGGTGACCGTTGTACTATCGAATCAGGTCTATACGTAACCGCTGGCTCTAAAGTGCGCATGCTAGATTCTGCAGGCCAAGAAGTTGAAGTAGTGAAAGCACGCGATCTTGCTGGTGTTTCTGACCTACTGTTCCGTCGTAACTCTGTAACAGGTCAAATCGAGTGTCTTGCAAACAAGAGCGCGGTTGAACTGAACAGCGAACTGCATAAAAACAACTAATAAGAATACCCAACTAACCTCGAGATGCTTGATTCAGCGAGGCTGACTTGGCTTGCAGGCGCGGCAACGAGTTGAAGATCTAGTCAATCTAAATCAAAGCTCGTTAACAAAGCACGAAAGCCAAGACAACTCGCCCTTTGGGAGCGTGTCACTATTACGATTCCCACGTCAAATAACTTGAAAATAGCGAGCTATTTCACTTCGTCATTTTATCAGTGACCACACTCTGAACTGAGCATCTTGAAGTCATTTAGGTATTGCAGTAATTAGCCCTACGAAAAATCCCCCAGCAGGAAACTGTTGGGGGATTTTTTATTGCCTGAGAGAGGGCACATTGTTACGACATGGCGTGTGACGTAATACTGAGAACTTCAAATACTCAGCTTTTTTGAATTTTACTTGTTCAGAAAGTTGACTGCTTTATCAGGGAAGTCAGTAAACAAACCATCCACTTTCACTTGATTGTAGAAGATGTCCATCATGCCATCGAAGCTGTCTGTGTACGTTGGAATACGCCCAGGGTCCGCTCGGAAAGTGTAAGGGTGCACTTGCAAGCCTGCGTCTTTTGCCGCTTTCATCAAAGGTTTAATGATGATGTTATCCTTGGTTGATTTGTCATCCACCAACATTGGCTTCCAAGGACCGATCCCTTCCGCATATTCCGCGACCTTCTTCATACCATTGGTTTCAAACATCCAGTCATAACTGTATGGTGTTGCCTTGTCGCCTTTGTACTCCATGGTCTCGTTCCAATCGGTATAAGCCATGAGCTGAACGAGCTTTAAATCCATGTCCATCTCAGGCATGAGTTCACTGTTGATGCGCTGGAGTTCATTGGCATCGAAACACTGAAGGTATACTTTGTCGTCTTGCGAATCGTAACCGTACTGTTTTAAAACTTTAAGCACCGCTTTTGAGATGTCTTTACCTTCATGGCGATGGAACCACGGCGCTTTGATTTCCGGGTAAATACCGATGTCATAACCCAGCGTTTTGTTTAAGCCTTGGATCAGCTCAATCTCTTCAGCAAAAGTAGGTACGGTGAAGTCTGATTTCCACATTGGGAATCGTGTCGGATAGCCAGCAACCTTGTTACCTTTATCATCAATGTTAAAGCCTTCAGTGACTCGCAATGATTTGATTTCAGCCAACGTGAAATCAATCGCGTAGTAACGGCCATCTTTACGAGCACGGTCTGGGAATCGCTCTGCCACATCGGTCACGCGATCGAGATAGTGGTCATGCAGCACGACCAATTGATCGTCTTTAGTCATCACCACATCTTGCTCGATGTAATCTGGTTTCATCGCGTACGCCAACGCTTTTGCTTCTAAAGTATGTTCTGGTAGATAACCCGATGCGCCACGGTGCGCGATAACAAGCGGTTGTGCAATTGCTCCAGCGGAGATGCTCAGAGCGAGAACCGTCATGCAAACTGACGTTGTTTTCATTGTTATTTCCTTAACTTATTTGAAGGGGCAGTATTCCACTGCCCCTTTAAGGTTTTATGACGCCAAAGCTTCTTTCTCACGCGCTTTTTGTTCATGGTGAGCGCGCTCGCCAAGAAATGCGTAAGTCAAACAAACGATAGACGTGATACATGAACCCACGAGGATGATAAAACCGCCATCCCAGCCAAAGTGGTCTACCGTGTAGCCAAGAATCGCGTTTGCCGCTACCGCACCGCCCAAGTAACCAAATAAGCCAGTTAGACCTGCAGCCGTACCCGCCGCTTTCTTAGGAGCAAGCTCTAGAGCATACAAACCAATCAACATTACCGGACCGTAAATCAAGAAGCCGATTGCAACCAGCGCCATCATATCGACTGCTGGGTTACCTGCTGGATTGAACCAGTAAACCAGCACAGCTACGGTTACTAACGCCATAAATAGAATACCGGCAGGAGCACGACGACCTTTAAACAGCTTGTCTGAAATCCAACCACACAATAGCGTACCTGGGATGCCCGCCCACTCGTATAGGAAGTAAGCCCAAGAAGATTTATCAACCGAGAAGTCCTTCGCTTCTTTGAGGTATACCGGCGCCCAGTCCAGCACACCATAGCGGATCAGATAAACAAACGCGTTCGCAATCGCGATTGACCACAACAACTTATTAGAAAAGACATACTTGAAGAAAATTTCCTTCGCCGTCATTTCTTTTTCGTGTGACTTGTCGTAATCGTCAGGGTAATCGTCTTTGTACTCTTCAATTGGCGGAAGACCACAAGACTGCGGTGTATCTCTTACGGTGAACCAAATAAAGACAGCTACGAGCGTGGCAAAAAATGCAGGTACATAGAAAGCGGTGCGCCAATCGTCGTTAAATGCCCAAAGGCCAAGAATAAATAGTGGGCCAATCAAACCACCACCTACGTTATGCGCCACGTTCCAAACCGATACGATCTCGCCACGTTCTTTACGTGACCACCAGTGAACCATGGTTCGACCACAGGCAGGCCATCCCATACCTTGGAACCAACCGTTTAGGAACAATAGAATAAACATCGCGGTAATGCTGCCCGTAGCCCAAGGCATAAAACCGAAGCAGAACATCACAAGCGCTGACATTAATAGACCGCCACTTAAAAAGTAACGAGGGTTCGAGCGGTCAGAGACACTGCCCATTAAGAATTTTGATAAACCGTAAGCAATAGATACCGCAGCTAAGGCAACCCCAAGATCACCACGACTGAACCCTTGCTCAATCAAGTAAGGCATCGCCAAACTGAAGTTTTTACGAACCAGATAGTAGCCGGCATAACCGACAAAGATGCCGAGAAAGAGTTGCCAACGTAAGCGGGAATAAGTGCCATCGATCTTATCGGACGATAAGCGATCGATGTGCGCCTTGGGTTTGAATATTCCAAACATAGGAACCTCATTAATATAGTGAGCAATGGTAGGGAGCTTTAAGTCGCGAACGAGCAAAATAAAGTTTCGTTCGAAAGTTAGTGCATTTTATGAAATACGATTTTTATTTCTGTGATAAATGTTGCATAGGGATTAAATTTCAGTAAATACAGTAGACTAGAAGCATTTAATTAGACAGTGCTTCCATTTCCCCCACATTCCGTTACTGTTCATATAGAGCATGAAGTGCGCAAACGAACAAAATCACTGCTATCTTAAGCAAACCAAGTGCTCAAATGACCACATAAATGGATAAAAGGTAGAGATGGAAGAGATTAAACACGTGATTTAAGTAATGAAAGCGTCAATATGACGTGTTGCAACAATGTCACAACGTTAACAATTAGGACCGACATCAACCAACCACTCCCAAAGTGCATTCAAAGCGAATCTCCGAGTAAAAGACGGTTTATCAACCACGGATAAACGTCTTATCTCTTACTGATGGCGCAGCTCTGGGCAACGAGTGAATGAATATCAGCAATCCCTTATCATCATTAGTGTTAGCTAGCTCTTTAGGGTTAGTTTTCGACCAATAATCTGAGCAATTTACCACCATTCACGAAGCAGCTTCACAAAACTCCTCTTACCAGTTTGTGCATTGATTTTCACATCGGTAGTTTTAGTCCATCAAAGCAAAATTGAAGACCATAATTCGTTTTATCGAGTTTCCTTTTTGAGCAAAAGATGCGTCAATTAACAAAAACGAAGAGTTTGATTAACAAATTTATGCTCAAACGCTCACTTTTGACGCTCGTTTGTTTTCGCAAACGTTTATATATGCACAATAGAACCGTGCTAGATAAGCATAAATATTAAAGGACTCTTAACATGACAACGAACAAACACCCCTCACTGCTCGGAGAATGTTTGGCCGAGTTTATCGGTACAGGATTACTTATCTTTTTTGGCGTAGGCTGTGTCGCAGCACTCGTTTTGACCGGGGCTCAATTTGGTCAATGGGAAATCAGTATTGTATGGGGCTTTGGTGTCGCCATTGCTATTTACTGTACTGCGGGCGTATCCGGAGCACACATCAACCCTGCCGTGACTATCGCGCTAGCGATGTTCCATGGATTTGATAAGGCGAAAGTTGTGCCTTATATCGTTGCGCAAATGCTAGGTGCATTTTGCTCTGCCGCTTTGGTTTACAGTTTGTACAGCAACCTTTTTACGGATTACGAAATCGCACACAACTTCGTTCGTAGCAGCCAAGACGCATTAGCAACGGCGGGCATTTTCTCGACTTACCCACACGCTTCTCTCTCTTTCTTTGGCGCTTTTGCTGTGGAATTCGTGATTACTGCAGTGCTGATGTTTGCCATTCTTGCTCTTGGTGATGAGAACAATGGCGCACCTCGCGGCGCGATGAACCCTCTACTGATCGGTATCCTCATTGCGGTTATCGGTGGTTCTTTAGGCCCACTGACTGGCTTTGCGATGAACCCTGCTCGTGACTTCGGCCCTAAGCTGTTTGCTTACTTTGCAGGCTGGGATTACGCATTGACTGGCGCGCGTGAAATCCCATACTTTATTGTTCCAATTCTTGCTCCTATCGCAGGTGCTTGCTTCGGTGGTTGGTTGTACCCGAAAGCGATTGCTGCGTATCTGCCACAACAAGGTCATGGCTGCACTATCCCTAACCAGTGCGAGACCGAAGAAGAAGCAGAACAAGCGCAAGCTTAACCCCTACCAATTCGAACATTTACTAAAATATAAATAACGAAACAAAAGGATTCTTACCATGACTGAGCAAAAATACATTGTTGCCCTAGACCAAGGCACGACAAGCTCTCGTGCTGTCATCCTGGATCATGACGCGAATATCGTAAGCGTCGCTCAGCGAGAATTTACTCAGATTTATCCAGAGGCTGGTTGGGTTGAGCATGACCCAATGGAAATCTGGGCAACTCAAAGCTCTACTTTGGTTGAAGCACTTGCGAAAACAGGTATCCGTAGCGACCAGCTTGCAGGTATCGGTATTACCAACCAACGTGAAACCACAATTGTATGGAACAAAGAAACGGGCAAACCGGTTTATAACGCGATCGTATGGCAATGTCGCCGTACTGCCGATATTTGTGAAGAATTAAAAGCACGCGGACTGGAAGATTACGTTCGTGACAACACTGGTCTGGTTCTAGACCCTTACTTCTCTGGCACAAAGGTGAAGTGGATTCTAGATAACGTTGAAGGTGCGCGTGAAGATGCCGAAGCAGGCAAACTGTTATTCGGTACCGTTGATACTTGGTTGGTTTGGAAGATGACACAAGGTCGTGTTCACGTAACGGATTACACTAACGCTTCGCGTACCATGCTGTTCAACATCAACGACCTATGCTGGGATCAGAAAATGCTGGATGAAATGGGTATCCCAGCGTCGATGATGCCTGAAGTAAAACGCTCATCAGAAATCTACGGCCAAACCAACATTGGTGGTAAAGGCGGTACTCGTATCCCAATCGCTGGTATTGCAGGTGACCAACAAGCAGCGCTTTACGGTCAGATGTGTGTAGAAGCAGGTCAAGCGAAGAACACCTACGGCACAGGTTGTTTCTTGTTGATGAACACGGGTAAAGAGAAAGTAACCTCGAAAAATGGTCTACTGACTACCCTAGCATGTGGTCCAAAAGGCGAGCCAGCTTACGCTCTTGAAGGTGCGGTATTCATGGGTGGCGCGTCAATTCAATGGCTACGTGATGAAATGAAGATCCTGGCTGGCGCTGAAGATTCAGAATACTTTGCAACCAAAGTGGATTCTTCCAACGGTGTGTACGTTGTTCCTGCATTTACTGGCTTAGGTGCACCATATTGGGATGCTTACGCTCGCGGTACGATTGTCGGTCTAACTCGTGGCGTAAACTCTAACCACATTATCCGTGCAACTTTGGAAGGCATCGCTTACCAAACTCGTGATGTGCTGGATGCGATGCAAGCAGACTCGGGCATTAAGCTCGCGAACCTGCGCGTTGATGGCGGCGCAGTAGCGAACAACTTCCTAATGCAGTTCCAGTCAGACGTACTCAACACCGAAGTTCACCGTCCTCAAGTAACTGAAGTGACTGCTTTGGGTGCAGCATACCTAGCTGGTCTAGCGGTTGGTTTCTGGAATAGCATTGATGAGCTGCAAGACAAAGCGGTGCTCGATCGCACATTCGAACCACACGATGATGAAGAAAAACGTAACCGTCGTTACAAAGGTTGGAAGCGCGCAGTTAAGTGTGCTCAAACCTGGTCTGAGCTTCACGACGAAGACGATTAATTTCTGATAAACGATTAGTTTCCTCCAGATTAATCATAAAGAGCGCCGAATTGGCGCTCTTTTTTGCGTTCGATCGCGGATTCCACACTCCCACAGCTTCTCACAATGCGCTAATTCGAGCACAATAGAGCAAGTTTCTATTTTCGATTTTGAAGCATTGGTCGTTGCCAGTGCACAAGGGAGTGCTAAGTGAAGCAAATACCAAGACACCAACAGATCGTTGATTTGGTGAAAAAACAAGGATATGTCAGCACGGATGAGCTGGTAGAAAAGTTTAATGTTAGTCCACAAACCATTCGTCGCGACCTAAATGACCTCGCGGATGAAAACAAAATTAGACGCTACCACGGTGGTGCAACCATTCCTCTTAGCTCAGAGAACACGTCGTACAACACGCGTAAAGCACTTAACTTCAATGAGAAGGATGTGATTGCGGAAGAGTTAGTAAAACATATTCCTGACGGCGCCACCTTGTTTATTGATATTGGCACTACACCAGAAGCGGTGGCTCGAGCGCTGAATAAAAACCACAAACAGCTTCGCGTGGTGACCAACAACATTAATGTTGCCACCATTCTTTTACCAAACCCAGAAATCAAAGTGATTTTAGCTGGCGGTGAAGTTCGTAATCGCGACGGCGGCATTGTCGGTGAAGCGACCCTCGATTTCGTCAAACAATTTCGCCTTGATTTTGGCATTTTGGGCATCAGT
Source organism: Vibrio rotiferianus CAIM 577 = LMG 21460 (assembly GCF_002741985.1). GTDB lineage: Bacteria > Pseudomonadota > Gammaproteobacteria > Enterobacterales > Vibrionaceae > Vibrio > Vibrio rotiferianus. Next base: position 238,833 of record NZ_APHW01000022.1, read on the forward strand.
GGTATCGACTTTGACGGCTCACTATTGGACTTTGATTACCACGAAGTTCGAGTAAAACAAGCCATTATTGATAACAGTCGCAGTGTGTTCCTTGCAGTTGACCATTCGAAGTTTGGTCGCAATGCCATGGTAAAATTAGGCAATATCGCACAATTGAACATGGTGTTCACCAACAAACAACCACCAGAAGAGATTCTCGCTATTCTAAGAGAAGCCTCGGTTCCGCTCGAAGTGGTTGATACAAAAATAGAAAGAGTAGAAGCCGAATAGCGTTTACACTCACTATTTACGCGCATAAATGACCTCTGTCTTAATTAGGCAGAGGTTTTTTTGTGCCCAAATCACACAAAACGCTCATAAACGAAAATAAATAATGACCATAAACGAAACCTAAGCTAGGATAAACTTATGTTCCAAAATGCTCGTTCGCTCACAAGAGGTCAAATTTATGAGTATTCAACAAAATGCTTCCACGACGAATTCATCCCCTACTCTAGATATGATCGTGATCGGTGGCGGCATTAACGGGGCCGGTATTGCTGCAGATGCTGCTGGCCGTGGTTTAAGCGTCGGTTTGTACGAAGCTAACGACTTCGCATCGGCAACCTCTTCTGCAAGTTCAAAACTGATCCATGGCGGATTACGTTACCTTGAACACTATGAATTTCGTTTGGTTTCGGAAGCGCTCGCTGAGCGTGAAGTGATCTTACGTAAAGCACCACACGTGGCTCTGCCAATGCGCTTCCGTTTACCTCATCGTCCATTTTTACGCCCAGCTTGGATGATCCGCTGTGGTTTGTTCCTTTACGATAATTTGGGTAGACGCACCACACTGCCAGGCAGCAAAACCGTCAACCTAGCAAAATCAGGCCTTTTAAAACCTGAAATGAAAACCGGTTTCGAATACTCAGATTGTTGGGTAGACGATGCGCGCTTAGTCTTACTTAACGTTCTGGCTGCAAAAGAGAATAACGCAGAAGTTCGCAACTACTGCCGCGTTGAAAAAGCGCACCGTGAAGGCGGCATTTGGCATGTCACTATTCATGACGTAACCACAGACCAACGTTTCGAACGTAAAGCGAAAGCTCTGGTTAACGCAGCTGGTCCATGGGTGAAACAGTTCTTTGATGAAGGATTAGAGCAAACCTCCCCTCGCAACATTCGTTTGATCAAAGGTTCGCACATCGTTGTTCCTCGTATCCACAACGAGCCGCAAGCCTACATCCTACAAAACAAAGATAACCGTATCGTATTTATGATCCCTTACTTAGATAAGTTCTCGATCATTGGTACAACGGATGTGGAATACAAAGGCGATCCACGTGAAGTCGCAATCTCCGAAGATGAAGTCGATTACTTGATCGATATCGTTAACCAACACTTTGTCCACCAGCTAAGCCGTGAAGACGTGGTGTGGACATACAGTGGTGTACGTCCGTTGTGTGATGATGAGTCTGACTCACCGCAAGCGATCACACGTGACTATACACTAGAACTGGATGCTGAATACGATCACGCGCCTTTACTTTCAGTGTTCGGCGGCAAGCTCACGACTTACCGTAAGCTTGGTGAAGCGGCGATGAAGAAACTTGCCCCGTTCCTACCTGAAATGGGTAAAGACTGGACGGCAAACCAAACCCTTCCTGGCGGTAACTTCAGTTGCAGCCGTGAGCAACTGGCGAAGATGATTCATGCGAAATACTCGTGGGCATCAGAAGCGATGTTGCTGCGCTATGTGACTCAGTTTGGTACACAAACTTGGGAACTAATGGAAGGCACTAACAGCGTAGAGGATCTTGGCCACTGCTTCTCTGAGCAAGCAAGCGGCGTATATCAACGTGAAATTGATTACTTGATGAATCACGAAATGGCGCTAACCGATGAAGACATCTTATGGCGTCGTACAAAACTTGGTTTATACATGAACGAAGAGGAGAAAATCGCACTGGCAGAATATCTAAAAGAGAAGCTGCAACAAAAAGTCGTTAGCCTCTCACAAGTAAGTTAAATTGGACTCTCCTAATACAAAGCCTGCACCCCGCAGGCTTTTTTTGTTGCTAGAAATCAAACATAAGCCATTGATTATAAAGCAAACGCAATTGGTAAAAAGTTTTTTATCGTATGAACAATTGTAATTTAGCTACACATACCGTCTAGCATATTTTAATTTAAACTAATTCGAATAGAATGCGCATTTTCCTTCATAACAAAAATAAAAAATGCCTAAAAAACTCATACTTTCAACCATCATATCTATGGTGCTTACTGGTTGCTTTAGCGACTCAGGGAGTAGTCAGCCTCCTTCAGTAGAGCCGCCCTCTTCGAATCACCCACCTAGTGTAGAGTCAGTTCCTGAGCTTACTGCGCTGGTCGATCATAAGGTAACTTACCAACTTGTTGCCTCCGATAGAGACGGGGGTTCTCTGAGCTATCAACTGAACGATGCGCCCGATTTTGTGTCTGTCGATAAACTTGGCTTGGTCACTATTGCTCCAAAAGAACCAGACCAAGACCAGTATCAATTTTCTATCAGCGTCTCAGACGGTAAAGCAAAGGTAACCACCCAAATTCAGCTCAATGTGTTTGCTCAACCAACAGCATCTTGCCCTGAAGATACGACTGATCCAGAGTGTAATAATGACAGCGGTTTCCAACCTAACTTCGCTCCTGAGCTCACCGTTGATGCGCAAATCGATGTTAAGGCAGATATCGCATCGAACTATCAGGTCAGTGCTAAAGACTACAATGGTGATCAACTAAGCTTCTCTTTAAACCAAGCACCTTCTTGGGCATCGATTGATAACCAAGGGCTTATGAACTTCGTGCCAACTGCGGCTGATGTTGGCACTTACGAGCTTGCAGTGATAGTCAGTGATGGCACATTCGACGTAACCGCTGATACTCAACTAACCGTGCATTTAGGCATGACACCGGTAGATCCAGACTTGATAAATCATGCTCCGGTCGTTGATCCTATCCCTGTACTCAAAGCCAAGATCCAACGACCATCAACTTATCAAGTTCTTGCGACGGATAAAGATAATGATGCACTGGCTTACTCTTTAAAAGATGCGCCTGATTTTGTCTCCATCTCAGAAAATGGTCTGCTATATATAGAGCCACTAAACAACTCAAATGCAGGAAGTCATCATAGTCAGGTACTAGTGAGTGATGGCTCACTTCTCACATCTCGTAATCTAACCATTCACGTTAGTGATCAAGATGAACCAGGTAATGACAACAATGCTCCTATAGTTCAGTCAATAGCACCGATCACCGCTTTCACTGATCAAACGCTTGAATACCAAGTCATCGCATCTGACCGAGATGGGGACCGTTTGAGCTTCTCACTTGATAACTCGCCAGAATTTGTCTCGATCACTCAATCAGGCGTTCTTACTTTCGCACCAACGCCGGTGCATGAAGGCAATTATCAATTTGATGTTACGGTCAGCGATGGGAAGTTAAGCACAAAGACAACCGTTATTGCTCAGGTTCATCTTCCGACAGCATCCTGCGATGAAGACAGCACCGCACCTGAGTGTGTGAACCCCGATGAAGGTATGGAAGTCACCTTCTACAAAGCTAGTCTGACAGCATCAAACAAGCCATTAAAAGGCGATGTGAGCTGCAACGGGCAATCACTCTTAGAAGGTCACTTTAGTACGACAGAAGGTGACAGCTTTACTTGTTACTTAGAATCACTCGATTCCAGTTCAATAGAGCTCGGAAGCTTCATCGCTCCCGATCACAAGAGCCAAAGCCTCAACTCAGATGCATTAGTTCCCATTGCCTTTGAGCTCACCAACGTCATCGGTAAAGGTGATAATGCGGCGAAAGTATTGGAGTCGATCTCTTCTTGTCCAGAGTCACAACAGGTCTGCCTTAACAAGATGGACAGCATCGACATTGCCGGGATCTATAACTCAGCTGCACTCGATTCAGACGAAACCGTAGGCGCGTTTTTAGTCGCTAAAAGTGAAGAGTCTACTGACGATGTAGGTAAAGCACCGAGCTCACACCGAGATCCTAATTTGGTTCCTGCGGTATCTGGTGGTGATAACGATTTGAACAGTGACTTTGTGTCATCTAATGCAGAAGCCAGTTTGACATATCAGCCAAGTGTAGAGGCTCAAGTATTAACTCGCAGTACATTAACTGACGCTCATGGACTGCCGATTGTGGGAATCAGCTATTTCTCCGCACACTCAACGGGGGTAACAGATGCGAATGGTGAATTTGAGTATTTGTGGGGGGGGATTCACTCACATTTGGCATTGATACCTTTGAGTTTGGCTCCGTTATCGGTAACAAGGTAAGTTATCAACTTGCCGATGTGACAGAAAACCCTGCAGTAAAAGCGAACATCCAAGCTTTATTGCAGCGTTATGGCGAAGCAAGTGGCGAACAGATCACGATTGATGGTCAAGTACGGGACGTATTCTCACAATACCCGAACGTCATCAATGAGCTGATCAAGCTTACCCTACCGAATGGTGGAAAGTTAGAAGGTACCTCTTTCAACTTGCCTAATGAATTTGAAAAGCAATTTGAACAGGGACTTACTGCTCTCATTGATCAATCTTTGAAAAAGACATCAGTTGTCGCAAATCGATCACCAGTCGTCTTTTCTCTGAATGATGATAAATACGTGACCAACTCACTCAAAGCAATCTTTGACGGCGTCACGACTTTCCATGTCTTCAACGATAACAGCAGTTTCTATGGTGCAACAGGTTACACGCGCGGAATGCGTATGTTGAATATGTCAAACCGTGCGTTCCCAATTGTCATGCCACGCACCGACATTAACCGACAAATTGCTTTTGACGAAGCCCAAGCCTGGACACGAGAAGGTAAGCCATACATCGCAAACTGGCCTGACATTGAAATGCCAGCCATCCCTAAAGTTTCAAAAGACAACGCCACCTTCGGCTTTCCATTTGTTACAGCTGGAGAAATCGGCTTAGGCAAAGTGGTATTTATGGGCAACAGCTTGTACCCAAGTATCCTGTCTTGTCCAAACAACTACTGGGCGAACGACGCACTGCGTATTGACAGTACCGCTTACTCTTGTACAACCACTATTGATTTATCTGATGACCCAAGAAACGATCATGGCAGCATGAAACGCTTCTTCAGTAATCTGTTCCAATGGCTCGCACCTGAGTTGAACAATGGTGGCATTCGTGTTGCCACCAATATCGACCTAGCTGCGGCAGCAAGAAGTAATGTGTCTCATGGCACTCAATATGACTTCTTTATTAGCCCAGAATACGGGTTTTCCGCAGTCGATAAAATCAGTAAAGGTGGCTTTGAGGCGCTTTCTATCACAGAAACACCATTGCTTATTCTTCAAGGTTATCAACCGAAAGTTCTCGGTGATGGCATGACTCATCGCTACATCGCGGATTTAGATCAAGCAAACCTAACTCAGGAAGATATCACCGCTCTCATCCACTTTATCAATGATGGTGGCAGCGTGATATTTATGGATGCCATCGACGAAAAGCTAAACCCTGAACCTTTAGGACGTCTAGCCGATGCAGCTGGTATGTCTATTGGTGGCAGTAACGTGACGCCAACTAACCAAGCTTTCTGCGGTTCATCATACTACTGCCAAAGCATGTATCCGAACCTTCATGTACGTAGCCGCTATGACATGGTCGTACTAGAGCGATTCCCAGATGTCAATGGCAAGCGCCCTTACCAAGTCAATGATGACGGATCGATAACTTGGGCTCCGCCAATTGATATGCCAAGCCTTGAAATTCCTCAATATCAAGTAGAGAAACTTGATAGCAATGGAAAACCAATGCTAGACGAATCTGGGCAACCAATCATGGAAACAAAACATGCTCGTATTTTTGTACAAAATGAGCAAGAAACAGCAGCAGCGATTGCTGAACTGCAAAATGCGTTTCCAGGTACATCAATCTGTAGTCATGATTACGAATACGAAATCGACTGTATCGAGATTCGCAAAGGTGATGGTGTCGTTGTTCGTGGAAACTATTGGCGAAAAGACTTCGATCGTTACCAAATAAACCCAGACGTAGTGGATGGCATGGTGAAAGCTGCGAACTTAGGCACCAATATCCAAGCGTTGATGGATCATGAACTTTACTACCGAACTAAAGGCAACAAAGGTATTCGTTTATCTACCACAGAGCTGAACCAAACCTATGACAACCTATCAGTATGGTTATGGAACAACAATGATTATGCTTACGATCAGGACGTTCAAGATGAGCTCGGTTTTGAAACTCTAGTCAACTACCTGAATTGCTACACAAACAATAAACATGGCAACGGTGGGACTTGTCCTGACTCATTAAAGGCTCAACTGATTGAGCACAAGATGATTCACGGTGAAGGTGAACTATTAGGGCAAATGAACCCTAGCTACCCATTGAACTATACTGAAAAGCCTTTGACTCGCATTATGCTCGGGCGCTCATTCTGGGACTACGATATTAAAGTGGATACATCAGCATACCCTGGTCAAAGTACAGGAGAGGCATCCTCTGTTTCGATTGATATTAAAACCGCGGGCTCCCCTGTAACCTTCTCAGCAGGAAACAATCAATCGACTGGACTTTGGGCACCACAGTTACAAGAAGTCACTGTGACAGGCGGCGTAGAAGCTAACATCACCGTAATGATGGCCGATGATTTAACAGGAAAGCCTCAACATGAGACTCGTCTAAATCGTCCACCTAGAATGCAAATGAACTTTGCCCACGATGGGGGATTAACCAAGTTCACCGTTCCTTACGGGGGTCTTATCACGGTTAAACCAATAAGCTCTGCTTCTGCAGATAATGCAATAGCGACATTCACTTTTGATGGCGTACAAAAAGCGGCATGGTGGAAAGAAGGGAAATGGGTGCACTCGATTGAAGAGAGTACCGCCCCAATCGCAGAAGTGGACACGGGGAGCTTCATTTATACAACGGCCGTTAAGAACTTAACCAATGCGGATCTAGTAAAGTTCAGTGAAGAAATGAATCAGTTTGCTGAAGCTGCAAGTGATTTCTATGGTCGAGATGAAGTAACAACTGAGGGCAAGCATCGACGTTTTACCTACGAAGATCTCACTGAATTCCGCCACCGATTCGTCAATGACGTACAGATCTCGATTGGTGCTGCACATTCAGGTTATCCAGTCATGAACAGTGGCTTTAATGCCCAAAATGAGAACATACCATTACAACCTCTGGCTAGTTGGTTACTGTGGCATGAGGTAGGTCACAACTTAGCCTCAGCGCCATTTACAGCTGCTGGTAGCACTGAAGTAACTAACAACTTGCTTGCCCTATACATGCAAGAGCAAGTCAATGGCAAAATGGTTCGTATCGAAGCTGACATCCAAAAAGCCCCATACTGGCTGGAGCAAAACAGCGGTCATGCTTGGAGCCATGGCGATGCGGGTTTACGTTTGGTTATGTTCGGACAGCTAAAAATCTGGGCTCAAGATAACTTCATCATCGACAATTGGTATTCATCAGGAACTGAAAAGCCAAGCATCTACAATCATGACCAAGGATGGAACATGTTTAAGTTCATGCATCGCAAATCCCGTGGCGATTCACAAGGTGATGAAGGTATGAACTACTGTAGTGCACAAGCCACTGGGCTTAGCGGTGGTGACTTGATGATGCTTTGTAGCTCTTACGTTGCTAACCACGACTTGAGCGATTTCTTTACTCTCTGGAATGTTGGTGAAACATCAAGTACCAGTCCTGAAGGAATCAAAACATACTCAGGTGGAATCAGTAGCACAGCCCTAACAATGTTAGCTGGCCTTAAACTACCGAAACCAGAAACCCCACCTCAAGCGATCAGTCACCTTCCTGATGCTGTAGTGCATTGATCCAATAGTTTTGGCCTCGAAAGAGGCCATTACTTCTCCCGACCTATTTTCCATTTATCGATACCACAAATTTTTTTAATTTCATGGTGTTAGTACATTTTTCTATCATTTCATTCCTTTATGTAGATCACGAGTAATCTACAACTTCAGCCAACTATGGACTCTGATGAAACAAACTATTTTGCTGCTATCGCTGTTATTAGCAGGCTGCTCACTTGGCCCAGAAGGGCCTCACCAACAGCAACCAACACAACCGTGTGATTGCAGCGCTTATGAACCACCGATTTCTCCGCCGACCTCAAATGACAGTGATATCGCTAAGCTATTAGCACATATCAAAAAGCTCGCTCAAGATCGTTGGGGTGAGGATGAATTTGTTGAGGCCGGTAAACATCGCTATGTGAAATACCTTGATGGTTATAGCACTCGCGCTCACATCGATTTTGAGGCGGGTAAGATTTATGTTTCAACGATTTCTCAATATCAACCAACCGAAAAGTTACAAAAAGCCATTGTACAAACGTTACTGATGCCTGCAGACCCTGCACATGCTGAGCTCTTTAGTGATAAAGAGGCAGTGCTGCGTGGGAAGCCTTTCTTACTTGGGCAGGTTTTGGATCATGATGGCAAACCAATTGAATGGGAATGGCGAGCAAATCGCTACGCGGATTATTTGATCGACAACAGGTTGCAAAAAAAAACCATCAAGCGTGGTAGTGCTTACTATGTTGAAATTACCATGGTAAAGGACCACTTAGAGCAGCGTGAGTACCAATACGCAGGCCTGGTTCAAGATGCAGCGAAACGATATGGGTTATCTGAAGATCTAATTTTCGCCGTGATCAAGACGGAAAGTAGCTTTAATCCTTACGCAGTTTCTCATGCCGGAGCTTACGGTTTGATGCAAGTTATTCCTAAAACCGCTGGTGCTGACGTATTTAACTTGGTGAAAAACAAACCCGGAATTCCGACCAAAGAGTATTTATTCGATCCAGCAAACAATATCGATACCGGTGCGGCATATTTCTATATATTGAAAAACCGCTACTTGCGAGATGTAAAGCACCCAACTTCCAAGCACTTCAGTATGATTTCCGCGTACAACGGTGGCACTGGTGGCGTTCTTTCGACGTTTGATAGTGACCGAAAGCGCGCGATGAACGAACTCAATAGTCTAAATCCAACTCAAGTTTATCAGGCTCTAACGACTCAACACCCAAAAGGGGAAGCAAGACGTTACTTACAAAAAGTTCTGTATTTCCAAAAAGACTTTAGTGAAGGGAACATATAGATACCAGGGGTTGTTGACCTTTCGAGTTGGCTTTTGCAGCGAAAGATAAACAGCCCCTAGGGCTTGGCAATAATCCAAGCCCTTTGTCATGGAGAAGAGTCAAGACTTTCTGAAACTAGCCAGGGTGCCCATCCGCTCGTGGAGTAAGCAACATAATACCAAAACGCCATACAAACATACCAAAGGCAAGGATCCACAATGCGGCACTCACATCGATCCAAATGAGCATATGTGAAGGGTCAAAAATAACGCCCAAACTTCTCGTTAACGCGGCTCCAATAATCGCAATAAACGCGATACTCATATTCGGACCTTTGTAAATCATGCGCCCTGTGTGCCCCATAGTGACGCGAGCAATCATCGCTAAGATCAATCCACCCAGTGCACCAATCGCAAACAAGTGAATCAAATTGTGACTGGCAAATGCGTTGTCCCAACCACCCCGCAAGATAAGGCTTAAAGGCAGACACAAATACGCCGTATGTAAAGACCACACAAGTGGCTCACTTAGGGTTAACCAAGGCTTCCAACGTAGGAATCGAACCAGTTGCGCGACTCCGGCAAACAGCATCAGTGGCTTACCAAGTTCAGCAAAAGTTACCGGGAAGAAGCTCAACACAAACAACATGATCAAAGGTAGGTTTGCTAGCCAATCTAACCACATGAGTGGCTGAGCTTTTTCGAAGTTAAAACGACGAGCAGTGAAGAAAGGAATCACTCTCCCCCCCCATCACCGATAGTAATAACGTGAACCACCAAAGCATCGCCTGCCATACCGCCGATGAAGTGAATGGAGGCATGCCCTTCACCGTGGCATAACTGGCAAAGTTCGCAAAGATTGCGAGTAAGAATAGCGGGACAAAAAATAGGTTTCGCCAACCTTTAGCACGGTATACACGAATGCCTACTTCATATGCTACAAACAACAAAAATAGTGCTTCAATACTGCTGGTTAACCAAAGTGGTGCTGGTGTCCATAGTAATATTCTTGGTGCCAACCATAAGGCAAACAAAGCCAATAACGTGTAATGCTTGGTGCCATTGATGCCAGTCCAGTTTTGCACAGCAGTCAGCACAAAACCCACCACGATGGCCATCGAGAAACCAAACAACATTTCATGTACATGCCACCACAACGCAGGAACACTCAGTGCGCTTGGCTGTCCGGTCTGAAACATCCATACCCATATCGCAATCGCGATAATGGCGTAGATAGAGCCAAACAGGAAAAAGGGTCTAAACCCGAGTCGCAGCCATGCGGGGATTTTTTCTTCCACTTTTTTATCGGTGATATTCAGCATTGTGATGCCCTCAAGTACCTTTAGGTACTGTCCAAAAATTCAACACCAGCGATCTTACCACAAACATGCATAGAAAATACATGTTATAATTTTAAACTATCCTTTCTAGGTAAAAGCGATGCTCCCTGCGTTGCTTGGAGAGTACTGTTTAGGTATAACAGGTAGAGATGATTTCGTCGAAGTAAGGGAAGCAATCGAGATGTATATATTTGGCTATGGCAGCTTAATTAATTCAGCCTCACGTAAGTTAACGGGGCAAACTGGAGAAGCCATCCCGGTAGTTGCTCATGGACTAGTGCGTTATTGGGGGAAAGTCGATGACAGCTATATCCTGTCCCCCCTAGTTGTGAATGAAGGTGAAGGCCAAGTAAACGGCGTATTACTTGAAGTTGATGACCAAGCACTGGCTGAGTTTGACCGTCGCGAGCGTGGTTATCACCGTATTCAAATTCGCCCTGAGCAAATTGAAGCTGAAGTCTCGTTTAACCCAGAGCACAGCATTTGGGTCTACGTCAAAAATGATCCTCTACCGCCCTGTTCACTCAGCCCAATCATGCAAAGCTATGTCGATACTGTTTTAGCTGGTTGCTTGGAAGTATCTCACGCCTTTGCTGAACACTTTGTCGACCATACTATTGGTTGGCAGCATGCAAAAGAAAATGATCGCCACCAGCCTAAATATGGCAACCTTGCTGGAGTGCAGGTCCATCATTATGAAGTGATCGATAACCTAATTAAAAAGGGAGCCTAGCCGCTCCCTTTTGTTACAGTTTTTTAGCTGATACCAAGTTAGAACCTGTAATCTAGACCTACATAGAAACTGTCGAAATCGAAATCAATATCACCACCATCACCTTCAATTTCAATCGATACAGAAGAGGCTCGATAACCACCTGAAATCATCAATCCAGACATGAACTCGTATCCTGCTTCTACACCATAGTTAAAGCCGACATTGCTTCCGTCATCAGCAACCCCGTCAAGAGTAAGGTCAACCCCTAACACTCCAATTCCGGCAATCGCGCCAGCATAAAAACCTGTTCCTGGAAGGTAGTATTTCGGCTTAACATTTACGTTAATCCCATAGGCATCGATTTCGGTCTTAACTTCTTTCGTCGTAAACCCATCCGAAATAGTGGCGATACCATCAAACGAACCGAAATTCATGTATTCGGCCTCTAAGGCAAAACTCAGCTGCTGAGTTAAAGCTCGTTCAACACCAAAACTTACGCCAAATCCCGTGCTGGAGGATAGGCCACTAACTGTTGATTTAGGGATATCAAGATCAGTATTGTGCACCTCAACTCCAACATATCTACCTATGTTTGTGTTGGCTTGAACAGAGCATGACAAAACAACTAATCCCACGGCCAATGACAAAGAAGACGCTGCGTATTTCATTATAATTTCCTTAAACATCATGATTTTAAATAATATCAGCCAAGGAAATATAACTTATGTTGCATATCATTTAAGCTTAATAGCTATAAAATGAGACGTCATGCATAAATATTTATAATATTAGCTATCTGTTTGTTAATGCTAAACAATTCTTACCCCGGCAGGCATTACGCGTTCCGGTGTCAGTAATACGCTTTCCGACTCATCGTCAGTTTCAGCGCACAGCAACATACACTCAGAGGTTTCACCACGCATCTTAGCTTTTGCTAGATTACACAGCACTACCACTTGTTTACCCATTAACTCTTCTTCTGTGTAGTACGGTACAAGGCTCGTTACCGTTTGCAGGGTTTTCTCACCGACATCGATCTGCACAATGTACAGCTTGTCTGCATTCTCGTGGCGCGCCACCTCGATGATTTTTCCGGTGCGAATTTCTAACTTTGCAAAGTCTGAGTAAGCGATCGTTTCCATTTATTAAAACTCCAGTAAAACTTTACTAAAAAGATAACGTTTACACTATCAGTAAGATTAATAATTACAAGAGGTAAAGATCGCACTTTAGAAAGTAACCAACTGTTAAAATTGCACTTATTACACAATGGGTGTTTAATACTCCGGTTAACGTTTTTAGCCAACGAAAGGTTCCTCATGGCAACAATCAAGGATGTCGCGAAAGAAGCCGGCGTATCGGTCGCGACCGTCTCTCGCGTGATCAATAAATCACCGAAAGCAAGCCAATCTTCTATCGATGCAGTGACGCAAGCGATGAGTAAGCTTGGCTATCGCCCTAACGCGGCAGCACGTGCACTCGTAAGCCAAAGTACCAATACGATGGGCGTGCTGGTAAGCGATGTCTCTGACCCATTCTTCGGCACCATGGTCAAATCGGTTGATAACGTGGCAAGAGAAAATGGGAAGCACATTCTGATTGGCAATGGCTACCACAACCCAGAAGACGAACGCCAAGCGCTAGAGTTGCTGATTAATAGCCGCTGTGAGGCGATTGTGATCCACTCTAAAGGCTTATCAGATGAAGAATTGATTGGCTACGCCAAAGAAGTTAAAGGCATGGTGTTGATCAACCGCCATATCCCAGAATTGGCAGAGCGTTGTATCTCTCTTGATAACCGCAAGGGCGCATACTTAGCGACGGAATATTTGATTCGTCATGGTCACACCAAGATCGCATGTATCGCCTCATCCCATGACATCGAAGATACCGACGAGCGTTTACAAGGTTACCAAGCGGCACTGAAAGATCACGATATTGAGCTATCAAAAAGCTATGTCGAATATGGCGAGCCAAACAGTGACGGCGGCGAAACAGCCATGACCAATCTGCTGACCAAATCACTGGCAATCACTGGCGTGGTGGCTTACAACGACTACATGGCAGCAGGCGCGCTGGCGGCATTAGACCAAAACGGCATCGACGTACCAGAAAAAGTGTCTATGGTTGGCTTCGACGATGGCTTAATTGCTCGCTTCGTCAACCCAAGTTTAACCACGATTCGTTACCCAATCGAAATGATGGCAGAGCGTGCCGCACGCTTGGCGTTAGCGTTATCGCGTGATGAACAAGTGGAAGATGACACCATCATCTTTAGCCCGACTTTAGTGCGCCGTAATTCGGTGGTCCGTCTTTAGAATATCGCGCTAGTCAATGCCAAAACAGATTACAAAGTAAAAGCTCTGCCACCGATGTGACAGAGCTTTTTCTTTTTGGGTGTTTGTAGAGAGCGTTATTTTGCCAACTTTCGATGAGCTTTTGACCTACTGTGAGCAAAAAGCCTACTGTAACCCAAAAGCTCGAAAATGCTAAGTCTACCTAGAAAGCAAACTGATAAGTGGTGCAGAAGCGGTACTCTTGTTCAGGCTCAAGAATACAGCTTGGCTGTGCCCACTCAGCATGGTTTGGCGAATCTGGTAAAAACTGGGTTTCTAACGCCAAGCCCCAGTAGTCTTGGTATTCACCACCACGTCGATTTGGTGCACCCGCTAACCAGTTGCCCGTATACAATTGCATCGCAGGTTTGTTGGTCACCACCGACAAGTGTACTTTTTCATCTGGAGAAACCACCAGCGCAACCGGTTTTGCAACATCACGATGAGCATCAAATAGGTAGCTATGGTCATACCCTTTGGCGGCAATCTGCTGTTCATCTTGTAAGAAATGCTCCGATACTGACTTTTCATTTCTAAAATCAAAGCCCGTTCCTTTCACATCTTGCAATGTCCCCAAAGGAATACCGGCCTCATTGGTTGGTAGATATTGCTCTGCTGAGATGGTTAAACGGTGAGAACGGCAATCTAAACCCGCCTCTGAACCCAATAAATTAAAGTAGGCATGGTTGGTCAAGTTTACTGGTGTCGCTTTGTCGGTCTTAGCGAAGTACGCAATGCTCACTTGGTTATCATCAGTCAGCGTATACGTCACTTGCACTTCTAGATTGCCCGGAAAACCTTGGTCGCCATCTTCAGACAGCAAAGAGAACGTCACTTGCTGTTCGGACTGAGACTCAATCTTCCAACGACGTTTATCAAAACCTTCCACACCACCATGCAAGCAGTTACCTTCTTGGTTGGTAGACACTTGAAATGCTTCGCCATTCACTTCAAAAAGACCATTGGCGATGCGGTTTGCGTAGCGACCAACAGTGACACCCATGTAACCCTGTTGCAGCATGAAACTCCCCATCGTCCCCACTCCGAGAAGTACTTCACGCAACTCCCCATTCGCCAAAGGTAAACGACAACTCAGCCATGTCGCGCCAATATCCATAAAGGTAACGCTCATGCCTGTGTTATTTTTCAGTTCGACCACGTTGGCAGGCGCGCCATCAAAGGCGGCCTGCTGTGTCATCGTGATAGTTAATGGCTCAGTCATCTCTCACTCCTACTGCGTCTTAAAGCACTTTGAACTTAAAGCAATTTTGCACTTAAAGTACTTCGACTAAACCAGCGCCGTTTTTTGCTTGGCACACGTAGATGGATTCTTTTAGACCCGTTGCTGCTTGGTACTTCGCTTCTACCGTTGCTTTCACTTCGTCAACCAATGCTGGCGGTACAATCGCAACGATACAACCACCAAAGCCGCCACCTGTCATGCGCACTCCGCCTTGCTCGCCAATCACTTCTTTCACCATCTCAACTAACGTATCGATTTCTTTGACTGTGATTTCGAAATCATCACGCATGGACGCATGAGACTCAGCCATCAGTTCACCCATAAGCTTCATATCGTGCGCGCGAAGTGCTTGCGCTGCTTCTACCGTGCGGTCGTTTTCTGTGATTACGTGACGAGCACGTTTTGCTACTAGCTCATCAAGTTCAGATACTTTCTCGTTGAACTGTTCAATGGTCACATCACGCAGTGCTTTCACACCGAAAATGCGCGCCGCTTCTTCACACTGCTCACGACGTGTATTGTATTCGCTGTCTACCAAGCCACGTTTTTTGTTTGAGTTGATGATCACCACCGCCATGTCTTCAGGCATTGATACCGCTTCAGTTTCTAGGCTACGACAGTCCAACAGCATCGCGTGGTTTTCACGACCTTCTGCCGAAATCATTTGGTCCATAATGCCGCAGTTACAACCAACAAATTCGTTCTCTGCTTGCTGGCCGTTTAGCGCAATTTCCGCTTGGCTGATTTCAAGATTGAACAGCACTTTGAATGTTTGACCGATCACGACTTCCAACGCTGCCGACGAGCTTAAACCCGCACCTTGAGGCACGTTACCGCTAACAGAAATATCCGCACCAGAGAATTGGTAGCCACGAGCAAGAAGACACTTCACCACACCGCGAATGTAGTTCGCCCACATTTTGTCTTGTTGGAATGTGATTTCTTGAGTGATATCGAACTCATCAACTGCGTTGCCGTAATCTACAGAAACCACGCGCACTAGGTTGTCTTCACGCTTCGCTGCCGCCACAACCGTTTGATAGTTGATCGCACATGGCAGTACGAAACCGTCGTTGTAATCAGTGTGCTCACCAATCAGGTTTACACGACCAGGTGCTTGAATAATGTGGCTTGGGACATAACCCAGCACTTGTTCAAAAGAAGTTTTCACATTTTGGATTAGATCAGACATAGGGACATTCTCTTAAATTTTAAATTTGGTATTGGTGTAACCGGTGTTAAGTCCTGATTTCCAGTTTCGTATTCACTCGGTCTAATCCTCCCCCTTAATAAGGGGGAGTTAGAGGGGGTTAGCCCTCCACTCACAAATAAAAGAGAATTTGACCGAGTTTTAGGTAAAACCAGCGATAACTCCGGTTATTCATTAATTGGTTTATTGCTCTTTGTAGTGCACATCGCTTAGGTCACGCAGACGCTGCGCCGCTTGTTCTGCGGTTAGGTCGCGTTGGCTCTCTGCCAGCATTTCATAACCAACCATGAACTTACGAACCGTTGCACTACGTAGCAGTGGTGGATAGAACAACGCATGCAGTTGCCAATGGTCGATATCGGTGCCTTCTTCAAAGAACGGCGCGTAATGCCAGCCCATTGAGTAAGGGAAAGAGCATTGGAATAGGTTGTCGTAACGGCTGGTTAGCTTTTTGATTGCAACCGCTAGGTCATCACGTTGCTCATCGGTTAGCTCACTCATTCGACGAATGTGCGTTTTAGGAAGTAGCATGGTTTCGAATGGCCACGCCGCCCAGTAAGGAACAACAGCAACCCAGTGTTCGGTCTCAACCACGGTGCGTGAACCATCTTTAAGTTCAGCTTGCACGTAATCCACCAGCAAGTTGCTGCCATGCTCTTGGTAGTACGCTTTTAAGTTGTGTTCTTTACGTTCGATTTCGTTTGGCAAGAAGCTGTTTGCCCAGATTTGACCGTGTGGGTGAGGCTGAGAACAACCCATGGTCTCGCCCTTGTTCTCGAATGCTTGAACCCAAACGTAATTTTTACCCAGCTCTTCGATTTGATCATTCCACGTGTCAATCACGCCACGGATTTTGTCGACCGGTAGTTCAGGCAAGGTTTTGCTGTGATCAGGCGAGAAACAAATCACTCGGCTCAACCCGCGCACACCTTGCGTTTTGAACAGAGGGTTATCTGACTCAGGTGCATCTGGAGAGTCCACCATCAATGCTGCGAAGTCATTTTGGAACACATACGTGCCTTGGTAATCTGGGTTTACATCACCAGAAATACGCTCGTTGGTTGGGCAAAGGAAACACTTCTCGTCGTAGCTTGGTAGCTCATCAATTGCAGGTTTCTCGTCAGCGCCACTCCAAGGGCGTTTTGCACGATGCGGTGACACCAAAATCCACTGACCGGTTAGTGGGTTGTAACGACGGTGTGGGTGATCCACTGGGTTAAATTCAACATTCGACATCTTACTTACTCAACTTTTAAAATTTCTTTCATCTGCATTCCCCAATGAAATTGGAGTTGCAGCTAGGCGGCAAGCTTTCCAATATCCATGAGCATAGGTTTTCTATGTGATTGGAATTGGAAAGTGCAGGCAACAACGCTGCAGCTTCAATTACGTAGGGGAATAGCCTTGTGGGTTATTTGACTGCCAGTTCCACGTATCTGCCGTCATTTCCGCAACACTGCGGGTCGCTTTCCAGCCAAGGTCTCGCTCCGCTTTATCTGTACTTGCCCAGCATTCTGCAATGTCACCAGCGCGACGAGGACAAAGCTCATAAGGCACTGGATTACCGCAAGCCGCTGCGAACGCTTCTACCATCTCAAGCACGCTAGAGCCTTTGCCCGTACCTAAGTTGTAAATGTGCAAACCGGCTTTTTCACCCACCGATTTCAGCGCTGCGATATGGCCATCAGCTAAGTCCATCACGTGAATGTAATCACGCACGCCTGTGCCATCCGGTGTTGGGTAGTCATTGCCAAATACCGATAGTTTTTCGCGACGGCCTACTGCCACTTGCGCGATAAACGGCATCAGGTTGTTTGGGATGCCCTGAGGGTCTTCACCCATGGTGCCCGATGGATGCGCACCGACTGGGTTGAAGTAGCGCAGCAAAGTCACGCTCCAGTCGTTTTCTGCGTTGAACAAATCGCTCAAGCACTCTTCCACCATGTACTTGCTGCGACCGTATGGGTTAGTGGTCGCCCCCGTTGGAGAGTCTTCCGTAATCGGCACAATGTCAGGATCGCCGTAAACCGTTGCCGATGAGCTAAATACAATGCTTTTCACGCCCGCTTTACGCATGCTGCGCGCCAACACCAATGAACCATTCACATTGTTGTCGTAGTATTCCAATGGTTTCGCGACAGATTCGCCCACCGCTTTCAGGCCAGCAAAGTGAATCACTGCTTGAATGTCATGCTTGGCAAATACTGAGTCCAAAAAGGCTTCATCACGAATGTCGCCTTGGTAGAAAGCCGGTTGCTTACCGGTTAGCGCTTCAATGCGGCTTAACACTTCCACTTTGGCATTACACAAATTGTCAACAATGATTGGCTCCATACCTGCTTCAATCATCTGGACACATGTGTGACTGCCGATGTACCCCATACCGCCTGTGACAAGAACTTTCACTTTTGCTTCTCCACTTTTGCTGCTCGATGCTTGGGAATTGGTTGAGCCTGATCACCAAGCAAATTCGCTCATCTCTTAACTGGCTAAAAGTCTACCAATCAAAACCGATCCAGATCCGTGATCAAACTCAAATTAGTGTAAACGTTTCCACAAAAATAAAATCACAGCTTGAAACAAATATAATTGGCACAATTGGAGTTAATTAGAAAGAAAAATACGACTTATGACACTTATATGTATCAACGTTTACACTCTTAAGAAAAGGCGCGGTGATTCACGCATACAAGAAAGCTGGTTTGCCACAATCGATCCCTGACATTGCTCTTACAAAACGAGAGATAAAGCCCGCTACAGTAGCCCCGCCTCAAATGTAACCATTTGTAACAGGGCTTATTCCACAGTCTTTTCCCTCTCTTTGGGCAAACAGAAAACTGAAACCGCATCAAAAGAGCTATTCATGTTACGTAAGCGAAACGAATTTCGAGATCATACCCAGGAAGTGAGGTTGTTTAAGAACCGTGCCATCGTCGCCTTTATTGGCATGGTCATTTTATTAGGAGGCTGGTCGCCAACCTATACAACTTGCAGGTTAATCACTTTAAAGACTACCAAACCCGCTCTAACGATAACCGAATCAAGATACTGCCTATTGCGCCTACTCGCGGCCTCATCTACGACCGAAATGGCGTATTGCTTGCGGAAAACCGCCCCATTTACAATCTTGATATGGTTCCCGAACAAGCAGGCGATCCGGATGCACTGATTGAAAATTTGCGTCATTACATCGATATCACACCGGAACAAGTCAAATCTTTTAAAAAGCGCTATAAACATACTCGCCGTTTTCGCTCTGTTACGATCATGAATGAGCTTAATGAAAAACAAGTAGCGCGCTTTTCAGTCCACCAATTTGAGTTTGATGGCGTCTTTGTCTCCGCCGATCTCAAGCGCTTCTACCCTTATGGTGCAGAGTTAACGCATGTATTGGGCTACGTTTCTCATATCAATGATCGAGACTTACGCCGCCTTGATGAAGAAGGCAAATTACAGAACTACCAAGCAACACAAAACATCGGAAAGCTAGGCGTAGAACGTTACTACGAAGACACTCTACACGGCACCAAAGGCTACGAAGAAGTCGAAGTAAATAGCCGAGGCCGAGTGATCCGTACCATCCAATATGTGCCGCCTATTCCAGGCAAAGACATAGTGTTGAACCTAGATATTGAGTTGCAAGAGTATGTCTATAAAGAGCTAGACCATCGTCAAGGCAGCGCAGTCGTACTCGACCCAAGTGACAACAGCGTACTCGCTATGGCATCTAGCCCAAGCTACGATCCGAATCCATTTGTGAACGGTATTTCCAGCAAAGCCTACAGCGCTCTGTTGAACGATCCAGCTCACCCTTTGGTTAACCGCACTACATTGGGCGTTTACCCACCCGCTTCAACCGTAAAACCTTTTATGGCAGTGGCTGGGCTCGAAGAGCACGTAATCACACCAAATACCGTACGTAACGATCATGGCACTTGGCGCATTCCTGGCTCGAAACCTAACTCAAAAGCATGGCGAGATTGGAAGCGCTGGGGCCACGGGGATGTTGACGTCACCAAAGCCATTGAGGAATCGGTTGATTCGTTCTTCTATCAAACCGCTTTTGACCTTGGTATTGACCGAATTTCTGCATGGATGAACCAATTTGGTTTTGGTTTGCCTACGGGTATCGATATTTACGAAGAAAGTAGCGCCAACATGCCAACTCGAGAGTGGAAAATAGCACGCCACCGCACACCTTGGTATCAAGGTGATACAGTGCCTATCGGCATTGGACAAGGTTATTGGACAGCAACACCAATGCAAATTGCAAAAGCGACTTCCTTCCTCATTAACCATGGAGAAATGAAAGCCCCGCATTTACTCAAAGCCGTGATTGAGCACGGTGAAAGCTTTGAAAACCAAGTCAAGGTCACGCCAAAAGACTTACCTCCTATCGAAGGTGTCCCCGATGAGTATTGGGATATTCCAATTAACGCGATGCGCTTAGTAAACAATGGGGCTCATGGCTCAGGTCGCCGCGCATTCAAAGGAGCGGAATACAGCAGTGGTGGTAAATCGGGTACCGCACAGGTGTTTGGCCTGCGCAAAGACGAAGTCTACAACTCGAAAAAGCTCGCGAACCACCTGCTTGACCATGCGTTGTTCACTGCGTTTGCACCGTACGACCATCCGAAATACGTGGCGACTGTCGTCATTGAGCACGGTAACGGTGGTTCAAAAGTAGGTGCTCCGTTCATTCGTCATGTATTTGATCACCTACTGGTCGAGCCAGATAAAACCAAAGGTAAAAAGTCTTAGGTTTAACCTTATCGCCTTGCCGCTTATGTTAAGTGGCAATAATAAACAATAAAGTCCGACCGGAGTGTCCTAGCCGCTCGGGCTTTTGTTTGCTTAAAACTCATCTTCTCGCAGTAATATCTTCATCTCACTCCTCGCACAGTTTTACTAAAAATTTGTGCATCTATAAGTAGCTGTTTACAATGGGGGGGGATTATTGCTTTTTCTCACTGGGACAGTGAGCTTTGCCTACGGGAAGTATACATGGCAACATTAAAAGATATCGCTACCGAAGCTGGCGTCTCACTCGCGACCGTATCGCGGGTGTTAAATGACGACCCAACCTTGAGCGTAAAAGAAGAAACCAAACACCGCATCTTAGAAATCGCAGAAAAGCTGGAATACCGCACCAGCAGTTCCAAAAAAGCCACCAAAGAAGCGAGACAAAAACACCACTTTTTAGCATTGTATAACTACAAGCAAGAAGCCGAGGTGAATGACCCTTATTATTTGTCGATTCGTCACGGGATAGAAACCCAGTGTGACAAATTGGGCATTACGCTAACCAATTGCTACGACAGCATCATCGATGTAGAAACGCAAAAGATCACCGGTATCCTTCTAGTCGGTAAAACTGACAGCGCTGTGATTCGTAAATTGCCTAAACGTCTTGCTGACAGCATTTGCTACATCGACTTCTCTGACAGCGATAGCACATATGACTGTGTAGATATCGATCTTGCGCGAATCAGTAAACAAGTGGTCGACTTCTTTGTCGAACAAGGCTACGAACGGATTGGTTTTATTGGTGGTCAAGATGAACCAAACACTGCAGACATTCGTGAAAATGCATTTGTAGAATACGGCAGCTTGAAAGGCGTGGTGTCTGAAGACGACATTTATCGCGGCGACTTCTCTAGCTTATCTGGTTACGATTTAGCAAAAGCCATGTTAGCAAAAGGCGATTTTCCTAAAGCGCTCTTTATCGCTTCAGACTCGATTGCAATTGGTGTTTTACGAGCGATTCATGAATTCGGTTTGAACATTCCACAAGACATCGCCCTAATCAGCGTCAATGACATCCCAACCGCCCGATTTACCTTCCCTCCACTCTCAACTGTGCGCATTCATTCTGAGATGATGGGTATTCAAGGGGTAAATTTATTGGTAGAAAAATACCGCGACGGTCGCGCACTGCCTCTACAGGTGCATGTACCGAGCAAATTAAAACTCCGCGGCACCACTCAGTAATTCCCTTCACATTATTAAATTTATAAAGCACTGAATATTCAGTGCTTTTTTGTTATCCCCTCTTTAAATCTAGCTATTTTTTATCCACTTTACCTAAGAAATCGACTTGGGATGCCATTCCTTTATCCTGATCACATCTTGTTCAATGATCGCTCGATAAAACGTGACCAAGTTAAAGTTAAACGTTTTCACTAATTTATTTTAGTAAAACTTTTACTAATATCTTTTCCCAGATAATTCATCACTCTTTTTCAAATGACATCGGCTGCATTTCTTTTGGATAGCTTCAAGCATTGGACTCCTCCTTTGCCTGCTACCAAACTAAGCCGAGGGGAGAACAAACGTGAACAATTGGGAAAACTTCCTTCACTTGCATGAGAATCGTATGGCACCACGTGCTTACTTCTTCTCTTACGATTCAATTAAAAACGCACAAACATTCCAACGAGAACTGAGCAGCCGTTTCAAACTGCTAAGTGGTCAATGGACATTCAACTACTTCACCAATCCTCTCTTGGTGCCAGAAGAGTTTTACTCACAAGAAATGGAAGAATGGGGACAAATTACCGTTCCAAACATGTGGCAAATGGAAGGTCATGGCGACCTTCAATACACAGATGAAGGCTTCCCATTCCCTATCGATGTGCCTTTTGTTCCGACAGATAACCCGACAGGCGCTTACCAACGCACGTTCACTCTGGGTCAGCAATGGGACAACAAACAAACCGTCATCAAATTTGATGGTGTTGAAACCTACTTCGAAGTTTACATAAACGGTCATTACGTTGGCTTTAGCAAAGGCAGTCGCTTAACCGCAGAGTTCGACATTTCTTCTTACGTACAACAAGGTGAAAACTTGCTGTCTGTGCGTGTGATGCAATGGGCAGATTCGACTTACATTGAAGACCAAGACATGTGGTGGACGGCGGGTATCTTCCGTGATGTTTACCTTGTCGGAAAAGAGCACGTTCACGTCCAAGATCTAACTGTTCGTACTGATTTCGCCGACGATTACCAAAGTGCAACCCTAAGCTGTCAAGTTGAGCTAGAAAACCTGTCGACTACGGTTGCGTCTGGTTACACGCTGGAATACACGCTACAAGACAAAGGCACTGTGGTTGCAAGAGGCCAATGTGATTCACTGACAATCCAAGACAACAGCCAAGCAAGCTTTGCCATTGATATGGTCAATCCTGTCCATTGGACAGCAGAAAATCCATACCTTTACCAACTGTTCATTACGCTAAAAGACGCACAAGGCAATATTGTCGAAGTGATTCCGCAGCGTGTTGGCTTCCGCGACATTAAAGTGCGTGACGGTCTGTTCTATATCAACAACCAATACGTAATGCTGCACGGTGTAAACCGTCATGATAACGACCACCTAAAAGGTCGTGCTGTTGGCATGGATCGCATCGAGAAAGACCTGATCTTGATGAAGCAACACAACATCAACTCAGTTCGCACCGCGCACTATCCTAACGACCCACGCTTCTACGAACTGTGTGACATTTACGGTTTGTTCGTAATGGCAGAAACCGACATAGAAACCCACGGCTTCGCGAACGTTGGCGATCTAAGCCGCATCACCAACGACGCTGCATGGGAAAGTGTGTTTGTAGACCGCGCAGAACGCCACGTTCACGCCCAAAAGAACCACCCTTCCATCATCATGTGGTCACTAGGTAACGAGTCCGGTTACGGCTGCAACATCCGCGCAATGTACGACGCAACCAAAGCGATTGATGACACCCGCTTAGTGCATTACGAAGAAGACCGCGATGCAGAAGTGGTCGACGTAATTTCTACCATGTACTCACGTGCGCAGCTCATGAATCACTTTGGGGAGCACCCACACGAGAAACCACGCATCATTTGTGAATACGCACACGCAATGGGTAATGGCCCTGGCGGTCTGACGGAATACCAAAACGTGTTCTACAAGCATGACCACATTCAAGGTCACTACGTTTGGGAATGGTGTGACCATGGCGTATTAGCGCGCGATGAAAATGGTCAAGAGTTCTACAAGTACGGCGGCGACTACGGCGATTATCCAAACAACTACAACTTCTGTATGGATGGTTTGATTTACCCAGATCAAACGCCGGGACCAGGCTTAAAAGAGTACAAACAAGTTATCGCACCAGTGAAAATTCACGCGGTGGAAGGCACAAAAGACCGCTTTACCATAGAGAACAAATTGTGGTTCACCAACCTGAATGATTACACCATCACTGCAGATATCCGAGCGGAAGGTGAAACGCTGCGCTGCGTGCAGTTTAAGGTCGAAGAGCTTGCAGCGAACAGCGCACGTGAAATCACGATTAATTTGCCTGAACTGGACGAGCGTGAAGCCTTTATTAACTTCACCGTGCGTAAAGACAGTCGAACTCTGTACAGCGAAGCAAACCACGACATCGCGACCTACCAGTTCCAGCTAAAAGAAAACACAGCAAGTGAAGCCGAGTTTGTTAACCACAATGCGCAAGCGTTAGTAACAACAGAAAGCCGCTTGGAACACGTGATTGAAGGCCACAACTTCACGCTGATTTTCTCTAAAGTCAACGGCAAGCTGACCTCTTGGCTCGTCAATGGTGAAGAGCTGATTCAATCTGAGCCTAGACTGAACTTCTTCAAGCCAATGATTGATAACCACAAACAAGAGTACGAAGGTTTGTGGCACCCAGCACACTTGCAAATCATGCAAGAGCACTTCCGCACGCTGCAAGTCGAAGCAACCGATGATTCGGTTTCGATCACGACCACCAGCATCATTGCACCGCCGGTGTTCGATTTTGGCATGCGCTGTACCTACCGCTACCAAATCAACGCACAAGGGCATTTGAATGTGGAACTGAGTGGCGAGCGCTACGGCGATTACTCGCATGTTATCCCTGTGATTGGTTTGGATTTGGGCATCAACGGCAGCTTTGACCAAGTCAGTTACTACGGTCGCGGTCCTGAAGAAAACTACCAAGACAGCCGCCAAGCCAACTTGATTGATGTTTACCACAGCACGGTAGCCGACATGTTTGAGAACTACCCGTTCCCACAAAACAACGGCAACCGCCAACACGTTCGTTGGGCATCACTAACGAATCGCCACGGCACGGGGTTATTGGTGAAACCACAGCAAGAAATTAACTTCAGCGCGTGGTTCTACACCAACCAAAACCTGCACGAAGCTCAACACACCATTGAGCTAGAAAAGAGCGGCTACATCACGCTCAACCTTGACCATCAAGTGATGGGACTGGGCTCAAACTCATGGGGCAGCGAAGTGCTCGATTCATACCGCGTGTACATGGATGAATTCCGTTATGGCCTAACACTGATGCCACTTCAAGCAGGCGATTGCAGTGCACAAGCCATGGCAAACCATGATTTCGACAATGCGTTCTTCACTCAACCTAATACTCAAACAGCAAACGAGGCGTAATCCATGATCGTGTTAGACAACTTAGACCAATTCAAAGTCGTGTACCGCAATGGGCGTAAATGGCAGCGCTGTGTCGAGGCAATTGAGAACACCGTAAACCTTAAAGATGGCGTGATGTATTCCATCGGAGACTCCTTGGTTTACATGATTCAAGACGGCACAAAACAAACTGAAATGTTCGAAGGCAACCGCCGCTACTTCGACGTGCATTACTACCTTGAAGGTCGCGAAACGGTGGAGTTCGCTGACAAGAAAAACCTACAACCTGAGCAAGCTTACCAAGATGAAACTGACCGCGAGTTCCTTTCCGGCCAAGGGGATACTCGTGAGCTTTGTGAGGGTCAGGTAGCGATTTTCGATAACACCAAAGCCTACCGCTTCCACGGTGATAACCGCGTTAGAAAGTTCGTGCTGAAAGTCACTATCGAAGATGGCTACTTCTTAAATAAATAACAAAAGCAAAGAACAAGAGAAGGGCTGCGCTCACAGCAATGCAAGCCCTTCCTCCCTACAATTCCAACGTGATTCATCGGAGATAGAAAATGTCTGAATCCAAACGTAATACGATAGGCAAATTCGGGTTGTTGTCCCTTACCTTTGCCGCGGTCTTTAGCTTCAACAACGTAATTAATAACAACATTGAGATCGGTCTTGCTTCAGCGCCAATGTTCTTCTTGGCAACCATTTTTTACTTTATTCCTTTCTGTTTGATCATCGCAGAGTTTGTATCGTTAAACAAAGACTCGGAAGCCGGTGTGTATGCATGGGTAAAAAGCTCACTTGGCGGACGTTGGGCGTTTATCTCTGCCTACACCTACTGGTTTGTTAACCTATTTTTCTTCACGTCATTGCTGCCACGCGTTATTGCTTATGCGTCATACGCGTTCCTTGGCTATGAATACATTCTGACCCCACTCACCACAACAGCACTGAGTATGATTCTGTTTGCGTTCGCAACTTACGTATCAACCAACGGCGCGAAGATGTTGGGTCCAATTACCTCAGTCACTTCTTCTTTGATGCTGCTACTGACTATGTCGTACATCCTGCTTGCTGGCGCTGCATTAGTCGGTGGCGTTCAACCTGCTGACCCAATCACAGTAGAAGCCATGGTGCCAGACTTTAGCTGGGCATTCCTCGGCATTACCACTTGGATCTTTATGGCAGCAGGCGGTGCTGAATCGGTGGCGGTTTACGTAAACGACGTGAAAGGCGGCTCAAAGTCTTTTGTTAAAGTGATCATCGTTGCAGGTATCTTCATCGGCGTACTTTACTGTGTCGCTTCAGTGCTGATTAACGTGTTCGTACCTAGCGAAACACTTAAATACACGGGTGGTTCTGTACAAGTGTTTGAAGGCTTAGCAGCGCACTTCGGCTTGCCTGAAATATTGATGAACCGATTTGTCGGCTTAGTGTCGTTTACCGCAATGTTCGGCTCTCTGCTAATGTGGACAGCGACACCAGTGAAAATCTTCTTCTCTGAAATTCCAGAAGGTATCTTTGGTAAGAAAACCGTAGAGCTAAATGAAAACGGCGTACCTGCTCGTGCAGCTTGGTACCAATTCCTTATCGTTATTCCACTGATGATCATCCCGACTTTGGGCTCGAACACAGCGCAAGATCTGATGAACACGGTCATCAATATGACGGCTGCGGCTTCAATGTTGCCACCACTGTTTATCATGTTGGCTTACCTAAACCTACGCCTAAAACTGGACCATCTAGAACGTGATTTCAAAATGGGCTCTCGTATGACAGGTATCGCTGCGGTTTCTGTGCTTATCGTTATCTTTACTGTGGGCTTCCTAGCGTCAACCTTCCCAACTGGCGCAGACATCATGACGATTATTTTCTACAACGTTGGTGGCATTGTGATTTTCCTTGGCTTTGCTTGGTGGAAGTACAGCCAATACGAAAAATCACTCGACCAAGAAGAGCGCGCCAAAGAAGCAGCGCCAGCAACTCAAGCAATGTAAGCCTTACACATAACGCTTGATAGCACCTGACCACATTCGTCAGACCAAGGGCACCCATCGGTGCCCTTTTTTATACCCAAGTAACCTCGAAATGCTAGGTTCAGCGAGAGTGCGTTGAAGTAACGATATCTGCCACCAGCTGACGTAGCCACATCCCTTTGTCTTCATTGTTACGACTGGTGTGCCACAGCATAGCAATATCAAAATCGGCAACCGCAATCGGCGGCTGCACAGACACTAAACCATCTGAAAACCCTTCTGCTGATGCCATTTTTTCCGGCACAATGGCAATCAAATTACGTTGTTTAAGCAGATTGCGGATCGTCAAGAAGTTACGAGAAGCCACTGTTACCTTGCGGCTTAAACCATGTTCCGCGAGTTTTTTGTCTACCTGGGTACTTAAACTGCCATCCGGGCTCACCAAGGCTTGTTCAATATTGGCAAATGCTTCAATCGATAATTCAGTCTCACCGTTTAAAACCTGCTTATCGCATAGGCACACATGCTTTTCAGTGTAGAGATATTGGCTATCAAAGTTGTCATCGAGTACGGGCATGCTACCAAGAATGACATCGAGCTTGTCGTGTTCAGTAATGGCGACATAGTTGCTACGGTTAACATTGATAAAGCTGATTTGCGCTTCTGGCGCGCGCTTGCGGATGTCATCATAAAGCAGAGGTGCGAAGATGAACTCAGCGTAATCAGTAAGACCAATGCGACACACGCCAGTGTAGTTTTCTGGCTGAAACTCGGACTTAGTCAGCAAGTCTTTGGCAATGGAATCCAATAAATGATGCACTGTTGGCGCGATATGATGCGCGTGCTCAGTCGGATCCATTTTATGTCCTTTACGCTCAAACAGAGGGTCATCAAACAGCACACGTAAACGCGACAAGCTATGGCTCATGGCGGACTGGCTGACAAAACTCTTCTCGGCAGCCAAACTCACACTGCGATAGCGATACAGATAAGAGAAGGTCACCAACAGATTCAAATCGATGTTACGCCACTGAATATCATCTTTCACAAATCACCCAATCCCATTTCATTCATAGATGAAATTAAAACTATTAATTTGAGTCATCTTAGTACATTTCATACAGTAACTGGAGTGTTATTGGAGATTTGACAGGCTCAATATGTTTACCATTTTTAAAACCTTTTTTTGGCTTGGTTGGATCAGTTTCGGTGGTCCTGCTGCACACATCGGTTACTTCCGCCAAACTTTCGTAGAAAAACTCAAGTGGATTGATGATAGCGAATACGCACAAATCGTAGCATTGAGCCAATTTTTACCTGGACCGGGGTCAAGCCAAGTTGGCTTTGCCTTGGGTTACAAACGCGGAGGTCTGGGCGGCGCTTGTATGGCGTTTCTTGGATTCACACTGCCTTCGGTGATCATCATGTTGGCACTTGCGATGGTGAGCAGCCAAATCACGGATACTGCACTGTTCCAAAACATCGTACACGGCTTGAAGTTACTGGCTGTTGTGGTGGTCGCTGATGCGACATGGGGAATGTACAAAAACTTCTGCCAAAGCAAACTAACAGCAGGATTGTGTGTAGCAACCGCAATAGCGCTATTGGTTGCACCTAGCATCATGACACAAATGTTGGTCTTAATCGTGGCAGGTTTGATTGGTACTCAATATCTAAAGAAAAAATCGACCACACCAGCAGAGCCGTTTAAACCGACTGTCGCTCCACTCGCCCTGTTTGCCGTACTTATCGTTGGCTTACCATTGGTGGCTCATACGCTACCGATGCTAGGGTTATTTAGCGACTTCTTTCAAGCAGGCAGTTTAGTGTTTGGTGGTGGTCACGTGGTTCTTCCGTTGCTGCAAAACATCGTTGGCGATCAGCTCAGCCAAGATGCTTTCCTAACGGGCTACGCAGCAGCGCAAGCTGTACCTGGACCGATGTTTACTTTCGCAACTTACATTGGCTATGAGCTATCGGATACTCCAATTTTAGGGGCACTAGTTGCAACACTGGGTGTCTTCCTTCCGGGCTTTTTGCTGTTACTCGGCGTGCTGAAAAACTGGCAAGCTCTAGCTGGCAAACCTACGGTATCTGGCGCAATTAATGGCGTGAATGCCTCAGTAGTTGGTTTACTCTTGGCGGCACTCTACCAACCAGTATTCACTAGTGCTGTGATTGCTCCGATTGATATCGCATTAGTCATTGCCGGTTTCTACCTACATAAAAAGCTCAATCTATCTGTACTTTGGATGATCGTATTCTTTGTCGCAGCAGGCTGCGTGACTGGTATGATTTAAAATTCAAACTAAAAAGCGCACCATCCGAATAGCTTGGTGCGCTGCTTGAGGGGCAAAAAACAGTCCTCCCTACACCGTATCCATTGCCACTTCTTGGGTTTTACTTTTTACACCGACTTTCCCAACCACAAATTGCGCCACTTTCCAAATCACCACAGTAACAACTAAAGCGACATAACCGTCTACCGCGTAATGCCAAGCAAGGTGTACGGAAGCAATCATAATGATGATCGCAAAACACCAAAGTAAGATTCCCACCTTTTTGTTGATTTGATACCCCCCCCAGCGCCAGCAAAACGGAAGAAGCGACATGCATACTAGGCATAGCCGATATTCCCGCACCTATGTCAGTGCTCCGAGAGGAGTATGACTGCCATAAATACTCTTGAAGCTGTGACGTTTCACCGCCGTATATTTGCAATAACCAGAAAGAATCAACTTGATTAGACAGTCGCTCCATTAAAGGTAAGTACATGGTCTTATCCGGATACAGTAAGTGCATAAAGCATGGTCCGGCTGAACTCATTGCTACTGCTAAAATGCCCCCAACAAAAAACCAAGTCATAAAAAATGAAAGCAGGTAGGATTGTCGATTGTACTCATTCTTGCAATACCACATGAAGTACAAGAAGCTACCCCAAATCAGCAAAAACCAAAGGTTGTAAGCGAAGTTAAAAAACATCGTCCAGTATGGACTAGCAAACAGCTCATGGGTTAATACCCAAGGCGATATGCCTCCGTGAAGAAAAAGATCCCATTGATAGAACAGTTCATCAAATCTAAAAGCATGAATATCAGGGATGATCTGCTTAAGATAGGTATAGTTTGCTAAACAGATATTGAGCAACATCACCCTTGATATAAAGACAACAACTTTACTCGCCGGAGATAACATCCCTTTCAAGGTAATATAATAAGAATAGAATAATCGCTCTTCTTTCTTTATCAGCATTTTGAAGTAGAAAAAGAAACTCCAAGAAAAGAATAAAGCTTTCAAGCAGATAGACAGTCGACCCAAGTAATCACTGAACTGATATTGATAAACGACTTGGTCTTGATAGATGCTATAAACCACATAAGTCACTAAGCAAGTCAGCAAAACAAAATAATAAAGGAGCTTATCTTTAATAAGCTCTTCAGCAACTTCATTCAAAGAACTTACTAAGATCCGCATAGCGACGCCCCTTTGGTTATCTCATTCGCAAACATCAGAAAACAACCATTGATGTATCCGTTCCTTCACGAACCATAGCTAAAGCACGTTCTAAGTTTTTATTGGCCATTTCATAGTAAGAAGGGTTCTTATTGATCGCTTGTTGAAGGTAAGGAATAGCTTCATCTGGCTTGCCTTGTAGAATCAAGAAATAGCCCACATTATTGAGTGCTTCAGGCTCACTCATGTGTTTATTAAATATGCTTAACGCTTGACGTGGCTGGCCTTTTGCAAGTGATATTAGACCTAAATTATTGATTGCGCGCTCATTTGACGGACTAACACTCAATGCAGCACTAGTGAAATGTGTTGCTCTGAAATAATCTTCAATCATGTAGTACGAGTAACCAAGACTAACCAGCGCGTTAACGTTTCGGTTATCTATTTCGACCGCTTTTCGAAGCAGTGCTTGGGCTGTTTCGTGATTTCCTTTGACATCAGCTAACACGCCAAGCCCTACGTATGAATCACTTGGCGAAGATTCATCAAAACGCAAGCCTGCAACGGACTCTTTAGAAATCGTATCTTTGGTCAAATTAGGCTCTCCACCTAAGCGGATTTGGTCGGCATTAATGGCTCGCAAGTAATAGCTTTGTCCGACCTCCTTCTTTCCTTGCTTGGTATTTAGTTTTCCTAATTCGGCCAGAGAGCCAATATGATCAGGGTTTTCAGCCAGTGATGCTCTAAATGATCTATCGGCCAACTCATAGTTCTCTCTGACTAGATGGATTTTACCTACGGTATAAAGCGTCTTGTCTTTATGTTGAGCATTGGGGAAGGCAAGCGAACGTATGTACTCATAGAGTGCAAGGTCAATATTGTTATTGTTCAGGGCGGCATCACCTCGTTGAATAGCTTCCTCCTCTGTTGCCGGAGGTGCATCACTTGTTAAAGACTCTACGGGTTTTCCTGAATATAGGCTCTCATCAAAGTCCGAGCCATTTTGTTGAGAGGAGCATGCTGCAAGAAGTGTTACAGCCCCAATTAAAATTATTTTTCGAATATCCATATCCCCTATCCCTCTTTATAAAAAGGCTTCGGCAAGAATAATTAATGCCGGTCCGACTGCGACAATAAAGAAACAAGGCCAAATACACAGCACCATTGGAAACATCATTTTTACTGGTATCTTTGCGGCCATCTCTTCTAATGCTTGCTGACGCTTATCCCGATAATCTTCTGTATACTCGCGTAAAGAGTCGACTAAGCTACCACCAATTCGGGATGCATGGCTGAGCATGCTTACAAGCCCCATGATTTCCTCAACACCCGTTCTTACCACGAGTTCTCGTAGAGCTTCTGGCATCGGTTTACCTGCTTGGATCTTC
This sequence comes from Vibrio rotiferianus CAIM 577 = LMG 21460, assembly GCF_002741985.1. Taxonomy (GTDB): domain Bacteria; phylum Pseudomonadota; class Gammaproteobacteria; order Enterobacterales; family Vibrionaceae; genus Vibrio; species Vibrio rotiferianus. Next base: position 271,052 of record NZ_APHW01000022.1, read on the forward strand.
ACACAAACAGTATCAAGCTCATCGGCCAATTCTGGGTGAGAGATGGCTAGCTCGTTGGCTACTCGCCTTAATGCAGCATTAAAGCCCAATCCGGATTCGGTACACACCACCAACAAATCCAACATATCAGCAATACCAGCGCGGATATTTTCTTGGCGTTTCTTCACCATCTGTCTTAATGCAATATCTGGAGCAAAAAGCCCTATCGCGACGGCCAAAATCATGTAGGTATAGAGACGCCCTGTATTAGGGAAAACAATGTAAATAAACATGGCGACCAAAAGGCCGATAATAGTGGTAACGGATTTAATAGCGTAAAACAGTGATAGCGCGTTACGTTGATGAAACCCTGCATGCATCAGTTTATCTTTGGTCGTTTCTCGTTCCTTTTCACTACTCGGTGAAGTAAGAGGCGCTAAAGATTCCAATGTATCCATCATTCTTGCATTTGCTTGTGAGCGTCCTTGAGGCTCTCCAGATAGCTCCGCTAATTTTCTTTTAATTGGAGAGTTCACTCCCATAAGCAAAGAGCCAATCGTCAGAACAACCAAAATCGTTGCAATCATGATGAATGCCATGATGAGGATCTCTTGATCGATATTGATTTGAGCCAGCCAATCTCTTAATTGTTGTTCATTCATAGCTACACCCTCATACTGACTATTTTTCGAATCCAAAGGGTGCCAATAAATAGCGCGACCATCCCCATTCCAATCAGTTTCACGCCTGTCGGTGTGTTGTGGAGAGGAGCGATATAGTCAGGTTTTGAAATGGCAATAATGATGTACATTGCAAACGGAGCCAAAACTAGAATCCACGCAGACATCCTTGATTCTGCTGAAATAGTTTTGATCTTTCTGGTTAGCTTAAAGCGAGCTCGCAGAATACGAGAGAGCTTTTCAATGTTCTCAATTAAGTTACCGCCCGTCTCTTTCTGCATCATCACCGCGCTGGCAAAAGCCAACATAGAAATCGTAGGTGTTCTTTCAGTCAATTGCATAATGGCTAAACGCAAGTCGTAACCATAATTGAGTAGATTGAAGGTTTTAAGAAACTCAGGTCCGAGAGGTGCCGGCATTTCACGACCAACTTCCCCAAAAGCTTGGTTGATCGGTTGTCCCGCTTGCAATACGCGCTTAATAATATCTAGAGCTTCTGGTAGCTGCTCTTCAAACTTCATCAAGCGTTGATCGATTCGCTTTTGAACATATAAGTATTCACAAACCCAAATCAGAAACATAACAGCAATGCAAAGGTACCAAGCCTGACCAAAAAACAGGAACAACAGCGCAACTGCCACTCCCCCAAGCAATGACGCTAATAGAAACTTACTGAATCCAACATTAATGCCCGCTAGCTCGAGTTTTCTTTTAAGGTTGTCAAAGATACCGATTTGAACCAATTGCTGTTCTAACGGGCTTAAGTCTTTGAGCGCATTTGCCCTCAACAAGTTGATGCTCTCTGCATCAACATTTTTCCGACTTTCTTTTATTCTTTTGAGCAGTTGCTTCTGCTTTACTTTTTTACCAGCCGAAGGAAGAATCAATGCCTGACTGATAAATACAACCGACAAAAACAGTAAGAAGAGAAAAATAGGACCTTGGTTTTCCATACTCCACTCCTATAGCTTTTCCTCGGTGAACAGTTCAAATGGTACATCTAGACCACGTTTTATCAGTTGGTCATGGCAGCTAGGCACAATGCCTGTTGCTACATAATCACCGAGTACGTTGCCTTCCTTGTCCACCCCAAGCCTTTGAAACTTAAAGATCTGCGACATAGTAATCACATCGCCTTCCATACCATTGATTTCTTCAACGCTGACCATACGACGTTTACCGTCCTCTTGGCGTTCCATCTGCACCACAACGTGAATCGCTGAAGCAATTTGGGCACGCAAGTTTTTCGTCGAAACATTCCACCCCGCCATTGAGAACATGTTTTCAACTCGTCCTAGTGCATCTCGGGGAGTGTTGGCGTGAATAGTCGCGAGCGATCCATCGTGGCCAGTATTCATCGCAGATAACATATCAACAGCCTCAGCACCACGTACCTCACCTATCACGATTCGGTCTGGGCGCATACGCAATGAGTTTTTGACTAACTCACGCTGGTTGATTTCACCTTTTCCCTCAATATTTGCCGGGCGAGTTTCTAAACGGACAATATGAGGTTGTTGCAACTGAAGCTCCGCTGAATCTTCAATGGTGACAATTCTTTGATTTTTAGGGATAAAGCCCGAAAGAATATTTAAGGTAGTGGTTTTGCCAGAGCCAGTACCACCAGAAATAAGAATATTGAGCTCACCCACCACTGCAGCTTCAAGGAAACGAGCCATACCTTCAGACACAGAGTTCAATTGAAGTAAGTTCTCCATGGTTAGGCGATCGACTGCAAATCGACGAATCGATACTGAAGGACCATCAATAGCAAGAGGAGGGATGATCGCATTAAAACGAGAACCATCTTTTAGACGAGCATCAACCATAGGTGAAGATTCATCAATACGACGACCAACCTGACTGACGATTCTATCAATAATATTTCTTAAGTGACGCTCGTCGAGAAAAGTGTGTGGTGTTTTTTCGAGCTTACCAAACCGCTCGACATACACATCATTATGACCATTCACTAAAATATCTGATATTGATGGGTCATCTAACAATGGCTCTAAAGGCCCAAGACCAAACACTTCATCTTCAATTTGTTTAATTACACGGCTACGTGCTTCAGAACTAAGTGCATGTGTCTTGTCTTCCGAGATCAGCTGAATTACCGCTTCTTTCAGTTCTGTTTTGGCTCTCTCTTCTTCCAAGTGAGAGAGTAAGCCGACATCCAACGTATCAAGCAATTGTTTATGGTAGTAATGTTTAACAGAAAGGTCTTGCTCAAGCTGTTTTTTCTGCTCTTCGACGGCTTTCAGTTTTGCTTCTAGTGGTGAAAGAGATTTATCACTCTCGGTTTCCAGATCCTCTTGCTCTACCACCTCTTCCTCAAGCTTGACTTCCTCTTCTTGCGCTAGTTCAGAAAAACTTGCCCCAACACTTTTTCGTTTAAAAAACATAGCCCCCTCCTTGGCTTATGAGAACAATTTCTTAAACCAGCTTTTTCCATCCTCTTTCGGGTTCTCTAATAAGTGCGATATCTCGGCTAGAGATGCTTTTATCGCACTATTCTTCTTCGATTGAACAATTGGGTTACCTAAATTGGCACACTCTAACGCTAACGAAAAATTATTAGGTACAATATGAATTGAGCGTCCTTTAATTGTATCTTCGATATCTTTTACCGATATTTCGGCTTTTTTATCAAAGCGATTGACTATTATTTCAATACTATGGGCACCAACGCTATAATCTAACTCCAAAATCCTTGCATAATTGGAAGCATGCTTTATTGAGGTCACATTTTGTTGAACAACTAAGAATACATGTGTTGCTGGAGAGATAATCTGTTGAAATGTATGGTCAATGCCATGAGACATATCGACAATAATATGAGAGTAGAACTGTCTCAATAACGGCAATAACTTGCTTATCCCAGCAGAACATTTGTAGTTATCTTTGATATTTTCTTGGTTAAAACAGAGATAATTTAGCCCTGAAGAGTGCTTATAGATTAGTGTCTCTAATGATAGTTCATCAAGATCTGAAATTTGTTCAACAACATCGTTGATACTGTATTTTGGTTTGCAGTTTAAGTAATCTGCCGCATCACTAAACTGCATATCGAGATCGACAAGCAATACTTTGCTTTGAACGTAACTTGCTAATTCAATCGCAGAGTTCAAAGCCAGCGTTGTTGCTCCAGCACCACCTTTTGTATTGATGAACAAGGTTAAATCACCCATCTTTTTGCTGAAAATCTTTTCTTCAGCCGTTGTTTTTAAAACTGGATAAATTTCCTCAAAATCAAATTTTTTAGAAAAATAGTCTGATGCACCCAGTTTTAGAGCCATTTTCAGCGATGCCGTATCATGCTCTTCACCAAATACGATAAGTGATGTATTGGACTGCTGTAAGTTACTGTCGTTAGAATAAACATGAGCTATTTTTTGAGCCCACCCATCTCCTGTTTCGACATAAACCAAATCCGGAGTTTGCTTACTCTTTACGTTTTCTTGAACAAATAACTTTAGCTCAATCCATTCAATGTTGACGTTTAAGCACTCGGATAACTCAGCGACCATATGTGCTTTAAATTCTGACGATGAATACACAACCCAAACAATCAAATTTGTTTTCAAGGTTTTACTACGGTCGCTTGCAATTTTTATTGGTTTCAACACGTTGCTACTCCCTCAGCAGTTCGTAATAACATCGCTTCCCTCTGGCCTTAAAATTCCAAGGCTTTCTGCGGGAAGGATGGTTTCAAAATTTGGTGTCGTTCCTATAGCATTAATCAAAAATGATAATACGACAAACTGAAAACTATAATTAATTGCTCGTGCTTTGACGTATTTGATCTGTGTTAATGTTGCATCAAGAGCTGCCGAGTCCGCCATTGGGGTACTCAAAAATCCAGAGACATCCACAGTATTACCATTTTGATCTAAATAGGTAATTTCCAAATTATTTGCATTAAATCCCGATGGGTAAATATTCGTTACGGCAGGCATTGACGGAATATCATCCCTATCGGCTACATAACAAACTGTCGCTAAACGCGCAGCTCTCCTAGTTACTTCATTCACCATTTGCGTCGAATAAAAATAGGCAGCGAATTCCAAGATAACGAAAATAACGAGCAGTACACTAACCGCAATAATCGAAAACTCGACTTGAGTAACCCCTTTCTGTTTTGACAATAGCGTCCTCATGGCCCCGTCCTCATCTTTGCTGATGCCCCAATTGAAAACTGAAGAGATTCATTGGAAAACGGTAAACTCGAAAATAAAGGTGTGTAATTGTAAGTGGCTGAAAGGGTCACTTCCTTATTCGCAGCCGTTGGTTGCGTCACTACGATATCGTTGACACCTATTAAGTCGATGATAGGCGACCCTGTTGCTGTCGGGTTACCATAAACCACAACATTTTTAATATTGGATTCTTCGGCTATTGCATCAAAATTAAGCGTACCGTAAGTGTCCACAACAGCGTATCTCGCACCATTTTGAAGCGCTTTATTCACTTGGGTATATTGGATGAATGCTCGCCCCACATCCATCACTAGTACGGCCAGCATAAGTAATACAGGCAACGTAATAATAAACTCAATAGCAGCCAATCCTTGACTGTGACCTCGCTTACCAAAAACTCTAGCGTGACGCTTCGCTGGATTAGTCATACTCATCATGATTCTCCACTTAACGGATCATCATAAAGCTGTATGCGATATGGTCCCTTATCTGTAGGGTTATTGCCCGTTGCACCATTGTTAATCATGCAGTCGTAAAGGAACTGACCGAAAATAGACGCTTGGCCCGAGTTTTCAACCCTCTGAAGTAAAAAGAAGCATCCAAAGCCCAAAACATCAAAGTCAGTTTTACCAGTAGAATCTTCTGTACAATCAACGATTGGCACTCGCAAGACTCTTCTACCACTCTGGCCAGCATCACCTAAATAAATGTTGCCTGGGCAGCTCCCCCCCCGCCTTCACAGGCGCTCAACTCATTCAAGTAATCGGCGTAATATAGATCCCCAGAGTAGGTTCCTCCTTCCTGCATCAGATTATTTGGCTCTCTTACATATTTATCTGGCAGGACTGTTCCATCATTCTGAATTGGCCCTGAGAAATCATTGAGCCTTGTGTTTAAGCCCTGGGCAACGGGGCCAATACTGTTACCTGGCTTGGTGGTTACGGTAGCCCCGACAGCTGCACAGCCGTTGTAAGCCCCAGCTAATGCTTGGCGAACTAAAGCGGAACCACCACCACTATTACCGCCACTGTCATCTCCACTCCCTACGTCACCAGAACTAAAATCCAGTAACTGGAAGTTCCCTGGGCCCATATCTGTATTATCTTGGTCGCCAACTTTGAGCTCATGTATCAATGAAGGCGATCTATCAGTATTAGGATTGTAACCGTCTGGGTTATAACCCCATACCTCGCCAGGCGCAGCAGTTGGATCTCCACACATTGCAACCGGAGTGATATTGCAGGTATAAGCAATAGCAGCACTTCGTCCCGCTACTGCGCTAGCAGATACATTCTTATTGCCACCAAAGATGTAGCTCAAATACTGAGTCAATGGCATCTCTGTTACCGCCACACGAACGTAGATGTCTTCGTCAGCTGGCAGTGTAAAAGAAGCCGCATTGACCCAGCTTTGCCTATCAGCGGAGAAAGTAACCGCTGAGTTGCTACTAGTAAACGTCATTTCACTGTTACCAGACGCAGCCGCAAAGCTATTTAGCATCGCGATCGCAGCCGTCTCGGCTTGAGTTACGTCCAAGGTATCATCTGCCACTACCGCCCCAGCTAAAGCAGCTGAATCTACCGCATTCTGTAATCGAGCCTTATTTAATATTTGATGGTTAATATCGATTGCAAATGCTGCCATCGCTAAGATGAACAGCATCAACAAACTTACTAACACCAAAACGATACCACTTTGCTTCGCTCTGGATGAGGCATTGCCTTTTGCTAGCATAGCCCACTCCTTTAAGCAGTAAGTTCTGCTTAGTTTTTGTCTTTGGCTATCCCATTATTGTTGTAAACCTCAAGACTCACTTGCGAACGCTCGCCACTACCCTCTGGCAAGTAGCCTAAGTTCTCTTGCCACGCGTTAGGGTTGAGTGTTTGCTCTGCTCGTAATTGGCTTACTGAGATTCCAAGCTCTGGTTCATTCGCACAGCCCAAGATCCCCAGCGATGTAACAAAAGTGAATAATAAAAATAGTTTTTTCATCCTGAGTCCCCCCCCTATAAACTGTGTCCAAATTTACCCTCGGAACCACCTTCCGAAACGTTGTAATCAATAACATTAAGATCAAGCTGATCATCGCTGTTCAATTTGTATCTATCAAAATCGAGCTCAGCCCCTTTACCCAATAAATAGAACTCCACGTCGTTTGGACTTACGAAACCATCTGTTGGCAAGGTTACCCTTCTTCTATCTACTGGTTTGGCTAACCTTGGAGTAACTAAAATCACCAGTTCCGTTTCACCAGACGTGAATTCCTCACTCTTAAACAGTCGACCAAGTACCGGGATATCACTCGCCCCCGGGATACCGCTATCAACATTGCGCGCATTCTCACTTAGCAACCCTGCAATCCCGATAGTTTGTCCATCTGCAAGTTCGAGAGTTGTTCCTGCACTACGCTTAGTGATTGGAGGAATAAAGAATGCGGCATTAACTTCACCTGGACTAAAGGTTAATACCCCTGAGTTAGCAATTTCACTAACGTTGACATTCATCTTTAAATTGATTTTTTTATCACTAAGAATATATGGAACAAAATCTAACGCTACGCCGTATTCTTTATAATCAATAGTGATGCCATCCTCATTCGGGACGGGGATAGGAAATTCACCACCCGCAATAAACTCTGCTTGAGTACCACTCAGTGCCGTCAAACTTGGTTCCGCGAGTACTTTTGCTACCCCGTTTTGCTTAGCGACATCCAGTGCAAACGTAAATAGAGTATTACTGTCAATGAAGGAGCCAAGAAAACCAAACTCATTCACACCAGGCGCATTAAGGATAGGCTGGATGATCCCATCAATACTTTGAATATCGCCCCCTACTGTTGTTGCCCCCCCCAGGTAAAGTCCCCACTCTTTTGAAAGAAATGGAAATTAGAGTCAAAGCGACGTACAAGACTACGTTGAACCTCCGCAACAGTTACCTCCAAAGTAACTTGTTGCGCACCACCGATAGATAACAGATTAATAACCGGGCTTTCATGTACTTTCTCGTCGTCACTGCTGTCTTTTTCCTTATCTACGGCATCACCGACAGCAAAGGTTTCAGCCACTTTAATTGCGGTATCCATGTTTTGCTGATTACTTACCAAACCACGCAACACAATTTTTTCTTGTGCGCTATGTACTTCGATACTTTCATTAGGTAAGAATTGATGTAGCTTCGCCTTAAGGCTGTTCAAGTCATGAGTAACTTCAACATTAAAAGATTCGATGATCCGACCTCTACTATCCCAAACAGAAACGTTCGTCGTCCCTAGTTTTTTACCAATGAGAAATAGCTCGTTGGATCTCAATATCAAAAGATCTAATACTTCAGGATCCCCCAGTGTTACTTTCTTCGCTTTTCCTGAGATCATTAGTTGAGTTGACTGATGATGCGGTACAGTAACGATTTTTCCAGACTGCGCTGCTAACGCATTAACAGAAAAACTGACTAGAAGTAACTGACAAAAAATAAGAATTGTTCTTTTCATAAGTCACCTAATTACTTACTCGGACATTCGATGCCTGAGTTCCCTTAATTACCGTCACGCTTGGTCGCGGTGTGTAACGTTTCTTCGCAATTGGTTTATCGACCTCGTGAGGGTTTCTTAGCGCTAATTGGATCTTTCCTTTACTATTTTCTGTCAGTAGTTTTTCCGCTTCTTTCGGCGTCACTTCCAACGTTACGGCTCGAACAATAACTGGCTTGTTATCTTTGGTTTTTGCGGTTTGGTCTACTGCCAATACCTTGATATTTTTAAGAACAGTGGTGGTGTTAGCTCTTTTCCCTTTTCCTCCACCGATGGTATTAAGGATATCCACCTTATTCCCCGGCAATAAGAAACCTGCGACACCGATAACGTCATTTACACGTATTGTTACCGCGCGTTTACTTTCAGGAATTAGTGCAGCAAGAGTTGCCCCTTCACCAGGTAAAGCTAAGCGCTCCGGCTGAACCATCTCGCCATCGTAAATGGTAGTCGCAACGATTCTTCCAACGGCTTGTTCTGGTACTTTTAACGTGCTCTCTTTAATCCAATCCACTTCCATTAATTTCGTGGTCAAATGGCGTTCTTCAACAACAGTACCTGGCTCTAACTCCATTGCTGCAACTAACACCGGATGACGCTCTACTTCTTCAAGTTCAACCGTTGGCTGGTTTTGTCCATCCAACCATTGTTTCGCAATCATCACAGCTCCCAACCCAAACACAATTGAGAGTAACAACAGCATCACTATCTGTGTCCGACTCATAATTCCCTATCTCCCTATTCATCAACAGTAAAGTAGAGCTCCCACGCTCTTCGCAGAATATCTGCGTGAACTTCACTGCCGCCCCCCCCTCAAACAATAAAATATCTCGACTAATACCTAATAGATCCTTAGGCAAGCAAGGGTAAAAAGCCTTACCACTCTCACTATGCAGCCCCATCAATGTGTCAACGATTCCATCTTCTAAAGACAACTTCTTAAGCTTGGCCGTTTCATTTAACAGTGCGATATAATCAGAGTGTTCCAACGGACGAAATTCCACCTTATACCCCAGTCTTCTTAAGAAGGCTGGGTCCGCAATTGAGCTTGGAGGTAAGTTGGATGAAAATGCTAGCGTCAACATAAACGGCACGGTAATTTGTTGACCATTGGGTAAAGCTAGGTGATCGAAGAAATATTCCATTGGTACAATCCAACGGTTGAGAATGGCATCCACTGGCATAGGTTGACGGCCTAAGTCATCAATAACCAATATCCCATTGTTGGCCATCATCTGTAGTGGCGCGATCCAAATACGATTGTGCTCACTGTGGTTCACTTCCAACATTTCCATGGTGAGCTCACCGCCCACTTGAATATTCGGTCGTTCACACAACACCCATCGCTTGTCGTAATGTCGTTCTAGCTTTATGCTCAATCGTGCATGATTATCATCTAATCTACGGTGATGGTGCTCCGAATAGACTTTGATAATATTGCCGTCAGCGTATACCGCATAAGGGATAAAGACTGACGTATTCATCGCATTCAATACTCGAGCCGCCACATAACTCTTACCTGTACCTGCATGACCATAAAGCAGCAAAGCTCTGCCAGAGTTGATAGCTGGTCCCAAAATAGGGACTAGCCTATCTGAACCATAAACATCTTGAAGCGCCCGCTCGACATCTTTTCGTTCAATAGGGTATTTACGAATATCTTGTGCCTCAACGACAGTCCAATATTCCTCTAAAGAGATAGGAACAGGCCCAATATAAGCGTCCTTACGAAACGCAAGTTCTGCTTCAGCCATACCAAGCTCAGTAAGCCCATAGCGAACATTAGAATAGGAATGATGTGTTTGATCTGTGACAGGCTGATACACTTCTACCCAACTGCGACGTCTTAGTTGAGCCAATGCGTTTTCAACAATATGAGAGACAACGCAAAGCTTACTAGTTAGCTGAACTAGATCGCACTTTGGATAAGCGGACAAGTGCTTCAGAACTAAATTCTCTAGTACAGCGGGCGGTACCCCTAGAGCCTCTTCTGATGCTGGCACTTTTGGTGGCGTAATTTGTGGCACAAGTTTTTCCAAGCAAACAGAGCCCATGCGACCTCCCTATCACAGGCAACTTCATTACTTATCAGAAGCGCAAGAATCTCTTGTCTACTAATAAATGTAAGAGTAATAAGCTAAGCCAATAACAATGACAGGAGCGAATGGGATAACTAAATGAGACTCGTGCCTAAAGCCGGGTATGACTTTTCGTAAGCAGTAGCCCCTCACCTGATGCGACAATGATTTATCACTACTTGCAATATTCAGAGCAGCATAAAACAGCCCTACAATACCCCCGGCAAGAATGACCCACATCATCGCGTCCCCAATACGACTTAACCCCAACCATACACCTATGACTGCCAACAGTTTGACGTCTCCACCAGCCATGGCTCTCACCATAAACAAACCAAAGCAGATGAAGAATGTAACGACGCCCCCTTTGACGTGATCGAACCAATCCGTACTAGGGGTGCTAATGAGTGAAGCAACAACAACTAAAAATAAAACAAGAACATATTTGTTAGGAATGCGGTGCCTCTGAGCATCAGAGACACCAATAGCAATCAATAATCCCCAAACAAGCAGATCCATTTCAGACCAACTGTTATTGAGAGCTAATAGCTGTCGCGACTGATGTAAACTTGGTAGCTAGAGTACTCCAGAAGCCAATATTAAGCAGTGCAGCTACAATCAGCGCAGCACCAAGAATGTATTCCAGTAGCGTTAGACCTTCTTCGTCTTCAATAAAGTCATTGAATAACTTGCGTACAGATTCCATTTGTAGTCCCCTCATAATTCCCATGTAAATGACGCTTTTGCAAAGCAACTTGCGCCATGGATTAACAGTAGGACAAACGAAAAATTGACGGTTAGGACTTTTTTGCTAACGATTAGGACTTTTTTGCCAATTAATATTTCTATTAACACATAGCTATGCGTTGAATATTCGGATATTAGATCGATACCCATATCACACTTGAATAACTGCTTAATAGTTCTAAACTTAATGCTGACATGATGGCTAATACTCAATACAAGAAATATAAAAACTAGCGTGTAATTGGATCACTCAGGCTTTCAAAAACATTGTGACCGTCTCAATAATGAGAGGAAAGAACGTGAGAGAAACCATCACTATTCATTGGCTTGGTGAGCCATTTCATTCACTTCCACAGCACTTTCGTGGTGATATAGAGTCCAGATTTGAAGTTTTAGACTACGGCAAGGATATCGCCGTCATGAGTGAAAAAGGTATTGAACACTACCTTATTTACTTAACTCAACCTGATCATAATTTTCTCAAGTCGGTTAGCACTCTATGCTCCAACCTTGATAAAAAACTCATTGTCCTATTCAATAAAAATGAAGAACTTGTACTACCTCAAGATAATATTTGTTCCGAAATTTATCACTTAGGTTCAAGCCATTTCCCTGACTGGATAGAATCAGTAAGGTTAAAATATTTTCAAGGTGCAACATACAATAGAAATATCGATTTAAACTTAGAAATTAACCTCTTACACAATAATTCTAATTTAGATCGTGTTATTCAATACGTGACTAAAAACGTTCATCGAGAAATAAAAGAGCAAGATGTCGCTGCGTTATGTCATTATTCTGTAACGTATTTTTCTAAGTTATTTCATCGAAAAGTCGGGATAAGCTTTAGAGACTTTGTGACAACTAAACGAATCAGCCTTGCAAAGAAGCTGCTCGTGGAAGATAGCTCAGCCAAAATTGCTTATGTGGCCTACCAATGCGGATACCGAGACGTGTCTTACTTCTCTCGGATCTTCAAGAAAAAAACGGGCTACTCTCCTGCCGCATATCGTCAAAAATTTTAACACTCCCCACAACGTTATTAAACGCACAGAAATGAGCAATGATACTCACTGATGTGGATTGAACATGCTAAAGTTAACAATGTTTTAACAACTATAAGTACAAGTAAAAGACATGGAGTCACTTAACATGAATCAGCCTAACCCTAAAGTCGCTACTGGCTGCGCTCTCCCGCCACCAAATGAAATGATTCTCAAATGGGCAAAGGAACGCCCAAACGAAGTCTATCTAAAGCAAATCATCAACAGACAGTTTGTTGAGTTCACTTATGCTGAAGTTGCTGAACAAGCACTAAAACTTGTGTCTGCACTACGAAACCTCGGAGTAAAGCCTGGGGACAAAGTGGCATTAGTATCGAAAAACTGTGCCGAATGGTTTATCTGCGATCTTGCGATGATGCTTGGTGACTATGTTAGTGTGCCAATTTTCCCGACAGCTGGCGCGGATACTATCGAGTACTGTATTACCCACAGTGAAAGTAAAGCTTTGATCGGCGGTAAGTTAGACGATCCAGCCGCAACGCAACAAGTCATTAATGCAATTCCAGATTTAATTAGTATTGCGCTACCTTATGACACTGCACCTAATTGCCAATATCAGTACAAGGAACTGATCGCCAATATAATGCCAAGTGAAGAGCGCCCTCAACACACTGACGATAAGCTAATGTCGTTGGTTTATACTTCCGGTACCTCAGGGCTGCCGAAAGGTGCAATGCTCACTTACGGCGCGTTCAGTTGGTCTGTTCAACAGTTGATTAATCATATTGGCATTCAAGAAAACGACCGTTTGTTCTCTTATTTGCCACTTGCTCATATTACCGAGCGTGTATACATCTTCGGCTCATCCATCATGGGTGGTGTTACCACCGCTTTCCCAGAGTCTCTCGATACCTTTATCGAAGATGTGAAAATGCATCGTCCGACACTGTTTATCTCCGTACCTCGTTTATGGACCTTGTTCCAGCAACGCATTCAAGACAAACTTCCGCAGAAGAAACTCAACATTCTGTTAAAAATCCCGTTTGTTAACTCTCTTATCAAAAAGAAACTGGCAGATGGCCTTGGTTTAGATCAAGCACGTGTTCTTGGTTGTGGTTCTGCGCCCGTGTCACCAGCTTTGTTGGAGTGGTACCGCAGCGTAGGCTTGAATATCACGGAAGCTTGGGGCATGACGGAGTCTTTCGCCTACAGCACACTCAACTACCCTTTCCGTGCCGATAAGATTGGCTCAGTGGGTAATGCCGGTCCAGGTATTGAACTTAAGATTGCTGACGATGATGAAATCATGGTTCGCGGTAAAGGCTTGTTCTCTGGCTACTATAAGAACGACATTGCTACGCAAGAGTCGTTTGACTCCGAAGGGTGGTTGCACACGGGGGATATTGGCTCAATCGATGCGGACGGTTACCTGACTATCCAAGGTCGTAAGAAGGACACCTTTAAAACTTCAAAAGGTAAATTCGTTGCGCCAGTTCCTATTGAGAAGAAACTGTTCGAATACAGCCGCGTCGAAATGATGTGTTTGATTGGCCTAGGCTTACCAGGACCTATCTTGTTGGTGGTGCCACACGACTTCCCGGACTTCGACAAAGAACGTTACGCACGAACGACTCGCAAAGTGATCGCTCGTATGAACGAAGAGCTGGAATCACACGAGCAAATCAAAGGGGTATTGATGATTCAAGACCCGTGGAGCATCGAAAATGGTATTCTGACTCCGACCTTGAAGATCAAGCGTCATGTCCTAGAGCAGAAATATCATGAAATTGGTCACAACTGGCCAAAAGGTGAAATGGTTGTGTGGGAAGAAGACCTGTAATCAATTCATCACCCTACACTATCTTGTCAAACGCTCCCAGTTAGGGAGCGTTTTTATTTCTCAACCCAATCACTCACGCCAAAAAGGTTTATTAATTTCCTTTCGCACTTCTCTTTCACTATAACCAATGTCATCCAAAAGATGTTCTGGCAGCTCTGCGAGATGACGCCGTGTTCGGTGGTTCTTTCTCCAAATAGAGAGTTTAGAAAAGATAAACTGAACCAAACGTTGTTGTGGCTTCGAGGCTAATCGCCCACAAATTTGCACGGTATTGTTCATATCTCCTCCTTTTGATTCACATTGACCTCTTAATAATCAGTGACTACCCTGTTATTCTCAAACGATAGAATCTGACATTGAGTTAAGGAAAACTAATGTGAAAGAGCGTATGCCTCCGCTACAAGGGCTGTACTACTTCTACATCGCTGCAAAGGAGGGCAGCTTTAAAGCGGCAGCAAAGCACTTGTTTATTACCCCAGCCGCGATTAGCCAGCAGATACGTCAACTAGAAGAGTTTCTTGGTACCGATTTGTTTGTGCGCCAACATCGAAAGATTCTCCTCACTCCAGAGGGGAGTTTGCTATTTACCCAAGCTGAGCGAGGGTTCGACCACCTCCAACAAGGTGTGCGTTTGATTAACCAAGATCCCAACCCAAATCACCTCTCCATCTCAACATTGCCCTCTTTTGCCCACCACTGGTTAGTACCAAGAATCACAGCGTTTCGGCAACGTCATCCAGATATCTCCTTGTTAATGGAACCAACGAACGAGCTGGTGTCATTCCAAGACAGTCAAATTGACCTTTGCGTTCGCTATGGACATGGCGATTATCCGCACCTTGAGTCACAGTGGCTAATGGATGAGGTCTTCTACCCTGCTTGCCATCCGGTTTATCAGAAAGAGCACAATATCTACCATATAGAAGACTTGGAGAAAGCGGAGTTAATTGAAGATTTATGGCCCGATCTAGATTGGAATTTGTGGCTTGAAACGCTGGGCCATAAAGCAGCGAAGCCGACCCTAAAATACAGTGGTTCGCATTTAGTACTGGAAGGTGCACTTTCTCTACAAGGCGTCGCTTTGGTTAAACACAGTTTGGCGTATCGTTATATTCAAGAAGGTAAACTGGTTCGAATCGGCGACGTGGGAATTCAACCCAAATATGCCTATTACCTTTGTGCGCCAACGGGGTATTTAAAGCGTCAAAAAACGCAGCTGTTTAGTCAGTGGATAAAAGAAGAGATTGCTGAATTTGAACGCAGTACCGTTCGTGATTTTGAAACGATTCAATTAAAAGAAAAGTAAAGTCAGTAATAGATGTTGGACAGCCCTATAGCTCGGTTTACCGACAGATATTAAAAAGCCCCGCACAAGGCGGGGCTTTGAGATCTTAAAGAGTTAAATTAAGAATTACTTCTTAGCTTCGCGCTCTTTAACTTCTGCGATTACTTGCTCAGCAACGTTTGCTGGACAAGCTGCGTAGCGTGCGAACTCCATAGAGAACTGACCACGACCAGAAGTGATAGTACGTAGGTGACCGATGTAACCAAACATTTCTGATAGAGGAACGTCTGCTTTAATACGAACGCCAGTAGTACCAGCTTGTTGGTCTTTGATCATACCACGACGACGGTTAAGGTCACCGATTACGTCACCAACGTTGTCTTCTGGAGTGAACACGTCAACGTTCATGATTGGCTCAAGAAGTTGCGCGCCAGCTTTAGGCATAGACTGACGGAATGCACCTTTAGCTGCGATTTCGTAAGCGATTGCTGATGAGTCAACTGCGTGGAAACCACCGTCGAATAGTTCAACTTCAACGTCTAGAGTTGGGAAGCCAGCTAGAACACCAGTATCCATCATTGACGCAAAGCCTTTCTCAACTGCAGGCCAGAATTCTTTAGGTACGTTACCACCAACAACTGTTGACTTGAACGTGAAGCCAGAGTTTGGCTCACCTGGTTTGATACGGTAGTCGATCTTACCGAACTGACCAGAACCACCAGACTGCTTCTTGTGCGTGTAGCTATCTTCAACTGCTTGAGTGATAGTTTCACGGTAAGCTACCTGTGGAGCACCTACTTCTAGCTCAACGCCGTAAGTACGCTTAAGGATGTCTACCTTGATGTCTAGGTGAAGTTCACCCATACCTTTCAGGATAGTTTCACCTGAATCTTCATCAGTCTCAACTTGGAATGATGGATCTTCTGCAACCATTTTACCGATCGCGATACCCATTTTCTCAGTAGAACCTTTGTCTTTTGGAGAAACAGCAATAGAGATTACTGGTTCTGGGAAGATCATAGCTTCTAGAGTACATTCGTGCTTAGGATCACATAGAGTGTGACCAGTTTGAACGTTCTTCATACCTACTACAGCGATGATGTCACCAGCTTGAGCTTCAGTAAGTTCGTTACGTTCGTCAGCTTGCATCTCACACATACGACCGATACGCTCAGTCTTACCAGTTGCAGAGTTAAGGATTGTGTCACCCTTCTTCATGCGACCAGAGTAGATACGGATAAATGTTAGAGCACCGAAACGGTCGTCCATGATCTTGAACGCAAGTGCTTTTAGTGGCGCGTCAGCGTCAACTGTAGCAACTTCACCTGTCGGCTCACCAGTTTCTGGATCTGTTAGAGGTTGAGCATCAACTTCAGTTGGAGCTGGTAGGTAATCTACAACAGCGTCAAGGATAAGTTGCATACCTTTGTTTTTGAATGCAGAACCACAGAACGTTGGGAAGAACGCTAGATCACGAGTACCTTTACGGATACAAGCTTTTAGTTGATCGATAGTCGGCTCTTCGCCTTCCATGTAAGCTTCCATTAGGTCGTCGTCTTGCTCTACAGCAGTTTCAACTAGCTCTTCACGGTACTGTTCTACGTCGTCAACCATGTCAGCTGGAACGTCTTGGATTTCGTAGTTTTCTGGTAGACCTGTGTCATCCCAAACGTAAGCTTTACGGTTTAGTACGTCTACAACACCAACGAAATCGTCTTCACGACCGATAGGTAGAGTCATAACTAGTGGGTTTGCACCTAGTACGTTCTTAACTTGGTCAACAACGTTGAAGAAGTCTGCACCCATACGGTCTAGTTTGTTTACGAAGATCAGACGAGCAACTTCTGAGTCGTTCGCGTAACGCCAGTTTGTTTCTGACTGAGGCTCAACACCACCAGAACCACAGAATACACCGATACCACCGTCAAGAACTTTAAGTGAACGGTATACTTCAACTGTAAAGTCTACGTGTCCAGGAGTGTCGATTACGTTCAGGCGGTGACCGTTCCACTCACAAGTTACTGCTGCAGACTGGATTGTAATACCACGCTCAGCTTCTTGCTCCATGAAGTCAGTTGTAGACTCGCCGTCGTGTACTTCACCAGTCTTATGGATTTTACCAGTAAGCTTCAGGATACGCTCAGTTGTGGTAGTTTTACCCGCATCAACGTGCGCGAAAATACCAATGTTTCTGTATTTTGATAAATCAGTCATTGTCTTACTCTGTTAATAAGGTATAAAGTGCGCGCAGAGTATATCACAATCTGTCAAGACGGATACCTTTGCGTGCCATTGGAACAAAAAAAATTTTAACGTCGATTTTCCACCATCAAATAATAGTCAAACTTCGCAATTTGTGTGCTTAATTCGATTATATTAAGGATAGATTCAACATTATTATTACCCCTAAAATTGGGGCACAAGATAGTGTTTACAACTCATCAAATGCTTCAATAGCCTCCGATAGTTTTTTTACACCATGGATTTGCATACCAGGAATACCGCCCTTTGGCATATTCGCTGCTGGTACGATCGCTTTCTTAAAGCCGTGCTTGAATGCTTCATTCAGACGCTCTTGGCCACTTGGTACAGGTCGAATCTCACCCGCCAAGCCAACTTCTCCAAACACGACGACATCTTTCGGCAATGGTCGGTCACGAAAGCTTGATAAAAGCGCCATAACTAAAGCAAGGTCTGCACTGGTCTCTGTGACTTTCACACCACCAACTACATTCACAAACACATCTTGGTCTGCCATTTGTAGACCACCGTGCTTATGCAGCACTGCTAATAATAGAGAAAGGCGGTTCTGTTCTAAACCTACCGCTACACGACGTGGGTTTGCCAATTGTGAGTAGTCGACCAACGCTTGAATCTCTACTAATAGAGGGCGTGTACCTTCCCAAACCACCATCACAGAAGAACCAGATGTCTCTTCTTCACCACGGGATAGGAAGATTGCCGAAGGATTATTAACCTCTTTCAGCCCCTGTCCCGTCATAGCAAAGACGCCAAGTTCGTTCACAGCACCAAAACGGTTTTTGTGGCTGCGTAAAGTACGGAAGCGGCTATCAGTACCACCATCGAGTAGTACTGAACAGTCAATAATATGCTCAAGCACTTTCGGGCCGGCAAGAGTACCATCTTTTGTTACATGACCAACAATAAATACTGCAACGTTGTTTTGCTTCGCATACCTCGTTAATGCCGTTGCCGATTCACGCACCTGCGCCACACTGCCCGGTGAAGACTGAACGTCAGACACATGCATGACTTGAATCGAGTCAATAACCATAATGCGCAGCTGTTCTTTCTCAGCGATCTGGCAAATTTTATCAACGTTGGTTTCAGACAGCATCTTAAGATGCTCTTTTGGTAAACCAAGACGAGAAGCGCGCATCGCGACTTGCTGAAGTGATTCCTCACCAGTGACGTAGAGTGTTGGCATTTGCGCAGACAACAAACACATAGTTTGCAGCAGCAATGTCGATTTACCCGCACCAGGGTTACCACCAATCAGAATTGCAGCACCAGGAACAACGCCACCACCAAGCACACGATCGAGCTCTTTAAAACCACTAGTAAACCTTGGTACTTCTTGTAAGTCGATTTCCGATAAGGTTTGAACTTTCGATTCTGTTGCTGAACCAGCATAACCACTCAAGCGTTCATTGCGCGCAACTGTCGGAGATGCCGCGATACGAACTTCGGTAATCGTATTCCACGCACCACACGCATTACACTGTCCCTGCCAACGCGGGAAGTCTGCGCCACAATCATTACAAACATACGCTCGTTTTGCTTTCGCCATGATGCCTCGATTTTTTCAACACTCGGTTTCTTCAACAAATGTGACCAAGCACCGCCATGTCATACCTTATATGACACGAAGTATTGATATACTTAAGTTTCGCTTTGCTTAGCCGATATAATCTAAATAACGACATACTTTAACAGAAATAATGCAGCAATCTGAAATACTCTCTTTAGCAGAAAGACTCATCCCTGTTTATGGCTCGAACGACTTTGACTTCGTTTTGGGCCAATTAACTGAGGGAGAAGCGCCGTCGGCCAAAATATTGGTCAAGATGGAACTAAAGCGCATCATGACTCCTTGCACAAAAAGCATCGACTTACGCGGGCGAGTAAAAGGAGAATGCCGAGAGTATATTTTAGATGGTATTGCCCATTGGTTAGATGACGTCGCTTTTAATACCTACCACAAAAACATCAAGCGATTTGGTGGATATACGGAAGGTGTTTGGGAGACTTTAGTCAACACCAGAAACAATTTTCGGGTTATGGGCAACTCAAATGCCGCGAATCAAGCAACCCAACTCACCAACCTCAGAGCCCATTCCTTGCCGAGCCTGTGCATCTCGGGTATGACCTAAAGCGCCAAGAAAAGCGATTAAGAGTACAATCGCAAGTAGAAATAAAGCTGGCAAGAGGTCAAGTTCTCCATGGGCTGAGTATCGATCTCTCAAGCTCAGGTGCAAAGTTTAAAGTACCAAGTGCTTTTAAATACGCGCTTGGAGAAATCATCCAAGTCACCTTCAGTGAAATTTCAGGAAAATCTCAAGTTGCTGGTATCGAAAAGCCTCTTGAGTATCGAGTCTTGGCAGTGGATGATTGCTACGAGAATGACTCTGTAAAATATCTAAGAACATTACGCCTTACTGATACCAACATCATCGCACGTGTGATTGATGAAGCACTAAACAGCGCTTCAAAAAGAGCAAGGCATGATAATCAAGACAAGATTATTCGAGCAAGGACAAGGGGATACGAGCACATCGCCTTAAAGCACACTGGTAATTTGCCGTTGTTTTTTGAAGGCAGTAAGTTAAAACTTGCGATGCTAACGCCAAATAATCAGAAGTTGTGGCAATACTGGCATGATGAACGAAACCAACAAAGCCTTGGTGCGCTATTTAACCCTCAAAGGGTGGCAAGCCTTATAAAAGCCGGAGTGAAAGGTGCAAGTAACGTACTCTATTCTTTCACTCATGAACACGAAGGCAAGGTTTACTTCTACTCAATGCTCATGCCAGAGGCAACTCGAGAGCAAAGGCAGCTTTTCTGGCATCTAGGCGCGCGTAGGAAAAGTTGGAAAGCATTTCGCATTTCAATCTTTGAACTATCGAAAAAAGAAAAAGAAGATCTAGCTGCATTTTCAACAGAGCTAGCCAACAGCTCGGAGTCGCTCTCCCACGTCGGCATCTTACAAGAGATATCCGATTTCAATGCCGGAGCAGATTACCTACTTACTGAAAAACCTCGCTTGCCAGCAAATACCTTGAATAATTTCCGCCATCCAAGAAAAGTGGTTGGCAATCCGAAAGGCATCTACTTCGACGCACGCTCTCGACGCAAAGAACCAAGGTATCGCTTTAAGACACCATTAGTGTTAACAGCCTCAGACAAAATACAGTCATCAGGCTTTACATTAGACCTATCGAAGAGAGGACTTGGGTTAATTCTTGATACACCAACGCCATTACGTTCTGGCCAAGAAGTAAGAGTCAATTTTAGAGAGCTGCAACTCTACGATAAAAAGCTTCCACTCAGTGAGGTTCCCTATCGCGTCATTCGGGTTAGCCCTGATGGCAAAGGCATTCAATTAGTTATCGATGAGAATAGTAAGACGATCAAAGTTATCGCATTCCTCAACAGTATTATCGAACACAATCAAGATAAGCTGATACCACAAAAAGAACTACTACCAAGCAATGCGTTATTAGAACGGCTGCATTGTATTTTGCTTTCGCGAATTGTGAGTACACCAATATTTGTCAGCAAGCAAAGCTCATCGACAATAAAAACACCCGTAATGGGGGTGAACTTCCCATTACCGAAACACGTCGAACTATTCGCTCGTCTAGGACACAAACAGCATTACTCTCTTGAGCCGCTGTTTAAAGGTCGCTCAAGCACATTAATCGCAGAACCTATCAAGCGTATCGATGGCGCTCAGGCCAAACATCATGACGCTTATATTAGTGTTGAGTACACCGGTAAAAAAATCACCGGCATTCAGTCAAAGCTTCACGGTGAATTTTCCAGCATAAAAGAACGAATAATGTTCATCAAGAAAGCGCGTATGGCGGGAGAGTTTCTTGCGGTTAGAATCTCCAGCGCACCGATTTTTGATGCAATGACTTCATTACTGGAAAAAGATTTGAGTGACTTAACTCAATTTGGCGTTCATCAAGCAAGCAAGCTAGAGAAAGAACTCACTGCACTCGTTGGTTATATCGAATTAGAAGACATCACTGAAGAAGTTCTCATTCGATTGGAGTTAACACAATAGAAAAACACCGCCGAGATGGCGGTGTTTTTCTATCTTTATTTGGAAGAAGATCCGATTAAGGTTTCGCTTTCCAGCTGATTTTCTGCTGCTTAACCAACGCCCCAGAAAGAATACACAGTACACCGCCAAGACCTGCGAATCGCACAGCGGTTTGCGCTTGTTCTTCAACCTTAGGTTTGGCATGATAAGCAACCCCAAGGCCTGCCGCAGCCATCATCACCAAATCGTTGGCGCCATCACCCACCGCCACGGTGTTATGCTGTTCAATGTCATATTCTTCGGCAAGCTCGACCAAAATGTCGGCTTTGGTTTGTGCAGAAACGACATCACCCAAAACTTCGCCAGTCAGCTTACCATCAACAATTTCCAACTGATTAGACTGAGCAAAATCTAAGCGAACCTTGTCTTTGATAAAGTCGGAGAAATAGGTAAAGCCACCTGAGGCAATGGCAGTCTTCCAGCCCAATGCATTAAAGGTAGTAATCAAGGCCTCGAAATCTGGCATAAATGGCAGTTGGCTACGCACCTGCTCTAAAATCGATTCATCAGCACCTTTTAACTTACCCACACGCTGACGCAAACTTTGTTCAAAGTCCAATTCACCTTGCATAGCACGCTCAGTCACTTCTGCGACTTCTTCGCCCACACCAGCAAGTTTAGCAATTTCATCAATACACTCTATTTGAATTGCCGTTGAGTCCATATCAAACACGACCAACCCTGGCGCAGATAGATCCGGTACTTCATTTAATGAAGCGTAATCCAGCTTTAAGCTTTGTAGTATGGTTTCATGCTCTGGTGTAAGGTTGCCCGCCATTAATGCCACTTCATACTGACCGACTTTCCACGTATCTAAAATTGGATTGTAGAAGCCTGTATAGAAGTCGATATCTTCAAAATTGCGAGGCTCAAGGTGTTCACCAAATACGATCCAATTCGCCTTAGCTTTATCGAGTTGTGTAACAAAGCGAGTTTCAGGTAGTCGTTTTAAAAGAGTCGTATGCCTTCTGATAGGCAAGCTTTTTGACGCGTCCATGTATATAATCCCTTATGACTTTGCTAAAACGTTACCCTAACAATCTAAAAAGGCAAGTCTTTGTTTTATGTTGAACGGATGAGTAATAGCTATGAGTGAATCCTTATTCTCGGTAAGAAATGCCTTGCGAATACTCGCACTGATTTTGTTATGTGTGATGTTTTTTATCACCATCAAAAACAGTGTCGTAATCAGTAAAGGCAATGAGAAAATTCAGGCCCAGCAACTAGAGACACTCACGAAGGTATTGATCTCACAAGCTTCCCTGTCGGCGAGTGAAATGATCATTAACAAAGATCAAGAACGCTTACTAAAGCTCACCAATCAATTAGCACAAGATCGTTTAGTTTTTGATGCCACTATTTATGACGCTGAAGGTATTCGCTTGGCTTCTAGCGAAAAAGCGCTATCTGTACGTGAGGTGTTAGGACTGGACACACCACTGGCCACAGCCTCTATTGGTCGTCAGCAGTTGGTGGAACCTGTATACGCTGACAATGCACTTATTGGATTTGTACGCGTCACCTTTGAAACAGGACGTGTTACCGCAATATCTGACCACCACTATCGTAAAAGTGATCGCTACATGTACATGATGATACTCATGAGTTTTGTGGGTGGCATGCTATTTATTATGATTTTACGTCGACAGACAATCCGCCGTAAGAAAGGGGAAAACCTGTTGCTGACCAAGTAAATCGAAAAGCGAATTCAGAAAATAAAACAGCCCGCATGATGCGGGCTGTTTGCTTTTATAATTTACAGCAAGAAGATTACTCTTCATCACCTAATAGAACTGAGTCAAGTGCAATGATCATCATGTCATTGAACGTAGTTTGACGCTCTTCAGATGTGGTTTGCTCGCCAGTTTTGATATGGTCAGAAACAGTACAAATAGTCAGCGCTTTTGCACCATACTCAGCTGCAACACCGTAGATACCAGCCGCTTCCATTTCAACACCCACAATGCCGTACTTGTCCATTACTTCGAACATTTCTGGATCAGGTGTGTAGAATAGCTCTGCAGAGAATAGGTT
The DNA here is from genome assembly GCF_002741985.1 of Vibrio rotiferianus CAIM 577 = LMG 21460. Classification (GTDB taxonomy): domain Bacteria; phylum Pseudomonadota; class Gammaproteobacteria; order Enterobacterales; family Vibrionaceae; genus Vibrio; species Vibrio rotiferianus. The sequence goes on from NZ_APHW01000022.1 coordinate 294,775, forward strand.
ACCTACTTTTACGTCTACACCGCGTGCTTTTGCTGCTTCTTCTGCTGCGCGAACCATTTTGTAGTCAGCGATAGCAGCGAAGTCATGACCTTTAAAGCGGATACGGTTAACTTTAGAGTCCGTACAAGCACCCATGCCAATCACAACATCACGCACTTTGATGTCTTCGTTTACCGCACCACAGCTACCGACACGGATCACTTTCTTTACACCGAAGTCTTTGATCAGCTCAGTTACGTAGATTGAACATGATGGGATACCCATACCGTGGCCCATTACCGAGATCTTACGACCTTTGTAAGTACCGGTGTAGCCGAACATATTACGAACGTCACACACTTGAACTACATCTTCAAGGAAAGTCTCTGCGATGTATTTAGCACGTAGCGGATCACCCGGCATTAGAACGACGTCTGCGAAAGCACCCTTTTCTGCATTGATATGTGGAGTTGCCATGTTTCTTTTCCTTAACCTGTCTCTAGCGATCCGCACTGCTACTGGCGGCTTTGGCTAGAATATTCTCATTTCCGACAAGCAACATTTTATGCTGCCAACATAAAACTAGGAGCATGATGCTCCTAGTTTTCAAAACCTAACTAATTATAGGAAGTTCTTACCGTAATCCATTGGAGAAGTACCGAAGTAACTTGCCAATGTTTGACCGATATCGGCAAAGCTCTCACGACGGCCTAGTGAACCTGCTGGTACCTTCTTACCGTAAACAATCACAGGGATGTGCTCACGAGTGTGATCAGTACCTGGCCATGTTGGGTCACAGCCGTGGTCAGCCGTTAGAATAAGCACGTCGTCTTCTTCCATTAGCTCAAGTACTTCGTTAATGCGACCATCGAAGTACTCAAGTGCAGCTGCGTAGCCCGCTACATCACGGCGGTGACCGTAAGCAGAGTCGAAGTCCACGAAGTTAGTGAATACGATTGTGTTGTCACCCGCTTCTTTGATTTGCTCTAGCGTAGCTTCGAACAATGCAGGGATACCAGTCGCTTTCACTTTCTTAGTGATGCCGCAGTTTGCGTAGATATCAGCAATCTTACCGATAGAAACCACATCACCTTGCTTCTCTTCAACAAGCTTCTGTAGAACGGTTGCTGATGGTGGCTCAACAGAAAGGTCACGACGGTTGCCCGTACGCTCGAACTGACCTTTACCAGCACCGATGAATGGACGCGCGATAACACGACCGATGTTGTAATCTTCTAGCTCTTCACGTGCGATTTGGCAAAGCTCTAGTAGGCGGTCTAGACCGAATGTCTCTTCGTGACATGCGATTTGAAATACTGAATCAGCAGACGTATAGAAGATTGGCTGGCCAGTCTTCATGTGCTCTTCACCAAGATCATCAAGAACTTGTGTGCCTGATGCGTGGCAGTTGCCAAGGAAGCCGTCTAGACCAGCACGCTCAAGAATACGGTCAGTCAGCTCTTTCGGGAAGCTGTTCGCTTTGTCAGTAAAGTAGCCCCAATCAAAAAGAACAGGTACACCAGCGATTTCCCAGTGACCAGACGGCGTGTCTTTACCAGAAGAAAGCTCCGCTGCGTGACCGTAAGCACCGATGATTTCTGCATCTGCGTCTAGGCCAGGTGCAAAGCGACCTGTAGACTCTTTATGCGCCATTGCCAGACCTAACTTAGATAGGTTTGGAAGACGAAGTGCGCCTTGACGCTGATCGTTGTTTGCTAGGCCTTGCTCACATTGGTCAGCAATATGACCAAGTGTATCTGAACCTACATCACCAAATTGCTCAGCATCTGCTGCTGCGCCGATGCCGAATGAGTCTAGTACTAAAATAAATGCTCTTTTCATTGCTCGTTCCTTAGGCCCACTCGGCTTCTTATTATGGTGAGTAGGCCTTGTGTAATATTACTTATTAAAGATCTTCTGCTCGGATTTGGCGGTAAACCTCTGGTGTTGGTGTGTATTCGCCACCAACTTTAATTGCACTGCGAAGTGCTTTTGCTGCTTCTTCCCACTGCTCTTCTGTGCGAGCGTGGATAACAGCAAGAGGCTTATCGCTATCTGCCACTTCACCTAAACGGATGAAGTTGTCAAAACCAACTGCATAGTCGATTTCGTCTGTCGCAACACGGCGACCGCCACCCATAGAAACAACAGCCATACCGATAGCACGTGTATCCATCGCAGACACGACGCCAGTTTCTGTTGCGTATACAGGCTTGATGATTTCAGCTTTCTCTAGGTAATTATCGTAGTTTTCTACGAAGTCAGCAGGGCCACCTAGGCCAGCTACCATCTTACCGAAGCACTCAGCCGCTTTACCGTTGTCTAGCGCTTCCATCAGTTTCGCACGTGCGTCTTCTGTGTTCTCAGCAAGTTTGCCAAGTACCAACATTTCTGCACATGATGCCATTGTTACTTCAAGTAGACGTGGGTTACGGTATTCACCTGTTAGGAAGCGAACCGCTTCGCGTACTTCCACTGCGTTACCCGCAGAAGAAGCCAATACTTGGTTCATGTCCGTAAGGATTGCGGTAGTCTTAGTGCCAGCGCCGTTTGCTACTGCAACGATAGATTTTGCTAGCTCTTCAGACGCTTCGTAAGTTGGCATGAATGCGCCAGAACCTACTTTTACGTCCATTACTAGCGACTCAAGACCTGCTGCTAGCTTCTTAGATAGAATAGAAGCAGTGATCAGTGAAATGTTATCCACTGTTGCTGTGATATCACGAGTTGCGTAAACGCGTTTGTCAGCTGGTGCAAGATCGCCAGTTTGGCCGATAATTGCGACACCTGCGTCTTTAGTAACATCACCAAAAACTTCGTTAGTTGGTGTGATGTTGTAGCCTGGGATAGACTCAAGTTTATCCAGCGTACCGCCTGTGTGGCCCAGACCACGGCCAGAGATCATAGGAACGAAACCACCACATGCTGCCACCATTGGGCCAAGCATTAGTGAGGTAACGTCACCCACACCACCTGTAGAGTGTTTATCAACAATCGGGCCACCAAAGTTCATGTGGCTCCAGTCGATAACCATACCAGAGTCACGCATTGCACACGTTAGTGCGATACGCTCAGGCATTGTCATCTCATTGAAGAAAATAGTCATAGCAAACGCAGCGATCTGACCTTCAGATACTGTGTTGTTTGCTACGCCTTGAATAAAGAAGTTGATTTCGTCGGCAGTTAAAACTTCGCCATCACGTTTTTTACGAATAATTTCTTGTGGTAAATACATTAGTGCCTCCCACGCTCGTTATGAGCCATGGTTAAAGTAGGATAAAGAGGTTTGGTAGCACCAAAAACTGGTGCTACCGTTCAGACGTATTGTTGGAATTAGTAAGCTGTTGGATCAGCAACTTCGTCCGATACTTCTAATGTATTTAGTAGGTTTGTTAGCAGGCTAGACGCACCAAAACGGTAATGACGAGCATCTACCCAGTTGTCACCTAGGATTTCGTCAGCCATTGCTAGGTATGCTGCTGCATCTTCAGCAGTACGCACACCACCTGCAGGTTTGAAACCAACAGATTCTGCAACACCCATATCACGAATAACTTCAAGCATCATGCGAGCGTATTCTGGAGTCGCGTTTACTGGCACTTTACCAGTTGAAGTTTTAATGAAGTCAGCACCCGCTTCGATACAGATTTGTGATGCTTTCTTAATTAGCGCTTCTTCTTTTAGTTCACCTGTTTCGATGATCACTTTAAGAAGGATATCACCACAAGCTTCTTTACATTGCTTAACTAGTTCGAAGCCAACTTTCTCATCACCCGCCATTAGAGCGCGGTATGGGAAAACAACGTCAACTTCATCTGCACCGTAAGCGACAGCCGCTTTAGTTTCAGCAACAGCGATTTCAATATCGTCGTTACCGTGTGGGAAGTTCGTTACTGTTGCAATACGAACTTCTGGCGTACCTTGCTCACGAAGTGTCTTCTTAGCAATAGGAATAAAGCGAGGGTAAATACAAATTGCAGCTGTGTTGCCTACTGCTGTTTTCGCGTCATGACATAGTGAGATCACTTTTGCATCAGTGTCGTCATCATTCAGCGTAGTTAGGTCCATAAGTTTTAGTGCACGTAGCGCTGCTGCTTTTAAATCGCTCATTTCTATCTCCGATCAATATTCAAAAAATTCACTACTCAGCCTCACATCACTTCTCTAACTATAATCAACAAGTCGAGACAGTGTGAGAAATTGGCTAAACAGTCTATTAATGAACGGACTTGGTTCCCTGAAGACTCGGCATATACAGCGAATAATTCATATGCCAATTGCTATCCTTGTCACCGCACAGTACCAGTTTGGCCTATGGCACAACAATCTATGATTGCGGTGTCTTTAATATCACATCAAACAATAAAACTCTTGCTAGATTTGATATTGAGGGCAAATCATTTGCCCATCGAGTATGTAGTATTCATGGAGTGATTAAGTAATAACCTTAACCGCTATCCTGTGATTACTACATTATAGATATTCACCGCAAAACTGTAGCACCAAATAGAGCGCAAACGGTTTGTATCTCAAAATTTTCCGGCCTCTATTCCACCAACTTCGTAAGCCACTCACGTAGGCTTGCGTACGGTAGAATTTTTTAGGTCCAAAAAACGAAAAATGCCCCGCAGCAATTTCTTGCTACAGGGCATGGTTTAAAACGGCGTCTATATATTAAGAACCGATTCTAATTAAAGTGCTGCAAGGCTAAGGCAGAAACCTGCGATAGTAGCTGCCATTAGGTTAGACAACGTACCAGCAAGAACTGCTTTAATACCCATGCGAGCGATATCTGAACGACGGTTTGGTGCAAGGCTACCTAGACCACCAAGTAGGATCGCGATAGAAGAAAGGTTCGCGAAGCCACATAGTGCGAATGAGATGATAGCTGTTGTCTTCTCAGACATTACTTCACCAGTTGCTGCAACTACTTGAGCGCTTTCACCTAGGTAAGGTGTGAAGTTCAAGTAAGCAACGAATTCGTTGATAACTAGTTTCTGACCGATGAATGAACCAGCAACAACTGCTTCGTTCCAAGGAACACCGATTAGGAATGCTAGTGGAGAGAATGCGTAACCTAGGATTAGCTCTAGTGTTAGTTCAGGCATACCGAACCAACCACCGATGCCACCTAGCATACCGTTAACAAGAGCAATAAGACCTACGAACGCGATTAGCATTGCACCAACGTTTAGTGCAAGCTGTAGACCAGAAGCCGCACCGCCCGCTGCTGCGTCGATTACGTTAGCTGGTTTGTCGTCGCCACCGTCCATTGCTTCTTCGATGTCTTCGTGAGGCTTATCAGTCTCTGGGTGAAGAATCTTAGCGAATAGTAGACCACCTGGTGCTGCCATGAATGATGCTGCTACTAGGTACTCTAGAGGAACACCCATTGAAGCGTAACCTGCTAGTACACCACCAGCTACAGATGCTAGACCACCACACATTACCGCGAATAGCTCAGATTGAGTCATCTTAGGTACGAATGGACGAACAACTAGAGGTGCTTCAGTTTGACCTACGAAAATGTTAGCTGCAGCAGACATTGATTCCGCGCGAGAAGTGCCAAGCGCTTTTTGTAGTGCACCACCAAGAATCTTGATAACCCACTGCATTGCGCCAATGTAGTAAAGAACTGAAATCAGTGCTGAGAAGAAGATCAGTGTAGGAAGAACGCGGAATGCGAAGATGAAGCCGCCGCCGCCGAATACTTCGAACATCTTGTCAGAAACAAGACCACCGAATAGGAATGATGAACCATTGTTACCGTAGTTGATAACGTTAGAAACACCAGTAGAGAAACCGTTCAGTAGATCACGGCCCCAAGGTACATAAAGAACAAATGCACCTAATACGAATTGGATAGCAAATGCGCCACCCACAGTTCTTAGATTGATAGCTTTACGGTTATTAGAAAATGCAAATGCAATAGCAAGAAGCACTACCATACCGACTAGGCTCATAAACAGGCTCATAGTTTATGACTTCCTTATAAGTTATTTGTTGGCGTGTTACAAAATGGAGCTATAAAGCGGGGGCAATTATACTCATCCAGAATCAATTAAAGTAATGCCATCCTCACACTTTCTTATAAGATTCATCATTGATTCACCTGCGTTTGTGAGTTATCTCACAATAAGAAGGGAAACGTTTTCGATTCTGAACAGCATCTTTAGATTTTATTCACATATGGAGAAGGCTGAATTGCTATTTTCCCATAGACTTTCAGCAATCGATTGCTTTTCTCTGTTATGCAACTCTGAGAGTTGATTCAATATATGAATGAGTTTGGCAGGGTGATTCGGCTCGCCCTGATAGCCAAGTATAGGCATATCCGGAGCGTCCGTTTCTAAAACAAGATATTCAAGTGATAATCTTTGAATCGCGTCGCGTGTTTTATTCGCTCTTGGGTAGGTAATTGAGCCGCCAACACCGATAAAAAAACCTAATCGAACCCATTCCATTGCTTGCTGATAACTGCCAGAAAACGCGTGCAATACGCCCCCCCCTTTGGTAACTTAGCCGCTTTAACCATTTGGATAAGTCGATTATGCGCTTTACGGCTGTGCAGAATCACCGGCAAATCAAATCGCCTGGCGAGTTCAAATTGCAACTCCAGCGCACGTTCTTGCAATTCAACCGGCACTTCGATGGCGAAATCGAGACCGCACTCCCCTATCGCAACGCATTGTTGGTTGGGCGAGGAAAGTAACGATTCCAGCTCTGGGGCAAACTGCTCAAACTCTGGTTGTAGAAAATAGGGGTGAAAACCCAGCGCGTAATAAAGGTGAGTGTATTGATTGGCCAACTCTTGAATACGAGCCCAGTTACTCGGCCCAACAGAAGGAATCAAGATGCGCTCAACGCCTTGCTCGCGAGCGAGATCGACTTGGTGAGCAAAATCCTCTTGAAAGACATCGAAGTCAAAGTGGCAATGGGTATCAAACAGCTTCATTGTTTGGCTTCTCTTGCTCTGCTTTTTTAGCAGGCTCGTCTTCATGAACTGGGTCTTGTTTATACTGCACACAACTGCGCTTTTGATCAGGCGTCAGCCCCATCTCTTTACACCAATCATCGTAGCGTTTGAGTCCTTTTTTAAACCAGTTCATTGCACACCCTTTTTTAGCCCATAGAATTCTTTCTGCGCCAAATAAAAAACGCCGTTAGCTAAGTGTATAGCTAACGGCGGCTTATAATCTAGTACGCGATGTAAAGCGCGTTAGATTCGATTAGTGCTCACGAGTCGCACGGAAATCGATATCAGGGAAACGCTCTTGCGCTAGGTTTAGGTTAACCATGGTTGGTGCGATGTACGTTAGGTTATCGCCACCGTCCAATGCAAGGTTCGTTTGGTTCTTACGCTGGAACTCATCCAGTTTCTTCGCATCACCACACTCAACCCAACGTGCTGTTGCTACGTTAACACCTTCGTAGATAGCTTCAACGTTGTATTCTGACTTCAAACGAGCCACAACCACGTCAAACTGAAGCACACCAACGGCACCAACGATCAGGTCGTTGTTTTGCAGTGGACGGAATACCTGTACCGCACCTTCTTCAGACAGCTGAACCAGACCTTTTAGAAGCTGCTTCTGCTTCAATGGATCTTTTAGACGAATACGACGGAACAGTTCTGGTGCGAAGTTTGGAATACCAGAGAATTTCAGCGCTTCACCTTGAGTGAAAGTATCACCGATTTGGATCGTACCATGGTTGTGTAGACCAATGATGTCACCGGCGTAAGCGTGCTCTGCACGAGAACGGTCACCCGCCATGAACGTTACCGCATCAGAGATACTTACTTGCTTGCCAAGACGAACGTGGTTCATCTTCATGCCTTGCGTGTAAGTACCCGATACGATACGCATGAAGGCGATACGGTCACGGTGCTTTGGATCCATGTTTGCTTGGATCTTAAATACGAAACCAGAGAATTTGTCTTCTGTCGCTTCAACATCACGCTCAACCGCTTGACGTGTTTTCGGTGCAGGTGCCCACTCCGTTAGACCGTCTAGCATGTGGTCAACACCAAAGTTACCCAGTGCCGTACCGAAGTAAACTGGCGTTAGTTCGCCGGTCAGGAATAGCTCTAGATCAAACTCAGGACATGCGCCCATGACTAGTTCAAGCTCTTCACGCACACTTGCTGCTAGGCTCTCACCGACTTTCTCATCAAGCTCAGGGTTGTCCAGACCTTTGATGATGCGCACTTCTTGGATTTCATGACCATGACCCGACTCGTACAGAATAGTCTCATCACGGTGAATGTGGTAAACACCTTTAAACTCTTTACCACAGCCAATTGGCCATGTAATTGGCGCACACATCATGCCAAGTTCGTTCTCTACTTCATCCAATACTTCCATTGGATCACGAACATCACGGTCAAGTTTGTTCATGAAGGTTACGATTGGCGTATCACGCAGACGCGTTACTTCCATCAGCTTACGAGTACGATCCTCGACACCTTTCGCTGCATCGATAACCATCAGACACGAGTCAACCGCCGTTAGAGTACGGTAGGTATCTTCTGAGAAGTCTTCGTGTCCAGGAGTATCAAGTAGGTTTACCAGACAATCATTGTAAGGGAACTGCATTACAGAAGTAGTAACCGAGATACCACGTTCCTTTTCCATTTCCATCCAGTCTGATTTTGCGTGCTGCGCGTTACCACGACCTTTAACCGTACCTGCTTTTTGGATCGCGTTTCCGAATAACAGTACTTTTTCAGTGATGGTGGTTTTACCCGCATCCGGGTGAGAAATAATAGCGAACGTTCTGCGCTTAGAAACTTCGCCTAGAAAAGGTGTATTTGACATGAAACTGATCTTCTTTGATGTCTGGTAGCTTGTTTGAAATTTAAACAAGCCTTATTCGATTCAATATTGCGCGGTATTCTCGCTTATTATTGCTTTAGGGGCAACTTTCCTCTGACGAGTTCAGAGAGATGTCGGCTGATTGACCTTATCCTTCCATGCTAACTCACCTAGCGGCGCGACTCTGTTGGCAGATATGACTACCTGATCTCTTCCATTTTGCTTCGCATCATACAATGCAATGTCTGCACGCTTTACCCACATATCCGGAGTATCTTCAGCAATCAAACACTCTGACATACCCACACTAAGAGAGACCTGAGCATGACGTGGATAGTGTTTCGTTCTTACTTTCTCGCAGATGCTGTTCATCATGATGTGAGCACTTTGCATAGAAAGCCCTTCAAACAACAGTAAAAACTCATCTCCCCCCCCAATCGGAATAACAGATCATACTCGCGGGAGTTTTGATTTAGGATTTTGACAACCTCTGTAATCACTTCATCTCCAACGTCATGCCCATAAAGGTCATTAACTTGCTTAAAGTGATCAATATCGATAACCGCGATTGTTGACGCTTTCTGCTTCTTTTTCTCATCAAGCGCACGATATAGAAATGCCTCTAACTGACTCCGATTCAGCGCTCCAGTCATCGAATCTCGTGTCGAGAGGTATTTTAGGCTGTTTTGTAGCTCTACTATTTTGTGTACCGCAACATGAGCAACAACCGTGCAGCAAATCAACGCAATGATGAATCGTAGTATGATGCTCAATTCGAGCTGCTGCCAAGTGGCGACCATGCAACCTAAAATCATAAAAATATTGGTTACGAGTGCATCTTTCGTCGGGATAATAAACACCAGCGCTACGATCACAGGGAAAACCCAATAAGTGGCAATGACACCAAAAGTAGACACACTTAAGACAATAGATAACCAGAGCAAAAATAAAGGGATGCGGTGACCAATTACTCCCACACCCAGCATAAATAGGCACGCCAACTCAACCACAAAGCTAAGCTGAAAGCTTAATAGAACAACCCCGAGTAAGGTTTCACCAATGATAAGGTTTTTTACTCCTAGGGGAATAAATGTCGCTAATGTCACGAGCATCAAAACCTTGAGCACCACTTCACGACTAGTCTCATCAAACAACTGAGCCACAAGAGTATCGAGTTTTCTAGGATACGACTTAGTCAACGCTCCCTCCCTACACTTTATAGATCGTGTTTCATATAATTTATAAATCTATAACTATGTTGAAGATAATGCGAACAAAAGTAGTGATAGAGAGTAAATATGTGTGAGGACGGTTTATAAAAGCCTTGGATGGACCAAGGCTTTAGAATCAGGTGGGACAAATGCCAGCATTTAGTTGAAGAAGATATAGCTCATGATTATTGCGTCTTCCTTACCATTACCAGTTTTCGCTGGGTAATAGTTATAGCGACGATCCACTTCATTAAAACCCGCTTGCTCATAAATATGGATTGCCGGGTGGTTGCTTTCACGTACCTCCAGCCAAGCACTTTCTGCTTTGGCTTGCTCGCAGTGTTCGATAAACGCATCCAGCAATTTTTGTCCTAACCCTTTGCCTTGGTGAGATGGCGAAACGGCAATGTTCAGTAGCGTCACCTCTCCAACAATATTCTGCCCATAGAAGTAGCCAACCACTTGAGAACCTTCAAGCATGACATGGTGACAAGCACCACGGCTCGTTAAATCTCGAACCAATGACTCAGCCCAAGGATGAGAATGGGCTTGTTGTTCAATTTGCCAGACTTGGTCAAGGTGCTCAGCACCCATCGGCGTAATTTCAATTGTCACGCGTTAGCTCCGTTAAGAGTACGAACAGATTTGTTGCCACAATGCGCGGCGTTGTTCGTTGTTGCCATCAATATCTTGTAATAGCGGTGAAGTCAGTTGCTTGGCATTGATGCTCACATCAGCCTCACAACCCGCAAACCATACCCACTCTAGCTGATGTTCACCTAAAGAAGATAAGCCTTCTGGCTCAATGTGCATTGCGTCATTGAGTGTGAGCTTAATGCTCTTCAATACACGCTCAAACATCAAAGCGGTCTCATTTTTTGGACACATTGGCGATACCAATAAGAGTTTACATGAACTTTGCAAATCTAATAATGGTGCTTGATAGCCTTCTAGCCTTTCTGGATGACTCAGCTCCCATGTGCTGATCCCCATCTCGTGTAAATACTGTTTCTCGTTAATTGACATCTTTTGTCACCTATTTGAACGAGGCAATCCTATCAAAATTTCGCATTTAAAGTCAGAGGTGTTATGAAGCTTTTCCAATCACTCGCAATCACATTACTTATCGCCACCACCAGCTTCACTACTTTTGCTAAGGATAACAATGATGGTTGGGAGCTTATCGCCGAAAAGACCGTAAACTTCCAAACCGAAACCGACACCGTTGAACCCAATGGTCTGTTTAAAAACCGTCAGTTCAGCAAAATTAAGATCAAATGTACTCAAGGCACCATGAGTATTAAAAACATGAAAGTCACCATGACCGATGGCAGCGAGAAAAAGTTGAAAACCATGGTCGGTACACTAACGAAAGGTATGTCGACTCGAGCTTGGACACTGCCTGGTTCAGAAAACGCTAAATTCAAACGTCTAGATATGGAATACAAGAGCTGGGGCAACATGACTCTCAATGCTGCGGGCATGAGCAAAAAAGCCAAAATAGAGGTTTGGGGTAAAAAGCGCGTTCAAGAACAGGGTTAATCTACTCTTCCTATCTACTTATTAAAACAAAGCCCGCTTTTTATAGCGGGCTTTGTCGTTGAATATTAGCGATTATAGCTCAGAGAACTCTGGAGAATAATCGATGCGACCAGAACGTCCATCACATTGACCTTCTACCAGCTCAGCTACGCGAAATGCACCTTGTGGTACTTCCCACGCACAATCGAAGCCCATATCTTCGCTAGCTGTAAAGCCTTGACGCCCGTAGTAAGCTGGATCGCCCAACACCACACACACTGGGTAACCAAAATCACGCAGTGAATCAAAGCCTTCTTTGATCAACTCGGCTGCAATGCCTTGGCGACGGTAATCTTCATGCACAGCCAAAGGCGCAAGACCTTGCCACGACAAATCTTCACCATTCAACGTCACTGGGCTAAACAGCGCGTGACCAACCACTTCACCTTCATCGGTACATGCCACCAAAGATAACGTGAGCTTGCCGTTTTCACGCAAACGCATCACTAAATTAGCCTCTGCATCCGTTGGGAAGGCGTGTTTCAATAAACGGTCAATAGTGAGAATGTCCGCTGGGGCTTCAGTTCGAATAAGCATTCGCTACTCCAGTTTCTTGTTCTGGTTCTTGAACCCCTTTCTGAACAAAGTCCGCCAATTGGTTCAGTGCCACTTGCATCGCTTTTGGCAGCTGCTCTAAATCGACACTATCCATCAGGTTCTTAACTTCTAAGCCAAGTTCAGTGTCGCCCTCAATAGACAGACGACGTTGGAAGAACAGTGTATCAGGGTCTTCTTTGCGGCCAGCAATCAGGACTAAGTCGTTAAGGTTGCCGCTAAAACTCACATCTTCCTGAACTGGTTTCTCTGCCACCAGCAATTTTTCATCTTGATAGCTGATGTACCATGCTAAGTTCAAGTCTTTAATCGCAACTTTCAGCCACTTATCTTCAAGGAACTCAAAATCGCCATCTTCTAGAGCTTCTTTGAATACCATTTTCAAACCTTCTAATAAGGCTTTTTTCTGAACAGTTTGTGGCAATAACTGGACTGGAGATCGCAAAATTGATGCTGCGTTCTTTACTAGTTGACTGCGAATCTTGTTTAACACGCTAATTATCCGTTACTTTGTCATGAGAATGCTTATATTAAGCGATAGAGTAATACCTATACCTGTTATGCATCAATAAAAATTGTTTGTTTGCTTCATAAGCAGTTTTATGGCGAAGCCATCTTTTTTTGAACTTACGTAGAGATTTGAAGCACTCACATTGATAAACCTTTAATAACGGGATATTCAAAGTTATAGTTATCAAAACAGCGTTTTTATTACACGGAAGAATAATCAGGCTCTTTGGAGATCGGTAACCCCATAATGCCTTCGCAGCACCTAAAACATTGGTTTGTAAAGCTCACCTCAAATAGTCCTTTTTTCTTTGCCATCTTAGATAACGAGTATCGTTATCGAATGGTAAGTGAGCGCTATTGCGATATTACAGGTTTAGAACACGATGATGTTGTCGGTCTTACCGACGAACAAGTATTGGGTGAACAGTTTTATCATAAACTTCAGCCATACTATCAGCGTGCCTTTAGCGGAGAGCACATTGAGGCAGAAATTACGCTCGATGAAACTGACTTAGAAACCAGCCTTCATTTCAGTATTTCTCCAATTATTGAAGACAAACAAACTCGATTTGTTGTTTTTCATGCCATCGATACCTCTGAAAAACAAATCCTTGTTCGCTCTCTTGAAGAGTCCGAAACAAAGTTTAGTAAGCTGACTCAGTTATTACCCGACGGCTTATTGCTGGTTGAAGATGACATCATCATCTCTGCAAACCCTGCCTCAGCACGATTGCTTGGCTTGAACTCACCACATGAATTACTTGGCGAAGAGCTCTCTAGGCTGTTTATCGATGAGAACAGTAAGAAAGTATTCAGTCATAAACTCAGTTCATTATTATCGGAAAAGCCGTTTATTTGCCTGACTAGTGCTCGCTGTGGCTTTGAACGTAAAGTTCAACTCAATGCTGATGTCACCGCTATTCTTGGTAGTGAATCTCAAATCATCTTGATTCAAGATGCGGATGACACACCAAAAAATTTATCGAATAGTACTGAAGACGCACATATCGATTCACTGACTAAACTTTATAACCGATTTGGCTTTACCAAGCGTTTAGAGCAGTTAATCAGAAGCCAAACACCACTCTTGGTCTTCTATCTTGATATCGACAACTTCAAAAACATCAATGACTCACTTGGTCATCATATTGGCGATAAAGTCATCCAAGAAGTTTCAGCCCGACTAAAACGTTTATTACCTAACCAAGCTATCATTGGCCACTTAGGTGGTGACGAGTTTGGCATCATCCTTCCTGAGCCTGAAAACTCAAGAATGGCGGAGATTATCTCTGATCGTATTATTTCCCTGATCAACCAACCTTTCGATCTGCATCACTTTAGTAAACGCCTCGCGTGTTCTATCGGTAGTGTTCGTTATCCAGAAGATGGTCAAGACGCGCGTATTCTGCTGCAAAACGCAGACACCGCTATGTACGAAGCAAAAGATCGCGGCCGTAACCGTCTGATTAAATTCAACGACCAGATGAACAAAGAAGCACGCATGCGTTTGTGGTTAGAGATCGAGCTACAAAAAGCGTTGCAGCAAAACGGTTTGGAAGTATGGTACCAGCCAAAAGTTAACGCGCGTGACTTCAGCATTAACGGCGCAGAAGCACTCGTACGTTGGAAGCACCCAGTCGAAGGCTACATTAGTCCAGGGGCATTTATCCCTGTAGCAGAGCGCGCAGGCTTGATTGAACACCTTGGTCGTGTGGTAATGCGTGATGTATTTAACACAGTAAAACGCTGGAAACTGCAAGGTATCTTACCGGGCCGCGTGGCCATCAACCTCTCTCCAGAGCAATTTGGTAACCCGCAACTGATCGATTACATGGAAAAGCTACTACGCACCACAGAACTCGATCCAAGCTGTATTACCTTTGAGCTGACAGAAAGTGCGGTAATGAGCGACAGCGAACACACGGTACAAATGCTTAATGCGATCAAAAAACTTGGCTTTGCGTTGTCCATCGATGACTTCGGTACTGGTTACTCTTCCCTTTCCTACCTAGCCCGCTTTCCGATCGATGAACTAAAAATCGACCGTGCGTTTATCAACGACATCGATACACTACCGAAACAGGTGACGGTGATTGAGAACATCATCAATCTTGGTAAATCATTAGATTTGACCGTTGTTGCCGAAGGCGTAGAAACCCATCAGCAAGCAACACTACTATCGAACCTGCAATGTAACTCGATTCAAGGCTTCCATTTCTACCGCCCTCAACCTAAACACGAAGTTGAAGAGTTGTTTGCACAAAACCGCCGTCATAAGAACTGATCTCAACTACAGCAAAATCTGAGATTTACCCCCTTACTCTCAAGGGGTAAATCTCAACTTTATTGAGCTAAACCTAACTTAGGTCAATTTCGCTATTCATAATTCTTCATAAAATGCGGGCACCTTTTTATTCTCTATGATTGTGAGCATATGGAACTCTTGTGTCCTGCGGGTAACTTGCCTGCGCTAAAAACCGCGATTGATTGCGGTGCAGACGCCGTATACATCGGCTTTAAAGACGATACCAACGCTCGTCACTTTGCTGGCCTGAACTTCAACGGCAAGAAGCTTGAAAAAGCGGTGCAGTACGTTCATGACCGCAACAAAAAGATCCACGTTGCGCTAAACACCTTTGCCCATCCAAATGGTTTCGACCGTTGGACAAATGCGGTCGACAATGCAGCGGCACTGGGCGTGGACGCGCTGATCGTGGCTGACATTGCGGTACTTGAGTACGCTGCTCGCAAATACCCTGAGCTAGAACTGCACCTGTCAGTACAGGCTTCAGCAACCAACGTTGCAGCCGTTGATTTCTACAAACAAAACTTCAACGTAAAACGCGTAGTACTGCCTCGCGTACTGTCTATCCATCAGGTAAAACAGCTTTCTCGCAATATCACCAGTGATGTCGAGCTAGAAGTCTTTGCTTTCGGTAGCCTATGCATCATGTCGGAAGGTCGTTGCTACCTATCGTCTTACATGACTGGCGAATCACCAAACACCGTTGGCGCGTGCTCTCCGGCGAAATACGTTCGCTGGCAAGAAACAGAAAATGGTCTGGAATCTCGTCTTAACGATATCCTGATCGATCGCTACAGCGCAGGTGAAAACGCGGGCTACCCAACCTTATGTAAAGGTCGTTTTGAAGCTGAAATCGAAGGCGAGAAAAAACGCTACCACGCACTGGAAGAGCCAACCAGTTTGAACACCCTGTCTATGCTGCCAGAACTGTTTGCTGCGAATGTCGCTTCAGTAAAAATTGAAGGTCGCCAGCGTAGCCCTGCGTACGTAGAACAAGTAACGCGCACATGGCGTGCTGCGATTGATCGCTACCAAGCAAACCCAGAAGCTTACCAAGTAGAAGCGGCTTGGGATTCAGCGTTGGCAAACGTGTCTGAAGGTACGCAAACCACACTTGGTGCTTACCACCGTAAATGGCAGTAGAGGTTAAGATGGATAACTCAATGAAATACGCGCTTGGTCCACTGTTGTACTTCTGGCCAAAGCAAGATGTTGAAGCGTTTTACGAACAAGCGAAATCAAGCTCTGCGGACATCATCTACCTTGGTGAAACCGTATGTTCGAAACGTCGTGAAATGAAGCCTGCACATTGGTTCGATATCGCGAAAGAACTCTCTGCATCTGGCAAACAAGTCATGCTATCAACGATGGCACTATTAGAAGCACCAAGTGAAGTGAACATCATGAAGAAGTACATCGACAACGGTGACTTCGCGATTGAAGCCAACGACGTGTCCGCGGTTCAACTGGCTTCTGAGCATAAAGTGCCTTTCGTCGTTGGCCCTGCGGTTAACACTTACAATGCGCACACGCTTAACTTGTTCCTAAAACAAGGCATGATCCGCTGGTGTATGCCTGTAGAGCTATCTCGTGAATGGCTCAGTAATACGCTGGTTCAATGTGATGAGCTTGGTATTCGCAATAAGTTTGAAGTAGAAGTATTCAGCCACGGTTATCTACCATTGGCTTACTCGGCACGCTGCTTTACCGCTCGCGCAGAAAACAAAGCTAAAGATGATTGCGAAACTTGCTGTATTAAATACCCAACAGGTATCCAAGTAAGCAGCCAAGAAGGTCAAGAAGTCTTTAACTTGAACGGCATCCAAACTCAGTCAGGTTACTGCTATAACCTGATCAACGATCTACCAAGCATGGAAGGTCTGGTTGATGTGGTTCGCCTAAGCCCACTGGGTCTCAGCACCTTCTCTGAACTGGATCAGTTCCGTTCAAACGAGAAAGGCACCAACCCTGGCAAAATCCAAGACCGCCAATGTAACGGTTACTGGCATCAACTTGCAGGTCTGGAAGTGAAGAACATCTAATCCCTGCTTACGATTTCAAAGCAATAAAAAAGCGAGGTACTGACCTCGCTTTTTTTACATCTTTTCGTCGTTAAGAGACTTGAACACTCGGCTCTGCTGAGCTCTCGTTCATTAGCTTCTTAATATCACGCCACAACATTGTCATCACCACTAAACTTAAGGCGATGTTGGACAGTGGGAATGCAATCCAAATACCCGTCACACCCAACAGCTTCGGCATAATGAACAAGAACGGTAATTGAATCACCATATTACCGATGGTCACGAACATGGCTTTACTGCCTTTGTTGACTGATTGGTAGTACGCCGCGGCAACCACTAAGAACCCATCTAAGAACAATGCAAACATATGGAGACGAATACCGACTACCGTCGCATCAATCAGATTCTGGTCAGCATTGTTGAACACCGATACAAACTCGTACGGGAAGATGTTCATCAGAATAACAAACGCGACACCACCAAGCACTGACGTGCCCATTGCGACCTTCAACAGCTTACGAATGTTATCTTGGTTGCGTGCGCCATGGTTATAGCTCACTAAAGGCTGCATACCATTGGCAATGCCTTCTGCAATCAAATAGTAAACCGTCACGATGTAGCCCAAAATAGCGTAAGCACCAATCAACAACGCGCTGCCGTATTGGGCAAACAGCGCATTGTGCAGAGCGACCATCATTGAGCCATAAGCGTACATAAAGAAGCTCGACGTGCCAATCATGACAATCTTAGGAATGACATCAAACTGCATCTTCAAATCGCTGAAAGACAAGCGCATGTTGGCTCTGGAAGTAAAGAAGTACCCCACCCCCAAAATCGTCACAACCATCTGCGCCAGAGCGGTAGCAATAGCAGCACCGGTAAGCTCCCAGCCAAGCCAAGCGATAAAAATATAGTCGAGCACGATATTGATCACCGCGCCGATCACCATCAAGATGGTGGCTAAGTTAGGGCTATCATCATTGCGAAGCAAAAATGGCACCGCAATCGAGCCTAGCGAGAACACACACGCCACGCTGAGAATGTGTAGGTATTGCAAGCCTAGCTCGTAAACACGACCTTCTGCGCCCTGCCAGCGAATAAAGTCATCGGCGAAGAAGAACAAGGTTGTCGCCACTATTGGCATCAGAGCGACTAAAAGCAATAGACCAGTTGAAAGAATGCGTTTCGCGCCCTCACTGTCCTTTTCACCTTGTTTGATAGAGGCCAGTGCCCCCGTACCTACCCCGACCATCATACCGATACCAAGTATCGAGCCAATGATCGGCCAAGCAACGTTGATCCCCGCTAATCCTTCAGCACCGACATAACGACCGATAAAAATGCCATCAACAACTTGGTATAAGCCGTTAACCAACATGGCTGCAACGGTCGGAATTGTGTATTTCCAAAACTGTTTATAGATAGAGTTTTGCATGACTACCACCAATAGTTAGCAAGGCTAACTAAATAGATAAAAGAATAAAATGTATGTTTAGTTTCCGAGCGCTTTATCCAGTAGCGCTTTCAATTGCTGTGCTTCTTGCTTATCAAGTTTACGCATCAGTTGTTCAGAAATATCCTTATATACCACCTGTTCAAGGGACATTTCTGCGATCACTTCTTCCGTTAGCAAAACACGCTTTGAACGCGCATCTTCGTTACAAGCGATGCGTCTAACCAATCCCTTTTTCTCCAAACGAACCACCATATTTGAAGCTGAAGGTTTGGTGACTTGCAGCTCTTCAGCCAAGTCAGTAATACGCACACCTTCTGGATGAAGCTGAATCACTCGTAAGTAATCGAACTCATTAAAGCTCAAATGTGAAAGCGGATCTTCCTTGGCATAAACACGCCACGCTTTAGCGCAAAAACGCTCTAAATCAATCAGGCTTTTTTCTAATGCCACAGTAATTTGCCTATTTAGTTAGCAAGGCTAACTATTTTAGTGAAGCAGCCTAATTTCTTCAAGTACAAAAAAGCCGCTCTAGTTGAGCGGCTAAAAAACTATTGTTGCTGAGTACTTTCTGCTTTAATTTTTGCTAAACGTTCTTGCTGTAGCTTTTCGTAAATCTGAGTCAGCTCAACAAATGAATAGCGGTGTTCCACATACTCATAGACATTGAACGAAATCGCTAATTTATATAGCGATATAGCATCTGCTACATCACCCTCTAGTTGATAACGTTTGCCGAGATAGAAATAAGTTTCCGTTAAACGCTCTGCTAGGCGGTGATTCTCCCGCGTCCCTTCCATGATAGCTTTCAGTGCTGCGTCATCAGGCACATCTCTCAGCATAATGGCGACTAAAACCCAACCCCACTCTTCGCTAATATCGCGTTGATATCTTTGCTGTAGGTTTGCCTTCGCTAACTCTGGATTTTGCTCTGCTTCAATAATGTATAACCACAATGCTCGAAAAGGATCTTTAGGGTTCTCTTCGTAGTGCTTTGTCATATCTTCCATAGCAAGATCAATTCGACCACCATAGTACAAAGCAATCGCACGGTTACGTTCCGCATAAGAGTTCTCTGGCGCAAGCTCTAATGTTGAATCAAATGCTTCATAAGCCGCGTCGAACTCACCTAGCTGAGTAAAGTAAACGCCAAGCAGATTGAATATATCTGGCTGAGCAGGATTTAGCTGTAGTGACTGATTAAAATCAAGGCGAGCGAGATCTCTCAAACCAACGCTATCGTAGTAACTCCCGCGCTCATAATGCATTTTAGCTCGCACTTCATCACTAAGATCTGGTCGTTGTAATAACTGAGATAGCCGTGCGATCTGAACCTCTTGCTGTACGCTAGGCTGCAATGGCACAGCCATCGGTGGATATACCCACTGCTGAGAGGTTTGTTGAGAAGTGCTAGCGCACCCCGTCAATGCAATTGCGATACATAAACTTGCGGTTTGAAACCATTTCACTAATTGATACTCCTGTTTGGACCGCCTTTAACTCACGATGTATTAATGCACTATAGGATATTTCTGCCCATCAAATACAATTAAAAATAGCAAGTTAAAAAAAGGGGAGCGAAAATGCTCCCCTTTTATAGCACGTTTTCAGGCCGTTAATCTAATAAAAGACCAAAGCCCAAATCAGTATTACTCGTCTTTAGCAGCAGGTGCTTCAGCAGCTTCTTCAGCTGGCTTTTCTACCGCTTCTTTCATGCTTAGACGTACACGACCTTGGCGGTCGATTTCAAGAACTTTAACTTGAACTTCTTGACCTTCAGTTAGGTAATCAGACACTTTCTCAACACGCTTTTCAGCAATTTGAGAGATGTGTACTAGACCATCTTTACCAGGAAGAATAGTAACGAATGCACCGAAGTCAGCTAGGCGAGCAACTTTACCTGTGTAGATACGACCCACTTCAACTTCTGCAGTGATCTCTTCGATACGACGGATTGCTTCTTTCGCAGCTGTACCTTCAGTTGCAGCAATCTTAATTGTACCGTCGTCTTCGATTTCGATAGTTGTACCTGTCTCTTCAGTTAGAGCACGGATAACTGCACCACCTTTACCGATAACGTCTTTGATCTTCTCTGCGCTGATCTTCATTGTGTGAATACGCGGAGCGAACTCAGAGATATCTTCACGAGCACCAGAGATAGCTTCATCCATTACAGATAGGATGTGCTTACGTGCACCTTGCGCTTGGTTAAGAGCAATTTGCATGATCTCTTTAGTGATACCTTCGATCTTGATATCCATCTGAAGTGCAGTGATACCGTCGTTAGTACCTGCTACTTTAAAGTCCATGTCACCTAGGTGGTCTTCGTCACCAAGGATGTCAGAAAGAACAACGAAGTCGTCGCCTTCTTTAACTAGACCCATTGCGATACCCGCAACAGAAGCTTTAATTGGAACACCAGCATCCATAAGTGCTAGAGAAGTACCACATACAGAAGCCATTGAAGAAGAACCGTTAGATTCTGTGATTTCTGATACTACACGTACTGTGTATGGGAACTCATCTACAGATGGCATTACTGCAGCAATACCACGCTTAGCTAGTTTACCGTGGCCGATTTCACGACGCTTAGGAGAACCTACAAAACCAGTTTCGCCTACACAGTATGGAGGGAAGTTGTAGTGTAGTAGGAAGTGATCTTTACGCTCACCTGTTAGCTCGTCGATGATTTGAGCATCGCGCTGCGTACCTAGTGTCGCAGTTACGATTGCCTGAGTTTCACCACGAGTGAATAGTGAAGAACCGTGAGTACGTGGAAGAACGCCAGTACGTACGTCAAGCGCACGAACCATGTCTTTTTCACGACCATCGATACGTGGGTTACCAGCGATGATGCTACGACGAACAACTGTCTTCTCTAGATCGTGGAAGATAGTGTGGATTTCTTTTGTGTTTGCTTCTGGATCTTCAGCAAGCAGCACTTCGTTTACTTCAGCAGCAATCGTGTGAATACGGTCGTAACGAGCCATCTTCTCAGTGATTTGGTAAGCTTCAACAAGCTTAGTTTCTGCAAGTTCAGCGATCTTAGTTACAAGCGCTGTGTTCTCAGCAGGAGCAACCCAATCCCAAGCTGGAGTTGCTACTTCAGCTGCGAATTCGTTGATTGCAGAGATAACTGCTTGCTGTTGATCGTGACCGAATACAACTGCAGAAAGCATCTCTTCTTCTGTTAGGTTGTCTGCTTCAGACTCAACCATAAGAACAGCGCCTTCAGTACCAGCAACAACTAGGTCTAGTTTAGACGTCTCTAGTTCAGTGTTGCTTGGGTTCAGTACTAGTTGACCATCAACATGACCAACACGTGCTGCGCCGATAGGACCGTTGAACGGAATACCAGAGATAGCAAGAGCAGCAGAAGTACCGATCATTGTTACGATGTCTGGTTGAACGTCAGGGTTTACAGACATAACTGTCGCGATAACCTGAACTTCGTTTTTGAATGCATCCGGGAATAGAGGGCGAATTGGACGGTCGATTAGACGAGCAGTCAGTGTTTCACCTTCAGATGGACGACCTTCACGCTTGAAGAAGCCACCAGGGATTTTACCTGCAGCGTAAGTACGCTCTTGGTAGTTAACTGTTAGAGGGAAGAAGTCTTGACCTTCTACCGCTTCTTTTTTACCAACTACAGATACGAATACTGATGTATCGTCCATAGTAACCATAACTGCTGCAGTAGCTTGACGTGCAATAACGCCAGTTTCTAGAGTAACTGTGTGGTTACCGTACTGGAACGTTTTAACAACTGGTTTTTCGAACATTGTTATTCCTTGTTTCCAAGCGCATCGAGTGATTTGCTCAGAGAGTATTGATTGATACCCAAGGCATTACGAATCGCGACTAGTAAAAACAAACTGATTAGGTATTCAGTTCACTTTTAATAGTCGCGACCTTTTGGTCGACGTTGTGACTGTAATGCAATGAGCTACTTTGGATATAAAACTCCGATCGTGGAATTTTACCGTGCGTAGTATAACGACTTAAATAGGATTTGGCTAAGCTATAGCAATTAAATTAAGTAGCGGGCAACAAAAAAGGGGCTAAAAGCCCCTTTTTCGACAAACTGTTCTATGCAGCCGCTGATTAGCGACGTAGGCCTAGACGCTTGATTAGATCTTGGTAACGAGAAAGGTTTTTACCTTTCAGGTAGTCAAGAAGCTTACGACGGCGAGAAACCATACGTAGAAGACCACGACGGCTGTGGTGATCGCCTTTGTGCGCTTTGAAGTGACCTTGTAGGTGGTTGATAGAAGCTGTAAGTAGAGCTACTTGAACTTCTGGTGAACCAGTGTCGCCTTCGCCTTGTGCGTATTCTGCAACGATTGCTGCTTTAGTTTCTGCATTCAGAGACATAATTCTCTCCTAATAAGAGTAGGTTTAAAGTTGTAGCAGCCAATCTCTGATTCAGCCGCTACGCGAAGCGCGAATTATAGGGAAGTTTCCTTATACGCGCAATATAAAAATACCGGCGATTTCGCCGGTATTTTCAATTCACAGACAAGCCTATGCTTCGTCGCGGAACACCACCAAACGTTTTGGTGCTACTTTTCCATCGTCGTTCACTTCTGCAACACCAATAAAGAGCTTGTCTTCACCGGAGGTCATGCGAATTGGTGTGCCTTCCGGAGCCCCAAACACTTGGACTGGCATGCCGTGCTGTACTAGGTTAGTCAGCTCAGCGTTGAGATTTACCTCTGGCAAGTCTTCTACTGCGGTATCCATTGGCAACAACAGTGGATCAAGCAACTCTTTAGGCGCTACTTCGTCACGATGCGCTTGCTCTAGCAGCTCATTAAGTTGCTCTAGCGTCACCATTTTTTCGTACGGGTATTTAGCAACACCAGTACGACGAAGCATTGTCACGTGTGCGCCACAACCAAGCATTTCACCTAGGTCATCAACGATAGTACGAATGTAAGTGCCTTTCGAGCAATGCACTTCCATCTCAACTTCGTCACCTTCAAAGCGGTGAAGCACGATCTCATATACCGTGATCTTACGAGATTCACGCGGTACTTCAATGCCTTTACGAGCGTACTCGTACAGCGGCTTACCTTGGTATTTCAATGCTGAGAACATTGAAGGTACTTGGTCTGATTCACCACGGAACGTATCAATGCACGCTTCTAGCTTCTCTAGATTCACGTCAATAGGACGCGTCTCTACCACTTCGCCATCAGAGTCAGACGTATCAGTACGCTCACCAAGCTTTGCGATTACGCGGTAGCGCTTGTCTGAATCCAACAAGAACTGAGAGAACTTGGTTGCTTCGCCTAAGCAGATTGGCAACATGCCCGTCGCTAGTGGGTCCAATGCACCGGTATGACCCGCTTTCTCAGCAAAGTAGATACGTTTTACTTTTTGCAGTGCATCATTGGAAGAAATACCTGTTGGTTTATCCAACAAGATAACGCCATTAATTGGACGACCTTTACGACGACGAGCCATTACTCTTCCCCTGCCTGATCTTCTTCGCGACCTGAATCTTGTTGCTTGCGTTTATCTTCGCTAACCACTTCAGAAACTAGGTTCGACATGCGCATACCTTCTACTAGCGTGTTGTCGTAGTAGAAACGGATTTCAGGAGTCAAACGTAGGCGAATACGCTTGCCTAGCATCATACGGATGTGCACTTCGTGTTCACGTAGTGCCGCAAGGCATGACTCTGGTGTTTGCTCACCCACACATAGGAAAGTAACGAATACTTTTGCGTAAGCAAGGTCGCGTGACACTTCTACATCTGAAATCGTAACCATGCCTAGGCGAGAGTCACGAACTTCACGTTGAAGGATCATCGCAAGTTCTTTTTGCAGCTGCTGTGATACGCGCTGCGTGCGGCTAAATTCTTTTGACATATTCATTCTCTTAAATAGAAAGAATGGGGGGGATGGTCAAGCCAGCCCCCCATGGTGTATTCAACAACCAATTACTATTTGTCTTTCAGACGGTTAGTAATTTTAGTCAATTAGTCTAGAGTACGTTTGATTTCAACGATTTCGAATACTTCGATCTGGTCGCCTACGCGAACGTCGTTGTAGTTCTTAACGCCGATACCACACTCGTAACCATTCTTAACTTCTTGAACGTCATCTTTAAAGCGACGTAGTGACTCTAGTTCACCTTCGTAGATAACAACGTTATCGCGTAGTACGCGGATTGGGTTGCTACGCTTAATCAGACCTTCAGTAACCATACAACCAGCGATTGCGCCCAGTTTAGGTGACTTAAATACGTCACGTACTTCAGCAAGACCAATGATCTCTTGCTTGAATTCTGGAGCAAGCATACCGCCCATTGCTTGTTTAACTTCGTCAATCAATTGGTAAATGATTGAGTAGTAACGTAGATCAACGCTTGCAGCTTCAATCGCACGACGAGCAGATGCATCAGCACGTACGTTAAAGCCAAGGATGATTGCGTTAGAAGCTTCTGCAAGAACTGCATCAGTTTCTGTAATACCACCAACACCAGAACCAACGATGTTTACTTTCACTTCGTCAGTTGACAGTTTCAGTAGTGAGTCAGCAATTGCTTCCACAGAACCTTGTACGTCTGCTTTAAGAACTACGTTTAGTTCAGCAACTTCACCAGCAGTCATGTTAGAGAACATGTTCTCTAGTTTAGATTTCTGCTGACGAGCAAGTTTCACTTCACGGAACTTACCAGCACGGTAGTTCGCTACTTCACGTGCTTTACGCTCGTCACGTACTACTGTTGCTTCATCACCTGAAGAAGGTACGCCTGAAAGACCTAGGATCTCTACAGGGATAGATGGACCAGCTACTGTGATTTCTTTACCTAGTTCGTCACGCATCGCACGAACGCGGCCGTATTCTTGACCACAAAGAACGATGTCGCCTTTGTTTAGCGTACCAGATTGAACTAGTACTGTTGCTACTGGACCACGACCTTTATCTAGGCGAGATTCAACAACAACACCAGACGCCATACCTTCTGCTACAGCTGTAAGTTCTAGAACTTCAGACTGAAGAAGGATTGCTTCTAGAAGACCGTCGATGTTTGTACCCTGTTTAGCAGAGATGTGAACGAACATGTTCTCACCGCCCCATTCCTCAGGGATTACGTCGTATTGAGCTAGCTCATTCTTAACGTTGTCTGGGTTCGCGTCTTCTTTATCGATCTTGTTCACAGCAACGATTAGTGGAACGCCTGCCGCTTTCGCGTGCTGGATCGCTTCAACTGTTTGTGGCATTACGCCATCGTCTGCAGCTACTACTAGAACTACGATATCTGTCGCTTGAGCACCGCGAGCACGCATTGCAGTAAACGCTGCGTGTCCAGGAGTATCAAGGAACGTGATCATGCCGTTGTCAGTTTCAACGTGGTAAGCACCGATGTGCTGTGTAATACCACCCGCTTCACCTGAAGCAACGTGTGTACGACGAATGTAGTCAAGTGTTGACGTTTTACCGTGGTCAACGTGACCCATGATAGTTACAACTGGAGCACGTGGTACTGCTTCTGCGTTTGTATCGCGGTCAGATAGTACTGCTTCTTCCAGTTCGTTCTCTTTACGAAGAACTACCTTGTGACCCATTTCTTCAGCAACAAGTTGTGCTGTTTCTTGGTCGATCACTTGGTTGATAGTCGCCATAGCGCCCATCTTCATCATTACTTTGATAACTTCTGTCGCTTTAACCGACATCTTGTTAGCAAGTTCAGAAAGAACGATTGTCTCACCAATCACTACGTCTTGTTTCGCTACAGTCGCAGACTTGTCGAAACCGTGCTGCATAGAAGTTGGCTTAGCAAGTTTGCCTTTGTTACGGCCCTTACCACCACGTTGGTTACGACCACCACGTGATTGATCGTCTCTAGCAGGCTTCTTCTTCTTACGGCGAGCACCACCTTCTTCTTTGCGATCAGCTGCATCTTCAGCTTCACGAGCGTATGTAGAAGTGGTTACATGGTAATCAGAGTTTTCAAGTTCTTTCTTCTTAGACTCTTCTTCCGACCAACGAGCTTCGTTCTCTTCTGCAAGTTTACGAGCTTCTTCAACAAGCTTAGCCGCTTCTTGCTCAGCTTTACGTTGGGCTTCTTCTTCCTGACGACGCTTTAGCTCGTCAGCTTCTTTCTTCGCTTGCGTATTAACATCCGCATTTTTTGCATTCATTTCTTTCTTAGCCTTTTCAGCTTGTGCGCGTTTTGCCTTTTCTTCAGCTTCACGTTTTGCATCCGCTTCACGTTTTGCTTTTTCTTCGGCTTCGCGCTGTGCTTTCTCTGCAGCTTCACGTTTGACTTGTTCTTCAGCCTCACGCTTCGCAAGCTCTTCAGCTTCACGTTTTGCTGCTTCCTCAGCCTCACGTTTTGCGTCGTCTTCGATAGTGCTGCGCTTCACATATGTGCGCTTCTTACGCACTTCTACTTGAACATCCTTACTTTTGCCGCCACCTGCTGCAACACTTAATGTGCTACGAGTCTTACGTTGAAGCGTCAGTCTAGTAGGTTCAGATTCGCCCGACGTATCGCCGTGCTCTTTCTTCAGGTGAGAGAGAAGCTTCTGCTTCTCCTCATCCGAGACATGGTCAGAACTCGCTTTGTTCATGCCTGCGTCAGCAAGTTGTTCCATTAAGCGGTCGACTGGAGTACCAATCTCTTCACTCAGTGCTTTAACTGTTAATTGTGTCATGCCGCTTCCTCCTTGCTGATATTATGCTTCTTCGCCGAACCAACAGATGTTACGCGCAGCCATAATAAGCTCACCTGCACGCTCTTCTGTTAGGCCATCAATACCTTCTAAATCATCGATACCTTGGTCAGCTAAGTCTTCTAGTGTTGCCACGCCTTTCGCTGCTAGTTTGAACGCCATTTCGCGCTCTAGACCTTCAAGACCTAGTAGATCTTCAGCAGGCTCTAGACCTTCAAATGACTCTTCTTGCGCTAGAGCGATTGTCGTTAGTGCGTCTTTCGCACGGCTACGAAGTTCTTCTACAAGCTCTTCGTTCAGGCCGTCAACTTCTAGTAGTTCGTTAACTGGAACGTACGCAACTTCTTCTAGCGTTGAGAAACCCTCTTCAACAAGCAGTTGAGCGAAGTCTTCTTCAATGTCTAGGTACTTCATGAAGTTTTCGATAGATGCTTGAGACTCTTCAGCATGCTTCTTCTGAAGGTCCGCCACTGTCATTACGTTTAGTTCCCAACCAGTCAGTTGAGATGCTAGACGTACGTTTTGACCGTTACGACCGATAGCTTGTGCTAGGTTGTCTGCCTCAACAGCAATGTCCATTGAGTGTGCATCTTCATCAACAATGATAGAAGCAACATCAGCTGGTGCCATTGCGTTGATTACGAATTGAGCTGGGTTATCGTCCCAAAGAACGATATCAATACGCTCACCACCAAGCTCACCAGATACTGCTTGTACACGTGCACCACGCATACCAACACACGCACCTACAGGGTCGATACGTTTGTCGTTTGTTTTAACAGCGATCTTAGCGCGAGAACCTGGGTCACGTGCAGCACCTTTAAGTTCGATGATTTCTTCAGCGATTTCTGGCACTTCTACACGGAACAATTCAGCCAACATTTCTGGCTTAGAACGTGTAATGAAAAGTTGGAAACCACGAGCTTCTGGAGCAACTTTGTAAAGAAGGCCACGAACACGGTCACCTGGACGGAAGTTTTCACGAGGAAGTTGGTCATCACGAAGGATTACCGCTTCTGCGTTGTTACCTAGGTCAAGAACGATCGTCTCACGGTTTACTTTCTTAACAGCACCAGTGATAAGATCACCTTCGTTGTCAATGAACTGTTCTACGATCTGTGCGCGCTCTGCTTCACGTACTTTTTGCACGATAACTTGCTTTGCAGTTTGCGTTGTAATTCGATCGAATGTAACAGAAGGGATATCGTCTTCTACGAAATCACCTAGCTGAAGCTCTGGATCTTCATACTGTGCTGCTTCGAGTGAGATTTCTTTTGTTGGGTTTTCAACGTCTTCTACGATCAACCAACGGCGGAATGTTTCAAACTCACCCGTTTTACGGTCGATAGCTACACGTACATCAATTTCGATTTCGTATTTCTTCTTTGTAGAAGTCGCTAGAGCAATCTCAAGAGCTTCAAAGATACGCTCACGAGGTACCGCTTTTTCGTTCGATACCGCTTCTGCTACCGCTAAAATTTCTTTACTCATTGTATTTAGCCTCTAAGCTTCAAATTTTTTAGGGAACTAAAATTTAGGGATCAGGTTAGCTTTTGAAATGTTACTTAGAGCAAACTCTTCTTGTTGCCCCTCACAAGTAACTGCTATTGTTTCACCGTCTACGCTGTGGATAATACCTGTCCACTTGCGGCGGTTTGCAACAGCCATTTTCAATACGATGCTGACCTCGTGACCAATAAATTGCTCGTAATGTGCTGCTTTGAAAAGTGGTCTTTCTAAGCCTGGAGAAGAAACTTCTAGGCTGTAAGCAACAGAAATTGGATCTTCAACGTCTAATACCGCACTTACCTGATGGCTAACTTCTGCACAGGCATCTACGTTAATACCATTTTCATGGTCGATGTAGATACGTAACGTTGAGTGCGCACCCGCACGAATAAATTCTAATCCAACTAACTCGTAGCCTGTTGCCTCTACTGGAGCTTCAAGCATTTCAGTAAGTTGTCTTTCTAAACCAGTCATTTTAACCACTCCAGAAACAAAAAAAGGGCTCAGAGCCCAATCAAAAAACCAAGCAGTATCTGAGTAATTATAAAAACTCAGATAACAAAAAACCCCGAAAAGTCGGGGTTTTATGCTGCTGGACCCTGATACGTTAAGAATAGCGAAAAGTGCTTTTCTTAACTCACAGTGTGGTTAGCACTGTGCAAACTTGCCAATCGAGTCATTCTTTCCAACGAAAGAAGAGATTGGTTGCGGGGGCCGGATTTGAACCGACGACCTTCGGGTTATGAGCCCGACGAGCTACCAAGCTGCTCCACCCCGCGTCCGACTTGCTGAGCATTATACCGCCAAACAAGTGATTTACAAGTTTGTAAATTTATGGTGCCGAGAGAGGGACTCGAACCCTCACACCAAAGGCACTAGCACCTCATGCTAGCGTGTCTACCAATTTCACCATCTCGGCTACACAAACCTTACAGCTTATTGAGGAATTTCATCACCAGTTGGTGCTGGAACTTCACTCGCTGCATCATTAACTTGCTCTACAACTTGTTGTTGACCTAGTGTTGGATCAACCCATTGAGATTCTGTCTTATGTGTAGACATACGACCAAGTAGCAAGCTAACGATAAAGAATACTGTTGCTAAAATAGCAGTTGTTCGGGTTAGGAAATTACCTGAGCCACTTGCACCAAACACTGTGTTTGAAGCACCAGCACCGAACGAGGCTCCCATATCTGCGCCTTTACCTTGTTGAATCAACACAAGGCCAATCACACCAAGCGCTGCCAACAGGTAAATCACAAGTAGAACTGAAAACATTTTTTCCACCTATGTTCCAAATTGTTGAGCCAGCGCCGTTCATAAGTTCAAACAATGAGCATTACGAACAAGGCTAGCGACCTCCTGACTGGAGGCCGAGCAATACTAGCGAAAGCCAGCAACGCTGACAAGGGGAAATTGCCAAAAAAACAATGGCAAAAGCCCAAGCGGTCAAAAAAAGGGCAAAACTTACTCTTAATTCACCACATTAACCTAAGAAAACTTAACAGTTATCTTTGATTGCTTGAGCGATCTTTAACGCAGAACTCTGAACTAAGTCAGCATCTTCACCTTCAACCATCACCCTTAGTAAAGGCTCTGTGCCTGACTTACGCAGAAGAACACGGCCTTTTTCACCTAGTTCAGATTCTACTTCAGCCACTGCATCAAGCACGGCACTAGCCTCGAGGGGATTGCTATCACCTTCAAAACGTACATTTTCTAGCACTTGAGGGTACAAGGTCATACCTTGAGACAAATCATGTAGTGACATCTCACTGCCAACAATAGAAGCAAGCACCTGTAGTGCAGCTACGATAGCATCTCCGGTCGTAACCTTGTCCAGCAAAATCACGTGACCAGAGTTTTCTGCACCGATCTTCCACCCTTTTTCTAGCAAGCGCTCCATAACATAACGGTCACCGACTGCTGCACGCACGAATGGAATACCTAATTGCTTCAGACCATTTTCCATGCCTAGGTTGGTCATTAGTGTACCAACCACACCGCCTTTTAGTTCACCTCGGCGTAACGCATCACGTGCGATGATATAAGCAATCTGGTCACCGTCGACCTTGTTACCTAAATGGTCAACCATGATGATTCGGTCGCCATCACCATCGAACGCAAGGCCAAGATGAGCTTGCTCTTCTACAACACGTTTTTGTAATGCACGGACGTCTGTCGCACCGACTTCATCATTGATGTTAGTACCATTTGGTTCCACACCCATTGCAACAACATCTGCACCTAGCTCTTTGAATACGTTAGGAGCAATGTGGTAAGTTGCGCCGTGTGCACAGTCAACTACGATCTTCACATTGGCAAGACTAAGCTCTGATGGGAAAGTGCTCTTACAAAATTCAATATAACGACCTGCTGCATCATTTAGGCGAGTTGCTTTACCAAGCTCGGCAGATTCCACACATTCGATGTCTTTATCTAGCTCTGCTTCGATAGCCAATTCGATATCATCCGGAAGCTTAGTACCTTCAGATGAGAAAAACTTGATGCCGTTATCGTAGTATGGGTTGTGTGACGCTGAAATAACGATACCCGCTTCCGCTCGGAAGGTTTGCGTCAGATAAGCAACTGCCGGTGTTGGCATTGGACCGGTAAAGGTCGCTTTCAGACCAGCCGCAGCAAGACCCGCTTCTAACGCAGACTCAAGCATGTAGCCAGAAATACGCGTATCTTTACCAATAATAACTTTTTTAGTGCCTTGTTTCGCTAATACACGACCAGCCGCCCAGCCAAGCTTGAGTACAAAGTCAGGTGTAATTGGGTATTGACCCACTTTTCCACGCACACCATCGGTACCAAAGTAACGTCTTTTATCAGACATATAACGTTCCTTAATTCTTTTAGATATTGTTTTTCGTCATCTCAACAACTTTCATTGCTTCAATGGTTTCTTCGAAGTCATGAACTCGGATAATCTGAGCACCTTTCATCGCCGCAATGGTCGCACAAACCACGCTAGCGTTGGTGCATTCAGCTGCGGGTTTATCCAACAGCTTAAAGATCATCGATTTACGTGAAATGCCAGCCAAAATTGGCAGACCAAATTCGTGAAACTTCTCGAGATGAGCAAGCATATGATAATTGTGTTCAATTGTTTTGCCAAAGCCAAAACCTGGGTCGAGAATAAGTTGTGACTTATCAATACCGACCGCTTCACAAGCTGCAATACGCTCTTGGAGAAATGCCGCGACATCTTCCATCAGATCATCGTATTGAGGATTGGCCTGCATCGTACGTGGTTGGCCTTTCATGTGCATCAAGCAAATTGGCAAGTTTGCTTTCGCTGCCACTTCTAACGCCCCTGGCTCTTGAAGTGCGCGCACGTCGTTAATTAAGTCTGCCCCGGCCTCAATGGCTTGATGCATAACCTCAGCTTTACTAGTGTCAATAGAAATCCAAACATCATGTTTTTCACGGATCGCTTTGATCACGGGGACAACACGCTGTAATTCTTCTTCTAGTGAAACATCCGGGGCTCCAGGGCGAGTCGATTCTCCACCGATATCGATGATGCTGACACCAGCAGCAATCATTCTCTCAGCTTGAGCAAGTGCAAGTTCAAGTGAGTTGAACTTACCACCATCAGAAAATGAGTCAGGAGTGACATTGAGAATCGCCATAACATGCGGACGAGAAAGGTCGAGAGATTTGTTGTTTGCTTTAATAATCATAGCTTTAATAATCACAACATATACAAAAACCCCGAGCTTAACTCGGGGTTTATTATCAAAGGCTACTCTTTATTCAGAGTCTTTCTTTTCTGGCGCTTCGCTTGAAGTCGCTTCTTGAGATGACGGTTGCTCTACTGGTTTTGTAGACTCTTCCGACTTCTCTTCAGCTTTTGCTTCAGGTTTAGCCTGAGGCTTATCGTTGTCTTCTGGTTTGCTTGCAGGCTTATCACCCCAACCAGCAGGTTCACGAATCTCAGTCTTACGCTCCATCAAGTCTTCAATCTGGCCAGCATCAATGGTCTCATACTTCATTAGCGCATCTTTCATCGCATGCATGATGTCCATGTTGTCTTCCAAGATTTTCTTCGCACGGTCATAGTTACGGTCGATGATCTTACGAACTTCATCATCAATAAGTTTTGCCGTGTCATCAGACATGTGTTTAGTCTGAGTCACACTACGACCTAGGAACACTTCACCTTCTTCTTCCGCGTAAAGTAGCGGACCAAGTTTTTCAGAGAAGCCCCATTGCGTTACCATTTTACGCGCAATGTCTGTTGCACGTTCGATATCGTTAGAAGCACCTGTCGATACTTTGTCAGCACCGTAGATAAGCTCTTCCGCTAGACGGCCACCGTACAAGCTAGAAACCATAGATTCTAGGTGTTGGCGAGACATGCTCACGCGGTCTTGCTCTGGTAGGTACATCGTCACACCCAACGCACGACCACGTGGAATGATTGACACTTTGTACACTGGATCGTGTTCAGGAACCAAGCGACCAACAATTGCGTGACCCGCTTCGTGGTATGCTGTTGATTCTTTCACTTCTTCAGACATCACCATTGATCGGCGCTCTGCACCCATCATGATCTTGTCTTTTGCCAGTTCAAACTCAACCATAGAAACGTTGCGCTTGTTACCGCGTGCAGCGAATAGAGCCGCTTCGTTAACTAAGTTTGCTAGGTCAGCACCAGAGAAGCCTGGAGTACCACGTGCGATTAGAGAAGGCTCTACGTCACCCGCTAGAGGCACTTTACGCATGTGAACTTTTAGGATCTGCTCACGCCCACGTACGTCTGGAAGACCAACAACCACTTGACGGTCAAAACGGCCAGGACGCAATAGCGCAGGGTCAAGTACGTCAGGACGGTTAGTCGCAGCGATAACAATGATACCCTCGTTACCTTCAAAACCATCCATCTCTACAAGCATTTGGTTTAGTGTTTGTTCACGTTCATCGTGACCACCACCAACACCTGCACCACGTTGACGACCAACCGCATCGATCTCATCGATGAAGATGATACAAGGTGCTGCTTTCTTCGCTTGTTCAAACATGTCACGCACACGAGATGCACCAACACCAACGAACATTTCTACGAAGTCAGAACCAGAGATAGTAAAGAATGGTACTTTTGCTTCACCTGCAATGGCTTTCGCTAATAGCGTTTTACCAGTACCAGGAGGACCAACCATTAGAACACCCGTCGGAATCTTACCGCCCAATTTCTGGAAGCGGCTTGGATCACGTAGATAGTCCACCAGTTCTTTTACGTCTTCTTTTGCTTCGTCACAACCTGCAACATCCGCAAAAGTTGTCTTGATTTGTTCTTCGCTCATCATGCGAGCTTTACTCTTACCGAAAGACATAGCGCCTTTACCGCCGCCGCCTTGCATTTGACGCATGAAGAAAATCCATACACCAATCAGTAAGATCATTGGGAACCAAGAAATGAAAATCGTGCCAAGTAGGCTTTGCTCTTCAGGAGGCGTACCTTGCACTTTCACGTTTTGGTTAATTAGGTCATCTAGAAGCTTCTGATCATACACTGGCATGTAAGTGACCATTTTGGCACCACCGCCACGACGAACGAAACTAATTTCACCGTCTTTAAAAGTTGCTTCTTGAATCTGGCCTTGGCCAACTTCCTGTACAAACGTGGTGTAATCCACGGTTCTGCCATTGCTCTCTCCAGGGCCAAAGCTCTGGAATACCGACATCAACACGACAGCGATAACAAGCCACAGAATTAAATTTTTTGCCATGTCACTCAAGGTGTCAGCCTCTCGATAACTAATTGTAATTAAAGGTAGGGTACTACAGTTTATAAGCTGTAGCTATAGTGTTAACCATGCTCTAAACGAGCGAAATAGTTAACCTTTGTAACCAGTGGCTACAACAAAGACCTCTCGTGAGCGAGCTCGCGATGAGTCTGGTTTTCTGATTTTTACGACTTTAAACATGTCTCGGACTTCTTTCACAAATTGATCGAAGCCTTCACCCTGGAAAACCTTTACGACAAAGCTACCATTAGGTGCTAGAACTTGTCGACACATATCTAAAGCCAATTCAACTAAATACATAGCTCTCGGCTGATCTACAGAGTTGTTACCAGCAATATTAGGCGCCATATCAGACATTACTACGTCAACCATCGAAGGTTGGATTCGTTCTAATAAAGCATCTAAGACCGCCTCATCTCTAAAGTCTCCTTGCAGGAAGCTTACACCAGCGATTGGATCCATAGGTAGCAAGTCACACGCGATGATTTGACCTTCTTCACCTATTATCTTAGCAGCATATTGAGACCATCCGCCTGGAGCCGCGCCTAAATCGACAACAGTCATCCCAGGTTTCAACAATTTATCTTTTGTTTGGATCTCGTCTATCTTGAAGTAAGCACGTGAACGGTAGCCTTTCTTACGAGCTTCATTTGCATACTTATCATCAAAGTGTTCTTTCAACCAACGACCAGAACTAGCCGAATGTTTTTGTTTACTCATTTTAATCCCAACAAGGCGTAATTAGGAGCTATTGTTCTAATAGGCTCAACCTATTACTCAATAAATTATAGTCTTCAGCAATAGATGGCGTTAAAATAGCTTTTTTCAACCCTTATTTTAAAGAAAATTGGCCGCGTAATGAACCTAAGCACCAAACAAAAGCAGCACCTAAAAGGCCTGGCTCACAGTTTAAAACCTGTTGTGCTAATGGGCGCAAATGGACTTACAGAAGCCGTGCTAGCAGAAATTGAAATCGCTCTGAACCACCACGAACTGATCAAGATTAAAGTTGCATCAGAAGACCGTGAAACAAAGCAGCTAATCATTGATGCTATTGTGCGTGAAACTGGCGCAGAAAAAGTACAAGTTATTGGTAAAACACTTGTCCTATACCGTCAATCTGAAGAACGTAAGATCGAAATTCCACGCAAGTAATTTCAGTTCTTAGCTTCAGAAAAAAAGGTCGCTTAATGCGACCTTTTTTGTATTTAAGCAACAGTATTAGACGTACTCTACGCTGTCGATTTCAAAGTCTTTAGCACCGCCAGGGGTCTGAATCACGACTTCGTCACCTTCCATCTTACCGATCAAGCCGCGGGCAATCGGTGAACTAATAGAAATACGACCCGCTTTGATATCCGCTTCGTCATCACCAACGATTTGGTAAGTTTTCTCATCTTCTGTATCACAATCGATCAGGGTAACTGTCGAACCAAAGATAACCTTACCAGTGTTATCCATTTTCGTTACATCAATCACTTGAGCAACAGACAGCTTGTACTCAATATCACGAATCTGCGCTTCACAGATGCCTTGCTCTTCGCGTGCTGCGTGATACTCCGCATTTTCCTTTAAATCACCTAGTTCACGAGCCTCTGCGATCGCTTCAGATATTTGAGGGCGAAGCTTAAGTAGACGATCTAGTTCTGTGCGCAGGAGTTGTTCACCACGCAGTGTCATTGGAACTTTTTCCATTATATAACCTCAAGGCCAAAGGGTTCTTTGGACAAAAAAAACCTACCCAATCTAAAAGATTAGGTAGTGAGTTAATTGATGCATTTCTTCTAGTTTAAACAAACTCTAGGGTGAAATCACCCTAATTTAAAAACCGTCGAAATAACGTGATGTAATGCACTTAAATGCAGCAAACTTAGTTTCGAGACACATCTCAAATTATTGAAAAACAACTAGCTAGCCACACACAAAAACATCAAAAAAGATAAAAACAAATCAATGTCAGAACCAAGAAAACTACGACATATCCAATAAAATACAACAACTTAAATTATAAAAACCGACAATCGAACAGTGTTCATCAGTTCAATTTATATCATTTTACTAACTCATAATGAAACTTTAGCAGTAAAACATGTCCGGCAAGTTATTACGTCATAGTGTTTTCGAAAGTGAAGTTTTCTCACAAATGAAACTATACGCATAACAGTAACTTGTGAGAGATTACCTCTCCCCCATAAAACAATGATTATGGACAGCTAACTAGGACAAATAAGATGAAAAAGACTCTAATTGCTCTTTCTGTATCTGCAGCAGCTATGGCAACTGGCGTTAACGCAGCTGAACTTTACAACCAAGACGGCACTTCTCTAGAAATGGGCGGCCGCGCTGAAGCACGTCTATCTATGAAAGATGGCGATGTAGCAGACAAATCTCGCATCCGTCTAAACTTCCTTGGTACACAAGCGATCAACGACAACCTATACGGCGTTGGTTTCTGGGAAGGCGAATTCACTACTTCTGATGAAGGTAAAGTAGACAACAACAGCAGCGATCTAACTACTCGTTACGCATACGCTGGTCTAGGTGGCGCATTCGGTGAAGTGACTTACGGTAAAAACGACGGTGCACTAGGCGTTATCACTGACTTCACAGATATCATGGCATACGCTGGTAACTCAGCAGCAGACAAGCTAGCTGTAGCAGACCGTGCAGACAACATGCTTGCTTACAAAGGTCAATTCGAAAACCTAGCTGTTAAAGCAAGCTACCGTTTCGCTGACCGTATCGAAAACACTGCTGGTACTGAGTACACAGACAACGGTGAAGACGGTTACTCTCTATCTGCAATCTACGCTTTCGCAGACACAGGTCTTGAGCTAGGTGCTGGTTACGCAGATCAAGATAAAGCTAACGAGTACATGCTAGCTGCATCTTACACAATGTCTGATCTTTACTTCGCAGGTGTATTCACTGACGGCGAGAAAATGGAAGACCTAAACAACCGTAACACAGTTGATTACACTGGTTACGAGCTAGCGGGTGCTTACACTCTAGGTCAAACAGTGTTTACTTCTACGTACAACAACGCAGAAACAAACAATGAAACTTCTGCAAACAACTTCGCTATTGATGCGTCTTACTACTTCAAGCCTAACTTCCGTGGTTACGTATCTTACAACTTCAACCTGATTGACGCAGGTGACAAGTTTGGTTCAACTGACACTAGCAAAACAGTTGCAACTAAGATCGATGCTGAAGACGAGCTAGCTCTAGGTCTACGCTACGACTTCTAATTGAGTCTTTAGACTTGAAGAAATGCCCGCACATTGCGGGCATTTTTGTATTCAGATATTCACACAAATTCAGTATATACTCTCCTCATCTACCACAAGAAAGTATCATCACCATGCGTATACATTGGCCAATTTGCTTTTTCTTTTATTGCTTCAGCATGATTGTCCATGCGTATCCATATCAAGAGGTACTTCCTGATGGGGTGCGTCTTAGCCTAGTCGCAGAAAGATTGAGTGACCAAACTGAGCTGCTAGGCTCAGTACCAAGTTCTCAGCTGTTTCCGCCAGCAAGCACCCTAAAAGTCGTCACCGCACTAGCGGCAAAGTTAGAGCTGGGAGATAGTTTCACCTTTGCCACCAGCCTTTCCAAAGCTAATGACGACCTTGTCATGTCATTTAGTGGCGATCCCACGTTAACAAGCAAAGACTTGAGTAACCTGCTGGATCAACTAAAAGAAAATGGTATTACCGAAATTAAAGGAAATGTCTGGTTAGATGACGCTATGTTTGTTGGCTATGACCGCGCCGTAGGCTGGCCATGGGATATTTTAGGCGTGTGTTACAGTGCCCCAGCCAGTGCGATTACATTAAATGAGAATTGTGTTCAGGCGTCTATTTATACTCAAGACAATGGTAAAACACGGGTATTTGTCCCAGAGCATCAACCAATTCATGTTTCAACCTCAGCAATTACCGTTAGCAAATCGGCTCAAAAAGCAAAACATTGTGACTTGGACCTTATTGCACACTCCTCAAACCAATACGAGCTGAAAGGTTGCCTAGTTAAACGTGATAAGCCACTGCCACTTAAATTTGCGGTGCAAGACCCTAGAGCGTATACCAGTCGTGTCGTCTATACATTACTGCGCCAAAAAGGGGTTAAGCTCCATGGGCAAGTATTGATTGGAGCTCCAGCCAATGGCATCAACACGAAGCTTATTGCTAGCCACCACTCTAAAGCTTTGCCAGCCTTGCTTGAAGAAATGTTAAAGCGCTCAGACAACCTAATTGCAGATACATTAAC
Source organism: Vibrio rotiferianus CAIM 577 = LMG 21460 (assembly GCF_002741985.1). Taxonomy (GTDB): domain Bacteria; phylum Pseudomonadota; class Gammaproteobacteria; order Enterobacterales; family Vibrionaceae; genus Vibrio; species Vibrio rotiferianus. Next base: position 333,441 of record NZ_APHW01000022.1, read on the forward strand.
GAAGACTCTAGGACACCATTTTTATATTCAGCCTGGCAGTTTTAGAAATGGCACCGAAGCGATCAAGCAAATCATATTCGCCAATACATCTATTGATATAAAAAATGCACAGCTTGAAGATGGCTCTGGTTTATCGCGTAATAACCGTATCTCAGCCGCATCAATGGCAGACATCCTTCGTTACATATGGAAGCATGATACAGAGCTAAACCTGATTGCAATCATACCTAAATCTGGTGAATCGGGCACTTTGAAATACAGACAGAGTATGCGTAAGGCACCAATAAAAGGGCAATTAATTGCGAAAAGTGGTTCGCTTTACGGGACGTATAATATGGCGGGTTATGGGCTTGATAAAAACGGCAAACCAAACACCTTGTTTGTTCAGTTTGTGTCGGACTACTTCCCAGAAAAAAGGGACGATAACAAACCTGTCATCGCCCCTATCACCCGTTTTGAAAAACTGTTCTACCAAGACATTGTGAACTTTAGTCAGGCAATGCCTAAGAAGTAGTTCACCACGGTAAAGTAGATCCACATCCCTGATATATCGACAATCGATGCTAATACTGGACTCACCAATACGGCAGGGTCCAGTTTAAAAGCTCGAGCAATAATAGGTAGCAAACCGCCAAGTGTGGTAGAAATAGTCACCTGAATAAATAGTGCAACCGCAATAGCCAATGCGATATCTTCTAGCGCAAAGCCGCCCGTTGACTGCCCGTTGCTAAAAAGCATAATACGCCCCACCATCACAACGGCGATCGCTAATGCAATAAATAGCGCTACGCGGCTTTCTTTCCATAGAACTTCTAACCATTGGCGCTTCTTAAGCTCTCCTGTTGCAAGAGCACGAATGACCAAGGTTGCAGCTTGTGTCCCCGTATTACCACCCGCAGCAGCAATCACTGGCATGTACACCGCAAGTAAAACGAGCTGGCTCAAGGTGTCTTCATACTGCGCGATGATTAAACCAGACACAATTCCGAGCAACGCAAGTGCAATGATCCAGCCAATACGCTGCTTCACATGCCCTAGTACGCTCGTGGAAAGATAACCGTCAGGTGTATCAACTTCAGACATATGCAGGCCTAACTGGTGAGCATAGTGACGAGCACGTTTGTCATGCCCAGCTTGTTCAAGTTGAGCAATAAGGCTATTTACATAGCCAACCGAGCAGTGTTGCAAGATACCGACTGCCTCATCAATAGGCATGATTGTTAATAAGTGCAGTTGCTGCTCTTGCTCGTATTGCAAAAACGCATTACGAGCGGCACCAATTTCTACTTCAGAAAAGTTTGGTGTTGTTTCAATAAAAGTGTTGTTCATTACCGTCATGGCGAATCTCCCGATTGGCATTGGTAACGACCATCGACAACGCACGCAAACAACGTTCAATACACCCGCTTCATATATTTGAAACTCGGGGCGCACGAAAACATCAATGCCAAAGCACTGTCTATTCAGAATTTATGAAAGGAAATAACAAGAAGGAAAACTAGAAGAAAAGATGCCTCACCACTCAGGTAAGGCGGAGATCGCCAATACCGAAGCGGGTTATTTCGCTCCCTTTATCTTACTCACCCAGCAACTGGGAGGATGGTCGGTATTGTTCATGTAAATCTCCGATAAAGCTGCTCACTTAGCAGCGCGCGTATAGTAGCAAAGTTAGACAACTTTTACAGTTCATCTCAGGCTAATTCACCAAATTTTTATACAAAAAAAGCGCCATATAGGCGCTTTCATTTTGAACAGTTATTGATTACTTAATAGTAATACGTGCGAATTTACGTTTACCGACTTGGAATACGTAAGTGCCTGTTTCAGGAGCAAACTTCGCATCAGCAACTTTCTCGCCTTCGATCTTAGCAGCGCCTTGTTTAACCATACGCATTGCTTCAGAAGTTGAAGCACATAGACCCGCTTCCTTCAGTAGGTTTGCTACCGGAGTGCCTGCTTCAAAATCAAACTCTGGCATTTCGTCAGGGATTTGGTTCTTAGCAAAACGGTTCACGAACTCTTGCTCTGCAGCGTCTGCATCCGCTTCACTGTGGAAACGCGCAATGATTTCTTTCGCTAGCAGAACTTTGATATCACGTGGGTTCTTACCTGCTTCTACATCCGCTTTGAACTGTGCAATCTCTTCTAGAGGACGGAAAGACAATAGCTCGTAGTAGCTCCACATTAGAAGGTCTGAGATAGACATGATCTTACCAAACATTTCGCTTGGCGCTTCGCTGATACCAATGTAGTTGCCTGAAGATTTAGACATCTTCTTCTCGCCGTCTAAACCAACTAGAAGCGGCATCATCAGTACAACTTGAGGTTTTTGACCGTGAGATTTTTGCAGTTCACGACCCATTAGTAGGTTGAACTTCTGGTCAGTACCACCCAGTTCAACGTCAGTTTCCATTGCTACTGAATCCCAGCCTTGAAGCAGTGGGTACATGAACTCGTGGATAGCGATTGGCTGACCACCTGCATAACGCTTTTTAAAGTCGTCACGCTCAAGCATACGAGCAACAGTTTGGTTCGCAGCAAGACGAATCATACCTTCTGCGCCTAGCTCAGATAGCCACTCAGAGTTGAACTGAATTTTAGTCTTAGCTGGGTCTAGGATCTTGAACACCTGCTCTTTGTACGTTTCAGCGTTACGTAGAACGTCTTCACGACTTAGCGGTGGACGAGTTGTGTTCTTACCTGTTGGGTCACCAACCATTGCAGTGAAGTCACCGATTAGGAACGTCACTTCATGACCTAGTTCTTGGAACAAGCGAAGCTTATTGAAAATAACCGTATGGCCTAGGTGAATATCAGGTGCTGTTGGATCGGCGCCTAATTTAATACGTAGAGGACGACCTTCTTTTAGTTTTGCGATAAGCTCTTCTTCTGGAATCAGCTCTTCAACACCGCGCTTAATCTCGGCTAGTGCAGCTTCAATGCTCGCCATTCTTGTTCACTCCCACAGATTTGGCAAAAAGTTAATAGCTGGACATCTTACTTGAATAGCGATGCATTTTGAAACACGTTAGACTAGGTAGTTGTCATTTTTTACGTTTAAATCAGTTATCCAATACTCATGCATTCATTTTTTGTCCGACTTCCACTCTTGCACAAAGTATTGATCGGTGTTTTTAGTGCTCTCATTGTTGTTGCACTGTTTTTTTTACCCGATCCTCAAGACCTAGCACCAGAGCAAAGCCGATTAGAAATCGGCCAGCATTACCCTGTCCCCCTCTCTCTGCCAACAAACTTATCTAACCCATCCCTTAGTTCACTTCCTTCAGTGCTAAGATGGGAAACACATACGGTGAAAGAAGGTGAGAGTGCTGCGGTGCTATTCAATCGTATCGGCTTATCACCTCGTCTTCTCCACGACCTGATTACAACTAATAAAGAGATCAAAAATCAGCTTACCCGCCTTCGTCCAGGAGACGAGCTTAAGTTTGGTTTTGATGAGAACAATGATTTTGTTCAGCTAAAACGCACACTCAATGCATTCGAGACATTTAGAATTAAGTCTGAGGGTGGCAAATACATCTCTCAAGTTGATAAAAAAGAAGTCGATTACCAATACAACTACGCTGAAGCGACCATCAAATCTAACTTCTGGAATGCCGGCATTTCTTCGGGTTTAAATGCTAACCAGATTATGGAGCTGGCTGGGATCTTTGGTTGGGACATCGACTTTGCTTTGGACATTCGTAAAAACGACACTTTTCGCGTACTTTATCAAGAAGAGGTGGTTGAAGGTGAAGTGATTGGACGCGGCAAAATCATCGCAGCAATATTCCACAACCAAGGCGATAAGTTTACCGCTATTTTGGATGAGAAAACGGGGAAATACTACGACGAGAACGGCCGCGCCATGAAGAAAGCTTTCTTGCGTGCACCTTTGGATTTTCGTCGTGTAACATCAAACTTCAACCCTCGTCGTTTACACCCTGTGACTGGCAAAGTCCGCCCTCACCGAGGTACAGACTATGCTGCTCCGGTGGGTACGCCAATTTGGGCAGCTGGTGACGGTGTCGTACAGAAATCTGCTTATAATAAGTTCAACGGTAACTATGTCTTTATTAAGCACAGTAATACTTACATTACCAAGTACTTACACTTAACTAAGAGAATGGTAAAAACAGGCCAACGTGTTAAACAAGGACAAACTATCGGCACCTTGGGTGGAACAGGTCGAGTAACTGGTCCGCACTTACACTATGAGTTTTTAGTCAATGGCGTTCATAAGAATGCGAGAACGGTTAAATTACCACAGTCCAAATCGCTAACCGGCAAAGCAAAGCAAACCTTTATGGCGAATGCGAAAATCAGCATGGCTAAACTAGATCGCTACAGTAAATTGCTCGCAATGAAGTAATTAAAACGATTTAAATTGAACAATGACTAAGAGGCAGCCTAAGCTGCCTCTTTTGTTTTAGGGTCAGGTTCATCAATATTGTGTTCACGGCCAAGCATCAACAAACACGGTGTCAGCACCAAGGTCAACACAGTCGCAAAAGCCAAACCACCAGCGACTGCAGTGGCTAATTGCGACCACCACTGTGTGCTCGGTGCACCAAATTCTATTTTCTGGTTCACCAAGTCGATGTTCATCTCTAATACCATCGGCAACAAGCCAAGTATCGTTGTTACCGTGGTCAATAGCACTGGGCGCAGACGTTGTACGCCCGTACGCAAAATCGCGTCTGATTTTTCTAACCCTCGCTTGCGCATTTGGTTATAAGTATCAATCAGTACGATGTTGTTGTTCACCACTATCCCAGCCAGTGCGATCACTCCAATACCGGACATAATAATGCCGAATGGCTTTTGGAAAATCAGCAGCCCAACAAACACACCGACGGTAGAGAACAGCACTGCACTTAGGATCAAAAAGGCTTGATAGAAACTGTTAAACTGAGTAATCAAAATAAGCGCCATCACGCCAAGAGCAACCATAAAGGCACTTTGCAAGAAAGCGGAAGAGTTCTCTTGCTCTTCGTTTTGCCCACGAATTTTAAACTCAATCCCAGCAGGTAACCCCAATTGTGCCACTTCCGCCGTTATCTTTGGCAGCTCCAGTGCGAGGTTATACCCCTCAACCATATCCGCTTTGATATTTACCACTCGGCGTCCATCAACACGACGAATCGTATCCTGCTTATGATCCGGTTTAATCTGCGCAAAGTTAGTGATCGGCACTAGGCCCGCTGCCGTTTTTACTCGTAGCTGATCAAAACGCCCAATATCCCGCTTATCTTGTGGATAACGCACTAAGATATCGACTTCTTCATCAGCATCATCCGGCAGATAATCACCAATCTTCAAACCGTTAGTAACAAACTGGACGGTATTCCCAACCAGAGTTGCATCAGCAGCAAAGCGAGAGGCATCGTCTCTGCGGATATCAATCTGCCAATCAATCCCTTCTTTATTGGTTGTATCACTTAAGTTAGTTAAAGCGGGATTTCGATCAGCCCAGTAACGAACCATTTTGGCGGCGCTGTCTAATTGGTCGATGCTTGAATTTTGCGCCGACATTTCAATCACAAGATCATGCTCAACTGGTGGTCCGGCATCGGGGAATTTGTACTCCAATTCCACGCCTGAGAATTGGTTAGTGGTTTGTTTGAGTTCTTCAATGATGTCTTTCACTTTACGGCGATATTGCCAGTCAACAGGGGTAATCTGAATTTGACCAATCTCATCACCGTCATTTGAATCGGAGCCTGTGCGCGTGTAGACACTTTCAAACTCATCATGCCCTAACATTACTTTCTCAATCTCTTTCATTACGATGTCTTTCTCATTGATCGACAAATCACCATAAGAACGCACTTTGACAGTAAAGAAAGCGGGATCCACTTCAGGGAAGAACTCCGCCCCTAGTCCCGCTTTGTTATAAGTAAAGCCGACACCACCAGCGAGTAGTATGGCGCTGAATAGAACTTTCAGTGGATGCTTGATAGCGACCGAGAGCGTTTGATAGTAAAGCTTGGTAATACCGGTGGCCTTATCAAACTCGCCATTATGAAGATCAATCATCTCTTGCTGGCTTTTAGGGTTAACCACTTGTGGCTTACCAATAATTCCACCAATGACCGGCACGAACAGCAGCGCCATCATTAACGAAGCTGTTAACGTCGCAATCAAGGTTAATGGCAAGTACTTCATGAACTCGCCCGTAATGTCCGGCCAGAACAATAGCGGAGCAAACGCAGCAAGAGTAGTCGCAGTAGATGCCGTAATAGGCCAAGCCATCCGTTTTGCCGCGTCTCGATATGCTTCTTTACGTGGCGTACCTTCTTGCATACGCCTATCAGCAAATTCGGTCACCACGATAGCACCATCCACCAGCATACCGACTGCCATGATCAGCGCGAAGAGCACGACAATGTTGACCGTTAAGCCAAATACCGAAAGCACCAATAAGCCCGTAAGGAATGAGCCAGGAATGGAAATGCCTACCAAGAGAGCGGTTCGCACACCAAGTATCGCGATAATGACGATAACCACTAAGATAATCGCGGAAAGGATATTGTTTTGTAGATCACTAAGCATCAGCTTGACATCGTCAGACTGATCCCACGTATACTTAACTTGCAGGTTATTTGGCCAATCCGCTCGCTTTTGAGCTTCAACTAGGACTTGCTTAACGAGTTCAACCGTTTCGATAATGTTTTCGCCCGCACGTTTTTTAACATTCAATACGACAGCCGGATCACCATCCAAGCGAGCAAAGCTTTCAGGGTCACGGAAGGCTCGGCGCACTGTCGCAACATCACCAAAAGTGATCACCTCTTTGCCATTAACCTTGATCGGCAACTCTAATACGTCTTTTAGAGAATCAAATACGGAAGGGACTTTAACCGAGAAGCGACCATAACCCGTATCGACAAAGCCGGCAGCAACCACTCGGTTGTTTAAAGCAATCAAATTGTAGATATCGGCTTGATCCAAACCGTAACTTTCCATCAATAGCGGATCAACCACGATCTCAACGATGTCTTCACGATCACCGGCAATATCAACTTCCAATACCTGACGATAGCTTTCTAGCTTGTCACGCAGTGCACGAGCAATCTGCACTGTGGTGCGCTCAGGAACCGTGCCATACAAAACCAGTGTGAGAACCGGCTCCTCGGAAGCAAATGTTACCTCGTTTACTGTCGGCTCATCGCTATCTGCTGGCAGTTTGGGCTTAGCGAGATCAACCGCATCACGCACATCAGCCATGGCCTCAGCTAGGTCAACACCAACACTAAATTCCAGCGTCACTGAGGCATGCCCTTCAGAGGCCACCGAGGTCATCTCTTTTACCCCTTCGATAGAACGCAGCTCTTGCTCTATTGGACGAACCAATAAGCGCTCCGCATCTGTTGGAGAAATACCTTGGTGCCCTACTGACACATAAATGATTGGGATTGTAATGTCTGGGCTCGATTCTTTAGGAATCGTAATGTAGGTAATCACGCCAGCAATAAGAATCATCACTAGCAAAGTTAACATCGTACGTGCACGCGATAACGCAGCATCAATCAAAGCAAACATATTGCCTCCTTATTGCTGGTTCACGGCTTCAATGGCGTCATCCACTTTGGTCGCCATCACTAAATCACCATCACGCGCAAAACCTTGCCCAAGTACAATGATGTCCACTTGGTCACCCAACCCTGATAGCCAAACGCCATCTTTCTCGGCTTTCACAAGTTGAATCGGCACAAAATGGACATGTTGGTCTCGAAGCGTTTTGATACCAAGATTACCTGCTTCATCTAACGCGAGCATGGCTGCGGTTACTTTCACTGCCATCACTTCACTAAGCGACAATACCACTTCAGCGCTAACACCCGCAGGCATTGCACTTTCATCGTTGCTAATTTCAATCTCAATTGGGAAGGTATTGGTCGAAGTAGAAGATACGCGCCCGATATAGCGGATGACGCCTTGATGATGGATGTTATCGATGGTTCTAACATCAGCTTTCTGACCCTCTTTTAAATATTGGATATGACGCTCACTCACATCCGCTTCAATGACTAACTTCTCTAAGTCAATTACGGTCGCAATAGGGTCACCGACACCAACAAAATCACCCACTTCAACGAATCGATGGTCAAGAATGCCATTAAATGGCGCTCTTACTTTGGTTTTTTTAAGGGCAGTTTCAACGTTACTGAAGTTTGCGCGAGCATCAACAAGCGCTGCTTGAGCAGTGGCAAAAGCGACTTCACCTTGCAGACCTCGGTTCTTCAAAGACTCTGCAGCTTTGAACTCTTTTTCTTTCACGCGCAACATCGCTTTGGCGCGCTTAAGCTGAATATCGAGATCGCGCTCATCAATGTTAGCAATCACCTGCCCTTGTTTAACACGCTGCCCTTTCTGAACATTCAAGCTGACTATCTTACCTGCGACTTCAGCCCCTAAGCGAGCTTGTCGATTTGGTGCAGTCCGTCCATATAGTTCTATGGTTTTACTGGTTGGTTGCGCGGAAAAAGAGTTAAACATCACCTTTGCGACAGGTGTGTCATCTGATTGAGAGGATAGAGAAGAGACCGATTCGTCTTGTGCGTTGAGTTGACCCATTGCGAGCCAAACAGCCAAAACGATGACAAGTGTTAGCGAGACTAGCCATGGACGTTCGACAATGCGACGTCCGAAAGAAGTTCCAGACATATAAAGTCCTTTTTAATTTTATCCCCCACTTAATCGTGAAAGCAGGGACTGCGTTTACGTGACTTCCTGCTACGTAAAACTCAGGCAGCCAATTGGCTGCCTGTTGCGGTGTTAACTACACACTAAATGATGCACCACAACCACAGGTTGTCGTTGCATTTGGGTTGTTAACGAAGAAGCGCGCTCCTTCTAAACCTTCCGTGTAATCAACCACGCCACCGATTAAGTATTGCAGGCTCATTGGGTCTACAACCAGTGTTACGCCACTGTTTTCGATCGTAGTGTCACCTTCATTTACGCTTTCATCAAATGTGAAACCGTATTGGAAGCCGCTACAACCGCCACCAGTAATGTATACGCGTAATTTCAGTGCTGGGTTTTCTTCTTCCGCAATCAGCGCTTTAACGCGTGATGCTGCAGCATCAGAAAAAGACAATGGTACGTTTACTTCGCTCACGAAGACCTCTCTCACTCGTGTAATGCGTCAAGCCTGAAGCAAGACGTCAAATTTATGCTAATTAGAGCGATTATCCAATACCTGACCAACTCGTTCAAGTATTCACCGCCGATTCTTTAGATCAGATGCTGATATGTAAGATTACGCCGCCAGACTACACATAAATTACCCAAAACGTTTCTAACTTGAGATTAGCTAGGTACAATGCGCTCCACTTGGTCCGAGCAATCAAAAGAGGATAACCCCATGACCAAATCATCAGAGCTATATCAAAAAGCTCAGCAAACCATTCCTGGCGGTGTGAACTCACCAGTTCGTGCATTCAACGGCGTTGGCGGCTCTCCGCTATTTATCGAACGAGCAGACGGTGCCCTGATTTTTGATGCCGATGGTAAAGCGTACATTGATTACGTTGGCTCTTGGGGTCCAATGATTCTAGGTCACAACCACGCAGTTATTCGTGAAGCCGTTATCGATGCAGCACAACGCGGCCTAAGTTTCGGTGCACCAACTGAGATGGAAATTGCAATGGCTGAGCTTGTGTCTGAGCTAGTGCCATCTATGGAACAAATCCGCATGGTGAGCTCTGGTACAGAAGCGACCATGAGCGCTATCCGTCTTGCTCGTGGCTTTACTGGCCGTGACAAAATCATGAAGTTTGAAGGCTGTTACCACGGTCACGCAGACAGCTTGCTAGTAAAAGCCGGCTCTGGTGCTCTAACTCTAGGCCAACCAAGCTCTCCTGGCGTTCCTGCTGACTTTGCTAAGCACACGCTAACCGCAACATTCAACGATCTAGATTCAGTACGTGAGTTGTTCGCAGCAAACAAAGGCGAGATCGCATGTATCATCGTTGAACCAGTAGCGGGCAACATGAACTGTATCCCACCAGTAGAAGGTTTCCACGAAGGTCTACGTGAAATCTGTGACCAAGAAGGTGCACTACTGATTTTTGATGAAGTAATGACAGGCTTCCGCGTAGCACTAGGCGGCGCACAAGCACACTACAACATCAAACCAGATCTAACGACCCTAGGTAAAGTAATCGGTGGCGGTATGCCAGTGGGTGCTTTCGGTGGTCGTAAAGAAGTCATGCAATACGTTGCGCCAACAGGTCCAGTTTACCAAGCAGGCACACTTTCAGGTAACCCTGTCGCAATGGCTGCGGGCTTTGCATGTTTGAACCTGCTAAAAGAAGAAGGCAACGAGAAACGTCTTGCAGCAAAAACCAAACAACTTGCTGAAGGCTTCAAAGTACTAGCAGAAAAGCACGGTATCCCAATGGTAGTAAACCAAGTGGGCGGCATGTTCGGCTTCTTCTTCACTGACCAAGAAACCGTAACTTGCTACGAAGACGTGACTAAGTGCGATGTCGAGCGCTTCAAGCGTTTCTTCCACCTAATGCTAAAACACGGTGTATACCTTGCACCATCAGCATTCGAAGCAAGCTTTACTTCTCTTGCTCACGGTTCAAAAGAAATCGATGCAACACTAGAAGCTGCTGATCGCTGTTTCGCAATTCTGGCTGAAGAAGCAAAATAAGCGCTCTCTACCAGAACACCAATCGCAAAAAAGGACCTTCAAGGTCCTTTTTTATTATCTGGATTAGGCTTGCCAATTCACAATCACGAGGATAGCTAACACGCCAAGAACAATACCAAACCACGGTATACGTTTGGCTTTCTTTTCACTTTTGCACTTCTTATCGCCGCTACAACAACCCATTTTTCCATCTCTTGATTGATAACCGTCTGATTTGTGGTCATTATAACAAGGTCAATTGCCCCTTCCCAATTCAGCTATGTCATAAGCTTGAAAGAATCGTCGGTGCAAAGTAATAAAGATTTTGCGCTGTGGTATAAGGCGTAAAACATAAATCATCCGTAAGTTGGATTAATCACATGCCGAATAATGTAAAAATCACGTCGAGTCATCGAGTGCTAGTTGTTGCACTGCTCGCCGCTGCTTTTGCCTGCTATTTATTGGTCGAGCCTTATATCAACTCGATCGTAATGGCGTTTATTATTTCTCTGCTCATGTTCCCAATACATGAGTGGTTCGAACGAAAATTACCTAACCATAAAAACTTGGTTTCACTGCTCTCTTGTGTGGTTCTCACCTTTATTATTGTGATTCCATTACTGTTTGTATTTGCTGCTATCGTGCAGCAAGGGTCGGTATTTTCGCAAAACACCTACAAGTGGGTAAGCAATGGTGGTATCCAAGATATCTTCCAACATCCTTGGGTTGTCAAAGGGTTAGCGCTGGTTAATGAGTACTTACCTTTCGACAAAATTGAACCACAAGCCATCGCTGAGAAAATTGGTCAATTCGCGACATCATTTGGTTCAAACCTTGTTGCTATCAGTGCCAAAATCCTAGGAGACGCAACCAACTTCCTGATGGACTTCTTCCTGATGCTGTTCGTTTTGTTCTTCCTATTACGTGACCACGACAAGATCATCTCAGCGATGCGTCATATTCTGCCGCTCTCTCGCAGTCAAGAAGACAAGATTCTGACCGAGATTGAACAGGTCTCCAAGTCAGCAGTGATGGGCTCATTCTTAACCGCCATCGCTCAAGGTTTTGCAGGCGGTATTGGTATGTGGCTCGCAGGCTTCCCTGGCTTGTTCTGGGGCACTATGATGGGCTTTGCATCATTTATCCCTGTAGTTGGCACGGCGCTAATTTGGATTCCAGCGGCCGCCTACTTGTTCCTAACTGGTGATACGACTTGGGCTATATTCCTAACGGTGTGGAGTGTGGTCGTGGTTGGCTCAATCGACAACTTGCTGCGTCCACTGCTAATGCAAGGCAGTGCAGGCATGAACACGCTAATGATCTTCTTCTCGCTGCTAGGTGGTCTGCATCTGTTTGGTTTAATTGGTCTTATTTATGGTCCGTTGATCTTTGCCGTGACCATGGTGCTGTTCAATATCTACGAAGAGGAGTTTAAAGACTTCCTCAATCAACAAGACAATAGCTAGCAACCGCTTATTCACTTCAAGCTTGGGCCAGATTATGCGAAAATCTGGCCCTAATTATTTCTGATGAACCAAATTTATGTCTGCTTATATCGCTCCTAGCCAAATAGCTCAGCGCCAACTTGAATACTTCAACGGCAAACACGTTTTAGTTGCAGGGGAAGTTGAAGACCTGTTTCCTCTTGAGCTAGTAGCTCATTGTGAGTCTGTTGAAGTGTTTACTTCTAACTACAGCTACTACCGTCAAATTCGTGCATCGGACAAAGTGAAGAGTCACTTTGGGTCAGAGTTTGATATTGAGACTCAAGCAGACATGGTGCTTTTATACTGGCCAAAAGCCAAAGCGGAAGCAGAATACTTACTGGCAATGTTGATGGCTAAGTTAGGCATCAACACAGAAATCGTCGTCGTTGGTGAGAACCGCTCAGGCATCAAGAGCATTGAGAAGATGTTCAAAGAATACGGCCCTGTGAACAAATACGACTCTGCACGTCGCTGTTCGTTCTATTGGGGCACTTGCCTTAACGAACCGAAACCGTTCAATCAAGCCGACTGGTTTAAGTCTTACTCCATCACTCTGGGTGAGCAATCACTTACGGTTAAGAGCCTTCCTGGTGTATTCAGTCATGGTGAATTTGACTTAGGTAGCCGCTTACTGCTTGAAACCCTGCCTAAACTGTCTGGCAAAGTACTCGATTTTGGCTGTGGTGCAGGTGTGCTTGGTGCGTTTATGGCCAAAGCCAACCCAGAAATCGCGATCGAAATGTGTGATATCAACGCATACGCGATCACCTCTAGCCAAGCAACATTAGAGGCGAATGGGATAACTGGCCGCGTATTTGCGTCAGATATTTACTCTGATACCGCCAATGACTATCGCTTTATCATCAGTAACCCACCCTTCCACAGCGGTTTAGATACCAACTACAACGCAGCAGAAACGCTGTTAGGTCAAGCACCACAGTACATGACAGCCGATGGTGAGATGGTAATCGTGGCTAATAGTTTCTTGAAATACCCACCAATTATTGAGCAAGCATTCAATAATTGCGAGACGCTAAATAAGACCAACAAGTTCTCTATTTACTACGCAAAAAAATAACGTTTTTAGTAACGCACGGTAGAATTACTGTGCGTTATTCACACATTAGTTGCCTCTCCCGCGAAAATTTGCGTTGTTCAGCACGGTTTACAACCAACTTTCTTGTCAAAGAAAAAAAACTCGTTAATTTTGTTAATTCTAACGAATTAACTTCTTATCCGTTTTTAACGAGAACCAAGGTAAGTCTTATCTTCAACAACTTACCGATTTATGAGTTGTAACCATCCCATGTTTAAGTTTTACAAAAAGCAGAAATTTAAGCGACTGCAGAATACTCTCATGACCGCATTTCTGGTCTTAAGTATTACGCCTTTGACGATCACTGCGATTTTCTTCCTACAATCACACAGTAAAGATTTACAAGAACAGAGTACATCTCATCTTCTCTCTGTCCGTGATACTAAGCAGCAGCAAATCTTAGATTATTTTGCAGCCCAAGAAACCGAAGTCATGGGCTTTGTTCGTTCTGAGCTCGCATACGCGAGCGGCGGACGCTTCTATGGTCTCGTGAATGCATTTAATCGCTTGGGTCAAAGTGAAGAAGAATCTCGTGAAAATGCACAGCAACGCTACATAAAAGGTAGTGGTGATCAGATAAAAACGTCGATTTTACCCGAATCTTCCAATTACGTAGGTAGTGAGCGTTATCGACTACTACATAAACGTTATCACTGGGCATACCTAGAGCTGCTTAAACGCTCTGACTTCAACGACATTCTATTGGTCGATATTGACGGCAACGTGACGTATTCAATCAACAAAGATGACAACTACGGTACCAACCTACTAACAGGACGCTATAAAGATGCGGCTTTAGGCAGAACATTCAAGCGCCTATCTGAAGATGTAAGTGCTCGCCGTAAAGTCAATGAAGACTATACGCCAGTTGTTATTTCTGACTTTGATGTAGAAAACGGTAAACAAGTTGCTTGGCTTGGCGCTCCAATTATCCAACAAGGCTACCTACACAGCTATGCAATGTTCCGCCTACCGAGTAACGGGATCACCAAATTAATAGCGGAGATCAACCGTGACACTCCTATCGAAACTCTTTTAGTTGGGTCTGACCATAAACCAAGGACAATCAACACCAAAAGTAACGAAATTAACAATAGCTTAATTGTGGTTGATAAGGCGCTACAAGGTGAAACTAGCGTAGAAACTTACACCAATGGAGTGGGTGAAGATATCATGGCTGCATTTGCGCCAATCAGCAATCGAGGGATTACTTGGGCGCTAGTAGTTCAATTGCCAGAAAAACTCGCCTTTGCTCGCGTGCATCAATTAGAAAAGTTGTTTGTTATCGCGATGTTTATCGCCATTATTCTAGTGATTATTGCATCGCACTACCTATCTAACTTCATCACTTCCCCTTTACTTAAGCTGACTTGGGCAGCAGAGAAAGTATCCGCTGGTGATCTAGATGAAACGACTTTTAATACTGAACGAAAAGACGAAATCGGTCGCCTCGCAATCAGCTTCGAACGAATGCAGCGCTCTATCCGCGAAAAAATCCAGACGATTAAACAACAAAATGCAGAACTAGAGAGCAACATTAAACTCATTCAAAAGCAAAATGAGGATTTGCAGCTCGCTGATAAGCTCAAAGATGAATTCCTTGCCACCACTTCTCACGAGTTAAGAACACCATTACATGGGATGGTTGGCATTGCCGAGACATTAGTTTCTGGAGCGAATGGAGTCATTCCCGCGAGCCAGAAATACCAGCTCGATATCATTATTAAAAGTGGCCAACGACTCGCCAGCCTAGTTGACGACCTACTTGATTACCATAAGATGCGCTACGGCAGTATGGATATTCAAAAATCTGCCGTTAACTTACCAAGTGCTACGCAACTGGTTCTTGAGCTGTCTAGCCACTTGTTAGGCAACAAAACGATTCGGATTATCAATCAAGTTCCTAGTGATCTTGTTCCAGTATCGGCCGACCCTCAGCGCTTAGAACAAGTTCTCTATAACCTTATTGGCAATGCGATTAAGTACACATCTGAAGGTAAAATTGTTATTTCAGCAGGTGTGATAGACGATCACATCCGAGTGCAAGTTGTAGATACAGGACAAGGGATACCAGCGGAGCAATTAGAGCACATCTTTGAACCTCTGATTCAAGCAGGCCAAGACTCCACCCGATACCGCCAAGGTGCTGGGCTCGGCCTATCGATCAGCCGTCAATTGATTGAACTGATGGGCGGCTCTCTCTACGTGAGTAGCCAGCCGATGGTTGGTACTACATTTAGTTTCACGCTACCTGTAGCAAGTGAAGATGAGATCTCTCTGACTCAAAACCTTTCAGTTCGTGGCCATTTCCAGGTGCCAGAAAACGGAGTCGAAGTAAATGAGGAGCCTTCACTTCCGGAGAACCCGGACGGTCCACTACTGTACGTTGCTGATGATGAGCCTGTAAACCTACGTGTGCTAGAAAGCTTCTTACGCCTTGAAGGCTACCGAGTAAGAACGGTAACCGATGGTCCAGAAACACTAGAGCTTGTTGAGAAAGAAAAACCTGAGCTGTTATTGCTTGATATCATGATGCCTGGAATGAGTGGCTACCAAGTTTGTAGCGAACTACGTAAACACTACGATCATGCCGAACTTCCCGTCATTATGCTCACTGCACTCAATCAAACTGAAGATCGTGTTCGAGGATTTGAAGCTGGCGCGAATGACTATTTATCCAAGCCATTCAATAAGCATGAACTAGCAGCAAGGATTCAAGCACATTTAACCGCAAGTAAGGCAGAGCAACGTCGAATCGAGAATAAGCAGCTTGAGAGTGAACTAAAGCAACGCGCTCAAGTAGAAGCTAGCTTGCTAGAAACTCAAGGGCGACTTTTAGAGCAACTAGAGTCCGCTCCTGAAGCGATCATATGTTTACGGGAAGACCAACGAATTCGATTTGCGAATGAGGCTGCCTGCAAACTGTTTAAGCGCAGCCTAGAACAGTTGCGACGCTCATCTGCAGACGAGCTTATCGCCCCTAAATATTTGACCGTTAAACAGCCTCATTACTGCGGAAAAATTGATATTTATGTTGAAGATGTTCGCCAAAATATTGAAGCGGATATCCTCAAGCTTCCTGACGGTTCAGGCCTCGACGTCATGTATATCTTTAACGTTGGAGGGGGGGGCAAGCGCGACTCGAATTTACAATCTGGAAACGGCTGTAGAAGTATTGTCTAGTTATGCATTTGATGGTGATAAAGACCAACTACAAAAGCTGAAGGAACTGGGTGGCGAGTTTACACGCCTAGCTGATAAAGCGCTGGGTAACAAGAAGGATAAGCAGGATCTAATGCGGGAAATACTGGTTGATACCATGATTCACGCCCTAGATTACTGGGAGTCTGCTACTGGAGAGAGTAAATTTGCTTTTGCGGAACAAAGCGGCCTTTGGCGAGTGTACTTAGACAGAAGCACCCTCCAAACACGAACCTTAGATAAATACCTACGTATCGAGACGCTACCTAAGACTCCTCGTTGGCGAACTGTACTAAGCTCTATAGAGTTTATTCTTGAGCATTGTAAAGAACAAAGCCCCGATCGTAGCCACATTGAAGCACAGCGCGATAAACTGCAGAGGTTACTCACTAGCTAGCCAATTTATTAAATAGCCCCACCAGCCCGGTGGGGCTAATTATATGGTCCGCCTCACTCTCAAGCCCTACGCTTAGAGTAGGCTCTCAGAACGAGGTGAACCATATGTCTACCATTTACATCTTAGGTATCGATTTAGGCAAGCACTGCTTTCATGCGGTTGGCAACAATCACACTGGCAAAGACGTTATTCGCCGTAAGTTTAGTCGAAGCCAACTACTCCGTTTCTTATCTGTACTTGAACCTACCATCATCGCTTTTGAGGCCTGTGGCGGTGCTCACTGGCTTGCGAGAAAGTGTGAAGCCTATGGGCATCGAGTTCGACTTATTCCACCTCAATATGTAAAACCTTACGTCAAAGGTAACAAAAACGACTTTATTGATGCGGCTGCGATAGCAGAAGCAGCAAGTCGACCAAGCATGAGGTTTGTTTCTGCCAAGTCAGAGGAAGCTCAAGTAATCGCAGCTATCCATCGAGTGAGAGATGGTTATATCAAAGAGCGAACGGCTTGTATGAGCCGAATTGGAG
>NZ_APHW01000023.1 GCF_002741985.1 Vibrio rotiferianus CAIM 577 = LMG 21460
CAAGCTTTTAGGGCTCGTAGTAGCCATAACCAAGTTTGCAACGCCAATGAACGTGATGACAAAAACGGTCGATCGGCCAGATTAGTAACCTGATACAAAAAATAGCACCTAGTTGCTTTGGGGCTTTTAAGGATAATCTGGCGCGGATATCATCGTGGAGCGGGGAAGTTAATGTTCCCAACGTGGACTCCGAATACATTAGCGCAAACCAACTCCGTTATTACTAAATTGTAGTTGCAATAACGGGGCGGACCATACATTTTTTTCACCCAGTGCAAGTTAACTAGGCACTCCATAGCTCTGGCTCCTATCACTCCCCAACTCAGGTAATCAAAGCACTTTGGCCAGCCACAACCTTGAGATTATTCAAGTCGACACCAAACTTAGGTGCCAACAGGTGCAGCCAAAAACATTGGAAGCAAGATAACAGAACTCATTTTCAATGAGCTATCTTACGCTATTTTTATCACCTTCATTTTCTACTGATTTACCATTTTTTATCTTGCAAAATACACCTTAATTACACTTCATTTCTTGTATAAAAAAAGCATGGTCAGCTGCCTTCTTTCGTTTACAAAAACAGCCATTTTCACTCCAATCAGGCTAATAAGACCAACAATTGATGTAGATTGAGACGTCAATCACAACAGAACGGCAGATTAAATTTCACCTAATAAATTAACGTCATTTTACGCTGTGAGCCAGATCGCTAATGTAATCAAAAGGCAAAAACCCCTTCATTTAAAAATGATCACGGGTTAGCAATCACTAACATGACAAGTTTAACCCCATATAAACTGCGAGGCATATCAATGTTCAAAAAATACGCTCAGAGAGCAAAATCAAATCAGAAATGACGTTTATAACGGAGATTTGATGTGTTTTAACGTTTTTAACGGGAATCGAGTTTGATTATTTAGTAGATAAGGTGTTTTCTTAGTCCTGCCTAAGGCCTACAGGCCACTCTAGAACTCAGTTGTAATGACAGAGGTAGGCCTTAGAGAGTGTTTATCAATTGATGACATTCAATTCCATTAGTGAAATGAAAGCAAATAGTAAGGAACAGCTATGCTTGCCAATATTAAAAAAACAGCACTAGCAACAGCAATTATTGCCACTGCTACTACAGGTTTCGCATCAGTAGCAACAGCAGCTGAACGTAGTGAGCTGACTATCCACCCTAAAGAGTTTACAACTTTTGTTCGTAACTTTAACCCGTTCTTGGGTGCAACTAACCTGCACACAACAACAGACTTCATCTACGAGCCATTAGTAGTTTTCAACGAAATGCATGGTAACACGCCTGTATTCCGTCTAGCAGAAAACTTCAAAATGGCCGATGACCTAATGAGCGTAACTTTCGATATTCGTAAAGGCGTGAAGTGGTCTGACGGTAAAGCATTTACTGCTGACGATGTTGTTTACTCATTCAACCTAGTAAAAGAAAAACCTGAACTAGACCAGTCTGGTATCAACTCTTGGGTTACTGGCGTTGAAAAAGTTAACGATTACCAAGTGAAGTTCCGTCTAAGTGAAGCGAACTCAAACGTTCCTTACGAAATCGCGAAAGTACCAGTTGTACCGAAGCACGTATGGAGCAAAGTGAAAGATCCATCAACATTCACTAACGAAAACCCAGTAGGTACTGGTCCATTCACAGAGATCGATACTTTCACTCCTCAGCTATACATCCAGTGTGAAAACCCGAACTACTGGGATGCAGCTAACCTAGATGTAGACTGTCTACGTGTTCCTCAAATTGCGAACAACGACCAGTTCCTAGGTAAGATTGTTAACGGCGAAATGGACTGGACGTCTTCATTCGTTCCTGATATCGACCGTACTTACGCTGCAGCAAGCCCTAGCCACCACTACTGGTACCCGCCTTCAGGCACTCAAGCGTTTGTTGTGAACTTCAAGAACCCAGACGCAGCTAAAAATGAAGCGCTAACAAACGTTGATTTCCGTCGTGCATTCTCTATGGCACTTGACCGTCAAACTATTATCGATATCGCATTCTACGGCGGCGGTACAGTGAATGACTTCGCATCTGGTCTAGGCTACGCATTCGAAGCATGGTCTGACGAAGCAACACACAACAAGTACAAAGGCTACAACACGTACAATGCTGAAGGTGCTAAGAAGCTTCTATCAAAAGCTGGCTTTAAAGACGTAAACAAAGACGGTTTCGTTGATACTCCATCAGGCAAGTCTTTTGAACTTCTAATTCAATCTCCAAACGGTTGGACAGACTTCAACAACACTGTACAGCTAGCAGTTGAACAACTAGCTGAAGTAGGCATCAAAGCTCGTGCTCGTACACCAGATTTCTCTGTGTACAACCAAGCGATGCTAGAAGGTACTTACGACGTGGCGTACACCAACTACTTCCACGGTGCAGATCCACACTTGTACTGGGATAGCGGCTACAACTCTAAACTGCAATCTGGTGACGGTATGCCTCGCTTCGCGATGCACTTCTACAAGAACGAGAAACTAGATGGTCTACTTAACAGCTTCTACAAAACAGCTGATAAGCAGAAGCAGCTAGAGATTGCTCACGGTATTCAGCAAATCATCGCTCAAGACCAAGTAACTATCCCTGTGATGTCTGGTGCTTACATGTACCAATACAACACAACTCGCTTCACTGGTTGGTGGAACGAAGAAAATCCTAAGGGCCGTCCAAACATTTGGGCTGGTATCCCAGAGCGTCTACTTCACGTACTGGACCTAAAACCGGTTAAATAAGTAGAAGTTCATTCCTCGCGGCACACCTTCCGTGTGCCGCCTATAAAAAATCCCCTCGTGACCAAAGCAACATATGGCGCTCGTCGTCAGGGGATTTTTCGCTCTAAATTTCGCTAGGAGCGACCTGAAACCAGAAACAGGGAAAAAATCTGGGTGAGTAAGGTGTGAGTTATGGGTTATTTTTTAAGACGTTTGTCGTTCTATCTTGTCGCGCTCTTGGTTGCAGCGACGTTAAACTTCATTATTCCGCGAGCAATGCCTGGTGACCCAGTTACCATGATGTTCGCTAACGCTTCAGTACAGGTTACGCCAGAAAGAATCGCAGCAATGAAAGAGTTGCTAGGTTTCGTTGATGGTCCTATTTACATTCAATACCTGTCATACATCAAAAACATTCTAAGCTGGGAGCTAGGTACTTCTATTCAGTTTTACCCGCTTTCAGTTAACAGCCTACTAGGTAGTGCATTCGGTTGGTCACTATTTCTTGCTGGTACTGCAGTAGTACTTTCGTTCTCGATTGCTTCTGTACTAGGTATCTTCGCGGCATGGAAGCGTGGCAGCAAATATGATGCTTTCGTTACGCCAGGCACACTGATTGTTCAAGCGATTCCACAAATGGTTATCGCAATGCT
The DNA here is from genome assembly GCF_002741985.1 of Vibrio rotiferianus CAIM 577 = LMG 21460. Classification (GTDB taxonomy): domain Bacteria; phylum Pseudomonadota; class Gammaproteobacteria; order Enterobacterales; family Vibrionaceae; genus Vibrio; species Vibrio rotiferianus. The sequence continues at coordinate 3,384 of NZ_APHW01000023.1, forward strand.
AGCGCTATTTACTTTCTCAATCGGTCTGAAATGGTTCCCATCAGGTTACGCTTACACGCCAGGTACTATTCCAGATTGGACTAGCTGGGAGTTCCTAAAAGACGTTGGTTACCACGCAATCCTGCCATTATTCTGCGCAACGATTGTTCAGATTGGTGGCTTCCTGGTAAACATGCGTAACAACATGATCAACCTTCTTGCTGAAGATTACATCACAATGGCAAAAGGTAAGGGTCTGAGCGAAAACCGCGTAGTATTCAATTACGCTGCACGTAACGCTCTTCTACCAAGTGTGACAGCACTTTCCATGTCACTAGGTATGGCGATTGGTGGTCAGCTAATTATCGAGATGATCTTCAACTACCCGGGTCTAGGTACCGTTCTTCTAAACGCAATTCACGCACGTGACTACCAAGTACTTCAAGGTCAGCTAATCATCATGACCATGTTCATGCTGTGCTTCAACTTAATGGCTGACATGCTGTACATGATTCTAGATCCTCGCCTACGTAAGGGAGGCAAATAATCATGAAAGATCTATTCAAACTAATTCTGGGCAACCCGTTCGCACGTATTGGCCTAGGTATCGTAACTGTGTTCCTGTTCGTGGCAATTGCCGCACCATTAATTACCAAGCATGCTCCTGACAAACGTACAGGTAATCCACATGAGTACCCGGGCTTTGTTGTGAAGCAGGCGCAGAATAACCCTGATGGTTGGGTCGCGAAAAACCTTGCTGATGACCGTCGCACACTGATCATGTCTAAGAAGGCTGATCATGTTATGGGTACAACCCGTATGGGTCGTGATGTTTGGTCTCAAGTGGCTTACGGTGCTCGAGTATCGCTAGGTGTTGGCTTTGGCGCTGGCATTATTGTGTGTTTCTTAGCAACGGTAATCGGTATCTCAGCTGGCTACTTTGGTGGTCGTGTCGATGACATTTTGAGTGCAGCAATGAACATCATGCTGGTAATTCCTCAGTACCCACTATTGTTCGTACTTGCTGCTTTCATTGGGGAGGCAGGCCCGCTCACCATTGCCTTGATCATCGCTGGTACCTCCTGGGCTTGGGGCGCCCGTGTCGTTCGCTCTCAGACGATGGCACTGCGCGAGAAAGAGTTTGTGAAAGCCGCTGAAGTACTGGGTGAATCGTCGTTCCGTATTATCTTCGTTGAGATTTTGCCAAACCTTATCCCTATCGTGGGCGCAAGCTTCATCGGTTCGGTAATGCTAGCAATCAACACAGAAGCGGTAATCTCGTTCCTAGGTCTAGGCGACGCAAATACCATCAGCTGGGGCATCATGCTGTACAACGTACAGACTTCGTCTGCAATGCTTATCGGCGCATGGTGGGAAGTACTAGCTCCTTGTATTGCACTGACTCTACTGGTTACAGGTCTTGCTCTACTGAACTTCGCAGTAGATGAAATTGCTAACCCTCAGCTTCGTTCTCACAAAGGTATGAAGCGTTGGAAGAAATTGGCATCACAAGACAAGAAAGAACGTGAGCCTGAATTGGCACCACAAAATGCACTATGGAGCGGAGATAAATAATCATGACTGCACCACTAATTTCTATCCGTAACCTATGCGTAGACTACATTACAGACGCGGGCGATGTCCGCGCCTGTAACAACGTCAGCTTTGATATTGCACCAGGTGAAGTATTCGGCCTAGCTGGTGAATCAGGCTGTGGTAAATCAACCGTTGCATTCTCGCTAATGCGCCTTCATAAGCCACCAGCGTTTATCACAGGTGGTGAGGTTATCTTCAACGGTGAAGATATCCTCAAATACAGTGATGACCGCATGCAAGCTTTCCGCTGGAGCGAGATGTCGATGGTATTCCAAAGCGCAATGAACGCTTTGAACCCTGTTCTTACTATGGAAGAGCAATTCTGTGACGTAATCATGCGTCATACCAATATGACTCGTGCTCAAGCGAAAGTTCGCGCTGAAGGTTTATTGGAAATCGTAGATATCCACCCTAGCCGTCTAAACGATTACCCGCACCAGTTCTCTGGTGGTATGCGTCAGCGTCTGGTTATTGCTATTGCTTTGGCTCTGAATCCAAAAATGATCATCATGGATGAACCAACGACGGCACTAGACGTGGTTGTTCAGCGTGAGATTCTGCAGAAGATCTATGCACTTAAAGAAGAGTTTGGCTTCTCCATTTTGTTCATCACCCATGACTTGTCATTGATGGTCGAGTTCTCTGACCGCATCGGCATCATGTACTCGGGTGAACTGATTGAAGTCGCGCCTTCTAAGCAAATTCTGGAAAGTCCTTACCACCCTTACACTAAAGGTTTGGGTAGCTCTTTCCCTCCATTAACTGGTCCTAAAACCAAATTGACTGGTATTCCAGGCAACCCTCTGAACTTACTAGAAGTTCCTCAAGGCTGCCGCTTCCAAGCTCGTTGCGAACGCGTCCACGAAGCTTGTACTCGAGTACCAACTCAGCTGCGTCAAATTGAACCTGGTCGTTTCTCAAACTGCCACTTATACGGCGACCCGATTGCTCAAGCCAAGGTTTAACAACAAAAAATAACGCTAGCTAAGAACAAAATTACACTGGAGAGAATTATGAGCAAACAACTCGGCGAACTGCTGATTGAAGGTAAAAATGTCGTTAAGGACTTCCCTTTAAACAGTAACTCAATCAAGCAGTCTAAGATGCGTGCTATCAACGACGTATCATTCAAAATGTACAAAAGCCGCGGTTTGTCAGTAGTAGGTGAATCTGGTTCAGGTAAATCTACTACCGCAAAAATGATTGCGAAAATGTACGCACCTACGGATGGCATCATCGAGTACAAAGGTCGCGATATTCAAGATATCACGTCTAAGCACGACTTAATGACCTACCGTGAAGGCGTACAAATGGTATGGCAAGACCCATTTGGCTCGCTAAACCCAACGCACAACATCTTCCACCATATCGCTCGTCCATTGCTTATCCATAAAAAGATAGCACCAGGCAACAAGAAAGAGTTGGAAGAGCGCGTGTATGATTTGTTGGAACAAGTTGGTCTGATCCCACCAAAAGAGACGGCACAAAAGTTCCCTCATCAGCTATCTGGTGGTCAGCGTCAACGTGTTAACTTGGCACGTAACATCGCAGTGGGTGCAGAAGTGGTTCTAGCAGATGAACCTACCTCAATGCTAGACGTATCGATTCGTGCAGGTGTACTGAACCTGATGGAAGAAATGAAGTTTGAGAAGCAAATGTCTCTGCTTTACATCACTCACGATATCGCAACAGCACGTTACATCGCAGAAGATCTCGCAGTTATGTATGTAGGCCACATGGTTGAATGGGGCGATACCGAGGAAATCATCCACGATCCTCAACACCCATATACACAATTGTTGGTTTCTGCAGTGCCAGATCCATCGAAGTCAATTCACGAAAAGTTGAAAGGCAACAAAGGTGAGATCCCTCTTTGGACACCAGAGTCTGTAGGTTGTCCATTTGCAGGACGCTGTGTTCATGCAACAGAAAAATGTCGTGAGCGACTGCCTGGTGTGACGCAACTGTCCGATAACCACTTTGTTCGTTGTTACTTATTCGAAGATTAATCATAACGAGGGTCAGGTATCAACCTGACCCCTTTTTCCATTTTATTTTATTGTTTCCCGGAGAAATCGAATGCTGCTACTGACTAACCACATTGGTTACGAGCGCCTGGGCCCTAAGAAAGCGATCATCCAGACGAGCCGACCACGTCTGTCTTCTTACACAGCTTTACTCGTATGCGCAGATAGCCACCAGACGGTCGCAACTCTGACAGTAGAGAAGCAAGGCAAAGTAGCAAACTGGCATCAAGGTCATTTCTACCTTATCGACTTTTCCTCATTTAATACTCCAGGTCACTATTACCTTCGTTTCGATCATTTACGCTCGTCTCACTTTGAGATCGGTGAACATATTCTTCTCGATTGCACGCTGTCTGATGTGATCCACTACTTTAAATCTCAACGCTGTGGTGGCATTTTCGATCAACAAGATCGTCAAGCACCACTGCTTAATTCAAATGAAACCGCAGATGTTCACGGCGGTTGGTATGACGCATCGGGTGACGTCAGCAAATATCTGAGCCATTTGTCATACGCAAACTATCTGAACCCACAACAAACACCAATGGTGGTGTGGAATATATTGAAAGGTTTGTCTCTGCTTGAAGGCAACGACAAACTGGCTAAATTCACGGCTACTCGCCTTATTGAAGAAGCACTATTCGGCGCTGATTTCCTTGTTCGTATGCAAAACGAAAAAGGCTTCTTCTACATGACGGTGTTCGACAAGTGGAGTAAAGACACAGCGCAACGCGAGATCTGTGCCTACGAGACTCAGCTCGGTCATAAATTTGATGATTACCAAGCGGGCTACCGACAAGGCGCTGGCGTTAGCATTGCGGCATTAGCCTCGGCAGCACGCCTAGACTTTCACGGTGAGTTCGACCAACAAAAATATCGCAATGCGGCAGAAAATGGCTATTGGCATCTAAAAGAACACAACACCCAATATCTAAACGATGGTGAAGAGAACATCATCGATGAATACTGCGCACTGCTTGCCGCTGTCGAGCTATTCAAGACGACGAAAGAAACGCGCTACTTAGAAGAAAGCCGCTTGTGGGCGAACCGTCTTTCAGCTCGTCAAATGAGTGATGAGCACATTCAACACTTCTGGTCAGCCAATCAAGATGGTAGCCGCCCTTATTTCCATGCGGCAGAAGCCGGGCTTCCTGTTATCGCGCTATGTGAGTACTTATCAATTGAAGACGACTCTGAGCTCGCATCACCAGTAAAACAAACCATCAACAGAGCGTGTGAATTTGAAGTCTCTATCACCAACAAAGTAACCAACCCATTTGGCTACCCTCGACAATACGTAAAAGGTGTGGACGAGGCCAAACGTGATGCGTTCTTTGTGGCACACAACAACGAATCCGGTTACTGGTGGCAAGGTGAAAATGCCCGCCTGGGTTCACTGGCAACCATGGCTTATGTGGCGCAACCTTTCATTGAATCAGAAACTCTACAGCAGCAGCTTTCAAAACTGGCACAAGACTCTATGAACTGGATTGTTGGCTTAAACCCGTACGACATGTGCATGTTAGACGGTCACGGCCGCAATAACCCTGATTACCTTCCGCAATACGGTTTCTTCAACGCAAAAGGTGGCGTATGTAACGGCATTACTGGCGGCTTTGAAGATGAGGAAGACATTGCATTTAATCCACCAGCACAGAAAGACGACATGCTTCAAAACTGGCGCTGGGGAGAACAATGGATCCCACATGGTGCTTGGTATCTACTCGCCGTAATGAGTCAGGCTCAGCACATCTCAACTTTAGCGAACTCTCAAGCATTCAAGGAACAATAAACATGGGGATGTATTTTGTAGGTATTGATGGCGGTGGCACTTCATGTCGCGCCCGTATCAAAGACGCGCAAGGCAACTTCATTGGCGAAGCAAAAAGTGGTAGTGCCAACATTATGTTGGGAGCAGAAGTCGCAATGGCATCGATTCTTGAATCTATTGCTTCAGCAGCACAACAAGGCGGCCTAACCCAACAAGACTTTGCCTCTATGCACGTAGGTTTAGCGCTTGCAGGAGCTGAGCATAAAACCTCTTGGCAATCTTTTATGGCTTTGGAACACCCATTCGCCAGTATGACTCTCAACACCGACGCATACGGTGCTTGTATCGGTGCACACAATGGTGAAGATGGCGCGATCATGATTGCAGGAACAGGTTCTTGCGGCATTTTCCTAAAAGGCCTTGAGCAACACGTTGTTGGTGGCCGAGAGTTCCCAATATCCGATCAAGGCGGCGGTGCTGTAATGGGTCTACGCCTAATTCAGCAAGTCTTGCTAGCAGAAGATGGCATCCGTGAAAAAACACCTCTGGCCGCGCACGTTATGGCTCATTTTGAAAATGACGTCGACAACGTGGTGGCATGGTCTAAGCAAGCTCTGCCTCGCGATTACGGCCAGTTCTCTCCAGCAATTTTCCAACATGCAGAACAAGGTGATGCACTGGCGATTGAAATGCTAAAGCAAACCGCAGCGGATATAGAAATGTTCTTAGTTGCTTTGAATAAGCGCGGCGCAACTCGTATTTGCTTGATGGGTAGCATTGCCGAGCGAATTCTGCACTGGCTATCTCCACCAGTACAACAATGGGTGGTAGAGCCTCAGTTTGATGCGATTGAAGGGGCAATTATGTTTGCTGGCAAGCCAGAACATAACCTTTACTCGGTGAGTGTTGAATAGGAGTGAGCATGGAATATCGTGTTGATTTAGTGGTCCTTTCTGAGCAAAAACAAAACTGCCGTTTCGGACTCACCTTTCATAACTTGAGCGATCAGGACCTAAACAACTGGAGTCTGACCTTCGCATTTGATCGCTACATACTTCCAGATAGCGTTTCAAATGGTCAACTGACTCAGATTGGTAGCTTTTGCACACTCAAACCTGAGGGCATGGTGCTGGCTGCCAACCATCACTACTACTGTGAATTTAGCATTGGCTCTAACCCATTCCGTTACTACTCGGATGGTTTTAATGAAGCGATAATCGACTTTATGGTAGATGGTCAACCTCAACGTGCTCAAGTCGATGTCACCCCTATCGTTTTAGCTTCACCTTATCGTGAGCGCAGTGACATTCCAGCAAGCTTAACCCACGCTCAGCCGCTGCTACCGAAACCAAATCATATTGAAGTCAATGAAGGCTACTTTACGCTGACTGAGCAATCTGGTGTTGCAACATATACCGATTTGGCTCAGCCAGCTCAAAATTGGTTCATAGACGAACTTCAGCGCATTCATCAGTTCTCAGTAAAAGAATCAAACAGTGGCAATGTAATATTTAAAGGAAACCCGACTTTAGACGAAGGCGTCTACAAGCTAAAGATATCGGAAGAATCAATCAAGATCGAAGCAGGTTCCACTTCCGGTTTTATACACGCGACAGCGACATTGTTGCAGCTAGTTAAGGCGGGGAGAGAAGCATCCACTCTCGATTTTGTCTGCGTCACAATCAAAGACAGCCCTCGCTTTCGTTACCGCGGCATGATGCTAGATTGTGCTCGTCACTTCCATTCTGTAGAGGAAGTGAAACGCCTTATTAACTTATTGGCACACTATAAGTTTAATACTTTTCACTGGCACCTCACTGACGACGAAGGTTGGCGAGTTGAGATTAAATCCTTACCAGAACTAACCAGTATTGGCGCTTGGCGAGGTGTAAATGAAGCGGTTGAACCTCAATATACTCATTTATCTGAGCGTTATGGTGGCTTCTATACCCAAGAAGAAATCAAAGACGTTATTGAGTTTGCAGCGCAACGTAGCATCACGATTATTCCTGAAATTGATGTACCCGGACATTGCCGCGCAGCGATCAAATCTCTGCCGCACCTTTTGGTAGAGAAAGAGGACTCAACAGAATATCGTAGTATCCAGCACTACAACGACAATGTCATCAACCCTGCTCTACCGGGAAGCTACGAGTTTATCGACAAAGTTCTTGAGGAAGTAGCCGCTTTATTCCCAGCTCCTTATGTACATATCGGCGCCGACGAAGTACCTAATGGCGTGTGGTCAAAGAGCCCTGCATGCCAAGCGTTAATGGAGCAATTGGGTTACACCGATTACAAAGAGCTGCAAGGCCACTTCCTACGCCACGCCGAAGACAAGCTGCGCAAGTTGGGCAAACGTATGGTGGGCTGGGAAGAAGCTCAGCACGGCAATAAGGTCAGCAAAGACACCGTGATCTACTCATGGTTAAGCGAAGAAGCAGCACTGAACTGCGCTCGCCAGGGCTTTGATGTGGTGCTACAACCAGCACAAACCACTTACTTAGACATGACTCAAGATTACGCACCAGAAGAGCCAGGTGTGGACTGGGCGAACCCGTTGCCACTAGAGAAAGCCTACAACTACGAGCCGTTAGCAGAAGTACCTGAAGACGACCCAATCAGAAAACGCATTTGGGGCATTCAAACTGCTCTATGGTGCGAAATCATCAACAACCAATCGCGCATGGACTACATGATTTTCCCTCGCCTAACGGCCATGGCTGAAGCATGTTGGACTGAAAAACAACACCGCAATTGGACCGACTATTTATCACGTTTGAAAGGACACCTTCCTCTGCTCGATTTGCAGGGAGTGAATTACCGTAAACCGTGGAAGTAATAACAAGCCAGATGCAACCGCATCACGCTTAAAGAGTTTTTAAATTTTTGGCTGCAGACGCAGCTTAGTAAAAAGGAAATACACAAATGAAATACGGCTATTTCGATAACGAGAATCGCGAATACGTCATCACTCGCCCTGACGTACCAGCACCATGGACAAACTACCTAGGTACTGAGAAGTTCTGTACGGTTATCTCGCACAACGCGGGTGGCTACTCGTTCTACAACTCTCCAGAATACAACCGTGTTACTAAATTCCGTCCAAACGCGACATTCGATCGCCCAGGACACTACGTTTACCTACGTGATGATGAGACAGGTGATTACTGGTCAATCTCTTGGCAACCAGTTGCGAAGAGCCTAGACGAAGCAAACTACGAAGTCCGCCATGGCTTGTCTTACTCTAAGTTCAAATGTGAATACAGCGGTATTACCGCAACGAAAACACTGTTCGTGCCAAAAGGCGAAGACGCTGAAATCTGGGATGTAGTAATTAAAAACACTTCAGATAAACCACGTACGATCAGCGCATTCTCATTTGTTGAGTTCTCATTCAGCCATATTCAGTCTGATAACCAGAACCATCAGATGTCTCTGTATTCTGCGGGTACGTCATACAATGAAGGCGTGATTGAGTACGACCTGTACTACAACACGAACGATTTCGAAGGTTTCTACTACCTAGCTTCAACGTTTGACCCAGATTCATACGACGGCCAACGTGACAGCTTCCTAGGTCTATACCGTGACGAAGCAAACCCGTTAGCGGTAGAACAAGGTAAGTGTTTCAACACTGCACAGACTTGTTACAACCACTGTGGCTCTCTGCACAAGCAATTTACTATCCAGCCGGGTGAAGAAGTTCGTTTTGCTTACATTCTAGGTATCGGTAAAGGCAACGGTGACCGTCTACGTGCTAAGTACCAAGACCTTGCAGAAGTCGACAATGCGTTTTCGGGTATCAAAGCACACTGGGATGAGCGTTGTGGCAAGTTCCAAGTGAAATCGCCAAACGAAGGTCTAGACACCATGATCAACGCTTGGACACTATACCAAGCAGAAACTTGTGTGGTGTGGTCTCGTTTTGCTTCGTTCATCGAGGTGGGTGGTCGTACTGGTCTTGGTTACCGCGATACAGCGCAAGATGCAATCTCAGTTCCTCACGCTAACCCAGCAATGACGCGTAAACGTATCGTCGACCTACTGCGCGGCCAAGTGAAAGCGGGTTACGGTCTACACCTATTCGATCCAGATTGGTTCGATCCAGAGAAAGCTGACGTTAAACCATCGAAATCTCCAACAGTCGTTCCAACACCTTCTGATGAAGACAAGATCCACGGCATCGAAGACACATGTTCTGATGATCACCTATGGCTAGTTCCAACCATCTGTAAGTACGTGATGGAAACGGGTGAGCACAGTTTCTTTGACGAAGTGATCCCTTACGCAGATGGCGGCGATGCAAGCGTTTATGACCACATGAAAGCAGCGCTAGACTTCTCTGCGGAGTACGTAGGTCAAACCGGTATCTGTAAAGGTCTACGCGCAGACTGGAACGACTGTCTAAATCTAGGTGGTGGCGAATCTTCAATGGTGTCGTTCCTACACTTCTGGGCACTGCAAGAGTTCATCGACCTAGCGAAATACCTAGGTAAAGAAGCCGACGTAGAGAAATACACGGAAATGGCAGCAAACGTTCGTGAAGCGTGTGAAACACATCTTTGGGACGACGAAGGCGGCTGGTACATCCGTGGTCTGACGAAGAATGGCGACAAGATCGGTACAGCGCAACAAGCAGAAGGCCGAGTGCACCTAGAGTCAAACACGCTAGCGGTACTTTCTGGTGCGGTATCTCAAGAGCGCGGTGAGAAAGCGATGGACGCAGTCGATGAGAACCTGTTCTCTGAATACGGCCTGCACCTAAACTCACCATCATTCGCAACACCAAACGATGACATCGGTTTCGTAACTCGCGTTTACCAAGGCGTAAAAGAGAACGGCGCTATCTTCTCACATCCAAACCCATGGGCTTGGGTAGCAGAAGCGAAATTGGGTCGTGGTGACCGTGCAATGAAATTCTACGATGCACTAAACCCATACAACCAAAACGATATCATCGAAAAACGTATTGCAGAACCTTACTCATACGTGCAGTTCATCATGGGTCGTGACCACCAAGATCACGGTCGTGCAAACCACCCGTGGTTAACAGGTACATCTGGCTGGGCTTACTTCGCTGTTACCAACTTTATCCTTGGTGTGCGTACAGGCTTCGATGGTCTGACTATCGATCCATGTATCCCAACGAACTGGCCTGGTTTCGAAGTGACTCGTCAATGGCTAGGTGCAACGTACAACATCAAAGTAGTTAACCCAGACTCAGTAAGCAAAGGCGTTAAGTCGATTACTGTGAACGGTGAAGCTGTAAATGGTGCCTCTGTACCAGTTCAAGCGGAAGGTTCAGTAAACGAAGTTATTGTTACTCTAGGTTAATCATCTTTTAGGGGAGAGCTTCTCCCCTTTTGATTTATCCGATGCGCTTGAGTTTGATGAGTGCATCGGTTCGCTAGCAAAGATTTAAGAAGCGGTGGGATGCCGCTCTTATCGAGGATCGAATCATGATCAAATTTGGTACAGGCGGCTGGCGTGCATTTATTGGTGAGGAGTTCACCAAAGATAATGTACGTTTGGTGGCTCAAGCAGTAGCAAACATTACCAACAACGAATCCGCTGCTGATCGCGGCTTTGTGATTGGCTATGACCGTCGTTTTCTTTCTGATAAAGCAGGCCGTTGGTTTGCTGAAGTATTGGCAGCAAACGGTATTGTGGTTAGCTTTATCGACAAGTTTGTCCCTACACCTATCGTGATGTTCAAAGCGAAGGAAATGGGCTGTGCTTACTCTGCATGTATTACCGCATCGCACAACCCAGCCGATTACAACGGCATCAAAGTCTTCATCGAAGGCGGTCGTGACGCAGATGAAATCATCACCCAAAAGATCGAATCACAAATCTCAACCCTAACAGTGAATGACGTGAGAAGCGTCGATTTCGAACAAGCAGTTGAAGACAAGCTAATTGAAATCATCAACCCAATGAACGAGTTTGTTGACTCGATCATCGACTTTATCGACATCGAGGCGATCAAGAAGGCGAATCTACGCGTGTTGATCGACCCTATGTTTGGTGTTGCGAAAAACGCGCTACAAACCGTGCTGATCAACGGCCGTTGTGAAGTCGACGTGATCAACGATGGTAAGAACCCAGACTTCGGCGGCTTAATGCCATCACCAAGTGCTGCAACCCTTTATCGCTTGATGCACCTCGTGGAACAAGAAGGCTATGACATCGGTATTGGTACCGATGGCGACGCGGACCGTCTTGGTATTATCGACGAGAAAGGTCACTTCATTCATCCAAATGAAGTGTTACTGCTGCTTTACTACTACCTACTTGAATACAAAGGCTGGACAGGTTCCGTGGTACGTAACATCGCAACCACTCACCTGTTGGATAAAGTCGCAGAAGATCACGGCGAGAAATGCTTTGAGGTTCCAGTGGGCTTTAAGCACATCAGCTCTCAAATGGAAGCTGATGATTCATTGATTGGCGGTGAAAGCTCTGGCGGCCTAACTATTCGCGGTCACATCAAAGGTAAAGACGGCGTATTCGCATCAAGCCTATTGGTAGAAATGATTTCAGTAACTGGCAAGAAGCTGTCTGAGTTGCTGGATGAAATCTACGGTAAGTACGGTTATGCCTACATGGCAGAAGGTGATTGCAAGTTCAAACCGGCGCAAAAAGAAGCACTGTTCAACAAGGTTTATGTTGAGAAACAGTTACCTGAATTTGAATTTGAAATCGAAAAAGTCAGCTACGAAGATGGGGCAAAAGTGTACTTCAAAAATGGCGGTTGGATCATCGCTCGTTTCTCAGGTACTGAACCATTACTACGAATTTTTGCAGAGATGCAAGATAAAGACACTGCAGAACGTGTTCTTCAACAGTTTAAGGACTTTCTGTCCTTATAGCTAAATTGTGTGCCCGCTTCGTGCACACGACCTATAGGTGAAGAACACTTGCCCGGCGACATACCCGCCGGGCCTTTTTCTTTTCGATGATACTACTTAGGCGAACGCCAACACGCCTTGAGTTTCTACTTTCACCGTCACACTATCACCAACATTCAACGCTTGGGTTGAAGTTGCCAACAGTCGGTCACCATTGACATCAATCACGTAGCGGCAGTGGTCACCCATAAAGTGCTGCTCAAGTACTTTGACCGCACTCTCTTCATCAGCAGCAATTTGCACATGTTGTGGGCGAAGCAGTAATGCACATTCTGCATCAACTTGGATTTCTTGCTGAGCATTGGCTTCCACCACACCAAGATGAGTTTCAAATTCACTGTCAGAAATGCGCTTCGCTGCAAGGTAGCTACCACCACCTAAGAAGTCTGCAACAAATTTGCTCGAAGGCTGGTAGTAAAGCTCAGAGGCTGTTCCATATTGCTCGATTACACCGTGGTTCATTACTGCCATCTTATCGGCAAAGGCAAACGCCTCTTCACGACTGTGAGTAACGAAAATTGCGGTAACGCCTTGCTCTTTAAAGATTTTACGGATCTCTCGGATCAGTTCATGGCGAACTTGGGTATCGATATTGGAAAACGGTTCATCCAACAACAGAAGATCAGGTTTGTAAGCCAGTGAGCGGGCAATCGCCACGCGCTGCTGCTGACCACCAGAAAGCTGGTGAGGATAACGATCACCGTAGCCTTTGAGGTGAACTAAGCCGAGCATTTCTTCTACTTTGAGAAGCTTTTGCTGCGCCGTTTCATTTTTCAAGCCAAAAGCGATGTTCTCTGCCACTGTCAGATGCGGGAATAAGGCGTAATCTTGGAAGATCATACCGATATTACGCTGCTCTGGTGGTAACCAGTTTTCACCGTCATCAATAGTGAGACAATTTAAGCTCATTTGACCAGAACTTAGCGGCAGCAAACCAGCAATCGCTTTCAATAGCGTTGTCTTACCGCAACCACTCGCGCCGAGCAGGCACACGATCTGTCCTTGTTCAACTTCTAAAGAAAGTGATTCAAGGACGGTTTGATCGTCATACTGACAAGTTAGGTTTTTAATCGATAGTGCGCAGCTCATCAGTGATTTTGCTCCAGTGAACGGTTAACAACAACAAGCGGGATCAACCCAACTAGGACCAGTAATACTGCTGGTAGAGCAGCAAGTTCCAAATGCTCGTCCGAGGCGAAGTTGTATACATACGTCGCCAAGGTTTCAAAGTTAAATGGACGCAATAATAGTGCAGCATTGAGCTCTTTCATCGACTCAATAAACACCAACAAACCAGCAATCAGTGCACCACGTTTAACCAGAGGGAAGTGCACTCGCCAAAGCATGGTATTAGGCGTACAGCCCATGGTACGGGAAGCCATATCCAGCGACGGAGAGATCTTATTTAAGTTACTTTCGACACTACCAATCGCCACAGCGGAGAAACGCACCACCATCGCAAAAATCAGCGCAAACATAGAGCCAGAAAAAATCAGTCCAGGTCTGCCCCATTCCATCGCTTTAGCAATATCGTTAACACGGTGATCCATAAACAGCACTGCCACCATGACACCAATCGCAAGTACAGTGCCTGGAACCGCATAGCCCATTGAAGACAGACGCATGAAAGCTAAGCTAGAGCGGCCGCCGTTTACGCGTTGACTGAAGTTCACAGTCAATGCAATCGCAACACCGATGATGGCAGCCACGACTGACACCACCAAACTGTTCCATGCATATTCACGAAACTCCGGTGTCCAACTTTGTGCAAAGTAAGTAATCGCGTAATCAATTAACTGTAGCAATGGGAAGATGAACGCAATTGCTACCAAACCCCAACACCAAATCAGTGCGCCCCACTTTCGCCAACCTTTTAGCTCATAACGGAAATCTTCATGACTATTAAACTGGCTTTGGAATAACTTCTGTTTGCGGCGGCTGTAGCGCTCGGCACTCAGTAACAACACCACAATCATCAACATCATGGCTGAGATCTTCGCGGCTGCATTTAAGTTCGAGTAGCCTAGCCAAGTATCGTAAACCGCAGTAGTCAGCGTGTTCACCGCAAAATAGCTGACGGTGCCGAAATCGCCAATGGTTTCCATTGCAACCAGAGACAGGCCAACAGCGATAGAAGGCCTGACAAGCGGCAAAGAAATGCGCCAAAAGCTCTCCCAAGGAGAACATTTCAGTAAGCGTGCACTTTGTAACAAAGAGACGTTCTGTTCCATAAATGCCGCTCGGCAAAGCAAGTAAACGTATGGGTAGAGAACGAGAGAGAGGACGAAAGTGGCACCGCTCAAGGTTCGGATATCAGGGAACCAATATTCGCCAGGTCCCCATCCCGTTATATCACGCAAAAAGATCTGAATCGGCCCAGCAAAGTCAAACCAATCAGTAAAGATGTAACCAATGATATAGCCCGGCATCGCAAGCGGCAGAACCAGTGCCCACTGCAACCACTTCTCGGTTGGCAGCTTGCACATCGCCATAAACCAAGCACTTGGGATTCCAAGAATCAAAGAAAGGAGCATCACACCTGCAGTCAGGACTACGGTGTTATAGATGTAGGTTGGCATAACCGTCGACATCAAATGTGTGAACAGGTCATCCGTCTCGCCAATGGCGGTATAGAAGATCGCTAAGATCGGCAAAACCAGTAACAGGGTAATCACCCCACTACTGGTTTTCCATAGAGAATGTTTATTCTTCATTGCCTAAATACTGCAAGGCTGTATGAAATACAGATGCGTCTGCAAATACATCTCATATCCTTTAATCAAATGGGGGTATAGTTATACCCCCACATGGAATTAAAGGTCAAATTTCACTTCATCTAGTAGCTTGATTGCCGCTTCGTGGTGAGAAGCGATATCGTCTAGAGAAACCGTATCCGCTTTGAAGTCACCCCAAGATTCCACAAGTTCAGAACGCTTAACGCCTTCTTTTACTGGGTACTCGTAGTTTACTTCTGCGTACATTTGCTGCGCTTTGTCACCCGTTAGGAATTCCATTAGCTTCACAGCGTTGTCTTTGTTTGGAGAGAACTTCGCCATCGCCATACCAGAGATGTTTACGTGTGTACCCGTTGTCTCTTGGTTAGGGAAGTTGATGTATACCGCATCAGCCCAAGCTTTTTGCTCTTTGTCGTTAACCATCTTACCTAGGTAGTAGCTGTTACCTAGAGAAACGTCACATAGACCTTCTTTGATTGCTTTAACTTGAGCACGGTCGTTACCTTGAGGCTTACGAGCTAGGTTCGCTTTTACGCCTTCTAGCCATTCTTTTGTCTCAGCTTCACCGTGGTGCGCGATCATAGAAGACACTAGAGATACGTTGTAAGGGTGCTTACCGCTACGCGTACAGATTTTGCCTTTGAATTCTGGCTTCGCTAGATCTGCGTAGTTGAAGTCGTTACCTAGTTTGCCAACACGGTCACGTGAAGAGTAAACGTTACGAGTACGTAGAGTCAGAGCAAACCACTCGTTTTCTTTGTCTTGGTACTGTGCTGGTACGTTTTCTTCGATGATTTTGCTATCTACCTTTTGAACTAGACCTTTGTTAGTCAGCTCCGCTAGACGGCTGATATCTGTAGTAAGGATTACGTCAGCTGGGCTGTATTCGCCTTCTTGAGCCAACTTCTCTGCTAGGCCTTTTTTGGCAAACTTCACGTTTACTTTAATGCCAGTTTCTTTAGTGAACTCGTTGAACATTGGTTCAACTAGGAAAGGTTGACGGTAAGAGTAGACGTTCACTTCTTCAGCAGCCATTGCTGTTGGAGCTAGAGTAGCGCAAGTAATCGCTGAAAGAGTTAGCAGTTTTTTCATTGTTTAATCCTTTACCATGCTAATGATAACGTTTATCAGTTGCGTTATTATATGCATGTTCAGTAGGAAAACAATGATGTGACACTAAAAAACCTGCTCATCAGAGCAGGTTTTTGATAGTTTACTTTGTAACTAATTGTTTCTTTATGTCGACTATTTCACAGTAACAAATTCAGGGTAGGCGCCAACACCACAGTCGTGCATATCCATACCTTCAAGCTCTTCTTCTCCCGATACGCGAATGCCGATGGTTGCTTTTAAGATTGCCCATACCACAAGGCTCGCACCGAATACCCAAGCAAAGATAACTGCCGCCCCAAGAAGCTGTGCGCCGAACGTTGCATCACCATTACTTAGCGGTACAACCATTAAACCAAAGAAACCACACACACCGTGTACAGAGATAGCACCTACAGGGTCATCAATCTTCACTTTATCTAGACCGATGATACTGAATACCACTAGCGCGCCCGATACTGCACCGATTGCAACTGCGTAAAGTGGTGATGGTGATAGAGGATCTGCCGTGATGGCAACAAGACCTGCCAATGCACCGTTAAGAATCATAGTTAGATCAGCTTTACCCCAAGTCGTTTTACATACGAGTAATGCTGCGATTGCACCTGCTGCCGCTGCTGCGTTTGTATTAAGGAAGATTTGACCTACCGCTGTCGCGTTTTCAAAATCAGATACCATCAACTGAGAACCGCCATTAAAACCGAACCAACCGAACCAAAGGATGAACGTACCCAATGTAGCTAGAGGCATGTTTGAACCAGGAATTGGATAGATTTCGCCATTTTTACCGTATTTACCTTTACGAGCACCCAGTAGTAATACGCCAGCTAACGCTGCTGCTGCACCCGCCATGTGTACGATACCTGAGCCAGCAAAGTCACTGAAACCTGCTTCTGATAGGAAACCACCGCCCCATGTCCAGTAACCTTCCATTGGGTAGATAAATGCCGTCAGCACTGCAGAGAAGATGAGGAAAGACCAAAGCTTCATACGCTCTGCTACCGCACCAGATACCACTGACATTGCTGTTGCGACGAATACCACTTGGAAGAAGAAATCCGACTCTAACGAGTGATCTGCGCCTTCACCTTGTGTGCCAATTAGCGCACCAAATGATGGTAACCAGCCACCTTCGCCATTATCAACGTACATAATGTTGTAGCCGACCAATAGAAACATTGTACAAGCAATCGCGTACAGACAGATGTTTTTGGTTAGAATTTCTGTTGTGTTTTTCGAGCGAACTAAGCCCGCTTCCAGCATGGCAAAGCCAGCTGCCATCCACATAACCAACGCACCAGAAATGAGGAAGAAAAAGGTGTCGAGTGCGTAACGTAATTCAGTTACCGTTGTTGTTAATTCCATGATAGTTCTCCAATCCCTTGAATTCTTAAAGTGCTTCTGCGTCCATTTCACCAGTACGAATACGTACTGCTTGATTTAGGTCGTAGACAAAAATCTTACCGTCACCAATTTTTCCCGTTTGAGCCGCTTTAGTGATGGCCTCTACCACACGATCCACATTGTCTGCATGGGTTGCGATTTCTAGTTTTACTTTTGGTAGAAAGTCGACTTGATACTCGGCTCCACGGTATAGCTCCGTGTGGCCTTTCTGACGACCAAAACCTTTAACCTCTGATACTGTCATCCCTTCAATACCGACATCAGCCAATGCTTCGCGCACATCGTCTAATTTAAAAGGTTTTATAATGGCATTAATGATTTTCATTGAATCTTCTCCGCAGCTTTCATCCTGAAACATTTGTATTAATCCAATCGGCGTGCCAACTTTTTATCTTGTTGATTTATATAGAATTAGAAAAATTAACAAACTTATAAACAAAAAGGGCGCACCATATCGGTGCGCCCTTCTCACAAATATAAGGCAACCCTAATTAGGCTCCCCAAAACTGTGCGTTAAATGTTCAAAAAGTCTTTCCATTGCTCTATCAGGGTACAAAAGTCTTCAATACCACAACTGGCTGTACTCTCTGCATCGTAGAAGTCAAACTCACTTTCCATTTCCACTTCATACTCATGGCCCAATGCGTTTTCTTGCACTAGCACCTCATCACCATGGATCATCAAACTGATCTCTGCACCGGTTAATCTATGCTCTTGAGATGGCGAAGAAAATGCCAGATCAATTAAGGCTTCAACTTGCGCGATTTTCGCTGGGTCTTTACCAATTTCTTCTTGCAACCAACGACCTACAATCTCATGCCCCATGCTGCATTTGACATAGTATTCGCCCATCAATGTGTTGCGGATGAATTCAAATTCCATCGTGATCGCCTTTTCGTATCAATTTGGTGCGGAGTATACAGGGAGATGTTGGATGGGAGAAGCGAGAGACGAGAGCTCTCTCAATGGCTTGTTTAAAAGAGATTCCCGACTGCACTCCTTCGTCGCTTTCGGGAATGACATCGTTGTTACTCTTAGCTATTTAAATCGTCATCCTCAAGAGCGAGGCTCGAGCGAGTTGGGGATCTCTCAATACGTTGCCTAAAAGAGATTCCCGACTGCACTCCTTCGTCGCTTTCGGGAATGGCATCGTTTTTACTCTTAGCTATTTAAATCGTCATCCTCAAGAGCGAGGCACGAGCGAGTTGGGGATCTCTTAATACGTTACCTAAAAGAGATTTCTATTCCCTCAGTCTAGGAAATGACGTAGTTCAGTCTCTCGTAGCATAGCGTTCCACAAAAGAAAGCGCCCACCAAATGGTGGGCGCTTAATTAAGTATTAGCAAAGCTCGCTAAAATTATGCAGGCTCTTGGAAGATAACCTCTGCCGCTTTCTTGGTGTACTCATCCATCTTGTGGAAGTTCAAGTAACGGTAAGTATCTGCTGCTGTCGCATCGATTTGCTTCGCGTATTCCAAGTACTCTTCCTTCGTTGGAATCTTACCTAGAATTGCACCAACCGCTGCTAGCTCAGCTGAAGCAAGGTATACATTTGCACCTGTACCTAGTCGGTTCGGGAAGTTACGCGTTGAAGTCGACATTACTGTTGCTTTGTCTGCTACACGTGCTTGGTTACCCATACATAGCGAACACCCAGGAGTTTCAATACGAACGCCAGCGCGGCCGTAAATACCGTAGTAACCTTCTTCCGTCAGTTGGTCGCGGTCCATCTTGGTTGGTGGCGCTACCCATAGACGAGTATCTAGCTGACCACCGAATTGCTCTAGCAGTTTACCTGCAGCACGGAAGTGACCAATGTTAGTCATACAAGAACCGATGAACACTTCATCAATCTGTGTGCCTTGAACTTCTGATAGAAGACGAGCGTCATCTGGATCGTTCGGTGCACATAGGATTGGCTCGTGAATATCTGCTAGGTCGATTTCGATGATGTGCGCGTATTCCGCGTCTGCATCCGCTTCCATCAACTCTGGATTAGCCAACCACTCTTCCATCGCTGTGATACGACGCTCGATAGTACGACGGTCGCCGTAACCTTCCGAGATCATCCACTTAAGCATGGTGATGTTTGAGTTTAGGTATTCTTCAATAGACTCTTGAGACAGCTTAACTGTACAACCTGCCGCTGAACGCTCTGCTGACGCATCCGATAGCTCGAAGGCCTGCTCAACTGTTAGGTGCTCAACGCCTTCGATTTCTAGTACGCGACCAGAGAATTCGTTGATCTTACCTGCCTTCTCAACCGTCAATAGACCTTGTTGAATTGCGTAGTAAGGAATTGCATGTACAAGGTCACGTAGCGTAATACCCGGCTGCATTTCACCTTTAAAGCGCACCAAGATTGACTCTGGCATATCCAGTGGCATAACACCTGTCGCGGCAGCGAATGCAACCAGACCGGAGCCTGCTGGGAATGAAATGCCTAGAGGGAAACGAGTATGCGAGTCACCACCTGTACCTACAGTATCAGGCAGAAGCATACGGTTTAGCCATGAGTGAATTACACCATCACCCGGACGAAGTGATACACCGCCACGGTTCATGATGAAGTCAGGTAGTGTGTGGTGTGTGTTTACATCGACTGGTTTTGGATACGCAGACGTGTGACAGAATGACTGCATCACAAGATCAGCGGAGAAGCCCAGACACGCAAGGTCTTTTAGCTCATCACGAGTCATAGGACCGGTTGTATCTTGAGAGCCAACTGTGGTCATCTTAGGCTCACAGTATTGACCTGCGCGTACACCTTCAACGCCACATGCCTTACCTACCATCTTCTGAGCTAGTGTGTAGCCTTTGTCAGATTCTGAAGGGTCAACTGGCTTAGCAAACAGGTCTGTTTCTTCTAGGCCCAGTGATGCACGAGCACGGCTTGTTAGACCACGACCAATGATAAGTGGAATACGACCACCAGCACGAACTTCATCAAGCAACACTTTGCTCAGTTCAAAGCTAGAGATCTCTTCACCGTTTTTACGCACAACGCCTTCGTATGGGAAGATATCAATCACATCACCCATGTTCATATTCTGTACGTCTAGTTCGATTGGGAGTGCGCCAGAGTCTTCCATTGTGTTGTAGAAGATAGGAGCAATCTTACCGCCTAAACAGATACCACCAGTGCGCTTGTTTGGTACGTATGGGATATCTTCGCCCATAAACCAAAGCACTGAGTTAGTCGCTGACTTACGAGAAGAGCCGGTACCAACAACATCACCCACGTAGGCTAGTGGGATGCCATCTTTTTGTAGCTCTTCAATTTGATTGATAGGACCAACGCTGCCTGGTTGATCTGGCACGATGCCATCACGTTCCATCTTCAG
Source organism: Vibrio rotiferianus CAIM 577 = LMG 21460 (assembly GCF_002741985.1). Taxonomy (GTDB): domain Bacteria; phylum Pseudomonadota; class Gammaproteobacteria; order Enterobacterales; family Vibrionaceae; genus Vibrio; species Vibrio rotiferianus. The sequence continues at coordinate 24,264 of NZ_APHW01000023.1, forward strand.
CATCGCTTTCGCGTGTACTGGGATATCAGGACGAGACCAAGCATCTGGTGCTGGAGACAAGTCATCGGTGTTGGTTTCACCAGTAACTTTAAATACTTTAACAGTAATCTGTTCCGCGACTTTCTTCTTCGATGTGAACCATTCTGCGTCCGCCCATGATTGCAGGACTTGCTGTGCGAATGCATTACCAGCTTTGGCTTTCTCTTCTACATCATAGAAAGCATCGAACATCAGTAGGGTATGAGACAACGCTTTAACTGAGATTGGCGCTAGTAGGTCATCGTCTAGGAATTCAACTAGAGGAGCGATGTTGTAACCGCCTTGCATCGTACCTAGTAGCTCAGCAGCTTTTTCACGGCTTACTAATGGTGATTCCACTTCACCTTTTGCTACCGCCGTTAGGAAACCTGCTTTTACATATGCAGCTTCATCTACACCCGGTGGGATACGGTTCTCTAGTAGGTCAAGAATAAATGCTTCTTCACCTTGTGGGGGATTTTTCAGAAGTTCAACAAGTCCAGCAACTTGTTCAGCGTCTAGCGGTTTAGGAACAACTCCTTCGGCAGCACGCTCTTCGACGTGTTTACGGTAGGCTTCAAGCACGACTTTTTTCCTCTCATTGCGGTTCCTCCTTTTTAATTACTATTTTTCAAAGTAAAGGAGTGAACATCCTTGGAAACTTGGCTCTCCATTGCCCTTGTTTTCATTCAATTCTGATTGAGAAACAGCGCCGTAGAGGCCAAACTGTGGGCGAAAGGATAGCAAATTTAACGTTAAATTAAAATCTCATCATTTTGACCAACATAGCAACTTACGACTAAAGTCCGGTAAATTTTGGCTAAATATGCGGAGATCTTGCTATCCTACTCCCGGTTATTTAAATGATGTTCCAACGATCAGGTACACTGCATCTAAATTCTGCTCTGTACGACCGTATGCCAACATGATCGGCCCAACTGGAGAGTCTACTCCAAAGAAAACCGACGCAGCATTATACAGTGGCGCCTCATGCAACTTGAGATCGTTGTCTGACCAAACACCACCGTGTTCAAGGGACGCACCTAGATAAACAGGTGCTTCAAACAGCCCGAAGTCGTTATCCATCCATTTATAACGATACACCAAGCTGGTATAGAATAAGTTTTGTCCAATTAAGCTATTACGTGGAATGCCTGACAAATTCAAAAAGCCGCCAAGTTCACGAGGATCAAGAGGGATAGAAGAATTTTTGCTCTCAACAAAGCTGTATTCCGCCTGTCCGACTAAAGTATGACGGCTATGGGTCACCGCCCCTTTAAAACGCGCCGTAATTTCGTACACGGTATCTTCAATATCACCCTCAACATTGGTTTGACGAAAATCCTCTGGACTCTTGTCATGAGATACCAAGTAATCTAAATCAATCAACATACCTCGCGTAGGAAACGCAAAGTCATCCAAAGTATCTAAACGATAATTGGCAAACACTCCTAGGCGGTTGTAATCAAAAGTCCCAGCTGAAGCAATCGTAGACGCTTCGATCTCGCCTTTGGTATAACGACCACCAACGCGAAACTCTTGCCATAGAGTTGGCTGCACGCCTGCCGCGAGCTCAGCAATGAACTCGGTATAAGAAACCGGAAGAAAATCATACACTGAACCTATATCCGGATTTTCTATGTCACTAAAAGGCCAGTTGCGATTTTCATTGTTGTAATTGAGCTTACTGGAAACAAATAGCTGTTGACTTGAAAGCACTGGCGAATAGAGTTCTGCTTCGATCAACTTATCAGTGCCCATATCAACATTGAACGTCAGCTCCGCACCGTGCGAGTTTAAGTTGGTGAAATTTGCCGACATTCCAATGCCATACTGACTGTCAGTATTGAAGTCGTCTTCCAAGAAAAATCTAAAGTTGAGGTAGTTTGGTCCCCATGACTTTTCGTTTACCTCAAAGACCAGTAGGTTGACGCCTTCGATCTCTTCAAAGTGGTAAGTAATCAGTTCAAAACGATCCAATGCGTATAGATTTTCTACCGCTTTTTCGATCTCAGCAGTGGTTAGCTGACGTCCAGTATCAAGCTCTAAACGGTTGGTAAGAAGCACATCTGTATAGTGGGTATTATTCACTAGCACGATCTGATCAACAACGCGCTCATCACCATATTCAAGGTCTTTTCGTGCGGCCTGCTTGTGCTCAATGTACTCTTGATATTCTGCGTTCGAGACACTCAGCCCTTTAAGCTTCGACTCAAGCTTTTTTGTAATCTCATAGCCTGCTTGAAACGCACCTGGCATTTTGTTGAATTCAACTGTCTCCATTTGCCCCACATCAGGACGAATATAGACATCATCGCCGTGTAACGTTCCCGCTTGTTCTTGTGTGCTGCGACGAACGAGGTAGTTGGAAAGCTGATCTGCTACGGTGAATAAACCAGTGAAGTCTTCTTTGGTTTTGTAATCTGTACTGATATCCACCGCAATAACGACATCAGCCCCCATCGCGCGTGCAACATCAACCGGCATGTTATTAACCACGCCACCATCCACCAGCATATGACCATTGAGTTCGTAAGGTGGAAGCGCGCCAGGCACTGACATACTCGCCATCATGGCATCAACTAAATAACCGTTATCTAAGACGACCTCTTCTAGCTCGACGATGTCCGTCGCGACTGAACGGTATGGAATGGCAAGATCATCAAAGGAGTTAAATCGGCCAAGATTGCCTGTGGTTTCACGCAGAATGCGCAACATGTTTTGACCTTGCACCACGCCTGTTGGCGAACGCACTTCACCAAACCTTAACCCTAGGTCCGTGGTGATTTGATAACGGTCTTCGTATTCTTTGTCGCGGACACGACGTTGGCTGCGGTCAACACGGTCTCGGTAACCACTGTTCCAATCGACGCTGTAGATAAAGCTTTCGATTTCATCGGCACTCATGCCAGTAGCATAAAGGCCACCAACATAAGCGCCCATGCTAGTACCAGTGATGATATCAACCGGGATATTCATTTCTTCAAGCGCCTTGAGCACACCAATGTGTGCGGCACCTTTCGCTCCACCACCAGCGAGAACGACAGCAATTTTAGGTCGAGAAGAGTCTTCTTCGAGATGTTTAGCAAAGGAAGGCGTTGCAATCAAAAAGGAGCAGACCCACAACGCAAAGCAACGTATCCATGGGTTCGTATTTGACCTTTTGAACATTCATTTCTTCCTTTACTGAATATTGAACACCTACTTTTACTAAGAATTAAACAACTGCACAAGTCAGCGATGGTGTTTTTGGTGGTCCTACCAATCAAATAAGCTGTTCAACCAGTTCGATTTTTTTTCACACTGTTGCTTAATTTGCCCGGTTTTATCCCACACTGGCAGTTTGTACTCACTACGACAATTCATTTCCAGCGCACCATTCGTCGCTTTCTGAAAGCCTAATGTGGTCACTTCATTCGGCCATGGTAGCTCTAGTCGCTCTGGAATACGCTGTTTCAAGTATTCAGCATACACACGCAATGCGCCACTAGACCCGGTTAGTTTAGTCGATTTATTATCATCGCGACCAAGCCAAACGGTGGTGACTTCTCGCCCATCAATACCCACAAACCAACTGTCACGGCTATCGTTACTCGTCCCCGTTTTACCTGCTAATGCCGCCCATGCGAATTGGCTTTGTAGGAATCGGCCCGTACCTTGTGCAACACCTTGCTTCATCGCATAAGTCGTCAGCCAAGCAGCTTGCTGATCAACGGCCTGAGTTGAGCGGGGCAGCGATTGATAAATTACATTGCCATCCATATCAATCACCGAGCGTAATGCAGAGAGTTTCGCACGTTTACCAGAGTTCGTTACTGTTTGGTACATTTGTGCTACTTCAAAGGGCGTTAACGAAAATGATCCTAAGAACATTGAAGGAACAGGGCGGATCTCGCTCTTATCTACACCAAGGCGCTCAAGTGTGTCTGAAACTTCTGGAATTCCTAACTGCATACCCAAGCGCACGGTAGGCACATTGAGTGATTTTGCTAAGGCTAGATATAACGGCACATCGCCACGGAACTTACGGTCGAAGTTGCGCGGTGACCAAACCGTCCCTTTACTTCCTTTCAAGCTTAACGGCGTATCATGTAGCGTCGTCGCCAAATTGTATTTTTCTGGTTGCTCCAATGCCGTCAAGTAAATTGCGGGTTTAACTAAAGAACCAATTGGACGACTCGCATTCAATGCGCGGTTAAAACCTTCATAACCAACACGCTTACCACCGACCATGGCACGGATTTCACCACTATGACGATCCACTGCGACAGCTGCGGCTTCAAGATCTTTGCCAGCACGTTTAGCAAGCTCAGGCACTTTCTTCGCAATGGCTTGCTCTAACTTACTTTGAGAGACTGGATCTAGAGAAGTAAATAAACGCAGGCCGGTTTCAGCCTTGAAGTTATCTCCTACCTTCTCTTTCAACTCGATATTCAACTGCTGAAAGTAAGCAGGCTGGCGACTGGCAATACGTGGGTGACTCTGTGTATCCAGAGGGCGATTCACGGCTTGCTCATACTGCTGCGCAGTAAGCATCTCTTGTTGCATCAAAAGACGCAGTACCAAATCGCGACGAGTTTTCGTGCGCTCTGGGTAGCGAATAGGGTTGTAGTAAGACGGTCCTTTTACCATCCCCACTAGCATAGCGAGTTGATCAATACGCAACTCTTGGATCGGCTGGCCGAAGTAGTAACGCGATGCCAGTGCAAAACCATGAATCGCATCCCCGCCACTTTGCCCCAAATACACTTCGTTTAGATAAGCTTCTAAAATACGATCTTTGCTATAGCGGTAGTCCAGAATCAGAGCAATGTATGCTTCACGGACTTTACGCCAAAGGGTTTTATCACGCGTTAGGAAAAGGTTTTTCGCTAACTGCTGAGTCAGTGTACTGCCACCTTGCACGGTGCGTCCGGCTTTGATGTTAGCAACTAAAGCACGACCAATCGCCAGTGGTGATACACCATCATGTTGATAGAAATCACGGTCTTCCGTTGCAAGAAGTGCATCGACAAGGATCTCAGGAAACTGATCTCTGCGTAAGAAAAGACGTTGCTCATTTTGATCTTTTTCTAGCATGCCCAACATCTTAGGCTCAATGCGTAAGTAACCCAGATCGCCTTTAGATTCTAAGGATTGAATGCGTTTTAGACCACTATCAGAAAAGTACAGCATGACGTGACGATCAGGCTCTGGGCCATCGGCAAATTCAAATGGACGACGGATCAACTCAATACGCGTTGACGAAGAAGAGTATTCACCAGGGTAACGAGGCTGACTTACCTTACGGTAGTTCAATACATCAAGCTCATTACGCATCTCTTTGATGGTAATATTTTCCCCTGGGCTTAAGTGAAGAATTCGCGCATAAACCACTGTCGGGAGGTCAAACAACTGACCATCAAAACGGTCTTTCACCACGCTATCGAGATAAATACCGACAAACAACAATACCGCCGCTAGTGCAATGCCCGCTTTCCAACTGAATGACCACATAGCTTTTAGCCAAGAACGGTTACTACGCTCTGGTTTTTTGGATGGTGATTTTCTCGGACGTTTTGCACCACTTTTTTTCGCGGGTGCCGTTTTGCTTGACGTTGTTTTCTTGGCAGGTGCTCTTTTCGCTCCTGGCTTTTTAGTATCAGTCATTATTCATTTGTCTTTTTGTTTTCGTTGTCGCTACATGAGTCGCAGGGTCGTCAGGCCAAACATGTTTAGGGTAACGGCCCTTCATCTCTTTTTGCACTTCTTTGTAGCTTCCCGCCCAAAAGGCTGCTAAATCCGTTGTCACCTGTAGTGGCCGCTGAGCTGGAGACAACAACTCTAACACCAATCGCTTACGACCTTGCGCCACGGTTGGAGAAGTACTTTCTCCAAACACTTCTTGCATACGCACCGACAGCACAGGCTCATGACCAAACTGGTAACGAATGCGCTTTTTCGAGCCAGTAGGTAAGCGATAATCTTCAGGTAACCACTCATCAATCTGTTGATTCAAAGGCCAACCTAGTCGAGCATTTAAGGCTTCAACTAAGTTCACCTTAGCTAAATCTTTCACCGACGAGACCGTGTTCATGTACGGCTCTAGCCACCCTTCTAAGCTATCAAGCAAACTGGCGTCATCAACGCTCGGCCAAGGTTGCTCGGGTAACCATTCCACTGCACAACGAATGCGTTCCAGTAAACTCTCCGCTGCAGGTGACCAGTTTAGACTCTGTAAGCCCTGACGGCGGACATACGTGAGTAAAGCTTGTGTCATTTTTTCTGTACCCGGACTCGGCAAGGCTTCACGCTTAATCACCAGTTGACCGAGCTTGATTTGGCGTTCGGCAATCAAACGGCCTTTTTTTTCATCCCAATCGACCATTTCTTTCGTATTAAAAAGGTGCTCGAATGTTTCTTGTAAGCTATTGATATCTAAATAACACGCCAAGTTAATTTGGCTGGAACTAGAGTGCGAACGCATCAAATCAATCGCCACCAAATACTCACAATCGCCCAGCGTCTCTTCTGGTCGACATTCAGCACCATGTCCATTCGACAGAGTAAAACGACCATGTTGATTAACGCGCTGCTGAGCGATTCGATCAGGAAAAGCCAGGCTTAACACCAATGGCAGCAATCGCTCATCGACATTTGATAGACGAAATGCTGCATCCAATTTGTAAGCTAAGTTCTGAGCACGCTTACTCAATACGGTTCTCTTAGAATGCGTGCTACTCATCCACCGATGAAGGCTATGAGAGATATTAGTGACATTACGCTCTGGTTCTTCAATAAGGGCGACTGCCGCTAGCGCAGTATTTAGCATCTTTTCGCTGTGTTGCTGAGCCTGAATCAGCATTGCGGCCGAACGGGGTTCAACGCCCAGCTCATGTGCCGTCTTACCTTCAGGAGTCAGTTGACCTTGCTCGGTAAGCAATCCTAGAGAAATCAGCAACTGTTTAGCTTGAGCAAGCGATGCCGAAGAGGGAATGTTTAGCCATTTAAGGTCAGAGATATCCCCAGCGCCCCAAAATGCCAGCTCCATCACCAAGCTTGCTAAGTCAGAATGCAGAATTTCCGGTTGCGGTACTTGTGGTTGCTGTTTGAATTGGCTTTCAGAATATAAACGAACACAAATGCCCTCTTCGATACGACCTGCACGACCGGCACGTTGAATCGCAGAAGACTGCGCTACGCGGACTTGCTCCAAGCGCGTAAGTCCATTCTTCAAATCAAAACGTGCCACACGCTCTAATCCAGAATCGACGACTAATCGAATACCTTCAATGGTCAATGAGGTTTCGGCAATATTGGTCGCCAACACGACTTTCCGTTTACCAGAAGAAGCCGGTGAGATGGCTTTTTGCTGCTCGGCAAAGCTAAGTTGACCATACAGTGGACACACTTCAACGTTATCAGGTAGGTGCGATAAACGCTCTTCCACCTGTTTGATGGCTGCGACGCCTGGAAGAAAAGCCAGCAGAGAGCCCGACTCTTTGTGTAGTAAGCTCTCTATCGTTTTTGCCATAGATGTAGGCAGATGATCGTTCGCACCAAGCGGTAAATAGCGCGTTTCCACCTCAAAGCTACGACCTTCCGATTCAATGTAAGACGCTTCTGGTAGCAAGGATTGCAAAGCATCTTGATCGAGCGTTGCCGACATAACCACCAGCTTTAAGTCGTCTCGCAGCGCTTCTTGCACCTCTAAACTGAATGCTAGTGCCGTATCAGCATGAATACTGCGCTCATGAAACTCATCAAAAATCAGCAGATCAATGCCATCTAACTCCGGGTCATTTTGGATCATGCGCGTCATGATCCCCTCGGTCACAATTTCAAGTTGCGTGCTCTTACTCACCTTTGTTTCACCACGAACACGATAACCAACGCGCTCCCCGACTTGCTCTCCCAACTGCTGCGATAAAAAACAGGCAATGTTACGAGCAGCAAGGCGTCGAGGCTCTAACATCACGATTTTGCCTGTCACGGTTTGATTATTGAGAAGTTGCAGCGGGAAATAAGTGGATTTACCGGCACCAGGGGCGGCTTTGAGGATCACTTGATGTTGATTTTTGACCGCCGTAAGTAATTGTGGCATCACGGCTTCAATCGGCAATTGTGACAAAGGAAATACCCTATGTTGTAATGTTGGCCACATTGTACATAAAAACCTTCTTGGCTAAATAAGCAAATGCAATTCAACCCCACTCTAGAGTCAGCAACTCTGCTCAAACGCTACAAACGCTTCCTTGCCGATATCGAACTAGATAGTGGTGAAGTTCGCACCATCCATTGTGCCAATACTGGAGCAATGACGGGCTGTGCAACACCGGGCAATAAAGTTTGGTATTCCACTTCTGACAATCCTAAGCGCAAATACCAAACAGTTGGGAGCTTAGTGAGACCGCACAAGGACACAGAATCTGTATCAATACTGCTCGCGCTAACCAATTAGCGGTAGAAGCCATTGAAAATAATGTGATTTCAGAACTGATTGGGTATGACCAACTTCAAACTGAAGTGAAATATGGCAATGAAAATAGCCGAATTGATATCTTGCTCAGCGCAAGCAACAAACCAAAGTGCTATATAGAGGTGAAGAGCGTCACCCTGCTTGATGAGAACAATTCATCAGGACAAGGATATTTCCCAGATGCCGTGACCACTCGAGGACAAAAGCACCTAAGAGAGCTCACAGAAATGGCACAAACTGGAAGTAGAGCCATACTTTTATTCACTGTTTTACATTCAGGTATTGAAAAAGTATCTGCGGCACACCATATAGACGCGAAATATTCAACGTTACTAAAACAAGCACAAGAAGCGGGAGTAGAAGTTCTCTGCTATAAAGCTGAACTGAGTAATACTGAAATCAAACTGATCTCTGCTATTGAATTTATCAATTAAGAGAAAAAATGATGTCACCTTCACAATGACGATAAGTTTGCGATTCAGTAATTGCCTGCACCGCCTCTTTTTGCTATAGATACCCGCCTTAAATTGACTGCAAAGCAGTTGACTAGGTGTAAGTAGGAGATGCTGTATGCCAGAATCAAAGAAGAAAACGATAGGCATCCTAGCCATTGCCGGTGTGGAGCCATATCAGGAAAAGCCTGGTGAAGAGTACATGTCACCAGAGCAGGTTGAACACTTTACAAAGATCTTAACAGCTTGGCGTAATCAGCTCAGGGAAGAAGTCGATCGCACTGTACACCATATGCAGGACGAAGCAGCAAACTTCCCAGATCCAGTTGACCGAGCTTCTCAAGAGGAAGAGTTCAGCTTAGAACTGCGTAACCGTGACCGTGAGCGTCGCTTGATCAAGAAGATCGAGAAAACACTAGATAAAATCACTGAAGAAGACTTCGGCTTCTGTGAGTCTTGTGGTGTTGAAATTGGTGTTCGTCGCCTAGAAGCGCGTCCAACAGCAGACCTTTGTATTGACTGTAAAACACTTGCAGAAATCAAAGAGAAACAAATGCAAGGTTAATCAACCAAGCATCATGATTATTGAAAGGGAGCTCAGGCTCCCTTTTTGTTTTGGCTTAGCCCTAATAGAATAATTTCGAGATACACGCATGACACGCTATGTGGGTCGATTTGCCCCATCCCCTTCAGGCCCTTTACATTTTGGCTCCTTAGTCGCAGCACTAGGCAGCTACTTTCAAGCAAGAGCCCAGCAAGGCACTTGGCTTGTTCGTATCGAAGATCTTGATCCTCCAAGAGAAATGCCTGGCGCATCAGAAATGATTCTAAATGCTCTAAAGGCCTATCAGCTGCATTGGGATGGTGAGGTGGTTTATCAAAGTGAACGACACGACCTTTATCAAGCACAGATTGACGCTTGGTTAGCTAAAGGTGATGCCTATTACTGTCAGTGTACGCGTAAGCAAATTAAAGAGCACGGTGGTTATTATCCCGGCACTTGTCGAGACAAGGGCTTGAAAGAAGGCGCGATTCGCCTAAAAATGACCAAGCCGATCGCTAATTTTCTCGATCAGAAGCATGGTTTGATGGCCATTCCTGAAGCGTTAGTAAATGAAGATTTCATTATTAAACGTCGAGATGGATTATTTGCCTATAATCTTGCGGTAGTATTAGATGACATTGACCAAGGTGTAACCGAGGTTGTCCGTGGTGCCGATTTAATTGAGCCCACTGGCCGTCAAATCAGCTTGTACCAAATTCTTGGGCAGCCAGAAGTGAGCTACCTGCATTTACCATTGGCGATGGACACCAATGGCAACAAGCTGTCCAAACAGAACCATGCGACAGCTATTGATGTCGACAACCCAAAGCCAGCTCTGCTGCATGCCATGACGTTTTTAGGCTTCGATATCCCTGAGGAAATTGAAGCGGCCAACGTGGATGAAATACTGCGTTGGGGATGCGAAAATTGGGACTTAGAACAACTTCCAGCAGAGATCGAGATCACACCGTGATTCTCAAATGGCACTGTGTAGGCTATCATTAGCCGCAAAATTGGCCCTAGAGGCGTAAAAAACTAACCAAAGCAAAATTGGATTAAACCCAGTTATTGCCAGATGCACATGAATACAAACGACTATACAACAAGCGAATCTGCCATGATCCCAGAACTCGCTCTCAATGTAATTACTCGTGAAGAGCACAACATTTCGCGTAAGCAGATCAGTGATAATGCACTGAAGGTGCTATACCGACTAAACGGTGCCGGTTTCGATGCTTTTCTTGTGGGTGGCGGGGTTCGAGACTTACTGCTTGGACAAAAACCAAAAGATTTCGATATCGCAACCAACGCGACACCAGAACAGATCAAACAGCTATTTAGAAACTGCCGTTTGATTGGTCGTCGCTTCCGTCTCGCACATATTATGTTTGGCCGAGACATCATCGAAGTTGCGACCTTCCGTGGTCACCACCAAGAGCAAAAGAACAAGAACGTCTCCCAGCAGTCTAAAGAAGGCATGCTGCTTCGTGACAATGTTTACGGCACTATTGATGAAGATGCAGAGCGCCGTGACTTCACGATTAACTCGATGTACTACAACATCGCAGACTATTCGATTCACGACTATGCTCGTGGCATTGAAGATTTAGAAGACCGCCTTATTCGATTGATCGGTGATCCAGAAACCCGCTATCGAGAAGACCCTGTACGTATGCTACGTGCAGTTCGCTTTGCGGTGAAACTCGACTTCGATATCGAAGAGGATACCGCAGCACCAATTGAAGAAATGGCGCCACTGCTGCGTGATATTCCATCCGCTCGCCTTTTCGAAGAATCTCTGAAGATGCTTCAATCTGGCCATGGTCTAGAAACCTACCACCTATTGCGCGAGTACAACCTATTCCAACAGCTATTCCCAGCAATTGCAGAGCACTTCACTGAAGAGTATGAATCTCATACTGAGCAAATGCTCGATTTAGTACTTGATTCAACCGATATGCGTATCGAAGAAGGCAAACGTATCAACCCTGCGTTTATGTTTGCTGCAATGTTGTGGTATCCACTGTGTGCCATGGCAGATAAGCTAATGGAACAACGCAATCTGTGTCATTACGATGCGATTATGGAAGCGAGCAATATCATTCTTGATGACCAAGTTCGTACCATCGCAATTCCACGCCGTCATACCGCAACCATTCGTGAAATTTGGCAGTTACAGCTACGTCTTCCACGACGCAATGGTAAGCGCGCGTTTCGTCTTATGGAGCTCAATAAATTTAGAGCTGGCTTTGATTTTCTTGAAATGCGCGGTGAAATTGAGGGTGGTGATACTCAGAAGCTTGCCAAGTGGTGGGAAACTTTCCAAAATGCAGGCCGAGAAATGCGCCAAGCCATGGCTGCCGACCTAGATGGTCAAGCACCAAAAACTGGCCAACGCCGCCGTAAAACCTATCGCAAGAAAAAGAGCAAGCCAAAGTCATGATCACAGCGTACATTGCGGTAGGCAGTAACTTGGCTGATCCTGTCAGCCAAGCGAAACAAGCAATTGAGGCTTTAAAAACGCTACCAAACTGTGAGTTTGTGCAAGCCTCTTCGCTTTACAGCAGCACGCCAATGGGACCACAGAACCAACCGGATTACATCAATGCGGTGGTGGCGATAAAAACCAATTTGACGCCTCTTGAACTGCTCGATTGCACTCAAGCAATTGAGCAAGAGCAAGGGCGTGTCCGTAAAGACGAACGTTGGGGTCCAAGAACCTTGGATCTCGACATAATTCTGTACGGCAATGAGGTGATTGATTCCGAAAGACTGACAGTTCCACACTATGGAATGAGAGAGCGCGAGTTCGTACTCTACCCTCTTGCGGAAATTGCACCAAGTTTACAACTCCCAGACGGGACCGAGGTGTCGTCACTACTTAAACAAGTAGATCGAAACGGCCTCAGCATTTGGCAGTCATAGCCAACTCCTAGTGAGGAAAAAACAATGAAAAAAATGACCATTAACGACCTGATTAAGTGGAAGCAAGAAGGTCGTAAATTTGCTACTTCAACTGCATACGATGCAAGCTTTGCCCAACTTTTTGAAAGCCAAGACATGCCGGTTTTATTGGTAGGTGACTCTCTAGGCATGGTTCTGCAAGGTAAGACAGACACATTACCTGTGACCGTTGAAGACATCGCTTATCACACACGCTGTGTGCGCGCTGGTAGCCCTAATTGTCTATTGATGGCTGATATGCCATTCATGAGCTATGCAACGCCTGAGCAAGCGTGTGAGAACGCAGCAACGCTAATGCGTGCTGGTGCAAACATGGTAAAAATCGAAGGCGGTGATTGGTTAGTTGATACCGTTAAGATGCTAACTGAACGTGCTGTTCCAGTTTGTGCTCACCTTGGTCTAACACCTCAATCTGTAAACATCTTTGGTGGTTACAAGGTACAAGGTCGCGATCAAGAAAAAGCGGATCGTATGGTTAAAGACGCTCTGGCATTGCAAGAAGCCGGTGCTCAAATTGTTTTACTCGAGTGTGTTCCTGCTGACTTGGCAGCGCGCATTACACAAGTACTTGATGTGCCAGTGATTGGCATCGGTGCTGGTAATGTGACAGACGGTCAAATTCTTGTAATGCACGATATGTTTGGAATTTCGGCGAACTACATGCCAAAATTCTCGAAAAACTTCCTTGCTGAAACAGGCGATATGCGCAAAGCCGTGGCTCAATACATGGCTGATGTTGAAAGCGGTGCATTCCCAGACGAAGCACATACTATTGCCTAGAGGATAAATGCATGCAAACTTTTGCGGAAATCTCAGCGATTCGTGAACAGGTAAAAACCTTTAAGCGTGAAGGTCGTAAGGTAGCGTTTGTCCCAACCATGGGTAACCTACATGAAGGCCACTTAACGCTTGTTCGTAAAGCTCGCGAATACGCGGATGTCGTTGTCGTAAGCATCTTTGTAAACCCGATGCAGTTTGACCGTGCAGACGATTTGAATAACTACCCTCGCACTCTAGAAGAAGACCTAAGTAAACTAGGTGGCGAAGGTGTAGAACTGGTGTTCACTCCAACACCAGAAATCATCTACCCTGAAGGCTTAGACAAACAAACATTTGTTGACGTCCCTAGTCTATCAACCATCCTCGAAGGTGCATCTCGCCCAGGTCACTTCCGTGGTGTTACCACCATCGTAAACAAACTGTTCAACATTGTTCAGCCAGATGTGGCTTGCTTTGGTGAGAAAGACTTTCAACAGCTTGCTGTGATTCGCAAGATGGTTGATGACCTAGCAATGGACATTGAGATCATTGGCGTACCAACCGTACGTGAAATGGACGGCCTTGCAATGAGCTCTCGCAATGGCCTGCTTACCATTGATGAACGCCAACGTGCACCGGTTTTAGCACGCACTATGCGTTGGATCAGCAGCGCTATGCGTGGTGGTCGTGACGATTACGCTTCTATCATTGAAGATGCGAACGATCAGCTACGCGCAGCGGGTCTACAACCTGATGAAATCTTCATCCGTGATGCACGTACACTTCAGGCCATCACAGCAGAGACCGCACAAGCGGTGATCTTGATGTCTGCATTCTTAGGAAAAACACGCCTAATCGATAACCAAACGGTTGATATGGTAGTCGAAACCAAAGAAGAAGAATCAAGTGAAGATGACTCTGCAAATACTGAGTAAATCGAAGTCTTAAATGAAAAGGTCGGCGCTAAGCCGACCTTTTTACATCTGCTAATTTGATCTATGAGTAAACAGATTGAAGCCCTTCTGGACGAGTCTTAAATCGCTTGTGTAACCACATCCATGCTGGAATATCTCGCTTTATCATCCCCTCGATTTCTTGATTCAAGATACTCGCCGCTTTAACCGGATTTCGTCGTTCAAATTGCTCGCTCAGGTCCTCACCAATATAAAGCGTATATTGGTTGTCACTCATGACAGTCACTCCAGACATCACCGCACACTTGGTTGCATCAACCAAAACACTCGAGCCAGCCGTGCTTGCCGCCTGTTCGACGGCGAAGAAAGGTACGAATACCGAATTGTTCATCCCATAATCATGATCCGGTAAGTACCATAATCGCTTGCCATTTTTCAGGACTTTGAGCATCGATTTTACGTCTTTCCTGTCTATCATTTGATGCCCACATCGAGTTCGACCACGGTGCTGAATGAACTCATAAGCTGGGTTTGAGTTCGGGCGATATACGCCGTAGCCTTCAGCAAATTGACTAAAGATTCTCGCCGTCATTTCCAAATTGAGGTGATGACTGCATACTACTAGCACACCTCGCCCATTCTTTTCCTGCTCAAGCAGACGCTCTTTACCCACAACTTTAGTTAGATGCTTCACTCGCCACTCAGGCCAAAACCAAGCCATACCCGTTTCAATCAGTGCCATACCAGTGTACTTAAAGTTTGCTTTTACCAGCTCCTCACATTGTTGATCGGTGTATTCAGGAAAACAGAGCTTGAGATTGCGCTTAGCAATTTCTCGGCGACGCTTCATTGGCAGCATAGCGAGAGAGCCGATACCTCTTCCCAATACTCGCAACAACGGATACGGCAGAACATTGACGATAAACGCTAACAAGCCGAATGCAAACCAAACAGACCAGTATTTAGGAAGAAGCAATTTAAAGGAAAAAGAAGGAGATGGGACGGTATTCATGGCTTCACTCATTTACAACAGATGTATTTACGACAGATGAGTGAAACCTAGCATGTAAAAAGTCGAAAAATTGTATGGGAATGTATTGGTGTGCATAGAAAAAGAGCAGCCCCAATAGCTGCTCTTTCAATTCTTTGTGTATTAGCTTCTTAAACCAATTCCTTTGGTCACCAAATAATGAGCCACACCATAAAGCGCGACCACAAATACCGTCAGTACGCTAAACGAAGTGACAATACCCACGTCGGACACACCAAGGAAGCCATAACGGAATGCATTCACCATGTAGACGATAGGGTTCAGTTTAGACACCCCTTGCCAAAACTCAGGCAATAGACTGATTGAGTAAAAAACACCGCCGAGGTAAGTCAGTGGCGTCAATACAAACGTCGGGATGATGGAGATATCATCGAACGTTCTTGCGTAAACCGCGTTAATCAAGCCACCGAGTGAGAATACAACCGAAGTCATAAATACGGTCGCGATAATGATGCCCCAGTGATCCACTTGCAAATCAACAAAGAACAGCGACACGAAAGTTACGATAGTCCCCACCAGCAAACCACGAACGACGCCCCCCCCATAACAAAACCAAGAATGATGACGTAGTTTGGTACTGGCGCTACTAGTAGCTCTTCAATGTTACGCTGGAACTTAGAACTAAAGAACGACGACGCGACATTAGAATACGAGTTGGTGATCACCGACATCATGATCAAGCCCGGCACAATGTATTCCATGTAACTAAAGCCGTTCATTTCACCAATACGAGAACCAATTAGGCTACCGAAGATGATGAAGTACAGCGTCATCGTAATCGCTGGCGGCACAAGAGTTTGCACCCAAATTCGTGTAAAGCGATTGATTTCTTTCGTTAGCAGGCTACAAAAAGCGGTCCAATATAACTTGTACATTATTGGTTACCTCCACGTACGATGCTGACAAACAGCTCTTCCAAACGGTTTGCTTTGTTACGCATAGAGAGTACTTTCACCCCACTGTCTGAAAGTTGACTGAATACTGAGTTCAGACCTTGGCTCTTGTCCAACTCAATCTCTAGTGAACCATTGATCATCGTTTGGCTATTCACACCCGCAAGCTCTGGCATCTCACCATCACACTCGACATCGAGGATGAAAGTTTCAACACGAAGTTTTCCGAGTAGCGCTTTCATCGTTGTGTTCTCGATCAGCTGACCTTTATTGATGATACCGATGTTACGACATAGCATTTCTGC
This sequence comes from Vibrio rotiferianus CAIM 577 = LMG 21460, assembly GCF_002741985.1. Classification (GTDB taxonomy): domain Bacteria; phylum Pseudomonadota; class Gammaproteobacteria; order Enterobacterales; family Vibrionaceae; genus Vibrio; species Vibrio rotiferianus. The sequence continues at coordinate 40,622 of NZ_APHW01000023.1, forward strand.
TTCTTCAAGGTAGTGAGTCGTTAGGATGATAGTAATGCCCTGCTCTTGGTTAATCTCCTTCAAGAAATCCCACATTGAGCGACGTAATTCGATATCCACACCTGCTGTTGGTTCATCAAGGATCAACAGCTGCGGCTCATGCATCAAAGCGCGAGCAATCATCAAACGACGTTTCATACCACCCGATAGGTTACGTGCACGCTCTTTGCGTTTTTCCCATAAGTCGAGCTTAGTCAGGTACTTTTCTGCTCGCTCTCGTGCAAGCGTTTTGGATACACCATAGTAACCTGCTTGCTGCATCACAATCTGTTCGACCGTTTCAAACTGGTTGAAGTTAAACTCTTGCGGTACCAAACCTAGATTTTGCTTCGCTAGTTCTAGGTGTGTATCGATGTCGTAACCGAAAACCTTAACCGTACCGGAAGTTTTGTTTACCAAAGAAGAGATAATGCCAATCGTAGTGGATTTACCAGCACCATTCGGCCCTAAAAGCGCGTAGAAATCACCTTTTTCTACTGTTAGGCTAATGCCCTTCAACGCTTCAAATCCGCCCGCATAAGTCTTGCGAAGCTGTTCTATTTCTAATGCGTACATTGCGTAATCATTGCCATCTGTTGATGAATCGTGAATGCCAATACCTTTAGGGGCTCATTGATAGCGACTAAAAAGTCGAAAGCGGTATTGCACTGAAGTTGAATTAGTTTATCGTTGAATAACGATGAACACAAATAAACCTTTCCATAAAATTAGAAATAACTATAAGTTTTCTTAACTCTATATACGAAAAAGCGCCACCAAACCTCTCTGGTAGCGCTTTTAAGTAAACCACTTAGACTACATGGTTAGCATTTGATGCTCATCTGTTTCTACATGCTTTATCGCCGCATTCAATGCTTCGTAACGGAACTTGTAGGTGTTTTCATCAGGAACTAAATCTATCACGTGGAACTTCTCTAACTGTTCACGAGTACGTTGATTTGGACACAGTAGGTAAACTGCACAGTTTGCATCTAGAGCATCTTTAATCGCGTTTTCTAGCGCCAGACCTACCGTCACATCAATCATAGGTACATCAGTAAGATCGAGGATCATCACTTCATAGTCAGAGATACTCGAATGCTGACGAGAAATGGCTTTCGATACGCTGAAGATCATTGGCCCCGAAAGATAGAAGAACAACACTTTGCCATTCGCTCTATCTAGTAGGCCTCGCTCACTGTCTGTTAGCGGCACATCGTCTTCATCCGCATCACTGATTGCCTTCACTTGGCGCGCTTGCTCGCGGCTTAAACGCTCAATAATGATGATGTTAGAAATAAACACACCAAGACCGACCGCAACAATCAAATCTACGAACACCGTTAGGAACATCACGCCATACATGACTGCCATACCCGGAAAGCTGACTTTATGGGCACGTTGAATGAAGCTCCAATCAAGAATGTTGAAACCAACGTACACCGCGATACCCGCGAGCACTGCCATTGGGATTGGCTCAGTCAACCCGCTTGCAACCAAAACCACCAGCGCAAGGATCAACGCACGAATCACTCCAGATAATGGCGAGCGTGCGCCAACTTGGATATTGGTTACTGTGCCCATAGTGGCACCTGCTCCAGGCAGCGCGCCAAACAGACCAGAAATCATGTTTGCTAAACCTTGGCCACGTAATTCCTTATCTGAATCATGCTCTTTACGCGTCAGAGAGTCACCAATAACGGCCGTCAACAAGGTATCAATACAACCTAGCGTACCCAGTACCAAAGCATCAATGACCATCTCCGTGAACATAGCAGGATCGATATGCGGCACAACCAAAGATGGTAAGCCTGCCGGAATTTCACCAATACGGCGAATGTCTTCTGCGTCAAATAAAATGACAGAAAGCAGCGTGACGGCAACAAGAGCCACTAGCTGAGCGGGAACGTATTTACGATAGTGTTTTGGGAAAAAGAATAAGATACCTAACGTCAGCAAGCCCAAAAATAGCTCACTAAACTTCAGGTTTGAAATCGTGTCTGGTAACGCAGAAAGCGTCCCGATAACCCCACCGGAAGGGGCTGCATGGCCTAATAAAGGTGATAACTGCAAGATAATCAGAATCACACCGATACCGGACATAAAGCCTGATATCACACTATAAGGCATTAATGTGATGTACTTGCCTAGCTTCAATGTACCGAGAACAACTTGGAACGCCCCCGCCATCATGACAACAGTGAAGGTCATGGCCATGCCCGTTTCTGGATACTTAGCCATCATGCTAGTCAGTACCGCGGTCATGATCACCGTCATTGGACCGGTTGGCTCAGAAATCAGGGTATTCGAGCCACCAAACAGCGAAGCAAAAAGCCCCACCATGATCGCTCCCCACAGCCCCGCTTCCGCGCCTGCACCTGACGCTACACCAAAGGCTAACGCAAGAGGAAGTGAAATGATGGCTGTTGTTACACCACCAAACAGATCCCCTTTCAAGTTGATATCCTTAAAGCGACTACCGAACATTGAATTTGCTCCCTGCGTAAAAAAGACAAAATGCTATCAATCTATCAAATATTTCGATGTAGAAAAAAACCAAATATAACCATGTAACTAGTAAGCTCATTCGTTTAATGAATGATGACTGCATATTTTATGATTTTAACGGCGAGAACTCGTCAGATGAGTCATCTTTGATGGATATTTAACGGGATCGAAATTGTAACATTGTGTATAGTTACAGCGCTGATCGCTTTATAAACAAGCTTGAGCGATGAGCTTTTTGAATTATTAGGGAAGTAGATTGCCAGATGCCGGAAATTAAACAATTATTCGAAAATAACTCGAAATGGTCGGAAGAAATTAAATCTGATCGTCCAGAATATTTTGCAAAGCTAGCGGAAGGTCAGAAGCCTGATTTTCTTTGGATTGGATGTTCTGATAGTCGTGTACCTGCAGAACGATTAACCGGACTTTTTTCTGGCGAGCTTTTTGTTCACCGAAATGTAGCGAATCAAGTGATCCATACCGACCTAAACTGCCTTTCGGTTGTGCAATATGCGGTCGATGTATTAAAAGTAAAACATATTATTGTCTGCGGCCACTATGGCTGTGGTGGCGTTAACGCAGCTATCGACAACCCTCAACTTGGTCTTATCAATAACTGGCTCCTTCACATCCGAGATCTCTACTTTAAACACCGAACTTATCTAGACCAAATGCCTGTCGAAGACCGCGCGGATAAACTTGGTGAAATCAACGTAGCAGAACAAGTCTACAACCTGGGTAACTCGACCATTATGCAAAATGCTTGGGAACGTGGTCAGGATGTAGAAATTCATGGCGTGGTGTACGGGATTGAAGATGGTCGCCTTGAATATTTAGGTATTCGTTCAAACTCAAAAGAGACCGTTGAAGCCTCTTACCAAAAAGCGCTCTCAACCATTCTTAACTCAGACAACAAATTGCTTTGTCGCTGAGTTAAAAAGTATCAGTCGAACCAAATAAAAGAAAACGCCCGTTAATTTCTTAACGGGCGTTTTTGTATTCTTCTAGTAAGAATAATGATTACTCTTGTGGTACCACTTTACCAATGAACGGTAGGTGGCGGTATTTTTGAGCGTAGTCGATACCCACACCAACCACAAACTCGTCTGGAATCGCGAAGCCAACGTAATCAACTGGCACTTCAACTTCACGACGTGATGGCTTGTCTAGCAGCGTACAGATAGCAATCGACTTTGGTTCACGTAGAGAAAGAATCTCACGGATCTTGTTCAGCGTATTACCCGTATCAATGATGTCTTCAACGATCAGGACATCTTTACCTTTGATGTCATCATCTAGATCTTTAAGGATACGCACATCACGAGAGCTTTCCATCGTGTTACCGTAGCTAGAGGCAGTCATAAAGTCCACTTGATGAGTCAGATCAATTGCACGTGCCAGATCCGCCATAAATACAAATGAACCACGAAGCAAACCAACCAAAACTAGATCTTCACTGCCTTGGTAACGTTCTGTAATTTGCTTGCCTAATTCGCGAATACGTTCCTGAACTTCTTGCTCAGAAATCATAACTTCTACTGTATGTTTCATACTGTGCTCAATATTCTTGTGAGTTGAGGTTGGTCGTACGCAAACGATCACCTTTTTACGCAGCGTAGTGTAACACCACGAGTAGAGCGATAAAAGCGCTCTTCACCACCAAGAAATTTTTAGACCTACATCTAAGTTTTCACAAGCAGTTGATGAAAAATGCCACAGTAATGACATTCCTATCGATAATTTTCTGATTGCATATTGACCTTAATCATATGCACCATTACACTCATCAAGCTTTAAGCAATCATTAGAATAATTAAATATAAGCGTATTAAACGCGAAATAATCAACTCAAATGGCAAGGATATTTAATATGGACTCAATTGCAAAGAGGCCTCGTACTAGGCTTTCACCTCTTAAACGTAAACAACAACTGATGGAAATCGCTCTAGAAGTGTTTGCTCGTCGCGGCATTGGCCGTGGTGGTCATGCGGATATTGCCGAGATCGCTCAAGTTTCTGTTGCAACTGTATTTAACTACTTCCCGACTCGTGAAGATTTGGTGGATGAAGTTCTGAACCACGTTGTTCGTCAGTTCTCTAACTTTTTGTCTGATAACATTGACTTAGACATTCATGCTCGTGAGAACATCGCCAACATCACTAATGCAATGATTGAGCTAGTAAGCCAAGATTGCCACTGGCTGAAAGTATGGTTTGAGTGGAGCGCATCAACACGTGATGAAGTATGGCCGCTTTTTGTAACCACAAACCGTACCAACCAACTGCTAGTGCAAAACATGTTCATTAAGGCAATCGAACGTGGTGAAGTATGTTCTGAGCATGAACCAGAGCACTTGGCAAACCTCTTCCATGGCATCTGTTACTCTTTATTTGTGCAAGCAAATCGTTCTAAGAGTGAATCTGAACTAGCTAACTTAGTTAATTCTTACCTAGATATGCTTTGCATCTACAACCGCGACCATTAAGCTGAAACGCGAATTTGATTAAATCAAAGGCTGATACTTAGGTATTGGCCTTTTTTGTTTTTGAGAAGCGATTAGCGATTAGCGATTAGCGATTAGCGATTAGCGATTAGCGATTAGCGATTAGCGATTATTATTTGTCTTTCTTGAAACAAGTCATCTCCTTTAGAGCCGATCCTCTTTCATTAGCCTTCCCAAAACCAGCTCTCGATTCCTAAAGCGGAGCACTCCCGAATCTCCAAGCGTAGCGTTCTTTTCCTCCAATAAAAAAACCGCTGACGAATCAGCGGTTTCTAAAAACATTAGCGAGTAGCTAAGAAAAAGTTACTTTTTCTTTTTAACTGCTTTTTTGTTTGGAAGGTCAGTGATTGAACCTTCAAATACTTCAGCAGCTAGACCCACAGACTCATGTAGAGTTGGGTGAGCGTGGATAGTTAGTGCAATATCTTCTGCATCACAACCCATCTCGATAGCCAGACCGATTTCACCAAGCAGTTCGCCACCGTTAGTACCAACGATAGCACCACCGATTACGCGGTGAGTTTCTTTATCGAAGATTAGCTTAGTCATACCGTCTGCACAGTCAGATGCGATTGCACGACCTGATGCAGCCCATGGGAATGTTGCCACTTCGTAGTTGATGCCTTCCGCTTTCGCTTCTTTCTCAGTCTTACCAACCCATGCCACTTCTGGCTCAGTGTAAGCAATTGAAGGAATAACTTTAGGATCGAAGTAGTGCTTCTTACCAGAGATAACTTCTGCCGCTACGTGGCCTTCATGCACACCTTTGTGAGCAAGCATTGGTTGGCCAACTACGTCGCCGATCGCGTGGATGTGAGGAACGTTAGTACGCATTTGCTTATCAACGTTGATAAAGCCACGCTCGTCCACTTCAATACCCGCTTTTTCAGCATCGATAAGTGCACCGTTTGGTACACGACCGATAGCAACAAGAACGGCATCGTAGCGCTCAGCTTCTGCTGGTGCTTTTTTGCCTTCCATTGAAACGTAGATACCGTCTTCTTTCGCTTCAACTGCTGTTACTTTAGTCTCAAGCATTAGCTTGAACTTGTCTTTAATGCGCTTAGTGAAGACTTTAACGATGTCTTTATCTGCAGCAGGGATAACTTGGTCAAACATCTCTACTACGTCTACTTTAGAACCTAGAGAGTGGTAAACCGTACCCATTTCTAGACCGATGATACCACCGCCCATGATAAGCAGTTTTTCTGGTACTTCTTTCAGCTCTAGTGCATCCGTTGAATCCCAAATACGTGGATCTTCGTGCGGGATGAATGGCAGTTTGATTGGGCGAGAACCCGCAGCAATGATAGCGTTGTCGAAGTTAACTGTTGTTGCTTCGCCTTCGCCTTCTACAAGGATAGAGTTAGGGCTTGTGAACTTACCGTAGCCGTTTACTACAGTAACGTTACGCATCTTAGCCATACCGCTAAGACCGCCAGTCAGTTGGTTTACAACTTTCTCTTTCCAGATACGGATTTTGCTGATGTCTGTTTGTGGTTCGCCAAACACAACACCGTGCTCAGCCATCGCTTTTGCTTCTTCGATAACTTTTGAAACGTGAAGAAGTGCTTTAGATGGAATACAACCAACGTTTAGACATACACCGCCAAGAGTGCTGTAACGTTCAACTAGTACTGTTTCTAGACCTAAGTCCGCACAACGGAATGCAGCTGAGTAACCAGCAGGACCAGAACCAAGTACAACAACTTGGGCTTTAATTTCTTTGCTCATTGTGACCTCTTGTAGTCATTATCCCTAACAGGCTGAGTAGATGTTCTTAAATTATTAGGCTTTCAAACGATCAATATTTTACAGAGATGTTAACAGTGTGAAAGCAGCTTTAAGTTAGCCTGTGAGCTAGACAACAATTCATCTTTCAGATTCTGAACGATATGAGAAATTGTCGTCTAAAAATAGTCTTTTATATAAAGAAGTAAGGTGACCCGAAAGCCACCTTAACTATTACTTTCTAAATTACAGTACTAGGCGACGAATGTCTGATAGTGCACCGTTTAGGAAAGTAATGAAGCGTGCACCTTCTGCACCATCAATCACACGGTGGTCGTATGATAGAGACAGTGGAAGTTGTAGGCGTGGTTCGAACTCTTTGCCGTTCCACACAGGCTTCATTTCAGACTTAGATACACCTAGGATACCTACTTCTGGAGCGTTTACGATTGGCGTAAATGCCGTACCGCCGATGCCACCAAGGCTAGAGATTGTGAAACAACCGCCTTGCATGTCAGCTGCCGTTAGCTTACCAGCACGTGCTTTCTTAGATACAGCCATTAGCTCTTCAGACAGCTCGTAGATGCCTTTCTTGTTCACGTCTTTAAATACAGGAACAACTAGACCGTTTGGCGTATCTACCGCAATACCTACGTTCACGTACTTCTTAAGAATGATGCTTTCGCCATCTTCAGATAGAGAAGAGTTAAACGCTGGGAACGCTTCTAGTGCTTTCGCAACTGCTTTCATGATGAACACAAGAGGAGTGATCTTCATGCCAGTGTCTTTCTTAGCTTCGATAGCGTTCTGCTCTTTACGGAATGCTTCTAGCTCAGTGATATCAGCGTTGTCCCACTGTGTAACGTGAGGGATCATTACCCAGTTACGGTGTAGGTTAGCACCAGAGATCTTCTTGATCTTAGAAAGCTTCTGAACTTCAGTTTCGCCGAACTTGCTGAAGTCAACTTTTGGCCATGGTAGTAGACCAAGAGCAGAGCCGTCACCGCCTTTGCCAGATGCTGCTGCACCAGACTCTAGACGCTTAAGTGCATCTTTAACGTAAGCTTGAACGTCTTCTTTTAGTACACGGCTCTTACGACCAGTACCTTTAACTTTCGCTAGGTTTACACCAAATTCGCGAGCTAGACGACGAACTACTGGAGACGCGTGTGCGTATTCGTTGTTTTCTTGGAAATCACCAGTCGCTGCAGGAGCTGCTGCCGCTGGAGCTTTAGGTGCAGGTGCCGCCGCTGGAGCTGCTGCTTGAGCAGGAGCTGCTACTGGTGCCGGAGCTGCGCCTGCAACTTCGAATACCATAATCAGAGAACCAGTCGTTACTTTGTCGCCCTCAGCAATCTTGATCTCTTTAACTGTACCTGCGAATGGTGCTGGTACTTCCATAGAAGCTTTGTCGCCTTCAACAGTGATTAGAGATTGCTCTTCTTCTACTGTATCGCCAACTTTAACCATGATCTCAGTAACTTCTACTTCGTCACCGCCGATATCTGGAACGTTAACTTCTTTTTCTGCTGCGGCCGGCGCTCCGGATGCCGCAGGAGCTGCTGCTGGAGCCGCTTCAACTGCAGGAGCAGCTGCTACTGGCGCACCAGAGCCTGCTACTTCAAATACCATCACAAGAGAGCCAGTTGTTACTGAATCACCTTCAGCAATCTTGATCTCTTTAACCGTACCTGCGAATGGTGCTGGTACTTCCATAGAAGCTTTGTCGCCTTCTACAGTTAGAAGTGATTGCTCTTCTTCTACTGCATCGCCAACTTTAACCATGATCTCAGTAACTTCTACTTCGTCGCCACCGATATCAGGAACGTGAACTTCTTTTAGTTCTGCTGCCGCTGCTGCTGGAGCTGGAGCTGCTGCTGGAGCCGCTTCCGCCGCAGGAGCAGGTGCAGCGTCAGCTGCACCCTCGGCTTCGAAAATCATGATAAGAGAACCAGTCGTAACAGAATCACCTTCTGCTACTTTGATTTCTTTAACGATACCTGCTTGAGACGCTGGAACTTCCATAGAAGCTTTGTCGCCTTCAACAGTGATCAGAGACTGTTCTTCTTCAACCTTGTCGCCAACGCTTACAAGAATCTCAGTAACTTCAACCTCATCCGCACCGATGTCAGGTACATTAATTTCGATTGCCATTGCTTATTTACCTTCTAGTTAAGCGCTGTATTAAGCGTAAAGTGGGTTTGTTTTTTCAGTGTCGATGTTGAACTTAGCAATTGCTTCAGCAACAACAGACTTCTCAACATCACCACGTTTCGCTAGTTCAGTTAGTGCTGCAACTACCACGTAGCCTGCATTAACTTCGAAGTGACGACGTAGGTTCTCACGGCTGTCTGAACGACCGAAGCCATCAGTACCAAGAACTTTGTAAGACTCAGTTGGCATGAATGCACGTACTTGCTCAGCGTAGTTCTTCATGTAATCCGTCGCAGCGATTGCTGGTTCGTTACCAAGAACAGTAGTGATGTAAGGCACTTTCGCTTCAGCTTCTGGGTGAAGCATGTTGTAACGCTCTGCATTTTGACCATCACGAGTTAGCTCGTTGAATGAAGTTACAGAGAACACGTCAGATGCTACGCCGTACTCTTCGCTTAGGATAGTCGCTGCTTTACGTACTTCGTTCATGATAGTACCAGAGCTCATTAGCTGAACTTTACCCTTAGCACCTTCGTGAGACTCAAGCTTGTAGATACCTTTACGGATGCCTTCTTCAGCGCCTTCTGGCATTGCTGGCATTGCGTAGTTCTCATTCATTACTGTTAGGTAGTAGTAAATGTTTTCTTGCTCAGGACCGTACATACGACGGATACCATCTTGCATGATTACTGCTAGCTCGTAAGCGAATGTTGGGTCGTAAGAGATACAGTTCGGGATAGTGTTCGCTTGAATGTGCGAGTGACCATCTTCGTGCTGTAGACCTTCACCGTTCAGTGTTGTACGACCAGCTGTAGCACCTAGTAGGAAGCCACGAGCTTGTTGGTCACCTGCTAGCCATGCCATGTCACCAATACGTTGGAAACCGAACATTGAGTAGTAGATGTAGAACGGGATCATTGGCAGATCGTTTGTGCTGTAAGAAGTAGCAGCAGCAACCCAAGATGCCATTGAACCTAGTTCGTTGATACCTTCTTGAAGAACTTGGCCTGATGTTGCTTCTTTGTAGTAAGAAACGATGCCTTTATCTTCAGGTGTGTATTCTTGACCGTCTGGGTTGTAGATACCCACTTGACGGAATAGACCTTCCATACCGAACGTACGCGCTTCATCACAGATGATAGGAACAATGTTCTTACCGATGTTCTTGTCTTTAAGCAGAATGTTCAACGTACGTACGTAAGCCATAGTCGTTGAGATTTCACGCTTCTGAGCGCCTAGTAGAGGAGCGAACTCTTCTAGTTCTGGTACTTTGAACTCTTGTGTGAAGTTAGGTAGACGCTGTGGCGTGTAACCTTTCAGAGCTTTACGACGAGCATGCAAGTATTCGTACTCAGCAGAACCTTCTTCCAGTTTCAGGTATGGAAGCTCAGCCACTTTCTCATCAGAAAGAATGTCTTGTAGACCTAGACGATCACGTAGGTATTGTACGTGAGTCATGTCCATCTTCTTAACACCGTGAGCGATGTTCTTACCTTCAGCCGCTTCACCCATGCCGTAACCTTTAACAGTCTTAGCTAGGATTACCGTTGGCTTGCCGTTTGTTTCTTTTGCATTGTTAAATGCAGCAAACAGCTTAGAAGAATCGTGACCACCACGCTTCAATTCGAAGATTTGGTCGTCAGTCATGTCTGCAACTAGTGCAGCAGTCTCAGGGTACTTACCAAAGAAGTGCTCACGTACGTATGCGCCATCTTTAGATTTGAATGTTTGGTAGTCGCCATCGATCGTTTCGTTCATAAGCTGTAGTAGCTTACCAGTCGTATCTTTAGCTAGTAGTGCATCCCAGTTGTTGCCCCAGATAACTTTAACTACGTTCCAACCAGCACCTTTAAACAGACCTTCAAGCTCTTGAATGATCTTACCGTTACCCATTACAGGGCCGTCTAGACGCTGTAGGTTACAGTTGATTAGGAAACATAGGTTGTCTAGCTTCTCACGCGCAGCGAAAGAGATAGCACCGCGTGATTCTGGCTCATCCATCTCACCGTCGCCTAGGAAAGCGTATACACGTTGAGCAGAAGTATCTTTCAGGCCACGGCCGTTTAGGTACTTAAGGAAACGCGCTTGGTAAATAGCAGAGATTGGACCAAGACCCATAGATACTGTTGGGAACTGCCAGAACTCAGGCATTAGTTTAGGGTGCGGGTATGAAGGTACGCCTTTACCGTCTACTTCTTGACGGAAGTTGTCTAGCTGCTCTTCAGTTAGACGGCCTTCAACGAATGCACGAGAGTAGATACCCGGTGAAATGTGACCTTGGTAGTAAACTAGATCGCCACCGTCCGTCTCGTTTGGAGCACGGAAGAAGTGGTTGAAACAAACTTCGTAGAACGCTGCTGCTGACTGGTAAGAAGCCATGTGACCACCAAGGTCTAGGTCTTTCTTAGAAGCACGCAATACAATCATGATTGCGTTCCAGCGAATAATCGAACGAATACGACGCTCAAGAGTTACATCACCAGGGTAAGCTGGCTCTTGTGCAGCTGGAATAGTGTTGATGTAGTTTGTGTTGATGCCAGTTGGCATATCAACGCCGTCTAGACGTGCTTTTTCTAGAACGGTTTCTAGTAGAAACTGTGCACGTTCTACACCTTCTTCACGAACAACGGATTCAAGGGCTTGTAGCCAATCTTGAGTTTCCAGTGCATCTACGTCATGCTTCATGTCAGACATGGCGATCTATCCTTCTGTTGGTTGGATCTACTTATTTAAGTAAGCGGTTCTTGTGTTAAGAATCGTTACCTTGCTGAATTCGACGCAGAGAACGCTCTCGTCGAGACTCTTCTCGAGTCAAATCCAACAATGTTTCTTCAATATAAGCTAAATGTGAGTGAGACATTTCACGTGCCTTTTCAGGCTGACCAGAAACAATCGCATCCACGATATTAGCTCTGTGTTTACTTACTTTATCGACCACTTCATCGCGGCGATGTAAGAGCTTTAGATTCTGTAAAACATTTTGCTCAAGCAAAGGGGCAAGACTACGAACAATATGAAGCAGGACGACATTGTGTGCCGCTTCGGTCAAAGCAATCAGAAACTGCATAACCGCAGCAGCTTCTGCCTCAACGTTATCGCCTTTTTGCTCTTCACTGATTTGATTCAAGCATGCCTGAATACGAGCAAAATCCTCATCGGTACCACGTAATGCTGCAAAGTACGCTGAAATGCCTTCCATCGCATGACGCGATTCAAGTAGGTCTAACTGCGTTTCGGAGTGAGTTGACAATAAGTTCAATAAAGGATCTGAAAAGCTTTTCCAGATGTTTTCGCTAACGAATGTGCCACCGCCTTGACGACGAGTAAGCAGACGTTTTGCTTCTAAACGCTGAATGGCTTCACGGACAGATGGACGAGACACATCGAACTGCTTAGCGAGTTCGCGCTCTGGTGGCAACTGCTGCCCCGGAGAGAGTGTTCCTTCCACAATCAACCTTTCTAGCTCTTGTTCAATAACATCAGAGAGCTTTGGCTGACGAATCCTTTGATAAGCCATAATTTATTGTTCTTCTACTCTTGCAGGTAATTGGTAATACCAATTTTAAGTTGGTGCAGAAATTAACATAATTAAAACGTTACTGTCCAGCCAAAAATTGACCTAAATCATAGAACAGACCTACAACCAACACTTTGATAACAATCGCCCATTAAAACAGCAATAAAATTGGTATGACCAATTACATAAACAAAACAGTTGGGGAGTCTGCGTGCTAGTGTTTTTGGTAAAGAAATACAAAAAATGACAAAAAATTTCGTTTACTTATCCACCAAGATTGCGTTTTAGCACTCAAAATGTAGTTAACTTTTAACAAGTGCTCATATTTCTTGTATCGAAAAAAGGCATACTTGAGTGTATGCCTTATTTGTTTCTGTTTTTTGAATTTACACTTTCGCTACAAATTAGCGTTTTATCTGGCGCCGGAACTTGACCCAGTCAAAGCTTAGACCAGGATCGGCTTTTCTCAAGGGAGCGATATACTGATGCCCCGTAATTCTCGGTAAAGTAATTTTTGGGTAGGAATGCATGACAGCTTGGGTCAAAGCAGTAAGTGATTGATATTGTTCTTCGGTATAGGCAATAAACTCGGTGCCTTCGAGTTCAACTCCAATGGAATAATCGTTACAACGTTCACGGCCAGCAAAGCTGGATTGCCCGGCATGCCATGCTCGGTCTAAAAAAGAAACAAACTGAACAATCTCGCCATCGCGCTTAATTAAACAATGTGCCGAAACGCCCATTTTGTGAATTACCTCAAAAAATGGATGGGCGCTGGGATCAAGACTGCCTGTAAAGAAGTCCTCGATGTAAGGACCACCAAATTGCCCCGGCGGTAAACTGATGTTATGAACCACCAGCAGAGAGATGTCTTCTTTGTCTGAACGAGCATCAAAAAATGGCGATGGAACGTGCTTTGCCTTCGTCAACCAACCATTCTCGATTTTTAGGCACATATCAACCTCTCTACTTTGCAAATTAACTGCTGAAATTATTGACACCGGAGAGTATCATTCGTTGCCATCTCCCTTTCAAGACAAGATTTGCGATGAAGAACACACACAACAGCCAAGAACGCCTAGAATACCTTAAGCAACAGCTTCCAATAGAAATCACTCGTGCCGTAGCCGATACCCTAAAAGAAGACCTAGGTGGCGTATTGGATGCAGACAAAGACATCACCGCATCGCTTATCCCTGCTGACGCTATTAACACTGCAACCATCATCACTCGTGAACACGGTGTGTTCTGTGGTCAAGCTTGGGCAGATGAAGTATTCAAACAACTGGGTAGCAAAGTGACCATCGAGTGGCATGTAAAAGATGGTGACAAGGTAGAACCGAACCAAACGCTTTGCACCCTAACTGGTCCTGCTCGTGATTTGCTCACTGGTGAGCGCAACGCAATGAACTTTATTCAAACCCTTTCAGGTTGCGCGACCATTACCGCTGAGTATGCAGAGAAAATTGCTCACACTGAATGCCGTCTATTAGATACTCGTAAAACGATTCCTGGCCTACGTAGCGCGCTAAAATACGCAGTAGCTTGTGGCGGTGGTTTCAACCATCGTATCGGTGTGTTCGATGCATACCTTATTAAAGAAAACCACATCATTGCATGTGGCGGTATCACTCAAGCGATCACTACTGCGAAAGAATTGAACCCAGGTAAGCCTGTTGAAGTTGAGACGGAAAGCTTGGAAGAGCTAAAAGAAGCGATCGAAGCGGGTGCAGACATCATCATGCTAGATAACTTCACTACAGATATGATGCGTGAAGCGGTCGCGATCAACGTAGGTCGTGCGGCGTTAGAAAACTCAGGTAACGTTACTCTAGAAACCATCGCTGAATATGCAGAAACTGGCGTAGATTACATCTCTGTAGGCGCTTTGACTAAGCACCTAAAAGCGCTGGATCTTTCGATGCGCTTCAAGTAACGAACGTAAAATTCGTCACTAAAAAATGACTAATATGGAGAGGAGCTTAGGCTCCTCTTTTTATTTCGAAGCTCAAAATTCATCGCAAAAGCATGAAACGCATATGCAACAGCACGTTAAAGATACCTACCTGACTCGAAACCTTTTATTTGCTTAGTTTTCTTAGGCTTAATCTATTTTATGCTTCCGCCCCGTGCAAGATGCATCTGGAATTAAAGGAAACATATATGAAAACAAACAAACGCAATAAGCAAAAAGGTTTTACGCTGATTGAATTGATGATTGTGGTAGCGATTATCGGGGTATTATCTGCTTTTGCTATCCCGGCATACTCAGACTACACACAACGTACGCGAGTAGCCGGAGCCGCGGCTGGTATTAGTGGTTTCAAAACAGCAGTAGCAATGTGCGCTCAAGATCTTGGCCAGCTTACTGGCTGCGACCAAGCTACTAATGATATTCCAGCAACAATCGCTACTGGTGATGACGGCGCGACTATTTCATATGTAGATGAGGTTACCGTCGCTGACGGCGTTATTACAATGGTAACTACAGGCGTTGATGATACAGGTACTTTACTAGAACTTGAGTTTACTCCAACTATTGGCAATGGTGTGGTTCAGTGGGCCATTACTGGAACGGGCTGTTCAACTGCTGGTCGTAGCATCGACTGTTCAGGTAACTAATGCTCACCAACCTCTGCTCTGTTCTTCGTCAGGCTGGTTTAGTTGATACTCAGCAAGAAGATGCCGTCATTGAGCTAGTAAAAGCCTCTGGTATTTCGGTACCGGAGGCTTTGATCCAGAACATGTATTTTACCTCAGATGAACTAGCTGTTCATTTGAGCTCTTTGTTTGGCTTAAACTATTGCTCATTATGCGAGTTTGACTTTGAACCACTTTGTAAAGAGTTGGGGTTACGAGAGCTCATTACAAAATATACTGCTCTCCCTCTAAAAAAAGACTCCAATGCGCTTACGCTAGCAATTCCCGACCCGACAATGTGGCATGCTGAAGATGATTTTAGATTCGCTACAGGATTGCCAGTGGAGCTAGTCCTTGCAGACTTCAAAGAGCTTCAAGCTTCTATACGTCGCTTATATGGCAGAACAATTGAAAACTCTCACTCAAACTTAAAAGATATCAATCAAGACGAACTGGCTAACCTTGTAGATATTGGTGAAGACGAAATAGAAAACATCGAAGATTTAAGTGAGGATCAATCCCCAGTCAGCCGTTACATCAACCAAATTTTGCTCGACGCAGTCCGGAAAGGAGCTTCCGACATTCATTTTGAGCCATATGAAAATATCTTTCGTGTTCGGCTACGTTGTGATGGCATCTTAGTTGAAACTCAACAGCCCCCTAGCCATCTTAGCCGTAGACTCTCTGCACGCGTAAAAATCCTCTCTAAACTTGATATTGCAGAACGACGGTTACCACAAGATGGCCGAATTAAGCTTAAGTTAAATAGTGATGTCGCCATTGATATGCGCGTATCTACGCTCCCTACGTTATTTGGCGAAAAAATAGTATTACGCCTATTGGATAGCAGCTCCGCATCTTTAGATATTGATAAGCTCGGATACAGTACAGAGCAGAAAGCTTTATATTTGAATGCCTTAAAACGCCCTCAAGGTATGATTCTTATGACCGGCCCCACCGGTAGTGGAAAAACGGTGTCACTGTATACCGGGTTAAACATTCTAAACCAACCAGAAGTTAATATTTCTACAGCGGAAGATCCTGTTGAAATTAACTTATCTGGCATCAATCAAGTGCAAGTTCAACCAAAAATTGGTTTTACATTTGCAGAAGCACTGCGTTCATTTTTAAGGCAAGACCCTGATATTGTCATGGTTGGTGAAATACGAGATTTAGAAACTGCCGAAATAGCAATAAAAGCCTCCCAAACTGGCCACCTCGTTCTATCAACACTGCATACAAATTCCGCTGCCGAAACGGTTGTTCGCTTAAATAATATGGGCATTGCAAGCTTTAACCTAGCTTCCTCTCTAAGCCTTATTATTGCTCAACGTCTCGCAAGACGTTTATGCCAAAACTGCAAGCAGCCGGCGTCAATGACTCCTGCGTTATCCTCACTGGGTATATCTGACAAAGACCATGTTTTTGACGCCAACCCTGTAGGGTGTAGTGATTGTACAAATGGTTACAGTGGGCGCACAGGGATTTATGAAGTAATGCCATTCGATGATGCAATGTCAGAGGCGATCATCAAAGGGTATACATCTCTGGAGCTTGAACGATTAGCTGTAGAGCGAGGAATGAAAACACTAAAGGCTTCAGGGTTAGAAAAACTAAAACAAGGGATCACCAGTTTTAGCGAGCTTCAACGCGTACTTTACTTATAGTCAGGTTCTATCAACATGAAAGTATCAACACCCCAACTTAAGAACTTCCGCTGGAAAGGCATCAATAGCTCAGGGAAACAAACATCAGGCCATATACTCGCTCTGAATGAGGTCGAGGTTCGCGAAAGACTCGATGGTCAACACATCAAAGTTAAAAAACTGAAAAGAAGCAATGCTTCTGTCTTATCAAAATTAAGTAACAGAGTTAAAGCCAGAGACATCACGATTTTCACTCGCCAGATTACAACTATGCTGACAACCGGTGTTCCTATTGTCCAAGCGCTCAAGTTGGTGTCAGAAAATCACCGCAAAGCGGAAATGAAATCCATACTGTTGAACATTAGTAAAGCAGTAGAGGCAGGAACCCCCATGTCAAAAGCAATGAGAACCTCAAGCCAGCACTTCGACCCGCTGTATACAGATCTCATTGCCACTGGAGAGCAATCCGGTAATTTAGATAAAGTTTTTGAACGCCTCGCTACCTACCGGGAAAAGAGCGAGCAACTTCGAGCTAAAGTAATCAAGGCTCTGATTTATCCCGCCATGGTGATCTTAGTAGCGCTAATTGTATCTTTTGTCATGCTTACCAAAGTAATACCTGAGTTCCAAAAAATGTTTGCTGGCTTTGGTGCCAATTTGCCTTGGTTTACCCAACAGATCCTAGCCCTATCAGATTGGGTTCAAAATTGGGGAGGGATTATGATTTTAGGAATTGTGGGTGTTATTATTTCATGCAAGCTAATCAGCAATCGCTCTCCTTCTTTCCATCTATTTTTAGCGCGAACGAGCTTGAAAATCCCAGTCCTAGGACCCGTTTTTTCGAAAGCGGCAATAGCTAAATTTAGTAGAACACTAGCCACTAGTTTTAGTTCCGGCATTCCGATACTCACAAGTTTAAAAACCACCTCAAAAACCTCTGGCAACCTACACTATCAACTCGCGATTGAAGAGGTCTATCGTGATACTGCTGCAGGGATGCCAATGTACATTGCGATGAGAAACTGCAATGTATTTCCAGAGTTAGTATTGCAAATGGTTATGATTGGCGAAGAATCCGGAAGGCTTGACGATATGCTCAATAAAATCGCCAATATTTATGAGTTCGAAGTCGACAACACCGTAGATAACTTAAGTAAAATCTTAGAGCCTTTAATCATCTTATTTTTAGGGGTGGTTGTCGGCAGTATGGTTGCTGCAATGTACTTACCAATCTTTAACTTGATGAGCGTATTGGGATAGAATGATCCTTTAGCAATTAATCCCATCAAAACAGCACTTTGCTATTTGATTCATCGCGCAAGAGAAAGATATGGAAGTATTCCAGTACTACCCATGGCTATTCGTTGTATTTGCCACGATTTTTGGTTTGATCGTAGGCAGCTTCCTCAACGTTGTTATTTATCGACTACCCAAAATCATGGAACTAGAATGGCGACGCGAGTGCGCTGAGTCATTTCCTGAATACAAGATCGAGCCACCAAAAGAGACATTAACGCTAAGTGTG
The DNA here is from genome assembly GCF_002741985.1 of Vibrio rotiferianus CAIM 577 = LMG 21460. Taxonomy (GTDB): domain Bacteria; phylum Pseudomonadota; class Gammaproteobacteria; order Enterobacterales; family Vibrionaceae; genus Vibrio; species Vibrio rotiferianus. The sequence continues at coordinate 58,864 of NZ_APHW01000023.1, forward strand.
CCGCGTTCATCTTGTCAGCAATGTGGTACACACATTCGCATCAGAGACAACATCCCTGTGATTAGTTGGCTATTACTCAGAGGTAAATGCCACAACTGCCAGTCTTCTATTAGTGCTCGCTACCCTCTTGTCGAACTGCTTACAGCGTTTTGTTCGGGTTTTATCGCCTTTCATTTCGGTTTTAGCTACTTCACTGCGGCCCTTATTTTCTTTACCTTTGTACTGATAGCCGCCACATTCATCGACCTAGATACGATGTTGTTGCCGGATCAACTCACGCTGCCATTAATGTGGGCAGGTATTGCACTTGCTCTCGTGGGTATAAGCCTGTTAGCCTGCAAGACGCCGTTATTGGAGCTATGGCGGGTTACCTCTGCCTCTGGAGTGTCTACTGGGCATTCAAACTGCTAACTGGCAAAGAAGGTATGGGCTACGGTGATTTTAAACTACTTGCAGCATTAGGAGCTTGGTTAGGTTGGCAATCTTTGCCGATGATCATTTTGCTTTCATCAGTGGTAGGCGTCATCTTTGGTCTTATTCAATTGCGTTTGCAGAAGCAAGGCATCGAAAAAGCCTTTCCTTTTGGTCCTTACCTTGCAATCGCGGGTTGGGTAAGCCTAATTTGGGGCAATCAAATCCTTAACTGGTACTTTACGTCAATTCTAGGAGTGTAGATGGCTTTTGTTATTGGCCTAACGGGCGGTATTGCAAGTGGCAAAACCACCGTGGCAAACCTATTCAAGCAACAATTCAAGATTGACATTGTCGACGCCGATATCGTAGCTCGTGAAGTTGTGGAACCAAATACTCCTGGCCTCAACGCCATTATCGAGCACTTTGGTACTGATATTGTTCACGATGATCAAACTCTTGATAGAGCAAAGCTAAGAGAAAGAATTTTCTCTCATCCCGAGGAAAAAGCTTGGCTCAATGGCTTATTACATCCAATGATCAGTGAAAAGATGATCGAAGACCTAGAGCAAGTTACATCGGACTATGCGCTTTTGGTTGTTCCTTTACTAGTAGAGAATAAGTTGGATAGCTTATGTGATCGCGTCCTTGTTGTTGATGTAGAACCTCAAACTCAAATATCCAGAACAGTGAAACGAGATAACGTTAGCGAAGAGCAAGCAAAAGCGATCTTGGCTTCGCAAGCATCTCGAGAGCAACGACTCGCTCTAGCTGATGATGTGGTTAAGAATAACCCAAATGACCCTGAACTTTTGCTTCAAATCACAGATTTGCACGAAAAGTACCTAGCCATGTGCAAGAAAAATCTGCGAAAATAGGAAATGAAATTAGATAGGGCTTAAGTTGATGACCACGCACAAATTTGAACATCCTTTAAATGAGAAAACTCGCATCTATTTAAGAGTTGAGTCTTTGCTGCGTCAGGCTCACTTAGCCTCTGGTTTTACCGACAACCATCAATATCAACTTTTCTTTCGTTCGATATTCGATATGCTCGAGATCTTTGAGCAAATTCAATTGAAAAGTGAGCTGGCAAAAGATCTTGAGAAACAACGTCTCTCTTATCGAAATTGGTTAAATGTAGATGGCGTCGATCAAGAGGCGCTTAGTGCTCTCCTAAAAGAGATAGACACTATTCATGAGCATCTCATGCGTGCTGAACGCTTTGGTCAATCCTTAAAAGAAGATCGTTTTTTAAGCTCAATCCGCCAGAGGTTTAATTTACCTGGTGGCTCATGCTGCTTTGATCTTCCAGCTCTGCATTATTGGTTACACCTCCCAATAGAACGAAAAAAGCATGATGCGAGTCAATGGCAATCAAGTTTACAGCCTTTATCTGATGCTCTATCTCTATGGTTGAAGCTCACTCGTGAAACTGGCCACTTCAAAGCACAAATAGCTCGTGCAGGCTTTTTCCAAAGTGACGCTGAAGAAGCGAATATTCTACGTCTGCATATTCCTATGGAATACGGTGTCTATCCGATGATTTCAGGACACAAGAATCGCTTCGCGATTAAATTTATATCATTTGAAAGTGGTCAAGCTTGTACGCAAGACGTCGAGTTTGAGATTGCCGTTTGTAGCTAAAACCAACACACACTATTATTTCTATACCCCTTTGACACTTCAACACAATGGGATTCTTTAACCATGTCTAAAATTACTATCGTTCCATGCCCACAATGTGGTGCAGACGTAGAATGGGGAGAACAAAGCCCTCATCGTCCTTTCTGTAGCAAACAGTGCCAAATGATTGATTTTGGTGAATGGGCAGATGAAGAAAATACCATTCCTGGCGCACCAGATATGTCGGACAGCGATGGTTGGTCTGAAGACCAGTACTAAAAAATTGAGAGGCTAGATACGACAGCGCTGCGCTTCGAGAATAATAGAGAGGGGTTGATGTGAGAGCATCGACCCTTTTTGTTTTTTAGCATATCGAAAGAGATATTCCCGACAATGCTCCTTCGTCACTTTTGGGAATGACACCGTTTGGGTTCATTTGTTTTTATTCGTCATCCTCAAAAACGAGAAACGAGTGAGCTGGAGAGCTCTTCATTACTTTAACCTCGCGAAGAACAACCCCCCCAGCTCAGGTAAAGAGCTCTGTATTCCTATTCATCGCAACACAAGAGTTCCACTCAAAGAGATTTCTGACAACGTACCTTTGTTGCTTCCGAGAGTAACGCTGTTTGAGTTCATTTATTTGTTTTTTATTCGTCATCCTCAAGAGCGAGGAACGAGCAAGTTGGGGATCCCTTTTTTTACTCTCTCTCGAAGGACAAATGCCGCTCACTAACCGAAGCGCTCCATTATATCAGAGCAAGTATTCCTGACTCTTCGAAGCACTGCGCCCTTTTTCGCGCATAAAAAAACGGAGCCCATTTGGGCTCCGTTTACGATGAGAACGCTAGTTATAGCATTACTTCTTAGCAAGTTTCTCTTTGATACGAGCAGACTTACCAGAACGCTCACGTAGGTAGTACAACTTGGCACGACGTACTGCACCACGGCGTTTAACTTCGATGCTATCAACGATTGGAGAGTGTGTTTGGAACGTACGCTCAACACCTTCACCGTTAGAGATCTTACGTACAGTGAAAGCAGAGTGAAGACCACGGTTACGGATTGCGATTACAACGCCTTCGAAAGCCTGTAGACGCTCACGGTCACCTTCTTTAACTTTAACCTGAACTACAACAGTGTCACCTGGTGCAAATTTAGGTAGGTCTGATTTCATTTGCTCTTCTTCAAGAGCCTTGATGATGTTACTCATTTTTTAATTTCCTAGAATAAACTGATACTAAATAAATTAGGTTACTTTGCATTGTGTTCACTAATGAACTCAGCAAGTAATTGTTCCTGTTCGTCAGTCAGAGCTAGGTTTTCCAGGAGCTCTGGTCTTCTAAGCCAAGTTCGGCCCAGCGACTGTTTTAGTCGCCATTGACGAATGTCCTTGTGATTGCCTGACATCAGTACCGCTGGTACCTCTTTGTCATCCAATACTTCTGGACGCGTATAGTGAGGGCAATCTAACAAGCCATTTGCAAAAGAATCTTCTTCTGCTGACGCGAAATCCCCTAGCACCCCCGGAACAAACCGAGAGACAGAATCGATCAACGTCATAGCTGGAATCTCACCACCCGTCATCACAAAATCACCAATCGACCATTCTTCGTCGACTTCAGATTGAATGATGCGCTCATCTACCCCTTCGTAACGACCACAAATCAGAAGTAAATTCTCATTCGTTGCCAGTTCTTCGACTCCTTTCTGGTCGAGCTTGCGACCTTGAGGAGAAAGGTAAATGACTTTCGTCTTACCCGGTGAGGCTGCTTTCGCGGTATGAATGGCATCGCGCAAAGGCTGAACCATCATTAACATACCAGGACCACCACCGTAAGGTCGGTCATCGACAGTGCGATGTTTGTCGTGAGTGAAATCGCGAGGATTCCAAGTCTCAATAGACAAAAGACCTTTTTTAACCGCTTGACCTGTTACTCCATAATCAGTAACAGAACGGAACATTTCAGGAAAAAGGCTAATTACGCCAACCCACATGTTTATCTCGCTCTGTAATTTTGGAGATTAGAATCCAGGATCCCAGTCAACTTCGATCCGTTGAGCTTCGCGATCAACTTTGATGATCACTTGCTCTTCAAGGAACGGGATTAATCGTTCCTTCTGCCCGAAAGCATCTTTAAGATTTGCTTTAACAACCAGAACATCGTTTGAGCCAGTTTCTAGAATGTCAGATACGACACCTAGATCGTAACCTTTAGTGGTTACTACTTGCATCCCAAACAATTCACGCCAGTAGAACTCATCTTCTGACAATTCAGGAAGTACCGCAGGGTCAATAGCAATTTCAAAGTTTGTCATTAGATGCGCGTCTTCACGAATATCTAGACCTTCCAGCTTAGCCACCATACCTTTGTTATGGCGCTTCCAGCTTTCTACTTTGTACTCAACCCACGTACCCTTTTGGTTAATAAACCAAGGGCTGTAATCGAAAATGCTTTCAGCATTGTCTGTGTAGGAAAAAACTTTAAGCCAACCTCGAATGCCGTAAGTAGCACCAAACTTGCCTACAACAATCTTTTCGTTGCTCATTGTTTCTTTACCTTTCATCGACATAAACTAGTTTCTACTTCTTAAGTAAAAAATTAAGCCGCTTTTTGAGCGTCTTTAACTAGCTTAGCAACGCGGTCAGATAGAGACGCGCCTTGACCAACCCAGTGGTTAACGCGGTCTAGGTCTAGACGTAGACCTTCTTCTTGACCTTGTGCAGTTGGGTTAAAGAAACCAACTTTCTCGATGAAACGGCCAGTTGCAGCGTTGCGGCTGTCCGCTACTACGATTTGATAAAATGGACGCTTCTTAGCGCCGTGACGTGCCAAACGAATGGTTACCATGTCGTCCTCTTTGCTTTCTCAAAAATAAAATTAACCCCAATAATCATCCATAAAACTGAACAATCTGGGGTCTCGTGCCAAAATAAAGCTCCGGAATTTTACTCTTCTCCCGGAGCAATGCAAGGGATTTAGTTACTTTTTCACCAACATAAATTGAAATTCAAGTTTGTGATGTAGCTAACACCCTGAAACTAAAGTCTAGGCAATCGTTTAACGACCGAATGGATTGAAGCCACCGCCTCCACCCATACCGCCCATCATACCTTGCATGTTACGCATCATGCCTTTCATGCCGCCCTTTTGCATCTTCTTCATCATCTTCTGCATCTGGGTGAACTGTTTCAGTAGACGGTTAACATCTTGAACCTGAACACCAGAACCCGCAGCGATACGCTTCTTGCGCGAACCTTTGATGATTTCAGGGCGTTGACGCTCTTTCATCGTCATTGAGCTGATGATCGCTTCCATTTGCTTGAACATCTTGTCATCGACTTTGTCTTTCACGTCAGATGGTAGCTGAGACATACCTGGTAGCTTGTCTAGCATGCCCATCATGCCACCCATGTTTTGCATTTGACCTAGCTGTTCACGGAAGTCTTCAAGGTCGAAGCCTTTCTTCTCTTTGAACTTCTTCGCTAGCTTCTCTGCTTTGTCTTGGTCAACATTGCGTTGTAGGTCTTCAATCAGTGACAGTACGTCACCCATGCCTAGAATACGCGATGCAACACGATCAGGGTGGAAAGGTTCTAGTGCGTCGGTCTTTTCACCCACACCTAGGAATTTGATTGGTTTACCCGTGATATGACGAACCGATAGCGCTGCACCACCACGTGCATCACCGTCGACTTTAGTCAGAATTACACCGGTTAGCGGCAGTGCATCACCGAATGCTTTTGCTGTATTGGCCGCATCTTGACCTGTCATTGCATCAACAACGAACAGCGTCTCAACTGGGTTAATCGCTGAGTGAAGATCTTTAATCTCACCCATCATTTCTTCATCGATAGCCAAACGACCTGCGGTATCGACAATCAATACGTCGTAGAATTTCTTCTTAGCATGGTCAATTGCTGCGTTGGCAATATCAAGTGGCTTTTGATCTGGTGAAGATGGGAAGAAGTCGACACCGATGTCTGATGCAAGTGTTTCTAGCTGTTTGATCGCCGCTGGACGGTAAACGTCGGCAGACACAACTAAAACTTTCTTCTTGTCACGCTCTTTTAGAAGCTTAGATAGCTTACCTACCGATGTGGTTTTACCCGCACCTTGTAGACCCGCCATCAAAAGTACCGCTGGCGGCTGCGCAGCTAAGTTAAGTGCTTCATTAGATTCACCCATCACCGCTTCAAGTTCAGCTTGAACGATCTTGATGAACTCTTGACCCGGAGTTAGGGATTTAGAAACTTCTACGCCTACCGCTTTTTCTTTAACGCGGTTTACAAATTCACGTACAACAGGAAGCGCAACGTCCGCTTCCAACAGTGCCATGCGTACTTCACGTAGGGTTTCTTTAATGTTGTCTTCGGTCAGACGACCTTTGCCACTGATATTCTTCAGCGTTTTGGATAATCGATCCGTTAAATTCTCAAACATCTTTGTCTCTTCGCTAAAAATGGCGATTAATTAGTGTGAGTATACCTTAGCCAACGTCACAGTCATACCCGTTGCGCCTCTCTATTCCTATATCGTGAGTTAACTTGTTAATTTCAATATCTCATCTCTCATGATTGATGAAAGATCTACCGTAGCCCCAAAGAGTAATGCAAGGTATAATTTTAACCATTGTGCACAATCACCTTTAGGATTCATGGATAGCTTAATTGCCATCGCAGCCGCCATTCTTTACGTTTTGGCAATTGCGACCATCATACCTGGACTCTCTCAGCAGTCCGGAATCAAAGCGAAAACAGTACTTGTCAGTGCGGCATGTGCGCTATTTTTCCACGCTTGGATTCTGAGTGACCTCATTTTTGACGGTTCAGGTCAAAACCTCAGTATTCTTAATGTCGCCTCTCTAATCAGCTTTATTATCTCTCTGGTGATGAGCGTAGCGATGCTCAAGAATCGTTTGTGGTTTCTTCTTCCTGTGGTTTATAGCTTTGCTGCCATCAATTTAAGTGCTGCTACTTTCTTACCAAGCACCTTTATTAAGCATTTAGAAAACGACCCTAAGCTACTTATCCATATTTCTTTTGCGTTGTTCTCCTATGCCACTTTAACCATTGGTGCGCTTTACGCACTGCAATTGGCGTGGCTCGACCACAAGCTAAAAGCGAAGAAGTCGTTAGCAATCAACCCGAATTTACCACCTTTAATGATGGTTGAGCGCCAGCTATTCAAAATTATCTTGATTGGTAACTTACTGCTTACTGGAACCTTATTGACTGGTTTCGTTTTCGTACAAGACATGTTTGCTCAGGGTAAAGCCCATAAAGGCATTCTTTCATTCATCGCTTGGGTGGTGTACTCGATTCTACTTTGGGGACACTACCAGAAAGGCTGGCGCGGTAAGAAGGTTACCTGGTTTGCCGTGGCGGGTGCGACATTGTTAACCTTGGCCTACTTCGGCAGTCGCTTCGTGAAAGAGATCATTTTAAGTTGATGTTCTCCATCTATAAAATTGCAATTAATAAGGAGCCTTGGGCTCCTTATCCTTTATATTGATGGGCAAATAAAATAGAGTACCCCTTATTACATTGACTTAATGACCAAGCTCGGTCATAAATTAACCAAACACATACAAGGAACAGCAGCGTTTTGGACGACATATCTACGGGTATCTTATTTGCGCTACTCGCGTGTCTTATCGTCATATCAGGTTACTTCTCCGGTTCAGAAACAGGGATGATGTCTTTGAACCGCTACCGCTTAAAGCACTTAGCCAATAATGGGCATAAAGGGGCGAAGCGAGTCGAAAAACTACTAGACCGCCCAGATCGCCTGATTGGTCTCATCCTTATCGGCAACAACCTCGTTAATATCCTAGCCTCTGCCATCGCCACTATTCTCGGCATGCGTTTGTATGGTGACTTAGGTGTTGCGATTGCAACAGGTGCTCTCACTATGGTTGTTCTGGTGTTCGCCGAAGTCACACCGAAAACCATCGCATCACTTTATCCTGAGCGCGTTTCTTACGCGAGTAGTATCCTCCTTACAATCCTGATGAAGATACTGTCGCCACTGGTGATGTTGGTGAACTTCATTACCAATGGTTTTATCCGCTTGATTGGCGTAAAAGCCGATCACAACACCGAAGACCACTTAAGTTCGGAAGAGCTACGTACCGTGGTAAATGAAGCGGGTGGCCTTATTCCTCGTCGTCACCAAGACATGCTGGTTTCGATACTGGATCTGGAGCACGTCACCGTGAACGATATCATGGTGCCACGTAATGAGATCACAGGTATCGACATCAATGACGATTGGAAGTCTATCGTCCGTCAGCTGACTCACTCTCCACATGGTCGCATTGTGTTGTATCGCGATCAGATTGATGAAGTCGTTGGTATGCTGCGTCTACGTGAATCATACCGTTTGATGTTAGAGAAAAACGAATTCAACAAAGAGACATTATTGCGTGCTGCCGATGAGGTGTACTACATCCCTGAAGGTACACCACTCAACGTTCAAATGTTGAAGTTCCAACGCAACAAGCAACGCATCGGTTTGATTGTCGATGAGTATGGTGATATCAACGGCTTAGTCACATTAGAAGATATCCTAGAAGAGATTATTGGTGAATTTACCACTTCTATTACACCAAGCTTGTCAGAAGAGATTACGCCACAAGGAGATGGTAGCTTCTTGATTGAAGGCAGCGCGAATGTCCGTGATATTAATAAAGGCTTAAAGTGGAAACTGCCAACCGATGGACCACGTACCTTGAACGGCCTGATTCTGGAGCATTTAGAAGATATTCCGGAGAGCCATTTAAGTGCGCAAGTTGCAGGGCATCCAATGGAAATTGTCGAGATTGAAGAAAACCGCATCAAGCTAGTGAAAGTATATCCAAAGCTGAAAAAGAGCAGTTAACAGCACCACTTCAAATATTCCAATCAAAAAAAGAGGTTCATCGCGGATAAGCGGGAACTGAAAACAAAAACGGTAGTAAGTGATAGAGTTTTATCGCCAAACAAAACCTACACAAACTACCGTTTTCATGTCGAATCATACTTTCCTATCTTCATTCTGGGAAGGCTTTCATATAGTAAAGTCTCATCAGACTCCATCATTAATAAAGCTCACTCTCAAAC
>NZ_APHW01000024.1 GCF_002741985.1 Vibrio rotiferianus CAIM 577 = LMG 21460
TGGCAGGTATGGTTGGGACAAGTGAATGAGAGTGGAATTAAGCCGCTCAAAGAGTTCGCTCGAAAGCTCCGTCCATACCTTCATGGGATCACTGCTTCAGCAAGCTACCCGCTGAATACCTGTACGCTTGAAGGGATAAATAACAAGATAAAGTTAATTAAGCGGATGGGATATGGCTATCGAGATACTGATTACTTCTTCTTAAAGATAAAAGCGGCTTTCCCCGGAAAGCCGCGATGAACCAAAAAAGAGCCTGATATTGTCAGGCTCTTTTTTAATTATCTAAACTAAAAGCTAAGTTAGTCGATACGTAGCTCTTTCAGCATTGACTCTGGCAATGCCAATTCATCATTCTTATTTACCGCCACGCCCGCTTCTAGAATGTTCTTTGCGATTTGCTTCGCTTCATCCAGAGAGTGCATCGCTGCTGTACCACATTGGTACTCATTCAGCTCAGGGATCTTGTTTTGACTTTCCACTTTCAATACACCCTCCATCGCAGCAATCCAAGCGTCAGCCACTTGCTGCTCTGAAGGCGTACCAATCAAGCTCATGTAGAAACCAGTACGGCAACCCATTGGTGAAATATCAATGATCTCAACGCTCTCACCATTTAGGTGATTACGCATAAAGCCTGCGTACAAGTGCTCTAGAGTGTGAATCCCCTTCTCAGAAAGGATGTCTTTGTTTGGTGCGGTGAAGCGCAGATCGAAGACAGTGATGGTATCTCCTTTTGGAGTTTGCATCGTTTTCGCCACACGAACCGCTGGTGCATGCATACGTGTGTGATCTACGGTAAAACTGTCTAATAAAGGCATTACATCTCTCCTGATTGTAACCACCAATACTTACAAGTATTGGTCTTAATTAATGTTCATTTTCCCCATCGTTGGGGTTAAAAGAACCAGCTGCTGTTGTCCTCTAATTCCTGACGACATTGCTTCAGCTGCCAGCCATAAGTCTTCGCAGTTTGTTCGACTCGCCTAGCGACCTTGACCAAACTTGGTTTGCTCTTGTAAGTTCCGCGTTTATAGCCACCGCGTCCTTCATGATATGCGAGGTACTGGTTGTACGGATCCCACAGTGAAACGCCTAATTGGCGACGAGTTTCGTGAGTATACCAACCGACAAACATCATTGAATCATCAAAGTTGGTGCGTGAACCACCTTGTCCCGTCGCTTTTTGAAAATCTTCCCAAGCAGGGTCTTGAGCTTGAGCATAGCCGTATGCGCTGCTAAGACGCCCCCATGGAATAAAACCGAGAACATAGTCTTTAGGTGGACGAGCATCATGGCGAAAGCTACTTTCTTGCTTAATGATCGCCATCGCTACGTTGATAGGCGTGCCCCACTCTTCTTCCATATCTTTGGCATCTTCATACCAACCGGATTTTTCTCGGAATATTTCACATAGATTGTCTTGTTGCTTAGGGGGCGCAGTCGCACAACCGGCTAACATCACGCTCCCGAATACAGACACCACTAACGGCTTAATGTTCAATCCCTGCCCTTACTGCTAGTTATTGTTTTAAGTAAGCAAAGTAATCTTCTAGGAAGTCATCGAACGACAAAGTATCGCTTTGCTCTGCTTGTTTTTGTTTCTCTACCGATGTTGCAACTTCCGTTTCCATTGCGTCAGCTGAATATTGCTCATAACTGTGTGCTAGGTTTTCTTCGCGGAATTTCATGCCTAGCGCACACCCCACTTTACCTAAACCGCCATGCTCTTTAGTCAGCTCAAGCAGTTGGCCAGAAATAGTCAGCTCTGGTTCATCAATCCAAGATTCTAGTTTGTCACAAACCGCTTGGTACGCATTACCACCAGCCGCAGTATCCATTTCAACCGCAATCTGACGAAGATCAGCGAACACACGGTGTGCCCAATCCTGCAAAGATAAACGCTCACCTTGGCAACCGATTTGCAGCATCAAGCCTTTCTCACGACCAGACACAATCACCTTGTTCCAGTTATCACGCCAGCATTCCAGCTCACAGTTGTCCATTGGATCAGACTCTGAAAGTGCAGCCCAAGTTAGGAACAAATCGAGGAAGCGAACTTGCTCTTCACTTACACCAATCGCACTGAATGGGTTGACATCTAGCGAACGAACTTCGATGTATTCCACGCCACCACGTTTAAGAGCTTCCGAAGGTTTCTCACCATTTTTAGCTACACGTTTTGGACGAATTGGGGCGTACAGTTCGTTTTCAATTTGCAAGATGTTCGAGTTAAGTTGACGATATTCTCCATCGACTTTTACACCAATCTCGGCGAACTGTTCCGATGGATGACGAATCGCATCATCTAAACCATCAAGATACTGTTCGATGGTGTTAAAGCCAATCTTAAGCACACTTTGAGCACTGTTGGTGTAACCGAGATCACTTAGACGCAGAGAGGTCGCTTTTGGTAGATAAAGCGTACCGCCAATCTGCTCAAATGGCAGTTCGGTTTCACGCCCTTGAATAAATGAGCCACACAGCGCTGGAGATGCACCAAAGAAATACGGGATCATCCAACCAAAGCGGTAGTAGTTACGAATCAGCGCAAAGTACGCGTCTGATTTTGTCTCTTGGCGTGCTTCTTCATCTTGTTTGCCATACAAAGCATCCCAGAATGATTCAGGGAAAGAGAAGTTAAAATGCACACCAGAAATAATTTGCATCAAGCTACCATAACGACGCTTTAGACCTTCACGGTAGAGCGTTTTCATTTTGGCTGAGTTCGATGAGCCATACTGCGCTAGCTGAATGTCGTCCTCGGTGCCCACGTAGCACGGCATTGAAAGTGGCCACATTTTCTCTTCACCCATTTTGGTTTGAGTGAAGTGATGGATGTCTTTCAATTGTCCCATCAGTTCAGGAATGTCATGCGATACTGGAGTAATAAATTCCAGTAGAGATTCTGAAAAGTCGGTCGTGATCCATTTGTTTGTGAACGCTGAGCCCAAACCCTCTGGGTGAGGTGTTGTAGCTAAATGGCCATCCTGACGATAGCGCAAAGTTTCTCGCTCAACACCGCGTCCAAACTGCTTAAATACTTCTGGGTTTGATGCAACTTGTTTTAGTCGCGCAGCAAAATCAGTCAAAATGAGGTTCGCTTATATTGGGAGCAGGACACTCGCCAAGCGTGGCAAGTGAAAGCTAAGTTATTGATATATAATCCATCTAGATAAATAACCCATCAAAAAGTCATTTATCTAGTTAGAAACGAATAGCGGAGAGTCTCCTCTCCGCTATTAAATGTGTACTCTATCGAATGATTTCAAGCTCTTCCACGTCTTTCCCTAACTTTTCTAGTTGAGGGCGAAGGGATTTCGCATCCCCGACAACCACTATCTGATAGTCATTCGGGTCGAACCATTTTTCAGCTAGAGCGTTGAGCGTCTGTTTATCGACAGTCTCAACAATAGCGTTGCGTTGCTGTAAGTAATCTTTATCTAGGTTGTATTTCAAAATATCACTGATGAGTTTGCCTTTCTGTGTTGGCGTCTCGTATTTCAGTGCATCTTTTTGACCGACTGCTTGGCGCATAAATTTCAATTCATCGTCAGTCATGCCCGATTGTGAGAACTCGTTCAACTCATTCTCCATCTCGATGATAGACGCAACAGTCGAATCCGCACGCACTTGAGCAGTAAATACAACAGAGCCTGTTTCTACATTACCGGAGAAATAACCATAGGCGCCATAGGTGTAACCTTTGTCTTCACGAAGGTTTTGGTTGATACGGCTATTAAAGTTTCCAGACAAGTTAAAGTTTGCTAGCTGACCCAAGTAGAAATCACCTGTTGCATCATAAGGCATTCCTTGACGAACCATCATGATGACACTTTGCGGTGCGCCTGGCTTATCCACTAAATGTACTTTTTGTGAACCTAATGGCGCGATAGCTTGTGGCGCATACAAGGGAGCAGCTTCGTCCTCCCAGTTAGACCAGAAAGCAAGTTGTTTCTCAACATCATCTTTGCTGATATCACCAACTGCAACAATCTGCGCACTTTGTGGCGTGTAGTGTTTCGTATAGAAGTCACGTACATCATCTAGGGTCAACGCTTGAAGCCCTGCTTTAGTCCCATCTTTTGGACGAGCAAAAACAGAGTCTCCATACAACACTTGACGGCTCGCTTGCGACGCCATCCAGCTTGGCTTCTGATGCTCGTACACTAACCCTTCCAGCGCTTGAGCTTTAACACGTTCAAAGTCTACTTGCTTGAATGCCGGCGATAACAACATCTCCTCGACAATCTTCAACGTCGGTGCAAGGTTTCTTTCTAGAGCAGAAACACGGATGTTCGTGGTATAACCCGTTGCCCCAACAGAAATTACACTGCCAAGCTTGTCTAATTCCGCTTGAATTTCTTCGGCTGAATGCTGAGTCGTGCCTTCTTGTAACATTGCAGCAGTTAGCTGAGCCAAGCCTTCTTTACCTTCCTGAACAAAGCGCGTACCTGCAGGCAAGCTAAACTGCATAGTGACCGTCGGCGTTTCACTGCTTACGGTACCAAGCAACTCAGAACCGTTCTTGAAGTGAATGTCGTATAGCTTCGGCATTGTCGCTTCTACAGGGTTACCAACTGGTGGCTGAACTGAACGATCGAAGTTATCCGTTGCTCGGCGGTACGCCAATTGGTCTTCTGTGATCTTTTCATATTCTGGCAAAGTACGCTTTGGTGTCACGAACGTCGCTGGTTTTACCGCAAGCTCGGTCTTACCGCGTGGCACAACGCTAAGCGTTACCTTATTCTTACCTTGAATGAAGTCGCTATAAGCCTTCTCCACAGACTCAGGCGTCACCGCACGTAACTGTTTCAGCTGCTGTTCAATCAGATCCGGCTTACCAAAGAAAGTTTGGTTAGACGCCAATTGCGTTACTTTGCCTTTGACACTCTCTAGAGCAAAAATCGCGTCTGCTTCAGTTTTTCCTTTAAGTTGCTCAAGACGGTCTTTGGTTACCCCATCTTTGGCAAATTTATCCAGCGACGCCATAAGCTCATCGTAAAGCTTGGTGAGGTCGCCTTTATCACCAGAATCTCCCATCGCGTAGACATAGAAATTACACGACAGCTCTGCGCAGTCATGGAATGCCCCTGCATCGACCGCTTTCTGCGTTTTAACTAGATCCTGATAAAGTACGCTGTTAGTGCCACTACCGATTACGCTTGATAGTGTATCAAGTGATGCTTGGTTGGCTTCGCCGCTGTAAGTGGTCGGCCATGCCACCATGACCATAGGTTGTTGAATACGATCTTCTAAGGTAATGAACTTACTTTCTGCTAGCTTAGCCGGCTGCTTCGGTGCGTTTTCAACTTCTAGACCTCTAGGGATCGAACCGAAGTATTTGTTCACCCACTCCAGTGTTTGTTCTACATCGATATCACCACCAATGGTCAATACTGCATTGTTTGGACCATACCAACGAAGGAAGAACGCTTTCAGATCATTCACATCAACACGATCGAGATCTTCAACATAGCCGATAGTTTGCCATGAATAAGGGTGACCTTCTGGGTACAGCGCTTCTGCCATGCGCTCCCAAATCAAGCCATAAGGACGATTATCGTAATTCTGGGCGCGTTCGTTTTTCACTGTAGAACGCTGAATCTCAAATTTCTGCTGTGATACCGCATCCAACAAAAAGCCCATACGATCCGACTCTAACCACAGCATTTTTTCTAGCTGGTTAGCCGGAACGGTTTCGAAATAATTAGTACGATCACGGTTCGTGGTGCCATTAAGTGTGCCCCCCCCGCCTCTGTGATGATCTTGAAGTGCTGTTGGTCACCCACGTTCTCAGAGCCTTGGAACATCATGTGCTCAAAGAAGTGTGCAAAACCTGATTTACCAATTTCTTCACGTGCCGAACCAACATGGTAAGTCACATCTACGTGAACCAATGGATCGGAATCTTCAGGTGCCAGAATCACCGTCAGGCCATTATCAAGTTGATACTTCTGGTATGGTATTTTTACTTTGCCTTCTTCCGCTTTCGATGACTCAACAAACGTCACCCCATCAGGCAATGATGAAACAGGGGCATTTGATGCACAGCCCGTGATCACTAGCAGTGAACACGCACTTACCCAAAACATTCTCATGCGCTTTCCTTAAAATAAACCGAGATAGATGGCGGCCAACAAGCTGTATCTTGCGGCTTTGCCTAAAAATATAAGAACTAAGCAAGGCAGAAATTTCATCCTTAACCATCCTGCCGCTAAACATAGCGGATCACCAATCACTGGCAACCAGCTGAAAAACAATCCCCAATACCCATATTTGGATAACCACTTCAATGCGGTATGACCGTGTTTCTCATCTTGGGTTTTATTTGGAATCCACAACCCCAACCAATAGTTGGTGAGACCGCCAAGGGTATTACCAATGGTAGCAACAATGATGATGGATGAAACTGAGTACTGGTTTAACGATAAGGTGGCAATCAATCCAGCTTCAGAGCCACCTGGTAATAAGGTAGCACTGAGAAACCCCGTCATAAATAGCACCCATAATGCGGAGTCAGAAAACCATAATGCTAAGTTTTCAAAGGCAGCATTAAATGCCTCTAACATGTCATATCAAGCAAGATCTTGCCTCGAGTCCTTCCCGACTCAACTTGTTTGTGAGCTTCAACAACCTCATTCATCGGATAGACGTGTTGTACTTCGGTTTTCAACAACCCAACCCCAACCATGTAGAGCAAGGTATCAAGTTGCTCGCGATCGGGTTCCACCAACATACCGCTCGCTTCGAAACCTAGTAGCTTGGCTTTTTCACAAATCAACTCTGCAGTAATAGTCGGAACGGTGATCACTCGAGCATTATCCGTCAGGCATTTGAGGGCATCCAAGCTGCATCGCCACCGACGAGGTCAATCAAAACATCGACATCTTCAACACGTTCTGACACTGGGGCAAATTGATAGTTCACTGCATGTGCACCGAGTGTGGCGAGGTAGTCTAAATTTCGTCCACTACATGTAGTAAACACTTCCGCCTTCGTCGCCACTGCAATTTGTACCGCTAGATGCCCAACGCCACCTGCCCCCGCTAAAATCAGCACGCGATCACCTTCAGTGACATTTGCCTTACTCAGCGCTTGAGCGGCAGTTTGTCCAGCCAACGGGAGCACGGCTGCTGCTTCCAACGTAACCGTATTTGGCACATGGCTAAGTTCAGACTCAGGAACGCAAACGTATTGGCTATAACCGCCACCGCGGACTGGAAAACCAATAAACCCAGCGACCTCATCCCCTTCAGTAAAGCGTGACGCCCCTTCTCCGCATGACACCACTTTGCCAGAGATATCATAGCCAGGCACCCAAGGTAAGTTATCTTTGTTCTGAGCGGCCGCCCAGCCAAGCCCTGCGCGTGTTTTGACATCAATAGGATTGACACCAGAATAGGCCACTTTAACGAGGACTTCACCCGCCTGAGGAGTTGGTGTGGATGTGGTTTGAATCGCAAGGACTTCTGCGTCGCCGAATTCGGTAATAACTATCTGTTCGTGTTCCATAACCCATTCCCTGAGAGAAAACAAAAAGGGATGCAAAAAGCATCCCTTTGACTATAAACCATTTTGTTTGCCGAAGTTAATCGCCAATTTGTAAATTGGTTGATAATTCTCTGTCACAGATTATCAACCACGTTATTTAAAGAACTACCTAGCCCACGAGCGCGAGCAAGATACCCGCCGCCACTGCTGAACCAAGGACACCGGCTACATTTGGTCCCATTGCGTGCATCAGTAGGAAGTTTTGTGGATTCGCTTCTAAACCAACCTTATTCACAACACGCGCCGCCATTGGTACAGCAGAAACACCTGCTGCGCCAATAAGTGGGTTGATGTCTTCTTTCGAGAATTTGTTCAGGAGCTTCGCCATTAGAACACCTGCACCAGTACCGATACTGAATGCCACTGCACCGAGCCCTAAGATACCTAGCGTTTCTAGGTTCAAGAACTGCTCAGCTTGTAGCTTGGAACCAACCCCAAGGCCTAAGAAGATGGTCACAATGTTGATCAGTTCGTTTTGAGCAGTTTTCGACAAGCGATCCACCACACCAGCTTCGCGCATCAAGTTACCCAAACAGAACATACCAACCAGAGGTGTCGCCGAAGGTAGGAACAGAATCGTCATCAGTAATACGGCAAGTGGGAAGAGTACTTTCTCCCACTTACCAACATGACGAAGTTGAGCCATCTTGATTTGACGTTCTTCTTTGGTGGTTAGAGCTTTCATGATTGGTGGCTGGATAATTGGAACCAATGCCATGTAACTGTATGCGGCAACTGCAATCGCACCAAGTAAATCTGGAGAGAGCTTACTCGCCAAGAAGATAGCAGTTGGTCCATCCGCACCACCGATGATCGCGATAGACGATGCATCCGCCATGGAGAACTCCATACCCGGAACATAGTTAAGCAATATCGCACCAAATAACGTCGCGAAAATACCAAACTGCGCAGCAGCACCTAACCACAAGGTTTTCGGGTTCGCAATCAAAGCACCAAAATCGGTCATCGCACCTACGCCCATGAAGATCAGCAGCGGGAACACGCCCGATTCGATCCCAATGTAGTAAACGTAGTACAGCAACCCGCCTGGATCAGTAAAGCCAGCATTTGGAATGTTTGCCAAGATGGCACCAAAACCAATTGGTAATAACAGTAAGGGCTCAAAGCCTTTTTTGATCGCCAAAAACAGCAAGGTACAACCAACCAACATCATACAGATTTGGCCGAACTCAAAGTTAGCGATCCCTGTTTCTGACCATAAGGTCATCAATCCGTCCATGATGCTCCCTTACGTCAAACTCAGCAGTGGTGAACCAACGGTAACGGCATCACCTTCTTTCACGTTAAGCTCTTGCACAATACCGCCACGCGCTGCACGAACTTCGGTTTCCATCTTCATCGCTTCTAGGATCAAAAGAACATCACCTTCAGCGACTTCAGCGCCAGGTTGAACGTTAACTTTAAAGATGTTACCTGCAAGAGGTGCAGGAACCGCTTCAGCGGCACTGTTAACAGGAGCGCTTGGCGCTGCAGGTTGAACAGGTGCGGCTGCCCCACTTGGCGTTACCGATGTTAATTGCCCCTGAGGACCAACTTCGACCTCATAAACTTGCCCATCAACTCGCACGCTGTAGGTTTCAACACCACCAGCTGATGCTTGTACTACAGGTGCAGCGGCAGGTTTCGCCGCTTCTAACGTTGGTGCCGGCTCAAACGCGTCTGGGTTACCGCGGTTTTTCAGGAATTTCAGACCAACTTGAGGGAATAGCGCGTAAGTCAGTACGTCATCAACACGTTCACTCGCTAGCTTAATACCTTCAGACTGCGCTTTCTCCATCAAATCAACCGTTAGGGTTTCCATTTCTGACTCAAGCAAGTCTGCAGGACGACAGGTGATCGCTTCTTTGCCATCAAGCACTTTTGCTTGAAGCTCAGCATTCACTGGCGCCGGCGCAGAGCCGTATTCACCTTTTAGAACACCAGCGGTTTCTTTGGTGATGCTCTTATAGCGCTCACCTGTCAGCACGTTGATCACCGCTTGAGTACCAACAATCTGAGACGTCGGTGTCACCAACGGAATGAAGCCAAGGTCTTCACGTACACGAGGAATCTCTTCCAGTACTTCATCAATACGATCCGCAGCGCCTTGCTCTTTTAGCTGACCTTCCATATTCGTCAGCATGCCTCCAGGAACCTGAGCGATCAGGATGCGCGAATCCACGCCTTTTAGCTGACCTTCCCACTTAGCGTATTTCTTACGTACTTCACGGAAGTAAGCGGCAATAGGCTCAATTTGATCCAGTTTAAGATTAGTATCACGCTCTGTACCTTGCAGCATAGCAACCACTGTCTCCGTTGGCGTGTGGCCGTATGTGCAGCTCATTGAAGAGATCGCAGTATCAAGGATATCGATACCCGCTTCTACAGCTTTCACAGCAGTCGCCGTAGAAAGACCCGTAGTTGCATGGCAGTGAAGCGCTAAAGGCACGTCACAAGACGCTTTGATGCGCGTGATCAGCTCTTCTGCTTCGTACGGCTTAAGTAAGCCAGACATATCCTTGATACATAGAGAGTGACAACCTAAGTCTTCAAGACGTTTAGCAAGATCGACCCAAGTATCCGCGTTATGTACCGGACTGGTGGTGTAAGACAAGGTTCCTTGCGCATGAGCACCAACATCCACCGTAGCTTTTACTGCTTTTTGGAAATTTCGAACATCGTTCATTGCATCAAAAATACGGAACACATCCATACCATTGGCGTGAGCACGTTCAACAAACTTCTCTACTACATCGTCAGCGTAATGGCGGTATCCTAAAAGGTTTTGACCACGTAGTAACATTTGCATTGGTGTATTTGGCATCGCTTTTTTTAGTTCGCGTAAGCGCTCCCATGGGTCTTCTCCCAAAAAGCGGATACACGAGTCAAACGTTGCGCCACCCCAGGTCTCTAATGACCAGTAACCAACCTTATCTAACTCAGCTGCGATAGGCAGCATATCTTCGATACGCATACGCGTAGCAAACAGGGATTGATGGGCGTCACGAAGGACCACATCAGTGATAGCTAGTGGTTTAGACATGCTCTTAAACTCCTTTTTAATCCTATTTTCGGCTACTTCACGACAGAGGCGCGATGTTTATGAATCGCAGCCGAAATCGCTGCCACTACGTGTGGACTAACAGCTGAAGAGGTTGATTGAACGTTAGTATTTATTTTCGGTGCTGCGATCGGCGCTGGTACTTCTTCTGGTACCAATTTGGACATCAGCCGAACGAGATAAACTAGAATGGTGAGGAAAATAAATACGACCGCCATCCCTGTTAACATCAGGGTGGCCGCATCTACTAGCAGGCTTCCTATATTCGTCATGTTGCTTCCTTTCTTTGTCATCCTGACAATGCGCAGGACTGTAATAGCGTCAAATCCCGACCAATGGATTATCTCGATTGGTTAAATTTTGTCAATTTTGTTTAAGGAAGCTTTTAAATAATCTCTAATATTGATTATTTATTCACTACTCAGATCACAAATTGCACGAAAATTCACTTCGCTTGTGGGACCGCTCAACATATAACCACACTAAATTAAAGTGTTTGTAAAAACTGCGATTAGGATTTAAAAATGAAAAGAGTCTTAAGGAAGAAAGTAAAATAAAAACAGAAAGATAGCCCCAATTAACACAACAAAAACACCAAATTAACAATAGCGAAACATAAGTGTTTTCATCAATGTTTGGTTAGGTTTATCTGCCTTTGCATGCTCGCCAAGCTGAAGATCGCTTAAGTAGAAGCTTCAAGGTGATTATTTAAGCGAAACAATATAGAGGCTCAATGAGACAAGAATCATAAACTGAAGATAGGATTTGGCGCGAGAGATGGCTGTGGATAAGCGAAGAACGCGCCATTTCATAACCAAACACCAGATACAAAAAAGCCTCGCATTAAGCGAGGCTTTTTTAAAGAGTGGCGCGTCCTGGAGGATTCGAACCTCCGACCGCCTGGTTCGTAGCCAGGTACTCTATCCAGCTGAGCTAAGGACGCACGGTTTTCGATATCGGTATTACCAATATCAGGAGTTCACAAAGGAAACCCTAAAGAGTGGCGCGTCCTGGAGGATTCGAACCTCCGACCGCCTGGTTCGTAGCCAGGTACTCTATCCAGCTGAGCTAAGGACGCGCAGTTTTCGATATCAGTATTCCCAATATCAGGAGTTCACAAAGGAAACCCTAAAGAGTGGCGCGTCCTGGAGGATTCGAACCTCCGACCGCCTGGTTCGTAGCCAGGTACTCTATCCAGCTGAGCTAAGGACGCGCAGTTTTCGATATCGGTATTACCAATATCAGG
>NZ_APHW01000025.1 GCF_002741985.1 Vibrio rotiferianus CAIM 577 = LMG 21460
TTACAAAGGAACCTTTAAAGAGTGGCGCGTCCTGGAGGATTCGAACCTCCGACCGCCTGGTTCGTAGCCAGGTACTCTATCCAGCTGAGCTAAGGACGCGCAGTTTTCGATATCAGTATTACCAATATCAGGAGTTCACAAAGGAAACCCTAAAGAGTGGCGCGTCCTGGAGGATTCGAACCTCCGACCGCCTGGTTCGTAGCCAGGTACTCTATCCAGCTGAGCTAAGGACGCGCAGTTTTCGATATCGGTATTACCAATATCAGGAGTTCACAAGGAAACCCTAAAGAGTGGCGCGTCCTGGAGGATTCGAACCTCCGACCGCCTGGTTCGTAGCCAGGTACTCTATCCAGCTGAGCTAAGGACGCGCAATAATCTTTATTTTACTTTGTATAACCCGTTTATCAAACGAATTATTAAATAGTGGCGCGTCCTGGAGGATTCGAACCTCCGACCGCCTGGTTCGTAGCCAGGTACTCTATCCAGCTGAGCTAAGGACGCGCAGTTCTTCTTGCTAAGAAGTTGTGAAGCAAATCACACTAGTTTCTTACGAAACAAAAAAAAGGCCATCGGGCCAGTCAATGAATGGCGGTGAAGGAGGGATTCGAACCCTCGATACGGGATAAACCGTATACTCCCTTAGCAGGGGAGCGCCTTCAGCCTCTCGGCCACCTCACCGTTTTCATTGTTATATCTCAAAAGAGATATGGCGCGTCCTGGAGGATTCGAACCTCCGACCGCCTGGTTCGTAGCCAGGTACTCTATCCAGCTGAGCTAAGGACGCACTTTTGTTGATAAATCAACGTTGCAAGAATGGCGGTGAAGGAGGGATTCGAACCCTCGATACGGGATAAACCGTATACTCCCTTAGCAGGGGAGCGCCTTCAGCCTCTCGGCCACCTCACCGTCTTGCGGAGGCACATATTACGTTTTACCGAAAATATGTCAAACACTTTCTTTGAAAAAAAACGCAAAAATCGCTTAACCGATGCGGATTTAATCAAAGTGATTATTAAACAAACTTTACCACCCTATTATGATGAAAAAAAGAGAGTCTTCTCTTAAAAAATGACATTTATTAGAAACTAAAAAGGCTAGCCTATCGGCTAGCCTTTTTCATTCAAACTAAGCTCTGTAAACAGGAGCGGCTTAGTAGTTACCTGAAGCAACGTTGCCATTGCCTTTTTCAGCTTGAATGCGCATGTAGATTTCTTCACGGTGAACAGAAACCTCTTTCGGAGCGTTAACGCCGATACGTACTTGGTTACCTTTAACACCTAGTACAGTTACAGTTACTTCATCACCAATCATAAGTGTTTCGCCTACGCGGCGAGTCAAAATTAGCATTCTTTGCTCCTTGAGTAATCTCTAAATTTTCTTGCTACAAAGCTATTATCCAACAAAAGTTATATTTTCGTAAACTACCTTGTTACCGAAAATTAGCCCAAAAAGGCATGTTTTTGCTGAATGTTCAATGCTTCACTAGATGTAACGTAAGCATCATGAAGAATATTTGCTGCTGCATCCACACATTCAGGTGGTAAGACTAGCATCATAGTGAGTGCATTCGTTGAGCAGAAGTTGGTCGTAATATCTTGCTGTGCCAACAATTCACAGGCATGGTCAACCATTCCATTGGCTTCTAGCCCCACAGCGGTCAACAGGCTTACAAGTTCACTATTACGGATTTTATCGCGGAACACCAGATCCAACTTGGCACATGCATCTTGTTTTATCATGATACCTGTTCGTTCTGCTTCCTCGATCACATTCCAAATGTCTATACCTAACATCTGACATTGCTTTGTAATGCTAGACAAATGTTCGTTATCGACTTCAATCATGGCAAGGTCACGTTGAATGGCTATACCAGAGACGGCTTTTAAGCCTGACTCTCCTTTTACCAAACTGCCTTCGTTCACATCAAATGTCGAAAGCACACGCAGTGGCACATTATTCTTCCATGCAAACTGCACAGAAGGGAGATGCAACACTTTCGCTCCACGGCTGGCCATTGCTTCCATCGAAGGGAAATCAATCACCGCCATCTTTTGAGCGTTTTTTACTACACGCGGATCACAAGTATAAATACCATCAACGTCGGTAAAGATTTGACACTCATCAGCGCTTAATGCGCCAGCTAATGTCACTGCGCTCGTATCTGAGCCACCTCGACCTAATGTGGTGATATCCCCATTTTCATTCACACCTTGGAAGCCTGCCACGATAACGATTTGATCTTGTTGAAGTAAATCCATAATCGTAGAAGTATCAATGTGTTTAATCGTCGCGTCATTGTGTTGATTATCCGTCACAATGTTCGCTTGTGCTCCGGTAAGTGAGCGAGCAGCATAACCCAATTTATTGAGAGTCATTGCCAATAGTGCCATCGACACTTGCTCACCAGCAGAGAGCAAAACATCAAGTTCTCGAGCCGTTGGAACGCTATCTACTTGCTTAGCGAGATCCATTAGTCGGTTTGTTTCGCCTGACATCGCAGACACAACAACGACAACTTGATTACCATCATTTTTCGCCTTAATGATGTGTTCAGCTACCTGGTGGATTCTTTCAATTGAACCCACTGAGGTTCCGCCAAACTTTTGCACGATAAGGGGCTTTTTCACCAGTCTTCACCTTCCCAAGACCAAAGTCTCATTCGGACCACTCATATTCTACTAGTTGAAAATTATATAAGCGGTAGTTACAACAAAAACCAAGCAGCGTAAATGACCTGGTTAAAATACGGTCAATTAAACCACTTGGTTACCATAAAAAAATTACGCCCAATCAAAGAACATTGATTGAGCGTAAATTGTGTTTTAAATAATTATAGGCGTTCTTCTAGCCAAGGCTGTACAGACTGAATCGCCGCAGGTAGTGCCGCAACATCGGTACCACCTGCTTGAGCCATATCTGGGCGACCACCGCCTTTACCGCCTACTTGCTCAGCAACCATCTTAACTAAGTCACCTGCTTTCACTTTGCCGATAAGGTCTTTGGTTACACCTGCAATCAGACCGATCTTGTCATCGTTTACGTTAGCAAGAAGGATAACGCCGCTACCTACTTGGTTTTTGATGTCATCAACCATAGTACGTAGGTTCTTGTTATCTGCGCCTTCTAGAGCTGCGATCAGTACTTTAGTACCATTGATATCCTGAACTTTACCCATGATGTTTGCACTTTCTGCTGCAGCCATCTTGTCTTTCAGTTTTTGGATTTCTTTCTCTAGAAATTTCGCTTTCTGTGCTGATTCAGCCAGTTTCTCTTCGTACTTAGCCGCTTGAGCTTCGATTGCGTCTAGCGCACCTTCACCCGTTACTGCTTCGATACGGCGGATACCTGCTGCGATACCACCTTCAGATGTGATCTTGAATAGACCGATATCACCAGTGCTTGAAGCGTGGATACCACCACAAAGCTCAGTAGAGAAATCGCCCATAGACAGTACGCGAACTTCGTCATCGTACTTCTCACCAAACAATGCCATTGCGCCTTTCTTCTTCGCAGACTCAATGTCCATCACGTTGGTTTCAACCTTGTGGTTACGGCGAATTTGCGCGTTCACTAGACGCTCAACTTCTTTCAGCTCTGCAGCCGTTACCGCTTCTAGGTGAGAAAAGTCGAAACGTAGGCTATCTGGTTTCACTAGTGAACCTTTCTGCGTTACGTGCTCACCAAGAAGTTGGCGTAGCGCAGCATGCAGCAAGTGCGTCGCTGAGTGATTTAGAGAGATAGCGGCACGACGCTCGGCGTCAACGATAGTTGCTACTTCGTCACCTTTCGCTAGAACGCCTTCGGCCATTACACCGTGGTGTGCGATTGCGTTGCCTAGTTTCTGAGTGTCTTCAACACGGAATACACCAGACTCCGTGCGGATTTCACCAGCGTCACCACATTGACCGCCTGACTCAGCGTAGAATGGTGTCTCACCAAGTACGATGATTGCTTTGTCGCCTGCAGATAGCGAATCTACTTCGTTGCCTTCAACAAACATCGCAGCAACTGAGCTAGAACCTTTAGTGCCTGTGTAACCACAGAATTCTGTTTGCGTATCAACTTTGATTGCTGCGTTGTAATCAGTACCGAAGTTACCTGCTTCACGTGCACGTTGACGCTGCTCTTCCATCGCTTTCTCGAAACCTTCTTCGTCGATAGCGAACTCACGCTCACGTGCAACGTCGTTAGTTAAGTCAGCTGGGAAGCCGTAAGTGTCGTAAAGTTTGAATACGGTTTCGCCGTCTAGCACTTTACCGTCTAGGTTATCTAGCGCTTCGTTTAGAATCGCCATACCACGCTCCAGTGTACGACCGAAGTTTTCTTCTTCGATACGCAATACTTTTTCAACCACAGCTTGTTGACGCTTCAGCTCTTCACCAGCCGTACCCATGATGTCTGCTAGTACACCAACCAACTTGTGGAAGAATGCACCTTGTGCGCCTAGCTTGTTACCGTGACGAACTGCACGACGGATAATACGACGTAGCACGTAACCACGACCTTCGTTTGAAGGCATTACGCCATCAACGATCAGGAATGAACATGAACGGATGTGGTCTGCGATAACGCGTAGCGATTGGTTCGATAGGTCTTCGTAACCGATCACTTCAGCAGCTGCTTTGATTAGAGCTTGGAATACATCGATTTCGTAGTTTGAGTGAACGCCTTGCATGATTGCAGAGATACGCTCGATACCCATACCTGTATCTACCGATGGTTTTGGTAGCGGTTCCATAGTGCCGTCTGCGTGACGGTTGAACTGCATGAATACGTTGTTCCAGATCTCGATGAAACGGTCACCATCTTCTTCAGGCGTGCCAGGACGGCCACCCCAGATGTGCTCACCGTGATCGTAGAAAATTTCAGTACATGGACCACAAGGGCCAGTGTCACCCATTTGCCAGAAGTTATCTGACTCGTATGGTTTACCACCTTTCTTGTCGCCAATGCGGATAATGCGGTCTGCTGGAACGCCTACTTTTTTGTTCCAGATATCGAATGCTTCGTCATCTGTCTCGTAAACCGTTACTAGTAGACGGTCTGCTGGCAGCTTAAGAGTTTCAGTTAGAAATTCCCATGCGAAAGCAATCGCGTCTTCTTTGAAGTAATCGCCAAAGCTGAAGTTGCCTAGCATTTCAAAGAAAGTGTGGTGACGAGCTGTAAAGCCAACGTTTTCCAGGTCGTTGTGTTTACCACCAGCACGTACACAACGTTGAGCCGTAGTCGCTCGAGTGTAGGCTCGTTTTTCTAAGCCTAAGAAACAATCTTTAAATTGGTTCATACCCGCGTTTGTGAACAGCAGGGTTGGGTCGTTATGTGGAACTAACGATGAACTTTCTACGATTTGGTGTCCTTTGCTCTCAAAGAACTTGAGGAACGCGTTACGAACCTCATCAGTGCTCATGTACATGCAGCTCTTCCTGAAAATAGTCGAGTTAGAATTTTGCCGTATTGTAGATCATGCAATCAGCTACGACTAGTTTTCTTGCGGAAAAGAGGGGGTAGAAGAAAAAATTTAAGGTAAAACAAAAATCAACGTGAGTCATTCACTATGAATCTTCGTCCTCAAAGCTCAGCGCGTAGCTGATTTGGTCAAAACTGTAGCCACGATATTGCAGAAATCGCACCTGTTTAGCGTACTCTTTCTGGTCTTTGGCTTTAATTCCTTTGAATTTCTTCTCAGCAGCCATTCTTGCCAGTTCAAACCAGTCTTGTGGCTCTTCTGCCATCGCCATATCAATGATGGATTCTGCGACACGCTTTTGGTTCAATTCTTGACGAATGCGGCGCTCACCGTGACCTTTGTAAACATGCTGGCGCACTTGGCTTTTGGCATAACGCAGGTCATCCAAATAGTTATGGTCGAGACAAAAATTGATTGCCGCTTCTATCTCTGCCTCTTCATAACCTTTTAGAGCCAGCTTTTGGTATAGCTCGTATTGCCCATGGTCTCGACGGCTCAATAATTGAATAGCCGCTTCTTTGCTGGATAGGGTCGGCGCTTGACGCTTTTGGTACATAGTGTTCCTAAAACTATTTTTGCTGTACAGGCTCTATAACAATCGTAGTAAATAACCACTCACTCTAGCTTACATAGGCGCTAGTTCTGAACGCTGACCTACCCTAATTGATATGAGTCTGCCCTTGTGTTTTCGGTTTTGATTTCAGCAGATACAACAAAGCCCCGCATAGCAGGGCTTTGTTCAACATGATTCAATCAGAAGATTAAAACTCTTCTTCTTGCTCTGATTTTTCACCGGCTTCTGGTGCTTCAGGTAGTGCTGGTGAAAGTAGCATTTCACGCAGTTTAGTATCGATAGTCTTACCGATTTCTGGGTTTTCGCGTAGGTAGTTACAAGCGTTTGCTTTACCTTGGCCAATCTTGTCGCCTTGGTAGCTGTACCATGCACCCGCTTTTTCAACTAGCTTGTGCTTCACGCCTAGGTCAATCAGTTCACCTTCACGGTTGAAACCTTGGCCGTACATGATTTGCGTGTTTGCTTCTTTAAACGGTGCAGCAATCTTGTTCTTAACAACTTTGATGCGCGTTTCGTTACCTACTACTTCGTCACCTTCTTTGATTGCGCCAGTACGACGAATATCTAGGCGAACAGAAGCGTAGAACTTAAGTGCGTTACCACCTGTTGTTGTTTCAGGGTTACCGAACATCACACCAATCTTCATACGGATTTGGTTGATGAAGATACACATACAGTTAGATTGCTTTAGGTTACCCGTTAGCTTACGCATCGCTTGAGAAAGCATACGTGCTTGAAGACCCATGTGGCTGTCGCCCATTTCGCCTTCGATTTCTGCTTTTGGTGTTAGTGCAGCAACTGAGTCGACAACCATAACGTCGATAGCACCAGAACGTGCAAGTGCGTCACAGATTTCTAGCGCTTGCTCACCAGTGTCTGGCTGAGAAACCAATAGTGCATCGATATCAACGCCAAGTTTCTTTGCGTATACAGGATCTAGAGCGTGCTCTGCATCGATAAACGCACAAGTTTTGCCTTCACGTTGCGCAGCAGCAATCAACTCAAGAGTTAGCGTTGTTTTACCTGAAGATTCTGGACCGTAGATTTCTACGATACGACCCATTGGTAGACCACCAGCACCCAAAGCGATATCAAGAGAAAGAGAACCCGTTGAGATGGTTTCTACGTCCATTGCGCGGTTATCACCAAGGCGCATGATAGAGCCTTTACCGAATTGCTTTTCAATTTGACCTAGCGCAGCGGCGAGCGCTTTCTGTTTGTTCTCGTCCATTACTTTCTCCGATTTATTCATCTTCTTTGGGCGACGAATAGTAATTCATTTTTCTTAAGCAGAAGAACTGCTCAGCAATGAAAGTTATTATACTGTTGATTCATACAGTGTCTATACCTGTATGAAAAAAATTTGGCAGACCTAAAGCTGTGATTTGCTCTAGCCCTTATCAACGCTGGGCTAAGACAATTTCACAAATTCTAAATCAGATGTTGATGCAATTGAGTCAGTGCATGCTCGACCGCTTTTTTGCGAACTTCTGCACGATCACCAGTAAAATGCATGGTTTCGACTTGCTGCCAACTTTGGTTATCAGCAAAAGCAAAGCAGACCGTTCCGACAGGTTTATCTTCACTGCCTCCTCCCGGACCAGCAATACCACTGATGGATACGCCGATGGTCGCGTTGGAGTTTTTAATTGCGCCCTGCACCATTTCAATCACAACAGGCTCACTCACTGCACCGTGCGCTTCTAACGTTGAAGCCTGTACGCCAAGCATCTCCATTTTCGCTTCATTACTATAAGTAACGAACGCTCGATCAAGCCATGCTGAACTACCAGCGATGTCAGTAATAGCGGTTGCAACACCGCCACCCGTGCATGATTCTGCCGTGGTTAAAACATGTCCATGCTTAGCCAATAATGCGCCGAGATCGGCACTCAATTTTGTTGCTCTTTCCATAGCCAAAAATGCCCTTTGTCTCTTTTTACTTGATAGGGATTCACGTATCCTAAGCCGCTACGGAAATAAACAAAAGTACTTACCTGTGAAAGCTGAACAAAAACACACTCCGATGATGCAGCAATATCTCAAGCTAAAGGCTGAGAACCCAGAAATCTTGCTGTTTTACCGCATGGGCGACTTCTACGAACTCTTCTACGACGATGCTAAACGCGCATCTCAATTGCTTGATATTTCGTTGACCAAACGTGGTGCATCGGCAGGTGAACCTATCCCGATGGCTGGTGTTCCATTCCATGCGGTAGAAGGTTATCTAGCTAAACTTGTTCAGCTTGGTGAGTCTGTGGCGATCTGTGAGCAGATTGGCGATCCAGCGACAAGTAAAGGCCCGGTTGAGCGTAAAGTAGTACGCATTGTTACGCCAGGTACTGTGACTGATGAAGCGCTGCTGTCTGAGCGTATCGATAACCTGATTGCATCGATTTACCATCACAACGGTAAATTCGGTTACGCGACATTGGATGTAACTTCGGGTCGCTTCCAACTAGTCGAGCCGGAAACCGAAGAAGCGATGGCCGCTGAGCTGCAACGCACCGCACCTCGTGAGTTACTCTTCCCAGAAGATTTTGAACCCGTACATTTGATGTCGAACCGTAACGGTAACCGTCGTCGCCCGGTCTGGGAGTTCGAGCTAGATACCGCTAAACAACAGTTGAACCAACAATTTGGTACGCGCGACTTGGTAGGCTTTGGTGTTGAGCACGCATCACTCGGTCTGTGTGCTGCGGGTTGTTTGATCCAATACGTAAAAGATACTCAGCGTACTGCCCTACCGCACATTCGCTCACTGACCTTTGATCGCCAAGATCACTCCGTCATTCTTGATGCGGCAACACGTCGTAACTTAGAGCTGACGCAAAACCTATCTGGTGGAACTGATAATACGTTAGCCGAAGTGCTCGATCACTGTGCGACTCCAATGGGCAGCCGAATGCTAAAACGTTGGTTGCATCAACCAATGCGCTGTGTCGATACTCTTAACAACCGTCTTGATGCGATTGGTGAGATCAAAGATCAGAGCTTGTTCACCGACATTCAACCAATCTTCAAACAGATTGGTGATATTGAACGTATCCTCGCTCGTTTGGCGCTTCGCTCGGCACGTCCGCGCGATATGGCTCGTCTACGTCATGCAATGCAGCAACTGCCAGAGTTGGAAACCGTCACTTCTTCTCTGGCTCACCCATACCTTAAAAAGCTGGCTCAGTTTGCTGCACCAATGGATGAGGTATGTGATTTACTCGAGCGCGCAATCAAAGAAAATCCACCAGTGGTTATTCGCGAAGGTGGCGTGATTGCAGAGGGCTACAACGCTGAGCTTGATGAATGGCGTAAACTCGCAGATGGCGCAACCGAGTATCTAGAAAAACTCGAAGCTGACGAACGCGAACGTCATGGTATCGACACCCTAAAAGTTGGCTACAACGCTGTACACGGCTTCTTCATTCAGGTAAGTCGTGGTCAAAGCCACTTGGTTCCACCACACTATGTGCGTCGCCAAACGCTGAAAAATGCAGAACGCTACATCATTCCTGAGTTGAAAGAGCATGAAGATAAGGTACTGAACTCTAAATCAAAAGCGCTAGCAGTAGAGAAAAAGCTGTGGGAAGAGCTGTTTGATTTGTTGATGCCAAACCTTGAGAAGATGCAAAACCTTGCTTCGGCGATTTCTCAGTTAGACGTACTACAAAACCTAGCCGAGCGTGCAGATTCACTTGATTACTGTCGCCCAACTTTGGATAAAGAAGCGGGCATCAGCATTCAAGCCGGTCGTCACCCTGTCGTAGAGCAAGTAACCAGCGAGCCGTTTATTGCCAACCCTATTGAGCTAAGTTCAAACCGTAAAATGCTGATCATTACTGGTCCAAACATGGGTGGTAAATCGACCTATATGCGCCAAACCGCATTGATTGCTTTGATGGCTCACATTGGTTCATACGTACCTGCAGAATCGGCTCATATTGGCTCTTTGGATCGTATCTTTACTCGTATCGGTGCGTCTGATGATTTGGCCTCTGGCCGTTCAACTTTCATGGTTGAAATGACCGAAACAGCCAACATTCTTCACAACGCAACTAAGAACAGCTTGGTGCTAATGGATGAGATCGGTCGCGGTACCAGTACTTACGATGGTCTTTCTTTGGCATGGGCAAGTGCAGAATGGCTTGCAACTCAGATTGGTGCAATGACGCTGTTCGCAACGCACTATTTCGAACTGACTGAGCTACCAAACCTACTGCCAAACTTAGCCAACGTTCACCTTGATGCGGTAGAACACGGAGACAGCATTGCCTTTATGCACGCAGTTCAAGAAGGAGCGGCAAGCAAGTCTTACGGTCTAGCGGTTGCTGGTTTAGCAGGTGTTCCAAAGCCAGTGATTAAGAATGCGCGTAACAAGCTATCGCAACTTGAACAATTAGGTCAAGGCAATGATTCGCCTCGCCCTAGTACGGTCGATGTGGCAAACCAACTCAGCTTGATCCCAGAACCAAGTGATGTTGAACAAGCATTGTCGAATATTGATCCTGACGATCTAACGCCTCGCCAGGCACTGGAAGAGCTTTACCGCTTGAAGAAGATGCTCTAGTTCCTAAACTTATCCAGTAAAACGCAAAAAGGCTATGGTCACCCATAGCCTTTGGTTTGTTCTGAACTCGCCTCTACAGCGCTTCTACCTAATCATCTTCTACGTTGAACAAGTTTTCCATGTTCAGACCTTGTTTAATCAAGATCTCACGTAGTCGACGTAAGCCTTCCACTTGGATCTGACGAACACGTTCGCGTGTTAGACCAATCTCACGTCCCACTTCTTCAAGTGTTGATGGCTCATAGCCAAGCAGACCAAACCGACGTGCAAGCACTTCTTTCTGTTTTGGATTCAGCTCTTCTAACCAATGGATCAATGAAGATTTAATGTCGTCGTCCTGAGTGGAAACTTCAGGATCTGAATTGTTGGCATCAGGAATAATATCCAACAGCGCTTTCTCGCCGTCACCACCAATTGGTGTATCAACAGAACTAATACGCTCGTTAAGGCGAAGCATTTTGCTTACGTCTTCTACCGGGATATCTAGCTGTGCAGCAATCTCTTCTGCTGTTGGTTCATGATCGAGCTTCTGAGAAAGTTCACGCGCGGTACGCAGATAAATGTTCAGCTCTTTAACCACATGAATTGGCAGACGAATGGTACGAGTTTGGTTCATCAACGCACGCTCGATCGTTTGGCGGATCCACCACGTTGCGTAAGTTGAGAAGCGGAAGCCTCTTTCCGGATCAAATTTCTCTACCGCACGGATCAAACCTAGGTTGCCTTCTTCGATGAGATCAAGAAGTGCAAGACCACGATTGCTGTAGCGGCGAGAGATCTTCACTACCAGACGCAAGTTACTTTCGATCATACGTTTACGAGCAGCTTCATCGCCACGCAATGCACGTCGAGCATAAAGTACTTCTTCTTCTGCTGTAAGTAGAGGTGAGAAGCCAATTTCACCTAGATAAAGCTGTGTTGCATCTAAGCTCTTATTACTCGCATCGAATTCCTCTCTTTGCGAGCTCTTCTCTTTTTTGGATGGTGATTTTACAAGTTCGTTATTAATGCGGCCTACTGCTGCATCGTCATAATCAAACTCTTCAACTTTGGTTACTGTGTTGCTGATACTCATAACGCCTCCCCCTGGCGAGTTAGCAAGACATGACAACTCAATATGTCGCTAAATGATGTCGCAAGTTGTTATTCAAAGTTTTAAGGCAAATACCGTTTTGGATTAACGGACTTACCTTGATAACGAATTTCAAAGTGAAGTCTGACCGATTTCGAACCCGAACTACCCATCGTCGCGATTTTTTGTCCAGCTTTAACACTTTGTCCTTCTGAAACCAGCAATCTATCGTTGTGAGCGTATGCACTTAAATAATTTTCGTTATGTTTAACTATAATTAAGTTGCCATAACCTCTTAGCGCATTACCAGAATACACAACTGTGCCGGTTGCGGTTGAAACGATAGGCTGACCACGCTGTCCTGCGATGTCGATGCCTTTATTTCCTTGTTCGCCCGCTGAAAAATTCTTAACTACTCTCCCTTTTGTAGGCCACAACCACTTAGACACTTTGTCATTTTTTGCTGTAGTTGTAGGCGCTGGCTTCTTAACATTTTGGTTACCTTTTGAACCAACATACTCTTTTGATTTCGATTGTTCAACCTTCTTTGGAGGCTGTTTTTGTGTAACTTTCGTTGGCTTCTGACTAGAGCTTTTACTTGAATTTGATGTCTTGGCTGGTGTTGTTTTTGTCACGGTTGGGCTTGGGGTCGCTACAACCACAGGTGGAACAACGGGTTCCACTTTATGACCAAATTTAGGTGAATTATATTTCGGAGCCCAAAGTTTTAACTTCTGGCCCGGGAAGATCGTGTAAGGAGCTGCAAGTTCATTGTAACGAACCAGATCTTTTACATCCTTGTCTGTGACGTAAGCTATAAAATAAAGGGTATCTCCTTTCTTTACTTCATAGTAGCTACCTCGATAACTACCGCGCTCTACCGTTGAGTAATCTTTATTTATGCTTGAGACAGGTGCAGGCGAGTGAGCCGCGCAACCAACCAGTCCCGCAGCTAACAAACAGCTAATACCAAAACGATGTAATAACTTCTTCACCTAGTCTTTAACCTTTAAGCCAAATCACCTGCAACTAATGGCACAAACCTTACCATTTCTACTACGGTTGACAGATATTGTTCACCCTGACGTTCAATTTTTAATAGCTGCTGCTCTTCTTCACCAACGGGAATGATCATCTTACCGCCGTCTTTCAACTGGGATAAAAGCGCTTGGGGAACACTTTCCGCAGCTGCAGTCACGATAATCGCATCAAACGGGCCTTTCGTTTCCCATCCGAGCCAACCATCGCCATGTTTGGTCGAGACGTTATAAATATCCAATTGCTTCAGGCGACGCTTAGCGTCCCATTGCAGAGATTTGATTCGCTCAACGGAATAGACATGATCCACAATTTGAGCAAGAACTGCCGTTTGATAGCCCGACCCCGTGCCAATCTCTAAAACATTGCTGTCCGATTTTAAATCGAGCAGCTCTGTCATTTTTGCAACGATGTAAGGCTGAGAAATGGTTTGCCCCTGACCAATCGGCAGTGCATTGTTGTCGTATGCTTGGTGCATCATTGCTTGTGAGACAAAACTCTCACGCGGCAGTCGATAAATCGCATCCAACACACGTTGATCACTGATGCCACTGGAGATAAGAAATGCTATCAACCTGTCAGCATGTGGGTTAGTCATTAATTCTCTTCCTTTAACCAACTGTCCATTGCGCGCAGCGACTCGTGAGCAGTGAGATCGACCTGCAGCGGTGTGATTGAAACAAAGCCATGTTCAATCGCGTAAAAGTCCGTACCGATGCCAGCATCTTGCTCTTTGCCCGGAGGACCGAGCCAATAGATATCATGTCCGCGCGGATCTTTCTGCTTAATCATATTCTCAGCGTGATGACGCGCACCCAAGCGTGTCACTTCTATCTCACCAAGCTCTTCAAACGGAAGATCAGGTACATTTACATTCAATAGACGATTGGTTGGGATTGGGCGAATCAGATGCTGCTCAACCAACTGGCGAGCAATTTTAGCTGCCGATTCAAAATGTTGTTTACCGACTAGAGAAAAAGCAATCGCCTGCACGCCAAGAAAATGTCCTTCCATCGCCGCAGCAACCGTACCGGAGTACAGCACATCATCGCCTAGGTTTGCTCCGTGATTGATGCCTGACAACACAAGATCTGGCAAGTCATCTTTCATCAACTCATTCAGCGCGAAGTGCACACAATCTGTAGGAGTACCTTGCACAGAGAAAGTCTTCGGCGAAATCTCGGTCACTCGTAGTGGTTGCTCTAGCGTCAGCGAGTTAGACGCCCCAGAACGGTTTCGGTCTGGGGCTACAATCGTCACTTCAGCAATGCTTCTTAGTTCATCAGCAAGAGCATGAATTCCCTGAGCATGAACACCGTCATCGTTGCTGAGCAGTATTCTTAATGGCTTCGCGTTGTGTGAATCCATTTCCATTAGTATTCTCTTTCTACCTTTTCTTCGATGACCAACTCACGCACGATTGAAGTCGCAAAAGAACCCGCATCTAGCGAGAACGTTAATGTGATGTTGTTACCATCGACCGTCCAAGCTAAGTCTTGTGGTTTAAGTGCAATATCACGACGGTCATGGCGCATACGGTTACCACGAATCAAAGCCATCAAGTCTGGCTCTTCATCTAAGAATGGTTGTTCTAAGGTAAGGGCATCCGCTTGAGTTGGCAGCGCATTATCACCCGCTAGGGCTGCGGTAATTGCCACTTGACCTTCAGCAAATTGCGCTTGTAGATCTGCTATGTTGCTTGCATCAACCAACTGAGTGCCAGAACTTGTCTGCGCAACATCACCGTCGATGAACTTATCAAACACGCCTTTCTCTAATCGAGCTGAAACGATACGGTTGAAGATCCAAGAACGAGCCGCAGACAAGTACATGCTGCGCTTGTTTTGATTGCGGGTACGAACGTTCTCGCGTCCCCATCGACGTGCTTCTTCTAGGTTATTGCCATCGTTACCAAAACGCTGACTACCAAAGTAGTTTGGCACACCCACTTGCTTCACTTTTTCAAGGCGTAGCTCAACATCCGTCACATCTGTCACTTCAGACAAAGTAACCACGAACTCGTTCCCTACCAGGTCACCCGGACGAAGTTTTTTATTGTGACGATCCGTTGCAAGGATTTCGATGCTTGGGTATTGCGCCAAAAATGCTGAAAAGTCTGGCGTTTCACCTTTTGGTAAATGCACACTTAGCCATTGTTCGGTCACAGCATGACGGTCTTTAAGGCCCGCCCAGCTAACGTCTTTCGACTTAACACCACAGGCTTTTGCTAGTTCGTTAGCAACAAAACTGGTGTTCTCACCTGTTTTACGGATACGAACCATTAAGTGCTCGCCTTCACCCGTAAAGGCAAAACCTAAATCTTCGCGAACCTGAAAGTGCTCTGGTTGCGCTTTGATTTTTGCAGATGCAACTGGCTTGCCTGTTAGGTAAGCCAATGAAGATAAAATGTCTGACATGATGTATTTCCGCTGATATCACAGCTTAGAGGAGCAAATTGCTAATTATTGCTTAAACAGAAGTACAACTGCTTCCGTTGCAATGCCTTCTTTGCGTCCAGTAAAACCAAGACGTTCTGTCGTCGTCGCTTTTACGTTAATGTTGCTAATGTCGGTTTCGAGGTCTTCGGCAATAGCTGCACACATTGCGTCAATGTGCGGTGCCATCTTCGGCGCTTGTGCCATGATAGTGACATCTGCATTACCAAGACGGTAGCCTTGTTCTTTGACTCGACGGTAAACGTCTTTCAATAATTCACGGCTATCTGCGCCTTTCCATTTGTCATCCGTGTCTGGGAAGTGACGGCCAATGTCGCCAGCAGCAATCGCGCCAAGCAGCGCATCCGTTAACGCATGCAGCGCCACATCACCATCAGAGTGCGCAATCAAACCTTGCTCGTAAGGGATCGCTACACCACCAATGATTACTGGACCTTCACCACCGAATTTATGTACGTCGAAACCATGACCAATTCGAATCATTTTCTATCCTTTCTTTATTCGCCGCGCTCACGGCTGAGATAAAACTCGGCTAGCGCAAGATCTTCTGGCTGAGTAATTTTTATGTTATTCGCATTCCCTTGAACCAGTGCCGGCTTTTCGCCTAACCACTCTAAAGCCGAAGCTTCATCAGTAATGGTGACACCTTGTTCTAATGCGTCAGCCAGCGCTTGGGTAAGCTGCTGAGTTTTAAACATTTGTGGAGTCAGTGCATGCCACAATGCTTCTCTATCTACCGTATGATCAATGTCTTGTGCGGTGTTTGCTCGCTTCATTGTGTCTCTCACTGGAGATGCGAGGATGCCACCCGTTGGGTGAGCGCTACAAACATCAATCAAACGGTCAATGTCGGATGTTAATACACACGGTCTTGCAGCATCGTGGACCAAGACCCACTCGCTCTCCTGATGTGTACTTACATAGTTTAGCCCTGATAACACAGAGTCTGCCCTTTCTTTGCCACCAGCAACACGAATCACATCAGGGTGCTCAGCAATGGACAGTTCAGGGTAGTATGGATCGCCGTCGGTAATAGCCACGACAACCTTAGAAACTTTTGGGTGAGAAAGCAGTTTCTCTACTGTATGTTCCAGTACCGCTTTACCGTCAATCAACAAATATTGTTTTGGACGATCTGCTTTCATGCGGCTGCCAACACCTGCGGCAGGCACAATAGCAATATGGGTTGGAGTATTAGTATCCAACATATTAATGCTCTTCCTCATCGACAATTCGGTAGAAGGTTTCGCCATCTTTAACCAAACCAAGTTCATGACGTGCACGTTCTTCGATTGCATCAAGACCTTGTCGTAAGTCATCAATCTCAGCGAACATCTCGTTATTACGAGCTTGCAGCTTGCTGTTTACTTGCTGCTGCACTTCAATTTCATCTTCTACTGTGTAGTAGTCAGACACCCCATTTTTGCCAAACCAAAGGGTATATTGAAGCCAGCCAAACAGTAACGTAAGGGCTATGACAAAGATTCGCATATCGTTGCTAACATTCTGTACCGGAAGGGATTAGATAAGGTGACATATATAGCATAAATGCGTGATTGGCTCTAGGGCAGAAAAAGAGACTCACACGCTCCTTACAGGAAAAAAGCAGCAAAATGAAACAAAGAGATTCCCTACTCTCTCCTTCGTCGTTCTAGGGAATGACAAATGAACATGAGCGAAAAACATCAAAAGGCAAAGTCTGTTCTCATATATCCAAGGGAAGCGAAGCGTTCCCAAAGGGCGAAGCCCGTTCCCGCCTCTCGAAGCAAAGCGTTCCCATATGTCAGATACAAAAACACCCCGCCGAGGCAGGGTGTTTTCAAAAGCTTTAAGTTAAGCTGTTAATTCAGTTAAGAATTAAGCTTGACCTTTAACTTCTTTAAGACCGTTGAAAGGAGCGCGCTCACCTAGAGCTTCCTCGATACGGATAAGTTGGTTGTACTTAGCAACACGGTCAGAACGGCTCATAGAACCAGTCTTGATTTGACCTGCAGCTGTGCCTACCGCTAGGTCAGCGATAGTTGCATCTTCAGTTTCGCCAGAACGGTGAGAGATTACTGCTGTGTAACCTGCGTCTTTAGCCATCTTGATTGCAGCTAGAGTCTCAGTTAGAGAACCGATTTGGTTGAACTTGATAAGGATAGAGTTAGCTACGCCTTTCTCGATACCTTCAGCAAGGATCTTAGTGTTAGTAACGAATAGGTCGTCACCTACTAGTTGAAGCTTGTCACCTAGTAGTTCAGTTTGGTGCTTGAAGCCAGCCCAATCAGACTCGTCTAGACCGTCTTCGATAGAAACGATTGGGAATTGGTTAGCTAGCTCAGCTAGGTAGTGGTTAAACTCTTCAGAAGTGAAAGTTTTACCTTCGCCTTTCATGTTGTAGATGCCAGCTTCTTTGTCGAAGAACTCAGATGCAGCACAGTCCATAGCTAGAGTAACGTCTTTACCTAGTTCGTAACCAGCAGCTGCAACAGCTTCTGCGATAACTTCTAGAGCTTCAGCGTTAGACTTAAGGTTAGGAGCGAAACCACCTTCGTCACCAACTGCAGTGCTGTAGCCTTTAGACTTAAGAACTTTAGCTAGGTTGTGGAATACTTCAGCACCGATACGTAGACCTTCTTTAAGAGTCTTAGCACCAACTGGTTGGATCATGAACTCTTGGATGTCAACGTTGTTGTCTGCGTGCTCACCACCGTTGATGATGTTCATCATTGGTAGAGGCATAGAGAACTGACCAGCTGTACCGTTTAGCTCAGCGATGTGCTCGTATAGAGGCATGCCTTTAGCTGCTGCTGCAGCTTTAGCGTTTGCTAGAGAAACAGCTAGGATAGCGTTCGCACCGAACTTAGATTTGTTTTCAGTGCCGTCTAGTTCGATCATTACTGCGTCGATTGCAGCTTGGTCTTTAGCGTCTTTGCCAACTAGAGCTTCAGCGATTGCGCCGTTTACAGCTTCAACAGCTTTAAGAACACCTTTACCTAGGAAACGTGCTTTGTCACCGTCACGTAGCTCAAGAGCTTCGCGAGAACCAGTAGATGCGCCAGATGGAGCTGCTGCCATACCTACGAAACCGCCTTCTAGGTGTACTTCAGCTTCTACAGTTGGGTTACCACGTGAGTCGATGATTTCACGACCTAGAACTTTAACGATCTTAGACATTAATGTTTCCTCTCGTTTCAAATATAAATGTCAATTTTAAAGGGCAGCAGCACAACCTTCGCCGCTGCCCGTATCCTTTTACTTCTCGAATTCGCCGCGAGCGTTTTGACCTGCAGCTTTCACGAAACCTGCGAATAGTGGGTGACCATCGCGAGGCGTCGAGGTGAATTCTGGGTGGAATTGAGCCGCTACAAACCATGGGTGAGCTGGGTTCTCAATCATTTCCACTAGTTTCTTGTCCGCTGATAGGCCAGATACTTTCAGACCTGCTTTTTCGATTTGCGGACGAAGAACGTTGTTTACTTCGTAACGGTGACGGTGACGTTCATGAACAGTCGCGCTACCGTATAGTTCACGAGCTTTAGTCCCTTTCTCTAGGTGACATAGCTGTGAACCAAGACGCATCGTACCACCTAGGTCAGACGTTTCAGTACGTTCTTCAACTTTACCTTCGCCGTCTACCCATTCAGTGATCAAACCTACCACAGGGTACTTAGTGTCTTTGTTAAATTCTGTTGAATGTGCACCTTCCATACCCGCTACGTTGCGCGCGTATTCGATCAGTGCTACTTGCATGCCTAGACAGATACCTAGGTAAGGTACTTTGTTTTCACGAGCGTATTGTGCTGCGCGAATCTTACCTTCGATACCACGGTCACCGAAGCCGCCAGGTACTAGGATTGCATCTAGACCTTCAAGTACTTCTACGCCTTTCGTCTCAACATCCTGAGAGTCTACGTATTTAATTGTGACGTTTAGACGGTTTTTCAAGCCTGCGTGTTTAAGTGCTTCGTTTACTGACTTGTAAGCGTCTGGTAGTTCGATGTATTTACCGACCATACCGATAGTTACTTCACCAGTTGGGTTCGCTTCTTCGTAGATAACCTGTTCCCATTCAGACAGATCAGCTTCTGGTGCGTTGATACCAAAGCGAGCACAAACTAGGTCATCTAGACCTTGAGACTTAACAAGTTGAGGGATCTTGTAGATTGAATCTACGTCCTTCATTGAGATTACCGCTTTCTCAGGAACGTTACAGAATAGCGCAATCTTCTTACGCTCGTTCGCTGGGATCATACGATCAGAGCGGCAAACAAGAATATCTGGTTGGATACCGATAGATAGCAGCTCTTTAACAGAGTGCTGAGTTGGCTTAGTTTTCACTTCGCCCGCAGCTGCTAGGTAAGGAACTAGAGTTAGGTGCATGAACATAGCACGTTCACGGCCTAGTTCTACTGCAAGCTGACGAATCGCTTCCATAAATGGCAGTGATTCGATATCACCTACTGTGCCACCGACTTCAACGATAGCAACATCATGGCCTTCAGAACCTGCGATTACGCGGTCTTTAATAGCGTTAGTGATGTGAGGGATAACCTGAATAGTTGCACCTAGGTAATCGCCACGACGCTCTTTACGTAGAACGTCAGCGTAAACACGACCAGCAGTGAAGTTGTTGCGCTTGGTCATCTTGGTACGAATGAAACGCTCGTAGTGACCAAGGTCAAGGTCAGTCTCTGCGCCATCTTCCGTAACGAACACTTCACCGTGTTGAGTTGGGCTCATTGTGCCTGGATCAACGTTGATGTAAGGGTCAAGCTTCATCATAGTCACTTTAAGACCACGAGCTTCTAGAATAGCTGCAAGAGATGCTGCTGCAATACCTTTACCTAGAGAGGATACAACCCCGCCAGTAACAAAAATGTAATTTGTCGTCATGTTTAACCTGAAATTGGTTGAATGAGGGAAATGGAGTGCTTCTGGACGGGACGTAAATATACCAGAAGCTCCTTAACGCCACAACGTGAAATCTATCACACTGCAATTTTTTATTTTTTGCTTCAAATCAAAGTCGCGTATTCATGTATTTTCATCTTTGTTCATCTAGCTTCACTTCATCCCACATAGAATCAAGCTCATCTAGCGTAAAGTCTGTGAGCTGCTTACCACGCGCTGCAACTTTAGTTTCCACGCCTTTAAAGCGTTTCGAGAACTTTAAGTTAGCCTTTGCCAGTGCCACTTCTGGGTCTTTCCCTAAGTGACGCGACAGGTTCACAGTTGCAAATAAAAGATCGCCTAATTCAAGCTCAACCTTTTCCTCATCCGGATTAATTTGAAGCGCTTCTTCCATCACCTCTTCAATTTCTTCCTGCACTTTTCCAACAACCGGACCAAGCGAGTCCCAATCAAAACCATATTTGGCGCACTTTTTCTGGATCTTTGTGGCACGGGAAAGCGCAGGTAGAGAGTTTGGTATTGAGTCTAGAATACTTTCTTCAGCTTTGCCTACTTGTGCTTTCTCTTTAGCTTTTTCCGCCTCCCAGTTTGCGTTAATTTCATCATCCGACTCGAACTCTACGTCAGAAAAAACATGCGGATGACGACGAGTCAGCTTTTCGTTAACCGTTTCGACCACGTCAGAAAAATCAAACAGTCCCTGCTCTTTCGCCATTTGGCTGTAGAAAATCACTTGGAACAATAAGTCGCCCAACTCTTCTTGCAAGTTCGGCCAATCGCGGTTTTGAATCGCATCCACCACTTCATAGGTTTCTTCAATGGTGTGCGGAACAATAGTGTCGAAGGTCTGCTTTAAGTCCCAAGGGCAACCGCTTTTTGGATCACGCAGCTTCGCCATGATTTGTTCTAACTGTTCAATTGGATGACTCATTTTCTGTTCCTGTAAACCTTTCTATCTAAAGAAAAAGGTGAGCAGCCAAAACCACTCACCTTTAATTTGTTTTCTAACTGTTTTTACTAAGTAGTTGGTTCTTCTGGCAAGGCAGCAAACTTATGAGACCCATGAGCATAGCT
Organism: Vibrio rotiferianus CAIM 577 = LMG 21460; assembly: GCF_002741985.1. Classification (GTDB taxonomy): domain Bacteria; phylum Pseudomonadota; class Gammaproteobacteria; order Enterobacterales; family Vibrionaceae; genus Vibrio; species Vibrio rotiferianus. The sequence goes on from NZ_APHW01000025.1 coordinate 21,139, forward strand.
TGTCTATGAGATGGGGCTGGGCCGGCATTCCGGATATAAGTGCAGCTAACGCCGCTAGAAAGCCAAATACGACGTAAAAATTAGCCTAAGCGTTTAACCGACATCACATCCTTGATCTGCTCAACACGTTTCGAAACGCGCGAGAACACTTCAAGGTTGGTCACTTCAAGGTCAAAGTCCATGATCGACATTTGCGTACGGTAATCGACGCGGCTCTTCATACTGGTGACTTTGATTTTCTCGTTCGCAAACAAGGTGGTGATGTCTTTGAGTAGGCCACCTCGTTCCATTGCTTCGACGCGAACGGTTAAGATGTAAGAACCGACAAAGCCACTACCCCAAACCGTATCGATGATACGTTCTGGCGCGTGATGACGAAGCTCTTCTAGCTGCTCACAGTCACTGCGGTGAACCGAGATACCGCGGCCTTGGGTGATGTAGCCTGAGATCTCATCGCCTGGTATTGGCTGACAACAGCGCGCTAGGTGCGTCATTAGGTTATCGACACCTTCTACCACTACCGCATCTTTCTTCGGACGACTTTGCGCTGGAGCTCTGCTTTCTGCTTCTTGCAGTTTTTCTAGCGCTTGCTGGTCTTCCTCTTCTGCGGTTGGCTTATTCACCAACGCGTTGATGTGGTTGATGATCTGGTTAATACGCAAATCACCACTACCGATACCAACGTATAACTCATCGGCACTATTTACGTTAAAACGCTTCAGAGCGTAACTGTCAGCGTCTTTCAGTGTCGCGCCAATTTTAGTCAGCTCATGCTCTAATATTTCACGACCTGCTTCTAAGTTCTTCTCACGACTTTGCTTGCGGAACCATGCGTTAATCTTCGCACGCGCTCGACCGGATGTTACAAAGCCCAGAGATGGGTTTAACCAGTCACGTGATGGGTTTGGCTCTTTTTGAGTGATGATTTCGACTTGGTCGCCCATCTGCAGCTTGTGGGTGAACGGTACGATACGACCCGCTACTTTAGCGCCGATACAACGGTGCCCCACTTCGGAGTGAATGTGGTAAGCGAAATCGAGCGGTGTTGCGCCCATTGGTAGGTCGACAACGTCACCACGTGGGGTAAAGGCATACACGCGATCATCAAACACCTGACTACGCAGCTCGTCCAACATTTCACCAGAGTCAGACATCTCTTCTTGCCAATCAAGTAGCTTACGCAACCATGTGATCTTCTCATCATAACCACTGCGGCTGCTTGCACCCTCTTTGTACTTCCAGTGTGCTGCGACACCTAGCTCGGAGTCTTCGTGCATCTCTTTAGTACGAATCTGGATCTCGATCGTCTTGCCTTCAGGGCCAAGAATCACGGTGTGAATAGACTGGTAGCCGTTTGGTTTCGGGTTCGCAACGTAATCGTCGAATTCACTTGGTAAGTGTTTGTATTTGGTGTGAACCACACCCAGAGCGGCATAACAGTCTTGAAGTTTGTCAGCGATGATACGTACCGCACGTACGTCAAACAATTCATCAAACGCCAGACTCTTCTTCTGCATTTTGCGCCAGATACTGTAGATGTGCTTTGGACGACCACTGACTTCTGCGTTGATGCCGCATACGGTCATTTCTTGAGTAAGGTCGTCGACAAAGTCTTTGATGTATTGTTCACGGACAATACGACGCTCAGCCAATTGCTTCGCGATTTGCTTGTAGGTTTCTGGTTGTTGGTAGCGGAAGGCGTAATCTTCGATTTCCCACTTCAACTGACCAATACCAAGGCGGTTTGCCAGAGGCGCATAGATGTTTGCACACTCTTTTGCCGCAGCACGACAAATTTCGTCTGGCGCTTTTTTAACTTCAATCAGGTTGCAGATGCGTTCTGCCAATTTGATGATCACACAGCGGAAGTCATCCACCATCGCTAGCAACATGCGGCGAACGTTATCCACTTGAGAGGACGCTGCTCCGCCTTCCATTGTGACATTTAGCTGTCCGATGGCTGCCATTTCTTCTACGCCATCAATCAGCTTAATGATCTCTTTGCTGTATTTTTCCTCTAGCGCTTCTCTATCAAAAGCACCACTTGAGACCAAAGGAAACAGTTGCGCAGCGACGAGTGTCGCTTTATCCATCGATAAAGTGATCAAGATTTCTATCATTTCTCGACCACGCCACAACAAAAGCTCAGCCTGCTCGTGATTCGCCAAAATGGATTGGCAATCACGATACACTTCAATTAAGCGTTTTGCTGTGTTCTTCTCTTGCCCTAGGCTAGCCACCCAGTTTTCGAGTTCAAACTGTTCATCTTGGTTTAAATGCGCGCTTCTTACCGCAACCATTTCATCATCCTAATTATTATATTTGTGTGGTTTGACTAACACTATCCAGGTTAGTTCTAGTGCCAAGCTTTAAAGGCTGGCTTATTGACCACCCACCACAAGTAAGTAGCCAAAGTCTTAAAAACTAAGACTTTTCAAACAATGCCATCGATTCTAGATGACTGGTATGAGGGAACATATCCAGCATACCTAATTTGGTTAGTTGATATCCTTGCTCAAGCAAGCTCTGGCTATCCCTTGCAAGGGTAGCAGGATTACAAGAAACATAAACTACACGCTGTGCGCCAAGCGCTGAAACTTGATCGATGATCCCACTCGCGCCCGCACGTGCTGGATCGAGCAGCACTTTGTCGAATTGTTCGGCAGCCCAAACTTGGCCTTCAAAATCTTGCTCAAGGTTAGCGTGATAAAATTGTGCGTTATTGATTTGGTTCAAGGATGCATTACTTGCTGCCTTTTCCACCATTTCTGCCACGCCTTCTACACCAACCACGTGTTTTGCACGTTTTGCGATTGGTAAACTGAAGTTACCTAGGCCACAGAACAAATCTAACACTCGCTCGTCACTTTGCGGGTCTAACCACTCCACTGCCTGAGCGACCATTTTCTGGTTTACCGCTTGGTTCACTTGGATAAAGTTATTGGGCGTAAATGGCACAGTGACACCGGCTTCTTGGTAAAAAGGTACCTCACCTTCAATTAAATCCAGCTGGTCCGTTTCAGGCATCAGGTAAAGCGATGCATGATGACGCTTCGCCAATTCCACCAATGAGTTGGTTTCTTCATCTGTTAATTTACTTAAGTGACGCAATGTAATGCATGGACCATTGTCACCTAGCACCAGTTCTACATGGCCAAGTTGTTCTGGCTTCTTAAACGCTTTTAGCGTCGAGTAGATTTCTGGCAACAGCACATTCAACTCAGGCGCTAGAACCGGACAGTCCGTTACTTGCGCGATTTGCTTGCTTTGCTTCTTGCGGAAACCAAAGTGCAGCTGACGAGTCTTTTTATCTACAAATAGACTCACACGAGCACGGCGACGGTAGCCAAGAGAGTCACCCAATACAGGCGCATCTAACTCGATATCACTGCCGGCTAATTTTCTCATCAACTGACGAAGCGTATGCTGCTTATGCGTCAATTGTTGGTCATAGTTCAAATGCTGAAGGTCACAACCACCACATTCATGGTAGTGCGGACAAAATGGCTCTACACGATCGTCACTCGGTTTAAGGATTTTAATCAACTTACCACGAGCGAACTTGCTCTTTTCTTCCACCAATTGGGTTACCACTTCCTCACCCGGTAGCGCACCATCAATAAACAATGGTTTCTTCTTAAGGTAAGCAATGCCCGCGCCGTGGTGATCCAAACGCTCTACTTGCACCGCTTGGTGACGGGTATTCAGTTGCGTTTTCTTTTTAGGTTGAAAGATACGTGCCATGCTCTGTGCCTGATTTGTGTCTAATTGCTCTACTGCTTCACTATTCTAGATTGCAGCCATTGTGTGATTCGAGTGACTTGATTATGCTTACCGTTTATCCGGTGACGTCACTTCTTTGCTCAAGGCTTTATCGTGCGCTTGAGAAATAATGCGTTATTTTCCCATATCCAGACTCCGATGTAATTAGATAACATGACCAGATATGGCTTACGAGCACGTGTAATTACACTAACTCTCGCTCCCACTCTCATTATTGGTTTATTACTGAGCGGTTTTTTCTCATTTAATCGCTACCAAGACCTCGAGAAACAAGTTATCACCACAGGTAATAGCATTATCGAACCGCTTGCCATTGCCAGTGAAACTCACCTACTTTCCGAAAGTCGCGAAGCAGTTCGTCGCCTTATCAGTTACGCTCACCGCAAAAATTCTAAACTCGTTCGCAGTATCGCGGTGTTCGATGAAAATCATGAGCTTTTTGTTACTTCTAACTTCCACCCCAATTTTGAAGCTCTGATGTTTCCAAAAGACAAGCCGATCCCTCAGTTAGGCGACTCGGAACTGTTTGAGAACTCTCTCATCTTACGTGTTCCTATTCTATCTGAAGGTCATTACCTATCAGAATTCTCCAATGAGAACCAAGGCACTAAAGCCATTGGCTACATCGCGGTGGAAATGGATCTTTCGTCCCTTCGCTTGCAGCAATACCAAGAGGTGTTCTCTGCGTTCTTGGTATTGATTCTCGGCCTTGGTCTCGCGAGTGTGTTTGCCTCTCGCCTCATGCATGATGTAACCCAGCCGATCACCCACATGAAAAACGTTGTGGATCGCATTCGCCGTGGTCACCTTGATGTTCGTATCGAAGGAAAAATGCACGGTGAGTTAGACCAACTTAAAAACGGTATCAACGCCATGGCGGTCTCGCTGTCGGAATATCACGTTGAGATGCAGCACAGTATAGACCAAGCGACATCAGACTTGCGTGAAACTCTTGAGCAGTTAGAGATCCAGAACGTGGAGTTGGATATCGCGAAGAAACGTGCGCAAGAAGCGGCACGCGTGAAATCCGAATTCTTAGCGAACATGTCTCACGAGCTTCGTACTCCACTCAATGGTGTGATTGGCTTTACCCGCCAGATGCTGAAGACACAGCTATCAAACAGCCAAACGGATTACTTGCAGACGATTGAGAAGTCGGCGAACAACCTACTTAACATCATTAACGACATCCTCGACTTCTCGAAACTGGAAGCCGGTAAGCTAGCGCTGGAAAACATTCCGTTTGAGTTCCGTGAGAGCTTAGAAGAAGTAATCAATCTACAAGCCACCAGCGCGCACGAGAAAGGACTGGAAATCACCTTGAAAGTGGATCCGAAGATCCCACAAGGCTTGGTAGGTGACCCACTTCGTATCCAACAAATCCTCACTAACTTGGTCGGGAACTCCATCAAGTTTACTGAGCGCGGTAACATCGACATCAGTGTGGAGATGCGCTCACAATCCGGTGATTCGGTCGAGCTGCAGTTCATGGTGCGCGATACTGGTATTGGTATCTCCGAGCGCCAGCAAGCGCAGTTGTTCCAAGCGTTTAGCCAAGCAGATGCGAGCATTTCACGTCGCTACGGCGGTACTGGTCTTGGTCTGGTTATCACTCAGAAACTGGTGAGCCAAATGGGCGGTGAAATCAGCTTAACCAGTCGCCTACACCAAGGTTCAACTTTCTGGTTTACGCTGCGTCTGAGCTCAACAGAAATGCCAATGAGCGATCTAATTGAAGTCGAACTGCTGACAGGTAAGCAATTGCTGTTGGTTGAGCCAAACATGCAAGCGGCATCAGTGACTCAGCAGATCCTAAGCCAAGAAGGCATTCTGGTGACCTACCGCTCTTCATTGCCAGAGAACGACGAAAACTACGATTACGTCTTGTTGAACTTGGCTGCCAACCAAACCTATGACGAACAATCCGTTGCGACATGGATTGAGCAAGCAAAACGCATGGCTCCGAGTGTGATCATGGGTACGCCAAGTACGGAATTGGCACTGGCAGATCAAGTGATGAACGATCATCAGATCCAATGTCTGACCAAGCCATTATCACGTCGTAAGCTTCTGCAAAGCCTGATCACTGACCATGTCGAAACGCCTCAAGCGGTGATTGCACCAATTGAACCCGTCGAGAATGAACGTCTACCACTGACTGTACTTGCGGTCGACGACAACCCAGCTAACTTGAAGCTGATCTCTGCGCTACTGAAAGAGCGTGTAGAAACGGTAACGGCGTGCAGCAATGGTCAGCAAGCGGTGAATCTCGCAACTGAGAAGAAATATGATCTGATCTTCATGGACATTCAAATGCCATTGATGGACGGTGTGACCGCTTGTCAGCACATTAAAGAGCTTGAACTGAACAAAGACACCCCAGTGATTGCAGTCACTGCGCACGCCATGGCGGGCGAGCGTGACCGACTACTGGCTGCGGGTATGGATGATTACCTGACCAAACCAATTGAAGAGCATGTGCTGCAACAGGTTTTGGTCCACTGGAACCCAAATACCTGCACTGAGAGTGTCGACAAGATCGCGCCTTCTTATGTCGAACCAGTTGTGGAAACTGAGCCATCAGCGCCAGAAAAGCCACAACAAGATGTCATCATCGACTGGCAAGCGGCATTAAAGCAAAGTGCGAATAAAGAAGACCTCGCTAAAGATATGCTACGGATGCTGATTGATTTTATTCCAGAGGTGGAAGAAGTGGTTGATCAAGCCTTAGAGCAAGAAGACTTTTCGCGTGATGATCTTATCCATGTGGTGCATAAACTTCATGGTAGCAGTTCTTACTGTGGCGTACCGAGGTTGAAGTCACTGTGTGCAACCTTAGAACAAGCCCTGCGCTCGGGTGCGAGTATCGAAGACATCGAGCCGGAAATGTTCGAACTGCAAGATGAGATGATTAAAGTCACTACAACAGCAAAGCTTTATATCGAGCAGTAGACATAAGCGCACCTAATTCGAAATCGCATCAATAAAAAAGCCAGAGCATCGACTCTGGCTTTTTCATATTCGCTTTTTAATTAACAGCCGTCAGGTGAGTTAGGATTCTAGAATCACGGTCGCAACCGCGTAATGACGCTCATCAGATATCGACAGATGGACATGCTTCACGCCCATCGACTCTGCCATTTGCTTTGCTACGCCAGATAGGGTTAACACTGGCTTTCCAAACTCATCATTAGAAACCGTAAAGTCATGGAATGTTACGCCTTTTGCGATGCCTGTACCTAACGCTTTTGAGGCCGCTTCTTTTACTGCAAAACGCTTAGCAAGGTAGCGTCCCTTTTGTTTCAGCTCGGCAAACTTTGTCATTTCGCCTTGCGACAGAATACGTTGTGCAAACGGCTCACCTGTCCTACCAAGCGCTTTTTCAATGCGCTCAATCTCTGCGATGTCGGTACCTAAGCCTAGAATAGCCATACTTCAATCTGACTATTTACGAGCTTCAACCATGATGGCTTTCATTTCAGCCACAGATTTTTCTAGACCATCGAACACCGCACGACCAATGATCGAGTGACCAATGTTTAGCTCATAGATTTCTGGTAGAGCAGCGATAGGAGCAACGTTGTGGTAAGTCAAACCATGACCCGCGTTTACGATGATACCTAGGTCGTCAGCATAGCTTGCGCCTGCTGCGATCTTCTTCAGCTCATCTTGCTGGTCTTCCTCTGTCGTCGCGTCTGCGTAGTGGCCAGTGTGAAGCTCAATGTAAGGTGCACCACATGCTTTTGCTGCATCAATTTGTTGGCGGTCAGCATCAATGAACAGTGAGACTTTGATACCCGCTTCTGTCAGTTTTTGCGTTGCCGCTTTCACTTTTTCAAGCTGACCAACAACGTCTAGACCACCTTCTGTCGTCAGCTCTTCACGCTTTTCTGGTACTAGGCAAACGAACTCAGGCTTAGTTTGCAATGCAATCTCAACCATCTCGTCAGTAACAGCCATTTCAAGGTTCATACGAGTTTGAATGGTTTCACGCAGAATACGAACGTCACGATCCAAGATATGGCGACGGTCTTCACGTAGGTGAATCGTAATACCGTCTGCGCCAGCACGCTCTGCGATTTCTGCTGCGTGTACCGGATCTGGGTATTTAGTACCACGCGCATTACGTAGAGTGGCAATATGGTCGATATTAACGCCTAAATAGATTGAGCTCATTTTCCATTACTCCGTGCTCTGTATGTCTGAATGAATAATTCACGACTTTTTAAAGGTTTGCCGCCAAGATACGGCTTTAAGGCCATACGTGTAAAGCGTTTCGCCGCTTTTAATTGCTCTTTAGTGACGAATCGCCGCTCACTGATTGCAATCAATTCATTCCCTAGAAATGTTAGGTTGTCGCGCCTTACCGAAGCGATGAATCCTTTTTGTTCGCGATAACGGTAAGTCATCTCAGGATCGACTGGCTCGCCTGTCCCGGCACAATGCAAGAAGTCAACGCCATACCCCATCGAAGACAAAAGGGCCAATTCAAAACGACGAAGTCCAGGCTCAGGGTTATCACTCTGAGCCAGCTCAGTTAAGGCATGTAAATAGTCATGAAACAAGGCAGGCATCGGCACTTCTGCCATCAGCACGCGTCCAACCAATTCATTTACGTACATCGCAGAGTAAAGGTTTATCCCAAACAACGGTAAACCAAGGCTGATCGGCTCTGCCTGACGTAAGGTTTTCATCGAACCTTTGCCAGACCATTTCAACAATAGCGGAGTAAAGGGCTGTAATGCCCCTTTAAGATTGGAGCGTTTGCTGCGTGCGCCTTTCGCCATCAATGTGATACGGCCATATTCCTCGCTGAATACATCAAGAATTAAGCTCGATTCACTATAAGGGCGTCGGTGCAATACAAAGCAGCGTTGAAAGCCTTCTGAAGACTGGTTGCTCATTTCAATCTGTATGCCTAAGTCGGTAATAAAAAATAAGGAGCCAAGCGGCTCCTTATTCTAATCGATATTATATTTTAGTCGATGTTGGAACGAAGTGTCTTCGTTACCAAACTTACAAGCAACCAAACTTATAGATCGTCGATGTAACCCAGTGAGCGTAGTGCACGTTCATCGTCTGCCCAACCAGATTTCACTTTTACCCAAGTCTCTAGGTAAACCTTACGACCGAATAGTTCTTCCATATCTAGACGCGCTTCACGACCAATAGTTTTGATCTTCTCGCCGCCTTTACCAATCACCATTTTCTTCTGACCGTTACGTTCAACAAGAATCAGGGCGTTAATGTGGAAGCCATCGGTTTCAGGGTTGTAATCGAAACGTTCGATTTCAACGGTTACCGAGTAAGGGAGTTCTTCACCAGTAAAACGCATTAGCTTTTCACGGACAATTTCTGATGCCATGAAACGCTGAGAGCGGTCAGTAACGTACTCTTCCGGGAAGTGGTGTGTAGCTTCAGGTAAGTGGTCACGAACGTGCTTACGTAGTACGTCGATGTTCTTGCCTTGCTTTGCAGAGATTGGCACAACGTCAACAAAGTCCATCTTCTTAGACATGTCCGCCATGTGCATCATCACTTCGTTGCGATCTTGCACGTTGTCTACTTTGTTTACACAAAGTACAACTGGGAAGTTAGACTTCTGAAGCTTAGTTAGCACCATCTCGTCATCTTTGGTCCAATGTGTACCATCAACCAAGAAGAAGACTAGATTCACATCACTCAGAGATGAGTTAGCCGCTCGGTTCATCAAACGGTTAATCGCACGCTTCTCTTCAATGTGAAGTCCTGGTGTATCCACGTAAATCGCCTGGTAATCACCATCAGTGTCGACACCCATGATGCGGTGACGAGTTGTTTGCGGTTTACGAGATGTAATCGAAATTTTCTGCCCTAAGATTTTGTTCAGAAGTGTCGATTTACCTACGTTTGGACGACCAACAATAGCAATAAAGCCACAATGTTGGTTTTCTGGTGAAGTTGATTCACCGTTTGATGCGAAGAACGCATCGATATCGAATTCGTTATCAGCCATTCGTTAATTGCTCAAGTGCCGTTTCTGCAGCCGCTTGTTCTGCCTTGCGGCGGCTGGTGCCTTTACCGATTACAGGCTTATCCACACCTGCTACGTCACACTCAACCGTGAATTCTTGGTTGTGCGCTTCACCTTTAATATTAGTCACTGTGTAGACAGGTAGTGGTTTTCTTCTACCTTGCAGAAACTCTTGTAGGCGAGTTTTCGGATCTTTTTGTGATACGCCAGGCTTGATTGCCTCAAGACGTGAGTTGTACCAGCTCAGTACAATACTGCGTACAACTTCAATATCACTATCAAGGTAAATTGCACCAATAATGGCTTCTACCGCATCGGCTAGAATAGAGTCTCGGCGGAAACCGCCACTCTTCAATTCACCTGGACCTAATTTTAAATAATCTCCTAGATCGAATTCACGACCTAGCTCCGCCAATGTGTGCCCACGAACCAAAGTCGCGCGCATGCGACTCATGTCACCTTCGTTCACTTTCGGGAAACGATGGTACAGATCATCAGCGATGACAAAACTTAAAATTGAATCGCCCAGAAACTCAAGACGTTCATTGTGCTTGCTATTGGCGCTGCGGTGAGTCAGCGCCAAGTTGATAAGCCCAGCATCCTTAAATTGGTAGCCGAGCTTTCTCTCTAGTTTCTCAATTGGAGAATTCATACTCTCTCGATATTTAAATGGTTAGTGAATACCACCGATGCGGTTGAAACGCACACCAGTTGGAATCCAAGAAGGTAGAACGCTATCTGCGCCACGTTCAAACTCGAAGCTGATCCAAATCGCGACAGCTTTACCGACTAAATTAGCCTCTGGAACAAAGCCCCAGAAACGACTGTCCGCACTATTATCACGGTTATCACCCATAACAAAGTACTGACCTTGAGGTACAACCCATTCACTTGTGCCGCTACGAGGGTAGTAGTTCTCCACTCGGTTGCGGACGATAGGGTTAACCAAGATTTGATGTTCAACGTCACCCAACTTTTCATTCATCTGAATCAGAGGAATGCCATTTTGGATAAATTGACTCTCTTCAACATTGCTCAGTTTAACTGGCTTACAAGCTGACTCACCTTTCGATTGAATACAAATTTGCTTGTCTGAAGAATAACGAACCGTATCACCAGGTAAGCCAACAACGCGTTTAATGTAGTCAATGTTTGGCTGTGGTGGGTACTTAAATACAACGATATCACCACGCTCAGGTTTGCCTGTTTCTACTAGCTGATGACGCCACACTGGATCTTTCAATCCGTACGCGTATTTCTCCACCAAGATAAAATCACCGACAAGTAGAGTTGGCATCATTGAGCCTGACGGGATTTGGAACGGTTCATAGATAAAAGAACGTAATACCAGAACAAATGCAATTACTGGGAAAATAGAGACACTATTCTCTACCCACCAAGGTTGGCTTTCTACTTTTTGCAGTGTCACTGCATCCAGACCGTTTGCCGTTTGCGCTTGAATCTCTGCTACTTTCGCTTGACGTTTTTTCGCAAACACCAACTTTTCCAGTAGCCAAACTACGCCAGTTACCAAAGTCACGATAACTAGAATCAGTGAGAATGTATTCGCCATTAAATTCCCTTATCTAAAAATACGAAAGTGAAAGAGCCGAAACCCTTTCACTTATTTTACTATCTAACGTCTTATGACAGACAAGAGTACGAGATAGTTCAACTCTAGTCTTTACCAACGTGAAGAATGGCTAGGAACGCTTCTTGAGGCAGCTCTACGTTACCGATCTGCTTCATACGTTTCTTACCTTCTTTCTGTTTCTTCAGAAGTTTCTTCTTACGGCTCACGTCACCACCGTAACATTTCGCGATTACGTTCTTACGTAGCTGCTTCACTGTAGAACGCGCAATGATGTGGTTACCGATAGCCGCTTGGATCGCAATGTCGAACATCTGGCGAGGGATGAATTCTTTCATCTTCTCAACAAGCTGACGACCACGAGTCTGAGACTGATCTTTGTGCGTAATCAGTGCTAGCGCATCCACTTTATCACCGTTCAGTAGAACGTCTACACGTACCATGTTCGATGTTTCAAAACGTTGGAAGTTGTAATCCAGAGACGCGTAACCACGTGATGTCGATTTCAGACGGTCGAAGAAGTCCAGTACTACTTCCGCCATTGGGATGTCGTAAGTAATCGCAACTTGGTTACCGTGGTAAACCATATCCACTTGCACACCACGCTTCTCAACACAAAGTGTGATTACGTTACCTAGGTAGTCAGAAGGTACTAGGATGTTACAGCGCGCGATAGGCTCACGGATCTCTTCAATGTCGTTAACCGCTGGCAGTTTTGCCGGGCTATCAACGTACATTGTCTCACCGTTAGTTTGCTCTACTTCGTAAACTACGGTTGGTGCCGTTGTAATTAGGTCAAGATCGTATTCACGCTCTAGACGCTCTTGGATGATTTCCATGTGCAGCATACCAAGGAAACCACAACGGAAACCAAAGCCAAGTGCTGCTGAGTTCTCTGGCTCATAGAATAGCGATGCATCGTTTAGGCTTAGTTTGCCTAGTGCGTCACGGAAGTTTTCGTAATCGTCAGAGGATACAGGGAACAGACCTGCGTATACCTGAGGTTTTACTTTCTTAAAGCCAGGTAGTGGCTTCTCGCTGCCGTTCTTCGCCAGTGTCAGCGTATCGCCTACTGGAGCACCTAAGATATCTTTGATACCACAAACAACCCAGCCTACTTCGCCCGTATTTAGAACATCAGTGTCCACTTGCTTAGGCGTAAAGATACCTAGGCGGTCTACGCCCCAAGTTTGACCTGTGCTCATTACTTTAATCTTGTCGTTTTTCTTCAGTGAGCCGTTTTTAATACGAACCAAAGAGACAACGCCAAGGTAGTTATCGAACCATGAGTCGATGATCAGTGCTTGAAGTGGCGCTTCAGGATCACCTTCTGGTGCTGGAATTGCTGATACGATGTTTTCTAGAACGTCTTCAACACCTAGACCTGTCTTCGCAGAACAGCGGGTTGCTTCCATTGCATCGATACCAACGATTTCTTCAATTTCTTCCGCTACACGCTCAGGATCGGCTGCTGGTAGGTCAATCTTGTTTAGGATTGGCACAACCTCAAGATCCATTTCGATCGCGGTGTAACAGTTAGCTAGCGTTTGAGCTTCTACACCCTGACCTGCGTCAACCACCAGTAGCGCACCTTCACAAGCGGCTAGAGAACGTGATACTTCGTACGCAAAGTCAACGTGTCCCGGAGTATCGATGAAGTTCAGCTGGTACGTTTCACCGTCTTTAGCGGTGTAGTTTAGCGTCACACTCTGAGATTTAATGGTGATACCACGCTCACGTTCAAGATCCATAGAATCAAGAACCTGTGCGGCCATTTCACGATCGCTTAATCCACCACAAACTTGGATTAGACGGTCAGATAGGGTCGACTTACCATGGTCGATGTGGGCGATAATCGAAAAGTTACGAATGTGCTTCATAGATTTATGGGTGACTAACTCTTTACAAATAGGGACATAAGAAAGCTGTCGTTTGACGGCATTTCAATCAAGTTGGCAGATTCTACCCAATTTCGTTAACGGGCGCACCTTATTTAGAGTGTAGGACTCATTGAATGGGCTCACCAAGAACTCGAATCAAAGTAACTTGCCGTTTTGACTCGTCTTCCAGTGGACGTGACACGCGTTTTGCAAGCCACATACCACCAGCAGCAAATAGCACTGAAGATAGAATGACGATTCCCTCACCACCAGAGGTAAGAGGCGCTAACAGGAAGTGGCCGATAATAGCGCCAATAATCAAACCAAAAAGAGGGAGGAGGTAGACTGCCATGGCTGATTTGATAAGGCTTGATTCAGGAAAACCTATTTCCACAACCTGACCAACTTTAACGGACTTTCGAGTGCGCAAATGCCATGACAATGTTTTATTTCCCATTGCTTTGGTCACCACGCCTGTGCCACAACTTTTTTGCGACGAACAGCTGCTGCAACTGGTTTGTTGCTCGCAGCTAAGATCGATATCATATTGCTGACCGTGACGATGAACACCCGTCACGGTAGCAAGTGCAGTCATCATGGTTGTTCACTCTTTGTTACATCAAAAGTAACCGACTGCGCAATTCTTTGCGCTGTTGCAGGGGGAATATCACCAACAACAGAAATCTCATGTTCACCTTTAATGAAGCTATGCAATGTACGACGACCTTGACGAACCAGTTGTCCCTTTAAGGAGTGCTGGTCTTTTTTAGCAACATAAACAGAGAAGTTGAATAAGCCATCAGAATATAGTTGGCTCTCCACCATTTGGTCTGTCACAGCCATGCGGTAGCGGTTCAACTCGTTAGGCTGAAAACCTTCTGGCGTCCAACCAACATGCCAATTACTCGTACCTATATCGCCTTTTGGCATTGTTAATACGGCTGGCAATTGAACATCTTGTAGGCCACTCATTAACTCGGCAATTTTTGGATTTACCGTGTAAGAAATCGCCCTGTACTGCTCAAGCATCTCACCATCACGATCAACTAAATCAGCACGCAAAGGCAATTTACTTTTTTCATCTATCCAAAGCACATATGAATAACGTAAGCCATCTTTCGGTACAATTCTCAGTACTTGTGTAGGTACTCCCGCTTCTCGCGCTCGGCCGATTTGTACATAGTCATAATACAAATTGAGCTCATCGATGTCAGTGTTCAGCATAGGCATGATCGGAGCCACCATTTTACCTGATTCAATGGTAAAAGGTTCTGCACCAGTCTCGACATAACTGACTTCTCGCCCACGTCTAATCACTTCACGTACAGGACCACTTAGATAGACTAAGTGAGCATATTGCTCTTCACCATGTGGCGCATGACGATACAACAAAGGCTCGATGCTGTTCTTTTTGATAAGGATGTATGAGAGCTCGTAGCTTAGGGTTTGGCTCGCTTCGCTCATTTGATGCAATAAAGCCTCCGCTGGCTTGTCACCAGCAAAGGCTTGTGGAGTCATCATACTGAACAGAGCGCAAGCGCTGATCAGAAGTTTCTTCATTCAATATCCGGAGTCAGGGAAGCACCTTGCTCAGAAGCTTCACTGTTAATTCTTAACTGCAATTCGTAGTCACGCAGCATAGCATGAACGCGTTTACGTTGCTCTTGCATATTCGCTTCACCAACAGAACGCTCTACGGATTCACGAGTTAAACTCACTGGTTCTGCACTACCGGCAAATGGAATAGTCTGCAAGACTGGTAATTGTTCAGCTTGCGGAAGTGACGGATCGCTCCCTCCATATTGCTGAACACCGAGTATCACCGCTAAAGACACACAGGCAGCCACTGCAACTTGACCAAACTGCGTTAACCAAGCAGGAAGCTGACGCTTAGCTTGTTGTGGTTCAGGTTGTGACTCTCTAGGTGCATCACCAATTGAGATTACGTTGGCACTGTGCGTATCGATGGCACGATGTGCTGGCTCATCTTCTAATGCTAACGCTACGCTTTCAGCAATATTCCACTCAGGCTTTGCTGGTGCTTCACCTCGCATGACATCACCAATCAGATGATAATGTTGCCAAGCCTCTAGACTATCATGGTCTTGCTCTATCTCTTTGATAAGAGCCTTATCGACCAGTTCACCATCCATGAGAGCTGAAAGTTTTTCTTTGTCAGCCATTATTTTCACCATAGTTAACTTGTACTAGCGCTGTAAAAGAGGTTTGATTTTCTTTTCCACCGCTTCACGAGCACGGAAGATACGAGAGCGTACCGTTCCCACCGGGCAATCCATTACTTCAGCAATTTCCTCATAACTTAAGCCGTCTAGCTCACGTAGAGTCATTGCTGTCTTTAAATCTTCAGGTAAAGCTTCAATTGCACTGAACACTACCCGTTGCAATTCTTTGGACAACGTTAAGTTCTCAGGGTTCGAAATTTCTTTTAAAGCGTTACCTGTCTCATAAAATTCAGCTTCTTCAGCATCAACATCCGTTGCTGGAGGTCTGCGCCCCTGAGCTACGATGTGATTTTTCGCAGTATTCACAGCAATGCGGTACAACCATGTGTAGAACGCACTTTCTCCACGAAAACTCGGGATAGCTCGGTAAGCTTTAATAAATGCTTCTTGTGCTACATCTGGAACATCACCAGGATTACTTACGTATCTGGAAATAAGGTTACATACCTTGTTCTGGTACTTAGTTACCAGCAGGTTGAATGCTTGCTTATCGCCATTCTGAACTCGCTCAATCAATACTTGATCGGTCAGCTGCTCGTTCATTCGAGCGGATACTCCTATTTGTTATGCCCCTACTCTTCTCAGATATGGGTACTAATTATGCAAAACGTAGTATTGACACCACTGCTTACTTGAGCACTATTGTGACTCTGGTGTGAATGAGAAGTTCCATGGTTTTTCAATTTTTTCGTCATGGCAATTTCACAACGTGATGTCGATATCCTATTACGCTCCCAAAGCCCTGCTTACACGATGCGCTAACAGGCATGCATCTGAGTGTGACTTGGTATAATGGACGAACTTTACCCTAGATTGTGCTGGGTCAAGTTCAGAAAAGCAATGGCGTTGACAAACTATTACTTTTCATTTGCATAGCTAAAGCAAACAAGGCAAGACCTCCAATTAGAGAGCGTCTGCGCCCTGTGATTACAAACAAAGCGTACGTAATTACACAAAGAAAGAAGAGTGGCTCAAGCCACCAATAACATTTGCAATGATTTTAGCCTTTTGGCGACGGATGTCGTAAACATGGAATGCACATGAAGTGCAAACAATACACAAGGTAACCCTTTTACCTTAGCTTGGGATCAGAAAAGTTTTATGAACATGAACCGTGAACACGAATGTGATGTGTTAGTGGTAGGGAGTGGTGCCGCAGGCTTGTCGTTAGCATTGCGAGTTGCCAACCACTGTAAGGTTATCGTATTGAGCAAAGGCCCACGAAGTGAAGGCGCAACGTATTATGCTCAAGGTGGTATCGCAGCAGTATTTGATGAATCCGATACTATCGAATCTCATGTAGAAGACACCCAAATCGCGGGTGACGGTATCTGTGATGAAGATACTGTAAAATTTATCGCCGAAAATTCCAAAGAGTGCGTTCAGTGGTTAATCGATGGTGGCGTGCCGTTCGATCGTGAAGATGATGACTCCGACGATGAACCACGTTATCACTTAACTCGCGAAGGCGGTCACAGCCGTCGCCGTATTTTGCACGCTGCCGATGCAACTGGTATGGCAATGCAAACATCATTGCAAGACAACGCACACAATCACCCAAACATTCATGTCTTTGAGCGTCATAACGCGCTCGACTTGATCACTGAAGATAAAGTCGGGGGAGACAAGAGCAAAGTTATCGGTGCTTACATTTGGAACCGTAACGAAGAACAGGTAGAAACTGTTAAAGCAAAGTTTGTGGTACTTGCCACTGGCGGTGCTTCAAAAGTTTACCAATACACCTCTAATCCAGATGTATCTTCCGGGGACGGCATTGCCATCGCATGGCGAGCAGGTTGTCGTGTAGCTAATATGGAATTCAACCAGTTCCACCCAACCTGTCTTTACCACCCAGAAGCGCGTAACTTCCTGCTAACCGAGGCTCTACGTGGAGAAGGTGCATATTTACGTCGACCAGATGGATCTCGCTTTATGCCGGACTTCGATGAACGTAAAGAACTTGCTCCACGAGATGTCGTCGCTCGCGCTATAGACTTTGAGATGAAGCGTTTGGGTGCCGATTGCATGTACCTAGACATCAGTCATAAGCCTGCTGATTTCATTACCAAGCACTTTCCAACCATCTACTCTCGATTGATGGATTTGGGCATCGACATGACCAAAGAACCAATCCCAATTGTTCCGGCCGCACACTACACGTGTGGTGGCGTAATGGTTGATCAAAACGGCCATACCGACCTAAAGAACCTATACGCGATTGGTGAAGTAAGCTACACGGGCTTGCATGGTGCAAACCGTATGGCTTCAAATTCACTATTAGAGTGTGTGGTGTACGCATGGTCAGCAGCCAAAGATATTCTTAAACACCATACCGAGGTTCAGATCACCACTAAGCTCCCATGCTGGGATGAGAGTCAAGTAACCAACAGCGACGAAGAAGTCATTATCCAACACAACTGGCATGAGTTACGACTTTTCATGTGGGATTACATGGGTATCGTGCGTACTGATAAACGCTTGGAACGCGCACTTCGTAGAATTCAAATGTTGCAACAAGAGACGCATGAGTACTACAGCCATTTCCGTGTATCAAACAACTTGCTAGAACTGCGTAACCTATTGCAAGTGGCTGAGTTAATGGTGCGCTGTGCAATGCAACGAAAAGAGAGCCGAGGCCTGCACTACACTTTGGATTATCCAAATCAGTTAGAAAATAGTGGCCCGACGATCCTAACTCCTAACAAATAGTACTAAGCGGGAGCTTTGACTCCCCTTTGCCACTGTCTGAGAATCAGGCAGAGTTGCCGATATTGCCGGTCGTCACACCCATCTCGCCACACATTTACCCGCCTACCACATTCAGTGACAAACGTAACCTTAAGAGCTTTGGCCGATAGATCCACTTTCATCAATGAAGAGGTCAACCTTTCACATTTCACAATGCCATTTCGATGGATAAACCACTGGCCTAAGCTAGGCTTTGCCACAAAGCCAGTACGATAGTGATACTGAAGAACCAGTAATAACAAATAAATAGATAATGAGAGTGGAATATTAGAAAGGACAGTCGCCCAAACCAAACCAGATAAAACCATCAGATTTAAGATTTGGGCACTTAATGAGGAGGTAACGGTGCAATTAACGAACTTTGCTGAGGTTGTGAGCGACAATTTTATCAACCATCGACGCATGACCTAGGTTTTCACTACGACCATGCCCCATTACCCACGTAAATAGATCTGGATCATCACATTCTAGTAGTGAGACAAAATCACGCTGCTCTTGTTCACTCAGAGCATCAAAGCACTCTTCAAAAAACGGCATAATCACCACGTCAAGCTCAAGCATGCCACGACGACAAGCCCATTTAATACGCGCCTTTTCTTCCGCAGTGTACATTCAGTATTCCTTCATAGATGTGTAGTTCTTAGTGCGGAGTGTAACAAGGGATGTGCGACGTCACTAGTGTGCGGGTCACAATATATTGCCAAGTCACTGCAAATCCTGATCGCATTTAGTAAACAAACGTTCAACTGAGTCAAACACCTCAAAATTGAGTGGGTATATTGAGTGCTGACAAATGCCGATTCTGCAATTAACATAGCTGAAAAATATCTTCAAAAGGCATTGTAATCATGGAATGGCAAACTCGCTTTTCACCGCTGAACTTATCGACACAAGACGCACTACCTAAGCTGTCTATCTCGCTATTGGATAACCTGGGCATGATCACCATGGTCGGTGACGACAAGAAGTCCTACCTACACGGTCAAGTTACTTGCGATGTGGTTTCTCTCGAGAAAGACCAATCAACATTGGGTGCACATTGTGATGCGAAAGGTAAAGTATGGAGTGTTTTCCGCCTATTCCACCATAACGATGGCTACGCAATGGTTCAGCCGAAATCAGCGATTGAAGTGGAACTGAAAGAAATCAAAAAATACGCGGTATTCTCGAAGGTGACCATCGAAGAATCAAGCGAAGTAGTACTGGGTGTTGCTGGTGAGAATGCAGATGCGTTCATCTCAACACTAAATGCTGATTCCGGCGACGTACTTGCAATTGAAGGCGGCACAGCTGTCAAAGTAGCTTCAAACCGTTGGTTGCTTGCGCTTACAGCAGACGCAGCACAATCTATAGTTGAAAACAGCCAAGCAACACTGACCACAAATGAGCTTTGGACTCGTTTCGATATTGAAGCTGCACTACCATACGTGGCAGCAGACGCTCAAAACGAGCACATTCCGCAAGCACTAAACGTACAAGTGCTCGGTGGTATCAGCTTTACGAAAGGCTGCTACACAGGTCAAGAAACCGTAGCACGTGCGAAATACCGCGGCACCAACAAACGTGCAATGTACATTGTTAAAGGTGCAACCGCTGAAGCCTTAGGTGAAGGTGCGATTGAATTGGAGCGTAGTGTTGGTGAAAACTGGCGTTCAGTAGGCGCATTGCTCACACATTACCAATTCAGCGACAACCAAGCGATGGGTCTCATTGTATTACCAAACAACCTAGACGATGACACTCGTCTGCGCTTGGTTGCTCAACCAGAGTGTGAATGGGAAATCGCAGCGCTACCGTACAGCCTTGACGATGAGTAATACCATTCATACCCCTTTGATGCAGTTTTTAGCGGACCAGAACATCGAATTCCGCCTTCTTCCTCATCAAAGACCTGCAATGACCATTGAAGATGCCGCGCAACAGCGCGGCATTCGCCCTTCTCAAATGGTCAAAGCAATCCTTTTGCGCGATATGGGGAACCAATACGCACTTGCCTGCGCGCCAGGTGACCGCAGTGTTGATCCAAAGAAAGTACGCGCCCTACTGCAATGTCGTCGTATGACGTGTGTTGATCAAGCGGACGTAGAAGCCATAACAGGGTACAAGATTGGCACTGTCACTCCACTGCTATTGAAGCGCTATATGCCGATCGTATTCGACCCAAGCTTGCTCGAAGAAACAGAAATCACCATCAGTAGTGGTGATCGCATGGCAGGCTTAGCGCTGTCCATCGATGATCTAATCCAATTGTGCCAACCAACCATGGCTGATATCTGCCGCTAACATGTAATCAAACGCAGGATTCTCACTCCTGCGTGATCTCACTCATATCTCTCCGATTACACCAGAGAATCTTTAGTCATTTTTAAAACATAAATAGTCACAAGTGAAAAACTCGTATATGCTGAATTTGTTGGTTAAGTTTTCAACAACAACTCAGCCAACGTAAAGTGAATCTGCTGACCAAGTGACAATGTTCATAACGTCAGATATCCACTTTTGTGTAATGCATCTGTGACTATTCGCCCGCCATTGCGGGCTTTTTTTTGAACTTACCTCAGCTTTCTATCTCTAACTCTATAAATAAGAAACGTTTGCTATGTGAGTAGCCTTTTAGTTTGTGCACGCTAATGGCCAATTTAAAACCTTCAGCAAACAATCATTTTCCTTCTATTCTTAATTCTGTAACAAAGCTATTGCTTAATGCTCACACTTGAAGGAGAAAAGAGAACAAGTTGGTTCCGGCGTACATATTTTTTTGGGGTAATCCTCACGTTAAATAAGATATGACACTGTCAAATTGTCGATGACAGCACAAATATCTAAAGCCATCGTTCTAACCTGTACTTAATACCATTGCTGTCACAATAATTTTTGCGTCAGAAAAGTAGAATACTAACGCTAGGTAAGAGATAAGGAAGAGTAAATATGAGACTGTTTAAGCGCTATACACCAGGTATGATTGCTAAACACATAAGTCGTCTTTTTAAGGGAAGAATCTATATTTACGGAGTCGGTAAGTTCGAGTTTGATAACGGAAAATTGATACTGCCAGAGAAAGCTGAGAAGCGTCACTTTCAGGCAGTAAAAGAGATTAACCAAGAGATTATGAAGCTCAGATGCGCATACGCTTAGCTTAAAACATCGATGTAATAAGAAAGGCTGGATTAACCAGCCTTTTTTGTGTCTTTTATTCGCCAAGCGAGAGAGGCGTTTATTGACGCGCTAGTTCCGGCAAATTGCCTTTCAACCCCAATGCACGTTTCATGATTTCGTCTTTTGCACCGGGCAGTTGCCCTGCTAGGCTCAAACCAATACCACGAACCAGCTTCTTGGCAGGATTCTCACCGGAGAACAGGTCACGGAAGCCTTGCATTGCCGCTATCATTTTTGCTGCTTCAGCTTTACGCCAGCGTTCGTAACCACGCAGGTTACGTTTGGATCCAATGTCTTGTCCTTGTTTCCACAACGCCAACACTTCTTGTGCTAAGCTAGCTGCATCCAATAAACCAAGGTTTACCCCCTGCCCTGCAAGTGGGTGAATGGTATGCGCTGCATCGCCAACCAACGCCACGCGTTCAACCACAAAGTCACGTGCGTAACGCATCTTAAGTGGGAATGCCGCACGTTCGCCAACCACTTCACACAAACCTAAACGCACATCAAACTCACTAGTTAATGCTTTATTGAACTCTTGTTCGTTCATCGCCAACAGTTGCTCTGCACGATTTGGTTCGGTTGACCAAACAATCGAACACATGTGTGGGTCAGACATCGGAAGGAACGCCAATGGACCATGCGGTGTAAAGATCTGGCGCGCAACGCTGCTGTGCGGATCAGCGGTTTTTACGTTCGCAACAAGTGCGCTATGACCGTAATCCCAATGTGTCAGAGGGATATCCATTTGGTTACGTAGCCAAGAGTTTGCGCCATCTGCACCAACGACCAACTTAGCTGTCATAGCTTGACCATTGTCGAGCGTTAGCCAGCTTTCTTGCTCACCGACCGCAAGTGTTGCACAACGAGCAGGCATAAACAGCGTTACGTTATCCAGCTTTTGTACTTGCTCTAACAACGCTAACTGAATCACACGGTTTTCAACGATATGACCGAGATCCGGCTGAGCCATGCTTTGCGCATCAAATGCGATATTGGCGAAGCTGTCTTGCTCCCATACTTCCATCGCGTAGTACGGTGACGCTCGACGCTGCTCAATGCCTTGCCATGCACCAAGGTTGCGAAGGATAGTTTCACTTGAACGACTTAACGCCGATACGCGAACGTCTGGCAGTTCATTTAAGGTGTCGTTTGGTACTGCGCCTTCGATAACGGCTACACGCACGTCACTATCCTTAAAAGCGGCAGCCAATGCTAAACCTACCATTCCACCGCCGATGATGGCGATATCTACACTTTGCATCATTGCTTTTTGTTACCTAATTCGTTGCCGTTTATCGTTTCACTAAGCCAAGTGTATGGCGTAGCAGCGGCTGCTTAAAAGTAGAAAGGTTATCCATCGTTGCGAGGGCAAGGTTACGCCCGATTCGCATCGCAGGTAAATCATTTGAGAAAATATGCACCAGAGAGCTTGTTAGCCAAATCGTTTCGCTGCGATCGTCTTCACGGCGTTGGCTAAATCGCATTAATCCTTGATAACAGCCTACATCTTGGCGTTGCTTAACGAGCTCTTCCGCTAGCGATGCCACATCGCGAATACCAAGGTTGAAGCCTTGCCCTGCAATAGGGTGTAGCGTTTGTGCAGCATTGCCGACAATAGCAAAGCGGTGCGAAATGTTTTGCTTACGATGACGCAGAAGAAGTGGGTAGCTCGCGCGTTGTCCAACTTTTTGCATCGCTCCTAGTCGCCAGCCAAAATCGCTCTGCAAGCGCTCAAGAAACTCTGCATCGGACAAGTTCACCACGGTTTGCGCCTCTTCAGGACGCAAACACCACACTAACGACATACGGTTGTCACTCATCGGCAGTAGTGCGACGGGACCATTCTCGGTAAAACGTTCAAAAGCGCGACCTTGATGAGGCTCTTGCGTCACAATATTCGCAATCACTGCCACTTGGTCGAAATCATGCTCAGACAGCTCTAAACCGATTTGCTGACAACATTGTGATACTGCGCCATCGGCAGCAACCAGCAACTTCGCTTCCAGCTTCTCACCGCTGCTCAGTTCAATGTGTGCTTTGTCTTGCTCACGCTCGATGTTCGCAACCGAATCAGGGCAAAACAGAGTGATCGCCTCACTCTTATCTAAAAGATCTTGGTAGACACGGCCGACATCGGCGAGTTCCACTACGTAACCAAGCGCTTCAACGCCAACTTCTTGCTTGGTAATCTCGGTCATTCCCGCATGAGAGCGGTCAGAAACATGAATATGTTCAATTGGGGTAGCACAAGGCTCGATGGCAGACCACAACTGTAAGTGACGCAGAATATTGACCGTGCCGTAAGACAGGGCAATCGAGCGAGAATCAAACCCCGGATGTTCTTCCGACAGGGCTTTAAAAGGCTCGACTACTGCTATTTGCAGCGCACCTTTGGATAAACGATCGATTGCTAATGCAAGCGTAGCACCTGCCATAGCACCACCAGCAATTACAACGTCATATTGCCTCATGCTAACCTCTAGAAGCTGTTCGATGATTGGAAACGATGTGTTTAATGAATCGTTGGTTTGTTTTCATTACTTTCTGGACGAGCTCCGAATTCAGCATGAATAGTAAGTACGCACGCTTTTATGTGTTCAATCACTTGTTCTAGCAATTGAGCTTGCTCACCTAGGTCATCATCTTCATCAATGCCTAACTTCGCGATTTCTTCTAGATCAGCCAATGCCTCTTTTACATCATCGGACGCTTTGTTCAAGGCAATTCCAGCCAGGCCAAGTCCAGAGATAAAGTGATTAACGAAATCTGATACGCTATCCGCTAAAGCGAACAAGCCCTCTTCACCGACTTCATCAGGAAGCAGCAAAGATAATTCCATTGACGTACCAGTGAGTTCATCTACAGTCACTTTGAATATACTTTGTGCTAACGCAAGTGCGGTTGTCGGCCACCCCATGCCATCATTAGTGTAATCAAACAAAATTGGTTGCCAGGTCTGGTCGTTGATCGCCAATCCACCGCTTAGCATACCAACAAGTAAACCGTGTAATTCTGCCGGCGTTACTGCAAGACTTGCGGAACTTAGCTCAGCAGCGATGGATTGGTATTCAGGGAGGGTGATTTCACTCATAATCTTGGCTCATTCTTCATAATCGTGTTTTGATATATCCTACCATCAAGCATAGTTCGCTGAAACGGCAATCAATTTCAAATTTGACCACCATTTATCCAATTTGCCCATTTCCTGTGTCATCACTTCATCATTTAACAATCTAACGAGGGAAATGCTTGAATCTTAATAGAGGTTTTCCTATAGTTTCCCCCTCGGTAGTTGTAGACAACAATACCTTAGATAGCGTGATAACAGAGTTTATTCATCATGAGCAACCAAGCGGTCGACGTTGAAATTCTTGGCAAAATGACACGAGTGAATTGTCCTGCTGGACAAGAAGAATCGCTCATTGCTGCGGCAAAAGATCTCGATCGTCGATTGAACGAGATGAAAGAACGTACTAAGGTAAGCAATGAAATTCAGCTACTGACTTTTGCTGCATTGAATATTAGCCACGAACTTCAAACTAAATCCTATGAAGCTAATGGCCAGCAGCAAGAAATCACTGAGCGAATGGAAGAGCTCACTGCATCGTTAGACGATGCACTTAGCAAAGTAAAGCAAGGACAGCAGTAATTACCAAATTTACCCTGGGGTGTTCGTCAGCAGGATTTAAGTCCCTGAGCCGATAAGCAATACCAAAGGGTTAGTACTTGATAGCTATTGAGCAAGCTTGGCATGCACCGAGAAGCCTACGGTTATCATTGCTGATCCGCCTTGAACCAGCTGGTTCAAGGGCCACAATCCTCAACGGCACCCTGGGGTATCCTCTCCATGTCAGATCTATCACGACAAGACTTTCGAAAACTCATCCGCGAAAAACGCAACGCACTGTGCAGTGATACTCAGTTCCAAGCTGGACTTGATCTCCTTAAACAATTCTCACAATTGTCTGAAATACAAAGCGCACAGCACATCGCAATTTATCTTTCTGCTGATGGTGAATTAGATACCAAACCTCTCATTGAATGGCTATGGCAGCAAGGTAAGTCGATTTACCTGCCAGTGATTCATCCTTTTTCCAAAGGTCAATTACTCTTCCTGCAGTATTTAAATAATGACCAGTTGGTGTACAACAAATACGGAATATTAGAACCTGCACTTGATATTCGCCATATCAAACCAGTTCGCGAACTCGATTTAATCTGCACGCCTTTGGTAGGCTTTGACAGTGTTGGGCACCGCCTAGGAATGGGCGGCGGCTATTACGACCGAACACTTTCGCACTGGTTTAGCACAGGCGAAGGTGCAAAACCTATCGGTATCGCCCACGATTGCCAGCATGTTGAGCGCTTGCCAGTTGAAAGTTGGGACATTCCTTTGCCAAAGATCGTGACACCAAGCCAAATCTGGCAATGGGAAATCTAGCACGTTACCGCTATAATCACGCCGCAAACGTTAAAGAACATCTATGCAGGAGATAGGCATGACTCAAGATGAAATGAAAAAAGCGGCTGGTTGGGCAGCACTTAAATATGTTGAAAAAGGCAGCATTGTCGGTGTTGGTACTGGCTCTACCGTGAATCACTTCATCGATGCCCTAGGTAGCATCAAAGACGATATTAAAGGCGCAGTGTCTAGCTCTGTTGCTTCTACTGAGCGTCTAAAAGAACTTGGTATTGAAGTTTACGAGTGTAACGATGTAGCTAAACTCGATGTCTACGTTGATGGTGCTGATGAAATCAATGCCGCTCGTGACATGATCAAAGGCGGTGGCGCAGCACTAACGCGTGAAAAAATCGTGGCGGCTATCTCAGATAAATTCGTATGTATTGTTGACGGCACAAAAGCAGTTGACGTACTTGGCCAATTCCCACTTCCAGTAGAAGTTATCCCAATGGCACGCTCTTACGTTGCTCGCGAGTTGGTGAAGCTCGGTGGTGATCCTGCATACCGTGAAGGTGTTATCACTGATAACGGCAACGTGATTCTAGACGTGCACAACATGCAAATCACGAACCCGAAAGAGATGGAAGACAAGATCAACGGCATTGCTGGTGTAGTAACGGTTGGTCTATTCGCTCACCGTGGTGCAGATGTGGTTATCACAGGAACACCAGAAGGTGCGAAAATAGAAGAATAAATCATTAGATGATCTGAATTTTCTGTTATTTCATTACAGACGGCGCCCTAGGGCGCCGTTTTTTCTTCCTTTTTCTAAGAAAAGCATGCCTTATTCCGTAATTTTCTTACCCAAAGTAAATTTTTTTTGTTACTTTATTGAACAGAAGACGCACAAGGAAACGTTTGTCTTCCGACAAAACTGTTAATTATCCCCTTTTTAGTAGTTTTGCTTTATGTGCGCCACATTAGCCCACCTTTCCATTTAAGGACGAGAAAAATGGCCAAAGTTTCACTGGAAAAAGAAAAGATTAAGATCCTCTTATTAGAGGGACTCCACCCTTCTTCAGTTGAAGTTCTTCAATCAGCTGGTTATAGCAACATTGAATATCACAAAGGCTCCCTTTCGGAAGAAGAACTGATCGAAGCAGTTAAAGACGTGCATTTTATCGGTATCCGCTCCCGAACCAACCTATCGGAAGAAGTGATCAATGCGGCAAATAAACTGGTTGCGATTGGCTGTTTTTGTATCGGTACTAACCAAGTTGATCTAGGTGCGGCATCAAAACGTGGTATCCCCGTATTTAATGCACCTTTCTCAAATACTCGAAGCGTAGCTGAACTAGTACTTGGGCAAATTTTATTACTTCTGCGTGGTATCCCAGAGAAAAATGCTTTAGCTCACCGTGGCATTTGGAAGAAGAGTGCGGACAGCTCATACGAAGCGCGCGGTAAACGTTTAGGCATCATCGGTTATGGTCACATTGGTACTCAGCTAGGTATCATTGCAGAAAACTTGGGGATGCGTGTCTACTACTATGACATCGAGAATAAGCTGTCATTAGGTAATGCAACACAGGTTCACACAATGAGCGAATTGCTCAACAAGTGTGACGTTATTTCTCTTCATGTTCCTGAGACACCAGAAACCAAGAATATGATGGGTGAAGAGGAGTTTGCTCGCATGAAGCCAGGAGCGATCTTTATCAACGCAGCTCGCGGTACAGTGGTTGATATTCCAGCGCTATGCCATAGCCTAGAGTCAGGCCATGTTTCAGGTGCTGCAATTGATGTATTCCCTGTAGAGCCGAAGACGAATAAAGATGCATTTGAATCGCCACTACAAAAGTTCGACAACGTTATCTTAACACCGCACGTAGGTGGCTCAACGCAGGAAGCACAAGAGAATATCGGTATAGAAGTTGCGGGTAAACTGGCGAAATACTCTGATAACGGCTCAACGCTATCAAGCGTGAACTTCCCAGAAGTATCATTGCCTGAGCACCGTGAATGTTCACGTCTATTGCACATCCACAAAAACCGCCCAGGTATCTTGACGCAAATTAACACCATCTTCGCAGAAGAAGGCATTAACATCGCGGGTCAGTATCTACAAACAGCGGCAGATATCGGTTATGTAGTTATTGATGTTGAAACTCACCGCTCAGAAGAAGCGCTGGTGAAACTAAAGGGCATTGAAGGCACCATTCGAGCTCGTATTCTTCACTAATTGCTGACCAGTAAATACACAAAAGGCAGGGTTACCCTGCCTTTTGTTTTCTAGCCATCGTTACTGAGGTCAGTATTATTTCAGTCTGTAAACCACATCCACCTGATCACGAATAACCAAAGTCGAGTCTTGATAGCTATTCGAACTTTGCTTCGCATCCATCGCCATTGATCGCATTAAAATTGGCTGTCCATTCATTTGGTTATATGAAATCTGCCAAACATCGCCAAGTTTCTTTTCAAACCCAACAGCCAATGATGCCGCTTTTTCTTTCGCATCTTTAATTGCTGCCATGCGTGCTTTTTGCTGATACTCAGCCTGGTTGCTCACTTTCAACTGAATATTATCAACTTGGTTGATACCGGACTCTAACGCCATGTCCAAGTACTTATTCAGGTTTGCGAGATCATTGACATTTACATTGATACTGCGTGATGCACGGTAACCAACAAGCTCAGCTTTACCTGATTTAGGGTAATGATATTGCGGCGCCAAATATAGATTCGAACTCGTCACATTGTCTTTTGAAAGGCCTGCATCAGATAACTTTTTCAAGAACTCATCAACCGACTTGTCTACTGACTGCTTTGCTTGCTCAGCCGTCATTGTCGTATCAACGACTTTTACCGAAAAAGTCGCCATATCAGGGGTGGCGACCACTTCACCATATCCAGTGGTAGTTACGTGAGCAAACTCTGGTGCGTTCGCAAAGACAGATAAACTAGTTAAGCTCAATGCTGAAGCGAGCAGGTAAGACGATAGTTTCATTATACAAATCCATCCATATTAATATGATTTCATCATAGGTAATTCTGGCGAATATCCAAGCATCATCAATCACTTCTAACACAATCCTGACTCAGTAAATAATATGTTACTGGGGCAAATTTTGCTGTGCATATGACACAATCGCATTAGAGATTTCCTGTAAAACCCCTGTCTCTAATTGCCAATGGTGCCAGTAAATTCGATAGGACATCAAAAAGCCCGGCGTAATATCGATCAACTCACCTTTCTCCAGTTCGTCAGTGATCTGCAATCGGGGAATCAAACAATAAGCCACGCCCGCTAACGCCATCTTAAGGAAAGCTTCAGAGCTACTGATATTATGGTGGATCACGCTGTCTGGCCTGACATTGAAATGTTCGGTTAAAAACTTCTTGTGTAAATCATCATATTGGTCGTAAGACACCGCAGGTGCTTTTGCTAAGGTTTGATTGTTTACACCTTCAGAGAAATAGCGTTGATAAAACTCAGGGTTGGCGACACAGACATAATCGATACGTCCAAGATAATCTGCTCGGCAACCTGGTATTGCTTGAGATTCTAGACTGATCGCCCCAGCTACCTCACCACTTCTAAGTTTTTCAATCGATCGCGATTCACCATAGATAGTTAGCTTCAACTCCACTTGGCGATGTTTCATCACATCCTGTAATGCTGGTAATAACCAAGTAGCAAGACTATCTGCATTGGTAGCAAGAGATAATTGGACAGGACGTGTCGACGTGTCGTTTTTCAGCTCAGGAAGAATTTCATGCTCAAGAAGCCTAACACGACGATAAAGTCCAAGCAGCTTCTTACCAATAGGCGTCGGCTTTGGGGGTTGCTCGCGAACAAGAACCGGCTGAGCAAGATATTTTTCGAGTTGCTTGATACGCTGGGAAATGGCTGATTGTGAAACGAAAAGGTGCTCCGCTGCTCGGTCAAAACTCCCCTGATGTACCACCGCATCTAAAGCTTCTATCCACTTATAGTCCAATCCTCGCACGTGTTTTCCTCCCTAATAAACGCCAAAACCACGAGATAAGCAAAGCTAATAATATATTAAAATCATTAATTATACTTATTTCAATAAAAGCTTTATCTTCCCTTCCTCTGTTGTTTTATAACTAATTTTTGAGGTGTGTTGTGAGCTTTTGGGTGTTATTACAAGGATTCGGTTTAGGTGCGACGATGATCATTCCAATCGGTGCGCAGAATGCATATGTCCTTAACCAAGGTATTAAGCGCCAACATCACCTGACGACCGCCACCATCTGTAGCATCCTAGATATGCTCTTCATTTCGCTCGGCATTTTCGGTGGCGGCGCGATTCTGTCACAAAATGAAATCCTGCTGACATCGGTGACATTAGGTGGCATTGCTTTCTTGAGCGTTTACGGCTTATTGTCATTAAAGAGTGCATTCAAACCTGCTGACGCTTCGGAGTCGAAAGGTGAAGTGGTTGCACGCGGTCGCCGTACCGTGATTCTTGGCGCACTGGCGGTTACCGTTTTAAACCCACACCTCTACTTGGATACTGTGGTGATCTTAGGTTCGATCGGTGGTCAGTTCGAAGGCAACGATCGCATCGCTTTTGCAATAGGCACTATCATGGCATCGTTTGTATGGTTCTACACCTTATCATTAGGAGCAGCGAAACTAGGTCCAACACTCTCAAAACCAAAAGTTAAGAAAGGCATCGATATAGCCGTTGCTACTATGATGTTTACTATCGCTTTTGTACTTGCGAATGAGTTAGTCACCAAATACTGGTAAAGACAAATAGGAAAGAAACACGACATGGAGTCACTGCAAAAAATCTATCAACTCAACCGAGAGCGATTCAACGCGCTCTCTATCCCCTTTCGAGAATGGCAACACGAAGCCATTCTCGACTTCGAAACCGACGTCAAAGTAGCCGCACAACTTGGTTGGACCGGCACTCATACTAAGAGTCTTTTTCTCAAGCTAAAAGGGCAAGGTTATGCAGTCTACCTGACCGACAAAGACTCTCGATTAGACTCCAAACAAATCAAAGCCATAACTGGTAAGCGGCCTTCGATTTGTAGTGACGATGAAATGATTGAGCAGCTAGGTTGTGTACCCGGTGCGGTGTGTCCGATAGGGTTGCCGGAGCACGTCATCATCATTGTCGATACGGCACTCTATCAACATGAAGAGCTACTCTATACACCAGGTTTACCCGAGTTAACCTTTGGCTTTGCAGGTAGCGAACTTAAACGTCTGCTCCTTGCTGGCAGTAACACTCTGCTAGAACTTTAGAACATTGGGATATAAAAAAAGCGAGGCCATTGCCTTAATGCTGATCGGTTTAGAGACTTGAATGATCTTGGGATCGTATGATAATCCCCACTAACAACGTTAGTGGGGATTTTTTATGTTTGCTCAAGAGTTGGTTTTGGCTCATGAAACAATAGAGGATGGTAAAAACTACGAGTCTGTAGTTAATGCCATTCAACTTGAATGGATAGAGCAAGCTTTGCTTGATACATCTAAAGCAAGTATTAGGCGACGACGTTTACCAGCGCAACAAGCGGTTT